>CALRRQ020000001.1:0-352569 GCA_943370615.1 Rhizobium sp. Q54
TTCATCGCGTCCTTCAGCGTGCCGTGGCCGGAGGTGACTGGCCGCACTTCGGCGCCGAGAAGCTTCATGCGGAAGACGTTCGGCGCCTGGCGCTCCACGTCGGTCGCGCCCATGTAAACGACGCAGGGGATGCCGAAGCGCGCAGCAACGGTCGCCGAGGCGACCCCGTGCTGGCCGGCGCCGGTCTCGGCGATGATGCGGGTCTTGCCCATGCGCTTGGCCAGCAGGATCTGACCCAGGCAGTTGTTGATCTTGTGGCTGCCGGTGTGGTTTAGCTCGTCGCGCTTGAAGTAGATCTTCGCGCCGCCCAGTTCTTCGGTCAGCCGTTCGGCGAAATAGAGCGGGCTCGGACGGCCGGTATAATGCGTGTTGAGATGCGCGAGCTCGGCCTGGAATTCCGCATCGGTCTTCGCCTTTTCCCACTCGGCCTGCAGGTCGAGGATCAGCGGCATCAGGGTCTCGGCGACGAAACGGCCGCCGAAGATGCCGAACAGGCCGTCCTCGTCGGGTCCTTCACGGAAGGAATTGGGTCTCGGTGTCTCGTTCACTGTGCGCTCCCTGAAACCGGCTCGCGAACCGAAGCCCGTTCGACTGCCGCGAAAAACTCGTCCATCTTGTCCAGATCCTTGACGCCCGGTGCACTCTCCACCCCGGACGACACATCGATGCCGCGCGCGCCTGTTTCCCGCAGCGCATCGGCAATATTGTCCTTGTTGAGCCCACCGGAAAGCATGTAATCGACATCGGCGTCAAGCGTACGCAGGACGCGCCAGTCGAACGACACCCCGTTGCCACCCGGCAAATCGGACCCGGCCGGCGGCTTGGCATCGAACAGGAACCGGTCGGCAATACCGATATAGGGCTCGATGCGCTTCAGGTCATCGGGCTCGCGAATGGAAAATGCCTTCATCACCGGCAGGCCGGTCACGGCCTTGATGGTCAGCACGCGCTGCGGGCTCTCCGCGCCGTGGAATTGCAGGATGTCCGGCCGCACCAGCGCGATGATCTCGTCGAGATCGTCATTGTCGGCATCGACGGTGACGGCGACTATCTTGGCCCGTCCCCTCACCCGATCAGCGAGAATGCCAGCGAGGTCCGGTTCGATATTGCGCGGGCTCTTGCCGAAGAAAATGAAGCCGACATGCGTCGCGCCCCGCTCGACGGCACGATCCACCGCCTCCGGCGTCTTCAATCCGCAGATCTTGATATCGGGTCTCATGGCAGCGGAAGTCGCACGAAAACGCAAAAGAGTCGAGCCAATTTGCGACGGTGGCAGTTCAGCCTGACGACTTCAATCGAAGTCGATGGCGTGGAGCTTCGTGCCGTGCCGCTTCAGCCAGGTCTTGGCGGTCTCCATGTGCGGGCAGAGATCGCGGCACAGCGCCCAGAAGGCCGGCCCGTGGTTCATCTCCCGCAGATGGGCAACCTCATGGGCGGCGAGGTAGTCGATCACCGGGGGCGGCGCCATGACGATGCGCCAGGAGAAACTCAACGCCCCGTCCCAGGAACAGGAACCCCAGCGGCTGCGGGTATCCTTCATGGTCAGCGACTTGTACGGCCGTCCAACGGCCTTGGCATGGCTGGCAACCAGAACCTCCAGGTCGCGCCGCGCCTCTTTCTTGAGGAAATCGCCGATCCGTCGACCGAGATGTTCTTCCATGCCGCTGACGCTCAGAACCGGGCCTATTTCCGAATCGATGGCTTCGGTCAGCCCGCGCAGCCGGCCGGAATGAATGATGCGATGGGATACGCCACGCAGCAGGACTTCGCCGCCGTCGGCCAGCCGCGTATCGGAGGAAAACTTCGCCAGCTTGACTTCGAGCCAGCCGCGATGGCGTTCGAGGAAATCGGCGATCTCGCGTTCCCGGAGACCCGGCGGAACGGTCATTTTCAGACCCCGGCCGCCCGGTTCGATGCGCAGCGTGATGCGCGTGGCGCGCGGATTGCTGCGGATCACCAGCGGCATCTCGCGGCCGCTCACCGCCAGAAGGCGGCTGGACGTTGCCGGCGCCTTTGCCCGGGCGGTCTTCTGCAGGAAGGAAAACATGGGTCTCGTCTTAGCCGATTCGCCGGTAACGCGCATGAAAAAGCCGGCACACGAGGTGCCGGCCGATTGCACTGCGACAGATCAGACGCCCGAGGCGCCGGAGGTCACGTCGCCGTTGCGACGCTCCGCGGCACGGTCGCGCATGAAGCGGTCGAATTCTTCCTGATCCTTGGCGCGGCGCAGCTCGCGTGCATACCGGTCGAAGTCGGCGCGCATCTCGTCGAGCTTGCGGCGTTCCTCTTCCAGGCGGTCGAGTTCGGCCTTGCGCCAATCGTCGAAGGCCACATTGCCGGTGGTGAAATGCGCACCGCGGAATCCACCGCTGCGGCATTTGCTGAACAGGCCGTCGGCCGTCTGGTTGGCGCTCTGCTTGAAGGAACGGAACCGATCGCCAAAGACAATATAGGCCAACATGGCCAGGCCGAGAGGCCAGAACACCATGAAGCCGAGCACCATCAAGGCAACGGTCGCCGGCGTCCAATCCGGCCGAAGCAATGCTGACTGGTTCATCATCGATTACCCTCGCTTTCGTCGGTGGCGCTATGCCATCCGATGAAATCGATGTGGGAAACGCCCCCCTTGCGTTCAAGGAGAGCGTTTTCGCAATCGGCTAATGTACTGAAACCCTCACGAAAAACGTGCGTGGTTCAGGCGGACTTGCCGCCCTTAATGACCCGCTTGACCGGGCTCGGCTTCACGCCGCGACTCTGCTGGTTGGCAAAGGCGATGATGCGCGGCGCGATTTCCTTGCGGAAGCGCGAGCCGTTGAACACGCCATAGTGTCCGACATCCGGCTGCAGATAGTGCATGCGCTTGTCGTCGGGAATGTTCGGGCAGATGGTCTGCGCCGCGCGGGTCTGGCCGACGCCGGAAATGTCGTCGTTCTCGCCTTCGACGGTCAGCAGGCCCACATTGCGGATCGCCTTGGTGTCGACCAGCTTGCCGCGATGCATCATCTCGCCCTTCGGCAGCGCATGCTTGATGAACACGGTATCGACCGTCTGCAGATAGAACTCCGCGGTCAGGTCCATCACCGCCAGATACTCGTCGTAGAAATCGCGGTGCTTCTCGGCCGAATCCCCGTCATTCTTGACGAGGTGCATGTAGAAGTCCTTGTGGGCGATCATGTGCCGGTCGAGGTTCATCGACATGAAGCCCGACAATTGCAGGAAGCCCGGATAGACGGAGCGCATGAAGCCCGGCTGCGGCCACGGAACGTTCATGATGACATTGTCGCGGAACCAGTCGAGCGGCTTGTTCTGGGCCAGCTCGTTGACCGCGGTCGGATTGATGCGGGTATCGATCGGTCCGCCCATCAGCGTCATCGACGCCGGCGCGAGCGGATCGCCATTGGCCTCCATGACGGCCACGGCCGCAAGGACCGGAACCGACGGCTGGCAGACCGCCACCAGATGGGTGTCGGTGCCGAGATGGCGGACCATCTCGATCACATAGTCGATGTAGTCGTCGAGATCAAAGCCGCCATCGGTCACCGGGACCATGCGGGCATCGATCCAGTCGGTGATGTAGACGTCGGCATTCTGCATCAGCGCTTCGACCGTGCCGCGCAGCAGCGTCGCATAATGGCCGGACATCGGCGCGACGACCAGGATGCGCGGGCCCGGAGCCGTGCCGGCCGGCAGGTCGCGGTGAAAATGGATCAGGTTGCAGAACGGCTTCTGCCAGACGATTTCCTCGCGGACGGCGACGGTCTGGCCGTTCACGGTCGTCGTGGGCAGGCCGAATTCCGGCTTGCCGTAGCGGCGCGTCACCCGCTCGAACACTTCAAGCCCTGCGGCCATGGTGCGTCCGACCACGGTGTGGGACAGGGGATTGAGTGGATTGCGGTAGGCGAGCCGCATGGCGTCGGCCGTGGCCCGGAAGGGAGCCATGACCGCATGGTTCATTTCATAGAGCTGGTAGAACATGAAATTTCGCCGCCTTTTCGTTTCCGCTGTGTCGCGGTTGCCAGTCGATCTTCAAAACTAGCAGAGTTTGGTTAATTAGGAACATCTTTGTTTATACCCGCCCCCCTGATATCCGGGGGATCGAACAGAATACTCTGTGCACTGACAATTGCACGAAGGCGTTAAAGTTCCACCGGCGAAGCTGGTTAACATTCCCGCGCCGCTGCGACCTGTCGCCGGCACGCGCGGACCTCCTTGCAAGACGTGCCCCGTCTCATATGTAACTCTTGTCGCAGTCGCGAATCACAGGCCTGTCCCCCCGCCTTCCCTCCGGAGCTCTCAACACCATGACCACAAGCAACAGCCGCACGTCCGAATTCGACATCGATCCGATGTTCCTCGATCGCTGGTCGCCCCGCGCCTTTACCGGCGAAGCGATGGAGGAGACGGCGCTGTTGACCATTCTCGAGGCGGCGCACTGGGCGCCCTCCGCCAGCAACTACCAGCCCTGGCGTTTCATCTATACCCTGAACACCTCACCCGACTGGGAGCGTTTGCTCGGACTGCTGAATGAATCGAACCAGGTGTGGGCGAGATCGACATCGGCGCTGGTCTTCCTGTTTTCCGACAGCCTGAGCCGGCGCGACGACGGATCTGAACCGAAGCCGCTGCGCAGCCATAGCTTCGACACCGGTGCGGCCTGGGCGATGCTGTCGTTGCAGGCCTTGCGTTCGGGCTATCTTGCCCATGCCATGGGCGGCGTCGATTTCGAGCGGGCCTTCAGCGAGCTCGGCGCGCCGGAGGGCTTCCGCGCCGAGGCTGCGGTGGCCATCGGCAGGCGCGCCAATCCGGACGACCTGCCGGAACATCTCAAGGCGCGCGAAGTGCCGAACCGCCGCAAAAACCTCTCCGAGGTTGCCTTCGCCGGCTCGTTCCCGCGCGACTGAGAAACAGCGCGTTAACCAAATGTTTCACGTGAATCACTGCTTAGCCGGATTCACGTGAAATCATCAGATGTCGAGGTTGGCGACGCTGAGCGCGTTGTCCTGGATGAATTCGCGGCGCGGCTCGACTTCGTCGCCCATCAGGCGGGCGAACAGGCTGTCGGCATCGGTCGCGTCATTGACCCTCACCTGCAGCAGCGAGCGGACGTTCGGGTCGAGCGTCGTTTCCCAGAGCTGTTCGGCATTCATCTCGCCGAGACCTTTGTAACGCTGCATCGTCAGGCCCTTGCGCCCGACGGCGAAGATCGATGCCAGCAGCGCGCGCGGACCGGAGATATCGTTCTTCTCTTCCTTGCGCTTGAGCACCGGAGGCACGCCGTAGATTTCGTGCAGGCGCGAGTACAGCTGGTCGATATGGCGGGCATCGGCCGAACCGATCAGCGCGACATCGAGATTGGCGGTTTCCTTGACGCCACGCACCATGCGCTCGAAGCGCAGGCCGCCCTCCTCCGTGACATGCCCGGTCCAGCCACGTTCCGTCTCCTCGGCGATCAGGTCGAGCCGCTTGGCGACGTCGGCGGCCGTCGCTTCCGCGCGTTCCCGGTTGTCGGTGAGCTCCGGGTTGAGCGCACCGGAGATCGCGGCCTGTTCGACGACATTGCGATTGTAGCGCGAGTGCAGGTTGTCGAGGAGCGTGCGCAGGCGCAGGGCGTCCTGGATGACCTCACGCAGGTCCTGCCCGACGCGGACTTCGCCATTCCCGAGGGTCAGCGCTGCATCCTCAAGGCCCATGGTGATGAGATATTCCTCGAGCGCCTTTTCGTCCTTGAGGTATTGTACGGACTTGCCGCGCGCGACCTTATAGAGCGGCGGCTGGGCAATGTAGATGTGGCCGCGCTCGATCAGTTCCGGCATCTGACGGAAGAAGAAGGTCAGAAGCAGGGTGCGAATATGCGCGCCGTCGACGTCTGCGTCCGTCATGATGATGATCTTGTGATAGCGCAGCTTGTCGGCGTTGAACTCGTCCTTGCCGATCGAGGTACCGAGCGCGGTGATCAGCGTGCCGATTTCCTGGCTCGACAGCATGCGGTCGAAGCGGGCGCGCTCCACATTGAGGATCTTGCCGCGCAGCGGCAGGATGGCCTGGCTTTCGCGCGAGCGGCCCTGCTTGGCGGAACCACCTGCCGAGTCACCCTCGACGAGAAAGAGTTCGGATTTCGACGGATCGCGTTCGGAACAGTCGGCGAGCTTGCCGGGAAGCGACGCGATGTCGAGGACACCCTTGCGCCGCGTCAGTTCGCGGGCGCGCCGTGCGGCCTCGCGGGCGGCGGCGGCTTCCACGACCTTGCCGACGAGGATCTTCGCTTCGGCCGGATGTTCTTCCAGCCAGGTGCTGAGCGCTTCGCTCACCAGGCTTTCGACCACGGGGCGGACTTCGGAGGAGACCAGTTTGTCCTTGGTCTGCGACGAGAATTTCGGATCCGGCACCTTGACCGAGAGCACGGCGGTCAGGCCTTCGCGGCAGTCGTCGCCGGTCAGGCTGACCTTTTCCTTCTTCATCACGCCGGAGCTGTCGGCATAGGCGGTGATCTGGCGCGTCAGCGCGGCGCGGAAGCCGGCAAGATGGGTGCCGCCATCGCGCTGCGGAATGTTGTTGGTGAAGCACAGCATGTTCTCGTGGTAGCTGTCGTTCCACCACATCGCGACTTCGACGGCGATGCCGTCCTTCTCGCTGCGGATCGCCACCGGCTTTTCCACGAGCGGCTTCTTGGCGCGGTCGAGGTAGACGACGAAGGCTTCGAGGCCGCCGTCATAGACCATTTCTTCCTGGCGAATATCGGAATGCCGCTTGTCGGTCAGGAGAATGCGGACGCCGGAATTGAGGAAGGCAAGTTCGCGCAGGCGATGCTCCAGCGTGCCGTAGTCGAATTCGATCTTGGTGAAGGTCTCGGGGCTCGGCAGGAAGGTGACTTCCGTGCCCGAGCGACCCTCGTATTCTCCCGTCACCGCCAGCGGCCCATCCGGCACGCCGTGGGTGAAGCTCATTTCACAGATCTTGCCGGCGCGTCGGATCTTCAGCTTAAGCTTGACCGACAGCGCGTTCACGACCGAGACACCGACGCCGTGGAGACCACCCGATACCTTGTAGGAATTCTGGTCGAATTTGCCGCCGGCATGCAGCTGGGTCATGATGACTTCGGCGGCCGAAACGCCCTCGCCGGTGTGGATGTCCGTCGGAATGCCGCGGCCGTTGTCGGTGACCGTGACCGATCCGTCGGCGTTGAGCGTCACCGTAACGATGTCGGCATGGCCGGCCAGCGCTTCGTCGATCGCGTTGTCGACGACTTCGTAGACCATGTGATGCAGGCCCGACCCATCGTCGGTATCGCCGATATACATGCCGGGGCGCTTGCGGACGGCGTCCAGCCCCTTCAGCACCTTGATCGAATCCGCGCCGTAGTCGGCTGGTGCGGCATTCTCGGCGATCGGTGTGTCGGTCATTCAGCAATCTTTCCAGTCATATATTCTACAGGCCTGATCCACGAATCAGCGGGTTCGGGCGAATGGACTATAAGAGGTTTGAGGCAAGTTCCAAATGCGGGATCCGGAAATCCCGTGGATATGCGGCCCTTCTCGGGCCGTCAGGCAGGTTTTCCCGCTCCTTCGAGCAGGTTTCTTAAGTCCCTTACCACATCCGGGGTGAGGACGCGAATCTTCCGCGCCAGGTCGTTCGCCAGGGCAGTATATTCGGCCGGCATTCCGGCCGTGTCGACCACCACCCGCGGATCGGAAGCGTCGGCCACCATGAACAGCTCCTCGGCCTCGTCCCAGATGATGTTGAAGTAACCGGCCACGCGCTGCAGGAAGTCGAAATTCGGCCGTCCGCGACGCCCGTGTTCGAGCGCCGAAAGATAGGCCGGCGAGACGCCGAGTGCGGCCGCCATCTCCTTCTGCGACACGCCCTTGCGCTCCCGAAGCCGCCGCAGAGCCTCGCCGAAGGGGGTCATCGCCGCTCTCCTGCGCTGCGCGAAAGGCGGACGTAGAGAGCCCCCTCGCCGCCATGCTGGCGCGCCGCATTTTCATAGGAAGAGATGAGATAACGAAACTCTGTCTTCGAGAACCATAGAGGAACGGCTCGCTTGAGGGCACCGTCGCTGCCAAGCGAACTGCCCTTGCCGGTGATCACCAGCACATGGCGCAAGCCCCGCTCATGCGCCCGGATCAGGAAATCGAGCAGGATGCCGTGCGCCTCGCTCTGGATCAGGCCGTGCAGGTCGATGCGGGCTTCGAGCGCCAGGTGGCCCCGCGACAGCTTGCGCTTGACCGGCTTTTCCAACGGGTGATGCACGCCGCCCGGCTTCTTCTGCGGCTCGGTTGTTGCAGCCTGCCCTGAGGGTTGAATGGCTGGCAACTGCAAGCCTGGCTGCACTACCGGTTCTGCGAATTCGTCCTCGAACTCAAGCAGATCCTCCAGCCTACCCGGCATGGGTCGGGTCGAGCGTGCGACCTTGCCCCAAAGGATGCGATCTTCCGCGTTGAGTTTGCCCCTGCCCGCCACTAGCCGAACCTCGATGCCGCCTGCTTCGGGACAAGTATATAGAAATCGGCTGCATTGCGAACCGCACCCGCCAACTCGCCGGCCTCGTCACCGGAGCCGGTGAAGATGTCGCCCCGGGCCGGGCCGACGATCGCCGTGCCGGTCTCGAGCGCCAGCATCAGCCGCGCGAAGGGCTTTCCCTCGTCCAGCCTGGTCAGGCTCTCGGCGTGAATGAAAAAGGGGTAGCCGAAACCATGGATCAGCCGGTCGACGGCGAGCGAGCGCCCCGCCACCAGCGGCACCTTCGCCGCGGCAATCGGCCCGAGGCTCGTATTCTCGACCTCGGCCTCGCGGAAGAAAATGTAGGACCGGTTCTGCCAGAGCAGTTCGTCGACCTCGTCCGGATGGGCGGCCAGCCAGGCGCGGATCGCCTGCATGGAAATCTCCGCCATCGGGATTTCGCAGCGATCGACCAGCAGTTTGCCGATGGCCGTGAAGGGATGGCCGGCCTTTGCCGCATAGGTAATGCGCTTCAGCTGCCCGTCCGGAAACCGCAATCTGGCTGCGCCCTGGACATGGGTGAAGAAGACGTCGACCTTAGACTTCGCCCAGGCGATTTCGAGGCCTTGCCCTTCGAGATAGCCCTGGTCGATGGTCCGGCGGTCGGGATAGGCGGCAATGCCGTCGGCGGTCCGGCGGCCGAAGAGGTAACTGCCGTCGAGATCGACCGGTCGGTTGGCGTCATCAAGATCGATCAAATCGTCCGGCCGGCGATAGAAGGGAAAGCGAAAGACCCCGTCGGGCCTAGCGGCGACCTCGACCTCCGGCTCGTAGAAGGCGGTGACAAAGCCACGCGCGCCTTCATCCGGCTCGATGAGAAAGGGCCGACACTCGGCCTCGAAGAAGGCGCGGGCCTCCGCGGCATTCGTCGGCCCTGCTAGCGCCGCTGCATCCAGCAAGGGCATCAGATCGTCGGAGGACAATCCGCTTTCGCCGGTTCTATAGGGTTTGACGGTGAGGACGTGCTCGCGGCATCGGGCGAGCGCTGGGAAGAGCGGAGTGGGATCATCCTCGCCCCAGCCGGGCAGAGCATCGAAGCCGACCGGCCGGAGACGGAAACCCATGATCTCGACCCTCACGCGTCGGCTTCGGTCGCAACCAGCTTCCAGTTCGGATCGCGCGAGCGAACGTCGCGGGCAAACGTCCAGAGGTCGTTGACTTCCGCAACCTGCTCTGCGTCGCCGTCGATCAGCGTGCCGGCCTTGTCATAGGTGGCGGTGATCAGCTGGCAGATGATGCGAACGGTGATCTGTTCCTCGTTGTCGCGCACCACGGCCTGGGTGATCTCGGCCTTTTCGATGCCGACGAAAGTGGATTTCACCACTTCGCCGCGCGATTCGCGGTCGGCAATCACCGCTTCGAATCCTTCAAGCACGTCGCGCGACAGCAGGCTCTTCAGCGTCTTGCGGTCACCATCGGCAAAAGCCATGACGATCATCTCATAGGCCATGCGCGCGCCGTTGAGGAATTCCTTCGGATTGAAACCCGGGTCATGCTGGATGAGTTCGCGCAGCGAGGTATTGAGCGCGGTTCCCGGCTTGGCAAAGGCATCGATCGCGGCAAAGCGCTCGTCACCACCGGCTTCGTCGCGCTTCGGCAGGGTGACAACCTTGCCGTCGTCGCTGCCCGGGCCCTTCGCCAGATCCCGCGGGCTGTAGGGATCGAATGGCGGCTTCTCGTTGCCCGTCCGCCGACCCAGCACGCTGCGCAGCTGCAGGAAGATCAGGACAGCGGCAACCAGAAAGAAGAGAGTGACGAAATCGTTGGAGCCCATGGCAATTGGTCGGCCTTGTTTAAATTCTCGGTCGTGTCACCCATATAGTCTGCGAATGCTGATCATTCAAATGGCCATTCGGCTTTCTTTGATATGCCGATTCATCCTTTCCTCGTGCCTCACCCGCAGGCGCGAAATCTGACCGGAGTACTTACATGCGCATGCCGCTGGCGATCCTGCTTCTTCTGCCGCTCGCGGAGATCGCCGCCTTCGTCGTCGTCGGCAAATATCTGGGCGTCCTCGCGACGCTTGGCCTGACGGTGCTGGCCAGCATGGCCGGCCTGGTCCTGTTGCGCGTGCAGGGCGCGGGCGTGCTGCGCCGCCTGCAGACGGAAAGCCAGAAGGGCACCGATCCGGCGCGCGAGATGGTGCACGGCGCGATGATCGTCATCGCCGCCTTCCTGCTGATCATTCCGGGCTTCATCACCGACGTCGTCGGCATCCTGCTGTTCGTACCCTTTGTCCGCGATTTCGCCTGGTCGCTGCTGAAGCCGCATGTCACCGTCATGCGCGAGAGCCGTTTCTCCTATCGTTCGTCTTCGAACGGTCCCGCCGCGCCGCGCGCCACCGTGATCGACCTCGACGAGGAGGACTACCATCACGATCAGAACCGCCAGTCGCCATGGTCGGTCGACGACGGCCGCAAGGACTGAGACGCAGCCGTCGGCGCATCTGGGCGAGGGTTGTAAGGCCTGTGGTGAAATGTTAGATGGCCTCACCAAATCCAGCTGCGAGGAACGCCCCATGGCCAACGACGATCAGGGAACTGCAAGCCCTTCCCTCAATATTCTTGCCCAGTACATCAAGGATCTTTCCTTTGAAAATCCGGGCGCGCCGCGTTCGCTGCAGTCGCGCGACAAGGCCCCGGCGATCAACATCAATGTGAACGTCAACGCCAATCCGCTGTCGGAAACCGATTTCGACGTCGTGCTCGCGCTTAATGCCGAAGCCAAGGAAGGCGACAAAGTTCTGTTCGCGGCCGAGCTCGTTTATGGCGGCGTCTTCCGCGTCACCGGCTTTCCGCAGGAACACATGCTGCCGGTACTCTTCATCGAGTGCCCGCGCCTGCTCTTCCCGTTCGCCCGCCAGATCATCGCCGACGCGACCCGCAATGGCGGCTTCCCGCCGCTGCTGATCGATCCGATCGACTTTGCCCAGATGTTCGCCCAGCGCGTCGCCGAAGAGCAGACCCGCGCCAAGGTCCAGGCCGTGCCGAACTGATCGATCCGATCTCTGAGGAAAAAGCAAAAGGCCCGGTCGATCCGGGCCTTTTCTTTATTGCGCTTCGTATTTCTCATTGCCTTCGTATTTGGCCCAGATCGCCTTCTGGCCGAGCCGGGCAACCAGCGCCGCGTGGCCCTCGATCTCGACCGCGGAAATCCGCGGTGGCAGCGGCCGCGGGCGCTCGTAGCTGATGTCGATCACCTCATTGTCCGCACCGGCCCCGGCGCGGCTCCGCCCCTGGTCGGTCGGCATCAGGCCGAAGGCCGCCTGGCGGCCCCCGAGCATTTCGATATAGACCTCGGCCAGTAGTTCGGAGTCGAGCAGCGCGCCGTGCTTGGTGCGGTGCGAATTGTCGATACCGTAGCGCCGGCAAAGCGCATCGAGCGAGTTCGGCCCCATCGGATGCTTGCGGCGCGCCAGCGCCAGCGTATCGACTACCAGTTCACCCGGAACCGGCGGTCGACCGAGCCGTTCGAATTCGGCATTGATGAAGCTCATGTCGAAGCTGGCATTGTGCGCCACCCAGCGAGCGCCGTCGAAGAATTCGAGCAGCTCGTCGACGATGCGATCGAAGGTCGGCTTGTCCTTCAGGAAGTCGTCGGTGATCCCGTGGACGGCGAGCGCATCCGGGTGGACACGACGGTCGCCGGGATTGATGTAGACATGGAAGCTGCGCCCGGTCGGAAAATGGTTCAGCAGTTCGATGCCGCCGATTTCGATGACACGGTCGTTCTTGAATTCGAGGCCGGTGGTTTCCGTATCGAAGATGATCTCACGCATCCCGCGCACTCCCTGTTCCGGCCCTGAGTCCGGCGATGATCTCCGTGACCCGGCTCCTGGCCGCGTCGATGCCGTGGCCGGTGTCGATGACGTAGTCCGCCCTCGCCCTCTTTTCAGCATCCGGGAGCTGTCGCGACAAGATCATTTCGAATCTCTCGGGCGTCATCCCCGGTCTTTCAAGCACACGCCGGCGCTGGATGTCCGCATCGCAGCTGACGACGACGATCCGGTCGACCCGATCCTGGCCGCCGGTTTCGAACAGCAGGGGAATGTCGAGCACCACCAGATCCGCGCCGGCGGCGCGTTGCGCCTTGAGGAACTGCCGTTCGCGCTCACGGACCAGGGGATGGACGATCGCCTCGAGTTCCCTGAACTTAGCCGGATTCTTCGCCAGAGTCTGCGCGAGCAAAGCACGGTCGACAACGCCGTCCCGGACGGCTTCGGGGAACAGCGCCTTGATGGGTGCAACAGCCTCGCCGCGATAGAGGTCGTGCACGACTCGGTCGGCATCGTTGACCGGAACGCCCTGCTCGGCGAACAATCCGGCCGTCGTAGACTTGCCCATGCCGATCGAACCGGTGAGGCCAAGCACGATCATGCATGCGCCTCCATGTCGGCGATGATCAGGGCACGCAGCGCGGCGTCGACGACGGGGCGTTTACCGAACCACTTCTCGAATCCGGGGACCGCCTGGTGCAGAAGCATGCCGAGCCCGTCGACCGTCGGCAGCCCTGCCCTCTCCGCCTGCTGGAGGAAGGAGGTCTTGAGAGGCAAATAGACGATATCGGTGACCACGGCACCTGGGACCATGTTGTCGAACGGCAGCTGCGGCGCGGGCTCGCCGCCCATGCCGAGCGACGTGGTGTTGACGAAGAAGTCCGCCTTGCGCATCACTTCGTTGAGGGCCGCCATCGAATGGGCATGCACCTTCGCTCCAAAGCGATCGGCCAGTTCCTGGGCGCGGTCGAAGGAGCGATTGACGACGTGGATCTCGGAGAAGCTGCGCTCGCGCAGCGCCTGGATGATGGCACGGCTTGCACCGCCGGCACCCAGCACGACCGCCTTCCCGCCGCGATCCCAGCTGGGGTGGCGATCGTCGAGATTGGCGGTAAAGCCGATTCCATCCGTGTTGGTCGCCATGAGCTTGCCGTCTTCGAGCCAGAGCGTGTTCGCTGCTCCGAGTTCATCGGTCAGTGCATCGGTCTCGTCCGCCAGCCGGTAAGCCGCTTCCTTATGCGGAATGGTGACGTTGCCGCCGCAGAAGGAAGAGTCGCCACTTTTCAGGCCGGCGATGAAATCGGCGAAAGCTTCACGGGCAACCTCGACTTTTTCATAGCTGCCGGCAATGCCGAGCGTCTTCAGCCAGTAGCCATGGATCAGCGGCGAGCGCGAATGCTTGATCGGGTAGCCGACGACAAAGGCGCGATGGTTAATTGTTTCACGTGAATCAGACATCGAGCTCTCCCAGCGTCCGCAATTGTCCCAGCAGCGGCAGAAGCGGCAATCCAAGAATGGTGAAATAGTCACCGGAGATGGAATTGAATAGCTGGATTCCGATCCCTTCGAGCTGGTAGCAACCGACGCTCTTCATTACGTCTTCGCCGCAGCGAACCAGATAGTCTTCGAGGAAGGTGTCGGAGAATTCGCGCATCGCAAGGTCGGCCGTCGACAGGTGCCTCCAGATCTCGCGTCCCCCGCGCACCAGGACCACGCCGCTGTTCAGCCGATGCGTCCTGCCCCGCAACAACATGAGATTGGCGCGGGCCTCGGCGCGATCCGCCGGTTTGTGGAACACCTGGGTTCCGAGCGACATGGTCTGGTCGCAGCCGATAACGAGCGCCTGCGGAAAACGGCCGCTTACCTCCAGCGCCTTGCTGGACGCCAGCTCGAGCGCCAGTTCGTCCGGCCCGAGCGCGCGGTGTTCGATCTCCCGCTCGACGGCCCTTTCGTCGATCTGCGCCGCAACGGCCTGGAAGTTCAGTCCGGCATTTTCCATCAGCATGCGACGTGATGAACTCGCCGAGGCGAGCACGAGCGTTTCGGCCATGGCGGCAGCATTCCCCGAAGCAGTGTATTCGTCGAGAATCGGCTTAACGCAGCTTCACGCGCAGGGCAACGATCGCCGCCGCCGTTTCCTCGATCGAACGGCGGGTCACATCGATGATCGGCCAGTTGTTGCGAGCACACAGCGCGCGGGCATATTTCAGCTCCTCGGCAATGGTCGCCCGGTCGATATAGTCGCTTCGATCATAGCCCGGCGTCGATCCGAGTTCCCGGTTTTCCCGCACCTGGGAAATCCTGTCGGTGGTGGCGATCAGGCCGACGATCAGCGGGCGCTTCGCCCGCATCAGGCTTTCAGGCAGAGGGACCCCGACGACGATCGGAATGTTCGCGGTCTTGATGCCGCGGTTCGCCAGATAGATGCTGGTCGGGGTTTTCGACGTCCGGCTGATGCCGATGATCACCACGTCGGCATCGTCATAGTCGTCCGGCGCCTGGCCGTCGTCGTGGTCCATTGTGAAGTTGAGCGCCTCGATGCGGGCAAAATATTCCGCATTGAGCACATGCTGGGCGCCGACGCGGCCGCGCGACGGCGCGCCGAGATAGGTCTGGAACTTCTCGATCACCGGGGCGAGCACGTTGACGCTCGGCACGCCCATCTCCCTGCAGGTGGTTTCGAGCAGGTCGGCGAGATCCGGATCGACGATCGTATAGAGCACGATGCCCGGCGCCTCATCGATCGCCTGCAGCACAGGAAGCAGCTGACGCTTCGAGCGGATCAGCGGATAGACATGCTCGATCGCGTTGGAAAACTTGAATTGCGCGGCCGCTGCCCGACCGGCGGAAATGAGAGTCTCTCCCGTCGAGTCAGAAATCAGATGGAGATGAAAGAAGTTTCTGCGGTTCTCCACGTTCTTCTCGGCCACCTGTTGATAAATCGGGACAAGGAGAGGTAGCGGCGGCGACGGCCTGAGGGCAAGCGGAAAAGTGCCGACTTATCCACATCGGCCTCCGGGCTGGTCCCTTTCCGGCGCGTCTGTGGATTGTGGTAAGAAGCCGCAGCTTTCAAAGCTTCTCCACAGCCTATCCACAGGCAACGAGATTTTCATGCGGTCTCCAAACGAATGAATCTCTTCGATATTTCGACAGTTTCCACGATTTTTGCGACCAGCTCTCGAATCCGATCCACCGCATGGATGACTCTCACCGGATTGGGCGTTCGGCTGTGGATCGGGTTTAATGCTTGATAGTCACAGACTCTTAGAAATAGAAGAAGATTCAATTATCTTTTCTTTATTTAAGAGGGCTGACGCCTTGAGCGCTACCGAACGGAAAATCCTCGAAGTCCTGAACGGCAAGACGATCACGCCGCCACCGATCTGGCTGATGCGGCAGGCAGGGCGCTACCTTCCGGAATATCGCGAGACCCGGGCCAGGGCCGGGAGCTTTCTCGATCTCTGTTACACGCCCGACTTCGCCGTCGAGGTGACGCTGCAGCCGATCCGTCGCTACGGCTTCGACGCGGCCATCCTGTTCTCCGACATCCTGGTCATCCCCGACGCACTGAAGCGCAATGTGCGTTTCACCGAGGGGCACGGACCGCAGATGGATCCGATCGATGCGGACGGCATCCGCAAGCTCGCGTCGGATGGCTTCATGGCGCATCTGGAACCGGTGATCGAAACGGTCCGCCGGCTGCGCAAGGAATTGCCTGATGAAACGACGCTGCTCGGCTTCTGCGGCGCGCCCTGGACGGTGGCCACCTATATGATCGCCGGGCACGGCACGCCCGACCAGGCCCCCGCCCGGCTGTTTGCCTATCGTCATCCGGAAGCCTTCGACTATCTTCTCGATGTGCTGTCGGACATGTCGGCCACCTATCTCGTCGCCCAGATCGACGCCGGTGCGGATGCGGTGCAGATCTTCGACTCCTGGGCCGGCGTGCTCGGCGAAGTGGAGTTCGAGCGCTTCTGCGTCAGGCCGATGGCGCGCATCATCGCTTCGGTCAAGGCCCAGAGGCCGGCCGCCAAGGTCATCGCCTTCGCCAAGGGCGCCGGCTACCTGCTGCGTGACTATCGCCAGAAGACGGGCGCCGACGCGATCGGGCTCGACTGGGCGGTGCCGCTCGACTTTGCCGTCGAGCTGCAGAAGGACGGCCCGGTACAGGGCAATCTCGATCCGATGCGCGTCGTCGCCGGCGGGCGGGCGCTGGAGGAAGGCATTGACCGCATCCTGGAAAAACTCGGCCACGGACCGCTGATCTTCAATCTCGGCCATGGCATCACGCCGCAGGCCGATCCCGCGCATGTGACGGCGCTGGTCGATCGCGTGCGAAGCTTCGGGAGATAGGGCGATGGAGCGGCAGACAAGCGTTGCGGCCGGTCGCAAGGCCGCGACCAAGGCGGCAATGGCGGTCCTGTTCTTCGGGGCGATCGCACTGGCCATCGCCGTATTCGGTGCCGATGCCGCCTATCCCTGGATCAAGGCACTGCATGTCATCGCGGTCATCTCGTGGATGGCGGGCATGCTCTACATGCCGAGACTGTTCATCTATCACGGCGATTGCGAGCCCGGTTCGGATCAGGCCCGCACCTTCAGCGTCATGGAAGAACGTCTGCTCAAGGTGATCATGGGCCCCGCCATGATCGTTTCATGGCTCCTCGGGCTCTATATCGCCTGGACGGTGTTCGGGTTCCAGGGCGGCTGGCTGCATGCGAAGCTTGCCGCCGTGCTCGCCCTTTCCGGCGTGCATGGCTTCTTTGCCAAATCGGTACGGTCCTTTGGCCGCGGTGAATATGTCCGCGACGCGCGCTTCTGGCGGCTGATGAACGAGGTCCCGACGCTCCTGATGATCGTGATCGTCATCCTCGTGATCGTCAAGCCGTTCTGAAAACGCCCGGACGACAGGCGCTCCGGCATTATTTTCGCCGGATTCTGCTTTTCCCTTGCGGTTCAAAGGCTGAATCGCTATTTTCGCGGCATCTCATCTTCTCGGCGTGCGTAACATTCCGTCATTTGCGACATTCGCGATCGTACTGAATTCAACCAGCACGCCTCCCCCAAAATAAAAATAAAGAACGTGGTCCTTCTTCATGGCTGAAATGAAGCTACAAGAACTCAAAAGCAAATCGCCGACCGATCTCCTGACCTTTGCCGAATCCCTGGAAGTCGAAAACGCCAGCACGATGCGCAAGCAGGAGCTGATGTTCGCGATCCTCAAGATGCTCGCCAGCCAGGACGTCGAAATCATCGGCGAAGGCGTGGTCGAGGTTCTCCAGGACGGCTTCGGTTTCTTGCGCTCGGCCAATGCCAATTATCTTCCGGGTCCGGACGATATCTACATCTCGCCCTCGCAGCTGCGTCGCTTCTCGCTGAAGACCGGCGATACGGTCGAAGGCCCGATCCGCGGACCGAAGGAAGGCGAACGTTATTTCGCCCTTCTCAAGGTGAATACGATCAATTTCGAGGATCCGGAGAAGATCCGTCACAAGGTCCACTTCGACAACCTGACGCCGCTCTACCCGAACGAGCGCTTCAAGATGGAACTCGACGTTCCGACGTCGAAGGATCTGTCTGCCCGCGTCATCGACCTGGTCGCGCCGCTTGGCAAGGGCCAGCGCGGTTTGATCGTCGCGCCGCCGCGCACTGGTAAGACCGTTCTCCTGCAGAACATCGCCCATTCGATCACGGCGAACCATCCGGAATGCTATCTCATCGTCCTGCTGATCGACGAGCGTCCGGAAGAAGTGACCGACATGCAGCGCTCCGTGCGCGGCGAGGTGGTTTCCTCGACCTTCGACGAACCGGCCGTGCGCCACGTGCAGGTCGCCGAAATGGTGATCGAAAAGGCCAAGCGCCTCGTCGAACACGGCCGCGACGTTGTCATCCTGCTCGACTCCATCACCCGCCTCGGCCGCGCCTACAACACGGTCGTGCCGTCATCCGGCAAGGTCCTGACCGGCGGTGTCGACGCCAACGCGCTGCAGCGCCCCAAGCGCTTCTTCGGCGCTGCCCGTAACATCGAGGAAGGCGGCTCGCTGACGATCATTGCGACAGCGCTGATCGACACCGGCAGCCGCATGGACGAAGTCATCTTCGAAGAGTTCAAGGGCACCGGTAACTCGGAAATCGTGCTGGACCGCAAGGTCGCCGACAAGCGCATCTTCCCGGCGATGGACATTCTCAAGTCCGGCACCCGCAAGGAAGACCTGCTCGTGCCGCGCCAGGACCTGCAAAAGATCTTCGTTCTGCGCCGCATCCTCGCGCCGATGGGCACCACCGATGCGATCGAGTTCCTCATCGACAAGCTCAAGCAGACCAAGAACAATGGCGACTTCTTCGACTCGATGAATACCTGAGTCGACATTTCGTCGAGCCATCAATGAATATGCGGCGAGCGGCGGGTCATACCGCCGCTCGATTCGCTTCCGTATCGAACTCCGCAAATGGATAAGAGGTCGATCGTCATGCGCATGACTGCCCGGGAAACGATCTTCGCCCTTTCGACCGGCGCCCTGCCCTCGGGCGTGGCGATCGTGCGTATCAGCGGGGCCATGGCGGGCACGATCTGCCAGGAGATGGCCGGTTCTTTGCCTGAGCCTCGCCAGACTGCCCTCCGTTCGATTCGTTCCCGCAACGGTCTGATACTTGACCAGGCCCTGGTCCTTTGGTTTCCCGCACCGCGTTCGTTCACCGGCGAGGATTGCCTCGAACTTCACCTTCACGGCGGGCGGGCGCTGGTCCGGGTCGTACTCGAGGAACTGGGTTCCTTCGACAATTGCCGGTTGGCCGAGGCCGGGGAATTCTCCCGGCGCGCGTTCGAGCACGGCAAGCTCGACCTCGTCGAGATAGAGGGCCTGGCGGACCTGCTGGCGGCCGATACCGAGATGCAGCGTCGTCTCGCCGTCGAGCAGAGCGCCGGCCATCTCTCGGCCATCTACGAGGCTTGGCGGGGCAAACTGATCGCGGCCCGGGCGATGATCGAGGCGGAACTCGACTTTTCCGACGAAGGCGATATCCCCGGCGCTGTGTCCGACAGGATCTGGGGTGACATGCGGGCCTTTCTCCTGGAACTGGAAAAGGCACTGCAGGACCTGAAGACCGGCGAGATCATCCGCGACGGCTTCAAGGTTGTCATCGCCGGTCGACCGAACGCTGGAAAATCAAGTCTTATCAATGCTTTGGCCGGGCGCGACGTCGCCATCGTCACCGAATACGAGGGAACCACGCGCGATATCCTGCACTGCGAGCTCGATATCGGCGGCTACGCCGTTCACTTCTACGACACCGCCGGGATCCGTGAGACCAGCGAACCGGTCGAGCGTGAAGGTATCCGGCGCGCCCTTGGTAAGATGGAGGAAGCGGACCTTGTTCTATCGCTCGCGGATTCAAAATCGCGGGACGATTTCGTCGCAGTCCCTGATGGCATGGATCAGATCCGGGTCTGTACCAAGGCGGACCTGCTGACCGATTCGGATACGAAACCGAATGCCGACATTCTGATCGCCAGTTCCACCGGATATGGCATGGCCGATCTCAAGAGGCTGGTGCTAACCCGCGTCGAGGAGAAGGTCGGTACGTTTTCCCTTGCGATTCCGAGCCGTCTGAGGCATGGACAGCAACTTCGCGACGCGATCGAGGAAGTGCGCCAGGCCATAGAGCGCAGCGATCTCGGCCTGGAGATCCGCGCGGAGCATCTGCGTCGCGCGTCCGATGCTCTCGGACGGATCACCGGGCGCATCGATGTGGAAATGCTGCTGGGAAAGATCTTCTCGGAATTCTGCGTCGGCAAATGATTCACGTGAAACAACGCTGCCGAAATGAACGACGCTTGCGTCGGGTCGGACGGCGGAGGAGTGGAAATGACAGACGAATCCTATGACGTCGTCATCATCGGCGGCGGCCACGCTGGCTCGGAAGCCGCAGCGGCGGCTGAGCGCCTTGGCGCCAGGGTCGCGCTGATCACGCACCGGGCCGATACGATCGGTGTCATGTCATGCAATCCCGCCATCGGCGGCCTCGGCAAGGGCCACCTTGTGCGCGAGATCGATGCGCTGGACGGCATCATGGGCCGTTCGGCCGATCTCGGCGGCATCCAGTTCCGCATGCTCAACCGCCGCAAGGGTCCCGCCGTCTGGGGTCCGCGGACCCAAGCCGATCGCAAGCTCTATCGTCAAGCGATCCAGGCGGCGCTGGCTGAGCAGGATGGCATTTCCGTCATCGAAGGCGATGCCGTTTCGTTCGGGCTGGACGATGGCGGCGCGATACGCGCCGTAACCCTTGGCGATGGTCGAGAAATTGCATGTCGCGCGGTGGTTCTCACAAGCGGCACCTTCCTGCGTGGCCTTATCCACATCGGTGACCGCAAGATCCCGGCAGGCCGTGTCGGCGAGGCTCCCTCTGTCGGTTTGAGCGCAGTGCTGCGTGCCGCCAATCTGACGATGGGACGGTTGAAGACCGGCACCCCGGCGCGACTGGACGGCAAGACGATCGATTGGTCGTCTCTGGACAAGCAGGAAGCCGATTCGGATCCGATACCATTTTCCTTCATGACGTATCGCATCGAGGCGCCGCAGATCAGTTGTGGTATTACGCGCACCACGGATGCGACTCACAAGGTCATTCGCGACAATATTCACCGGTCGGCCATGTATTCGGGACAAATAGAAGGCGTCGGTCCTCGTTATTGCCCATCGATCGAAGACAAGATCATGCGTTTCGGTGATCGCGACGGTCATCAGATCTTTCTGGAACCAGAAGGGCTGGACGACGATACTGTTTATCCGAATGGTATTTCTACGTCGCTTCCAGAAGACGTGCAGGACGCCTATATCCGCACGATCCCGGGCCTTGAGAAGGTGCATATCCTTCAGCCGGGTTATGCCATTGAATATGACTATGTCGATCCAAGAGAGCTTCGGCCGACCCTGGAAGTGACCAAGCTGCCGGGCTTGTTCCTTGCCGGCCAGATCAATGGCACCACCGGTTATGAAGAGGCCGCCGCGCAAGGTCTCGTCGCGGGAATCAATGCTGCTCGTCTGGCAGGCGGCAGCGAAGGCGTCGTGTTCAGCCGCACACAGTCCTATATCGGCGTGATGATCGACGATCTCACCAGCGCGGGCGTCACTGAGCCTTACCGCATGTTCACGTCCCGGGCTGAGTACCGCCTGACGCTGCGCGCCGACAATGCCGATATGCGCCTCACCCCATTGGGCATGGAAATCGGTTGCGTCGGCGGCGCCCGGGCAGAACGGTTCTTGACCTACCAGGCTGACCGTCTTTCGGTCTACGAGCAGCTCGAATCGGCTACTGTTACCCCGAATGAGGCTGCGGCCGCCGGTATCACGGTCAATCAGGATGGCAAGCGCCGCTCCGGACGTGAGCTTCTATCCTACCCGGACGTGGACTGGGATCACATATGCCGTCTATGGCCAGATTTCCGCGCCGTGCCGCAACGCGTGGCCACGGGCGCTTCCATTGACGCGCTCTATGCCGGCTATATCGAACGGCAGACATCGGATATCATCGACGTTCAGCGCGAGGAGGATCGGCGAATCCCGCTGGACTTCGAGTACGCCGCGCTTCCCGGACTTTCCAATGAGCTGAAGCAGAAGCTCGGTGCGGCCAAGCCGTGGTCCGTATCTCAGGCCAAGAGAATCAATGGCATGACGCCGGCGGCGATCTCGCTGCTGATCGCTCATCTTCGCAAGAACGAGCCATTTTGCAAGACAGGTTAAGTATGACTTCGCACGACATCGGGATAAACGTTTCACGTGAAACCCTCGAAAAGCTCGAACGTTTTGCGAGTCTGTTCCAAAAATGGGCGTCCACCATCAACCTTGTGGCCCCGTCGACCAAGGCGGACCTCTGGCAACGGCACATTGCCGACAGCGCGCAGATCTTCAAAATCGCTCCGGAACCGAAACATTGGATCGATCTGGGCAGCGGCGGGGGCTTTCCTGGCATCATAACGGCGTTACTGCTCACGGAGAGTGGACAAGGCCGGGTCGATCTCGTCGAAAGCAATCACAAGAAGGCAAGCTTTCTGCGCACCGCGATTGCGGAAACCGGGGCACGCGCGGCCGTTCATCCTATTCGCATCGAGGAAGCCCAGGAGAAATTGCGCGATTGTGATGCGATTTCAGCCCGTGCGCTTGCGGATCTCAGCCAGCTCCTGGCTTTTGCCGAGCCTTGGGCAAAGCGCAACCCTTCGCTGCGGTGTTTCTTCCACAAAGGTCGGGATTATCAGGCTGAAATCGATAAAGCGCGTGGTCGCTGGGACTTCGATCTGGTAATACACAGAAGCGCCATCGAGGCTGACTCCGTGATACTGGAGTTGTCGAGTGTGCGGCGCAGAAGTCAACCAGCGCAAGGTGCGGAATGACTGTCGAGAAGAACCGGATCATTACCATTGCAAACCAGAAGGGCGGCGTCGGCAAGACGACCACCGCCATCAATCTGGCAACGGCGCTCGCCGCGATCGGCGAGCGTGTGCTGATCGTCGATCTGGACCCGCAGGGCAATGCCAGCACGGGCCTCGGCATTGACCGTCGCGATCGCAAGCTCTCTTCCTATGACGTCCTGATCGGCACGCACACCGTCGCCGAGGCCGCCCTGGAAACGGCCGTGCCCAATCTCTCCATCGTGCCGTCGACGCTCGACCTCCTCGGCTTCGAAATGGAGATTTCGCAGCAGGCCGATCGTGTCTTCCGCCTGCGCAGGGCGCTCAATGCCGATGACGCGCGCCGCTTCACCTATGTTCTGGTCGACTGCCCGCCGTCGTTCAATCTGCTGACGATGAACGCCATGGCCGCGGCCCATTCCGTGCTGGTGCCGCTGCAATGCGAATTCTTCGCGCTGGAGGGTCTCAGCCAGTTGCTGGAAACGATCAGCCAGGTGCGTCAGACGGTCAATCCGACGCTCGATATCCAGGGCATCGTGCTCACCATGT
This sequence comes from Rhizobium sp. Q54, assembly GCA_943370615.1. Taxonomy (GTDB): domain Bacteria; phylum Pseudomonadota; class Alphaproteobacteria; order Rhizobiales; family Rhizobiaceae; genus Allorhizobium. The sequence continues at coordinate 23,226 of CALRRQ020000001.1, forward strand.
TCGACGCGCGCAACAATCTTGCGCAGCAGGTCGTCAGCGACGTGCGCACCCATCTTGGAGACAAGGTCTACGCGACGCTCATTCCGCGGAACGTGCGGGTGTCCGAAGCCCCCTCCTACGGCAAGCCGGCCATTCTCTACGACCTGAAATGTGCCGGCAGCCAGGCATATCTGCAGCTCGCCTCCGAGGTGATCCAGCGGGAAAGACAGCGCAAGGCTGCGTAATCGCCGGCGCCACTAAGTTATGGAGTATAATATATGAGTGACGATCTTTCCAAGCGGCGCCTTGGCCGGGGATTGGCCGCCCTGATCGGCGAGATGGACCAGCCGCTGCCGGTCGGCGACAGCCGGCCGAGCATCAATCCCGACCGCACCGTGCCGATCGAGTTCGTCGCTCGCAACCCGAAGAACCCACGCCGCTATTTCGACGAGGCCGAATTGCAGGATCTGGCCGGTTCGATCCGCCAGCACGGCATCGTCCAGCCGGTCGTCGTGCGCACGCGCGAAAAGGGACGTTTCGAAATCATAGCCGGCGAACGACGTTGGCGTGCAGCCCAGCTCGCCGGGCTGGTCGAAATTCCCGTCATCGTCCGCGATGTCGATGACCGCACCGCGCTTGAACTGGCGATCGTCGAAAACGTCCAGCGCGCCGACCTCAATCCGCTCGAAGAAGCGCTCGGTTACGAGCAGCTGATCGCCGAGCATGGCTATACGCAGAACGATCTGGGTGAAATCATCGGCAAGAGCCGCAGTCACGTCGCCAACAGCCTGCGCCTGCTGAAGCTGCCGGAGCCGGTGCGCGACATGCTGGCCGAAGGAAGCCTGTCGGCAGGCCATGCCCGTGCGCTCGTCTCGACGCCGGATCCGGTCACGCTGGCCAAGACGATCGCTGCCAAGGGTCTTTCCGTGCGCGATGCGGAGAAGCTCGCCCAGACCCATATCAAGGCGCAGAACGCGCCGCCGGCCGAGCCGCGTGAAGCCAAGGATTCCGATACCGTTGCGCTGGAGCGCAGCCTGACGGATCGCCTGGGCCTTGCGGTCGCGATCAATCACAAGGGCAGCGGCGGGCAGATCAAGATCGCCTACAAGACCTTGGAACAGCTGGAAGAGATCTGCCGCCTTCTCGAAGGCCGCAACTGATCGCCTTCAGGCGCGGCGATTGCGCCGCGCCGATTGCAGCGTGGTCGAAAGCAGCGTCTGCAGGGCGAGATTGTCCTCAAGAGCGGCCTTCTGGCGCGTCTGCAGGATGGTAGACTGGATGCGGCTCGCCTCCCGTCCGAGGTCCTTGGAGGACCAGTTGCGCAAAGCCCGCTCGATGATAGGCTTGCGGCGGAAGTGAATGCCCCGCCCCAGAGTCTGCATCACCTGGCCCGCCTGCTGCTGGCGTTCCTCCATCTCGATCCGCATCAGTTCGAGCTGCTGGAACTGGCGCATGCAGGACTGCAGCACGAGAAATACCGGGGTCTTCGAGGTGACGATCTTCTGGATCGCATGAAGAAAGGCATCCGGCTCGCCGTTCAGCACCGCATCCACCACCTCGTCGGTCGAAATGGCGCTCGCGTCGCCGATGATGTCGGTGACATGCTGCTCGTCGATCATCGGCTCGTGCAGGCAGTAGAGCAGAAGCTTGCGGATCTCGTTGCGGGAGGCGATGCGGTCGCCGCCGAGGGACTCCGCCAGAAGTTCGCGGGCAGCCGGCGTTATGCGCTGCCCGACCGCCGAGAGTTCCGTGTCGATCAGTGCGTTGAGCGCCTTGGCGTCGTCCTGGTAACAGGGGATGATCGCCACCGCGCGTGATGGTTCCGCGATCTTGCGAAGCGCCGAGCCCTTCTTCAGGTCGCCGGCCTCGACGATGACCGTACAGTTCTCCGGCGGCTTCTCGGCAATGAACTGCAGCCCATCGACCAGGGCCTTCTCATTGGCCGCGCCGCGGATCCAGACGAGCTTGTCGCCGCCGAACAGACCGAACGAGTTGACCTCGTCCATCAGGCGCCCGGGATCGCTGGTGATATCACCGACATCGAGGCGGATGAGGGCAAAGCTGTCGGAGAGGTCGATGCCTGTGGTCGCGGCGATCTGCGCCGCCCGTTCGGCAACCAGGCCGCGATCGGGGCCATAGACGACGAAGATGCGGTAGAAGCGCACCGACTTCTGCAGGAAGCCTTCGAATTCGTGGGATTTGACTTCCGTCATCGCTCGGGCGCCCTCAGCGCCCGAGAACCATGGCGAGATCGGCGCGGATCAACTCGGCAAGCTCGCGTGCGGCGCGATTTTCGGCGTCACGCACGGCGCGAAGCTTGGCGAACTGCTGCGTCGGGAAGTCGACCAGCGACACGGCCTGGCGATGTCCGACCTTGAGCACCGTGGCATCCGCCACCCGCTCCAGCGTGTAGTCCGCCGAGACGGTGACGCGGCCGGCCGCAGCCGTGTCGGAAGACTGTTCGAGCAGCACGCCGGTCACGTCGGACTCAACCTTGAGGTCGACCCGGTATTGCGGCGTTGCCGGTTCCCCCGCCCCGCCTCCCGTCAGGAAGACGAGCTGATTGCGCACTTCGAGCTCGACGCGATCGTCGGCGTCCGAATAGGCGATCGCGCCGAGATTTTGACGCGTCGCCGCGGTATCGTCATAGAGCGGACGAACCTGGCAAGAAGCCAGAAGCGCCGACAGGCCGAGGCAAAGCAGCAGGCTGGTCCGGCGAGCCGGTACGCGGACGGGGTCAGACGACAATGTTCACAATCCTCAACGGAACGACGATGATCTTCTTCGGTGCCTGCCCGTTCAAAGCAGCTTTCACGGTGTCGAGTGCGAGAACCGCGTTCTTCACCGCATCTTGGTCCGCGTCGCGGCCGATTGTCAATTCAGCACGCTTCTTGCCGTTGATCTGAACCGGCATGACGACCTCGTCCTGCTGGACCAGGTCGGCCTCGAAGATCGGCCAGGCGGCCTTGGCCACCAGGCCTTCCCCGCCGATCACGCGCCAGCATTCTTCGGCCAGATGGGGCGTCATCGGGCTGATGAGCTGGATCAGGATCTCGGCCGCGTTCTTGACCGCAGCGATCATCGCCGCGTCGGCCTTGCCGTTGGCGACGTCGGTCAGCGGACCGGCAAGTGCGTTGACCAGTTCATAAATGCGGGCGACGGCCTTGTTGAAGGCCAGCTTGTCGTAATCGCCCTGAACGGCGGCGAGAGTCCGGTGTGCGGCCTGGGAGACGGCGAGCGCCGCACCCTCCTTAGCCGGATTCGCTGCGACGGTCGCCATGGCTTCGGATGCTTCCGAGATCAGGCGCCAGACGCGCTGGACGAAGCGATGGGCACCCTCGACGCCCGATTCCGACCAGATCACGTCGCGATCCGGCGGCGAGTCGGACAGCACGAAGAAGCGGGCCGTATCGGCGCCGTAGGAGGCGATGATGTCGTCGGGGTCGACAACGTTCTTCTTCGACTTCGACATCTTCTCGATCGAACCGATCGTGACTTCCTCGCCGGTCTCGAGCAGGACCGCGCGTCGCGCGCCATCCACTTCCTCGATGCGGATGTCGGCCGGCGCCACCCACTGGCCGTGCGCGCCTGAGCCCAGCTTGTAGGTCTCGTGCACGACCATGCCCTGGGTGAAAAGACCCTTGAAGGGTTCGCTCAGGTTGACATGGCCGGTCTCGCGCATGGCGCGGGTGAAGAAGCGCGAATAGAGCAGGTGCAGGATCGCGTGCTCGATGCCGCCGATATACTGGTCGACGGGCAGCCAATGGTCGGCGATCGCCGGAACCGTCGGCAGATCCTCGTGCGGCGCGGTGAAGCGGGCGAAATACCAGCTCGAATCGACGAAGGTGTCCATCGTGTCGGTCTCGCGACGGGCATCCTTGCCGCACTCTGGGCAGGCCACGTGGCGCCAGGTGGCATGGCGGTCGAGCGGGTTGCCGGGCACGTCGAAGGTCACGTCGTCGGGCAGCTTGACCGGCAGGTCCTTCTTCGGCACCGGCACGACGCCGCAGGCCTCGCAATGGATGACCGGGATCGGGCAACCCCAGTAGCGCTGGCGGGAAATGCCCCAGTCGCGCAGGCGGAACTGCACCTTGCGCTCGCCCTGCGGCGCATTGCCGAGCGTCTTCTCCGACAGCCGGTCGGCGACCACCTTGAAGGCCGCCTCGGTGTCCAGCCCGTCGAGGAAGCGCGAGTTGATCATCACGCCGTCGCCGTCATAGGCCGTGTCGCCGACGGTGAAACTCGCGGCGTCGCCATCCTTCGGCATGACCACCGGCACGACCGGCAGGTCGTACTTGCGGGCGAAATCGAGGTCGCGCTGGTCGCCAGACGGGCAGCCGAAGATCGCGCCCGTGCCATAGTCCATCAGGACGAAATTGGCGACATAGACCGGCAGCTCCCACGACGCGTCGAAGGGATGGCGGACCTTGACGCCGGTATCCATGCCCTTTTTCTCGGCCGTTTCCAGAGCAGCCAGCGACGTGCCGGCGCGACGGCATTCGTCGCAGAAGGCGGCGATCTCGGCATTGCCTTCGGCAACCGCCTTGGCCAGCGGGTGATCAGCGGCGATCGCCAGGAAGGAAGCGCCGAACAGCGTGTCGGGACGGGTGGTGTAGACGGTGACCTCGGAATGACCGGCCGGGGCTTCGCCGGCGATCTCCCAGCGCAGCGTCAGGCCTTCCGAGCGGCCGATCCAGTTCTTCTGCATCAGGCGCACTTTTTCCGGCCACTGGTCGAGCGTATCCAGCGCGTCGAGCAGGTCCTGGCTGAAGTCTGTGATCCGGAAGAACCACTGCGTCAGTTCACGCTGCTCGACGAGCGCGCCCGAGCGCCAGCCGCGGCCTTCGATGACCTGTTCGTTGGCCAGCACCGTGTGGTCGACCGGGTCCCAGTTGACCTTCGACTGCTTGCGATAGACCAGCCCCTTCTCCATCATGTCGAGGAAGAGGTACTGCTGGCGGTGGTAGTATTCGACGTCGCAGGTGGCGAATTCTCTGCTCCAGTCGAGCGACAGGCCCATCGACTTCAACTGGCCGCGCATGGTGGCGATGTTCTGGTAGGTCCATTCCTTCGGGTGAACCTTGTTCTGCATGGCGGCGTTTTCCGCCGGCATGCCGAAGGCGTCCCAACCCATGGGGTGCAGCACGTTGTAGCCGCGGGCGCGCTTGTAGCGCGCCACCACGTCGCCCATCGCATAATTGCGCACATGACCCATATGGATGCGTCCCGACGGATAGGGGAACATCTCGAGGACGTAGTACTTTTCGCGCTTGTCGTTGTTGTCGGTGACGAAGACGCCTGCTTCGGACCATTTCGCCTGCCAGCGTGGCTCGGCATCGCGCGGATTGTAACGTTCGGTGGCCATATTTCGCATTTCCGGAATAGCTAGGAAGGATGCGCCGACCTTCACCACGAAACCGGCCAAGCGTCAAGTTTTCGAGGCCATTGCGGCGATTTGCCGGTCGCTGTTAGAAGGCATGATATAATCATCGTCGCGCCTGCTTGCCATGCGGCGAAGCCCCGGGCGATGATGCTCCCGATGACAGACTATGGACGGATACAGGCATGACGATCGAACAAAGACTGGCCGATGTGCGCGCACGGGTGAAAAAGGCAGTGGCCGAGGCCGGTCGTGAGCCGGATTCGGTGCAGCTTGTCGCGGTTTCCAAGACCTTCGACGCCGAGCATATCCGCCCCGTCATCGCCGCCGGGCAGCGGGTCTTCGGCGAAAACCGGGTCCAGGAAGCGCAGGGCAAATGGCCGGAGCTGAAGCAGGAGACCGGCGATCTCGAACTGCATCTGATCGGTCCGCTGCAGTCCAACAAGGCGGCCGATGCCGTGGCCCTGTTCGACGTCATCGAGACGGTCGATCGCGAGAAGATCGCCCGCGCCCTCTCCGACGAGGCCAAACGCCAGGGGCGTACGCCGCGGTTCTACGTGCAGGTCAACACGGGCCTCGAACCGCAGAAAGCCGGGATCGCACCGGATGATGTCGCGGCCTTCCTCAAGCTTTGCCGGGGCGAAATCGGCATGGCCGTCGAAGGTCTGATGTGCATTCCGCCGGCGGAGGAGAATCCCGGCCCGCATTTCGCGCTGCTGGCGAAGCTTGCCGCGGAGAACGGGGTGGAAAAACTGTCCATGGGCATGTCCGGCGATTTCGAGACGGCCATCGGTTTCGGCGCCACCAGCGTCCGGGTGGGTTCGGCGATCTTCGGCTCGCGCTGACCCGGTTTTCCTCGGATCTGGTCTTCCCATGCCCTCCACCTCGGCGGGCATACCGCTTTCGTCTCACTTTCCTAATGCCGGCCCGGTCCTTAGTATTGCGACAAAACTATCCTTGGTTTCGCGTCGCATCGGGAGGAATTCATGCAAGGCAAGTATCTGGAAACCTATCAATCATGGATGGGTGACCCCGAGGCATTCTGGAAGGCGCAGGCGGAAAGACTGCACTGGTTCAAGCCCGCCGACAAGGTGTTCGACCCCGAAGCCGGTGTCTACGGCCGCTGGTTTGCAGGCGCCGAAACCAATACCTGCCACAACTGTCTCGACCGTCATTCGGCCTCCGGCCGCGGCACGCAGAAGGCCATCATCTACGACAGCCCGATGACCGGGGCGAAGCAGAGCTTCACCTATGACGAGGTGCTCGTCGAGGTGAAGGCGATCGCGGCGGTGCTGAAGAACCACGGCATCGCCAAGGGCGACCGCGTCATCATCTACATGCCGATGATCCCGGAAGCCGTCTTCTCCATGCTGGCCTGCGCCCGCATCGGCGCGATCCATTCGGTGGTGTTCGGCGGCTTCGCCGCCCATGAACTCGCCACCCGCATCGACGACTGCAATGCGAAAGCCGTCATCAGCGCCAGCTGCGGTCTTGAGCCCGGCCGCGTCGTTCCCTACAAGCCGCTGCTCGACCACGCCATCGACATGGCCCAGGTCAAGCCGCAATATTCCTTCGTCCTGCAGCGCGACCAGCTGCATGCCCCGCTGCGCTACGAACATGGCGACGTCGACCTGGCGAAGGCCGTGGAAGTCGAGAAGGTCAACGGCACCGAGGTCGCCTGCGAGCCCGTCGCCGCAACCGATCCGCTCTACATCCTCTATACATCAGGCACGACCGGCCAGCCCAAGGGCGTGGTTCGCGACAATGGCGGCCATATGGTTGCGCTCGCCTGGACCATGGAGAACATCTACGGCGTGAAGCCCGGCGAAGTCTTCTGGGCCGCCTCCGACATCGGCTGGGTGGTCGGCCATTCCTACATCGTCTACGGCCCGCTGCTGTCCGGCAACACCACGATCCTGTTCGAGGGAAAGCCGGTCGGCACGCCGGATGCCGGCACCTTCTGGCGGGTCGTCGCCGATCACGACGTCAAGACGCTGTTCACCGCTCCGACCGCCTTCCGCGCCATTCGCCGGGACGATCCGGACGGCGAGTTCGCGCGCAAGCACGATACGTCGGGCCTGCGTGCGCTCTTCCTCGCCGGCGAGCGTGCCGACACCGAAACCATCAAATGGGCCGAGAAGATCCTCGACGTCCCGGTCATCGACCATTGGTGGCAGACGGAGACCGGCTGGCCGGTTGCCGCCAACCCCGCCGGTCTCGGCCTGCTTCCGGTGAAATACGGTTCGCCGGCCGTGGCCATGCCGGGCTATGCCATCGACGTGCTCGACGATGCCGGACATCCGGTGCCGCGCGGCACGCTCGGCAACATCGTCGTCAAGCTGCCGCTTCCGCCCGGCTGCCTCGTCACCTTCTGGAATGCCGACGAGCGGTTTCGCTCGTCCTGCCTCGAGGAGTTCCCCGGCTACTACAAGACCGCCGATGCCGGCATCGTCGACGAGGACGGCTATGTCTATGTCATGGCGCGCACCGACGACATCATCAACTGCGCCGGCCATCGCCTGTCGACCGGCGCCATGGAGGAAGTCTGCGCCATGCATCCCGATGTCGCGGAATGCGCGGTCATCGGCATCGCCGACGAGCTCAAGGGTCAGATCCCCTGCGGCTTCCTGGTGCTGAAGCACAATGTGAATCGCGATTTCAAGGTGATCGAGCGCGAAATCGTCCAGCTGGTGCGCGACGAAATCGGCCCGGTCGCCGCCTTCAAGAACGTGATGAAGGTCGAGCGCCTGCCGAAGACCCGCTCGGGCAAGATCCTGCGCGGCACGATGCAGAAGATCGCCGACGGCATGCCGTGGAAGATGCCGGCGACCATCGACGATCCGGCGATCCTGGAAGAGATCACCGACGTCCTCAAGCAGCACGGCATGGCCAAGTAATACCGCTCAAAGAAAAGCCCCGGTCAGGCGACTGACCGGGGCTTTTTCATGCCGTCTGGCGAGGATCAGAAGCGATCTTCGTCCTCGTCGTCCGCGCGATCCGACTTCAGCGACTTCAGCTTGGCGAAGACGGCGTTCGCGTCGATTTCCTTCTCTTCCTCGTCGCGGTAGCCGAGGTCGAGATGTTCGGTGTCGCTCGCTGCCTGCAGGGTCGCGCCGAGTTCGGCGGCGGTCGGCAGCGGCCGGCCCTTGGAGGCCTTTTCCACTTCCATGTCGAGATCGATCTGGCTGCAGAGGCCGAGCGTGACCGGATCCATCGGCGTCAGGTTGGTCGAGTTCCAGTGGGTGCGGTCGCGGATCTGCTCGATGGTCGACTTGGTGGTGCCGACGAGGCGCGAGATCTGCGCGTCCTTGAGTTCCGGATGGTTGCGGACCAGCCAGAGAATGGCGTTCGGGCGGTCCTGGCGCTTGGAGACTGGGGTATAGCGCGGGCCGCGGCGCTTGCTGTCGGGAACACGAACCTTCGGTTCCGAGAGCTTCAGCTTGTAGTTCACGTCCTTCTCGGCCCTGGCGATCTCGTCGCGCGACAGCTGGCCGGTGGCGATCGGATCGAGACCCTTGATGCCCTGCGCTGCTTCGCCGTCTGCGATCGCCTTCACTTCGAGCGGGTGAAGCTTGCAGAACTGCGCGATCTGGTCGAATGACAGCGCGGTGTTGTCGACAAGCCATACGGCCGTCGCCTTCGGCATGAGCAATGTCTGAGCCATGGAAACAATCCTTCTCTGCGTCCGCGCCGGGAGCCGCGGGCCGTGGGTCTCAACCACAATTTCCGGAAATCAGGGCGCTATATAGCTCCAAATGGGGAGGAATGCAATTCGTCTGCTTGAGAATGACCTTTGTCTAATTGCTGTAGCGTCTTTAGCTGCTATGAATGAAGCACAGAGGTCTCGGGAGGAGTGCCTGCGGCCTGTAGACTTGTTGGCGCGTCAACATGAGGAGGTGTTCATGTCAGCCAAGAAATATCCGGTGCTCAAATCGGCGAAGAGCCGTGCCCTGATCGACAAGGACAAGTACCTGCGCTGGTACGAGGAGAGCATCGAAAACCCGGACAAGTTCTGGGACAAGCATGGTAAGCGGATCGACTGGTTCAAGCCCTACACCAAGGTGAAGAACACCAGCTTCAAGGGCAAGGTGTCGATCAAGTGGTATGAGGACGGCCTCACCAACGTCTCCTACAACTGCATCGACCGCCACCTGAAGACGCACGGCGAACGCACCGCGATCATCTGGGAAGGCGACAATCCCTATATCGACAAGAAGATCACCTACAACCAGCTGTATGACAATGTCTGCCGCCTGGCGAACGTGCTGAAGGACCAGGGCGTCAAGAAGGGTGACCGCGTCACCATCTACATGCCGATGATCCCGGAAGCGGCCTATGCCATGCTGGCCTGCGCCCGTATCGGCGCGATCCACTCCGTGGTGTTCGGCGGCTTCTCTCCAGACGCGCTTGCCGGTCGTATCGTCGACTGCGAATCCACCTTCGTCATCACCTGCGACGAGGGCCTACGCGGCGGCAAGCCGGTTCCGCTCAAGGAAAACACCGACACCGCGATCGACATCGCCGCCAAGCAGTATGTCATCGTCAACAAGGTTCTCGTCGTGCGCCGCACCGGCGGCAAGATCGGCTGGGCGCCGGGCCGCGACCTCTGGTATCACGAGGAAACCGCCAAGGCGAAGCCGGACTGCCCGCCGGTCAAGATGAAGGCGGAAGATCCGCTGTTCATCCTCTACACCTCCGGTTCGACCGGCAAGCCGAAGGGCGTCGTGCACACCACCGGCGGCTATCTCGTCTATGCCTCGATGACGCACGAATATGTCTTCGACTACAAGGACGGCGAAATCTACTGGTGCACGGCGGACGTGGGATGGGTCACCGGCCATTCCTACATCGTCTACGGGCCGCTCGCCAATTGCGCGACCACGCTGATGTTCGAAGGCGTTCCCAACTTCCCCGACCAGGGTCGTTTCTGGGAAGTCATCGACAAGCACAAGGTCAACGTCTTCTACACCGCGCCGACGGCGATCCGTTCGCTGATGGGCGCCGGCGACCAGTTCGTCAAGCGCTCCTCGCGTTCGTCGCTGCGCCTGCTCGGCTCGGTCGGCGAGCCGATCAATCCGGAAGCCTGGGAATGGTATTACAACGTCGTCGGCGAGCAGAAGTCGCCGATCGTCGATACCTGGTGGCAGACGGAAACCGGCGGTATCCTGATTTCGCCGCTGCCGGGTGCGACCGAGCTCAAGCCCGGTTCCGCCACGCTGCCCTTCTTCGGCGTCAAGCCGCAGCTGGTGGACAATGAGGGCAATGTGCTCGAAGGCGCCACCGACGGCAATCTCTGCATTACCGACAGCTGGCCGGGCCAGGCCCGCTCGATCTACGGCGATCACCACCGCTTCGCGGAGACGTATTTCTCGACCTACAAGGGCAAGTACTTCACCGGCGACGGCTGCCGGCGCGACGAGGACGGCTATTACTGGATCACCGGTCGCGTCGATGACGTGCTCAACGTCTCCGGCCACCGCCTCGGCACGGCCGAAGTGGAGTCGGCGCTCGTTTCGCATCACTTCGTCTCGGAAGCTGCGGTCGTCGGTTATCCGCACGCGATCAAGGGTCAGGGCATCTATTGCTATGTCACCCTGATGTCGGAACACGAAGGCGACGAGGCGCTGCGCCAGGAGCTGATCAAGCACGTGCGCTCGGAAATCGGTCCGATCGCGACACCGGACAAGATCCAGTTCGCCCCCGGCCTGCCGAAGACCCGCTCGGGCAAGATCATGCGCCGCATCCTGCGCAAGATCGCCGAGGACGATTTCGGCGCGCTCGGCGACACCTCGACGCTGGCCGATCCGGGCGTCGTCGACGACCTGATCGCCAACCGGCAGAACAAGATCGCTTGATCGGTCCTGCAATCACCATCCAAGAGGCCCCTCCGTTCCGTCGGAGGGGCTTTTTGGTTTCAGGGCCTCAACAGCCGATGACCGCACGGATCTCATCGACTTCGGCGCGTGAATGGCAGATGTTTTCGCAGGGAATACCGTCGCCGTCGGCATCGGCGCGGCGATAGCCGCTGCACCACAGCTCCACCGCCTCGGCGCAGCTCGCCACCTGCTTGCAGGTCCGCGCCGCCGCAAGGCTGAGCGGAAAGTCCGAAACCGTCGCTTCGGCTCCGGCGGTGCCTGATGGTACCACGAAGACACACACGATCAGCAGCTGGGCAAGCGAGTTTGCGATGGGGCTCTCGACGGTCAAATCGGCAGACACGCGATTGAAGACGATGCGGTCATCCTTGTCCACCAATCATGGACAGCCGGGGCTTGTGTCCGCAGCGGCTCAGGAGCAGGCGACGGCCTTCTTTCGTCCGCCCCGATAGGGACCGACCAGGCCGGCGGAAAGCAGGACTTCGGCCGGATCGCTGCCGTCGGCGAGCGTGAGCGCCGCGACGACGCGGCCATAATACTTGTCGCCCGATATGTCGGTGAGCGCGACGACGGGAGAGGCGTTCAGCAGGTTGGTGAGGGTCGACTGGGCCTGCTCGGCCGCGCTGCGGATCGCCGGGCAGCGCGATTTCAGTTCGGGCGCGTCGATGCCGCGCAGCCGCACATAGGTCGTCACGTGATGGTCCGGCCAGGGTATGGCGCTGACCAGCACCGTGTCTCCGTCGATCACCCGAATCAGTTCGGCGGCCACCGGACCAGCGATCTTCTCCGCCGCCGCAGCGTGCTGACCGGCCAGGAGCGTGCCCAGCAGGGCCAAAGTCATGCGAGTCGGGGCGTGGAGAGGGTGATTGCGCATGAGGGGAATCTATTCCTATCGTGCGGCGAGATCAATAGGCTTTTATTCTGATCAGAAGTCGATCGCCCGCCCCTTGATCTCCCAGTCGCCGTAACGGGCCGGATCGGCGCCGCCGCGACCGCCGATTTCCGGTGCCGGTTCGGCCTTGCGTTCGGCGTTGCGGCGTTCCTCCGCCTCGGCCAGGGCACGCTTCGCCGCTTCCGTCAGCGGCTTGCGCGGCGCCTGGTCGGCGCCTGTCTGGTCCGGTGCTGGCTGGAGATTGTCGTTGTCGGCGTTTGCGCTCATGTCCGATTCATTCCGGCGATCATTGAAACTTGCCTTGGGCCGTTTACATCTAGTGCAGTCCGGCGCGCCAACCAAGCGGCGATCCGCCATTTGCGTCCAACGACGGGAGAGAAGCGATGAATTTCATGCGCACCGCCATGCTGCTCGCCTTCATGACGGCCCTGTTCATGGGGGTCGGCTACCTGATCGGCGGCCAGGCCGGCATGCTGATCGCCTTCGTCGTCGCCGCCGGCATGAATTTCTTCTCCTACTGGAATTCCGACCGCATGGTGCTGTCGGCCTATCATGCCCAGGAGGTGGACGAACAGACCGCTCCCGAATTCTACCGCATGGTGCGCGATCTCGCGGCCAATGCCGGCCTGCCCATGCCGCGCGTCTATGTCTTCGACAATCCGCAGCCCAATGCCTTCGCCACCGGCCGCAATCCGCAGAACGCGGCCGTCGCCGCCTCGACCGGTCTCTTGCGCCGGCTGACGCCGGAAGAAGTCGCAGGCGTCATGGCCCATGAACTCGCCCATGTCGAAAACCGCGACACCCTGACCATGACCGTGACGGCGACGCTGGCCGGCGCGATCTCGATGCTGTCGAATTTCGCCTTCCTGTTCGGGGGCAATCGCGACGACCGCAACAATCCGCTCGGCTTCGTCGGCGTGCTGATCGCCATGATCGTCGCGCCGCTTGCGGCCATGCTGGTGCAGATGGCGATCAGCCGGACCCGCGAATATGCCGCCGACCGGCGCGGCGCGGAGATCTGCGGCAGCCCGCGTTCGCTTGCCTCGGCACTCGAGAAGATCGCCGGCGATGCCTCGCATATCGAGAACGACGATGCCGAGCGAAACCCGGCGACGGCGCACATGTTCATCATCAATCCCCTGTCCGGCCAGCGCATGGACAACCTGTTTTCCACCCATCCCAACACCGAAAACCGTATTGCGGCGCTCCTCGATATGCCGGATACCGGAGTTGGGGTATCGACGCGGCCCGAACGCACTGCTAATCCGCCCCGTAAATCGCGTTCCGTGCCGAATACCGGGTGGGGCCGCGGTGGCGCCGAACCACCTAGGGGACCATGGTCTTGACCGACGACGAATCGCGCGGAAAATCCAGAAATGCCAAGTCGGCCCGGCCGGCCGGCCGCAGCTACCGGCCTGTCCCTGAACCGAAGGCAGGTCTCGATGCGCGCATTGCCGCGACCAAGATCCTCGGTGCCGTCGTCGACAAGAAGACGCCGCTCGACGGCATGCTGGATGCCGAACACGGCAATCCGGCGATTCGCGAGCTTTCCGAGGTCGACCGCTCCCTGGTGCGCGCCATTCTTCACAGCGCGCTTCGCCATCTGCCGCGCATCGAGGCGATCCTCGACAGCCTGCTTGACACGCCGCTGCCGGAGGGTGCGCGTTCGCTCAAGCACCTCTTGATCGTCGCCGCCGCGCAGATGCTCTATCTCGACGTGCCGGATCATTCCGCCGTCGATCTCGCGGTGGAACAGTCCAACCGCGATCCGCGCAATCGACGTTTCGCCAAGCTGGTCAACGCCCTTCTGCGCCGCATCGGCCGCGAGAAGGAGGCGCTGCTTCAATCGGTCGACGCCCTGCCCTGCCTGCCTGCCTGGTTCCTCGATCGGCTGACCGCCGTCTATGGGCGCGACGCCGCGCTTGCCATCGCCGAAGCGCAGCTGCAGCCGGCGGCGATCGACCTGACGGTCAAGCAGGATGCGCAGCTCTGGGCCGACAGGCTGAACGGCAAGGTTCTGCCGACCGGCAGCGTACGCCTGGAGAAGTTTCGCGGGGCGATCCCCACGCTTGAAGGCTTCGACGACGGCGCCTGGTGGGTGCAGGATGCGGCTGCCGCCATTCCGGCCCGCCTGTTCGGCGACATCAGCGGCAAGCGCGTGGCGGATCTCTGTGCCGCGCCGGGCGGCAAGACCGCACAGCTGATTGCCATGGGGGCCGAGGTGACCGCCGTCGAGCAGTCCCAGTCGCGCCTGAAGCGACTCGAAGGCAATCTGGCGCGCCTCGGCCTCAAGGCCGATTGCGTGCTCGCCAGCCTGCTCGACTATCACCCCGAAAAGCCCTTCGACGCCATCCTGCTCGATGCCCCCTGCTCCTCGACCGGCACGATGCGCCGTCATCCGGACGTGCCGTGGACCAAGGGACCGGCGGACATCGCCAAGCTTGCCGAACTCCAGGAAAAGCTGTTGCGCCACACGCTGACCCTGGTCGGTCCGGGCGGTGTCGTGGTGTTTTCCAACTGCTCGCTCGATCCGCTCGAGGGCGAGGAGATGGTCGCGCGCGTGCTTGCCGACAGCCCCGACTGTCGTCGCGTCGCGATCGACGCCGCCGACTGGCCCGGCCTCAAGGAAGCCATCACTCCGCTCGGCGAGTTCCGCACCACCCCGGCCATGCTTGCCGACGCGGGTGGACTCGACGGTTTTTATGCTTGCGTCATCGCTAAAATTTAACGGAAATTTCACTAGAATTGTTAGACTTTGAGGGAATGCACACTCGCCGGCTCATCGATCGGGTGTTGCGGCGACGTGTTGACGGGCCGGACCCGGTCATCGAGGCAGACGACGGAACGGATCAAGGCAGGACAGCTGTAAGCGGCGTCCGCGCTGGACGGGATCCAGTGCCACGGCTTGGGAAGATGATGCGACTGACGCTACGCCAGAGGCTGGCCTATCTCTATATCGCGGAAACCTGGCGCCGGTTCGTCCGAGGCCTGGCTCTGCCGCGTGCCATGGCGATCGGCCTTCCCGGTTCGGCGGCCGGCCGGCTGATCGTCGCGCCGACCGACCTGCGCGCCATCGATCCCTTCGTCGCCGAAGAGATCTACGAGGGGCGTTTTCCGCTGGCCGGCCGCGTGCTCGATGCCGGCAACCAGTCACCCTTCCTGCTGGAACTGCCGTCCCACCATTTCGCCGTTAGGCTTCACGCCTTTTCCTGGCTGCGTCATATCCGCTCGGACAAGAGCGAGCAGGCCTGCGCCAATGCCCGCGCCATCGTCGACGACTGGATCGAGCTGCACGGCTCGCGGATCGGCGGCGTGGCCTGGGAAGCCGACGTCATCGCCCAGCGCATCATCGCCTGGCTTTCCCACTCGACCGTGGTGCTGCAGGACGCCGACAGCGGCTTCTACAAGCGCTTCCTGTCGAGCCTGTCCTTCCAGGTCCGCTATCTCAGGCGCTGCGCCCGGCACGCGCCGGCCGGCCTGCCGCGGCTCAGACTGCGCATCGCGCTGGCCATGGCGTCGATCTCGATGGAAACGCGCGCTTCGCGAATCCGGCGGGCTGCGCGCGACCTCAATCGCGAGATCGACCGGCAGATCCTGCCGGATGGCGGGCATGTATCGCGTAATCCCCAGGCCGCCGTCGAACTGCTGTTCGACCTTCTGCCGCTCCGGCAGACCTATATCAATCTCGGCCATGACGTGCCGGTGAAGCTGATCCCGGCGATCGACCGCATGTATCCGGCCATCCGCTTCTTTCGCCACCAGAGCGGCGATCTCGCCCTGTTCAACGGCGCAAGCTCGACGCTTGCCAATGAACTGATGTCGGTGCTGCGCTACGACGAGACGGCCGGGCAGCCGTTCAAGGCACTGCCCCATTCGCAATATCACCGGATGACGGCAGGCGGCACGGTCTTGCTGGTCGATACCGGCCTGCCGATCTCATCGGATCTGTCCCGCACCGCCCATGCCGGCTGCCTCTCCTTCGAGCTTTCCTCCGGCCGCCACCGTTTCATCATCAACAGCGGCTCGCCGCGCTTCGCCGGCGAAAAGCTCAGGCAGCTGGCGCGCACCACCGCGGCGCATTCGACCGTCTGCATCGGCACGGCCTCGTCGGCGCGCTTCTCCGAATCCGACTATCTCGGCCCGGTCATGATCGCCGGCGTGAGCAAGGTCGACGTGTCGCGCCAGACCGGCCCGGATGCCAGCGACCGGCTGTGCGTCAGCCACGACGGCTATCTGGCGAAGTTCGGCCTGCTGCACGAGCGCGAGATCCGCGTCAACGAGGCGGGCAACAAGATCGCTGGGCGCGACCGTTTCCTCAAGGCCGACGGCACGCCCTCCACCGAAGCCGCGCCGGAACCCGCGGTCGCACGCTTCCATATCCATCCGGCCATCACGCTCGAACGGGTCGACGAACGCAAGGTCCGCATGCTGGCACCGGATGGCGAGAGCTGGACCTTCTCCATCCCCTCGGGCGAACTGGTGATCGGCGAGGACGTGTTCTTCGCCGATGCTTCGGGGGTGCGGCCGTCCAACCAGCTGGAGGTCACCTTCCAGGGGCCGGAAATACGCTGGTTTCTCGCCCATCACGCATAGAACTGTTCCATCGGCGGGGAAGCTGTGCTAGGCGGCGGCATCGCGCTCGCGATCTCCCATCTCAAGCGGCGCGGCAGATCAGATCGGAGCAGAACCATGGCCGTCGCATCCAAGAAAATTCCCGTTCCCGACCGCGTCAAAATCCGTACAGCCCTGCTGTCGGTGTCCGACAAGAGCGGCATCGTGGAGCTGGCATCCGCGCTGAACGCCATGGGCGTCCGCCTGCTGTCCACGGGCGGCACTCACAAGGCCATCGCCGCCGCCGGGCTGCCGGTCACCGACGTTTCCGAGATCACCGGCTTCCCGGAAATCATGGACGGCCGCGTCAAGACCCTGCACCCCAATGTGCATGGCGGCCTTCTCGCCATCCGCGACGATGCGGAGCATCTGGAGGCCATGCGGACCCACGGCATCCAGTCGATCGACCTCTCCGTCATCAACCTTTATCCGTTCGAGGAAGTCCGTGCCGCGGGCGGCGACTATCCGACCACCGTTGAGAACATCGACATCGGCGGCCCGGCCATGATCCGCGCTTCGGCCAAGAACCATGCCTATGTGACTGTTCTCACAGATCCGTCCGACTATCCGGCCCTGCTCGAAGCCCTGAAAGCCGACGATTGCCAGACCACCTACGCCCTGCGCCAGCAGTTCGCCGCCAAGGCCTTTGCCCGCACCGCGGCCTATGACGCGGTGATCTCCAACTGGTTCGCCGAGGCCCTGTCGATCGACATGCCGCAGTATCGCGCCATCGGCGGGTCGCTGAAGGAAGCCATGCGCTACGGCGAGAACCCGCACCAGAGCGCCGGCTTCTATGTCACCGGCGACCAGCGCCCGGGGGTTGCCACCGCGACCCTGCTGCAGGGCAAGCAGCTGTCCTACAACAACATCAACGACACCGACGCGGCCTTCGAGCTCGTCGCCGAATTCCCGGCCGAACAGGGTCCGGCCTGCGCGATCATCAAGCATGCCAATCCTTGCGGCGTGGCCACCGGCCCGAGCCTGGTGGAGGCCTACAAGCGAGCGCTCGCCTGCGATTCCACCTCGGCCTTCGGCGGCATCATCGCGCTCAACCAGATGCTCGATGCGGCAACGGCGGAAGAGATCGTCAAGCTGTTCACCGAAGTGATCATCGCCCCGTCGGTCACCGACGAGGCAAAAGCGATCATCGCCGCCAAGCCGAACCTGCGGCTGCTGACCACCGGCGCCCTTCCCGATCCGCGTGCCCGCGGCATTGTCGCCAAGACGGTTTCCGGCGGTCTGCTCGTGCAGTCGCGCGACAATGTCATGGTCGAGGATCTCGAGCTCAAGGTGGTGACCAAGCGTGCACCCACCCCGACCGAGCTGGAAGACATGAAGTTCGCTTTCAAGATCGCCAAGCACGTCAAGTCGAACGCCGTGATCTATGCCAAGGACGGCCAGACGGCCGGCATCGGCGCTGGCCAGATGAGCCGTGTCGACTCCGCCCGCATCGCGGCGCTGAAGGCTGAAGATGCTGCCAAGGCGCTGGGTCTTGCCGAACCCCTGACCATGGGCTCGGCCGTGGCCTCCGAGGCTTTCTATCCGTTTGCCGATGGTCTTCTGGCCGCCATTGCCGCTGGCGCCACCGCCGTCATCCAGCCGGGCGGCTCGATGCGGGATGCGGAAGTCATCGCCGCTGCCGACGAGCACAATGTGGCGATGGTCTTCACCGGCATCCGCCATTTCCGCCACTGACCGCGGACCGCCTCGATCATCAAGCAAAAGGCCCGGGAAACCGGGCCTTTTTTCATGCTTCGAGCGGCTTTGCCGGATGGGCGGCCGGGTAGGGCGTCTTCACCAGGATCAGCAGCCCGCCCAGGAGGAAGACGATCAGGCTCGCCATGCCGATGCGCGCCGATCCCGTCCAATAGGTCAGCAGCGAGAAGGAAAGCGTCGCCATGAAACTCGTGGCGCGGCCGGACAGCGCGTAGATGCCGAAATAGCGCCCCGCCTCGGTGGGGCTCACGCTACGCGCCAGATAGGAGCGCGACGAGGCCTGCACCGGACCGAAGGAAATGCCGATCAGCATGCCGTAGAGGATGTAGGCCTTTTCAGCCGGAGTCGAGAACAGGCCGTCGGTGGATGCGATCGGCAGCTGGACCAGTCCGAACAGGGTGAAGTCCGGCCCGGTCGAGATCATGCCCAGCGTCGCGACCAGCAGCAGCAGCAGCGCCAGCACCACGACGAATTTCGAGCCGAGCCAACGGTCGAGCGAGCTCGCCGCCACGCAGCCGAAAATGGCGATGACGTTGAGGATGATGCCGTAGATGCCGATTTCCATCGTGTGCCAGCCGAACATCGCCGCGGCGAAGATGCCGCCCAGCGTCAGCAGACCATTGACGCCGTCCTGGTAGATCATGCGCCCGACGAGGAAACGGAAGACGCCCGGCTTGTGCTTCAGTTCGCCAAGGGTGCTTCGCAGTTCCCCAAGCCCGGAGCGAACCGCGGTGCCAAGCGGCTTGCCGCGGGTTGCGTCCGGCGTGAACAGGAACATCGGCAGGATGAAGACGAGGTACCAGAGCGCCGAGATCGGCCCGGTGACGCGGGCATCCTCGCCGGTCGCCGGATCGAGCCCGAAGAGAGGCGTGGTGCCGAGGATGGTCTTGCCGGTTTCCGGGCTCGCGGCAATGAACAGCACGACGCTGATCAGCACGATCATGCCGCCGAGATAGCCCATGCCCCAGGCGATGTTCGACACACGGCCCACGTCCTTCTGGCCGATCAGCCGGGTCATCATCGAGTCGTTGAAGACGATCGAGAACTCGGCAGCGGTCGTCGCCAGCACCATGAGCAGCACGATGAACGAGACGGAGGCCCCCGGTGCGGCGGTCCACAGAAGGCAGAGCGCGGTGATCTTGATTGCCGCGAAGAAGGCGATCCATGGCTTTCGTGAGCCGGATTCGTCCGCGATCGAGCCGAGGATCGGCGACAGCACGGCGATGATGATCGACGAGATCGTCGCCATGTTGCTCCAGGTCGCCTGGGCGGCGATCGGATCGCTGGTCATGCGCGAGACGAAATAGGGACCGAAGATGAAGGTGGTGATGACAGTGAAGAAGGGCTGGGCCGCCCAGTCGAACAGCATCCAGCCCACCACGCCGCGGCTATAAATTCCTTCGCCGCGGCGTTCCCCCGTCGCATCCGCCATGTTCGTCACCCAAGGTCCCTTCCCCGATCGATCGAGGCGGAGACTGTCACTTTGTCCCGTTGTTCGCAAGATCGCTGAGCAGGCCGGCGGCGACCGCGATCTTCGCCAGGCTGGTCTCGCCGGTTTCGCTCAGCGCCGCCAGCTCGCTGCCGAGCCGCTCGGCACGCTGCCGCTGGGTGGACAGCCAGGCATGAACCGGCTGCTTCTCCCGTCCGTGACGGGCAAAGGCCGATACCACGATGTTGCGCCGTGCCGCGGCGATCTGGTCGATGCTGCGGGCGAGCGCAAGGCTTTCGTAATGGTCGCCGCTGACGATACGGCTGCCGGCGGCCAGGATCCGGTCGATGCGGAAGGCGTCGGATACGGCGAAATAGCCCTCGATCACGCGGGCGAGCGGCGCCTCGGTGCGCGCGGCGATCTGCATCACCTCCGGCACCAGCAGCAGTGCGAGCAGCCCGACCACTTCCTCGGCGATGTCGGCCGGCGATCCGGCGTCGACGAGGTCCGCGACCTCATGCTGGAACATGATGCGGAGATTGGCGGGCAGAGCGGAGCCGAATGCCTGTTTCGAAGCCTTGACCGCGGCTTTCAGGCGCGCCAGCGCCTCGGACAGGTCGCCGGTCGCCATGCCGGTCTCGACCAGCAGGCGGGTGACGCCGGCATAGACGCGGGCGACGATCGCATGGAGCCGGTTCTGGGTCTCGCCGGGGATCCTGCCGTCGAGCGCATCGATCTTCTCCCAGATCGCCGGAAGCTGCAGCCCGTCGCGGGTGATCAATGCGGCCTTGACGATCTTTTCCGGGGTAGCCCCCGTCGCGTCGCCGACGGTTGCGATGAAGGCCGGGCCGCCGCGGTTGATGACGTGGTTGGCCAGCACGGTCGCAATGATCTCGCGGTGCAGGCGATGTCCGGCAATGTCCGCCGCATAGGTCTTGCGCATGCGGGCAGGGAAGTAGTTGGTGAGCGCGCTCTGGCAATAGGGATCGTCCGGCAGGTCGGAGGCGACCAGCTGGTCGAACAGCACGAGCTTGGCATAGGAGAGCAGCACGCCGATCTCGGGGCGCGTCAGCGCCTTGCCCGCGGCGTAGCGGTCGGCCAGCGTCGCGTTGTCGGGCAGGACCTCCACCTTGCGGTTCAGCCGGCCGAGTTCTTCCAGGTAGCTCATCAACCGCCCGAGTTCCTCGCGATTGACGGCGCCCTTGCGCTCGGTGAGCGAGATCGCCAGCGACTGCAGGTAGTTGTTGCGCAGCACGAGCGCCGCCACCTCGTCCGTCATCTCGGAGAGCAGCTTGTCGCGCTTGTCGCGGGTCAGACGCTGGTCGGCGAGCGCCGGGGAAAGGGCGATCTTGATGTTGACCTCGACGTCGGAGGAATTGACGCCGGCCGAGTTGTCGATGGCGTCGGAGTTGAGGCGCCCGCCGGAGAGCGCATAGGCAATGCGGCCCTTCTGGGTGACGCCGAGATTGGCGCCCTCGCCGATCACCTTGGCGCGCACTTCCGGGCCGGTGACGCGGATGGCGTCGTTGGCGCGGTCGCCGACATCGGCGTCGGCCTCCTCGGCCGCCTTGATATAGGTGCCGATGCCGCCGAACCACAGAAGATCGACCGGGGCCTTGAGGATGGCGTTCATGATGTCGAGCGGCGTCGCCACCGTCCGGTCGAGACCGATGGCGGCGGCGGCTTCGGGCGTCAGCGTCACGGATTTCTCCGCGCGCGAAATGATCATGCCGCCCTTCGACAGCAGCTTCTTGTCATAGTCCTGCCAGCTGGATCGCGGCAGGGCGAACATGCGCTTGCGCTCGCGGAAGGAGGCCGCCATGTCCGGATCGGGATCGATGAAGATGTCGCGGTGGTCGAAGGCGGCGACCAGCCGGATCTTCTCCGACAGCAGCATGCCGTTGCCGAACACGTCGCCCGACATGTCGCCGACGCCGGCGACGGTGAAGGGCGTCGTCTGGATGTCGATGTTCATCTCGCGGAAGTGGCGCTTGACCGCTTCCCAGGCGCCGCGCGCCGTGATGCCCATCTTCTTGTGGTCGTAGCCGGCCGAGCCGCCGGAGGCAAAGGCGTCGTCGAGCCAGAAGCCCGCCGCCTGGGCAAGGCCGTTGGCGGTGTCGGAGAAGGTCGCCGTGCCCTTGTCTGCGGCGACGACGAAATAGGGGTCGTCCTCGTCAAGCCGCACGGTATCGGCCGGCGGCACGATCCGGCCGCCGACGATGTTGTCGGTGATCGACAGCATCGTCGTGACATAGGTCTTGTAGGCTTCGGTCCCGGCGGAGAGCCAGGCATCGCGGCTGCCGCCGACCGGAAGCTGCTTGGGGAAGAAGCCGCCCTTGGCGCCGACCGGCACGATGACGGCGTTCTTCACCTGCTGCGCCTTGACCAGGCCAAGCACTTCGGTGCGGTAGTCCTGGGCACGGTCCGACCAGCGCAGGCCGCCGCGGGCGACCTTGCCGAAGCGCAGGTGAACGCCCTCGACCTCGACGCCGTAGACGAAGATCTCGCGGAACGGCCGCGGTTCCGGCAGGCCCTCGAGGCGATGGGGGTCGAACTTGAAGGCCAGCATCGGGCGTTGACCGTTGCGATAGGCCGGCTGGAAATAATTGGTGCGCAGCGTCGCCTCGACCGAGTTGAGATAGCGGCGCAGGATGCGGTCCTCGTCGAGGCTCGGCACCGAGGCGAGCGCCGTTTCGAGTTCGCCACGGGCTTCCGCCTGCTTGCGCTGGCGAGCCTTGTCGGAAAGCTTCGGATCGAAGGTCAGTTCGAACAGGGAGAGGATCGCCGCGGTGATCGTGGGATGCTTGTAGAGCGTGTCGGCGATGTGGCGCGGCGAGTAGACGAATCCGCACTGGCGCAGATGGGCGGCATAGGCGCGCAGCACGTTGGCCTGGCGGGCGGTCAGGCCGGCGGCCATGACGAGGCGGTTGAAGGCGTCGTTGTCGAGCGTGCCGGTAAAGGCCAGCACGAAGGCCTCCTCGAGCATCCGGCCCTGGGTGGCGATTTCGAATGCGCGGCCGCCCTGCACCTGCAGCTCCATGTCGTGCAGTACGACGAGACCTTCGCGTTCGGTGCCTTCGTCGATGCCGATGTCGAAGGTGCGCTCGCTGATGACGTTGAAGCCGAGATTTTCGAGCAGCGGGACCCGGCGCGACAGCGGCAGATGCGCCCCGGCGTGGAAGATCTTCAGATAGAGCAGCGGATGGTCTTCGCCCTCGACCTCATGGAAGGCGATCGAGACCGGCGCGCCAGCGAGGCAGGCCTCGATATGGCGCAGGTCCCCGACGGCGTCCTGCGCGGTGAAGGCTTCCTGGAAGGCCTGGGTGACGGAAAGCCGCGGCGCGTCGCTGCCGGCGAGCGCGGCGAAGCTGTCGTCCCAGCGGGCGGTGATTTCGCGCACGGCTTCCTCGAGCCTCGCCTGGGCGATGCGCGGCGTCCTGCCTTCGGAGCGGCCGATAATGATGTGCACACGCGCCACGCCGCCCTCGGGGAAGGCCGGATAATAGGCCGAGACATGGCCTTCGTAGACGGTCTTGAAATAGTTGCCGATCTTCTCGCGCACGATCGAATTGTAGTCCTCGCGCGGGACATAGACGATCAGCGACACGAAGCGGTCGAACTGGTCGATGCGCGGCAGCACGCGCACGCGCGGCCGCTCGGCCAGGTCGTTGATCTGCTCGCAGAATTTGGCGAGCAGCTCGGTGTCGATCTGGAACAGGTCGTCGCGCGGATAGGATTCCAGCGTGTTTTCGAGGATGCGGCCGGAATGGCTCTGCGGGTCGAAGCCGAAATGGCTGATGACCTTCTCGACCTTGGCGCGTAAGAGCGGAATCTGGTTGACCGAGGGCGTGTAGGCGGTGGCGGTGAACAGACCGACGATGCGCAGCTCGCCGATCACCTTGCCGTCCGGTCCGAAGCGCTTCACCCCGACATAGTCCATATAGGCGCGGCGATGCACGACCGACTTCACATTGGCCTTGGTGACGATGAGGAAGTCCGGGCCCTGCAGGAAGGCGAGGATTTCCGGCGTGGTGGTCACCGCATGCTTGCCCTGTCTCAGCACCAGCACGTCCGGATCGGACAGGATGCCGAGCCCCTGGCCGAGGCTGCGCTCCACCTTGGCGTCGGCGCCTTCGCCCGAATAGATGTATTCGCGCATGCCGAGGAAGGTGAAATTGTCCTTGCGCAGCCAGTCGAGGAAGGCGAGCGCCTCGTCGCGGTCGGCCTTGCGGCGCCCGGCGACGGTGGTCGACAATTCCTGCATCGCCGCGTCGAGCAGCGAGAGCATCGGCTTCCAGTCGGTGAAGGCCATCTTCACCCTGGCCAGCACGCCGGCGAGATTCTCCTCGAGCGCCCGGGCCTGTTCCGGGCTCAGCGGCGCGAGATGGATCTGCATGTAGCTGACGCGGATCGCTCCCTCCGGCTCCTGCTCCGGAACGGACAGGCTGATCTCGCCGCCGGGTGCCAGCGACAGGATCGGATGGATCGCCATGGTGATGTCGCGGTAGAGGCTGGTCACCTCGCCCATGACCGAATCATAGAGGAAGGCCTTGTTGTGGTCGACGATCGACAGGATGCTGACCGGCACGCCGTTCGGCGTCACGTCATCGGCCGCCGCGATGGTGATGCGCGGCGTTTCGCCGTCCCATGCCGCCAGGTCCGCAGCTGCCCGAACGGCCGAAAGGGCAAGCATTTCAGGCGTGTAGTTGTCGAGGTCGTCATTGCTGGCGCGGCCGAACAGGATTCCCGGATCGATGAAAGCCTCATCGTTCGCCACCGCGATGCGGCGGGCGCTTTCGAATTGCTGCTCTCTCCGGGTTTTCTTGCTCGCGACCATTGTTCACTCCCTCCAATGTCATGCGAATGTTGCACACATGTACAATAAAATTTGTTGCCGAAACATGAGTGAACACAGCTTTGTATATGGAAATTTGCTGCATTCCGATATCCGATTCCTGGGAAACGGATATTGACAGTTTGAGGTGAAAAGGCCGATCAACGGCGCAACCGGATGGATCATCAGTCATGGCAGAGCAGTCGCAGGGCGCGGTCATCGTCATCTCGAGCCACGTCGTGCGCGGCTCGGTCGGCAACCGTGCGGCGGTTTTCGCCCTCGAGAGCCTGGGCTTTCCCGTCTGGGCCCTGCCGACGGTGGTGCTTCCCTGGCATCCCGGACACGGTCCGTCGACCCGGCTGACCTTCGACGAGCACGCCTTCGACCAGGCGATCGACGACCTCATTCGCGCGCCCTGGCTGCCCGAAGTGAAGGCCGTGCTGACCGGTTATTTCGGCAATGCCGCCCAGCCGCGCTCGGTCGCCCGGCTGATCAGGGCGCTTCGGGCGCGCAACCCCGACCTTCTCTATGTCTGCGATCCGGTGATGGGTGATGTCGGCGGTCTCTACATCCGCGAGGAGACCGCGGCGGCGATCCGTGACGAACTCGTTCCGCTCGCTTCCGTCGCGACCCCCAATCGCTACGAGCTGGAATGGCTGGTCGGCGGCAAGCTGTCGTCCAATGCGGAAGTCATCGAAGCCGCGCTATCGCTCGGCCCGTCGCGCATGCTGGTCACCTCGGCGGTGCCGATGATGGCCGGCGGTACCGGCAATCTCTTCCTCAGCGGAAAGCATGCCCTGCTGGCCGAGCACCGGCTGATCGACAATCCGCCGAACGGCCTCGGCGACCTCACCTCGGCGCTGTTCCTGGCACGGCTGCTGGCGGGCGTGCCGGACGAGCGCGCCCTGCAGCTGACGACGGCCAGCGTCTTCGAAGTGCTGGCGCGCACCGCCAAGCGCGGCGGCGACGAGCTGACGCTCGAAAGCGACGCCTCCAGCCTCTCGACGCCCATGGCGCTCGTGCAGATGCGCCACCTGATGCATCCCGCCCAGCGCCCGAAGCGCAGCTAGGCGCAAACCGCTTTGCTGCCTTGCGTTCGAAGCTTGTGCGAAACTGTTGCCATCGCCGTCCACTCGCGCTAATCGGAAAGACATGAAGCGCTTTCCAGATACTCTCCTCAATGGCTATCGCAACTTCATGAGCGGCCGTTATGTCGACGAGCGAGAACGCTATCGCGTTTTGGCGGACCAGGGCCAGAAGCCGCATACGCTGGTCGTTGCCTGTTGTGACAGCCGCGCCGCGCCGGAGACGATCTTCGATGCCGGGCCGGGCGAGCTCTTCGTCGTGCGCAATGTGGCGAACATGGTCCCGCCCTACGAGCCGGACGGCCAGTACCATTCCACCTCGGCCGCGCTCGAATTCGCCGTCCAGGCTCTGCGGGTCCGCGACATCATCGTCATGGGCCATGGCCGCTGCGGCGGTATCCGCGCCGCACTCGATCCCAATGCGGAACCGCTGTCGCCGGGCGATTTCATCGGCAAGTGGATGGGCCTCGTCAGCGCTGCCGCCGAGCAGGTACAGAACAATTCGGTGATGACCGCCACCGAACGCCAGACGGCACTCGAACGCATCTCGATCCGCAATTCGATCGCCAATCTGCGCAGCTTTCCCTGCGTGAAGATCCTCGAGGAGCGCGGCAAGCTGCAGATTCATGGGGCCTGGTTCGATATCGCCAATGGCGAATTGTGGATCATGGACCCGGATACCCGCGACTTCGTCCGCCTCGAGCCGTGACGGAAGAGGCCTCGGCCTCTCCTCTATTTTGCTGCTAATTTAGAGAATGTTTATGCCGAGCCGGTAAAGATGACCGGCTCGTCCGTGGCTTGCCACCATGGCTGCGAGCGATCCTTCGGGGTCGACAAGACAGCGGCAGGTGTGCGGATGGATCTGAAAGCTACGAAAAAGGTCGTCATGGCGGCCCTTCTTCTGCCCGGCCTGGTCATGGGCGCCGAAGCCGTCCTCCTGATCGACGGCGCGCTCAACAGATTGCGCATCCTCGAGGCAGACAAGAATTATGCCTATGTCACCTCGGATGCCGGCCGGCTCGGCTCCTCGACCATTCCGACCGAGGCACATGAGACCATCCGCTACCTCTCCGAGCCCGGCGAAACGAACCCTGTCCGCCTGCAGCAGGTCCGCGGCGCCGTCGACCGGGATTTTGCCCGGCTGATGAACGAACTCGCCGAATTCGGCGACAAGCGGCCGGTCCTGAAGTCCTATCGCGAGAGACTGCGCCTGGCGGTCGACGGGATCCGTCGCTACCGCATCCGGGTCGACAACGGCAATGCCGTGACCGAAGAGATCATCGGGCGATACAAGCCGGCATCCGACATCAATGTCGACCTGGTCGACGTTCTGCGCTTCGAGATCGCCGATCCGGTGCTGTCCCGCAAGCTGCACATGTTCGTCAGCCTGCTCAAGGCAAACGAGTCGGGCCTGGTCGCCGGCTTCTACGGAACGGAATATCTGCGCGGCCGCACCCTGTCGGCCGGAGATCTCGACACGTTCGTCCGGGCGGCGGCGATGAAGAACGAATCGTTGCACCAGCTCGCGGTGCATCTTTCCAGCGCCAGCCTGAAGCAGATGCTCGATTTCGAGGAGACCCCGTCCGGACTGTGGCTGAAGGAGACCACCCGCGAAATTCTGGCCGGCACGGCCGAGCCGTCGCGTCCGCTATTGCAGCGCTGGACGCGGGAAAACGAGGCCAGGGTCGCCTTCTGGCAAAGGGGTATCGCCCAGGTGATCGGCGAGATCCGCCAGTCCGGCGACACGCTTGCGGCCGCGGCGCGGCATCAACTGCTCGTGCTCGCCGGTGCCATCGGCGTGCTGTCGCTGTTGCTGGGCCTGGTGATCGTGCTGGCGATCAAGAGCGTCGCGCTGGCGTCGCGCCTGCTGCGCGAGCGCGAGCTCCTCGTCGAGGAACTGCGCAATGCCGCGCAGACCGACCACCTGACCGGGCTTTTCAACCGCCGCGGCTTCGACGGCATGACCCGGGTTCTCCTGGAGGCCGGCAGCATGCAGGCCGTGTCGGTGGTCATCTTCGATCTCGACCGCTTCAAGCAGGTCAACGACATCCACGGCCACCAGGCTGGCGATGTCGTGCTTCAACGCATCGGCGAGATTGCCCGGTCCATGTTCCGGTCCGGCGACCTGCTGGCGCGACACGGCGGCGAGGAATTTCTGGCACTTCTGCCGGACTGTCATCTCGAATCCGCAGCCGAGGTCGC
The DNA here is from genome assembly GCA_943370615.1 of Rhizobium sp. Q54. Classification (GTDB taxonomy): domain Bacteria; phylum Pseudomonadota; class Alphaproteobacteria; order Rhizobiales; family Rhizobiaceae; genus Allorhizobium. The sequence continues at coordinate 51,230 of CALRRQ020000001.1, forward strand.
CGAGCGGGTGCGGGAGGCCATCGAAGGCACGGAATTTACGCTGGAAAACGGCACGGTGCTGCGGGTCACCGCAAGTTTCGGCTGCGCCAGCGGCGAGGCGCCGATCGGCACGGCCGTGATCCCCGAGCTGATCCGGCGAGCCGACCTCGCGCTCTACACGGCGAAATTCGCCGGCCGCAACCGCGTTGCGCTCGATGGTGAAAGCGATGTGCTGACCGCCGAGAGACGGGCCATGCGGCAGGCCTGAGGGGCTTGCCCTAGCCTGTTTTATTCACCGTCGATGCGGGCGCCGATATGGGCGATCGCCTGCTGGTAGACGGTGGCTGCATTCCACTGCTGCAAGGCACCGTAATTGGCCTGGCCCGGCTGATAGCCGCCGCCCGGCTGCCAGCCGTGACCGCGCAGGAAGTTGGCGGTCGAGGCCAGCGCATCGGCGCGCGAGCGGACGAGATCGACGCGGCCGTCGCCGTCGCCGTCAACGCCGAACTTCACCACGTTGCGCGGAAGGAACTGCGTCTGGCCGATTTCGCCATGGGCAGCGCCGCGTGCGCTCATCGCCAGCGTGCCGTTTCCGGCGAGCTGGAGCGCGGCATAGAACTGGTCGGTAAAGTAGTCGGACCGGCGGCAGTCATAGGCGAGCGTCGCCACGGCCGAGAGGATGTGCTCGTTGCCCATGTAGGAGCCGAAGCCTGTCTCCATGCCCCAGATGGCGATCAGCGGGCCGGCGGGAACGCCGTAGCGCTTTTCGATCCTGGCGAACAGGGCGGCATTGTTCTTCTTCTGGCCCTTGCCGCGCGAGATGATCGTCGCACCGCCGCGCTTCTGCATGAACTGGTCGAAGGACAGTTTGAAGCTCTTCTGGCCGCGGTCGGCGCGGATCGTCGCGGTGTTGTAGTTGACGCCGGCGAAGACCTTGTCGAGCAGCTTGGGGCTTATGCCCCGGGCATTCGCTTCCGACTTGAACTCCTGCTTCCAAGCGTCGAATCCGGCCGAGTTGTTGCCGCATTGCGCCGCGGCGGCTGCGCCCGTAACGGTTGAAAACACGGCCGCCGTGAGAAACGCCGCCGACAGGAACTTGTTCAGTCGCATCTATGCCTCGTATTCTGCGATTTAAGACTTTGTCCGCAACATGCCAGCGAGCGCTGATTCTGTCACGCGGCGTGAAGCTGTTTCGATAGTGCTTTCGCTATCTTTGCGATCACGAAAAGCGGAGATGTGTCCGGCCCCCGGCCCGGCTGGGCCGAGGGACCGGTATCGTCGGATCAGGCGGCAGCCTTCTTCGGCTTGATCAGGCCGCGGTTGATCAGCAGTTCGGCGATCTGCACGGCGTTGAGGGCCGCGCCCTTGCGCAGGTTGTCGGAGACGATCCACATGTTCAGGCCGTTCTCGACGGTTGCGTCCTCGCGTATGCGCGAGATGAAGGTCGCGTCCTCGCCGGCGCATTCGAGCGGGGTGATGTAGCCGCCGTTCTCATGCTTGTCGATGACGAGGCAGCCCGGAGCCTCGCGCAGGATGTCGCGGGCCTGGTCGGCGGTGATCTCGTTTTCGAATTCGATGTTGACCGATTCCGAATGGCCGATGAAGACCGGCACGCGCACGGCGGTGCAGGTGACCTTGATCTTCGGATCGAGCATCTTCTTGGTCTCGGCGAGTACCTTCCACTCTTCCTTCGTGTAGCCGTCTTCCATGAACACGTCGATGTGCGGGATGACGTTGAAGGCGATGCGCTTGGTGAACTTCTTCGCCTCGATCGGATCGGCGACGAAGACGGCGCGGGTCTGGGTGAACAGCTCGTCCATGCCTTCCTTGCCGGCGCCGGAGACCGACTGGTAGGTCGACACGACGATGCGCTTGATCTTGGCTGCGTCATGCAGCGGCTTCAGCGCGACGACCAGCTGGGCGGTCGAGCAGTTCGGATTGGCGATGATGTTGCGCTTCTTGAAATCGACGATGGCGTCCGGGTTCACTTCCGGAACGATCAGCGGCACATCGGCGTCGTAGCGCCAGGCCGAGGAATTGTCGATGACCACGCAACCCTGGGCACCGATCTTCGGCGACCACTTCTGCGAGATCGTGCCGCCGGCCGACATCAGGCAGATGTCGGTGCCGGTGAAGTCGTAGTTCTCGAGGTTCTGGACCTTCAGCACCTTGTCGCCGAAGGAGACTTCCGTGCCCTGGGAGCGGGCGGAGGCGAGCGCCACCACCTCGTCGGCGGGAAAGCCGCGCTCGGAGAGGATATTGAGCATTTCGCGCCCGACATTGCCGGTGGCGCCTACGATAGCGATCTTGAAACCCATTTATATGCTCTCTTTCTGTCTCTCCTCGGGGTGGTGAGGGGGAGAGCCGCGCCAGGGCGCGCCTTCCTTGTCCCCGGCCGTGCCGGGGAGAGAGCGGGGGCCAGAGACGTCAGACGGTTTTGGTCGTCGTTTTGGCCTTGGTCGTGAATGAAACGGAAAAACGCATGTCCATCCCGGCGCCGTGCGCCAGGCTCGATCCGTCTGCGATAGGCGAGCAGAAAGAATACATGAGCGAATCCCTATTCGCGCCGAGCTATTAAAAGGTTTTGGCCGAGAGTCAAGCAAAAGCGCGCCATGCGCCAGGGCCCAACCTCACGTTCGAGGCCTTGCCCGGCAGAGCGCCATTCTGCAACCGATCCGGCATGGCAAGGAACCGATGCCGCAAATCGACGCGAAAAGGGGCAGGGTTAGCGCAAATGCGACCGGAACCTGTGGGTGCTTTATACTAAAGTCATAAGCCCAAAGCATCTCTCTTGATTCCGCCCGTTTTCTGCCAGTTTGTAAACAACCCGTAACCGCGACATAGCGACCCGGAGGAGTGGTGGGTCGGCGGTCGGCGGGGAACGTAATCTTGTGGAGGAATAACAATGGCAAATGTCGCAGCCGTTAGCGGCTCGCCTCGTGGCATGACTGCCGAAGAGCGCAAGGTCATCTTTGCGTCGTCTCTCGGTACGATTTTCGAGTGGTACGATTTTTATCTCTACGGTTCGCTCGCCATCTACATCGGCGCGACCTTCTTCTCGCAGTATCCGGAAGCGACCCGGAACATCTTCACCCTGCTCGCCTTTGCCGCAGGCTTCCTCGTCCGTCCGTTCGGCGCGCTGGTTTTCGGCCGCCTCGGCGACATGGTCGGCCGCAAGTACACCTTCCTCGTCACCATCCTGATCATGGGCGCCTCGACCTTCCTGGTCGGTCTGCTGCCCGGCTCGGCCACCATCGGCATCGCCGCTCCGATCATCCTGATCGGCCTGCGCATGCTGCAGGGCCTGGCGCTCGGCGGTGAATACGGCGGTGCCGCGACCTATGTCGCGGAACATGCGCCGCATGGCCGCCGCGGCTTCTACACCTCGTGGATCCAGACGACCGCCACCCTCGGCCTCTTCCTCTCGCTGCTGATCATCCTGGGCATCCAGACGGTCATGGGCAAGGAAGCCTTCGCCGACTGGGGCTGGCGCATTCCGTTCCTGCTCTCCGCGCTGCTCCTCGCCGTTTCGGTCTGGATTCGCCTGAAGATGAACGAATCCCCGGCCTTCACCAAGATGAAGGAAGAAGGCACCCGTTCGAAGGCGCCGATTTCCGAAGCCTTCGGCCAGTGGAAGAATGCCAAGGTCGCCATCCTCGCCCTGCTCGGCGCCGTCGCCGGTCAGGCCGTGGTCTGGTACTCGGGCCAGTTCTATGCCCTGTTCTTCCTGCAGAACGTGCTCAAGGTCGATCCGCAGGCCGCCAACATCATGGTTGCCATCGCGCTCGCCATCGGCACGCTGTTCTTCGTCGTGTTCGGCTGGCTGTCCGACAAGATCGGCCGCAAGCCGATCATCATGGCCGGTCTCCTTCTCGCCGTGCTCACCTACTTCCCGCTCTTCAAGGCCATGACCCAGTTCGGTAACCCGGCCCTGTTCGCGGCGCAGGAAAACATCCGCGCCACGGTCACCGCCGACCCGGCAGACTGCACCTTCCAGTTCAACCCGACGGGTACTGCGAAGTTCACCACCTCGTGCGATATCGCGACCTCGACGCTGACCAAGAATTCGGTTCCGTACGATGTCGTCGCCGGCCCGGCCGGTTCGGTCGCCACGATCAAGATTGGCGATGCCACGACCGAGAGCTATGACGCCGTCAAGGCGGCCGACCAGGCCAAGGCTCTGGATGGCAAGATGCAGAAGGGCATCAATCTCGCCCTGCAGACCAACGGCTACCCGCTGGTTCGCGCTGCCGCCAAGGTTCCGGATTCGAAGCTCGACGCCTTCGTTGCCGGCAACCCGGAACTCGCTCTCGACGCCGCTGCCATCCGTGCAGGCGAAAAGGCGACCGTTCCGACCGCCGACCTGGTCAAGGAAAAGCTCCTGACGGCCGAAGAAGCCGCCGCTGCTCCCGAAATGGCCGTCTATACCATCCCGAACGGCGGTGCGTTCAAGATGGTCGCCGACCCGGCGCAGGTAAACTGGACGGGCATCATCGCGGTGCTGACCGTGCTGATGATCTACGTCACCATGGTCTACGGCCCGATCGCCGCCATGCTCGTCGAGATGTTCCCGACCCGCATCCGCTATACCGGCATGTCGCTGCCCTACCATATCGGCAACGGCTGGTTCGGTGGTCTTCTCCCGGCAACGGCCTTCGCCATGAGTGCCGCCAAGGGCGATATCTACTACGGCCTCTGGTACCCGGTCATCATCGCTGGCGCGACCTTCGTCATCGGCATGATCTTCCTGAAGGAAACCAAGGACAACGACATCAACGCCTGAGGCGGATGATGTGACGCATTCCGGGAGTTCGCTCTCGGGGAAGCCCGGCGCCGACGCGCCGGGCTTTTTTCGTTGTGGTCGCGGGCCGGCCCGCTTGAAAGCCCGGTGGCGCTATGGAAAACTGCGCCATCCTGCCCAGCCTCCCGGTGACCTCCATGACAGCGACGCTCAGAAACGCCAGTGCGGCCGACATTGCCGCGATCACCGGCATCTATGCCGATGCGGTCATGACGGGAACGGCGAGCTATGAGCTGGTGCCGCCGGACGCGACCGAGATGATGGCGCGCTTCGAGGCGATCACCCGGCAGGGTTATCCGTATATCGTGGCGGTCGATCCGTCGGGCGAGGTGCTCGGCTATGCCTATGCCTCGGCGTTCCGCACGCGGCCGGCCTATCGCTGGCTGGTCGAGGATTCGATCTATCTGGCGCCTCAGGCGCGGGGCAGGGGGATTGGCCGCCTGCTGCTCGAGGAGCTCGTGCGGCGCGCGACCGATCTCGGCTTTCGCCAGATGGTCGCCGTCATCGGCGGCGCGAGCCTCGCCTCCATCGCCGTCCACCGCTCCTGCGGCTTCCGCATGGTCGGCGCGCTCAACGGCACGGGTTTCAAGCTCGGGCAGTGGCTCGACACGGTGTTCATGCAGATCGCGCTGGGCGAGGGGGATACGTCCGACCCGGATCCGTCGCGCTATCCCGGAACGCTCTTTGCCGGGTAAAAGCTATTCGACGAGCTTCAGCGACTTGTCGAAAACCTTCAGCACCTGTTTCAGCTCGTGGCCGCGCTTGAGGATGCGGCCGTCCGCGCCGATCACGGAGAAGGCGCCCTGCTTGCCGGCGAGCTTCGGATTCTTCTCGATACGGTAGAGCGGGAACTCACCCGATCGCTTGAACACGGAAAACACCGCCCGGTCCTTGAGGTGGTCGATGGCATAGTCGCGCCATGCGCCTTCGCCGACCATGCGGCCATAGATCCACAATATGGCGTCCAGTTCGCGGCGGTGAAAGGTAATGGGCAGCGGATCGCGGGCCTGGCGATATTCGCGGATATCGACGACGGATGCGGGGCTGGGTTCCTGGCTGCCGAACTCATCGGGCCCTGTATCCGACTGATCGCTCATCAATGCTCCACACCCTCGCCTTCGTGACGGATGGATGACAGTCTGCCTCAAGAGATCGAAATTGCAAGTCTTGGCCGGTCCGGTCGGTGTCGGCTGGTTCGTCTTCGGCGCTGCAGGGCGCCTTGCCGACGCAGTCCGGCAGGGTCCTTGAGACTATACGCCGGTGTGCTCAGCCGCGCCGGCGGCTGTCGAATTCGCGGGCCACGAGATCGCGCATGCGGGTGGCGATCGGGCTCATCCGCTTTCCGGCAATGCTGATCAGGTGATAGGGGGCGACCGAGATTTCCTGGCGGACGTCGAGCCGCGTGACACCGGTGCCCGTCGTGTGCCGGCACAGCAGTTCCGAGAGTTCGCGCGACATCGGCGCAATCGCGTTCGATGCGGCGAGCATGGCGATCATCACCAGCAGCGAGGTGGTGTTGACGATGTTGGAAGGGATCGGCGCGCCCTGGGCGACGAAGACACCCTCCAGCGCCTGGCGCATCGGCGCGCCGGGCGCCTGCATCACCCAGGGGAAATGCACGAGGTCGGACATGGTCAGCCGTTCGGCATTGGCCAGCGGATGGCTCTGGTGCACGAGCAGGTCGACCTCCTCGCTCAGCATGCCCGTGATCGAGAACTGCCGGGCGTCGACGCCGGCGGGAATGCGGCCGAGGACGAAATCCAGCTGCCCGGCCAGCAGGTCGGCGATCAGCGAGCCGCTGGCCGCCACGTCGACATGGATGTCGACCGTCTCGGTCTCCGCCTTCAGGGCCTGGATAGCCGGCACGACATAGCCGACCGCGCCGCCGGTGACGGCGCCGACCCGCACGGTACCCGTCAGGCCGCGTCGGATCGCCTCCACCTCGCGGGCCGCTTCGCGGATTTCCTCCAGCAGGTTTTCGGCCCGCCGCGCCAAGGCGCTGCCGATCGCCGTCGGCTCCATGCCCTTGGGCGTGCGCACGAAGACCGGCGCATCCACCTGCCGCTCGATGTCGGCCAGCATGCGCGAGGCGGCGGGCTGCGTCATCGCCAGCGCATTGGCGGCAAGGCTCAGCTGGCCGTATTCGGCGACGGCGCGGATGAGGCTGAAGTGCTTGGGCAGAAGGCGGTTCGCAAGGATCTCAGGCATGTTTCACATATCAAACACGGTATGCAGAAAGTCAAATTATTCATTTGATCGGTATATTCGAGGCGCTAAGACTCGCCTCGGATCAGGCGGGGCTCATGCAGTCGCCGGTTCTTGCAGTGTGCGGTTGCCGGAAGGAGCTGGGACCGTACGATCAGCCAAGGGAGGAATTCCGTGAAGAAAATCACCACTCTTATTGCGTCTGTCGCGCTGGGCATTTCGGTGTTCGCGTCGCAGGCAATTGCGGAAACGAAGGGCGTAGTCGGTATTTCGATGCCGACCAAGACGTCGACGCGCTGGATCTCGGACGGCGAGACCATGGAAAAGCTGTTCAAGGATGCCGGCTACGAGCCGGACCTGCAGTTCGCTGACGACGACATTCCGAACCAGCTTGCCCAGATCGAGAACATGGTCACCAAGGGTGCCAAGGTCCTCGTGATCGGCGCCATCGACGGCACCACGCTGTCGGACATCCTGCAGAAGGCTGCCGACGCCGGCGTCAAGGTCATCGCCTATGACCGACTGATCCGCGACAGCGGCAATGTCGACTACTATGCCACCTTCGACAACTTCCAGGTCGGCGTCCTGCAGGCAACCAGCCTGGTTGACGGCCTGAAGGCGAAGTTCCCGGACACCAAGCCGTGGAACGTCGAGCTGTTCGGCGGTTCGCCGGACGACAACAACGCCTTCTTCTTCTACGACGGCGCAATGTCGATCCTGCAGCCGATGATCGACAGCGGCGAAATCGTCGTGAAGTCCGGCCAGCAGGGCATGGAACAGGTCGGTACGCTCCGTTGGGACGGCACCGTCGCCCAGGCCCGCATGGAAAACCTGCTCTCCTCGACCTACACCGATGCCAAGGTCAACGGCGTTCTGTCGCCCTATGACGGTCTGTCGATCGGTATCCTTTCGGCCCTGAAGGGCGTCGGCTACGGCTCGGGCGACATGGTCATGCCGGTCGTCACCGGCCAGGACGCCGAGCTTCCCTCGGTCAAGTCGATCCTCGCCGACGAGCAGTACTCGACCGTGTTCAAGGACACCCGCGAACTCGCCAAGGTCGCCGTCTCGATGGTCGAAGCCGTCATGGAAGGCAAGGAGCCGGAAGTGAACGACACCAAGACCTACAACAACGGTGTCAAGGTCGTTCCGTCCTACCTGCTCAAGCCGGTTGCCGTGGACAAGGCCAACATCAAGGATGTCATGGTCTCCTCCGGCTACTACACCGCCGAGCAGATCGACAACTGATCCTCAGCGATCGACGAGGGTCCGCGAACAGTCGCGGACCCTCTTTCCATAGCGTATAAGGAGCTTGCGCCTTCGGCTTGACGTCACCGTCGTCGAACGCGCGCCGGAATTCTGCACATGGACAACATCATTCTCGAGATGCGCGGCATCACCAAGACGTTTCCGGGCGTGAAGGCCCTGGACAATGTCAGCTTCAAGGTGCGCGAGGGCGAGATCCACGCGCTGGTCGGCGAAAACGGCGCCGGCAAGTCGACGCTGATGAAGGTGCTTTCGGGCGTCTATCCGGCCGGCACCTATGACGGCGAGATCCATTTCGACGGCGAAGTGCGCCGCTTCTCGACCATTTCCGACAGCGAAGAACTCGGCATCATCATCATTCACCAGGAGCTGGCGCTGGTGCCGCTGCTGTCGATCGCCGAAAACATCTTCCTCGGCAACGAGATCGCCAACAACGGCGTCATCAACTGGCCGGCGACCTTCGCCCGCACCCAGGAGCTGCTCGCCAAGGTCGGCCTCAAGGATTCGCCGTCGACCCGCATCACCGATATCGGCGTCGGCAAGCAGCAGCTGGTGGAAATCGCCAAGGCACTGTCGAAGAAGGTGCGCCTGCTCATCCTCGACGAACCGACCGCCTCGCTCAACGAAACCGATTCGGACGCCTTGCTCACCCTGCTGATGGAATTCCGCAAGCAGGGCATGACCTCGATCATCATCTCCCACAAGCTGAACGAGATCCGCAAGGTCGCCGACCAGATCACCATCCTGCGCGACGGCGGCACGGTCGAGACGCTCGACTGTCATGGCGCCGACATCAGCGAGGACCGCATCATCCGCGGCATGGTCGGCCGCGCCATGGAAGACCGCTATCCGCCGCGCCAGCCGAAGATCGGCGAGACGCTGCTGGAAGTGAAGAACTGGAACGTCTTCCACCAGAACCACCGCGACCGCCAGTTCCTGCACGACGTCAATTTCACCGTGCGCTCCGGCGAGGTCGTCGGCATTGCCGGCCTGATGGGCGCGGGCCGCACCGAAACGGCGATGAGCATCTTCGGCAAGTCCTGGGGCCACAAGATCACCGGCGAAGTCGCCATGCACGGCAAGCCGGTGGATGTCGGCACGATCCCGAAAGCGATCGCCGCGGGGCTGGCCTACGTCACCGAGGACCGCAAGCATCTGGGCCTCGTGCTCAACAACAACATCATGCACAACACGACGCTCGCCAATCTCGAAGCGGTGTCGGCGAACGGCTTCATCGACGAGCGCAAGGAGGCGCGGGTCGCCTCCGACTACCGCTCCAAGCTGCGCATCCGCTCGCACTCGATCTACCAGGAAGCCGTCAACCTGTCGGGCGGCAACCAGCAGAAGGTCGTGCTGTCGAAGTGGCTGTTCACCGATCCGCAAGTCCTGATCCTCGACGAGCCGACGCGCGGCATCGATGTCGGGGCGAAATTCGAAATCTACACCATCATCAACCAGCTTGCCGCTGAAGGTAAGGGTATCCTGATGATCTCGTCGGAAATGCCCGAACTGCTCGGAACCTGCGACCGCATCTACGTGATGAACGAGGGCCGGATCGTCGCCGAGCTCTCGAAGGAAGAGGCGAGCCAGGAATCCATCATGCGCGCCATCATGCGCTCGGGGGAGAAACACTAATGGCTATCGAAACCCGCACTGAAACCCCCAACGTTTCCGTCAGCGACTACCTGCGGAAGAACATCCGCGAATACGGCCTGCTTCTGGCGCTCGTCGTCATCATGCTGCTGTTCCAGTTCCTGACCGGCGGCGTGCTGTTCAAGCCTGTCAACATCACCAACCTGGTGCTGCAGAACTCGTTCATCGTCATCATGGCGCTCGGCATGCTGCTGATCATCGTGGCGGGGCATATCGACCTGTCGGTCGGCTCGATCGTCGCCTTCATCGGCGGCATATCGGCGATCATGCTGGTCAAATGGGGCTGGCATTTCTCGCTGGTCGTGCCGCTCTGCCTGATCCTCGGCGCCGCCATGGGCGCTGCCCAGGGCTACTGGGTCGCCTACCAGAAGATCCCGTCCTTCATCGTCACGCTGGCCGGCATGCTGGTCTTCCGCGGCCTGACCTATGTCGTGCTGCAGGGCCGCCCGATCGGTCCGTTCCCGAAGGAATTCCAGCTGCTGTCGACAGGCTTCATCCCGGACTTCCTGTCCTTCACCGATCCGGCCACCAGCATCATCAAGAACTATGTGGCGCTGATCACCGTCCTGGCGCTCGTCGGCTGGGCGATCTATTCGGGCATGCGGAACCGCCGCCTCAACGACCAGCACGGCACGCCGAACGAGCCCTTCGTGTTCTTCGCCGGCCAGATGGCGGTGATCAGCGTGGTCGCCGTCTTCCTCGGCTTCCAGCTGTCGACCTATCGCGGCCTGCCGAACGTGCTCGTCGTCATGGGCGTGCTGATCGCCTTCTACACCTTCGTCACCACCCGTTCGACCATCGGACGGCGCATCTACGCCATGGGTGGCAACGAGAAGGCCACCAAGCTCTCGGGCATCAATACCGAACGGCTGACCTTCTACACCTTCGTCAACATGGGCGTGCTCGCGGCGCTCGCCGGCATGATCATCGCCGCCCGCCTCAATTCGGCGACGCCGAAGGCCGGCGTCGGCTTCGAACTCGACGTCATCGCGGCCTGCTTCATCGGCGGTGCCTCGGCATCGGGCGGCGTCGGCAAGATCATCGGCGCGGTCATCGGCGCCTTCATCATGGGCGTGATGAACAACGGCATGTCGATCATGGGCATCGGCATCGATTACCAGCAGCTCATCAAGGGCCTGGTGCTGCTCGCGGCCGTGTTCTTCGACGTCTACAACAAGAACAAAGCAGTCTGAGGTAAGACAAATGCATCTCTCGCAATTGAAGGATGGTGGCGTCATCTGCCGCCAGGGGGAATCTGCGCGCCTCGTGCCGGGCTTCTCCTCCACCTACGACCTCGCCAAGGCCGCGATCGCGGCGGGCGTTTCGCTGGCCGATTGCATCGCCCAGCGCGGCGAAGGCCAGGTCGTCGATCTCGTGGCGCTCGCTGCCGCCGGCAAGCTTGACTGCCCGGTCCGCCATCCGGATCCGGCGCACATGTTCCTGACAGGCACCGGCCTCACCCACACCGGCTCGGCCTCGGCGCGCGACAGCATGCATGCCGATACCGTCGGCATGAGCGATTCGATGAAGATGTTTCGCATGGGCATCGAGGGCGGCAAGCCCAAGGCCGGCGAAACCGGCGTCCAGCCGGAATGGTTCTACAAGGGCACCGGCGTCAACGCGGTCGCCCCGGGCGATCCGCTGGTATCGCCTTCCTTCGCGCTCGACGGCGGCGAAGAGCCGGAAATCGCCGGCTTCTACCTGATCGGCAAGGACGGCACGCCGTTCCGCATCGGCTTTTCGCTGGCCAACGAATTCTCCGACCACGTCACCGAGAAGATCAACTACCTCTATCTCGCCCATTCGAAGCTGCGCCCCGCCTCCTTCGGGCCCGAGCTTCTGGTCGGCCCGCTGCCGTCGCATGTCGACGGTACGTCGCGCATCCTGCGCGGGGGCAAGGTGGTCTGGGAGAAGCCTTTCCTTTCGGGTGAGGACAACATGTCCCACACGATCGCCAACCTCGAATACCACCACTTCAAGTACGACCTCTTCCGCCAGCCGGGAGACCTGCACGTCCACATGTTCGGCACCGCGACCCTGTCCTTTGCCGACGGCATCGAGGCCGAGGATGGCGACGTGTTCGAAGTCCAGGCAGCCCAGTTCGGCCTTCCGCTCGCGAATGCCCTGGCCCGCGCCAACACCGAAGCCATCGACGTAACCACGCTCTGAACGCCTGCGCCGACCCGGCGACGCCTTCAGGAAAGAGACAGAGAACAGCCATGAGCGCTTTCAAACCGGCAGTTTGGCCCCGCAAGCTGAGATCCCAGGAATGGTTCGGCGGCAATACCCGCGACAACATCTACCATCGCGGCTGGCTGAAGAACCAGGGACATCCGCACGACCTGTTCGATGGCCGTCCCGTGATCGGCATCATGAACACCTGGTCGGACCTGACCCCGTGCAACGGACACCTGCGCGAACTTGCCGAGAAGGTGAAGGCGGGCGTGTGGGAAGCCGGCGGCTTCCCGGTCGAGGTGCCGGTATTCTCCGCGTCGGAAAACACCTATCGCCCGACGGCGATGATGTACCGCAACCTCGCCGCACTCGCGGTCGAGGAAGCGATCCGCGGCCAGCCGATCGACGGCGTCGTGCTGCTGGTGGGCTGCGACAAGACCACGCCGTCGCTGCTGATGGGCGCCGCCTCCGTCGACCTTCCGACCATCATGGTCTCCGGCGGTCCGATGCTGAACGGCTATTTCCGCGGCGAACGCGTCGGTTCGGGCACCCATCTGTGGAAGTTCTCGGAAGCCGTGAAGGCCGGCGAGATGACCCAGGAGGAATTCCTCGAGGCAGAAGCTTCGATGTCTCGTTCCACCGGCACCTGCAACACCATGGGCACGGCCTCGACCATGGCCTCCATGGTCGAATCGCTCGGCATGACGCTGTCGGGCAATGCCGCGATCCCAGCCGTCGACAGCCGCCGCCGCGTCATGGCGCAGCTCACCGGCCGCCGCATCGTGCAGATGGTCAAGGACGACCTGAAGCCTTCCGACATTCTGACGAAGGCGGCGTTCGAAAACGCCATCCGCACCAATGGCGCGATCGGCGGCTCGACCAATGCCGTCGTGCACCTGCTGGCGATTGCCGGCCGCGTCGGCATCGATCTTTCGCTGTCCGACTGGGACCGCTGTGGTCGCGACGTGCCGACCATCGTCAACCTCATGCCGTCGGGCGAATACCTGATGGAGGAGTTCTTCTACGCCGGCGGCCTGCCGGTGGTGCTGAAGATGCTCGGCGAAGCCGGCAAGCTCACCAGGGATGCGCTCACCGTCTCCGGCGGAACGATCTGGGACGAGGTCAAGGACGTCCGCAACTGGAACGACGACGTGATCCGTCCGGTCGAACGTGCGCTCACCCAGCAGGGCGGCATTGCCGTGCTCAAGGGTAACCTGGCGCCGAAGGGCTGCGTGCTGAAGCCGTCGGCCGCCTCGCCGCACCTGATGCAGCACCGCGGCCGCGCCGTGGTGTTCGAGGACATCGACGACTACAAGGCCAAGATCAACGACGAGAACCTCGACATCGACGAGAACTGCGTCATGGTCATGAAATATTGCGGCCCCAAGGGTTATCCGGGCATGGCCGAGGTCGGCAATATGGGCCTGCCGCCCAAGGTCCTGCGCAAGGGCATTACCGACATGGTCCGCATCTCGGATGCGCGCATGTCCGGCACGGCCTATGGCACGGTGCTGCTGCACACCTCGCCGGAAGCCGCCGTCGGCGGTCCGCTGGCCGTGGTGCGCAATGGCGACATGATCGAGGTTGACGTCGCCAACCGCCGCATTCATCTCGACATTCCGGATGAGGAACTGCAGCGCCGTCTCGCCGCCTGGCGTCCGGCCGCCGAACCGCCGGCCAGCGGTTACGCCCGCATGTTCCACGAGCATGTCGAGGGTGCCGATACCGGCGCCGACTTCGACTTCCTCAAGGGTTGCCGCGGTTCCGCCGTCGGCAAGGACTCGCACTGAGAGGCAGACGATGACCGCCCAGACCCGTATCCCGCTTGCGCTTGCCGGCGTCGGCAAGATCGCCCGCGACCAGCATATCCCGTCGGTCGCGGCAGGCGACGATTTCGAGCTGAAGGCGGCGATCAGCCGTCACGGCAAGATCGAGGGCATCGAGAACTTCGAGGATTTCGATGCCTTCCTCTCCAGGCGGCCGGACATCAAGGCGGTGTCGCTCTGCACGCCGCCGGAAGTCCGCTTCGCCATGGCCCGCAAGGCAATTGCCGCCGGCCATGACGTGCTGATGGAAAAGCCGCCGGCCACCACGCTCGGCGAAGCCGAAACGCTGGCGGCCCTCGCCCGCGAAGCCGGCGTCACTCTGTTTGCCACCTGGCATTCCCGATTCGCGCTCGGCGTCGAGCCGGCCCGCGTCTGGCTCGCGAACAAGGCGATCCGCTCCATCTCCATCGTCTGGAAGGAAGATGTCCGCCGCTGGCATCCCGGCCAGGCCTGGATCTGGGAACCGGGCGGCTTCGGCGTCTTCGATCCCGGCATCAATGCCCTGTCGATCCTGACGGCCATCGTGCCCGGGGCCATTCTCGTCGAGACGGCGAGCCTGTCCTTCCCATCGAACCGCAAGCAGCCGATCGCCGCCGACATCGCCATGCGCACCGTCTCGGGCGCACCGGTCTCGGCCGCCTTCGACTGGCGCCAGGAAGGCCCGCAGACCTGGGACATCACGGTGGAAACCGATGCCGGCACCCTGCGTCTTTCCAAGGGCGGCTCCGAGCTCTTCATCGACGGCGTGGAAAAGTCTTCTGGACCCGACCGGGAATATGCCGGTATCTACGAGCGCTTCGCCACGTTGATCCGCAATCGCGAGAGCGACGTGGACTATCAGCCGCTCCGCATCGTCGCGGACGCCTTCCTGTGCGGTGAGCGCCGGGAAGTCGAGGCGTTCGAAGACTGAAAGAAACAGCAAGGATACGCGTCATGGCTTATGAATTCACCGGCAAACACCTGATCGCCGGCCGCTGGGTAGCGGGCGACGAAAACTTCGCCTCCTCGCCCGCCGAAGGCCCGGTCCGGCACTATTCGATGGGTTCGGCAGCCCTGGTCGACGAGGCCGTGCGTGCCGCGGAAGAGGCTTTCGAGACCTATGGCTATTCCAGCCGGGCCGAACGTGCCGCATTCCTCGAAGCCATCGCCGAGGAAATCGACGCGCGCGGCGACGACATCACCGAAATCGGCTCCGGTGAGACCGGCCTGCCCAAGGCCCGCCTCGTCGGCGAGCGCGGCCGCACCGTCGGCCAGCTGCGCCTGTTCGCCTCGCATATCCTCAAGGGCGAGTATCTCGACCGTCGCCATGACCAGGCCCTGCCGGATCGCCAGCCGATGCCGCGGCCGGACCTCAAGCTGATCCAGCGGCCGATCGGCCCGGTCGGCGTGTTCGGCGCTTCCAACTTCCCGCTCGCCTTCTCCACCGCCGGCGGCGACACCGCATCGGCGCTTGCCGCCGGTTGCCCGGTCGTGGTCAAGGGGCATGAGGCGCATCCCGGCACCGCCGAGATCGTCGCGGCCGCCATCGACGCGGCGATCAAGCGTTGCGGCATTCATCCCGGCGTCTTCTCGCTGGTCCAGGGTGGACGCCGCGAGGTCGGCACTGCGCTCGTCCAGCATCCGCTGATCAAGGCGGTCGGCTTCACCGGCTCGCTCGGCGGCGGCCGCGCCCTGTTCGACCTCTGCGCCCAGCGCCCCGAGCCCATTCCCTTCTTCGGCGAACTGGGCTCGGTCAACCCGATGTTCATGCTGCCGGAAGCAATGGCCAAGCGCGGCGACGCGATCGCCAAGGGCTGGGTCGGTTCGCTCACCATGGGTGCCGGCCAGTTCTGCACCAATCCCGGTATCGTCGTGCTGATCGCCGGTCCTGAGGCCGATGCCTTCGCAGCGGCCGCCGAACAGGCGCTCGGTGCCGTCGGGCCGCAGACCATGCTGACCGAGGGCATGGCCAATGCCTATCGCTCCGGCGCGACGAAGATCGCCGCGGCCGATGGCGTGCGTGCGGTGCTCACCTCCACCTGTGACCTGCGCAACGCGACGCCCTATCTCTTCGCCACGACAGGCAAGGACTGGCTCGCCAACCACGCGCTCGGCGAGGAAGTGTTCGGCCCGCTCGGCATGATCGTCACCGTTTCGGATGCCGACGAGATGCTGGCCGTCGCCCGCAGCCTGGCCGGTCAGCTGACCACCTCGCTTCATCTCGATGCCGGCGACGAGGCGCTTGCCGCGAAGCTCCTGCCGATCCTCGAGCGCAAGGCCGGCCGACTGCTGGCCAACGGCTTCCCGACCGGCGTCGAAGTCGCCGATGCCATGGTGCATGGCGGGCCCTATCCGGCATCGACGAATTTCGGCGCGACCTCCGTCGGCACGATGGCGATCCGCCGCTTCCTGCGCCCGGTCTGCTACCAGGACATTCCGGTGGCGCTGCTGCCCGAAGACCTGCGGTAAGGGCATCCGGCGATGAGCATGCAAGCCGTGGCACTGGTCGACTGGGGAACGAGCAATCTGCGCGTCTGGCTGGTCGATGCCGCGGCGAACGTGCTTGGCGAACGTCAGTCGCCGGAGGGCATGGGCACGCTGTCGCCGGATCGTTTCGCCGGCGTTCTGGAGGGCCATCTGGCCGCGCTCGGTGCCGATCGCGACCTGCCGGCGGTCGTCGCCGGCATGGCCGGTGCCCGCGCCGGCTGGATCGAGGCACCCTATGTCGAGACGCCAGCCGGCCTGATGGATCTGCATCTGAAGGCCGTCTCCGCCCCGGGTATCGACCGCGACGTCCGGATCCTGCCCGGCGTTTGCCAGCGCACTCCCGGCGCCGAAGACGTCATGCGCGGCGAGGAGACGCAACTTCTTGGTGCTGTCGCGTCCGAGATCGCCGATGCACTCTTCTGCCTGCCGGGCACCCATTCCAAATGGGTGTCGCTCGAAGGCGGCCGGATCAGCCGTTTCACCACAGTGATGACCGGCGAACTCTTCCAGCTGATTAGCCGGCAATCGATCCTGCGCCTGTCGATCGGCGAAGGGCGTGCGACCGCCCACCATCCGGCCTTCGGCCGGGCCGTCGAGGAAGCGCTCGGCGGTGATTTCAGCCTGACCAGCCGGCTCTTCTCCATCCGCGCCCAGGCCCTGCTCTCCGGCGCCGACGAGGCGAGCGCGGCGTCGCGCCTGTCCGGCCTGCTGCTCGGCGCGGAGATCGCCGCCATGCGGCCGCGTCTCGGCGAAGGCCAGCGCGTGCAGCTGATCGGCAGCGGCGCGCTGACCGAACTCTATGCCGCGGCACTGTCGCTTGCCGGCGTCGAGACCGTGTCGCTCGATGGCGGCGAACTCGTCCGCAAGGGCCTGTTCAGCGCCGCCAAAGCTCTCTTTCCCCATCGTTTCGCGGAGATCGCGCCATGACCACCCCCCGCATCGCCTGGCCGTCGCTCAAGCGTAACCTCGTCGCCATCCTGCGCGGCATCAAGCCGGAGGAGATCGAGGGCGTTGTCGCGGTCCTGGTCGAAGCCGGATTCGAAGCGATCGAAGTGCCGCTCAATTCGCCGGAACCCTTCGATTCGATCGAGAAGGCTCGGCGGCTCGCGCCGACCTCCTGCCTGATCGGCGCCGGCACCGTGCTCGAGGTGGCGCAGGTCGACCGCCTCAAGGGCGTGGGCGGAAATCTGCTGGTGACGCCGAATGTCGAGCCGGCCGTGATCCAGCGCGCCGTGGCGCACGGCATGGTCACCATGCCCGGCGTCTTCACCGCGACGGAAGCCCTGTTGGCGGCAAAATCGGGGGCCGCCGCCCTCAAGTTCTTCCCCGCCAGCGCGCTCGGGCCGGCCGGCATCAGCGCCATCAGCGCCATCCTGCCTAAGGGCCTGCCGATCGGTGCGGTCGGCGGCGTGTCGGATGCGGATTTCACCGCCTATCTCAAGGTCGGCGTCACCTGCTTCGGGTTGGGCTCCAGCCTCTACAAGCCGGGCGACAGCGCGTCCGCCGTGGCGGAAAAGGCGAAGCGCACGGTCGCCGCCTACGATGCTGCCGTATCGGCCTGATCGTCTCTCTTTGAAATAACTCCGCCGAGGCTCCCGTCCGAGGCCGGACCGGCAGCGGCTCGGCCGCTCAGCTCCACATGCCGCGCATGCGCGCGCCGACATCGAGCCGGATCTGCCGCGCGTCGCGCGTGCCCGGAGCGCTCGGCTGCACCACCGGCCAGGCGGCCGATTCGAAGAATTGCAGCAGGGTCGCCGGAATGAAGCGGGTGCGCGCGGCATAGACATGCCGGTCGCCCTGCGCGTTCTGCCCATGGGTGAAGAAGCGCTGCGGCACGGTCAGGTGAAGGCTGTCCTTGGCCCGCGTCATCGCCACGTAGAGCAGGCGGCGTTCCTCCTCGATCTCCGCCGTGGTGCCGACCGCCAGATCCGACGGAATGCAGCCGTCGACGCAGTTTAGTACGAAGACCGATTTCCATTCCTGGCCCTTGGCCGAATGAATGGTCGAGAGGATGAGATAGTCCTCGTCGAGCAGCGGCACGCCCGCCTGGTCGCTGGTGGCGTCCGGCGGATCGAGCGTCAGTTCGGTGAGGAAACGTTCACGCGAGCCATAGCCCGAGGCGATCTGGCCGAGCTGCAACAGGTCGGCTTTGCGGGTATCGGCATCCTCGTGGATGCGGTCGAGATGCGGCTCGTACCACAGCCTGGCGATCTCGATCTCGCCCGGCCAGCCCGCCTGCCCCTTGCCCATCTCGCTCAGCATGTCGACGAAGCGGCCCCAGTCCTCGCCGGTGCGCGGCGGCGGCGGGATTTCGGCGAGTGCTGCCAGCGGATGCGGATCGGCGGCGATCGCGTCGAGGATCTTCGAGGCGGTCTGCGGACCGACGCCGGGCAGGAGCTGCATCAGCCGGAAGCCGGCCACCTTGTCGCGCGGGTTCTGGGCAAAGCGCAGCGCTGCCAGCAGGTCCTTGACATGCGCTGCGTCGAGGAATTTCAGCCCGCCGAACTTGACGAAGGGGATATTGCGCCGGGTCAGCTCGATTTCCAGCGGGCCAGAATGGTTGGAGGCGCGAAACAGCACGGCCTGGTCCTTCAGCGTCAGGCCGCGCTCGCGGTTTTCCAGGATCTGCTCGACGATGTAATTGGCCTGCTCGGCCTCGTCGCGCACGCTGACCAGCCGTGGCCGATCCTCGGACTGCCGCTCGGTCCAGAGATTCTTGGTGAAGCGCTCGCGGGCAAGGTCGATCACCCCGTTGGCGGCGGCGAGGATCGGCTGGGTCGAGCGGTAGTTGCGGTCGAGCGTGATGATATCGGCCGGCGGGTCGAAGCTTGCCGGAAAATCGAGGATGTTGCGGATCGTCGCGGCGCGGAAGGAATAGATCGACTGCGCGTCGTCGCCGACCACGGTCAGCCCACGTCCGCCCGGCTTCATCGCCGTCAGAATGGATGATTGCAGCCGGTTGGTGTCCTGGTACTCGTCGACCAGCACATGGTCGAAGCGTCCGCCGATCTCGGCGGCGAGTTCAGGGTCGCTCACCGTCTGCGCCCAGTAGAGCAGCAGGTCGTCGTAATCGAGCACGTTCTGCACCTGCTTGGCCTCGACATAGGCGGCAAACAGCGCCTTCAGCTCCTTCTCCCAGGTCGCGCACCAGGGATAGGCGGAGCGCAGCACCTCGGCAAGCGGCGTCTCGGAATTCACCGCGCGCGAATAGATGGCGAGGCAGGTGCCCTTGGTCGGAAACCGGCTTTCCGTCTTCGACAGGCCGAGATCGTGCCGCATCAGGTTCATCAGGTCGGCGGAATCCTCGCGGTCGTGGATGGTGAAGCCGGGGTCGAGGCCGATCTCATAGGCATAGTCGCGCAGGATGCGGGCGCCGATGCCGTGGAAGGTGCCGGCCCAGGTCAGCGCGTCGGTCAGTACGCCCGCGTCATTGCCCAGTACCTTGCGGCAGATGCGCTCGACACGGCGGCTCATCTCGGTGGCGGCGCGGCGGGAAAAGGTCATCAGCAGGATGTGGCGCGGATCGGCACCGTTGAGGATCAGGTGCGCGACCCGGTGGGCGAGCGTATTGGTCTTGCCGGAGCCCGCGCCGGCGATGATCAGCAGCGGCCCTTCCGCGGTTGCGCCCCCGGGTCCGATGCCGTGCTCGACGGCGCTCCGCTGCCGGTCGTTCAGTGCCTCGAGGTGTGTTGCGTTCATCCGCTGCCGACATCCTTGCTCGTTCTCTCATCCGGTTTGCCCGACATTGCCCGATTTGGCAAGAACAGAGAGTGAACTTGATATTCGTCAAGCAGGAGGGGCACGGAGGAATAAGCGTGCGCGCTAAACCGGTTACGGCCGCCGCCGGCAAATCTCGACACACGCCGCATTTTGGACAAAACAGTGCCCAATTTCGGGGCGAGATTGACGGTTCTTGGTTGGCGCCTAGCACGCCAAGAGGGTCCGGTCTGGCGCATTGACCCCTTACCCCCAGCCCCCCAATGCTTTAGGCCGGACCCGCCAAGATCTAAGACTTCGTTTCCGCGGTCATCACCGCAGCGCCGAGGATCGCCGCCGGGTCGCCCTGCGGCCCGCTCGACTGCAACAGAATGGCAAAGCCGTCCGTTCCCTTGTTCCCGATCATCTTCGCCGGCAGCACCAGGTCGAGCGCGCCGCCGTCCCACATGCCGACGGTCTGCACATCGGTGACGCTGTTGACGTAGTCGATGGTCTTGCCGGTGTTCTCCCCATCCAAGACCTCGACGGTCTGCTGCTGGCGGAAATAGACGATCACCACATCGGCCCTTCCCTGACCCGCGCCGATCCGGATCGCCAGCTCGTCGCCCTTGCGGTGAGCCTCGATCGGTACGCTCATGCCTTGCCCCCTGGCGCGCAGCGCCTCGAGGCGCCCGTCGAGCGTTTCGGCGTCGGTGCCTTTCAGGTGGTCGCGGCCGTTCAGGACTGCCTGGGGCGTGTAGACGCCGCTTCGGCCGAGACTGCGCGCATAGGCATATTGCCGGGCGGTGTTTTCCGGCGAGGCCAGCGTGTCGGCCCAGCCGCGATAGTTCCAATAGTCGACATGGTAGGAGAGCGCGACGATGCCGCCCTGGTGGGCGAGCGTCTCAAGCGCCCGGTCGGCCGGCGGGCAGGAGCTGCAGCCCTGCGAGGTGAAGAGCTCCACCACGCCCTTCGGCACGGTCGCTTCGTCGGCCTGCGCGGCAAAGGCGATCATGCAGCTGAGAGCCAGGCCGGTAACGATCCTCGACATCATGGAGCTAAACCCGTTCAACGCTTCCCGGAGCACGCCGCGAGGCGGAATGTCCGGGGTCGGTTCCTGAATGACGTACAGAAATAGCCCGTCAGAGGTGTCTGTCAAAGTCACGATGGGGTGAAGCCCGCGTCAATGCCGCTGCGGCCCGTCCCCTCACGAAAAAGGCCGCCGGGTTTGTCGCCCGGCGGCCCAGTTTCAAAGCGTGTGCGGTTAAGCCGCGAGGTCGCGCAGAACGGTCTGCAGGATGCCGCCATTGTTGACGTAGGTGACCTCGTCGAGCGTATCGATGCGGCAGATCAGCGGGATCTCCTTCACCGAGCCGTCGGCATAGGTGACCTTGGCGATCTTCTTCTCGCGCGGCTTGATCTCGCCGTCGAGGCCTTCGATCGTCACGGTCTCGTCGCCCTTGAGGTTGAGCGAGGCCCAGGTGGTGCCTTCCTCGAAGCAGAAGGGGATGACGCCCATGCCGACCAGGTTCGAGCGGTGGATACGCTCGAAGGACTGGGCGACCACGGCGCGCACGCCGAGCAGGTTGGTGCCCTTGGCGGCCCAGTCACGCGAAGAGCCATTGCCGTATTCGACGCCGGCGAAGATGACCAGCGGCGTGCCTTCGGCCTTGTACTTCATGGCGGCGTCGTAGATCGACATCTCTTCCTTGGACGGATAGTGGATGGTGTAGCCACCTTCCTTGCCGTTCGGGCCGAGCATGTGGTTGCGGATGCGGATGTTGGCGAAGGTGCCGCGCATCATCACTTCATGGTTGCCACGACGCGTGCCGTACTGGTTGAAGTCGGCGACACCGACGCCGTTCTCCATCAGGTAGGCACCGGCCGGCGAAGCGGCCTTGATCGAACCGGCCGGGGAAATGTGGTCGGTGGTGATCTTGTCGCCGAACAGGCCGAGCACGCGGGCATTGACGATGTTCGTCACGCCGGCGCCGGTCTTGCCCATGCCGACGAAGTAGGGCGGGTTCTGCACATAGGTCGACTTGTCGTCCCAGGCATAGGTCTGGCCTGCCGGGATCTGTACGGCCTGCCAGTTGACGTCGCCCTTGAACACGTCGGCGTACTTCGATTCGTAAAGTTCGCGGGTGACGTATTTCAGGATGAATTCCTGGATCTCGTGCGAGGTCGGCCAGATGTCCTTGAGGAAGACCGGGTTGCCGTTCTGGTCTTCGCCGAGCGGTTCGGTGGTCAGGTCCTTCTGGACCGTGCCGGCCAGCGCATAGGCGACGACGAGCGGCGGGGAAGCCAGGTAGTTGGCCTGGACGTCCGGCGAGATGCGGCCTTCGAAGTTGCGGTTGCCCGACAGTACGCCCGCGGTGATCAGGCCCTTGTCGTTGATCGTCTTCGAGATCGGAGCCGGCAGCGGGCCGGAATTGCCGATGCAGGTGGTGCAGCCGAAGCCGACCAGGTTGAAGCCGAGTGCGTCGAGGTCCTTCTGCAGGCCCGACTTGGCGAGATATTCGCCGACGACCTGGGATCCCGGTGCAAGCGAGGTCTTCACCCACGGCTTGGACTTCAGGCCCTTGGCAACGGCGTTGCGGGCCAGAAGGCCGGCAGCGATCAGGACGCTCGGGTTGGACGTGTTGGTGCACGACGTGATCGCGGCGATCGCGACGTCGCCATGGCCGATGTCGTAGTCGGTGCCTTCGACCGCATAGCGGTTCGTCAGCTGGCCCGGCTTCTTGTAGTCGTTCTCGAGGGCGACCGCGAAGTTGGAGGCGATCGTTTCGAGCGGCAGGCGGCCTTCCGGACGCTTCGGGCCGGCCATCGACGGCACCACGTCGCCGAGGTCGAGTTCGAGCGTGTCGGTGAAGACGAGGTCGGAACCGTCATTGTCGCGCCACATGCCCTGAGCCTTCGAATAGGCTTCGACCAGCGCGATGCGGTCCTTGGTGCGGCCCGACATGGTCAGGTAGTTGATGGTTTCGCCGTCGACCGGGAAGAAGCCGCAGGTCGCGCCGTATTCCGGGCCCATGTTGCCGATGGTGGCGCGGTCGGCGAGCGACATCGAATCAAGGCCGGGGCCGAAGAATTCGACGAACTTCGACACGACGCCCTTCTTGCGCAGCATCTGCACGACGGTGAGCACGAGGTCGGTCGCGGTGACGCCTTCCTTGACCTTGCCGGTAAGCTTGAAGCCGATGACCTCAGGCAGCAGCATGGACACCGGCTGGCCGAGCATGGCGGCTTCGGCTTCGATGCCGCCGACGCCCCAGCCGAGAACGCCGAGACCGTTGATCATCGTCGTGTGGCTGTCGGTGCCGACGCAGGTGTCGGGATAGGCGACGGTTTCGCCGTCCTCTTCCTTGGTCCAGACGGTCTGGCCGAGATATTCGAGGTTGACCTGGTGACAGATGCCGGTGCCCGGGGGAACGACGCGGAAGTTCTTGAACGCCTGCTGGCCCCACTTCAGGAAGCGGTAGCGCTCGCCGTTGCGCTCGTATTCGAGCTCGACGTTGCGGGCAAAGGCGGTCGGCGTGCCGAATTCGTCGACGATGACCGAGTGGTCGATGACGAGGTCGACGGGAACCAGCGGGTTGATCTTTTCCGGATCGCCGCCGAGCGCCACCATGGCGTCACGCATGGCGGCCAGGTCGACGACGGCGGGAACGCCGGTGAAGTCCTGCATCAGCACGCGGGCCGGACGGTAGGCGATTTCAGCCTCGGCCGTACCCTTGTCGACGAGCCAGGCAGCGATCGCCTGGATGTCGTTCTTGGTCACCGAGCGGCCGTCTTCGTTGCGCAGCAGGTTCTCGAGCAGAACCTTCATCGAATAGGGTAGCTTCGATACGCCGTTCAGGCCGTTGGCCTCGGCCTTGGGAAGGCTGTAGTAGACATAGTCCTTGCCGTTGACGGAAAGGGTCGAACGGCAGTTGAAGCTGTCGATGGATTTGGACACGGATAAAGCCCCGCTTATTCTGATAGCCTACACTTGTCGTGCGGACGCCTATGCACTTCATGCACATCAGGATGCGGGTACGGCCATTTCCGCTGTCCGCACGTGGAAGATGCTGTTGCAACCCCAGGTTCGGCACAAGGATGATATTCACGCCGACCGCTGGCGTGCTTGCAGGTCTTATAGATAATTTCTAAGAAAGGTGCCAGACCAACGAATGGCGAATTCGGACAATTTTTTGGAAGGGCGATGAGGGTATCGCCGGAAGGTTCAAACCATGCGGCTGATCGCCGAAGACGTGGCCGCCAAGCGCGGCGAAGACCTGATTTTCGTTAATGTTTCCTTTCAGTTGGCGCCCGGCGAGGCGATGGTCCTGACGGGGCGCAACGGGTCGGGAAAGTCGACGCTGCTGCGCGTCGTGGCGGGCCTGCTCAGACCCGAAAAGGGACGCGTCGAGGCGGTGTTCCGCGACGGCCGGGAACGGCGCCCGGCGCGCGAGGTCAGCCATTATCTCGGTCATCGCAATGCGATGAAGCAGGAGCTCACCGTCATCGAGAATCTCGCCTTCTGGCAGGCCTATCTCGGCGACTTCGAAGGCGGCCAGGGCCGCTCGATCGCGGCGGCGGCCGACGCGGTCGGCCTCGGCGGAATAACCCATCTGCCCTTCGGCTATCTCTCGGCCGGCCAGCAGCGACGATTTGCCATGGCCAAGCTGCTCGTCGCCCACCGCCCCGTCTGGATCCTCGACGAACCGACCGCCGCCCTCGATGCCAGCGCCGACCAGATGTTCGCCAGCCTGGTGCACGAGCATCTGGCGAAAGGCGGCATCGCGCTCGCCGCTACCCACCAGCCGCTCGGCCTCAAGGATGCGAAGACCCTTGTCATGAAGGGGTTCGAGTATCACGAGACGGGGGAAATGGCATGACGAGGCCTACCCCCCTCTGCCCTGCCGGGCATCTCCCCCTCAAGGGGGGAGATTGGATAAGCGGCACGCGCGGTCTCTCATTCAACATGCCTCTCCTGGGTGACCTCCTGCGGCAGTCAATCGTTCCCAGGCAACCGATCGCCAAGGGGGACCCCTTGATCGACCACGAGGTTCCGATCTCCCCCCTTGAGGGGGAGATGTCGCGAAGCGACAGAGGGGGGCGTCCCGACACGATTGCCAATCCGAACTTGCCCCTCATCCGCCTGCCGGCACCTTCTCCCCGCAAGCGGGGAGAAGGACGTTTGCCGCAGCGCCTCCGCTCCCCTCTCTCCGCTTGCGGGGAGAGGGCCAGGGTGAGGGGCAATTTCCAAGGTGTTTACGCATGATCGCCCTTTTCCTTCGCGACCTGAAGCTCTCCGTGCGGGCCGGAGGCGGGGCCCTGATCGGGGTTCTGTTCTTCATGACGGTGGTCGCCGTCATTCCCTTCGGCGTCGGGCCGGACCTCAACCTTCTGTCGCGTATCGGCCCGGCGATCGTCTGGATCGGGGCGCTGCTGGCGGCCTTGCTCGGCCTCGACCGGCTGTTCCAGGCCGAGCGCGACGACGGGTCGCTGGACCTCATCCTGATGCAGGAAACGCCGCTGGTGCTGACCGTCTTCGTCAAGTGCCTGGCGCACTGGGTGGCGACCAGCCTGCCGCTGGTCATCGCCTCGCCGCTGCTCGGCCTGTTCATGAACATGAACGAGGTGGCGATTGGTGCCGTCATGCTGACGCTGCTGGTCGGCTCGCCGGCGATCACCTTCATCGGCGCGGCGGGGGCGGCTGTCGCCGTGGCGCTGCCGCGCGGCGGTCTCTTGGTGTCGATCCTCGTCCTGCCGCTCGCCATTCCGGTGCTGATCTTCGGGGTCAGCGCATCCTATGCGGCCGTAGAGGATCCCGCCCCATTTATGCCGCCCTTCCTGTTTCTGATCGCCATCACGCTGTTCTTCGCGGTCATCGGTCCGCTGGGCGCGGCTCTGGCGCTGCGCAGCGCCTCGGATTGACCGGGATCAATTGCAGAGCGATCGCTCTCAGGTTAGAAGCATTCCATGAACACCACGAGCCTTGTCCTCTCGAAATTCAGCGAACTCGCCAATCCGACCCGGTTCCTGGCGCTGTCCGGTCGTATCCTGCCGTGGCTCTCGATTGCCACCGTCGCGTTCTTCGCAGTGGGGCTCTACATGAGCTTCACGACCGAAGGCGACTACCAGCAGGGCGAGACGGTGCGGATCATGTATATCCA
Organism: Rhizobium sp. Q54; assembly: GCA_943370615.1. Lineage (GTDB taxonomy): Bacteria > Pseudomonadota > Alphaproteobacteria > Rhizobiales > Rhizobiaceae > Allorhizobium. The sequence continues at coordinate 77,455 of CALRRQ020000001.1, forward strand.
CGTGCCGGCGGCCTGGCTGTCGATGATGTGCTACTCGGTCATGGCGATTTCGGCGATCGGCACGCTGGTCTGGCGCCATCCGCTGGCCGATGTCAGCCACAGGGCGGCTGCTCCGCTCGGCGCCGCGTTTACCTTTATCGCATTGATCACGGGCTCGCTGTGGGGCAGGCCGATGTGGGGCACCTGGTGGGCTTGGGGCGACGCCCGCCTGACCTCCGTCTTCATTCTGTTCTTGATGTATCTGGGCCTTATCGCGCTCAACCGGGCCATGGACGACGCATCGAGGGCCGCGCGGCTGAGCGCCGTGCTCATCCTTGTCGGCTTCGTCAACATCCCGATCATCAAGTTCTCGGTCGAATGGTGGAACACGCTGCACCAGCCGGCCAGCGTCTTCCGCATGGACGGCCCGACCGTCGACCCTGAATTCCTCTGGCCGCTGCTGATCATGGCGGTCGCCTTCACGCTGCTGTTCTTCACGCTTCACCTGATGGCGATGCGCAACGAGATCTGGCGGCGGCGGATCATTGCCCAGCGCCGGCTTGCTGCCCGCATTGCCGCACAGGAGCACGCTCCATGAAATACGCCTTCTATATCGGTACTGCCTATGGGCTGACTGCCGCTACGATCCTGTTTCTCATCGCCTGGACGTGGCTCGAGGGCCGGGCGCGACGGGCGGAACTGAAGGCGCTCGAAGCAGCGGGCATCCGGCGTCGATCGGCTGCGCCTGCGGCCGGAAAGCCGACCGGGGCTTCCCAATGAGCGATATCGAGACCAAGGAAGGCGCCCGCCGCGGCATCGGGCGCTACATGCTGGCCATCATCCCGCTTGCGGTCTTCGCCATCTTTGCCGCCACCGCCGGCAAGATGCTCTACGACCAGGAGGTCAACGGCAAGAATGTCGCCGACCTGCCCTCGGCCCTGATCGGCACCCGGGCACCGGTGCTGGCCATGCCGGCGCTCGACGGCTCGAATACCCAGGCGCTCACTTCGCAAGCGATCGCCGGCAAGCTGACCCTCGTCAATGTTTTTGCCTCCTGGTGCGTGCCGTGCCGGCAGGAACACCCGATCCTCAAGGAACTGTCCAAGGATCCGCGGCTCAATCTCGTCGGCATCAACTACAAGGACAGGCAGGACAACGCGCTGCGTTTCCTCGGCGAGCTCGGCAATCCCTACAAGGCCATCGGCGTCGATCCGAACGGCAAGGCGGCGATCGACTGGGGCGTCTACGGCATCCCGGAAAGCTATCTCGTCGCCGCCGACGGCACGATCCTCTACAAGCGGGTCGGCCCCTTCGATCCGCAATCGCTCGAGACCGGTCTTTACCCGGCCATCGAAAAGGCACTCGCAGGCTCCTGAGCCCATGCGCCTCCGATAGACGTCCGATTGACTTTCGTTGGTATCTTTCTATGATACCGATTTGGAGGGCGGCCGATGATCCGTTCGTTCAGGGACAAATTGACCCGTTCGATTGACGACGGATCCGTGCGGAAGGGCTTTCCTGCGGATCTCGTCCGGCGGGCGCAACAGCTGCTTGTACTGCTCGATGCTGCCAAGGACCTCAACGACCTTCGTTCGCCGCCCGGCAACCGCCTTGAGAAGCTGTCGGGTGATCGGCAGGGACAGTATTCAATCCGCATCAACAGCCAGTGGCGCATCTGCTTCGTCTGGACAGAGGCAGGTCCTGAGCTCGTCGAGATCACGGATTATCATTGAGCCGATCGTTGATCGGCCGGGAGATCGAAGATGACCATCAGCAAGGCACCTGCCATCCATCCCGGTGAAATCCTGCGCGAGCTCTATCTCGAACCGCTCGACATGACTGCCTATGCGCTGGCCAAGAAGCTGCGGGTGCCGCGGACGCGGCTTGAGCGGATCGTCGCCGAGAAGATCGGCATCAGCGCCGATACGGCGCTGCGCCTGGCGAAGTTCTTCAAGACCAGCCCGGAATACTGGCTCAATCTGCAGGCCAATTATGACCTGAAGCGAGAGGCCCTGGCACTTGAGTCGGAACTGGCTCAGATTCCGGAGATGGAAGCGGCCTGATCCTTTAGAGCGCCGCCTGCCATTCGCGGACCGCCTCGACCGGCCAGACCAGCATCAGCACGTTGAGCGTCAGGTTATCGCGGATGACGATGGCGGTCACGATCTCGAAGCCGATGGCAAGTGCTATCGTCAGCCAGACCGGTGCGCGGGAGGCGAAGAGGAAGCCGAGGCCCATGGCCACCGTATCCATCGCCGAATTCAGGATGCTGTCGCCCTGATAGCCGATCGCCATGGTCGCGGTGCGGTAGCGGTCGATGATGATCGGCGAATTCTCCAGCAGCTCCCAGGCGGCCTCGACGACGACGGACAACGTCAGCCGCGCGCCGAACGAGGCGCGGGGCAGGACGACGATCGCCAGCCAGTAGAACAGGAAGCCGTGGATGATGTGCGACGGCGTATACCAGTCGGAAATGTGCTGCGAATTGCCGGCCGTGTTGACGCCCGGCTCGAACAGCTTGACGTAGCCGCATTCGCAGATCGGAATGCGGCCCATCAGCGCCAGCGTCACGATCTGCACGATCAGGAATGTGGCTGCCACGGCAAGCCAGAAGCGCGTTGCGCGGTCGTCGGCGGCAAGCGTCACTGGACCGCCGCTCATTCGCCCTTGCCCCCGTCTTTCGCCTGGGCGTCAGTCTCGAGCGAGTGGCGCATGATCAGCGGCATCTGGGCGAGCGTGAACAGGATGGTGATCGGCATCGTGCCCCAGACCTTGAAGTTGACCCAGACGGCGTCGGAGAAATTGCGCCAGACGACTTCGTTCAGCACGGCGAGGAACAGGAAGAAGATGCCCCAGCGCAGCGTCAGCTTGCGCCAGCCTTCGGCATCGAGCTGGAAGGCGGCGTTGAAGACATAGCCGAGCAAGGACTTGCCGAAGAACAGGCCGCCGAGCAGCACCACGCCGAACAGCGTGTTGACGATGGTCGGCTTCATCTTGATGAAGGTCTCGTCCTGCAGCCAGATCGACAGCGAGCCGAACACCATGACGACGATGCCCGAGACGAAGGGCATGATCGGCAGGTGCTTGAAGACGATCTTCGAGACGATGAGCGAGATGACCGTTGCCACCATGAAGAGGGCGGTGGCGATCAGCAGCGGGCCGCCGACGGCGGTCAGCGCCGGAAAGGTCTTGGCCAGCCACTCGCCGCGCAGGTTGCCGAAGAAGAAGACCATGAGCGGCCCGATCTCCAGCGCCATCTTCAAGAGCGGATGGTGGCGCTCTTCGGTCGTCGGCTTGGTGTCGCTTTCGATATTGCTCATCGGTAAGTCTCTCGATTCGTTGTGCTGTGCCGTTTGCCGCTCAAGGCTGCGGCTCAGTGGGGAAGGCCGGCAATGGCATTGGCGAAATCCTCGGCCTCGAAGGGTTCGAGGTCGTCGATGCCTTCGCCGACGCCGATGGCAACCACCGGCAGCTTGAACTTCTCGGCGAGCGCCACCAGCACACCGCCCTTGGCGCTGCCGTCGAGCTTGGTCATGATCAACCCGTTGACGCCGGCGATGTTGCGGAAGATCTCGACCTGGTTCATGGCGTTCTGCCCGGTGGTCGCATCGAGCGTCTGCAGCACGGTATGCGGCGCATCCGGATCGAGCTTGCCGAGCACGCGGACGATCTTTTCCAGCTCCGCCATCAGCTCCGTCTTGTTCTGCAGGCGGCCGGCGGTGTCGATGATCAGCACGTCCGACTTCTCGGCCCGGGCCTTTTCGAAGGCGTCATAGGCAAGGCCCGCGGCATCGGCGCCGAGCTTGGTGCCGAGGAAGGTCGAGCCGGTGCGGTCGGCCCAGATCTTCAGCTGCTCGATCGCCGCGGCGCGGAAGGTGTCGCCGGCGGCCAGCATGACCTTCAGGCCGGAGCCGGAAAGCTTGGCGGCGAGCTTGCCGATCGTGGTGGTCTTGCCGGTGCCGTTGACGCCGACGACTAGAATGACGTGCGGCTTGTGGCTGAGGTCGAGCGCCAGTGGTTTCGCCACCGGCTTCAGCACCTTGGTGATCTCGGCCGCCATAATGCGCGACACGTCCTCGCCGGAGACGTCCTTGCCATAGCGTTCCGACGACAGGGCACCGGTCACGCGCATCGCGGTCTCGACGCCGAGATCGGCCTGGATCAGCAGATCCTCCAGCTCTTCCAGCGTGTCCTCGTCCAGCTTGCGCTTGGTGAAGAGCGCGGCGATCTGGCCGGTGAGCTGCGACGAGGTGCGGGCCAGGCCCTGGCGCAGGCGCTGGAACCACGAAAGCTTGACGGCCGGGGTCTCCGGCGCCGGTTCGGGCAGGGACGTGGTGTTGGCGAAGCCCTTGGGCAGGGCGATGTCGGCGGGTTGCGGCGCGGCTCCGGCGGGCTTGTGGGCGGTGTGAGCTGCGATTGGCTCGCCGGATTGGTCAGCCTCTGCCGATTGGTCTGCCGACGCGTTGCTTTCCCCCCCTGCCCTGCCGGGCATCCCCCCCACAGGTGGGGGGACGGCTGGCGCTGTCGCCGCGTGTTCCTCCGACGCGGTTGACGAGGAGTCAGCGGAATGGGGCCAAATTTCTTCCGGGATTGAGGGCTTAGCCGAAGAGGCAGGTACGTTCCGCGCATCAGTCCCCCCACCCGTGGGGGGGACGGCCGGCAGGCCAGGGGGGGTGACCTCGGCCCCGGCTTCATCCGCCGCGGGGCCGCCGGCGGTGTCGATGACTTCGGCGGCGATCGGATCGGCCGCTTCGGGCAACGGCTCGATCGTCTCTCCGGCATCGACCCGTTCGGCAGCGTCGACCAGGCTGGCGAAGTCCTCGCTCTCGACCGGCTGGTCGGCCGCCGGCTTGTCCTTGCCGAAGGTGAAGACTTTCTTGATGAAGCCGAGCGCCATGAAGCTGTTGTCCGTTCTGTCAGGCGGCCGAGGCGGTCGCCGGTTGCATGTCGAGATGCCGGCCGTTGTGGCCGGTGATCGTCACCGTAACGAGGCTGCGGTGATTTAGGTCCGGTGCCGCGACGAGGGTGAAGTTTTCCGTATGGGCCATCCCGGTCATTTCGACAAGGATGGTCTGGCGCGTGCCGACCATGGACGCCAGATGGCGCGCCTGCAGCCGCTCCGCGGTTTCGCGCAGCCGGGCGGCGCGCTCCTTGACGAGACGCCGGTCGAGCTGCGGCATGCGGGCGGCGGGGGTTCCGGGGCGCGGGCTGTAGGGGAAGACGTGCAGCTGGGCGATGCCGATCGCGTCGGCGAGGCTTGCGGAATTCTCCGCCATTTCTTCGGTCTCGGTCGGGAAGCCGGCGATCATGTCGGCGCCGAAACTGACCTGCGGCCGAAGGCGTCGCACCTGTTCGGCGAAGGCCAGCGCATCGGCGCGCGAATGGCGGCGCTTCATGCGCTTCAGGATCATGTCGTCGCCATGCTGCAGCGAGAGATGCAGATGCGGCATGAAGCGCGGCTCGTCGGCGATCAGGTCAAACAGATGGCGGTCGGCCTCGATGCCGTCGATCGAGGAGAGCCGCAGGCGGGCGATCTCCGGGATCTGTTTCAGCAGCGTCTTGGCGAGCAGGCCGAGGGTCGGGCGACCGGGCAGGTCGGCGCCGTAGCTGGTGGCATCGACGCCGGTCAGTACCACTTCGCGATAGCCGTTCTCGACCAGTCTGCGGGCCTGTTCGACCACCGCACCCATCGGCACCGAGCGCGAATTGCCGCGGCCGAACGGGATGATGCAGAAGGTGCAGCGATGGTCGCAGCCGTTCTGCACCTGCAGAAAGGCGCGCACATGGCCGTCGATATGGCCGACCAGCTGCGGGGCGGTTTCGGTCACGCTCATGATGTCATTGACGCGCAACTTCTCGTCTGCCGCGACGCCGAAATCCGGCAGCCGGCTATAATTCTCGGCCTTCAGCTTCTCCTCGTTGCCGAGCACGGCATCGACCTCCGGCATGGCGGCAAAGCCCGCCGCATCGGTCTGCGCGGCGCAGCCGGTGACGATGATGCGGGCCTTGGGGTTCTCGCGGCGGGCGCGGCGGATCGCCTGGCGGGCCTGGCGCACGGCCTCAGCCGTCACCGCGCAGGTGTTGACGAGAATGGCGTCGTCGAGGCCGGCCTTCGCCGCCTCGGCCTTCATCACTTCGGACTCATAGGTGTTGAGCCGGCAACCGAAGGTGATGACGTCGATGCCGCTCACGAAGCCTGGGCTCCGGTCTCGCTTGCCGGATCGCGCACGAAGGCGCCCGTCTTCGGGTCGAGGCGGCCGGACCATTCCCACTCGGCAGGGCCGGTCATGACGACGCGGTCATTGTGCTCGCGCCATTCGATGATCAGCGGCTCACGGCTCGGGCTCGAGGCAACGTCGATCGTCACCTTGCGGCCGGTGCGCCCGGTGCGGGCGGCCGAGACCCCGGCGGCGCAGGCGGCCGAGCCGCAGGCGAGCGTCAGCCCGGCGCCGCGCTCCCAGGTGCGGGTGCGAAGCGTGTCCTTGGCCGTCACCTGAGCGAGCGTGATATTGGCCCGTTCCGGGAACATCGGATGGTTTTCCAGCAGCGGCCCGAAGCGTTCCAGTTCATAATTCATCGGGTCGCGATCGACCCAGAATATGGCGTGCGGATTGCCCATCGAGGCGACCGAGGGCGAATGCAGGATCGGCGCGTCGATCGGGCCGATCTGCAGCTCGATGCGGCTGGTATCGTGGAATTCTTCCGACAGCGGAATGCGGTTCCAGTCGAAGACCGGCTTGCCCATGTCGACCGAGATCAGGCCGTCCTCGTGCTCGATGGCGTTGAGGATGCCGGCGAGCGTCTGGAAGGTGAAGGTCTTGCGGCCGGTTTCGGCCGACAGCGCCTGCACGACGCAGCGCGTGCCGTTGCCGCAGGCCTGGGCGAGCGTGCCGTCGCAGTTGATGATGTCGATCCAGGCATCGGTGCCCTCGACCCTGGGATCGTGGATCGCCATGATCTGGTCGAAGGCGGTGATCGGATCGGCGGCGAGCGCGATCGCGGCCTCCGGCGTCACCTTGTCCTTGCGGCCGCGCATGTCGACGACCAGGATCTTGTTGCCAAGCCCGTTCATCTTCGCGAATTCGACCATGTCTGCCATTTGACCATTCCTCGACATCTTCGGGCTTATATGGCGGAAACCGGCGGAAATTACCAGTGCGCAGGGTTAGGCGATGCGGAGGGCCGGCGAGGGTGGCGTGCGATCTCCCCCCTTGTGGGGGAGATGTCGGCGTAGCCGACAGAGGGGGGTAACCGTGCAGACCGCGGCTGGACTTTGGTCGAGCCGGGTGGAGTTCCATCGCTACATCAGCGCAAGCTCGCCCCCCTCTGTCCTGCCGGACATCTCCCCCACAAGGGGGGAGATCAAACATTGGTAGCCTCTCGCCCAGCCAAAAATCCCGGCCAGGCCTCATGCCCTCCGGTTCCGCTGTCATTCCTTTGCCCAGGTCAAACCTGAGCGGACGGGGCGCCTCCGGCTGCCGCGTAAGGTAAAAAAATCAAATGACACCCGAAGGCGCCCCGTTCGGCGGTTTTTGCCCCGCGACTTCGGTCTCTCTGCGGCGCCGGCCCTTGTCGGGGATTTTTCAGGCGGGCCCGGTTTTCACCGGCGGACGCCCGCACACCCTCGACAACCCGATCTTACCACCATGCCACGCCACACAGGCGCACCCGGCGCGCTGTCAGGGCCGGCAAGGTTTCGGGCCGTCCAAAGCCGTCATCCTTGCCCCCACGTCGCCAGGGGGAGACCATTTTCCGCGGACCCGGAGTGTGGGATCTTGCGTCTTTCCCCCAAACCCCGCGCCGGCCCCGCCTCGCCACAACGCCTTGTGGTGTATCCGCGACGGAACAAGCTCAGTTTAGGAGGGTGGAAAGGGGCGGGGAAATGCGGGTGGGGGCGGTGTTGTTTTTGTTGGGGGATTAGTGGTGAGCTTCCCCGTTTGGGTGGAGTGTGGGCGCAATGCTTCGAGGCCTGGCCTGCGGCCAGGCATCTCAGCATGAGGGCAGTGGTTGGGGCCTGATGCTTCGAGGCCCTCGCTGTGCTCGGGCACCTCAGCATGAGGGGGCACGTAGGCGGCTCTGGGCAAGACGGCCCGGAACCCCCTCACCAAGGCGCTCCACGATAGCCCTCACCCTGAGGCGGGAGCGTCAGCGACCCTCGAAGGGCGAGGGCGGATGGGGTGCGGTGCTTGACGGCATTTGAAATCGGTTGCTTCGAGGTTTGGCCTTGCGGCCAGGCGCGTCAGCATGAGGGCAGTATCCAGGGCCTGATGATTCGAGGCCCTCGCGATGCGGGCGCCTCTGCATGAGGTGGCGGCCTGATGGTTGATTTTGCGTGAAATGCAATCAAGAATGGTATTTCGATCTGGAACCGAAGCGATGGAAGTCACGGTCTACATTCTGCGATGCCGGGATGGCTCCTACTATACCGGCCTTACCAAGCAATCGGTCGAGGCCCGGCTTTGGGAACACAATGCGGGCGTCTACGACGGCTATACGGCGCGCCGGCGGCCGGTCGAACTGGTGTTCATGGAGGTCTATGATCGCATCCTCGATGCCATTGCACGCGAGCGGCAGATCAAGGGCTGGAACCGGCAGAAGAAGGAGGCCCTGATCGCCTATGCCTACGAGGCACTCCCCGATCTGTCCCGTCGTGGGCCGGTCAAGAGCGGAGGCCAGATCTCCGAAGGCCCGATCTCGTCATTGCGTGGGAGGGAATAGCATGCAGCGTTTGCAGCCTGATGTTTCGAGGCTTGGCCTTTGACCAAGCACCTCAGCATGAGGTCCGAGCTTGGGGCGGGATGCTTCGAGGCCCTCGCTTTGCTCGGGCACCTCAGCATGAGGGGTGCAAGGCGGCGGGCCTCGCCGTGAGTCGCTGATGGAACTCCTCTGGGCCAAGGCGCACAACGGTAGCCCTCACCCTGAGGTGGGAGCGCAGGCGACCCTCGAAGGGCGAGGGCGGAACGGCAGCAGGTCAAGCGGCCTGCTCACATATCAGGCACGTCGAAAACCTCGCCGGGGCGCAGAGCGCGGAAGCGGGTGGGCGGGATGGCGGCGGCGGAAAGGGCCTTTGACAGGTCCTCGACCGGGGCCTCGATCGCCTCGTCGGTGAGCTGGAAGGTGCCGAAATGGTGGCCGACGGCGTTGGCGGCGTTGCACAGACGGAAGCCTTCCACGGCTTCTTGCGGGTTCTGGTGCTGGCCCTTCATGAACCAGCGCGGCTCGTAGGCGCCGATCGGCAGGTTGGCGAGGCGGAAGGCGCCGTGCTTTTCACCCGCCGCGCGGTAGTTGATGCCGTCGTGAAAGCCGGTGTCGCCGATGTGATAGATCTTGCCCGCCGGGGTCGAGAGCACGAAGGCGGCCCAGAGCGCCATGCGCCGGTCCCGCATCCCGCGCGCCGACCAGTGGTGGCAGGGCTCGGCATGGATGGACAGCGCATCCCAGTATTGCAGGTGGTCGCCCCAGTCCATGTCGGAGATCTTGGCCTCGGGCAGGGCGCGGTGGATGATCGTGTCGTTGCCGAGCGGGGTGACGATATGGACCCCGTGCTCCTCGACCAGGCGGGCGAGCGTCGGCAGGTCGAGATGGTCGTAGTGATTGTGGGTGACGAGCACGACGTCGATCGGCGGCAGGTCCTCGAAGGCGATGCCGGGGGAGGCCACCCGCTTCGGGCCGGCAAAGGAGAAGGGGCTGGCGCGCTTCGACCAGACCGGGTCGGTGAGGATGTTGAGGCCGGCCACCTGGATCAAAAGCGTGGCATGGCCGATCATGGTGACGCGCAGGTCTGCGCCGTCGACTCGGGTCCGCAGCGGCGCCGAAGCGGGGCCATGCGCCACGCGTTTCGGCCAGCGGGCGCGCTTGCCGTTGGTCTGCCATTTGAGAAGGTCGCGCATGCCGCCGGGCTCGACGCCCTCAGGGTTGAAGAAGCGCTTGCCGTCGAAATGGTCGGAGACGGGGCCGGTATAGTAGGGATTGGCGGGTTTGGCTGACATGGACGACCGTGACCGTTGCGGGAGAGGTGAATTTGGGGACGCGCGCGGCGCTTGGGAAGGTGCGGGGCCGCCAATTCCGCGCTTTTGCCCGCCAGCCTTGACTTTTCCGGCCCTTTGCTGTTAATCGCCCCCAATCTGCGAAGAGACAAGCACTCCGAGCCGCCGACCGGGACCCGTCAAGGTATAAAGAGATCCCGGAGGTCAACACCCGACAGCGCGATGCGCCCTCGGGTGCATTTTGGCTTTGCGTCTTGTTTTCAGCGCGGGAAAGACCAACGTTTCGGGGATCCGAAACGATAAGGAAGAGCCGATGTTTGATAACCTCCAGGACCGCCTTGGTTCCATTCTGAATGGACTGACCGGCCGTGGCGCCTTGTCGGAAGCCGATGTTTCCGCAGCGCTGCGCGAGGTGCGCCGTGCGCTTCTGGAAGCCGACGTGGCGCTCGAGGTCGTGCGCAACTTCACCGACCGGGTCCGCGAGAAGGCCGTCGGCGCCGCTGTGCTGAAGTCGATCAAGCCCGGGCAGATGGTCGTCAAGATCGTCCATGATGAGCTGGTCGAGATGCTGGGCTCGGAAGGCGTCGGCGTCGATCTGAATGCGGCTGCCCCGGTCGTCATCATGATGGTCGGCCTGCAGGGCTCCGGCAAGACCACCACCACCGGCAAGATCGCCAAGCGGCTGACCGACCGCGAGCGCAAGAAGGTCCTGATGGCCTCGCTCGACACTCGTCGTCCGGCCGCCCAGGAACAGCTGCGCCAGCTCGGGGTGCAGACCGGCATCGACGTGCTGCCGATCATTGCCGGCCAGTCGCCGACCGATATTGCAAGCCGCGCCGTGCAGGCCGCCAAGCTCGGCGGCCATGACGTGGTCATCCTCGACACCGCCGGCCGCACGCATATCGACGAGCCCTTGATGGTCGAGATGGCCGACATCAAGAAGAATGCCCGCCCGCATGAAATCCTGCTGGTCGCCGATGCGCTGACCGGCCAGGACGCCGTCAACCTCGCCCGCAATTTCGACGAACGCGTCGGCATTACCGGTCTGGTCCTGACCCGCATGGACGGCGACGGCCGCGGTGGTGCGGCCCTTTCGATGCGCGCCGTCACCGGCAAGCCGATCAAGCTGATCGGCGTCGGCGAAAAGATGACGGAGCTCGAGGAGTTCCATCCGCGGCGCATTGCCGACCGCATCCTCGGCATGGGCGACATCGTCTCGCTGGTCGAGAAGGCGGCGGAGAACATCGACGCCGAAAAGGCGGCCGCCATGGCCGCCAAGATGGCCAAGGGCAAGTTCGATCTCGACGACCTCGCCGACCAGCTGCGCCAGATGCAGAAGATGGGCGGCATGGGCGGCATCATGGGCCTGATGCCCGGCATGTCGGGCATGAAGGACAAGATGGCGGCCGCTGGCCTTAACGACAAGCTGTTTGGTCGCCAGATCGCGATCATCCAGTCGATGACCAGGGCCGAGCGGGCCAATCCGGACATTCTCAAGCATTCCCGCAAGAAACGCATCGCCGCCGGCTCCGGCACGGACGCCGCCGAAATCAACAAGCTGCTGAAAATGCACCGCCAGATGGCCGACATGATGAAAGCCATGGGCGGCAAGGGCAAGGGCGGCATGATGAAGCAGATGATGGGCGGCCTGGCCGGCAAGATGGGTCTTGGTGGCCTGGGCGGCATGGGTGGAATGGGCGGCATGCCGGACCTGTCCAGCCTCGACCCGAAACAGCTCGAGGCGCTGGCCAAGCAGGCCGAAGCCGCGGGTCTGAAGCCGCCGCCGGGCATGGGTGGCATGGGCGGTCTGCCCGGGATGGGCGGCGGCCTGCCGGGTCTCGGCGGGGCTAAACTGCCTGGCCTCGGCGGCCTGCCGGGCCTGCCGAAGAAGAAGTGAGGAGAGCTGAGATGACCGATGCATCCGTCAAGGAACAGCTTTCCGGCTATCGCCAGTCGATCGACAATATCGACGCGGCGCTGGTCCACATGCTGGCCGAACGCTTCCGCTGCACCAAGGCGGTCGGCGTTCTCAAGGCCAAGTACGATCTGCCGCCGGCCGACCCGGCGCGCGAGGAATACCAGATCGCCCGCCTGCGCCACCTGGCCCAGGATGCGCATCTGGACCCGGATTTCGCCGAGAAGTTCCTGAACTTCATCATCAAGGAAGTTATCCGGCATCATGAAGCCATTGCCGCCGAACACGGCGGCGTCACCGAAAAGACCGCCTGACGGCAGTCCCGACCAACCCGGACCGCCAAAAGCGGCCCGACCCGAATGCAGGCTGCCGGAAGGCGACCCTGACAAGAACCCCGGACCGCCGGAAGGCGGCCCTAGCAAGAACCAAGGAGTAAACCCATGTCCCTCAAGATTCGTCTCGCCCGTGGCGGTTCCAAGAAGCGCCCCTACTACCAGATCGTCATCGCCGACGCCCGTTCGCCGCGCGACGGCCGCTTCCTGGAGAAGGTCGGTTCGTGGAACCCGATGCTGGCCAAGGACAATGCAAAGCGCGTCGAACTGAACGCCGAGCGCATCCAGGAATGGCTCGCCAAGGGCGCCCAGCCGACCGACCGCGTCCTGCGCTTCCTCGCTGAAGCCGGCATCGCCACCCGCGACGCCCGCAGCAACCCGGAAAAGGCAAAGCCGGGCAAGAAGGCTGTCGAGCGCACCAAGGAACGCGAAATGAAGGCTGCCGAAGCCGCTGCCGCCGCTGCCGAAGCCGCCGCAGAATAAGCCTCATCCTTTGCGATGATCGACGGGCGGCGGGGTATCCTGCCGCCCGTTTTCCGTTTCCATTTGCCGCACTTCGCCGTAAAAGGGCGAGGACAAACCTTGCCGACCGGAAAAGACCGAAGCGATGAGCAAACTCGAAAATCCGATATTGATGGCCGTGGTCGGTGCGGCGCAGGGCCTGCGCGGCGAGGTCAGGGTCAAGACCTTCACCGCCGACCCGATGGCGCTCGGCGAATACGGTCATCTGCGCAGCGCCGACGGCCGGGTGTTCGAGATCCTCGACATCCGTGAGGCGAAGAATGTCGTCGTGGTGCGTTTCCGCGGCATCAACGACCGCAACGCGGCCGAAGCGCTGAACGGGCTGGAGCTCTATGTCGAGCGCGATGCGCTTCCCGACGACGAGCTCGACGAGGACGAGTTCTACTATGCCGATCTCGAGGGCCTGGAGGTCTATGACGCCGAGGGCCAGCATTACGGCGCGGTGACCGGGGTCTATGATTTCGGCGCCGGCGACCTCCTGGAGCTCAAAGGTCCGGGCAAGCGTCCGGTGCTGATACCGTTTTCGGAGGCCGCCGTGCTGGAGATCGACCTCGAGGGTGGCCGCATCCTCGTCGATCCGACCGCTGCGGGCCTGAAGGACGAGGACGAGGGCAAGCCCTACGGCGCCGGGGCCAAGGGAAAGCCGCCGCGGGACAATTCGTGAGCCCGGCCGAGATGGCGTTCAAGGCGAGCATTCTCACCCTCTATCCCGACATGTTTCCCGGCCATCTCGGCCAGGCGCTGGCCGGCCGGGCGCTGGAGCGCGGCGACTGGTCGCTGGAGGCGGTGCAGATCCGCGACTTCGCGCTCGACAAGCACCGGAGCGTCGACGACACGCCGTCGGGCGGCGGGGCGGGCATGGTGCTCAGGCCCGATGTGCTGGCCCGCGCCATCGATTCGATCGCCGATGACGGGCGCCCGCGCCTGCTGATGAGCCCGCGCGGCCGGCCGCTCACCCAGCAGAGGGTGCGCGAGCTTGCCGAAGGTGAGGGCGTCGTCATCGTCTGCGGCCGTTTCGAAGGCGTCGACCAGCGGGTGATCGAGGCGCGCCGGCTCGAGGAAATTTCCATCGGCGACTATATTCTCTCGGGCGGCGAGCCGGCGGCGCTGACCCTGCTCGATGCCGTGGTGCGCATCCTGCCCGGCGTCATGGGCAACCAGCTGTCGGGTGTGCATGAAAGCTTCGAGGGTGGGCTGCTGGAGCATCCGCACTATACCCGGCCGCAGGTGTTCGAGGATCGCGAGATCCCTGAAGTGCTGACCTCCGGCAATCACGCGGCGATCGAAAAATGGCGCCACGAAGAGGCGGTGAAGCTGACCGCCGAGCGGCGGCCGGATCTACTGAAGTAATTGCTGCGTCGAGCCTGCGGTCACCCAGCCCTGGCCTTCGCCTGGGCTTGAGGGCGTTCGACGTTCGAAGCGATTCGCTGGATCTTTTCGTCGGCTGCGCCAACCATTCCTCACCCCGTGACGAAGTAGTAGATCGCAAGGCCGAGGCCGGCGGCCACCACCAGCCAGCGCAACAGGGCCTGGGGCACGCGGCGGGCGATCGCCACGCCGGCATAGCCACCCAAGCCCACGGCTGGCACCATGATCGCCGCATGCAGCCAGGAGACCGCGCCGGCGGTCGAGAAGACAATGATGGCGACGGCGGCGATGACGATCGACAGGAAGTTCTTCAGCGCGTTGAGCCGGTGATAGTCGCCGCCGCTGGCAAGACCGAGCGAGGCGAGCATCATGATGCCCATGCCAGCACCGAAGAAGCCGCCGTAGAACGAGGTGACCGCCTGAAGGGCGAGGCCGAGCGGGGTGGCCGGATGGCTCTGGCCGGCTTGTTTCGGCCGCAGCTTCGGTCCGGCGGCGAAGACGGCCGTGGCGGCGATCAGAAGCCACGGCACCATGGCGCGAAAGGCGGGATTGGACAGCGAGATCAGGAACAGCGCACCGCCGAGCGCACCGAGCGCCGAAACAATGCCGAGAATCAGCGCACTCTTCCACAGGCCGGCAAATTCGCGGCGATAGGCGAGCGTCGAGGTGATGTAGCCGGGGAACTGGGTGATCGACGAGGTGGCGTTGGCGGCGATCGGCGGCAGGCCGGCCAGCGTCATGGCGCCGAAGGTCAGGAAGGTACCGCCGCCGGCGATGGCATTGACGACGCCGGAGAGGAAGCCGGCAACGAAGAGCAGGAGAATGGTGGCGATCGACATGTTGAGCTTTCCCCGGTGGTCGAGAACGGTTATTCGTTCACGCCCGGGACCGCAATGGCGGGAACGACACAAAAATGTGCGACAAGGGATGACAAACACCAGGCTTTGGTGTATTGGCCGCGTCGGAAATGGGCCCAGCCCGTCTGCCACAAACAAAGAGCATGCGTAACCGCTCGCGCCTGACAAGGCAAAATCCGGAGGCTTTGACCGATGGATGCAAGAGCGCTCTGGCTGTTTCAGAAGAACTAGAGGTTAGACATGAACATCATTCAGCAACTGGAAGCCGAACAGGCTGCCAAGATCGAAGCCAAGCGCGGCGCCCCGCTGCCGAAGTTCGAAGCCGGCGATACCGTGCGCGTCAACGTGCGCGTGACGGAAGGCAACCGTACCCGCGTACAGGCCTATGAAGGCGTCTGCATCGCCCGTTCCGGCGGCGGCCTCAACGAGAGCTTCACCGTTCGCAAGATCTCCTACGGCGAAGGCGTCGAGCGCGTATTCCCGGTCTACTCGCCGCTGGTCGAAGGCGTCGAAATCGTTCGCCGCGGTAAGGTCCGTCGCGCCAAGCTCTACTACCTGCGCGATCGTCGCGGCAAGTCGGCTCGTATCGTCGAGAACACCGGCACCCGCGCCCGCAAGCTGAACGACGCCGAACGCGCCGCCGTTGCCGAGGAAAAGGCACGTCTGGAAGCTGAAAAGGTCGCTGCAGCCCAGGCCCTGGCCGCCGAAAAGGCAGCCGCCGAAGCCGCTGAAGCCAAGGCCGCCGCAGAAGCTGCAGCCGCAGCCGAAGGCTCTGCAGAATAAGACATTCCCGATTTCGGGATCTACGGACAGGGCGGCCTTCGGGCCGCCTTTTTCGTTTGGAAAGCGCGGGTGCGGCCCGAGTGCGGCCCGAGTGCGGCACTGGGGCGCGGCGGCCGGTCTTGCGGGGCTTCGCGCGGACTGCTACCAGTTGCCTCGTTGAGGGGACTTCGAATGCGCCGTTCGGGATCGACATTGCCGGTCGTGGTGCGCGCCTTGTGCGTGCTCGCGCTGCTGGCCGTCGGTTTTTCCCATCGCGCTCCAGCCTTCGCCTCGCTCACGCTTTCGGCGTCGGAAATCGCTGCCCTCACCCTGCCCGACGGCACCGTGCCGGAGCTCTGCCTGCCCGGCGAGATGGATAGTGGCAAGTCGCAAGCCGGCTTTACCCATTGCGAGGCCTGCCTCATCTCCGCATCGGTGCTTCTGCCGACGCCGGCGGACATCACCGGAAAACGTCTTGCCGGGGCCGTCGATGTGCCACTTCCGCCGCGCGTGGAAGCCTTCTATCGCCAACTCTTCCCTCCCAATGCAGCGCCCCGCGCGCCGCCCCATCCGGCCTTTGCCTGAGCCCGGTTGCGTGAGCGAGACATCGCTTGCGTCCGGAATCATTCATCGAGGCCGGTAGAGACGCATTCCGCATGCGCAACCGGCCGAAACGCCGGATTTCGTCATGCTGCAATTCACGCTCAAGGCTGCGGACGCACGCGCCCTGCCGCCACACCTGCTTTCCGACAAGACCGGGCGGCGCCACGGCGCCAACGCCCTGCACCTCCCGCCCCGCAGCTCCATCTTTCTCCAGGGTTACGGCCGCGCGCCGCAATACCGGGTGCTCGACGGCTGCGTCGCCCTTTCCCAGTCTCTGCCCGACGGACGGCGCCAGATCATCGACATGGTCGGACCCGGGCGCCTGCTCGGCATCGGGGTGGGTGAACACAACCGCTGCTCGGCCGACACGCTGAGCTATGTCACGCTCGAGCCGGTCGGCGAGGTCGATCACCGCGATCTC
Source organism: Rhizobium sp. Q54 (assembly GCA_943370615.1). Lineage (GTDB taxonomy): Bacteria > Pseudomonadota > Alphaproteobacteria > Rhizobiales > Rhizobiaceae > Allorhizobium. Next base: position 94,200 of record CALRRQ020000001.1, read on the forward strand.
GAGCAGGCGCTTGAGGAAATGGTGCTGCGGGCACAGGCGCACGCGACGCTGCTCGGCCGCAAGACCGCGCCCGAGCGGGTCGCTTCCGCGATCCTCGACCTGGCCGGCCAGTTCGTCCGCCCTTCGCGGGGCAAACGCGAAATGGTCTGCTTCAACCTTCACCCGACGCGGGGCGAACTCGCCGACTGGCTCGGCCTGACGGTCGAAACCGTCAGCCGCTGCTTCACCCGCCTGAAGCGTGCCGGGCTGATCGAATTCCGCCACCCCGAAATCGTCACCCTGCTGCAGCCCCAGGCGCTCGCCGACATCGCCGCCGGCAACAGGGCCATCGACAACACCAACCCCGTGTGAGGACACCATGACGATCGTATCGGACACCCGAGCGACGCCCGCGTCAGGCTCGCTTTCCCGTCGTTTCTACAACGCCGCCTGGCGCTGGCATTTCTATGCCGGGCTCTACGTCGCTCCCTTCCTCATCATGCTGGCCGTCACCGGGCTGATCATGCTGTGGTCCGCCGTTCTGGTCGGCCGTGACGGGGAGAAGGCCTTCACCGTCACGCCGGCGGCGAGCCAGGTTCTGGTCTCGCAGCAGGCCGATGCGGCCCTTGCGGCCGTGCCGGGCAGCAGCCTGGTCCAGTATATCGCGCCGCGCACGCCCGAGGGTGCGGCCGTGTTTCGCGTCGCGGCCGGCGAGGCCTCGTCAATGGTCGCCGTCGACCCCTATACCGGGCAGGCGCTCGGCAGCTGGGAACGGCGCAACGGTCTCTACGACCTCGCCGACACGATCCACGGCACGCTTCTGATCGGCGATATCGGCGACAGGCTGATCGAGATCGCCGCCGGCTTCGGCGTGGTGCTGATCGTCACCGGCCTCTATCTCTGGTGGCCGCGCGACGGCAAGGGTTTCGCCAGCGTGCTTGCACCGCAGCTTTCGGCAAGCGGCCGCGCCCTGTGGAAGTCGCTGCACAGGACCATCGGCTTCTATGCCTCGATCATTCTCCTCATCTTCCTCGTCTCCGGGCTGACCTGGGCCGGGATCTGGGGCGAGAAATTCACCCAGGCCTGGAGCACGTTCCCGGCGGAGAAATGGGACAATGTGCCCTTGTCCGACGCGACGCACGCCTCGATGAACCACGGCGGCATCAAGGAGGTGCCGTGGACGCTCGAGCAGACGCCGATGCCGGCCTCCGGCTCGCAGGCGGGCGTCGCGGGCCTGCCCGAGGGGCAGGCCGTCGATCTCGACGGCGTCGTCGCCTTTGCCCGTTCGATCGGCTTCGACCAACGTTTCCAGCTCGCATTTCCCGCTGAAGACACCGGGGTCTGGTCGATCTCGCGCGACACGATGAGCAATGACAGCGGCAACCCGATCTCGGACCGCACCGTGCATATCGACCGCTACACCGGCAAGGTTCTCGCCGATGTCGGCTTCTCCGAATACGGCGCGGCCGGCAAGGCCATGGCCGTTGGCATCGCCTTCCACGAGGGCGACATGGGGCTGTGGAACGTGGCGCTGGTCACGCTCTTCTGCCTGTCGGTCGTCTTCCTCTCGGTCAGCGGCATCGTGATGTGGTGGATGCGCCGGCCGAAGGGTGCGGCGCGCCTGTTCGCCCCGGTCAGCGAGCCGGGCCCGCTGTGGAAGACCGGCGCGATCGTCATGCTGGCGGTGGCACTGCTGTTTCCGCTGAGCGGCGCGGTGCTGATCGCCGTTCTCGCGCTCGACCTGCTGGTCATCCGCCATGTGAGGCCGCTGAAGCGCGCCATCGGCTGAGGCCCAACACTCCATTCACCGCGGCGGCCGCAGGCAAGCGGCCGCCGACCCCCCCGCAAAGGAATGCAACATGAAGAAACTGCTTGTCTCCGCCGCCGTGGCGCTTGTCGCGCTTGCCGGCCAGGCGCTTGCCGAAATCAAGGTCACCGACGTAAAGGGCCGCGAGGTGACGCTGGAAAAGCCGGCCGAACGCGTCATGCTCGGCTTCTACTACGAGGATTTCCTCGCCGTCGCCGGCCCGGGCGCGCTGGACAAGGTGGTCGCGCTCTCGCTGTCGACGTGGAAGGACTGGCGGCCGAACCAGTTCGCCGCCTATGAAAAGGCCCTGCCGAAGCTCTCGTCCATTCCCGATGTCGGCAATACCGAGGACGGCACTTTCTCCGTGGAAAAGGTGATCGCCGCCAAGCCGGATCTCGTGCTGCTCGCCGCCTGGTCCTATGACGCGCTGGGCGAGGGGGTGAAGCAGATCGAGGCTGCCGGCATTCCGGTCGTGACCCTCGACTACAATGCCCAGACGGTGGAAAAGCATGTGCTCTCCACGCAAGTGCTGGGCAAGGTGATGGGCGCCGAGGACCGCGCCACCAAGCTCGCCGACAATTACAAGGCCGCCATGGCCGACATCGATGCGCGCATCAAGGCCGCCGGGCCGACGACCAAGAAGGTTTATGTCGAGCTTGCCCAGAAGGGTGCAGCCGAGGTCGGCAACTCCTATGGCAATGGCATGTGGGGCGGGCTTATCGACAGCCTCGGCGGCGCCAATATCGCCAAGGGCCAGGTGGAGAACTGGGGTCCGCTGAGCCCCGAATACGTGCTGGCGCAGAAACCCGACCTGATCTTCCTCGCCGGCTCCGAATGGGTGAACAAGCCGCTGTCCGTACAGGTCGGCTTCGGCGCCGATGCGAAGCTGACGCGCGAACGCATGGCCGGCTATCTCGGCCGCCCGGGCTGGTCGGAACTGCCGGCCGTGCAGCATGGCGGCGTGCATGCGATCTACCATGGCGGCGCGCGCACGCTGTCGGACTATGTCTACGCGCAGTACATCGCCAAGCAGCTCTATCCGGAGGCGTTCAAGGACGTCGACCCGGCCGCCAACATCCGCAGCTATTACGACACCTGGCTGCCGATCAAGGCCGACGGTGTGTTCGTGCTGCCCTATGAAGCCGCGGGCCAATGACCGCGATCACCAGCGAGATGGAAGGCCTGCGCGACCGTTATCGCCGCGCAGGCTCGCGTCGGGTGGCGGCGTTGCTGATCGCCGCCGCCTGCCTTCTCACCCTGATGCTGCTCGATCTCACCACCGGCCCGTCCGGCATGCCGCTCGCGGACGTCTCGCAGGGGTTGTGGGCCGGGCCGAATGGCGATGACAGGATCACGGCGACGATCCTCTGGCAGCTGCGCATGCCGCAGACCGTGATGGGCATGCTGGTCGGCGCCTGCCTCGGGCTTGCCGGATTGCAGATGCAGACGATCCTGGCCAATCCGCTGGCGAGCCCGTTCACGCTCGGCTTCTCCGCCGCGGCCGGCTTCGGCGCGGCGCTCGGTATCATGTTCGGCGAGTTGATCCCGCTGCCGTCCTTCGTCGTGGTGCCGGCCATGGCCTTTGCCATGACGCTCGTCGCCTGCGGGCTCGTCTATTTCATCGCCCGCCTGCGCGGGGCGAGCCCCGAAATCCTCGTGCTCGGCGGCATTGCCGTCCTGTTCTTCTTCCAGTCGCTACAGTCGCTTCTGCAGTTTCTCGCCTCGCCGGAAGTGCTGCAGCAGATCGTCTTCTGGCTGTTCGGCAGCCTCTTGAAGGCGAGCTGGACCAGCGTTTCGGTGACCGCGCTCATTTTCGCCGGCTGCCTGCCCTTCGTCCTGCGCGGTTGCTGGGCGCTGACGACGCTGAGGCTCGGCGACGCCAATGCGCGCAGCCTCGGCCTTTCGGTCGAGCGGGTGCGCCGCGAGACCTTCCTGATCGTGGCGGTGCTGACGGCGGCGGCCGTCTGCTTCGTCGGGACCATCGGCTTCGTCGGGCTGATCGCGCCGCATGTGGCGCGAACACTGGTCGGCGAGGATCACCGTTACGCGCTGCCGCTCTCGGCCGTCACCGGGGGCATTATCCTGGTCGGCGCCTCGGTGTTCGGCAAGTTCATCTCGCCCGCAGCCGTCATTCCGGTCGGCATCATCACCGCGGTTGCCGGCGTGCCCATGCTGTTTGCTGTGATCGCGCGGCGTGGCGGAAAGGGGATTGCATGAGCGACCAACTCACTCTTGCCGATGTCGGCGTGCGACGGGGCGGCACCCGGATCCTGAAGGACATCAGCGCTTCGCTTGCTCCCGGCCAGATCGTCGGCCTGGTCGGGCCGAACGGCGCGGGCAAGTCGACGTTGCTCAATGCCATTGCCGGTCTTGCGCCGCATGACGGCGCGATCGCCTGGGGCGGGAGGCGCATCGACATCCGCGAGATCGGTTTCATGCCGCAGCAGTGCCAGGTCCGCGCCGAGCTTTCGGTGCTCGAAGTCGTGCTTCTGGGGCGCCACGAGCGCCTCGGCTGGCGGGTCGGCGACGCGGTGCTGCAGGCGGCCTCGGAAATGCTGGAGAGCTTCGGCATTGCCGCGCTGGCCGGACGGGCGATCCAGACGCTTTCCGGCGGCCAGCAGCAGCTCGTGTTGCTGGCGCAGCGGCTGTTGCGCGCGCCCGGCCTCCTGCTGCTCGACGAGGCGACGAGTGCGCTCGACATCCGCCACCAGATGCGGGTGTTCGACCTGCTGGGCGATTATGTCGCCCGCACCGGGGCGCTGGTGCTGATCGCCATCCACGATCTCAACCTCGCCGCGCGGCACAGCGACAGCATCCTTCTGCTGAACGGCGGGAGGCTGGAGGGAATGGGCGCCTTCGAGGAGATCGTCACGCCACAGGCGCTGCGCACCGTCTACGGCATCGATGCGGAGCTGCTGTCGTGCCGGAACGGCCGGCCCGTCGTCGTGCCGCATGCGAGCGCCGACCGGTAGACGCGGACGAAATGAACGGGTCCCGGTGCCCGGCACCGGGCTTCGGGAGAAGATTCTCCGAGCCGACACACCGGCTGCGCTTTCGTTCCCGTCGTGCCGGCGGATTAGAACGGCCCATCCCTTGCCAGTGCCGAAGAAATCGTGACACTCTCAGCGGTCACATCTTCAGGAGAACACCCATGCCGTCCAGACGCGCTCTTCTCGCCGGGCTCGCAGCCCTCGTCGTCGCGCCCTTGTCCACCCTTGCCGCCGACCTGCCGGATCTCGGCGGAAAGTCCGTCGTCGTCGTCACCGAAAACGCCTATCCGCCGCTGCAGTTCGTCGACCCGAAGAGCGGCAAGGCGATCGGCTGGGAATATGACGCGATGGACGAGATCGCCAAGCGGCTGAACTTCAAGGTCGAATACCAGAACACCTCGTGGGACGCGATGATCCAGGCGGTGTCCGACGGCCAGTACAATATCGGCATGACCGGCATCACCATCAAAGACGACCGCAAGGAGAAGGTCGACTTCTCCGACCCCTATATGCGCTCGGAACAGTTCATGCTGGTGCGCGGCGACGAGACCCGTTTCAGCGATGGCAAGAGCTTCGCCGCCGTCGAGGACGCGCTGGTCGGCGCCCAACCGGGCACGACGCCCTTCTACACCGCCGTCTACGAAGTGCTGGACGGCAACGAGGCCAATCCGCGCATCAAGCTGTTCGAAACCTTCGGCGCGACCGTCCAGGCCCTCAAGGCCGGCGACGTCGACGTGGTGCTGACCGATGGCACGGCCGGCAAGGGTTATGTCGATGCCTCGAACGGCGGGTTGAAGCTCGTCGGCGGGCCGCTCGGCTCGGAGGATTTCGGCTTCATCTTCACCAAGGGTTCCGATCTCGTGGCCCCGGTCAATGCGGCGATCGCCGCGATGAAGGCCGACGGCACGCTCGACGGGCTGAACAAGAAGTGGTTCCTCGACTACAAGATGGGCGAGTGATCCTCGATGCATGCTGATGCAGGCGCGAGGCGCTGATGGGTTTCCAGACGCTTCCGTCCAGTGACGACAAGGGCGACCGGCCGTGGTGGCTGGCCGCCCTCGTGCTGATCGGCCTGGTGCTGGCGGCGGTCATCGCCTTCAACGATCTCTATGCCCAGGTCTTCACCGTGGTCGGTAAGGGCGTGTTCGTCACCATCTTCGTGACGCTCGTCGCGTTTTTCCTCGCGACGCTGCTCGGGCTCGGCATCGCCCTGCTCGGCCTGTCGAACAGCCTGGTGCTGCGCCAGACGGCACGCTTCTATGTCGAGGTGATCCGCGGCATTCCGATCCTGGTGCTTCTGTTCTACATCGCCTTCGTCGGCGCGCCGGCCTTCGTCGCGCTCTACAACCTGGCGATCTCGCCGCTCGTGTCGCTCGGCTGGCTCGAGCCGATGGTGGTGCGGGACCTCTCGCTGATGTGGCGGGCTATCATCGCGCTGATGATCGGCTATTCCTCCTTCATCGCCGAGATCTTCCGCGCCGGCTTCCAGTCGGTCGAGAAGGGGCAGCTCGAGGCGGCGATGTCGCTCGGGCTCAACCGTTACCAGCGCTTCCGGCTGATCGTCTTTCCCCAGGCGATCCGGGTGATCTTTCCGCCGCTGTCGAACGATTTCGTGGCGATGGTGAAGGATTCCTCGCTGGTCTCGGTGCTGGGCGTCGCCGACGTGACGCAGATGGCCAAGGTCTATGCGGCGGGCTCGTTCCGCTTCTTCGAGACCTATTCGATCGTCACCTATGTCTATCTGGTGCTCACCATCGGCCTGTCGCTGGTGCTCAGGCGGCTGGAGATGCGCATGCGCGAGCACGGCAGCGGCCGCCGATGACGGGCGAGGCTCACGCATGCCGCCCGTTTCGCCGGACGCTTCGCCTTTGGCAAAATCATTGCCGGGCGGGGGCAAAACTGCTATGAGGCCGGCCATGGGATCGAAATTCGGATGTCTCGCGCCTGATATCTACGTGCTGCAGGACCACAAGCGTCTGCCGGCACGCTTTTTCGCGCGCGTCTCCGGGGCGCTCATTAGCTTGCTAGGCTAAGCGTCCGTCATCGGCGTCGCCCCGCGGCGTCCTGCCCGCATTCCCTTTTCAAAACTCAGACGGATCTTCAGCCATGAGCGCACCCCGGACCCTCTACGACAAGATTTTCGACGACCATCTGGTCGACCGCCAGGAAGACGGCACCTGTCTTCTCTACATCGACCGCCACCTCGTCCACGAAGTGACGAGCCCGCAGGCGTTCGAAGGCCTGCGCATGGCACATCGCACCGTGCATGCGCCGCAGAAGACGCTCGCCGTCGTCGACCACAACGTGCCGACCACGCCCGATCGCCATACCGGCATCAAGAACGAGGAAAGCCGCATCCAGGTCGAGGCGCTGGCCAACAACGCCGCCGAGTTCGGCGTGGAATATTATTCCGAGAACGACAAGCGCCAGGGCATCGTGCACATCGTCGGCCCCGAGCAGGGCTTCACGCTGCCGGGCATGACGATCGTCTGCGGTGACAGCCACACCTCGACGCACGGCGCCTTCGGTGCCTTGGCGCACGGCATCGGCACGTCGGAAGTCGAGCACGTGCTCGCCACCCAGACGCTGATCCAGTCGAAGGCGAAGAACATGCTGGTGCGCGTCGACGGCCAGCTGCCGGACGGCGTTACCGCCAAGGACATCATCCTTGCCATCATCGGCGAGATCGGCACCGCCGGCGGCACCGGCCACGTCATCGAATTCGCTGGCGAGGCGATCCGTGCGCTCTCCATGGAAGGCCGCATGACGGTCTGCAACATGACGATCGAGGGCGGCGCCCGCGCCGGCCTGATCGCGCCTGACGAAAAGACCTTCGAATACATCAAGGACAAGCCGCGCGCGCCGAAGGGCGAGGCCTGGGACCAGGCGGTCGCCTACTGGAAGACGCTGCACACGGATGAAGGCGTGCATTTCGACAAGGTCGTCGTGCTCGACGCCGCCAACCTGCCGCCGATCGTCTCCTGGGGCTCCTCGCCGGAAGACGTCGTGTCGATCGAGGGCGTGGTGCCGAACCCGGACGAGATCGCCGACGAGAACAAGCGCGTCTCAAAGTGGCGGGCGCTCGACTATATGGGCCTGAAGCCGGGCACGAAGATGACCGACATCGCCATCGACCGCGTGTTCATCGGCTCGTGCACCAATGGCCGCATCGAGGACCTGCGCGCCGCCGCCAAGGTGCTGGAAGGCAAGAAGGTGGCGTCGACGGTTTCGGCCATGGTCGTGCCGGGCTCGGGTCTGGTCAAGGAACAGGCGGAAGCCGAAGGCCTCGACAGGATCTTCAAGGATGCGGGCTTCGAATGGCGCGAGCCGGGCTGCTCCATGTGCCTTGCCATGAACGACGACCGGCTGAAGCCGGGCGAGCGCTGCGCCTCGACCTCCAACCGCAACTTCGAAGGCCGCCAGGGCTACAAGGGCCGCACCCATCTGGTGTCCCCGGCCATGGCCGCCGCTGCCGCCGTTGCCGGCCACTTCGTCGACATCCGCGACTGGAAGTAAGCGCCGTTCGCGCCACCACCTGAAAACCACCAAGCCGCCGGCGTTCTGCCGGCGGCTTTTTTGTACCTGATCGCCGGCGGCGCCGTAGCCTTCGGCGCCACCCGCGCCTTGCGCCCGCGACTGCCGTCATGCTGAGGTGGCCGAGCGAAGCGAGGGCCGCGAAGCATCCGTTATTAGCCCTGACGTGGACCCCGCCGCCCTCGCCCTTCGAGGGTCGCTGGCGCTCCCGCCTCAGGGTGAGGGCTAATCGCTGTGCTTGCCTCGGGTGAAGGCTAACCGTTCTGTGGTCGCCTCAGGGTCAGAGCGACCGTTATGTGCGCGCCTCCGCTGCCCTCGCGCGCCCTCATGCTGAGGTGCCCGAGCAAAGCGAGGGCCTCGAAGCATCCCGTTGTTTGCGCTGACATGGACCCCGCCCGCCCTCGCCCTTCGAGGGTCGCTTCGCTCCCACCTCAGGGTGAGGGCTAACCGGTTTGTGGTCACTCAGGGTGGGAGCGACCGTCTTGTGCTTGCTTCAGGGTGAGGGCTGACCTTGTGCGGCTTGAGGGCTGACCGTCTGCCGCGGCCTCGACGTGCCGCGTGACGGTTGCCGGCGTGATCGGTGATTGCAAAGCGTGGCAAAGTGGCTATCGTCCGGCCGTCACAAAACTGTCACAAAAGTCCCGCGACCGATGTCCTCTCCCTTCCAGACCGCCTTGTGCCGGCATTCTTCCCATCGACAGCAGGCGGTGCGGCCTTGAGCACGATCGCCGTCGGGCTGGCGCTGGTCGCCGCCATCCTGCATGCCAGCTGGAACGCCTTCCTGCGCAACGGCGCCGACCGGCTGTGGTCGGTCACGGTGATGAGCCTGGCCGGCACGCTGATCGCCCTGCCATTCGTGCTCTATTTCCCGCTGCCGGGGGCCGATGCCTGGGTTTACATCCTGCTATCGTCGCTGCTGCAGGTGGGCTACAGCCTGTTCCTCGTGGCGGCCTATCGCCATGGCGAGCTGGGGCAGGTCTATCCGATCGTGCGCGGCACGGTGCCGCTTCTCGTCACGCTCGGCGGCTTCCTGTTCTTCGGCGAGATCCTCGGGCCCTTCCAGACGCTCGGCGTGGTGCTGGTGGCTGCGGGCATCATGAGCCTGTCGCTCGGCAAGGCACGGGCGGGCAATGCCTCGCTGCTCTTCGCGCTTGCCACCGGGCTGATCATAGCCTGCTATTCAACCGTCGATTCCAAGGGCGTGCGCCTCGTCGCCCAGCCGGTCGCCTATGCCATGTGGGTGCTCTTTCTCTATGGGCTGATGTTGACGGTAACCTATGCCGTGATCCGGCGTGGACTTGCGATCGACTTCCGTTCGGCGACGACGTGGAAGGCTTTCGGCGGCGGGGTGGTGGCGCTTGCCGCCTATGGGCTGGTGGTGGTCGCCTATTCCTTTGCGCCGGCCGGACTGGTGACGGCAGTGCGCGAGACGAGCGTGGTCTTCGCCGTGCTCATCGGCGCCTTCTTCCTCGGTGAGCGGCTGACGGCGCGGCGGCTCGCCGCCTGCGTCATCGTCGCTGTTGGCGCGATCTGCGTCAGCCTCTAGAATGGCCGTGCGCTGGCTTTCGTGCCGGTCGTCCATCCATTGTTTCATGTGAATCATCGTCCGGGAGGGCCCCATGCCGTCGAAACGGAAGGATAACGGCGAAGCCGGGGGCCTGCGCCTGCTGCTATTGCGGCATGCCAAGTCGGCCTGGCCGGAGGGCGTGGCGGACGAGGAGCGGCCGCTCAACGGTCGGGGCCGCACCGCCGCGCGGCTGATCGGCGACTATCTGGCGCAGGCGAAGCTGATCCCGGACCTCGCCCTCGTCTCGACGGCGCGCCGCACGCAGGAAACCTGGGCGCTGGTGCGCGAGCGTCTGCCGCTGAAGCCTGAGATGCGCGGGGTCGCCGAACTCTATGCCGCGAGCCCCGGGCAGATCCTCGACGTGCTGCAGGCGGTCGAGCCGGCCGCCAGAACCGTGCTGATCCTCGCCCACAATCCGGGCATGCAGGACTTGGGCCTGGCGCTTTCGGGCGGCGGCGATGTGGCATCGCGGGAGAGCATGGCGGCGAAATATCCGACCGCGGGGCTGGCGGTGATCGACTTTCCGGCGGCGCAGTGGCGCGATGTGGGCCGGGGCATGGGGCGGCTCGAACGCTTCGTGACGCCCAAGGCGCTGCAATAGCGGCTCAGCGCCTCAGCAGCAGCCCCTTCATCAGCGAACTGTCATTGTGGAAGGCGAGAACGAGATCCATTTCGGCCGGGGTGCAGGCGACGAGCAGCTTCAGCTCGGTGTCGCGTTTCAGCAGATCGACGGTGGCGACGGCGCCGACGACGCGCAAGTCGGCGAGCGAACCGCGCCAGACGTCGACACCGCCGCCGTCGATGGCGGTCGTGCCTTCGAGGTAGCCGTAGTCGAGCGGATAGACCAGAGCCGGATAGCGCGGATGGGCCGAATGCTTCGGCCGGTCTATGACCAGTCGGGCGCCGGCGAGCAGTTCATCCATTGCGCGCCAGAAGGCGGCAATCGCGGGCTCGTCCATCAGAGCACCGTGAGCACGGTCTGGTCGGTCAGGTATGGCAGGAGCCGGCGCATGTCGGCGGGCGACAGCGCGACGCAGCCCTCGGTCGGTGTGTAGTTTGCCCGGGCAATATGGAAGAAGATCGCCGAGCCGCAGCCGCGGCGGCGCGAACGAAAATTCCAGTCCATGACGATGCAGACGTCGTAGAGACGGTCGTCGCGCATCAGCTTCTCGTGGCTCGCGGCAAAGGGGGCTGAGACTGGGCGGTTATAGGCGGGGTGGCCCGGCGCGTCGCACCACAGCATGTCGTTCCGGATGCGCTGCATCGGCAGCCGGGTTGGCAGTGCGCCCATGCGGTCGCCGCGGCGATAGGCTGACATGAGCCGCATCGTGGCGCGCGGGGTTGCGCCGTCGCCCTCGCGCTTGGTGCTGGTGATGCCGGAACGGCCGATGGCGGCGCGCAGGCGCAGCGGCCCGTATTGCAGGATCGCCTCGGTCACCTTGCCCGGGCCCCGGCGCACGACGATCCGGCCCTGCTTCCTGTGGGATTTGTCGGTTGTTTTGCGCAAGTGGGTCACGAGATTTTGCTTTGCCTGTGAAGTTCGGTGTATTCATAGCACTTCGAACCGGCACGCCAAGACGAGCGGCACGAACGAAAACAGGAAGATCTCATGACGGTGCGGACCATTCTCCTGGTGGATGACGACAACGACCTGCGCGAGACGCTGGTCGAGCAGCTGTCGCTTTACGAGGAATTCACGCTCACCGAGGCGGACAGCGCGGCCAAGGGCCTGCAGGCGGCACGCAGCGGCCAGGTGGACCTGTTGATCATGGATGTCGGGCTACCCGACATGGACGGCCGCGAGGCGGTCAAGCTGCTGCGCAAGGGCGGCTTCAAGGCCCCGGTGATCATGCTGACCGGCCACGATACCGATTCCGACACGATTCTCGGACTGGAAGCCGGCGCCAACGACTATGTCACCAAGCCCTTCCGCTTCGCCGTGCTGCTCGCCCGCATCCGCGCGCAGCTGCGCCAGCACGAACAGAGCGAGGACGCGACCTTCGGCGTCGGGCCGTACCTGTTCAAGCCGAGCCAGAAGCTGCTCACCACGGAAGAGGGAAAGAAGATCCGGCTGACCGAGAAGGAAGCGGCGATCATCCGCTATCTCTACCGCGCCGGGCAGAAGGTGGTGACGCGCGACGTGCTGTTGGAAGAGGTCTGGGGCTATAATTCGGGTGTCACCACCCACACGCTCGAGACCCATGTCTATCGCCTGCGCCAGAAGATCGAGCGCGATCCGTCCAATGCCGAGATCCTGGTCACCGAAAACGGCGGCTACAAGATCGTTCCCTGATTTCCGGAGTCCTCCATGGCGCTTGCCGACGACATCGACCTTCTGGGCAAGGTGCCCCTGTTTGCCGGGCTTTCGCCCGACCAGCTGCGGCTGATCGCCTTCGGTGCCGAGCACCGGCCGGTGGGCAAGGGACAGGCGCTGTTTCGCGAGAAGTCGCCGGCCGAATGCGCCTATGTCGTGACAAGGGGTACGTTCGAGCTTTCGACGCTGGCGCGCGGCGGCAAGACGAAGGTCGAGGGCGTGGCCGGGCCGGGGGTGATGCTGTCCGAGCTGGCGCTGGTCACCATGGTCGAGCGCAAGTATACCGCCGTGGCGCTGGAGGACGGCGACGTGATCCGCATCACGCGGGCGCTGTTCCACCGGCTGCTCGAGGAATATCCGGACATGGCCGTCGTGGTCGAGGGCCGCATCCGCGCGGCGATCGGCAGCCTGATCGACGGCGCGGCGGCGATGGCCGGCCGGTTCGAATAGGATCCGCCCCCTTCCTCAGAGCAAGAAGCGGGCGGTGACAGGGACGTGGTCCGAGGGCCGTTCCCAGCCGCGGGCTTCCTTGAGGATCTCGATGGATCGCAGGTGTTCGGTGAGGTCCGGCGAGGACCAGACATGGTCGAGGCGCCGGCCGCGGTCGGCGGCGGCCCAGTCCTTGGCGCGGTAGCTCCACCAGGTATAGAGCTTCTGGTCGGCCGGCACGTGATGGCGCATCAGGTCGACCCAGCCGCCCTCGCGCATGACGTCCAGCAGGCCTTCGGTCTCGACCGGCGTATGACTGATGATTTTCAGCATCTGCTTGTGCGACCAGACGTCGTTTTCCAGCGGCGCGATGTTGAGGTCGCCGACCAGGATGGCGGAGACGCCCGGTTCGGCGCAGGCCTTCAGGTCGCGCATCTCGCGGATGAAATCGAGCTTGTGGCCGAATTTCGGATTGATCGTGCGGTCCGGCTCGTCGCCGCCGGCCGGCACATAGAAGTTATGGATGCGGATGCGCCGCCCGCCCCATTCGAAGATCGCCGAGATGTGGCGCGAATCGCCGACGCCGCAATAATCCTGGCGATGGTCCTCGGTCAGGGGGAAGCGCGAGGCGATCGCCACGCCGTGATAGCCCTTCTGGCCGTGCAGGATGATGTTGTCGTAGCCGAGCGCCCTCAGCGCATCGGCCGGGAACTCGTCGTTCTGGCACTTGATTTCCTGCAGGCACAGGATGTCGGGCCTTGCGCTCTTGAGGAAATCCTCGACCAGCGGCAGGCGCAGCCTCACCGAGTTGATGTTCCAGGTGGTGATCGAAAGGTCCATGCCGTCTGCTCCCGCTTTGCCTGCAGGCTTAGGCAATTTCCGGGGGCCTGAACAGCCGAAGGGCGCCACCGCTTGAAGCGGGGCGCCCTTTCTCCACAGCCGAAACGGCTGTCAGCGCTTCTGCGTATGCACGTCGGCGTAAGGGATTTCGAAGACGCTCGGGTCGAGCTGCACGCCGTTCTGGACGTTGAAGATCATCACGGACGTGTCCTTGGCCTGGACGTCGGTGATCGTCCACTGGCGCAGGTCGAAGGTCTTGGGGTCGAACATCAGGGTGATGGTCGAATCGCCGAAGATGGTCTTGTCGCCGAGCACGATGGTGGTGAGGTCGGCCTCCTCCTTGACGTCGCGCACCAGCTTGTTGCCGAGGTCGATCTTTTCCGACAAAAGCAGGCTGAGCGGCGTCTTCGACAGCGGATAGAGATCCCAGGTCTTCAGCTTCACATTGCCGATGACGACGTTCTTGCCGTCGGCGATGACGCGCATCGGCGAGGGCTTGTCATAGTTGAAGCGCAGCTTGCCGGGACGCTGGATGAAGAACTTGCCGCCGGTCTGTTCGCCGCGCGGGCCGAACTGGACGAATTCGCCCATCATCGTCTTCACGGAAGAGAAATGGTCGGCGATCTTCTGCGCCGCAGAGGGATCGGCGGCGGCCATGGCGATCTCAGGCAGCGCGACGAGCGCCAGGCCCGCAGCGGCGCCGGCAACGAACCGACGGCGCGTGGTGGACGCCTCAAGGCCCGCCAGGCGTTCGATAGTGTGTTCAGTCATCCGGAACTCCTTCATATGGTGCCCTGCATCGCCGAAGAAGACGGCGTCTTCATGGCCGAGCGGGCGAAACGCGGTGCGACCATCGGGCGCGCCAGGCAGGCAACGCCCGGCAGGCCGTCTGGTTCACCGCTCGATGATGTCGGCTTCGGTCGGCACGAGGATCTCGCGCTTGCCGGCATGGTTCGCCGCACCGATGATCCCTTCCTTCTCCATGCGCTCGATCAGCGAGGCGGCGCGGTTGTAGCCGATGCCGAGACGGCGCTGGACGTAGGAGGTGGAGGCCTTGCCGTCACGCAGCACGATCGCCACGGCCTGGTCGTAAGGATCGTCCGAATCACCGAGGTTGGACGTGCCGACGGGGCCGCCGCCATCCTCGTCTTCGTCATCGTCGACGGTGATCGCTTCCAGATATTGGGGCGAGCCTTGCGTTTTCAAGTAGGCGACGATCTCCTCTACCTCGTTGTCGGAGACGAAGGGGCCGTGGACGCGCTGGATGCGGCCGCCGCCGGCCATGTAGAGCATGTCGCCCATGCCGAGCAGCTGTTCTGCGCCCTGTTCGCCGAGAATGGTGCGGCTGTCGATCTTCGAGGTGACCTGGAAGGAGATGCGGGTCGGGAAGTTGGCCTTGATCGTGCCTGTGATGACGTCGACCGAGGGTCGCTGGGTGGCCATGATGACGTGGATGCCGGCGGCGCGCGCCATCTGGGCGAGCCGCTGCACGGCGCCTTCGATGTCCTTGCCGGCGACCATCATCAGGTCGGCCATTTCGTCGATGATGACGACGATATAGGGGATAGGCTGGAGGTCGAATTCCTCCGTCTCGTAGATCGCCTCTCCGGTCTGGCGGTCGAAGCCGGTCTGCACGGTGCGGGTGAGGATCTCGCCCTTGGCCAGCGCCTGCTCGACGCGGCTGTTGAAGCCGTCGATGTTGCGCACGCCGATCTTCGACATCTTCTTGTAGCGCTCTTCCATCTCGCGCACCGTCCACTTCAGCGCGACAACGGCCTTCTTCGGGTCGGTGACGACGGGCGAGAGCAGGTGCGGAATGCCGTCATAGACGGAGAGTTCGAGCATTTTCGGGTCGATCATGATCAGCCGGCATTTTTCCGGCGTCAGCCGGTAGAGCAGCGACAGGATCATGGTGTTGATGGCCACCGACTTGCCCGAGCCGGTGGTGCCGGCGACCAGCAGGTGGGGCATCTTGGCGAGGTCGGCGATAACAGGTTCGCCGCCGATGGTCTTGCCGAGCGCCATGGCGAGCTTGGCCTTGTTGCCGTCGAAGTCGCGGCTGCCGATCAGCTCGCGCAGATAGACGGTCTCGCGCGTCTGGTTGGGCAGCTCGATGCCGATGGCGTTGCGGCCGGGCACGACGGCGACGCGGGCGGCGATCGCGCTCATCGAGCGGGCGATGTCGTCGGCCAGGCCGATGACGCGCGAGGACTTGATGCCGGGCGCCGGCTCGAGTTCGTAGAGGGTGACGACAGGGCCTGGACGGACCTGGATGATCTCGCCCTTGACGCCGAAATCCTCCAGCACGCCTTCCAGCATGCGGGCATTCTGTTCCAGCGCGTCGGCCGAGAGCGTGGCGTCGCGGGCGATCGCCTTCGGTTCGGTCAGCAGGTGGACCGAGGGAAGCTGGAAGCCGTCGGGCTTCAGCAGCATGCCCTGGGCGTCGCGCTCGACGCGGGCGCCGGGCTTCGGACGCGCGGCGGGTGCGACCACCCGCGGCGAGGCGGCGGCGCGGGGGGAAGCGGTGACCGGCGAGGGCGTCCAGTCGCCGTCGTCGGGCAGGATGCCGGCCGGGCGGGGCATGCCGTCGAGGTCGAAGGGCTGGTCGTCGTCGAAATCGTCGTCCATGTCGCCGGAGATCGGCGGCGGCGAAACGATGTGGCGCGAGGGCGGAGCGACCCGCGATGCGGAAAAGGGTGCCGCGTCGAGCGAGGGTTCGCGGCGCTCGAGCGGGGTCGGGGCCTTTGGCCGCACCGGCTCGTTCAGCGTGCCGAACTCGTCCTCGTTGAAATCATAGGGCTGTTCGAAGCGGCGGCTGCGCTCCTTCGGCTTCAGGCCGAGCAGGCGGCGTGCGCGGGCTCTGATCGTATACCAGTTGTGGGCGAAGGCGCCGAGGGCGAGCGCGATCGGGCCTTCGCGGTCGTCCTCCTCGTCTTCCTCCACCGGGCGCGCCACGGGCTTGCGGCGCTCTACCGGGGCGAGTTCGTCCGCATCGCCGTCGACGCTTTCGCGGCCGATCAGGCCGGAGGCGAACAGCAGAAGCCAGGCGGCCGGCAGGGCGAGCAGCGCGCCGAGGATCATGGAGAAGGTGCCGGTCGGGTAGGAACCGATGAATAGGCCGGGGAAGCGCAGGATCATGTCGCCGAAGACCCCGCCGATGCCGTTGGGGATCGGCCAGGTGGTGGGCGGCGGGAAGCAGCCGACCACCGCCGAGGCGACGATCGAGCCGACGGCCCAGGCGCCGAGGCGCGCGGGAATGCGCGACAGCGGGCGGCCGGTGATCAGCGCCAGCGACCAGGCGAGCACCGGCAGCAGCGCGAGAAGGCTGGAAAGGCCGAAGAACTGCAGCATGATGTCGGCGAAGACCGCGCCGCCATAGCCGAGAATGTTGGTCGGCTCGTTGGCGGTGGCGTAGGAGAGGCTCGGATCGGCGACGTTCCAGCTGGCCAGCGCCGCGACCGCCAGGAGCAGGCCGAGGAAGAGCGCGAAGCCCAGCAGCGCCAGCAGTTGGCGGACCACGAACGCGCTGAGCGCGAAGCGGCTGGACTGTTCCTCCATCGCTGCCGAATTGCCTCTGTTCATCTGTCTGCCCATCCGTGTGCCTGCTGCCCGAAGTCGGCCGGACGCGCGGGTGCGCCCGACCATGGCTCTTCGGCACAGTACATGCGCGAGGGTTAATGGCGCATTAACCATGGCGCCTCGGGCACGGCGGGCGGAGGGCATAAAAAAACCCGGACCGTGAGGTCCGGGCAAGCACGGCACGCATTTCGGCGGCCGCAACGGGTGGAGGGCCGCGCCGGGCGAACCGGCGCGGCGAAGGGCTTAGGAGTGGTAGGCGGCTTCGCCGTGGGTGGCGAGGTCGAGACCTTCGCGCTCGGCTTCGACGGGCACGCGCAGGCCGACGATCACGTCGACGATCTTGTAGAGGATCGCGGAGCCGACACCGCACCAGACGAGGGTTACGAGCACGGCCTTCACCTGAACCATGAACTGGGCGCCCATGGTGACGCCTTCGGCGTAGCCGATGCCGCCGAGCGACGAGGAGGCGAAGATGCCGGTTGCCAGTGCGCCGAAGAGGCCGCCGATGCCGTGAACGCCGAAGACGTCAGCGGTGTCGTCGTAGCCGAACTTGTTCTTCACGACGGAGATGAAGAAGTAGCAGATCGGCGAGACGAGCAGGCCCATGACGATCGCGCCCATCGGACCGGCGATGCCGGCGGCAGGCGTGATGGCGACCAGACCGGCGATCATGCCGGATGCGGCGCCCAGCATCGAGGCCTTGCCGCGCGTGAAGGTCTCCATGATCGACCAGGAGATGATCGCGGCAGCGGTGGCGATGAAGGTGTTGACGGTGGCGAGCATTGCGCCGCCGGAAGCTTCGAGGTTGGAGCCGGCGTTGAAGCCGAACCAGCCGACCCACAGCATGGCTGCGCCGACGAGCGTCAGCGTCATCGAATGCGGTGCCATCATGTCCTTGCCGTAGCCGGTGCGCTTGCCGACCATGATCGCGCCGATCAGGCCTGCAACGCCGGCGTTGATGTGCACGACGGTACCACCAGCGAAGTCAAGTGCGCCCATGCCGAACAGAAGACCGTTGGCATCCCAGACCATGTGAGCGATCGGGAAATAGACGAAGGTGACCCAGAGCAGGCAGAAGAGGATCGCAGCCGAGAACTTGATGCGTTCGGCGAAGGCGCCGACGATCAGGGCCGGCGTGATGGCGGCGAAGGTCATCTGGAACAGCATGAAGATGTATTCCGGAATGACGGCGTCGGAGAAGGTCGCGGCGGTGGAGTCCATCGACACGCCGGACAGGAAGAGCTTCGCGGTGCCGCCGAAGAAGGCGTTGGTCGAACCGCCGAAGGCGAAGGAATAACCGTAGACGACCCAGACGAGCATGATGGCCGCACCGGCGACCGTGCACTGCATCAGGACCGAGAGCATGTTCTTGGCGCGAACGAGGCCGCCGTAGAACAGGGCGAGGCCCGGAACCAGCATGAACAGCACGAGGATCGTGCACAGGAACATGAAGGTGGTGTCGCCCTTGTCGGGAACAGGAGCGGCTGCAACGGCCTCTGCGGCTGCCGGAGCGGCCTCCTGCGCGAAGGCGACGGCGGGTGCGAGCAGCCCAGCGGCCGCAGCGCTCACACGCCCGAAAGTGGATGAGAATTTGGAAAATGACATCAGTAACAACTCCCCTTACAGCCGTTCTTACAGAGCTTCAGAATTGGTTTCGCCGGTACGGATGCGCACGGCCTGGTCGATCGAGTAGACGAAGATCTTGCCGTCGCCGATCTGGCCGGTCTTGGCAGACGCGGCGATCGCCTCGACGGCCTTGTCCGCGAGTTCGGACGAGACGGCGATCTCGATCTTCAATTTCGGCAGAAAGCTCACCGCGTATTCGGTGCCGCGATAGATCTCGGTGTGCCCCTTCTGGCGGCCGTAACCCTTCACTTCGGTCACGGTCAGGCCCTGAATGCCAACAGCCGTGAGGGCTTCGCGCACCTCATCCAGCTTGAACGGCTTGATGATGGCCATCACAATCTTCATCTGGTTCCCATCCTTTGCTTGTCCTCGGCCCCAGCCGACTCTCCTGCCCCCGGCAAGAGAAACGGCCGGGCGACTGCAGAGTTACATTCAAAGTATGTGCCAGTTTGAAGTGGTCTAATAAGTTATTGAAATCTAAAGACTATAGAGAAGCGATCTAATAAATGTGCATTTGATTGGCGGATAATCGCACAAAAAATAAGCAAATTTGGTAAAATGTTCAGATCTTAGGCGTCTGCCCTTTTGCGGATCAGCCCTTCCTGGGCGACCGAGGCGACGAGGGTGCCGTCACGGCCGTAGATGCTGCCGCGCGTCATGCCGCGGGCGCCGGACGCGCTCGGGCTGTCCTGGGTGTAGAGCAGCCAGTCGTCGAGCTTCGAGGGGCGATGGAACCACATGGCGTGGTCGAGACTGGCCGGCTGGATTTCCGGATTGAAGATCGAGGTTCCGTGCGGATAGAGCGAGGTGTCGAGCAGGGTCATGTCCGACAGATAGGCCAGCACCGCCGACTGGTAGTGGCGGTCGTCCGGAACCGGGCCGGTGGTGCGGACCCAGATATGGGCATTGGGCTCGAGCTTCTCGTCGCTGATATAGTGGGTGAGCGATACCGGGCGGATCTCGATCGGGCGCTCGCGACCCCAGTAGCGCTTCACCGTCTCGGGCGCCTGGGCGAGGAAGACCTCACGGAATTCGGTCTCGCCCATCAGTTCCTCGGGCTGCGGCACCTTGGGGATCACCATCTGGTGGTCATAGCCCGGCTCCTCGATCTGGAACGAGCAGGACATGGCGAAGATGGTCTTGCCGTGCTGCACGGCGACGACGCGGCGGGTGGTGAAGCTCGAGCCGTCGCGGGTGCGCTCGACCTGGAAGATGATCGGCACGGACGGGTCGCCGGGGCGGACGAAATAGGCATGCAGGGAGTGGACGTGACGGTCGCTGTCGACGCAGCGCTGCGCCGCCATCAGCGCCTGGGCGATCACCTGGCCGCCGAAAACCCGCTGCCAGCCGTTCTGCGGGCTCATACCGCGAAACAGGTTCTCCTCGAGCTTCTCGACGTTCAGCGTCTCGATCAGCCGATCCATGGTGCTCGGTTTTTCGCTCGATTTCGACATGATTGCACGGCTCCGCCTGTAGGAACTAGTTCAAGGCTGATCTATATAGGAGCAAGGATATGCACAAGGGCAAAGGAAGTTCGCCATGCTGGATTTGCTGATCGTCGGTGGTGGCTATGTGGGTCTCTCGGTCGCCGTCGCAGTCAAGCAGGCAGCGCCGCATCTCACCGTCGAGGTGATCGAGGCGTCGCCGGAAAACGCCTGGAAGAAGGATCCGCGCGCCTCGGCGATCATCGCCGCGGCGACCAAGATGCTGGAGGTTTTCGGCATCTGGGACCGCATCGAGCCCGAAGCCCAGCCGATCACCAGGATGGTCGTCACCGATTCCAAGACCTCCGATCCGGTTCGTCCTGTTTTCCTCACCTTCGACGGCGCGGTGGAGGAAGGGCGCCCCTTCGCCCACATGATCCCGAACGTCGCCATGGTCGGCGCGCTGCGCGAGGTCTGCGAGGCCTCCGGCATCCGCATCCGTCACGGCGTGCGCGCGACCGGATTCAGGAATGCAGGGCCGGCAGCGGAGCTCACCTTGTCGGACGGCAGTGTGCTCTCGACGCGCCTCGTCGTAGCCTGCGACGGCGTGCGCTCCAAGCTGCGCGACATGGCCGGCATCAAGACGGTCACCTGGGATTATGGCCAGTCGGGCATCGTCACGACGGTCGAGCATGAACGGCCGCACGAGGGCTGCGCGGAGGAGCATTTCCTGCCCTCCGGTCCCTTCGCCATCCTGCCGCTCAAGGGCAACCGCTCGTCGCTGGTGTGGACCGAGCGCACCGCGGATGCCGACAGGCTGGTGGCCGCGGACGACCTCGTCTTCGAAGAGGAACTGGAGCGCCGCTTCGGCCACAAGCTCGGCCCGATCCGCGCGACCGGCGACCGGCGCGCCTTTCCGCTCGGGCTGACGCTGGCGCGCGCCTTCGTCGCGCCGCGCATCGCGCTCGCCGGCGACGCGGCGCACGGCATCCACCCGATCTCCGGGCAGGGCCTCAATCTCGGCTTCAAGGACGTGGCCGCACTGGCCGAGACGATCGTCGAGGCCGACCGGCTGGGGCTCGACATCGGCGATCTCAATGTCCTGGAGCGCTACCAGACCTGGCGGCGCTTCGACACCTTCCGCATGGGTGTGACCACCGACGTTCTGAACCGGCTGTTCTCCAATGATTTCACGCCGCTCCGGGTCATGCGCGACGTCGGCCTCGGCCTGGTCGACCGGCTGCCGGGGCTGAAATCCTATTTCATCCGCGAGGCGGCGGGCACCGGCGATGGCGGCCGGCCGAAGCTTCTGGCGGGTGAGACGATCTGAGGCGGCGGAGATGTCGGGGTGTGGCGGGAGGTGTTCCTGCCGCTGCTTTGCGACATCTCTTCTGAAGCGGCAATTTCCCTGCAGCGACTGCCGCTCATCCGCCTGCCGGCACCTTCTCCCCGCAGGCGGGGAGAAGGGACAAGCGGCACCGCCGTGGCGACACCGCTGACGCTGCACCCTTAGCGGCCACAACGCCTGCCGTCGCCTTGTAACTTCCCAAACACCGCTTTCGGGGATGTAATGCCCGGTGCGGTGGCGGATGGGAGACCGACCCCTCTTGGGGACACCGAGCCCGTGGGAGAGCACGGGTCTCCGTCCGCCGTTCCATCGAACCCGAACAGTCGCCAGGGCCGCTTGCGCAGGCAAAGTCCGTTTAGGCAAGGATGGGAAAAGATGGATATCGTGGTCGGGATCGATGTTTCGAAGGATCGGCTGGATGTGGCGGTGGCGCCGTCCGGTCTGGTCTTTCAGGTGGCGAACACCCAAGCAGGCATCGACGATCTGGTGTCGCGGCTTGCGCCGATCGGGGCCGAGGTGGTCGCACTCGAAGCTACTGGCGGCTTCGAGACGGCCGCGGTGGCGGGACTGTCTGAGGCCGGGCTTGCGGTTGTGGTGGTCAATCCGGCCCAGGTCCGCGCCTATGCCCATGCACTCGGTCGCCGGGCCAAGACCGACCCGATCGATGCGGCGGTGATCGCAGCCTTCGTGGCTGCGACAAAGCCCGAGCTCAGACCGCTCAAGGATGCCGAAACCCAGGCGCTTTCGGCGCTGGTGGCCCGCCGGCGACAGATCGTGCAGATGATCGTGGCCGAGGAGAACCGGGCGAAGACGGTCCTAGCGAAAGAGGCGCAGAAGAGCATCAAGCGCCTTCTTACAGCCCTCAGACGCGAGCTCGAAAGCCTCGACAGGGACCTCGACGACCACATCCGCAAGTCGCCCATCTGGCGGGTGCGCGAGACCCTGCTGACGTCGGTACCGGGGGTCGGACCTGCCACCGCGCGCACGCTTCTCGCCGAAATGCCGGAACTGGGCAGCCTCGACCGCCGGCAGATCGCGTCCCTTGCGGGGCTCGCCCCCTTTACCCGGCAATCGGGGAGGTGGAGAGGCAAGAGCTTCATCAGCGGGGGCCGCGGCAAGGTGCGGGCCGTGCTCTTCATGGCCGCCCTCGTCGCCAGCCGGCACAACCCCGTCCTCAAAGCCTTCCGCGACCGTCTCGTGGCGGCGGGCAAGCCCAAGATCGTCGCCGTCGTCGCTACCATGCGCAAACTGCTGACAATCCTCAACGCCATCATCCGGGACGAAAAACCATGGCAAAATGCTTGACTGTCAAGACAGTCGCTCTCCCCGCCTGCGGGGAGAGGGTCAGGGTGAGGGGCAGAGGTCTGTGAGACGTCGATGGCGCCGGTGCGGCACCAAGGAATCACTCAAGGATGGAAGGGGGGCCTCCATGGAGGCGGCGGATGCGCGCGCGTCGCGCGTGGCGGTCTGCAGCCCCCACTACTCCTCGATCTTGCGGGCTTCCGATACTAGCATGATGGGAATGCCGTCGCGGATCGGGTAGGCGAGGCGGGCGCGTTCGGAGATCAGTTCGTTGCGTTCGCGGTCGTAGCTCAGGCGGCCCTGCGTCAGCGGGCAGACGAGCAGTTCCAGAAGCTTGACGTCGACCTTGCTCATGCGCGCGTCCATGGCCGGCCCCTTGCTATTGCAGCCGCGTGTCGGCGTCGCCGAACGAGCGGGCCAGCACGATCTCGGTGATGGCGACCAGCGTCTCGGCGCGGGCCTTGAGGTCGGGGGCCTCGAGCAGGGCCTGTTTTTCCGCCGGGCCGAAGGGCGACATCATCGACAGGGAATTGACCAGGGTGAGGTTGCTGGCGCGCTCGACGCTCTCCCAGTCGGCCTCGAGCTTGTTGGCGTCGAGATAGGCGCGGAAGGCGGCCAGCAGGCCGGCACGGTCGACGCTCGCCTCTTCCTCCGGCCCGCCCTTGAGGTCGGCCATGAAGGGGGCGATGCGGAAGCTGCGATAGGGCTTGGTGCTGCTCACCTCGTCGAGCAGGCGGAAGCGGCAGACGCCGCCGAGGGAGGTGATGTAACGGCCGTCGCCGGTTTCGGTGAGCGAGGTGATGCGGCCGATGCAGCCGACCTGACAGAGCGCGGGGCGCTCGGGCAGGATGTCGCCGGTCAGGCCTTCGGTGAGGGAGGGCTGGATCATGCCGATCAGACGGTTGCCGGCCATGGCCGCGTCGAACAGGGCGAGATAGCGCGGCTCGAACACGTTGAGCGGCAGCTGGCCGCCGGGCAGCAGCAGAACGCCGGCGATGGGAAACACCGGCAATATCTCCGGCAGGTCGTTTGCGGTCAGATATCTGGCATTGCCGACTTGCATGGGAACCCCATTCCGCGCGGCCCGAAACGGGCCGTCGCATGTCCACCTAATGTGGTTCGCCGCGCTCAAAACTCAAGGGCGCGGGCCTGTCCAAGCCTCACGAAAACAGGATGGACGACAGCTTGCGGCGCGCCATGATGGTGGCCGGATCCTTGGGCCCCCAGGCTTCGAAGAATTCGAGCAGCTGGCGGCGCGCGCCGTCGTCGTCGAAGCTGCGGTCGCGCTTCATCACCAGCAGCAGATGCTCGGCGGCCTCTTCCCGCTTGCCACTCGCGCTGAGAATCTTGGCGAGCTTCATACGGGCTTCATGGTCGTCCGGATTGAGCGCCAGCGCATGCTCGAGCGCGGTCGGATCGCCGAGCTTGCGGGCCTCGTCCATCTGTTCGATCTTCTTGGCGACGGCCTGGACTTCCGGCGCCTTCCTGTGTTCGTCGGGCATGCCGGAGACCAGCGCGCGCGCATGGTCGTGCTGGCCGGCGGCGAGCATGCATTCGGCCATGCCGGCGGCTGCCTTGGCATTGTCCGGATCGGCCTGCAGCACCGCGCCGTAGAGCTGGGCGGCACCCTGGGCGTCGCCGCCCGAAAGCAGGGTGGCCGCTTCGGCGAGCACGGCCTCGATCTCGGCTGCCTCGTCGGCGCCGGCGGGACCGGCGACCTTGTCGATGAACTGGCGGATCTGGCTCTCCGGAACGGCGCCCATGAAGCCGTCGACCGGGCGGCCGTTGACGAAGGCGACGACCGCGGGGATCGACTGGATGCCGAGCTGGCCGGGGATGGACGGATGGTCATCGATATTGAGCTTGACCAGCTTGACGCGGCCCTTCTCCTCGGCGACGACCTTCTCGATCACCGGCGTGAGCTGCTTGCAGGGGCCGCACCAGGGCGCCCAGAAATCGACCAGGACCGGCTGGTTGCGCGATTCTTCCAGCACGTCCTTGGAAAAGCCCGCGGTGGTGGTGTCCTTGACGAGCGCGGCAGGGGCGGCAGGCGTGGCCGGGGCACCGCCGAAATGCGCCTGGGCCGTCATCTGGCCGCCGTAGCCGCCGCCATAAGGATTGCTGTTGTCGCTCATCGATGGTCTCCCGCATCTTCAGGCCTCAACCGGCCATTTTCCGCTTAAGATCGTATGTCAGGCCGTGACTTTCAAGACAAGCGGCGTGTGTCCAGTCGCTTCGAGAAAGCGCAGGAGGTCGTCGCGGCCGATCGACGTCGTGGCGTCGTTGGACAGCGGGTGGCCGTTGATGATGTCGTGCTCCATCAGGTCCTTGTCGAGCACGAAGGTGACGTTGTGGCCGGTGTCGTTGATCGCGCCGAACACGGTGACCGAGCCGGGGATGACGCCGAGATATTCCATCAGCTTTTCCGGCTTGCCGAAGGAGACCTTGCTGGCCGCGCCGATCAGCGTGTGCACGGTCTTCAGGTCGACGACGGCATTCTCCTCGACGGTCAGGAGGAAGAACTGGTCCTTCTTGTCCTTGACGAACAGGTTCTTGGTGTGGCCGCCGGGGATCTCGTCGCGCAGCGCCACCGATTCGGCGACCGTGAAGACCGGTTCGTGGTGTTTCGTCTCGTGGCGGATTCCCAGCTCGTCGAGGAAACGGTAGAGATCTTCGGCGGTCTTCGGCTGTACGGACATCGGCTGTGTCTTCCTCGGTCTCGGGTTCTGGAACAGTCAGGGCTCAAGGCGCCCGCGCGGAATTGATACGGGGCCGTTCAAGCCTTGGCAACGTCGCTCCGCGCCGAAAGCCCGCGTTTGCGGGACTTTCAAGGCCGCCGGAAAGGGGGGCGAATTTTTCTCAAAGGATTCGTCATTTCCCTGTTGCATTTGAAAAGTTGTTGGGCCATATAGCGCCCGTCGCCGCAACAAACGGACGGCCCCCGATCCACTGTCTACCCCCGGATCGAGGTTATGAGCGGGTGTAGCTCAGGGGTAGAGCACAACCTTGCCAAGGTTGGGGTCGGGCGTTCGAATCGCCTCACCCGCTCCAGTTTTTCAAGACGTTCAAAGCCTCGGTTCGCCGGGGCTTTTGTGTTTTCTGGCGTGGTTGAAGTCGCGCGGGGCGGAAGCGACCAAAGCGGGCGCGGGTACGATCGGGTTACCATACCATCGACGAGTGTCGTGAGCATTTGCCGTGAATGGCCGACTGCGCATAGCGACGGAGAAGGTGCAGATAGAAGCTACCAGTCTCCTGCAGAGCATTGACGGCAAAACAGGAATTGAAGGGAGGCTTCGATTTGGAGCTTCTGTAGGCCTTTTTGCATCCGGAAAGTTATCAACCCGTGGCATGAAGCGGAAAATTTTCGGGCTCACAGAAGAAACAGAGAGCAAGTCAAAGGATACTGAGGAACGAGAAAACAACAGTGAGAAAAACCAACAAGAAAACAGCGACGACGACAGAAGTTGCGCCGACGTAAAAAATGACACCGGACCAAACCCGAGAGACACGACAATGAATCAGGCAATAAGATTCTTGTTTGTATCAAATATCCCGATTATCTGGATGAGCTTGGCCGGATATCGCGGATTTTTTCTCCCTCTTTACATCTGTATTCACTACACAGTATTCTTCTATTTTAGGTTTAAATATCTAAAATCAAAACAGTACTCAACTGGAGACGCTAGCGACCAATTGAAAGCAGATCATAAAACAGAGACAAAATGGGCCCTGGCCGTTTTGTTTCCCCTGGTATTTGGCTCACAGATCGTTCTTGGAATGATAAAGGATCAAGAAGAATACAACTCTTTATTTTACATATCAATAATGACATATGCGATATTTTTATTAGGATCTTTCTTTGAAGGTGTGAGGAGGATCCGAATCTAGGAGATAAATTCCACAAAAGTCGCGGCAACTTGAGCGCCTGCATTCCGTCTCCTGTAGTGCGGCGGTCTTTGCCCAGGACACGCTCGAGGCTGCAAGCACCCGGTGGCGCAATGTCGCCGACCAGATCAGGTCAAAGGTGCCGAAACTGGCCGATCTCATGGATAGCGCTGAGCGAGACGTGCTCACCTACGTGACCTTTCCCAAGCAGCACTGGATCAAGCTTCACAGCACCAATCCGATCGAACGTCTCAACAGCGAGATCAAGCGCCGGACAGAGGTCGTCGGCATCTTCCCCAACGATGACGCCATCGTCAGACTGGTTGGCGCGCTGCTGGTCGGACAAATGATGAATGGGCCGTCCAACGATCCCGCTACATGACACTGGAAACGATCGCTGCGATGAGCGATGATCCGCTCATCAGCCTGCCAGCCGCAAGCTGACGCTCATCCGAACCTCTGGGATGAGCCGTGGTCGTCTAAGCTACACCACGTCCTGGAACACGATCCATGCTGCACTTGACTGAAATAGTCTCGGCCCCTTCGATGCACGAGATTCCGCTCAAAAAGCACACCAAGCTCCGTCCTTTGCAGCTTTGACATTGGTGGATTTCGTTCGCCGGCCGCCTCAGCTCTTCGAAAACACGTAGTCGGTTTCCTGGCGCAGCACCTCGCCGGGGCGCAGTACGGCCTTGGGGAAATCGGGGTGGTTGATGGCGTCCGGCCAGACCTGGGTTTCCAGGCAGAAGCCGGCGAAGGGGCCATAAGCGCGGCCTTCGAGGCCGGGGACGGGCACGTCGAGATAGACGCCGGCATAGAACTGCACGCCGGGTTCGGTGGTGCGCACTTCCATCGTCACGCCGGAATTGATGCTGCGGGCAAGGGCCACCGAATGCTTGGGTCCGCGGGCGCGCGTCAGACAGAAATTGTGGTCGTAGGGGACCTGTTTGCCGTCGAGCTGGCGCGCGATCGGCGCCATTTCGCGAAAATCGAAGGGCGTCGCCGCGACGGCACGCTGCTCGCCCGTCGGGATCAGGTCGCGGTCGACCGGCAGATAACGGTCGGCGGCGATCATCAGGTCGTGGCCGAGGATGTCGGGCCGTCCGTCGAGGTTGAAATAGGCGTGCTGGCAGACATTGACCGGCGTCGCGCGGTCGGTGCGGCTTTCGTAGATGACCGAGAGCACGCCCTCGTCCTTCAGCGTGTAGTTCGCGCGGATGGTGCAGTTGCCGGGATAGCCGGCGCGGCCATCGGGATCGACGACTTCCATCGTCACGTGGTCGTGCCCGAGGTCGATGATCGTCCAGTTCATCCGGCCGGTGCCGGTCGAGCCGCCATGCAGGTGGGTGACGCCGCGCTCGTTCAGCTCCAGTTGGTAGTCCTTGCCGTCGATCGTAAAGCGGCCACGGGCGATGCGGTTGGCGCAGCGGCCGGGCGAGGCGCCGAAATAGGGGGAGTGCTGCTCGTAGTCCTCGAAGCGTTCGAAACCGAGCACCAGCGGGGCGTCGTGGCCGGCAAGGCGCAGGTCCTGGATCGCCGCGCCGAAGGTGATGATGCGCGCCGTGAGGCCGCCGCCGGACAGCGTCACCCGCTCGACCGTCTCGCCTGCCAAGGTGGTGCCGAAGATTTCCCTGCCGGTCATGCCATTCCCCCCGTTTGCGGCCTTTCGCCGTCTATCTTGCCAGCTCGCGCGCCGCGTCTTCCAGCCCGCCGAGCGTCAATGGATACATCCGGTTTCCCATCAGCTGGCGTATCATGCCGACCGACTGGGTGTAGCCCCAATAGTCCTGTCTCAGGGGATTGATCCACAGGCTGCGGCGGAAATGCGCCGTCAGCCGGTCGATCCACACGGCGCCGGCCTCCTTGTTCCAGTGCTCGACCGAGCCGCCCGGATGGCTGATCTCGTAGGGGCTCATGGAGGCGTCGCCGACGAAGATCAGCCGGTAGTCCGGGCCGAAGGTGCGGATGATGTCGTCGGTGCCGATGACCTCGGCCATGCGGCGGCGATTGTCCTTCCACACCCGCTCATAGGGGCAGTTGTGGAAGTAGAAATAGTCCATGTGGCGGAATTCGGAACGGGCGGCGGAGAACAGTTCCTCCACGGTTCGCACATGGTCGTCCATCGAACCGCCGATGTCGAAAAACATCAGGAGCTTCACCGCATTGCGCCGTTCCGGCTGCGTCTTCACGTCGAGATAGCCGTGTTCGGCGGTGGCGCGGATGGTGCCGGAGAGGTCGAATTCGTCGGCCGCACCCTCACGGATGAAGCGGCGCAGGCGGCGAAGCGCGACCTTGATGTTGCGGGTGCCGAGTTCGACCGTGTCGTCGAGGTTCCTGAACTCGCGCTTGTCCCAGACCTTCACGGCGCGGCGATGGCGGCTTTCGTGCTGGCCGATGCGCACGCCCTCGGGATTGTAGCCATAGGCGCCGAAGGGCGAGGTGCCGGCGGTGCCGATCCATTTCGACCCGCCCTGGTGGCGTCCCTTCTGCTCCTCGAGACGCTGGCGCAGCGTTTCCATCAGCTTGTCGAAGCCGCCGAGCGCCTCGACCAGCTTCTTGTCGTCCTCCGACAGATGCTTTTCCGCCAGCTTCTTCAGCCATTCCTCGGGGATCGGCACGGTCTCGACGCCCTCGCCGCCGGAGATCGCCTCCAGTCCGCCGAACATCTCGGCGAAGACCCGGTCGAAGCGGTCGATATGGCGCTCGTCCTTGATGAGCGCGGTGCGGGCGAGGAAGTAGAAGGCTTCGGTGTCGAAGTCGGCGAGACCCTTTTCCATGCCTTCGAGAAGGGCGAGGAATTCCCGGAGCGTCACCGGGATCTTCGCTTCCTTGAGCTTGAGGAAAAAGGGAATGAACATCGGCGGTCAGAAATTCTGCTGGTAGACGATGAACGGCGTTTTCTCGGCGATGCGGTCGTAGAGGCGGCGCGCGGTGGCGTTGAATTCCTGCGTCATCCAGTAGACCTCCCTTGCGCCTTCCGCTTTCGCCCGCTCGTCGACCGCCTCGATCAGGGCCCGGCCGATGCCGGTGCCGCGGATCTCTGGATCGGCATAGAGATCCTGAAGATAGCATATGTTGTCGATGTGCCAGCAGGAGCGATGGAAGAGATAGTGGGCAAGGCCCACCGGCCGGCCGTCGACCCATGCCAGAAGGCCGCGGTATTCGCCGGCTGCGCCGCCGGTCAGCCGGGCGAAGGTCGTCGCGTAGATCTCCTCCGGCAGCTCCGTCTCGTAGAAGGCGAGATAGGCCTTCCACAGGCGGCGCCATGCGGTTTCGTCCTGCGTGCGCAAGGGGCGGATATCGACGGTCGCTGCCATGTCAGCGCCCCGTGCCGATCTCGCTGAGGTCGTAGGGCGTCGTCTGGTAGATCTCGTTGATCCAGTTGCCGAACAGGAGATGGGCGTGGCTGCGCCAGCGGTTGAGCGGCGTCAGCGTCGGGTCGTTGTGGGGGAAATAGTCGTGCGGCATCTTGATCGGCACGCCGGAATTCACGTCGCGGAAATACTCGTCGCCGAGCGAGGTCGAATCATATTCGACATGGTTGAACATGTAGAGCCGGTTGCCGCGCTTCTCGTGCACGAGGCAGACGCCCATCTCGTCGGATTCCATCAGGATCTCGAGGTCCGGATGCTTTTCGATGTCCTCGCGGCGCACCTCCGTCCAGCGCGATACCGGCACCTGGAAATCGTCGGAAAAACCGTTGAGATAGACGGAGGCCGGCGACAGGTTGCGGTGGCGGTAGACGCCGAAGGCCTTCTGTTTCAGCGCGTGCTTCGGCACCTTGTGGAAATGATAGATGGCGGCCATGGCGCCCCAGCAGACATTCATCGTCGAATGGACGTTGGTTTCCGTCCAGTCGAAGATCTGCTGCATCTCGTTCCAGTAGGTCACCTCTTCGTAAGCCAGGTTCTCGACCGGCGCGCCGGTGACGATGAAGCCGTCGAACTTGCGGTCCTTCACCTCTTCCCAGGTCTGGTAGAAGGACAGGAGATGTTCTTCCGAGGTGTTCTTGGCCTTGTGGCCGCCGACGCGCACGAGGGTGAGCTCGACCTGCAGCGGCGAGGCACCGATCAGGCGGGCGAACTGCACTTCGGTCTTGATCTTGTTCGGCATGAGATTGAGCAGGCCGATCTGCAGCGGGCGGATGTCCTGGCGGACGGCCACCGTCTCGGTCATCACCCGCACGCCCTCGTGGACGAGGGTTTCGAAGGCGGGCAGCGTATCGGGTATCCTGATCGGCATCGTTTCTCATTCCCAGCATCGGCGGAAAAACCGCAAAATAAAACCGGCGGCGAGAAATCGCGACCGGTGCTCGGGAAAATAACGACTTTCCTCGGCCCCTTTAGCGATTTCTTTAACGTGGCTGCAAGCCGGCCGGCCAAATCACCACGGGACAGACGGTTATTTACGCCTGTTGCGGTGGGGAATCAATGGGGGCCGGTCGGTTGCGTGTCATGAGCTGGCTGGCGGTCGGTGCCTATCCTCGTTGCCGGCGCAAGAGGCACCCCCCTCTGTCCTGCCGGACATCTCCCCCTCAAGGGGGGAGATCGGACCGTGGATATCGCTCGGACGCCGCAACCGTAGAAGTCGAGGCTCCTGTTGCAGTCACTGTTTGGCATTCGGTCGGGGCGTTTGACTTGCTTACGGTGTCGGGCGGCGCGCATGCAAACGTTAGCGGTTTGGCGGGCGTGCGCCACATCCCGATCTCCCCCCTTGAGGGGGAGATGTCCGGCAGGACAGAGGGGGGTGTCCACGCACCAGACGATCAGACGCGGGCGGCCGACCGGGGACTAGCGCTCCCGCCGCGCCATGAAGGCGAGGCGTTCGAAGAGGTGCACGTCCTGCTCGTTCTTCAACAGGGCGCCGTGCAGCTTGGGGAGCGCCTGTTTCGGGTCGGCGCGCAGGTCGGCCGGGTCGACGTCCTCGGCGACCAGAAGGCGGATCCAGTCGAGCGCTTCGGAGGTCGAAGGCTTCTTGCGCAGGCCCGGCGTCTCGCGGATCTCGTAGAACTGGGTGAGTGCATTGCGGATCAGCGTCTGCTTGATGCCGGGATAGTGGACCTCGACGATGCGGGTCAGCGTGTCGGCGTCGGGGAAGCGGATATAGTGGAAGAAGCAGCGGCGCAGGAACGCGTCCGGCAGTTCCTTCTCGTTGTTCGAGGTGATGATGACGATCGGGCGCACCGCGGCCTTCACCGTCTCGCCGGTCTCGTAGACATGGAATTCCATGCGGTCGAGTTCCTGCAGCAGGTCGTTGGGGAACTCGATGTCGGCCTTGTCGATCTCGTCGATCAGCAGGACCGTCTTCTTGCCGGCGGCGAAGGCCTGCCACAGCTTGCCCTGGCGGATGTAGTTGCGGACGTCGTTCACCCGCGCGTCGCCGAGCTGGCTGTCGCGCAGGCGCGAGACGGCGTCATATTCGTAGAGACCCTGCTGCGCCTTGGTGGTCGACTTGATGCTCCATTCGATCATGTCGAGGCCGAGCGCCGCCGCCACCTGGCGGGCGAGCTCGGTCTTGCCGGTGCCGGGTTCGCCCTTGACGAGCAGCGGCCGCTCGAGCGCGATGGCCGCGTTGACGGCGACCATCAGGTCCTTGTCGGCGATATAGTCGGCGGTACCGGTGAACTGCATGCTCAAGTCTTCCTGGCTGATCCTTGGCGGTGAGCCTAGTGGCGCAAGGGGTGCAGTGCAAGATGGCGGGGCAGCCTGGGGGCATGTCGGCGCGGCAGATAAAGCTTGTAAAAATGCAGGAATCTGACAGGCTGGATGCAGCGACACATGCCGCCCGTTGGTGTTCCCACACTTGCCTCCGCGGGCACGAAAGTCACATTCGGGACCGCGGCGTGCGCATTGTCCGGCAGGTCCTGCCAAGCTCTCGGCATCCCCCGCCGCATTCGCTTCGAAGACGAAGTTTCTACCGCCAGCCGACCGAAGATAACCCGTTCCCGATCGCGCGCCGCCGTCAAGGGCGGCCCGCGATCCTTCACCGAAGGAAGACCCCCATGGCCAAAGGTCAGGTACGTTCGAACCGCGAAGTGCGAAAACCGAAGAAGGACAAGGCCAAGGCCGATGCGCCGAAGACGTCCGGCTTCACCAGCCAGCTGAAGAATGCCGAAACCGCCAAGGACGGCACCGCCAAGCGCTGAGGCGCCGTCGGCCTCCAGCAACACCACGAGCAAATCGTCGTGCCCGGCCTGATCGGCGCCCAGGCGCCCGGTCAGGCGGCGAGGGGCCCAAGCAATCGGCCTTTCCCTTCCCGGCCCATATGCGCTATGGGCACATCCATGACGGACACGACCTTCACCATCCTGCTCGGCGGGGCGCTCATCCCGACCGAACGGCTGAAAGCCGCGGTCGCGGGAAGCCGTGCGATTGCGGCCGACGGCGGCATGCGCCATGCGGCCGTGCTCGGCCTTTCGCCGGAATTGTGGGTCGGCGACTTCGACAGCTCCGCCGATCTGCCGGTCGAGGATTTCCCCGGCGTGCCGCGCCTGCCCTATCCGGCGCAGAAGGCGGCGACCGACGGCGAGATCGCCGTCGAGGAGGCGCTGTCGCGCGGGGCAAGGCGCCTGGTGCTGGCCGGCGCGCTCGGCGGCGAGCGCTCGGACCATGCGCTGATGCATCTGCTGTCGGGCGTGGCGCTGGCCAAGGGCGGTATCGAGGTGATGATGACCTCCGGCAGCGAAGAGGCCTTTCCGCTGCTTCGCGACGATTTTACCCTCGACCTGCCGAAGGGCTCGCTGTTCTCGGTGCTGGGCCTGTCCTCGCTTGCCGGGCTGACGATCGACAATGCCCGCTATCCGCTCAAAGATTTCGCGCTGCCCTTCGGGTCGTCGCGCACCATTTCCAACGTCGCGGAAGGTCCCGTGCGGTTCTCGCTGAAAAGCGGCGATGCCGTCGTCCTTGCCCGCCCTTACGATTTTACCGGAGCTTGACCTTGGCACCACCCATTCTCAAACTCGACGACATCGTGCTCTCCTTCGGCGGCGCACCGCTCCTGAACGGTGCCGGCCTGCAGGTGGAGCCGGGCGACCGCATCTGCCTGGTCGGCCGCAACGGCTCGGGCAAGTCGACGCTGATGAAGATTGCCGCCGGCATGGTCGAGCCGCAGTCGGGTGAGGTGTTCCGCCATCCGGCAGCGACCATCCGCTATCTCGAGCAGGCGCCAGATTTCGGAGCGCACAAGACGGTGCAGGCCTATGCCGAGGCGGGGCTCGGGCCGGGCGACGATCCGTACCGCGTCACCTATCTTCTGGAGCATCTGGGGCTTTCCGGCCAGGAAGACCCGGCGAGCCTGTCGGGCGGCGAGGCGAGGCGCGCGGCCCTGGCCCGCGTCATGGCGCCGGAACCCGACATCCTGATGCTCGACGAGCCGACCAACCATCTCGACCTGCCGACCATCGAATGGCTGGAAGGCGAGCTGGCCAAGAGCCGCAGCGCGCTTGTCGTGATTTCGCATGACCGCCGCTTTCTCGAGAAGGTATCGACCGCGACCGTCTGGCTCGACCGTGGCCTGTCGCGCCGGCTCAACCGCGGCTTCGGCCATTTCGAGGAATGGCGCGACAAGGTGCTGGAAGAGGAAGAGATCGAGCAGCACAAGCTCGGCAAGGAGATCCAGCGCGAGGAGCACTGGCTGCGCTACGGGGTCACCGCAAGGCGCAAGCGCAACATGCGCCGCCTCGGCAACCTGCAGAACCTCCGCGCCGAATATCGCGGCCACAAGGGCCCGCAGGGCACGATCCAGGCGAGCGCCACGGAAGGCCGAGAGTCCGGCAAGCTGGTGATCGAGGCGGAGAAGATCGCAAAAGCCTATGGCGAGCGCACCATCGTTTCGCCGTTCTCGATCCGGGTTCATCGCGGCGACTGCATCGGCCTGATCGGCCCGAACGGGGCCGGCAAGACGACGCTGCTCAAGATGCTCACCGGCCAGCTGCAACCCGACAGCGGCACGGTCAAGCTCGGCACCAATCTCGAGATCGCCGTGCTCGACCAGAAGCGCGAGGACCTCAATCTCGAGGATTCGCTGGCGCATTACCTGACCGACGGGCGCGGCGAGAACCTGCTCGTCAACGGCGAACAGAAGCATGTGACCGGCTACATGAAGGATTTCCTGTTCCAGCCGGAGCAGGCGCGCACCCCGATCAAGAACCTGTCCGGCGGCGAACGCGCCCGGCTGATGCTGGCGCGGATGATGGCCAAGCCGTCGAACCTGTTGATCCTCGACGAACCGACCAACGACCTCGACATCGAGACGCTCGACCTGTTGCAGGAGATCGTCGCCGGCTATACCGGCACGGTCATCCTGGTCAGCCACGACCGCGACTTCCTCGACCGCACCGTGACCTCGACGATCGCGCCGGCCGATCCGGAAAATCCGGACGGCCGCTGGATCGAATATGCCGGCGGCTATTCCGACATGCTGGCGCAGAAGAAGGGCGCCGAGGACGAACGCAAGAAGGCTGAAAAGGCCGAGAAGGCGAAATCGTCCGACAGCGGCGCTGCGAAGCCTGCCGACGGCGGCGGCAAGGCCCGCGGCAAGCTCTCCTACAAGCAGAAGTTCGCGCTGGAGAACCTGCCGAAGGAGATGGAGAAGACCGAGAAGGACATCGCCGCCCGCGAGGCGAAGATGGCTGATCCGAACCTCTTCGCCAAGGACCAGGCGACCTTCAACAAGCTCGCCGCCGAGACGGAAAAGCTGCGCGCCGACCTCGTTCGCATGGAAGAGGAATGGCTGGAGCTGGAAATGCTGCGCGAGGAGCTGGAGGGGTAATCGTCCTCCCGCCGGGCCGCAGGTTCAGGCCTTGGGCTTGTCGATCTCGTCCGGCGGCGCGCAATGGTTGCGCTCCAGATGCAGCAGGTTCGGCGACAGCGTGTCGTAGAAGGCGCCGGAGCGGCCGATATAGATCAGGGTCGAGCCGGAAAGCTCGGCCAGCACGCCGGAGAGCGTGGTCACGGTATCCGGTTCCAGACCTTCGAGAACGTCGTTCAGCACGATCCAGCGCGGCTTGCGCAGGATGAGGCCGGCGAAGGCGAGCGCCATCTGCTCGTCCTTGTCGAGCAGCCGGTCCCAGCGGGCGCGCTCATCGAGCTTGCCGGCGATGCGGGCAAGGCCGACGCGCTTGAGTGCCCCGACCATGGCCTCGTCGGTGAAGCCGGCGGAGGCGAGCGGGTAGGCCAGAACGCTTCTCAGCTTGCCCTCGGGCAGGTATTCGAGCTGCGGCACGAACAGGATGTCGTCTTCCTGCGGCAGCAGGATGCGGCCCTTGCCGTAGGGCCACAGGCCGGCGATGGCATTGAACAGGAGCTTGCGGTTGACGCCCTGGTCGCCGTTGATCATCACATGGTCGCCGGCGAGGATGGTGGGATCCTGTTCCCTGATGCGGAAACCGTCCTCTTCGCAGTCGCCATCCACATGGGAGGCGATCGAGACGGCCTCCAGCGTCAAGCGGCCGCTCTCGCCGGGCGCGACGACGATCTGGCCCTCCGCCGGTCCCTCGGGCATGTCGATGAGTGCTGCACGCAGCGCCGAGACGCGCATCAGGTTGGCCTTCCAGTCGGCGATGGAATCATAGTTGTTGACGTACCAGCGCAGCGCCGAATGGACCTGGTTGAAGGCGGCGGCGGCCATCATCAGGCCACCGAAGCTCATGGTTCCCGCGAAATAGGCCGGCGAGGCGATGAGAATGGGAACGATGATGGCCAGCCAGCCGAAACCGGCCGTGACCCAGGTGAGGTTGGTGAGCGCCATGGCGAGGCGGCTGATGGACGCCACCACGGCGTCCAGTTTCTGGTGGATATGGCGCCGCTCGGTATCCTCGCCGCGGGCCAGCGCGATCGCCTCGAGGTTTTCGCTCGCCCGCATCAGCGAGAAGCGCAGCTCGGCCTCATTGGCATAACGGGTGGCATTGAGCCGCGTGAGGTTCCAGCCGACGATCTGGCTGAACAGCGAGGCAAGGCCCGCATAGGCGACGGCCCCCCAGACCATGTAGCCGGGGATCGAGAAGCTGTAGTCCCGGAAGTGGAAGACGAAATCGCTCGACAGGTTCCACAGCACGCCGATGAAGCTGACCAGCAGGATGGTCGCCTGCACCAGGCCGATGGTCAGCGACGTGGTCATTTCGGCAAGCTTGCGGGTGTCCTCGTGCAGCCGCTGGTCCGGATTGACGCCGAGCGGGCTGGACAATGACAGCCGGTAGGCGCGTCGATCGGCCAGCCATTCGTCCACCACCTGCCGGGCCAGGCCCTCGCGCATGTAAAGCGCGGTCATCTGGTTGAGCCAGGTCTGGGTGACGTTCAGGACCAGCAGAAAGCCGGCGATCTTGCCGAAATTCCACAGCTCGGCGATGAATGCATTGAGATCGCGGCGTTCGAGCGAGTTGTAGAATGGTGCGTTCCAGCGGTTGAGCAGGATCTGGCCGTAGGCGGTGAGCAGAATGATCGCCAGCAGGATGGTGGCCAGGATCAGGATGCGGTTGCGCATCGGCGATGCCCAAAAGGAGCTGCCCGCGATGGAAAGCTGGCGCCGGAAACTCAGATCCGCCGGGGCGCCTGCCTGCGCCTCGGGCGCCGGGGTATCGGATGCTGTATTGAACATGCAGTCTCTGTCTCGCCGTATCGGACATACCAGATACCATGCCTGCCGCGCTTGTCCATGCGAGGCCGCTGAAATCCGGCATGTCGGTTTCCCAGTCTAGGGCGAATGTATTGGCAAAGCGTTTGCGCGCTGATGACAGGTTCGCCCCGACATTCACTCCGCTTCATTGGCTTGCAAGGCGGGTTGCTGCGCGCTATGTCTTTTTTCGCTCTAACGGGGTGCCTTTGGTCCGAAAACGGACCGATGGCTGAGAGGCTTCATGCCAACCCGCGGAACCTGATCCGGCTAACACCGGCGGAGGGATTAGACGCGTGTCATTGAAGACGCCCTATCCCGTATTTTCAACATGCCAAGGAGGGGGCCTTTCATGCCGACCCATACACATTTCCATTTTCGCCGCGGCCTTGCCGCGCTCGCCATGCTGGCGCTGACCGGTTCTATGGCCGTCGCCGCCGACAGGACGCTGACCGTCTATACCTATGAGAGCTTCATCTCGGAATGGGGCCCGGGCCCGAAGGTCAAGGAAGCCTTCGAAAAGACCTGCGACTGCACGGTCGATTTCGTCGGCGTCGCCGACGGCGTGGCGCTGCTCACCCGGCTGAAGCTGGAGGGCGAGGGAACCAAGGCGGACCTGGTGCTCGGCCTCGACACCAACCTGGTGTCGGAAGCCAAAGAGACGGGACTGTTCGAGCCGCACGGCATCGACGTCTCCGCGGTCAAGGTGCCCGGCGGTTTTTCCGACGACGTCTTCGTGCCCTATGACTATGGCCACTTTGCCGTGATCTACGACACCGAGACGATGAAGACCCCGCCGAAGAGCCTCAAGGAACTGGTCGAGGGGGATCCGAAGGACAAGATCGTCATCGAGGATCCGCGCACCTCGACGCCGGGGCTCGGCCTGCTGCTCTGGGTCAAGTCGGTCTATGGCGACGAGGCGGACGAGGCCTGGGCCAAGCTCAAGGGCCGCGTGCTGACCGTCACCCCCGGCTGGTCGGAGGCCTATGGCTTGTTCACCAAGGGCGAGGCGCCGATGGTTCTCTCCTACACCACCTCGCCGGCCTATCACATGGTGGCTGAGAACACCGAGCTCTACCAGGCGGCGGCATTCTCCGAGGGGCACTATATCCAGATCGAGGTGGCGGGCCTCATCAAGGGCGCGCCGCAGAAGGACCTGGCGCGGCAGTTCCTGTCCTTCATGGTCACGCCCGGCTTCCAGGACACCATTCCCACCAACAACTGGATGATGCCTGCGGCCGCGACCTCCGAACCGCTGCCGGACGCCTTCGGCAAGCTGGTCTCGCCGGAAAAGACCTTCCTGATGAGCCCGGACGAGGTGGCGAAGAACCGCAAGGCCTGGATCGACGAGTGGCTCGCCGCCATGACGCTCAACTGAGCATGGCGGTCCTGCGGCGATCACGAATGGACGACAGGCTGCCGGCGATCGCCGGCGGCCTTTTCGTGCTGGCGCTGATCGCCGGTTTCGTCGCAACCGCCGTTGCCGCGCTGCTTTCGGTCGGCGGCGAGACCTCGGCTGCGACGATCATCGGTGATCCGGTCGTGCGCCGGGTCTTGTGGTTCACCCTCCTGCAGGCGGTGCTTTCGACGTTGATCTCGGTCGCTGCCGCCATCCCGGTGGCGCGTGCGCTCGCCCGCCAGCCGCGGTTTCTCGGCCGCCGCTGGCTGATCCGGCTGATGGCCGTGCCGATGGGCCTGCCGGTGCTGATCGGCGCGCTCGGCATCGTCGGTATCTGGGGACGACAGGGTCTGGTCAACGACCTGCTGGCGGCGCTGGGTTCGGGCGAACGCTTCAGCATATACGGGCTTTCGGGCATCCTGATCGCCCATGTGTTCTTCAACCTGCCGCTCGCCGCGCGGCTGATGCTGGCGAGCCTCGAGCGCATTCCCGCCGAATACTGGCGTTCCGGCGCCAGCCTCGGCATGGGCGGGCTTTCGGTTTTCCGCTTCATCGAATGGCCGGTGCTCCGGCGCGTCATTCCCGGCATAGCCGGGCTGATCTTCATGCTGTGCGCCACCAGCTTCACTCTCGTCCTGGTGCTCGGCGGCGGGCCGGCGGCCACGACGATCGAGGTCGCGATCTACCAGGCGCTGCGGCTGGATTTCGATCCGGCCCGGGCCGTGGCGCTGGCCTTCCTGCAGATCGCCGTGACGGCGGTGATCCTCGGCGCCATGGCGCTCTTCCCCGCGCCTGCCGATCCCGGCACGACGCTCGGCGCGGCGGCGCAGCGCTTCGACGGGCGCAGGCCGTTTGCCCGCCTTGGCGACGGTCTGGTGATTCTGGCTTGCACGCTGTTTCTCGGCCTGCCGCTCGGGCAGGTCCTGCTCGCCGGCCTCCGGTCGGACCTGGCCGGACTTGTCGCCGACAGGGCGGTGCTCGACGCGGCCGTCACCAGCCTCGTCATCGGGTTTTCCGCGGCGCTGGTCTCTGTTCTGGTCGGCGTCGCCGTCATCCGCGCCCGGGCGGCGCTGGCCGAGGGCAAGCGGCGTCCGCCGCTGGCGACCGTCGTTTCCGGCGCGCTTGCCGCGGTCTCGTCGCTGGTCCTGCTCGTGCCGACGGCGGTTCTCGCCACCGGCTGGTTCCTGGTGCTGCGCGCCCAGGGCGACGTGGCGCGCTATGCGGCGGGCGTGGTCGTCGGCATCAATGCGCTGATGGCACTGCCCTTTGCCATGCGGGTGCTCTCGCCGGCCTTCGAGGCGCATCGGCTGCGCAGCGCCCGGCTCGCCAATAGCCTGGGTATCCGGGGGCTCGCCCGGCTCCGCCTGATCGACTGGCCGGTGCTGCGCCGGCAGATTTTCACGGCCCTGTCCTTCGCCATGGCGCTGTCGCTCGGCGATCTCGGCGCGGTGGCGCTGTTCGGCTCGGAAAACCTGACGACGCTGCCCTGGCTGATCTACAGCCGGATGGGTGCCTATCGCAACCAGGATGCCGACGGGCTGGCGCTTCTGCTCGGCCTCGTCTGCCTTTTGCTGGCGCTGGCGGGGACGCCGGAACCCCGGCGAAAGGAAACAAGCCATGCCGGATAACAATGTCAGCGCCGTCGTGCTTGAGGATGTGAAGCTCAGGCTGGGTTCGGCCGATTTCCATTTCGACTGCCGCATTGCCGGCGGTCTCATCACCGCCGTCGCCGGGCCGTCCGGCTCGGGCAAGTCGACGCTGCTCAACCTGATCGCCGGGTTCGAGCAGCCGGATCAAGGCCGCGTGCTGATCGGAGATGAGGACGTCAGCCGGCTTTCTCCCGCCGACCGTCCGGTGTCGCTGGTGTTCCAGGACAACAACCTCTTTGCCCATCTCGACCTCTTCACCAATGTCGGGCTGGGCATCGATCCGGCGATGCGGCTTTCGCCGGGCGATCGGCTGGCGGTGAGCGAGGCGCTGGCCCGGGTGGGGCTCGGCGGCTACGAAAAACGCCTGCCGGCGACGCTGTCGGGCGGCGAGCGGCAGCGGGCGGCCTTTGCCCGGGCGCTGGTGCGCCGGAAGCCGGTCATGCTGCTCGACGAGCCGTTCGCGGCGCTCGATCCGGGCCTCAGGGCGGCGATGGCCGACCTGCTGCTCGACCTGCATCGCGAGACGGGCCATACGATCGTCATCGTCACGCATGATCCGCAGGAGGTGGCGCGGCTCGCCGCCGACGTGCTGTTCCTCGAAGCCGGCCGCATCGCGCTTGGGGCATCGCGGGAGGCGTTCTTCGCCCGGACCGACATCGCCTCCATCGCCGATTTCCTCGGAAAGGCCGACGGCGGCTGACGCTAAGGCACGACGCCTTCGCCTTATTTTGGACGTTCGCCGGTGGCATTCGCTCAAGAGGACCTGACGGGTCCGTCTTTCTGCCTTTTCGTTCCTACTTATCCGGCACCGCCTCTTTTTCCTCATGCAATTTTATCCATATCTAACGAATGATGTTAAAAGGGCCACACCGATGCGAGGTCTCGTTTGCCGGATCGATTTCCGGTTGCGTCGGTGCCTGGGGCGATTCAAAAGGAGGTTCGAGGGCGCGTTGTTGTTGAGGCAGGATGAACGTCATGGGCGGTAAAGGCGTATCGCTTGTCGGTCGCGTGCGGCGACACCGTCAGGCCGGTGTCGCACGGGGCGCGGTTGCGCTTCTCTGCGCCTCGCTGACGCTCAGCTCCTGCCAGACGCTGTTCGAACAGGCCTATGTGCCGACCGTCGGCCCTTCCGACAATCCGCAGATCGTCGACCAGGTGCAGAAGGACGATCCGCGGGCCCAGATGGGCGCGCGCGAGCATCCGCGCATCGTCGCAAGCTACGGCGGCGAATATCACGACGAAAAGACGGAAAAGCTGGTCGCCCGGATCGCCGGCGCGCTGACCGCGGTCTCGGAGAACCCGAACCAGTCCTATCGCATCACCATCCTGAATTCCCCGGCGATCAACGCCTTCGCCCTGCCCGGCGGCTATCTCTACGTGACGCGCGGCCTGTTGGCGCTTGCCAACGACGCCTCGGAAGTGGCGGCCGTACTGTCCCACGAGATGGCCCATGTGACGGCGAACCACGGCATCGAGCGGCAGCGGCGCGAGGAGGCGGAAGTGATCGCCAGCCGCGTGGTCGCCGAAGTGTTGTCGAGCGATCTTGCCGGCAAGCAGGCGCTGGCGCGCGGCAAGCTCAGGCTCGCCGCCTTCTCCCGCCAGCAGGAACTGCAGGCCGACGTGATCGGCGTGCGCACGCTCGGCGAAGCCGGCTATGATCCGTATGCCGCTGCCCGTTTCCTCGATTCCATGGCGAGCTACAGCCATTTTACCTCGGTCGATCCCGATGCCGACCAGAGCCTCGACTTCCTGTCGAGCCACCCGAATGCGCCGCAGCGCGTCGAGCTGGCACGGCGCCATGCGCGCGCCTTCGGGCCGGAGGGCACGCATGGCGAATCGGGCCGCGACTATTATCTCAAGGGGATCGACGGCCTGCTTTATGGCGACAGCCCGCAGGAGGGCTATGTCCGCGGCCAGACCTTCCTGCACGGCAGCCTCGGCATCCGCTTCGAGGTTCCGGACGGCTTCCAGATCGACAACAAGGTCGAGGCGGTGCTTGCCACCGGCCCCGGCGACGTGGCGATCCGTTTCGACGGCGTGGCCGATGCCGAGCGTCGCAGCCTGTCCAACTATATTTCCAGCGGCTGGGTGACGGGTCTGCTGCCGGAGACGATCCGCGAGACCACCGTCAACGGGCTGGAGGCGGCGACTGCGCGCGCTTCGGCCGAACGCTGGGATTTCGACATCACCGTCATCCGCATCGGTCCGCAGATCTTCCGCTTCCTGACCGCCGTTCCGAAGGGCAGCGCCGTGCTCACCCCGACGGCGGACAAGCTGAGAGCGAGCTTCCGGCGCATCACCCCGCAGGAGGCGGCGACACTGAAGCCGTTGCGCGTGCGGGTGGTCACCGTCGGCCCGGGCGATACGATCGGCACGCTTTCGGCGCGCATGATGGGCACGGATCGCAAGCTGGAACTCTTTCGGCTGATCAATGCGCTGGGACCGACGTCGACGGTTGCGCCGGGCGCCAAGGTCAAGATCATCTCGGAATAGACAAGGGGCCGGGATGGACCGGCCTGGCTAAAATGTGGAATCCGGGCACATAGACATGCCGAGTCTACCTGCCGCGTCCTTTCGGACGGTTTCGCTTGCCGAAAATGTCTTGATAAAGCATCCTCCGTACCAAACTATCGCGGACCATTCGGTTCTGCGCCGTGCTGAACGATTGTCGTACAAGTGCCTATTACAGCTAATTCGCGACAGTCTTCATTTGGAAACACGGATGAATACGGACAACAAACGCACTCGTAGGTCGCTGGATATCCAGCTTTTTGCCAAACAGATAGGCAAAAAGGCCCAGGCGGGGCAAGAGCCGAACGACCGCCGCTATGACCGAGACATTGCCAAGAAACTGAGGCGGATCGCCCCGGAGGAGGTTGACGCTCTTCTTCGCGGAGAAGACGAGTAAGCTGTTCTTGTCGCAGGAACTTCCTGCAACAGTCAGTTTTGCTGATCGAGATTTGTGACCTCTATTTCACATTTACCGTGAAGGGCCGGTACGAACCGGCCCTTGTAGTTTGCGTCGCTGTTTCAAAAGGCCATTTCGCGCATCTGGCCCGTCTTCGGTCCGTAGTGGGTGAGCGCGGCCTTCAGTTTTTCCAGCGCGCGCGTCTCGATCTGGCGGACACGTTCCTTGGAAATGCCGAGTTCGGCGCCGAGCTCCTCGAGCGTTGCGCCGTCCTCGGTCAGGCGGCGCGCCTTGATGATGCGGTTTTCGCGCTCGTTGAGTTCGGTCAGCGCATTCTTCAGCCAGCCGCGCCAGCGTTCGCCGTCGATGATGCCGGTGACCTGTTCGTCCGGTGGCACTTCGTTGCTTTCCAGCATTTCCAGCTGTTCGCTGCCGTCGCCGCCGTCGCGGCCCTTCATCGGCGCCTGCAGCGAAGCGTCGGCACCGGAGAGCCGCGCATCCATCGACTGGACGTCGGCCAGGCTGACGCCGAGGGCCGAGGCGATCTCCTGGTGGATGGCCTGGTCGCTCAGCCGGTTGTCGCCCTGGGCGAGCTTGGCGCGCAGGCGGCGCAGGTTGAAGAACAGCGCCTTCTGCGACGAACTCGTGCCGCCGCGCACGATCGACCAGTTGCGCAGGATGTAATCCTGCATCGAGGCGCGGATCCACCAGCCGGCATAGGTGGAGAAACGGACTTCCCGGGCCGGCTCGAAGCGGGCCGCGGCTTCCAGGAGGCCGATATAACCTTCCTGGATCAGGTCGTTGAGCGGCAGGCCGAAGCCGCGAAACTTGGAGGCCATGGCGATGACCAGGCGCATATGGGCATGGGCGATGCGATTGCGGGCATCCTGATCGTCGTTGTCTCTCCAGCGGATCGCCAGATCCAGTTCCTCCTCGCGTTCGAGATAGGGCTGAGCCATCGCAAATCGGATGATGTGTCTGTCGGCGGACATGGCTTTCATCGGCGTCTCCATGGGCGGTACGATCAGGACGGGGTCGTCTATTCGGCACTCATGCATGAACGGGCCAAGGCCATACGGGTTCCATCGCGCGTAGGTCGATTTTTGCCAAAGGCAAGCGTCCCCAGCCGCAGACCGTTCAAAAACCATTACGAGGAACATGGGAATTCGGTTTGAACGTTGCACGTC
The DNA here is from genome assembly GCA_943370615.1 of Rhizobium sp. Q54. Taxonomy (GTDB): domain Bacteria; phylum Pseudomonadota; class Alphaproteobacteria; order Rhizobiales; family Rhizobiaceae; genus Allorhizobium. The sequence continues at coordinate 138,575 of CALRRQ020000001.1, forward strand.
AAAGGGCCGATCGGTTCGGCTTTTCACGGACTTGTGATGAATTGGCCGGGATCAGGCGGGACGATGGCTCGCAATGAGCGCGATGCGCGGTACCGGCCAGCCCTTGGCGTCGGGCATGAAGACCAGGCGGTAGCGGGCAAAGATATTGGCGAGCAGCAGGGTGAACCAGGCGCCGAAGGACAGACCGGCGATCACGTCGCTCGGATAGTGTGCGCCGACCATGACGCGACTGAACGCCATCCACAGCGCCAGCAGCATGAATGCTAACCGGTAGCGGGGCAGGAGCAGGATCAGCACCATGAAGATGGCCCCGACCGTGGTGGCGTGGCCGGACGGGAAGCTCTCGAATTTCGCGCCGCTGAAAGAGGAGAAGCCGAACGAGCCCCAGTCCTCGAACTGGCCGGGGCGGGCGCGGCCGATGACCCGCTTGACGAGATTGGCAAGAATGCCGGACAGCGCCACGGCGAGGAAGGCATAGGCGCCGATCTGGCCGAGATAGAGCGCGCGGAAGCGCTGCCTTGCGCCGCGCGACAGCCGCCAGGAGGCAAAGCCCGTGAGCGCCAGCATGGCCGCGGCCGTCAGGATCCAGCCGGAACTGCCGAATTCGGTGATCATCTTGCCGAGCGAGCGGGTGAAGATGTCGCGGTGCCTTGAGGCGCCGACCGCCTCGTCGAAGATCAGGAAGGAGAGGAGGACGAGATTGGCGGCGACGACGGCGAAGATCTGCCAGTAGTGCGGCGCGGGCGGGTGACGGTTGAGGTCACGGCGCCTCTTCAGCCAGGTCCTGATCTTGTCGATGCCGCTCACGTCCAGCCTTCCGCTTCATTCCAGCCTGCCGGGCGACGGAGAAGGCCTGGACGGGTCTCCATGAACGGCATGCAGCCGCGGCAAGATGGTTGCCGCGGCTTCCAAATGCAAGGGCCTGTCAGGCCGAAAGCGCCTTGAACTCGGCGAGGATGGCGTCGCCCATCTCGGCGGTGCCGACCTTCGTTGCGCCTTCGCTCATGATGTCGCCGGTGCGGATGCCCTTGTCGAGCACGGCGGCAATCGCCTTTTCGAGGTTGTCGGCTTCCTTCACCATGTTGAAGGAGTAACGCAGGCACATGGCGAACGAGGCGATCATGGCGATCGGGTTGGCGATGCCCTTGCCGGCAATGTCCGGGGCCGAGCCGTGGACCGGCTCGTAGAGCGCCTTGCGCTTGCCGGTCTTGGCATCCGGCGCGCCGAGCGAGGCGGAGGGCAGCATGCCGAGCGAGCCGGTGAGCATGGCGGCGACGTCGGAGAGCATGTCGCCGAACAGGTTGTCGGTGACGATGACGTCGAACTGTTTCGGCGCACGAACGAGCTGCATGCCGCCGGCGTCGGCGAGCATGTGCTCGAGCTGGACGTCCGGATACTTGGCCTTGTGGGTTTCGGTGACGACCTGGTTCCACAGGACGCCCGACTTCATCACGTTGCGCTTTTCCATCGAGCAGACGCGGTTCTTGCGGGTGCGTGCCAGCTCGAAGGCGACCGAGGCGATGCGCTCGATCTCGTAGGTGTCGTAGACCTGCGTGTCGATCGCACGCTTCTGGCCGTTGCCGAGATCGGTAATGGTCTTCGGCTCGCCGAAATAGACGCCGCCGGTCAGTTCGCGCACGATCAGGATGTCGAGGCCTTCGACCAGTTCGGGCTTCAGCGAGGAGGCGGAAGCGAGCGCCGGGTAGCAGATCGCCGGCCGCAGGTTGGCGAAGAGTTCGAGATCCTTGCGCAGGCGCAGCAGGCCGGCCTCGGGGCGGACGTCATAGGGAACGTCGTCCCATTTCGGGCCGCCGACGGCACCGAACAGCACGGCATCGGCGTTCATCGCCTTGGCCATGTCGTCCTCGGAGATCGCCGCGCCATGGGCGTCGTAGGCGCATCCGCCGACCAGACCTTCGTCGGTGGCGAAGCCTGAGCCCTGTTCGGCGTTCATGTAGGCGATGATCTTGCGGACCTCGCCCATGGCTTCGGGGCCGATGCCGTCGCCGGGCAGAAGGAAGAGATTGCGCTGTGTCATGGAAAGCCTCCCTGGCTTTGGAAAAGAGTTGCCGCCTTCTATCGGGCAAAAACCCGCATTTCAAGGACGCTCAACGGCAGAACGGTACGGTGGGAGGCGCCGGGACCGTGTGATTTCGGCGCGGGGGACGAACAGGCCGCCCCCGCACCGGACAAGGTGTGTTCAGGCCCAGGGATGGGTCTGGGCGTTGGTCTTTTCGAAGGCGGCGATGCTCGATGCCTTTTCCAGCGTCAGGCCGATGTCGTCGAGGCCGTTCAGCAGGCAGTGGCGCTTGAAGGCGTCGATGTCGAACTTGATGGTGCCGCCGTCCGGACCGGTGATTTCCTGCGATTCAAGGTCGACCGACAGAACGGCGTTGGAGCCGCGGTTGGCGTCGTCCATCAGCTTGTCGAGGTCTTCGGGGCTGACGACGATCGGCAGGATGCCGTTCTTGAAGCAGTTGTTGTAGAAGATGTCGGCGAACGAGGTGGAGATCACGCAGCGGATGCCGAAGTCGAGAAGCGCCCAAGGGGCGTGTTCGCGCGAGGAACCGCAGCCGAAATTGTCGCCGGCAACCAGGATCTGGGCATTGCGATAGGCCGGCTTGTTGAGGACGAAATCCGGGTTTTCCGAACCGTCTTCCTTGTAGCGCGCCTCGGCGAACAGGCCCTGGCCGAGACCGGTGCGCTTGATGGTCTTCAGATAGTCCTTCGGGATGATCATGTCGGTGTCGACGTTGACGACCGGAAGGGGTGCTGCGACGCCGGTGAGCTTTACGAACTTTTCCATCAGACCCTGCCTTCGGAATGCAATTCAGGAATTCCGCTGGCCATAGAGGAAAATCGCGCGGATTTGAAGGCCTTTATTGGCCAAACGGGTACGCCCGGCGGCGCAAGCGTCAGTTTTCCGGGCGTCCGGCCGATCCTATCAGAGATCGATGATCGTTCCGCGGCCGTCGTTCCACACGCGCATCTCGCGGCCTTGCGCCTTTGCCTTGGCATAGACGGGGGCCTTCTTCGGCCGCGCGGTCAGCATGCGGGCGGCAAGCGTCAGCGTCAGCACGGCGCCGGCGATCAGCGTCAGCGAGACGGTGAAGGCGGCTGCAATCGCCAGGACGACGATGCCGGCTGCGGCAATGGCGACGGAACGGAGATTTTGCATGGTGGAAATCCTTTCTCTGCGCTCAAGGTGGTCCTTCTTCCCGCGGAATGCAAGGGGTTTCCGCCAAATGTCGCCTTGCATGGCCGGGCAAAGCTTGGCAGAACTTGGCGCATGAATTCGATCAATTCGCATCACCCGGCGCGGTTGCGCCGCTCCGTCCTCAGCGTGCCGGCGATCAATGTCCGGGCGCTGGAAAAGACGCACGGCCTTGCCTGCGATGCCGTCATCTTCGACCTCGAGGATTCGGTCGCACCCGAGAAAAAGGCCGAAGCACGCGACAATCTCAGGCGTTTCTTCGCGGACACGCCGCTCAAGGGCCGCGAGGCGATCATCCGGGTGAACGGCCTCGACACGGAATTCTTCGCCGACGACATGGCGGCGGTGATCGCCTGCCGGCCGGATGCGGTGCTGTTGCCGAAGGTCGACGGACCGGACGACGTGCAGCGCGTCGCCGACATGCTGGCGGAATCGGATGCGACGGAAAGTCTCAGGATCTGGGCGATGATCGAGACGCCGCGCGGGGTTCTCAACGCCGCGGCGATCGCCGGCTCGGGCCGCACCGCCGGCGGCCTGCTCGACTGCTTCGTCGTCGGGCTGAACGATCTCAGGAAGGAAACCGGCGTGGCGCCGGAGCCGGGGCGGACCTATGTCGTGCCCTTCCTGATGCAGGTGATCCTGGCCGCGCGCGCCTACGGGCTCGATGCGATCGACAGCGTGTCGAACGAATTCAAGACGCTGGAGACCTATGAGGCGGAATGCGCGCAGGGCCGCGCCATGGGTTTCGACGGCAAGATGCTGATCCATCCGGCGCAGATCGACGGCGCCAACCGGCATTTCGGCTTTTCGGCCGACGCGCTGGCCGAGGCGAAGACGATCGTCGCCGCCTTTGCCGATCCGGCGACGGCGGGCCTCAACGTCATCAACCTTGACGGCCGTATGGTCGAGCGGCTGCATCTGGAACAGGCCGAGCGGCTTCTCGCCAAGGCTCGGGTCATCGAAGCAAGAGAAGGCAGGACAGCATGAAGGTCTATCGTTTCCTCACCGGCCCGGACGACGCGGCCTTTTGTCATCGCGTCACCGATGCGCTCAACAAGGGCTGGGAACTGCACGGCGCGCCGAGCCTGTCCTTCAATGCCGCGACCAACCAGATGCATTGCGGGCAGGCCGTGGTGAAGACCGTGCACGGCAAGGATTACGATCCGAGCATGAAGCTCGGCGAACAATGACAGGCTCGGGGCGCCTGCCATGTGCGGCGGGCGCCCCGATGCCTCGGATCATTTGACGGCGGAATTGCCGCCGTCGGCATAGAGGGCGGAGCCGGCGACGAAGCTCCCCATCGGGCCGGCCAGGAACAGGGCGGCCTGGGCTATCTCTTCGGGCCGGGCGATGCGCTTCAGGGCGTGCAGGCCTGCCGCCCAGTCCTTCTGGGCCTGATCGCCGGCCATGCGCGTATCGGTGCCGCCCGGCAGCAGCGCATTGGCCCGGATGTTGCGGCTGCCGTAATCCGCGGTGATGCCCTTCACCAGCCCCATGAGGCCGGCCTTCGAGGCGGCATAGGCGCCCATGCCGGGAAGGCCGACGCTCGTTCCGACGAAGGTCGAGACGAAGACCAGCGCGCCGGAGCCGCGCTCCAGCATGGCCGGGATCTGCAGCCGGGCGGCGAGGAAGGCCGAGGTGATGTTGGCGGCGAGCGTGTCCCGCCATTCGGGCAGGGTGACGTCCGCCAGCGGCTTGACCGGGCCGACGGCCCCGGCATTGTTGATCGCGATGTCGAGACCGCCGAAGTGGCTCACCGCCGCATCCAGCAGCCTTTCATGGGTTTCGGCCAGGGCGACGTCGCCCGGCACGGCCTGGGCCTTGCCGCCGGCGCGGCGCACGCGGTCGACGATTTCGTCGAGGGCTTCACTGCCCCTGGCATTGAGCACCAGCGATGCGCCTTCTGCGGCAAACAGAAGGGCGGTGGCGCGGCCGATGCCGGACGACGCTCCGGTGATGATGGCGACCTTGTCGTTCAGGCTTGTCATGGAAACCTCCTTGGGTGTTGGAGGCCAAGGGATAGGCAGCGGGCGGGGCGGCGGCCACCCGTTTCCGGACGCGGCAGAGGACGCAGGCTGCGGGTCCGGCGGCGATGCGATATGCCGTCCTGCGCACAGATGTTTTTCCGCAGGGCGCCATTGTCCTTGAAGGGCGGTTGCGGCCATGGTCGGGGCTCGGGCGCCTCTGTCGAATTGCGGCGCCTGTCCCCCCACGCATCCGAGGAGAATGCCCGTGCTGACCATCCGACGTCTCGATATTTCCGATGCCCGCCTGCTGATCGCCGGCGCCGGCGAAAAGGCCCGCGAGATCGGCGTGCCGATGTGCATCGCCATCACCGACGAGAGCGGCCAGCTGATCGCCTTCGAGCGCATGGACGGCGGCAAGGTGACGAGCACGACGATCGCCATCGACAAGGCGTTCACCGCGGCGGCGGCGAAGAAGGCGACCCATGAATATGGCGCGGCCAGCCAGCCGGGCAGCCCGGCCTTCGGCATTCATTCGGCGATCGGCGGCCGGCTGATGGTGGTCGGCGGCGGCCTGCCGGTGATCATCGACGGCGAGGTGGTCGGCGGGATCGGCATCAGCTCGGGAACGCCGGCCCAGGACCTCAGCTGTGCCGAGGCCGGGATCGCCCACTTCCTCGCGGCGCGGGGTTAATCCTTCAACGAGGCGGACATGCCGTCGGATTCCGCGGCGGCATCTTCGGCGCTTTCCTCGATACGCTCCATGTCGTCGTCGGACAGGCCGAAATGGTGGCCGATCTCATGGATCAGCACATGGGTGATGATGTCGCCCAGCGTTTCCTCGTTCTCGGCCCAGTAGTCGAGAATCGGGCGGCGATAGAGGGTTATGCGGTTCGGCATCTCACCGGTTTCCATGGTGAAACGCTCGGAAATGCCGCGGCCCTCGAACAGGCCGAGCAGATCGAAGGGCGTTTCCAGCGCCATGTCCTCGAAAACCTCGTCGGTAGGGAAATCGGCGATCTCGATGATCAGATTGCCTGTCAGCGCACGGAATTCCTCCGGCAAATGGCCATAGGCCTCGATCGCCAGCGATTCGAACGCGCTGATCGTCGGGGCATGGCGTTCGCGCCAATCTTCTGTCTGGTCGATACGGGCCATCGGTACTCCTTGACTACGCTTCCATATAGGACCTTTGCCCCCGCATTTCGAGTGGGAATCCTGTCAAGGAATAAATTCACAACGAATCCGGTTGACTCTTTTAGCAAGCTCTGGAATCCATAAGAACATATAGGGAACATTCCAGCAGGAGAGACGTCATGAGCGCGACCGCTCAGGCGCAGGAGAGGCTTTTTGCCTTGCGCGAAGCCATAGCGAAGATCGAAGGGCGTCCCCCTGCGGACGGGCTTGCGCCCGTGGCCGGCGGCCCCGGCGGCGAAGCGGATCCGCGGTCCGGCGCCCCCGTCATCCAGGAAGATCAAGGTCTCGAAAGCCTGCTGCCGGAGGGGTTTCCGGTCGGTTCGATGATCGAGGCGCGCGGCCTGCAGCTGCGGGATGCCGGGGCCGTCAGCGGCTTCGGGCTGGGGCTTTGCCTGGTCGGCCGGTCCTGTCGGCCGGCAAAGCGCATCCTGTGGATCGGCGAACGGTTCATCGCGCGGGAGGCGGGCCTGCCCCATGCGGCGGGGCTTGCCGACTACGGATTGCAGCCGGGCGAGCTCCTCTATGCCATGCCCCGGCGGCTGGAGGATGCGCTCTGGCTTGCCGATGCGGCGCTCACTTCGGGCGGCTTTTCGGCGGTGATGCTGGAGGTCAACGGCAATCCGCGCGGCTTCGGCCTGACCGAAAGCCGGCGCCTCAGCCTGAAGGCCAGGAGCACCGGTGGTTTTCTCCTTCTGGTGCGCCAGGGCGGGGAGGAAGAGGCGAGCAGCGCTTCCCTTCGCCTTCGCATCGAACCCGCGCCGGCGGCGGCGCGCTTCCTGCCCGACGGATCGATGCTTGGCGGCAGCATCGGCAATCCCGTCTTTCGCCTCGTTCCGGAAAAGATCCGGCTCGGGGGCCCTCGCGAACTGATCCTGGAGTGGAACAAAGATGACCGCCAATTTTACCCCGCAGCTCCCCTTCACGCCGGCGCAAGGCCTGCACGCCGACCGGCGCATCCTGGCGCTCTGGTTTCCCCGCCTTTCGACCGATCGGCTGGCGCGCCGGCGCTGGGGACAGTCGTGGCGTTCGACCGGGCGTCCTGAGCATCCGCCGGTCGTCTGCGCCGGGCGGATCGCCAATGCCATGCGGCTGAGCGCGCTCGACGAGGTCGCCGAGGCGATTGGGCTGTGCGCCGGCCAGGCGCTCGCCGAGGCGCGCGCCATCTGTCCGGCGCTCGACGTCGCCGAGGACGACAGGCCGGCGGACCGGCGCTTTCTCGAGGCGATCGCCGACTGGTGCGACCGCTATACGCCGCTGGTGGCGCTGGATGGCCTGGACGGGTTGATGCTCGACATTACCGGTTGCGCCCATCTGTTCGGCGGGGAGGCGAAGCTTGTCGCCGAACTGCTCGACCGGCTTCTTCAACTGGGGCTCGATGCGCGCGGGGCGATTTCCTCGACGCCCGGCCTGTCCTGGGCGGCCGCGCGTTTTTCCGGCCATGCGGTGGTGGCCGACAGCGACATGGTGCGGGTTCTCTCGCCCCTTCCTCTTGCCGCGCTCCGGATCGACGCGGGCATGGCGGCGGCGCTGGCGCGGGTCGGGCTGAAGCAGGTGGGCGATCTTCTGACGGCGCCCCGCGGGCCGCTGACCCGGCGCTTCGGTCCCGGCCTGCTGCTGCGGCTCGACCAGGCGCTCGGGCGCGAGGGGGAATCGATCGTGCCCCGCCGCCCGGTCGCGCTGCTTTCGGTCGAACGGCGGCTGGCGGAACCGATCCGCGACGAGGAGGTGATCCTCGACCTGACCGGCCGGCTGGCGGCGGGCCTGAAATCGGGCCTCGACGCGCGCGGTGAAGGCGGCCGGCTGTTCGAGCTCCTGCTGTTCCGGGTGGATGGCCGGGTGTTCCGGATCGAGATCGGCGCGGCGTCGCCGCTCAAGGACGCCCGGCGCATTCAGGCGCTGTTTTCCGAACGGCTCGGCGTGCTGCATGACGACCTCGATGCCGGCTTCGGTTTCGAGATCGTCCGGCTCAACGTCCTGCGTACCGAGGCCCTGGCCGAAACGCAGGGCAGTTTCGGGACCCGCCCGCGGCAGGAGGATGCGGCCCTCGACTTCATCGACCGGGTGACGGCCCGTTTCGGAGAGGGGTGCCTCACGCTCCCCGTCACCCATGCCAGCCATTGGCCGGAACGCGCCTCCGGTCTTTCGCCGCTTAGCGAGGCGACGGTGCCGGCCGCCGCGCGTCTGCCCGGCCCGCCGGTCCGCAGCGAAAGGCCGATCCGTCTCTTTTCCCATCCCGAACCGGTAGAGGTGACCGCCGAGGTGCCGGACGGTCCGCCCGCCAGCTTCCGCTGGCGCCGGGCCCAGCACAGGGTGGCGCGGGCCGAGGGGCCGGAGCGGTTGGCGCCGGAATGGTGGATCGACGGCGAGGAGGCCTCGCCGCGCGACTATTTCCGCATCGAGGACAGCGCTGGCCACCGTTTCTGGCTCTTCCGCCAGGGTCTCTACGAGCGCGGATCGGCCCGGCCGAGCTGGTTCATGCAGGGCATATTCGCATGAGCACACCGACCTTCTTCGAGATCGGCTGCCGCAGCAATTTCTCCTTCCTGGAGGGCGCCTCGCATCCGGAAGAGATGGTGGCGACCGCCGCCCGGATCGGCCTTTCCGGCATAGGGCTTGCCGATCGCAACACGGTGGCGGGGGTGGTGCGCCTGCATGCCGCAGCGAAGATCAAGGGTTATGCCTTCCGTCCGGGGGCGCGGCTCGCCTTTGCCGACGGAACGCCGGAGCTTGTCGCCTATCCGATGAATCGGCGCGGCTGGGGCCATCTCTGCCGCCTGCTGAGCGCGGGAAACCTGCGGTCGCTGAAGGGCGTGTGCACGCTTTACGAGGACGATCTCGTCGAATGGGCCGAGGATCTGCTGGTCGCGGCGATGGTGCCGAGTTTTGCGACGAATGCCGAAGCCGAGGATTATGCGGCGCGGCTGGCGCGCCTGGCGGAGCCCTTCAAGGGGCGGCTCTACCTGGCGCTCGTGCCGCGTTACGACGGCCTCGACCGCCTTTCCTTCAGCCGTATCGCGCAGATGGGGCAGAGGTTGTCGCTGCCGCTGATCGCCAGCAACGACCCCTTCTATCACGCGCCCGAGCGCAAGCCGGTCGCGGATGTGGTGACCGCCATCCGCGAGCATGTGACGGTGACCGACGCCGGCTTCCGGCTGCACGCCCATGCCGAGCGGCATCTGAAGGAGCCCGAGGAAATGGCCCGGCTCTTCCGCGCCTATCCGCAAGCGGTCGCGGCGACCGCCGAGTTCTTCGGCCGGCTCGATTTTTCCCTCGACGAACTCAGCCATCAATATCCCGACGAGGCGATCGGCGGCGAGACGCCCGACCGGGCCTTGCGCCGGCTGACCTATGAGGGCGCTGCCTGGCGCTTCCCCGGCGGCATCCCGCGAAAGATCGCCGACCTCCTCGAATACGAGCTGAACCTGATCGGCGAGAAGCGCTATGAGCCCTATTTCCTCACCGTCCACCGCATCATCGGCTTTGCCCGCTCGGAAGGCATTCTCTGCCAGGGGCGCGGCTCGGCCGCCAATTCCGCCGTCTGCTACTGCCTCGGCATCACCGAGGTGAACCCGGAAAAGACGACGCTACTGTTCGAGCGCTTCATCTCGACCGAACGCGACGAACCGCCGGACATCGACGTCGACTTCGAGCACGAGAAGCGCGAGGAGGTGATCCAGTTCATCTACCGGACCTATGGGCGCGAGCATGCGGCGCTGACGGCGGCGGTCATCAACTACCGGGCGCGTTCGGCGGGGCGCGAGACGGCCAAGGTGTTCGGCCTGTCGGAGGATGTGCAGACCGCGCTTTCCGGATCGATCTGGGGCTGGTCGACGGCGGATCTGTCGGCGCGCGAGGCCAGGGCCGCCGGCCTCGACCTCACCGATTCGACGACCCGGCGGGTGCTCGACTATGCCTCCATCCTGATGGGCTTTCCACGCCACCTCTCGCAGCATGTCGGCGGCTTCGTCATCACCCGCGACCGGCTGGACGAGGTGGTGCCGATCATGAACACGGCGGACGGGCGCTACATGGTCGAGTGGAACAAGGACGACCTCGACACGCTGAAGATCCTGAAGATCGATGTGCTGGCGCTCGGCATGCTCACCTGCCTTGCCAAGGCGATCAAGCTGCTCGACAGCCATTACGACAAGCCCATGACGCTTGCTGCCTTCTTCGAGGATCCGCGCGAGGAGGTCTATGACATGATCTGCCGGGCCGATACGCTCGGCGTCTTCCAGATCGAAAGCCGGGCGCAGATGAGCATGCTGCCGCGGCTGAAACCCCGCGTCTTCTACGATCTGGTGATCGAGGTGGCGATCGTCCGGCCGGGGCCGATCCAGGGCAATATGGTGCATCCCTACCTGAAGAACCGCAGGGAGAGGGAGGCTGGCCGCGAGATCACTTATCCGAAGCCCGAGCTGGAAGCGGTGCTGAAGCGCACGCTGGGGGTTCCGCTGTTCCAGGAACAGGCGATGCAGATCGCCATCACCGCCGCCGGCTTCAAGCCGGCCGAGGCCGACCAGCTGCGCCGGGCCATGGCGACCTTCCGCCGGACGGGGCAGGTGGCCAATTTCCGGCAACGCTTCATCGACGGCATGCTGCAGCGGGACTATACGCTGGAATTCGCCGAACGCTGCTTCAGCCAGATCGAGGGGTTCGGCGAATACGGCTTTCCGGAAAGCCATGCCGCCTCCTTCGCCCTGCTGGTCTATGCCTCCGCCTGGATGAAGACCTTCTATCCCGACGTCTTCTGCGCCGCCCTGCTCAATTCCCAGCCTATGGGGTTCTATGCGCCGGCCCAGCTGGTGCGCGACGCGCGCGAGCACGGGGTCGAAGTGAGGCCGGTCGACGTCAACACCTCTTGCTGGAACAGCATTCTGGAAGCGGGCGGCTTCGACGCCCGGCGGGTCGCGCCGCGGCATGCCTCGATGCGTCGCATCATCCTGAGCACCAAGGCGGTGCGGCTGGGCTTCCGGCAGGTCAAGGGCCTGTCGGAGGCGGACATGGACCTTCTGGTGGCGCGCCGCGGCAGCGGCTATGCCTCGGTCCGCGACCTGTGGAAACGCACGGGCCTGTCGCGGGCGACGATCGAGCGGCTGGCGGATGCCGATGCCTTCGCCTCGCTGGGCCTCAGCCGCCGCGAGGCGCTCTGGGCGGCCCAGGCGCTCGATCAGCAGGCGGCCGTCGAGCACCTGCCGCTCTTTTCCGGGGCTGCGGATGCCGAGCTGCAGGTCGAGGCGGAGGTCTCGCTGCCGCTGATGCCGGCGGGCGAGCAGGTCATCCATGACTACCGCGTTCTGTCTTTGTCGTTGAAGGCCCATCCGCTCTCCTTCCTGCGCGAGGAGCTTGCCCGGGACGGCGTGCTCGTCTCCTCGGCGCTCGAGCAGACGGCCAATGGGCGGCGCGTCGAGGTGGCGGGTCTCGTTCTGGTGCGCCAGCGGCCGGGCTCGGCCAAGGGGGTGATCTTCATGACGATCGAGGACGAGACCGGGGTCGCCAACATCATCGTCTGGCCGAAGACCTTCGAGCAATACCGGAACATCGTCATGGGCGCCCGGCTGGTCAAGGTGCGCGGGCGGCTGCAGAAGGCCGACGGCGTGATCCATGTGGTCGCCGAGCATCTGGTCGATGCGACCGAGAAACTTGGCCTGCTTCGCGAGGACCTCAAGGATTTCGGCGGGCTTGCCCATGCCGACGAGATCCGCCGCCCGGTCAACGAGCACCGCTTCGACGGCAAGTCGACCGGGGCGCTGGCGCGGCTGATCCGCGACGTGCCGGACCTGGTCGGCGATGTCCGCCAGGCCATGCCGAAGGGGCGGAATTTTCACTGAAACGGGCAGCGATTCCGTCCCACTGGCGGGGCCGCGCATCAATGGTCGGCCTGCGTCGGAAATTTTCTTGACAAAGGCCATCCTGTTTAGCAGAAAGGAGTGGCTGAAAGTCATGTTTGGAAGAGCGTAGGGGCCATGCTGGTCTGCAGCTGCAATTACATCACCGACAAGGACATCAAGGGGGTCATCAACGAACTCCTTGACGAGGACTGTTGGCAGTTGATCGTCCCGGCCAAGGTCTATCATGCCATGGGCAAGCGCGGCCGCTGCTGCGGCTGCTTCCCCAATGTCGTCGAGATCATCATCCGCACGACCGAGGAATACCACGCCGCCCGCCAGACCGACGGCGCCGACGTCGTCGATTTCATGGAGCGTTTGAAGCGCTTTCACGAAGAGCAGAAGACGGCCATCCTCGAGCGTCGCCAGCGTGCCGCCCAGGTGGCCTGAGCCCATCGGGGCCGGGGTTTCTCTTGCTCTCGCGTCAAGACGCCGAAGGATGCGCTTGCGTCCCGAAGATATCCGCCCATTCTCTCGCCTCGCCTCGCCTCGCCTCGCCTCGCCTCGCCTCGCCTCACGAGCTGTTGCAGCGCCGCCGGCCGACGACGGTCCTGCGGCGCGCGTGGGTCGTGCGCTTCCGCCCTGTCCCGCTGCGAGGCATGGCGACCACTGCTTGTGCGACGGCGGCCTTCGCCGGATGGGCAGGGCGTCGTGGGAAACGGACGGTGGGGGCGCTTCCGGGCGTCATCCTGGTCCGCCTCTACCGAGCCTCTTGCCGTTTTCACCCTGCCGGCGCCGCCTTCGGGGATCGCTGCGGCCAAGGCCGGTTTCCTTCGGCGGGAGACTGCACTAGATTGAAATCAAAGTAGAGTTTACCCGGCGCCGCTCGTCTCAGTCTCGACAGCGGGCGTCAACGGACTTAGTTCTTACCGCGATGAACCACAGGAGAAGGGACCCGTCATGAAGGGTGATCAGAAAGTAATCGAACGGCTGAACGAGGCGCTGTTCCTCGAGCTCGGCGCCGTCAACCAGTACTGGCTGCACTACCGCCTGCTCGACGACTGGGGCTACACCAAGCTCGCCAAAAAGGAGCGCGCCGAATCGATCGAGGAGATGCAGCATGCCGACAAGCTGATCTCGCGCATCATCTTCCTCGAGGGGCACCCGAACCTGCAGACGGTCGCGCCGCTGCGCATCGGCCAGAACGTCAAGGAAGTGCTGGAGGCCGACCTCGCCGGCGAATACGACGCCCGCACCGCCTACAAGGCCTCGCGCGATATCTGCTACCAGGCCGGCGACTATGTCAGCATGAAGCTGTTCGAAGAGCTGCTGATGGACGAGGAAGGCCATATCGACTTCCTCGAAACCCAGCTCGATCTGCTGTCGAAGATCGGCGAACAGAAATACGGCCAGCTGAACGCCGATTCGGCCGACGCCGCGGAATAAGGATGAGACGGGGTCCGTCCGCAAAGGCGGGCCGCCCGACCGGCGGCATGCGTTGTCGGCAGAGGTCGGCAATGCTGCCGACGGGACCTATGGTTAGGGTCCCGGTCCCGGAATTGTCTTCTTCTCCGGGGCGCCGCTTGAAGGCGGGCGGCGTTTCCACGGCAGCACTTGCCGCCGGATGCTTCGAGGCCCTCGCCTTGCTCGGGCACCTCAGCATGAGGGTCGCGTTGCACCGGCCGTCCAGAATCCACCCGCGGCGTTGATCCTCGCGCCTTGAGCCGAGGATCCACGACGCAGCCTGCAACGGTTGCCAAACAACGCTCTCTAAGGGAAACTCGCAACGAGCGGTGACTGGCATTGACGCTACACGGTGAGCCCTCACCCTGAAGTGGGAGTGTCAGCGACCCTCGAAGGGCGAGGGCGGGTGGAGCGCGAAGCCGGCGGAATGTGTCGCCGGATACTTCGAGGCCCTCGCCTTGCTCGGGCGCCTCAGCATGAGGGTTGCGTTGCGGCCAGCCGTCCAGATGTGGCCCTTGGCGTGGATCCTCGGGTCGGGCCCGAGGATGACGAGCTCCATTCTGGGGCGGATGCTTTCGACCTAGGCTTGGTGGAGACAATTGGGCAGAAGTCCCAACCGGCGTTTCAGCGGAAACGGGCGGACCTCGCATCGTCCCGCTCCCCGCGGCCAGACCGGACGGAAACATGGCCGGCAATGCTTCACCGTGTCCCGCCGCGACGGATCTGGCCGTATCGGCCCCAGCTCTCACGTTGGGGCTCGGCCAAGCGTCGTCACGGTCGCTGTCCTGGCTGGTTCACCGCCACGCAGCCCTCACTTCCACTCGTAGACCTTGTCGGCGCGAAGCGGACGGGTGTCCACCAGGATGGCGGGGTCGGCGATCTTTGCGACATATTGCTTGGCATCCTGGTCGTCGTTGAAGCCGACGAAGATCATGAACATCGCCTTTGCCTTGGGGTGGCCCTTCTTGCGGTAGGCGAAGCTGACGGCGCAGGAGGGGTATTGCGCGCCGATCGTCAGGGTTTCCGCGGCATCCTCGCCTTTGAGCTTTTCGAGCTTGCCGTTAAAGGCGAGGAACTGGCTGAGGGCCATGAAATGGTCGATCGCGGCGAAGGCCGTCGGCTGGGCGATCTGGCGCGGGCTGTCGCCGGGACCGGAGCGGCCGTAATAGAGGCTGTCGGTCTGGCCTTTCCGCCTCTTCGTCTCGTAGACGACGAGCTTGCCGGAGGCTGCAAGTTCGATGTGCACGTCATAGGTCTGGAACCGCTCGGGATAGTGGTCGAGCTCGGCAAAGAGGGCGCGCAGCGGCCGCACGTAGTCCGCATAGAATTCAACCGACATGGCTCTGATCCCCTGTGTTCGGCCTCCCATAGCATTGCCGGGCGGCAAGAGGCTATAGGCGCGCGCCGTCGCGGATGGCGGCGGCTGGCTTTTCGGAAGAGGGGACGATCGTGCCTGTTCATGAGCGCCTTGACGCCGAGGGGGCATCGAGCCCTGACGAGGCCAGGTGATAGCAGGAGAGCAGATCGAACGACCGGGCTCGACCATCGCGGTCACCCCCGGACCGGTTGAGGCATACGGCCACGTGGTCGGCGCAGATCGCGGATCGGGCAGTGATGAGGACTGCCGATTCCCAACGGCGGCGACCTTTGCCTGCGCCTCTTGCCGCGTTAAGTCGCCCTTCCTCATGTCGGCGGTCGCCGGATTGATCATGTTGGCGATCCGCCGTACCGGACGGTCGTGGCGCGGGAAGGCATCTGCCGCCACGGTAGCAGCGAGTCAGGTGTTCGGTCGCGCGGCGGCCGATTCGGCGCTTGTGGGCCGTGCCCGGCAGCAGTCTCGCGCGGTATGTCGCGGTGCGCGCCGACGTCATCGGCACCTTGAGGCGACGCGGGTCTCTCCTAGCCGGCGAGGTGGCGGAATTCGGCGACGACCTGTTCGTAGACGCTGCGCTTGAACGGCACGATCAGGTCGGGGAGCTCGCCCATCGGCTTCCACGCCCATGCGTCGAATTCGGCGGTGTGGCCGCCCGGCGGCGGGTCGATGGCGATCTCGCTCTCGTCGCCCTCGAAGCGGAAGGCGAACCAGCGCTGCGTCTGGCCGCGATACTTACCCTTGAGCCCGATGCCGATCAGTTCGGCCGGCAAGTCGTAATTGATCCAGCGGCTCGCCTCGGCGAGCAGGGACACGCTCTTCATGCCGGTCTCTTCGTAGAGTTCGCGCAGCGCCGCCGGCAAGGGATCTTCGCCGTCGTCGATACCGCCCTGTGGCATCTGCCAGAGCATGGGCGAGCCGTCATATTCCGAATTGCCCTCGGGTATGCGCCGCCCGGCCCAGACCAGGCCGGCCGGATTGAGCACCATGATGCCGACGCAAGGCCGATAGGGCAGGTCCTCGGCGCGGATTTTCGTGGAAGCGGTGTTTTCCATCATGTCCCCCTTACTGTTCGGCATCGGCCGCAAGGGCGGAGACACCGACGATTTCAATGCCCCGGCCGGCCGCCTCGTCGCTCCACTGGCGGATCGCGGCAATCGTCTCGTCGAAGGCCGAGGCGATGCCGATCGCCTGGCCGTTGCGACGGGCGATGCGTTCCAGCTCGTCGAGCTTGGCCAGCACGGCCGCCTTTTCCGGCTGGCCGTCGAGCAGCAGGTTGCCCTGCGCATAGGGCATGCCGATCGCCTTGGCAAAGCTGTCGGTCAGCGAGCGGGCGGTCGAGCCGTCGTCGAGGAAGAGCAGACCGCGCGCGCCAATGTCGCGCATGACCGGTTCGAAGGCGGTGGCATCCGACATGTACTTCGCGCCCATGTAGTTCATGACGCCGGTATAGTTGGTGATGCGGCCCATGGCCTCGTGCAGCTTCTTCAGCGCCTCGTTCGGCTGGTCGCTGGTCAGGAGCGTGCCGCGGCCGGGATTGTTGGCCGGATAGTCGAAGGGCTCGAAGGGCACCTGCAGCACGATCTCGTGACCCTTGCGGCGGGCTTCCTGCATCCAACGCGAGAGGCTGTTGCCGGTTGCGGCGAAGGCCAAGGTCACTTCCTCCGGCAGGTCGCGGATGGCGCGCTGGCTGCCGGTCTGGCTGAGCCCTATGCCGCCGACGACGATGGCGACGCGGGTGGCGCGGGCGCCCGACCAGGGACGCGCATATTGCTCGAAGGGTCTCAGGCCATCCGGGCCGATGATCGGCAGGCGGCCCTCAGGCGTGTCCTCGAGCAGGTCGTCGTTGGGAAGGGCTGCGACGCGGCTGTCCTGGCCGACGGTCTGGCTGTCGATCAGCACGGGCCCGTTGCCGTCGCGCGGCTTCGGGCTGAACTTGGTGACGACCGAGCCGTCATCGGTCACCGTGCGCTGCACGGTCGCTCCGCCGAGCGGACGGCTGGTGGCGAGGGTCTGGCCGGAGCCTGCGGGCGTGGCCGCGCCGTCGGGCGCCTTAGCCGTCTCACCGTTCGTACCGTCGGGCTTCGGCGCGGCGTCGGAAAACTGGCGCAGCGGCAGCGGGGCGAAGGCGGAATAGGTGGAGAGGCCGACAATGGAGACGAGCGCCAGGCTGCCGAACATGGTGCCCAAGGAAGGCCAGCGGCGCGGCGATCGTCCCGGCCTGCGGCCCTGGCCGAGCGGTGCATGGAGATCGGCGCTCAAGGTCTATGCGCTCCCGTCGGGTGGCGAATGCAAACGGGCGCCGGATTGCTCCGGCGCCCTCATTCCTTACTTCGCCACGACGGCCTTGGCCGGATCGGCCGGGAAGGACGGATCGGTCTTGGCGCCGCGCAGCAGGTCGAGCGCGTAGTTGAGCTGGACGTCGTCCTTGGCTTCCGGCGGCACATAGGCGACCGAACCGGAGCCTTCTTCGCTCTCGTTCTGGCCCTTGATGTGCCCCTTGAGAGCCGATTCGCCCTCGGCGCGGACCTTGCCCTGCAGTTCTTCCGGCAGCGGCTGTTCGACCTTGATGTCCGGCTCGATGCCGGTGCCCTGGATCGAACGGCCCGACGGCGTGTAGTAGAGCGCCGTGGTCAGCCGCAGCGCGCCCTTTTCGCCCATCGGGATGATGGTCTGGACGGAGCCCTTGCCGAAGGAGCGCGTGCCGAGCACGGTCGCCCGCTTCAGGTCCTGCAGCGCACCGGCGACGATTTCCGAGGCCGAGGCCGAGCCGCCGTTGACGAGAACCACCAGCGGCTTGCCGTTGGTCAGGTCGCCTGCGCTGGCGTTGAAGCGACGGGTGTCTTCCGGATCGCGCGAACGGGTGGAGACCACTTCGCCGCGCTCGAGGAAGGCGTCGGAGACATAGATCGCCTGGTCGAGCAGGCCGCCCGGATTGAGGCGCAGGTCGAGAACGAAGCCCTTGAGCTTGTCGGCCGGCACTTCCTTCTGGATCTTGGCGATCGCGGCTTCGAGATCGTCATAGGTCTTCTCGGTGAACGAGATGACGCGCAGATAGCCGACATCGCCCTCGACGCGCGACTTGACGGCGCGGATCGGGATGATTTCGCGGACGATGGACAGTTCGATCGGCTTGTCGGCACCCTTGCGCAGGATGGTGAGCTTGATCGGCGTGTTGACCGCGCCGCGCATCTTCTCGACCGCTTCCTCGAGCTTGAGACCGCGCACCGATTCGCCGTCGATCTCGGAGATGAAGTCGCCGGCCAGAATGCCGGCCTTGGAGCCCGGCGTGTCATCGATCGGGGTGATGACCTTGACCAGTTCCTCTTCCATCGTCACTTCGATGCCGATGCCGCCGAATTCGCCGCGGGTCTGCGTCTGCATGTCCGCCGCATCCTTGGCGTTCATGTAGGTCGAGTGCGGATCCAGCGAGGTGAGCATGCCGTTGATGGCGTTTTCGACCAGCTTTTCCTCGTCCGGCGGCGTCACGTATTGCGCGCGCACGCGCTCGAAGACGTCGCCGAAAATCGACAATTCCTTGTAGGTGGAGGTGCCGGCGGCCTGTGCAGGAATGCCGGCCGAATAGAGAACGCTCATCGCGGTCGCACCCATGAGCGCGCCGACGAGAACAAGAGAAGCCCTACGAATCATTCTGTGCCTTTCCAGAGCCGCTTCCGGTCCACCACTCGCGGGAATCAACCGGTTTTCCATCTTTCCGAAATTCTATGTAAAGGGTCGGGCGATCCGTTTCCAGCGCCAATGCCGTAGCGCTCGCCACTCTTTTCTCCCCCATCACCGCCAAGGGCTCGCCGGAAAGAACGAACTTGCCCTGACCAGTGTTGATGCGGTCCATGCCGGACAGTACCACATGATAGCCGTCGCCGGTATTCAGGATGATCATCTGTCCGTAACTGCGGAATTCCCCGGCGTAGACGACCCAGCCGTCGGCCGGTGCGGTCACCAGGGAACCCGGCGCCGAGGCGATCACCATGCCCTTGGCCTCGTGCCCCGTCCCGTCCGGATCGCCGAACTGGCGCAGGATTTCACCGGCTGCCGGCAGTTCCAGTTTCTGCTTCAGATCGGAGAAAGCATATGCCGGGGCAATGCGGTTTTTATCGGGCAATGACGATGCCGCCAGCTCCCTGGCCTTCTGCCTCTGCTCGTCGCTCAGCTTGCGCAGGCGCTCTTCTTCGGCGCGTGCCCGATCGGCGGCTTCGCGCACCGAGCGGATCTCCGTCTCGAGGCTGGCGATCAGGCCTTCCATGTTCGAGGCGCGGGCCGCCAGCTCCTCGGCGCGGCGCTTTTCGGTCGCGAGTTCCAGCGAGTTCTGGCGCGACAGCCGGTCGTTCTCGACCAGCAGCAGATCCATGCGCCGTTCCTCCTCCTGCCGGCTGGCGATCGTGGCGACCAGCGTCTCGGTCTCCTTCTCGCCTTCCGTGCGCAGGCGCACCAGTTCGGCGAGATCGGCGGCGAGCTTTTCGGTTTCCTTGCGGATGCCCGGCACGACGGCGCCGAGCAGGATCGCCGTCCTCACCGAGGCGAGCGCGTCCTCCGGACTGACGAGCAGGGCCGGAGGCGGGTTGCGGCCCATGCGCTGCAGGGCGGCCAGCACCTCGGCGAGAATGGCGCGGCGATCCTTGAAGGAGTGGCGGATCTTGTCTTCGCTGACGCCGAGCTCGGCGAGCTTCTTTTCGCCGGCGGCGATCTTGCGCTCCAGATCCTTGCGGCGGGCGGCGGATTCGATCAGCGCCTGCTTCAGGCTTTCCGAGGTCTTGGAAAGGGCGGCGATACTCTCTTCCAGTTCGGCGGCCTTTTCGTCCGAGACCCGCATGGAGCGGCTAAGCTCCTGCAGTTCGCGGCCGACCTCGTCGCGTTTTTGGCGGAGCGCCAGCGCCGCGTCGTCGGCGGCGGGATCGGGTGCTGCGGCATTTGCCGTCACCGGAGCCGGCGGCGCGGTCACGACCGGCGTCGGGGACTGGGCCATCACGCCTGTCCGGGGGGCGAGAAGCGGCCCGCCGAGCAGCATGGCCGATGCGAGCAGCATCGCGCGGATCGCGGGGCGACGCGCGGCTGGTTCGGCTTTGATGGATGGACGGTCGTCGTGTCGCAAGGCGCTATCCCGGTTCGCGGCGGAAAATACGCTGATTTGCCCGCCCGCGCAAAGTGGGCGGCAACATGCCCTTTTCGCGGCCGTCAGGCGCGATGATAGGGATGGCCGGACAGGATGGTCACGGCGCGATAAAGCTGCTCGGCGAGAAGGATGCGCACCAGCTGATGCGGCCAGGTCATGCGGCCGAGATTGAGGACGAGTTTGGTCTTTTCGCGCAGCTCCGGATCGACGCCGTCGGCGCCGCCGATGACGATGGCGAGGTCGCGCTGGCCGCGGTCGCGGTGGTCACCGATCAGATCGGCGAATTCCTGGCTGTCGAGCGCCTTGCCGCGCTCGTCGAGAATGATCACGAGGGCGCCCTCCGGCATGGCCTTCACCAGTTCGGCAGCCTCCTCGCGCTTGCGGGTCGCGGCGTTTGAGGAGCGGCTTTCGGCAATTTCGACCGAGCGGAGGAATTCGAGCCCGCAGGCGGGCCCGGCCTTGGCGAAGCGGTCGAGATAGCGGGACGCGAGTTCCTTCTCCGGCCCGGCCTTCAGCCGGCCTACGGCATAGATGCCCACGCGCATGTCTCGATCCTTCCATTCCGGCCGCGCAACCCACACGGCGGCAAAAGCGCGACGCTTGCCGCTTGTCAGGGCTTCGCTGCTGCCGCCAGGCGGCAGCGGGCCGTCGGTGTCAGTGCAGCGTGCCTTCCTCGATGTCCGGAGCGGCCCACATCTTTTCGATGTTGTAGAACTCGCGGATTTCGGGGCGGAACACATGCACGATGATGTCACCGGTATCGATCAGCACCCAATCGCCGGCTTCCAGACCCTCGACACGGGGAGAACCGTAGCCCTCGTCCTTGAGGTCGGAAATCAGATGCTCGCTGATCGCCGCCACATGCCGGTTCGAGCGTCCGGAGACGACGACCATGTAGTCGCCCAGCGCGGACTTCCCAACGATGTTGATGGTGACGATATCTTCTGCCTTGGAGTCCTCGAGGCTCGCGAGGACCAGCTCAAGCTCGCGGGCTGCGGCATCGGCGCCACGTTCCGGGCTTTTCGGGAGGACGGCATGCGTCTTTCCCTTGGTGTGTACTGTTGTCAGAGTTTTTCCTTTCTTTGCGTAACAGCACGAAGGCGATTCCCACGATCGGAAATCACCCCAAGAAAGTGGCACCGTTCCGTTAATCTTTCAAGGGATCGGCCCAAATACACGCGTGCAAGAAGGTCAGCGGCCC
The DNA here is from genome assembly GCA_943370615.1 of Rhizobium sp. Q54. Taxonomy (GTDB): domain Bacteria; phylum Pseudomonadota; class Alphaproteobacteria; order Rhizobiales; family Rhizobiaceae; genus Allorhizobium. The sequence goes on from CALRRQ020000001.1 coordinate 159,946, forward strand.
TGCGCCTCGCGCAGTGCGGTCGAGGAGAGGGTCGAGCGCGGGCCGTGGATGAAGGTCCAGGCCGGAGCCTTCTTCTTCCACAGGACGCCGGCGTCGTCCTCGTCGATGCGCGCATAGTCGAAGGTGCGGGCCATCTTCGAGGAGAGATAGGCGAGCGTCGAGCCGGGCCGGTCGATCACGGCGATCGGGAAGGTCATGGCGATGCGATGCCATTGCTGCCAGCGGTGGAAACTCGCGAGATTGTCCGCACCCATGATCCAGATGAAGCGGGCGCGGGGATTGCGTGCCTTCACAAAGTCGAGCGTGCGCGCCGTATAGCTGGTGCCCAGCGTCTTTTCGAAGGCGGTGACCTTAATGCGCGGATCGTCGGCGAGCGCCTCGCATTTCGCCAGCCGCTCCGATAGCGGCGCGAGGTTGCCGCGGCTTTTCAGCGGGTTGCCGGGGGTGACGATCCACCAGAGCTGGTCGAGGCCGAGGCGGCGAAGGGCAATCTCGGCGACCAGCGCATGGCCCTGATGCGGCGGGTTGAACGAGCCGCCGAACAGGCCGATGACCATGCCCGGTTCGACATGCGGCATGAAACGATGGCGATGGGCGATCGCTTCCTCAGCCACCTTAGGGTCGCACCTGTCCGCTGCCGTGCACCCGGTATTTGAACGAGGTCAGCTGTTCGACGCCGACGGGGCCGCGCGCATGCATCTTGCCGGTGGCGATGCCGATCTCGGCGCCCATGCCGAACTCGCCGCCGTCGGCGAACTGGGTCGAGGCATTGTGCAGGAGAATCGCCGAATCGATCTCGTTGAAGAAGCGCTCGACGACCGCCGGGTCCTCGGCGATCACCGCCTCGGTGTGGTGCGATGAATAGCGTGCGATATGATCGATCGCGCCCGACACGCCGTCGACGATGGCGACCGCGATGATGGCATCGAGATATTCGGTGCGCCAGTCTTCCTCCGTTGCCGGCTTGAAGCCCGGATGGATCTTCAGCACGGTCGGCGAGGCATGGATCTCGCAGCCGGCCTCCGTCAGCGCCTCGAGCAGGGGCATGAGATGGGTGCCGATCGCCGCGCTGTCGACGAGAAGGGTCTCGGCCGCGCCGCAGATGCCGGTGCGGCGCATCTTGGAGTTGACGACGATGCGCGTCGCCATGTCGACATCGGCGGAGGCGTCGACATAAACGTGGCAGAGGCCTTCGAGATGGGCAAAGACCGGAACGCGCGCTTCCGACTGGACGCGGGCAACCAGGCTCTTGCCGCCACGCGGCACGATCACGTCGATCGAACCTTCGAGGCCGGTCAGCATGGCGCCGACGGCGGCGCGGTCCGGTACGGGAACTAGCTGGATGGCATCGGCCGGCAGGCCGGCCTTTTCGAGACCCTTGACCAGGCAGGCATGGATCGCCCGCGAGGAATTGAGCGAATCCGAGCCGCCGCGCAGGATCACGGCATTGCCGGATTTGAGGCAGAGCGCGCCAGCATCGGCCGTGACGTTGGGCCGGCTCTCGTAGATCACGCCGATGACGCCGAGCGGCGTGCGCACGCGTTCGATCTGAAGACCGTTCGGCCGGTCCCAGGCGGCGATCACTTCGCCCACCGGATCCTTCAGGCCGGCCACCGCGCGGATGCCCTCGGCGATGGCCCTGATGCGGGCCGGATCGAGCGTCAGGCGGTCGACGAAGGAGGCGGCAAGGCCGCTGTCGTCAGCATTCTTCAGGTCGATCGCATTGGCCGCCAGGATGACCTGTTGGTCGGCGAGAATGGCGTCGGCCATGGCGGTCAGCGCGGCGTTCTTGGCTTCGGTCGTCGCGATCGCCAGCGGGCGTGCGGCGGCGCGGGCACGCCTTCCGATGTCCAGCATCAGCGCATCGACGTCGGTCAGATCGGCTTTTGCCTTGTCAAGCATGGGCTTCGTCCTTGTTGTCGGCCTGCGCAGCGTCATGCTTGTGCGCCGGATCGGTCATCACCAGATCGTCCCGATGGATCATGGCGGCGCGGCCGGCATAGCCGAGAATGTCCTCGATCTCGGAGGATTTGCGCCCGGTGATGCGGCGCGCCTCCTCGGCATCGTAGCCGGCGAGGCCGCGGGCGATCTCGCGGCCCTGCGTGCCGATCACCGAGACGGTGTCGCCGCGGCTGAACTGGCCGACGACCTGGCGCACGCCGGCCGGCAGCAGGCTCTTGCCGGCCTTCAGCGCGGTCTGGGCGCCGGCATCGACATGCAGTTCGCCGGCAGCCTGGAGCTGGCCGGCGATCCAGGTCTTGCGGGCGGTGACGGGGGTCTTTGCCGGTGCGAACCACGAGTGGCGGGCGCCGGTCTCGATGGCCTTCAGCGGGTGGTCGGTCTTGCCCGAGGCGATGATCATGGCGCAGCCGGCGCCGGTGGCGATCTTGCCGGCGTCGATCTTGGTGCGCATGCCGCCGCGCGACAGTTCGGAGGCGGCACCCCCGGCCATGGCTTCGATCTCCGGGGTGATCTCGGCGATCGTGCCGAGGAAGCGGGCATCGGGGTCGAGATGCGGCGGGGCGGTATAGAGCCCGTCGATGTCGGAGAGCAGGACCAGAAGGTCGGCGCCGGCCATGGTGGCGACGCGAGCGGCGAGCCGGTCATTGTCGCCATAGCGGATCTCGGTGGTGGCGACCGTGTCGTTCTCGTTGATGATCGGCACGGCGCCGATCTTCAGGAGCTGCTGCAGCGTGGCGCGGGCGTTCAGATAACGGCGGCGCTCCTCGGTGTCGCCTAGCGTCAAGAGGATCTGGCCGGCGACGATCGATGAGCGTGACAGGCTTTCCGACCAGTGGCGGGCGAGCGCGATCTGTCCGACGGCCGCGGCCGCCTGGCTTTCTTCGAGCTTCAACCCGCCGGACGGCAGGTCGAGCACGGTGCGGCCTAGCGCGATCGCGCCGGACGAGACGACCAGAACGTCGACGCCGCGAGCCCTGAGCTCGGCGATGTCGTCGCAGATCGCGTCGAGCCAGGCCTTCTTCAGGCCGCTGCCCCGATCGACCAGCAGTGCCGAGCCGATCTTGATGACGATGCGCCTGTAGCGCGTCAGCGATTTGGCTCCGGCCGACATTTATTCATCGCCTTCCGTTTCCTGGTCGCGCTTGCGATTGCGGTCGCGTTTTTCCGGAAGCGGGATATTGCCGCTCTCGGCGACGATGATGTCACGCAACTGGCGCAGCGCCTCGGTCATGCCCTTGCCGGTGATGGCGGAGAGCAGAAGCGGCGTCCTGCCGCAGGCCTTCTTGAGTTCCTGGGCCTTCTTCTTCAGGCCCTCCTCGTCGAGCACGTCGATCTGCGACAAGGCGACGATCTCGGGCTTGTCCTCCAGCCCGCCGCCATAGGCTTCGAGCTCGTGCTTCACCGTCTTGTAGGCCTGGCCGACATGCTCTTCCTGGGCGGAGACGAGATGCAGCAGCACGCGGGTTCGCTCGACATGGCCGAGGAAGCGGTCGCCGATGCCGACGCCTTCATGGGCGCCTTCGATCAGGCCCGGAATGTCGGCGAGGATGAACTCGCGCTCGTCGACGGTCGCAACGCCGAGGTTCGGATGCAGCGTGGTGAAGGGATAGTTGGCGATCTTCGGCCGGGCCCGGGTGACGGCGGCCAGGAAGGTCGACTTGCCGGCATTGGGAAGCCCGACCAGACCGGCATCGGCGATCAGCTTCAGGCGCAGCCAGACCGTCTTTTCCTCGCCCTCGAGGCCCGGATTGGCCCAGTTGGGCGCCTGGTTGGTCGCCGACTTGAAGTGTGCGTTGCCGAAGCCGCCATTGCCGCCCTTGGCGATGCGGAAACGCTGGCCTTCGACCGTCATGTCGACGATCAGGGTCTCGTTGTCTTCCTCGAAGATCTGCGTGCCGACCGGCACCTTCAGCGTCACGTCCTCGCCATTGGCGCCGGTGCGGTTGCGGCCCATGCCGTGCGTGCCGGTCTTCGCCTTGAAATGCTGCTGGAAGCGGAAGTCGATGAGCGTGTTGAGGCCATTGACCGCCTCGACCCAGACATCGCCGCCGCGGCCGCCGTCGCCGCCGTCCGGACCGCCGAACTCGATGAATTTTTCGCGGCGGAAGGAGACGCTGCCGGCGCCACCGTCACCGGAGCGGATGTAGACCTTTGCCTCGTCGAGAAATTTCATGCTTTTGCCAATTGATTGCGGGTCGGGATGAGCGGGATTGTTTGGGCCATCGATATAGCCGGTTGAGCCGGAGGTCAAAGAGTATCGTCATATTCTTGCGCTGCCGCCCGATGGGGGAACGCCGCGCGCGCCGGCCGGCCGGACATTGCCGCGCGCGCCTGGGGAGGTCCGGGGCGACGATGCGCCGCCCCGGGCCGGGATGTGTCACGGTCGGCGGAAGTCCGCCTCCGTCAGCCGCGTTTCGATATGCGGGGCCACCGCATTGCGGGCACGGGAGTAGAGATCGCCGCAGCGCAGGATGGAAAAGCCGAGCTTTTCCTGGATGCGCAGCGACGCCGCATTGTCGGCGAAGGCGCCGGAATGCAGCTCCGCCTGCGGCATGCGGCGGAAGAAGCGCTCGATCACCGCACCCGCCGCCTCGCTCATCAGGCCCTTGCCCCAGTAGTAGCGGTTCAGCCAGTAGCCGAGATTCCACAGGCCGTGGCGCAGCTCGATCGACACGACGCCAAGATGAACGTCGTCGCCGGCGGTGATGGCGAATGCCCAGTCGGGCGTGATGCCGCTGGTGACGCGGCTCAGCCAGTCGGTGGCGTCCTGCCGGTCATAGGGCACCGGCACGCGGGCCAGCATGCGCACGACCTGGTAGTCGCCGAGCGATTCGACGATCGCCTCCGCATCGCTCATGCGATGCGGGCGAAGCCTCAGCCGCGTCGTCTCGACGACCGGGCAGGGCCCGGGCATCGAAGGCGGGTTCTTCTTCAGGGGGGCGTTCATCACCGCATCTCCCCCCAGCTCTTCAGCGACATCCAGGTCTTGCGGTCGAGCCTGTACCATTCGACCGGCATCATGCCGCCCATGGCGAGGCTGCCGACCATGCCGGAGCCCTGGAACTGGAAGCCGCACTTCTGGATCACCCGGCGCGAGGCGATGTTGGTGACCCGGCAGCGCGCGTCGATATGGGCGATGTCGCGGGTGCGGAAGGCCATGTCGATCAGCGCATGGGCGGCCTCGGTGGCATAACCCCTGTTCCAATGGGGCTCGCCCAGCCAGTAGCCGATCTCCAGCGTGTCGGCGTCGTTGACATGCGGCTCCAGCGCGCAGCAGCCGAGGAACTCGCCGTTTTCGGCCTTGGTGATCGCATAGACGCATTTGCCAATCTCGCCAGCATTCGTGCGTCGCACGAAATCGGCCGCATCGCGTGCCGTGTACGGGTGCGGCATGCGCGATACCATGGTGGCAACGGCGGCGTTGTTGGCGAGATGGGCAAGGGCGTCGATGTCTTCCTCGTGGGGCGCGCGCATGACGAGCCTCTGCGACAGCAAGACGGGGCAATCGCTCCGTAACCGATCCGGCCTCAACCGGTCCTGGGGTGACCGCGATGGGTCGACCCTCGATAGTTCGATCTGCATGGTTCAGTCTCCTTCTGGTTGAAAAGGTGAAAAGAAAAAGGGGAGATGGCGCCCCATCTCCCCTGTTTTCTAGACTGAACCTGGTACGGCCAGCCGGGTCGATGAGACGCCGGCTGTTTAGAGCGTACCGGCTTTATTCCGCTGCTTCTGCCGCTTTCGGCATTACCGACACATACACCTTGCCATTGGCCTTGGTACGGTAGGCGACATTGCCTTCGATGAGCGCAAATACGGTATGATCCTTGCCCATGCCGACATTGGCGTCCGGATGCCACTGGGTGCCGCGCTGACGCACGATGATGTTGCCCGGGATGACGGCTTCGCCGCCGAACTTCTTCACGCCAAGGCGCTTGGAATTCGAATCGCGACCGTTACGCGACGAACCGCCAGCTTTTTTGTGTGCCATTGGAGTTCTCCTTTAAAACCTGTTATCTCGTTGACCGTTACGCAGCGACGATGTCGGTGATGCGAACGACGGTGTGGTGCTGGCGATGGCCGCGCGACCGCTTGGAATTCTGGCGACGACGCTTCTTGAACGCGATCACCTTCTTGCCACGGTTGTGCTCGACGACTTCAGCCTTGACCGATGCGCCGGCCACGAAGGGCAGGCCGATCTTGGCATCGGCACCAACGCCGACCATGAGAACTTCAGTGAATTCGATAGTCGCACCAGCTTCGGCTTCCAGCTTTTCGATGGTCAGCACGTCGTTGGCGCTCACGCGGTACTGCTTACCGCCGGTCTTGATGACTGCGAACATTGGTTATCCTTTCATGTTCGTTCCGGCTCTGCCTGGCAACCAGGCGGCCGTCTTCTTGTCAGTCGATGTTGAAGCAGGCCCTGAGATCGTCAACGATCGCGGCGCCTGCCGGTGGAGTTCCGCCGGGGCGGAGAAATCAGGACACAGTTAGCCCATGTCTAATTCATGGCTCGCATACGTGACGGGTCAAAAACTGTCAAGATGAAAGCACGAGATAGTTGGATTTTCGCCCTTGCAAGCCCGACATTTGCCCGCTAAGAGACAGCCCGCGCACAACTTGCGCCGACCAGCAAAGCGGAGAGGTGGCTGAGTGGTCGAAAGCACCGCACTCGAAATGCGGCATACGGGCAACCGTATCGTGGGTTCGAATCCCACCCTCTCCGCCATATTTTTCAATAAGTGTCTGAATTTAAACTGATTTTTTAAGAGCCGCTGTGCCGGCCCATCATTCGGCCCATCATGGTAGTCTGTCGACTTCAGTTCCAAAAAATCTCATGCCCATGTTGCCAATTCGTATTTCATAGGCATACATGAAGACACGGGCGCTGAAGAAGCGGTGCTCGGCAATCAGCAATCGAAAGTTTTGCGCAAGACGTGCTTGCTTTCCTGGCCCCGCGACAGCGGAGAAAGGAAGCGGTATGCGCGCTAAAAGCAATCGTCCGCCATCCCCCAAAGAAGCGTCACTTCGCGACAATCCCTATGCTGCGGCTAAGGGCATCATTGATTCCGCTGACATTCACGAGGATGGCGTGCCATTCGGATTGATGCAGTCTTTGAGTGAGATCCTACAGAGTGGCGATCCGAATATTGCCTTGGCGACATTGGTCGCAAAGCTCGGCGATGCTCTGATTTCGAGAGCCATGAGGGAACGCGAAACCTATCTAACAGACAAGGAAGTAGCTGCCCGCTATTCGTTGAGCAAACAAACGATTTGGCGCTGGACTGCGGAAAAGCCCTCATTCCCCAAGCCGATCAAGTTTGAGAATGGCACCACGCGCTGGGCGATGAGCCAGCTCATCGAATACGAAGCTTTGACGAAGGGTGCTCAAGAATGAGGGACGCTTCAAAAGCTGCACGCAGCCGTCGCAATCTTCAAAATCCGCGGTTGGCGAAGGCCAATTGGCTCTATTCGCCGTATGAAGTGCTCGCCCTTTATCAGATTTGCCGCAACACTTTGGGCAACTGGATCAAAGAGGGTCTGGCACATTTCGAGAAAGATGGTCGCAAGCTCTTCCGCAGCGATGCCCTAAACGCCTTCCATCAAAGCAGACTGGAGAACAGGACACGCCCATGCGGTCCATTTGAGATCTACTGCGTCTCATGCGGCGGTAAGCACTCGTTGCTGGAAGGTAACATCATTTCTCATGCCGGGCGTTCTGGTCTTGTCAGGCTGTCCATGCCCTGCCCGGAGAGGACTGGCAGTGCCAGTCGGTGGATAGACATGGCCCATTGGGAGGTCCTTCAGGGCCTCTGCCAATCCAATCCCGATAGCGAGACTCCAGACTAACGGGTTCTTCAGGTTCCCATTGGGATTGGGCGTCGCGGCAATATTCGCTCGGAAACATGAGCGCGGCCTTCGGGCCTAGCACTAACGCTAGCCTCTCGCCGGTTCTGGGCACCTTTTCTCATCATTAAGCGCACCGGTGGACCGTGATTTTTCAGTCACGGCCCACCGCGGCATCTCTTTAGCTCGTCCGATAACTTGTAGGAACATGATGACAAACGAGAACGCATTCGCGATCTACGACTATCAGATACATCTCAGACAGGCCCGCGGCCTCCATGACAAGACCATAGACGCTGCTCTCCGCCATATCCGACGGTTTGAGCAACTGACCGGCGAACTCGATTTCCGACAGATCAGCCCAAGCGCGATCGTGTCCTACAAGGAAGCACTTCAACGGGAGAAGGACGATAATCAATCTCTGTCCGCCTCGACGATCGTTCACAGCCTCGGAGACCTAAAATCCTTCTTTAGGTGGTTGATGCGCCAGCCCGGCTACCGGTCAATGTCACGCGACTTGCATGAATATTTCACAGCGCCGAGACGCCTGGTGCAAATCGCGCAGGCTCCGACCGAGAAATATGTTCCGTCAGTCGACGAGATACACGGCATGATCAAAGCCGCGCGTACCGATACATTCATTGAGCGACGGGACCGGGCAATGATCGCTTTCCTCTATCTCTCGGGCGCGCGAGACGGCGCCATTGTCACTCTACGCTTGAAGCATATCGATCTCGATCGAAAAATTGCTATCCAGGACGCGCGTGAGGTTGCAACTAAGGCCAGCAAGACCATGCGCACTGCCTGGTTTCCAGTGGGCACGGAAATAGAAGGGATCGTCATCGACTGGATCAAAGAACTGAGAGACTTAGGAGCGACAGAGGATGATCCGCTGTTCCCGCGCGCCTTCAGGCACCTGTGGGGTCAGAAGCAAGCCCCATCCTTCGAATTCTTGACATCCGCGGCTCCGCTAAGAGCAGTGCTGAAGTCCGCCGCCGCCTCGACGGGAACGCCTTATTTCAGGCCCCATGCGGTTCGCTCTACAATCGCCCGCATGATTGAACACTGGGGCGCCACCGCCGAAGAACGCAAGGCCCTTAGCCAGAACCTTGGCCACGAGGACTACCGCACGACACTGATGTACTATGGCGCCCTGGACGAACATCGCCAACATATGCTGGTGGATGGGATAAGGGGGCGCGGCGACGACATCGATCTCCACCATGATATTCTCATGCCCTATAGCAGAGCTCCGGAACACATCCGAAAATCATTCCTAACAATTCTCGAACCATATCGGCGAGGATTGCATGGAACGGCAGAATAGTGGGGCGTTCGGTGTCGACAACGATGCTAGGACAGACACCACCGTTCTATGCTGCCGGATGACTAGCCGGAAGATCGACGGTTTGATTAGTTCCATAATCCGGTGATCTGAGCAAGGGTTTCTATGTGTCCACTAACTGCCTTCATTCGGAAGAGAAGTTGAACGAGGTGTCCGAGCTCATCGGCAGCTCTATCTGGTCTCGCGCGAACATGGCCTTCATTGCGATCGAGACTGGCTCGCTTGCCGTGTCCCGTGGTGGCCGCTGCCGATTAAGCGCTGTAGCTCTCCTATGCCGTCCTCCGTGCCTTTCATCGGCGAAAGAGCTTCAAAGATCACCTCCCCAGCAAATCATCGAGAAATTCTGATCCCGGTGCTATGCCCGAAATGAAGAGCTGTTCACGCGCACGCGTGGCGGCCACGTAGAGTAGTTGGCGTTCGGTACCTATGACTTCGTCCAGTTCGAACTCGTCAGCCACTTCGTTGACGCGCGCATCAAGTGGCAAGACACCCTCGTCGCAGGCGACGATGAGAACCGCGCGAAATTCCAGGCCTTTGGCCAAGTGCATGGTGCCAATCAGAATTGCATCATCGTCTACGTGATCCCGAGGACCGGAGGCAGTCTTCACACCGGCAACATCCGCGATCTTCGCCACGCGCTCGATCTGATCGTTGGAACGACAGAATATGCCAATCTCATTTGCAGGAATTCCGCTATCGAGGAGACTCCGCAGAAAGGTGACCGCGCCTTCTATTTCGTCACCTTCATTGGGTGCTATGACGACGATAGGCTCGACGCCGTCGAAGACCGAAACCGTGCCTTTGCGCTGGTCTTCCTCACCATCAACGTCGCGAATGTTCTCGGGCAACAAGCAGTCCGCCAGTCTCCGGATCTGGTGCGAAGTGCGGTAGTTAACCTTCAAAGTGAAGGAACGCCCGCGAACATCAATCCCCAGCCCCTTCCAGGAGAAAGGCTGTTGGAAAATGCGCTGGCCGATATCGCCAGCAAAGAACAAGGCATCCGGCCCGTTTGGAACGATAGCCTTCAGAAAGCGGAGCTCAGCGACACCGAGATCCTGCGCTTCATCCACCACAACATGGCTATAGGGCTTGTCGTCGCGTGCGCTGAAATGGACCGTGACAGCGGTGAAGAGATCGGCAGCCGTCATCATGGCCTTTGCGCGAACCTGACCGCGCACTTCGCCAAAGATCGTCCAGAGCTCTTCCCGTTGTTTTGCCCCGAGGCGGTTCTTGCGTCCCATGCGAGGCACTTCGGCATAGGCGTCGGCACTGTCGATCTGCCAAGCGTCGATCACGTGCTCCCATTCCGAAAGCAGGAATTGCGGCGCGTAGCGCCTCAGGTTTGTCGCCTCGGCAATGTCGCGCAGAAGTCCTCGCAACTTCTCGCGACCGACTACGTAAGCCTTCCGGCCGGTGATCAACGCATAGAGCTCGCTGGCAGCCCGCTCGAAGGATGAGATCACGACGCGCTCGGCGAGAGCGGGCTCGTCGGCGAGAAGAATGGCGAGCTTTCGCTTGAGTGCCGTGGCCAATGGCTCGGAGAAGGTTGTCAGGAGCACTTTTGCGTTGGCATCGGAACGAAGAATTCGGGCCACGCGGTGGAGTGCGACGACCGTTTTGCCCGTACCAGCCGATCCGACAACGCGCACTGGCCCCGAGAAGTCCCTCTCCACCAAGGCCCGCTGGGAGGGATGCAGAAAAACAGCCCATTTCTCGAAGGGTTGGTCAAGCGCTGCCGCTAGTTCTTCGTGACCCTCGAGAATGCGGAAGCGGCGCTGCGCGTCCGGATGGCTGACCGGGGCGGTGACGACTGGTGCCGGCTGCTTCAGCACACCGGTTGCGGCATATTCGAGAAGCGCCTCGGCCGCCTCCTGAGGCAGGTGGTTCGCCAGGGCAAAAAATCGATCTTCGCCGGCCTGAAGAACGTCCGGCACCCAGTCTGCAGGCACGCCGATCGACAGGGCCTCTTCGGAAGTCAATCGCGCAAACAGCGGCCGGTCCGTCGCAGCAGTCGTTGATGTGACCACGAAGGGCAGTTCAGTCTGGCGCGGCCTGTCCGGCTGCAGGGCGATCGCCTCGACCCGCTCGCGGACCTCGACAATCTGCAATGCCCCCGTTTTTGGATGGGCCTCGATTCGCCGCCGCTCCGCCCATTTGTAGGCGTCGTCATGGTGATCGACATAGGCGAGCATCACGCTATCGCCCGTCTTGTGGACAATGATCCGGACATCGCGATTGACTCGTACCGACCAGAAGTTCGGATCTTTGGATGCCTCTATCCGATGCATCTGCAGACCGGGCCTGTCCGGATCGGTCTGCAGGTCGAACGCCGTCAGCTTCGCCTGCTTCTGCTCGTCGTTGGTGAGCTTGGCAAGAGAGGCAGTGAAGCTGTCAGCGAGGATTGTGGTCATGTCAGTCGCGGAGCCTCACATAGGGCGCAAGCTTCATGCCTTTGCGTATCTCGGTCTTATAGGTCGCAGGCATCTTGGCCCGCGCAAGAATGACTGGCAGCGACAGGTTCGCGAGCTCCTCCGCATATCGTATTCCGAACAGATGAACCGAGGTCGCCTGTTCACGGGTGACTGCGCCTCTATCATAGCTCTCACGAAGTAGCTGCGCCGCTTGGCTTTCATTCATCTTGGATCTCCCTCCGGTACGCTCGCTTGACTGTTCGGAGCTCGGTTGATGATGAACTTAATGGTCTTAAAAAACTCGACTAACGCCCGCTCGTCTTTGCGATCAAATCGCCTGTCAAACGACGTGGAATGAAGCACTCCATTTGCCCACTCGACAAGCGGTCTGATCTTCCCCGCCTGAATGTATTCGTATCGCTTCTCGGCAAGAATAATCAGATCACCAAGACCTCTGTCCCGAAGATGACCTTTTTCGTTTTTGTATCGATAGTCCAGCCCATAATGTCGTTTTAGGACCAGCTCCAAAGTGGCTCTGCACATCGCGACAGAAGCGAGCGTCGCGCCGAAGACATAAGCCCGGATTGCATTGTCCAGAAGCTCGTACAAACCTCCTTTCTCCGCTTCAGAGTGTTTGGCCGTCACATGACCGGGGATGAAGAAAACTGGTAGATTCCGCCAGCGGCGAAACACTTCCTCTGGCGAGAAACCGATGGTGCCGGTCAGATAGTCATAGGCCTCAAGCCCGATGTTCGAGGCACGGGCGAGATCATCTTCCCACTGACCGCCGACATCGGCTGCCCTACCTTCTGCGGCCCGAAACGCCAATTCAAAAGCCTTGGCTCCATCCATTAAAGAGGGATCGAAGTTGCGGTCCTCCTCTGGGTCCGGAGGCGCTACATCTAACAACTCGCTTTTTGTCTGATCTGCAGATTTTGCCTCGTCTGCCGTCGGGGTGAGCTGCATAAACAAGTCATCCAGATCGATGTTCAAAACAGCATCGAAAAGTGGTCCGCGCCAGCTGCTTTGGAAATCCTTCCAGTTCTGCTCAAAACCAGTCGGCGCTCCAGAGAGCAATTTTCCCGAACTGTGAAACACGTTACGTTCAAAACTCCCCCAGCCGACAAACTGGAAGAGCTGATCTGCTGCGTCTTTCACCGCTGCACTTTGATCGTAGAATACTTTCAATCGTTCCGGGCTGTCGCCACACTCATTCTTCAAGCGATGAAACAAGCTTATGAAGCGCGAAATGGAATTGCCTACCTGCTTCATCAGCTTTTCCTTTTCCGTCCTCTCCGTCGATTGCAACCTGTGGTTCAGCAGTCCATCCATTATGAATGGTGCCGCAACGCCTGCGTTTACTCACGGATTTTTATAGATGCATCTGATTCCGAACTCGGATGGACTATTGCTATACCTCGATACGCTCGCGTCGGTTGTTACCAACCAAACTTCGGATGCAGGGTCAGCTGGTACGGTCGGTCTAGAACGGCCCGCAGCCTGGGCTATCACCGTACGCCTTTGACGCGAGGCAAGTAGACTCAATTCTCTCCGAAGTCCGAGCATGCCTCTGATTACAGATTTTGGAAGCGATACGACCGCCTTGCATTCGACCGCAAGGGCCACATCAGTATGCGCAGGCCGAACATTGTTCAGTCCGTACGTGAACACACCAATGTCGATCTCGTGATGTTCGCTAAGGTCGCTAGTTGCGCCACTTTTCAGGCGCGCGCTGCCGAGTGTCTGAAATTCGACATCGACATATATATCGAATGATGGGGAGACCCCTGGTTGAGCGGCAAAAAAATGGGGATCACTTGCCTTCAAAAGCCCGGCGCTCGCCTTAAACTGTACTGTTCCTCGAGGGTGCGAAAAACTCACTCCGTATCCCAATCGCCTGAGATACCTGATCACCAGCGTCAGGACATAAAGCTCATAGACCTTGCCACGCACATAAGAACTGGCTCCAGCGGGTATAGCTGATCTTGCAATACCATAAGCGCTGAAAACGGAAAGGATTGCTGCTTCTGCATTCACCCTATTCATTTCAGCCCCTTCGTCGGCGACGGCTCGAAATCCTCACCTCCCAGCGCAATAATCAAATCATCAACCTCTTCACGAAGAGGGCCAAGTACTGGGAGTTCGGTGAGGTAAACGCGGCGGCTGTCCCCGCGATCCGGGAGCTCCATAAATGCGTTTTCCGGAGCTTCCTCAACTGTTTCGGAAAGACGCTCTAGGTTGCGCTTCACCGTGTCCACATCAGTCCACTTGAGATGAAGTTGGAGTGCTTTCAGCAGCATGATCAAATGCTCATGGGGCGGGGGAAGCTTGGAGACCCCCTCGGCAAGAAGGTAAGGGTCTAGGAAATTGCGGTCCTCTGACAGGTCGGACAGATCATATTCCCGCATGTAGCCTTTGACGATTTTGATCAGGTCCTCGTAATCTTTGTCCTCCATCTCACACCCCAAACACCTTCAAAACCTCATCGCCGAAATGATTGATCACCTTCACCGCGATCCGCCCCGTGCTCGGCCGTGGGAAGGGTCGTGACGTGTCCGAATAGAGCGTCTCCCAGGCATCCGGGTCGATTTCCGCCTTCAGAGCCGTCTTCAGCGATTTGTAGGGATCGTTTGCGCCGAGGAAATAGGCGTGGCGGACGAAGAAGCTTTCCTCGTCGTAATCGGTGTCGATGAACCAGGCGGCGATGCCCTTGACGTCGTCGGAGCGGATTTCGCCGGTCGAGGGGTCGAAGACGTCGACGCCGTGGACCTTGACCTTGATCTCGCCGCCGGGCGCATCGAGGATTTCCACGTCCGGTTCGCCGAAGACGACGAAGAGGTTGCCCTTGCCGGTGTTTTTCAGGTCCTCGGCCATGTGCAGGTCGGGGTTCATGCGGGCCTTGAGGATGGCGAGCGGGCCGAGGCGGTTGAGGTCAGTCGCCTGGGCGTCGAAGTTGAAGGCGCAGGCGATCAGCACGTCGAAGCGGGCGTCCGATGCCTCGCGGGCGGCAGCCGTGATCTGACTGCGAGTCAGCGTGCCGAATTCCGGGCCGATGAGGATCGCCGCGCGTTTTTCCACCGCGCCGCCATCGGCATATCGGCCTTCGGCGGCAATGTAATTCCCTGGCCAGGGCGTGATGGCGCTGAATTGGATGGTGTCGCGCTTCTCCTGCTGGTGAACGCCGGCAGTGCGCAGATGCGAAAGCACCATCTCGCCGAAATCCGCCTCCGGCATGTTGGCAGGCGTCGAAGCGCGTGTGGTGATCGCGCCGGATGCCGCAAGCTCTGCGCTCAGCGTATCCTCGCGAGCGGCGATGACGCGGTGCGGCGACAGGCTTTCGACGGTGAAGGGGCCGGCGACGCGCACCTTCGTCTTGTCCTCATAGGGGCGATCATAGAGCAGTTCGACGTCAGCGGCGCGAGCAATCGAGGCATCGATCTCCTTCTGCCTGTTAATGCGGCCCTCCCACCAGTCGGCGTGGAGCTGCACGGCTTCGGCATCCTCCCACGGGTCGAGCGGTTCCTGCGGCAGGGTGTCGAGGGTCAGGAAGCGGCCGAGCGACAGGTTGATGCCATCGAGCGCCTTCTGGCGGGCGGCGGGCGATTGGCCCGCATCGCGCGCCGTGGGCAGCGCCTCGGCGGCGGCTTTTGGCCAGGGCGCACCAGCCTGGCGGGGTATTTCCCACTCTTCCCATGTTGTCTTGCGTCGCTCGTTCAGGGCCTGCCGCAGCGGCTCCAGCACGGCTTGCCATTTTTCCCAGATCACATCGATCTCGGCATTGTTGGCAATGCTTTTCAAAGTGATGTGCGGCGCGCGCTCATAGACAAAGCCCTGGCGGATATCGCCGGTGACGGGGGAGTCGGCCAGAATCTTGCCGGAGACATCCTGTTCCTTGGCGCGGCCTTCGCGGCTGTCGGCCAGCAGATAATAGGGGTATCGCGCGCTCATGAGCCGAGTGCGGGCCAGCGCAAGTGCTACACGGGATGTGTCTATCGTGATCCAGCGACGGCCCCATTGTTCAGCGGTATTGGCGGTTGTGCCTGATCCGCATGTTGGATCAAGGACCAAATCGCCCGGATCAGTAGTCAAAAGTATACAACGTTCCACAACTTTAGGGACTGTCTCAACAATGTAGTTTTTGGCTAGCCTATCCTGCGTATCCGTCCAAAGTGTGTGAATGGGACTGATAGGAAAGTCAGAGATTCTCCGTTCGTAATATACCAGCTTAGGCAATGCTATTAGTCTGTCAGCCATGCCCAATCTTGTCATGCCTTGGATATGAGTTTTCCAGTTACGCTGTTTGCCAATATCGTAGTTCCGGCCTCGAAACTCAAAGGGCACCGAGGTATTGGTTCTAAACCCGGCTGAAATTGGAGGCTGCTCAGTATAGATTTCTGAGCCCGGAGCTAGTGTCTCAGGCGAATTCAATTCTCGTTCTGTTGCGTTGCGACGCAGTCCATCCGGCTCACGCACCTTGTTGTAGCGTTCACCCAATCCTTCGCCAGCGGCTTTCAACAGGAATAGACGGCGGAATTTCGCGAAGGTTTTCTTTTTTGCAAACCAGATCAAGAAGTCACTGGGGGACGCTAGCAATTCATCGGTGGCACCGCTGTTCTTCGCAAAATTGATCTGCCCGCAAAAATTCTCTTCCCCAAACACCTCATCCATAACCGCCCGGACGCGATGCACATTCTCATCGCCGATCTGCACGAAGATCGAGCCGCTCTCGGTCAGGAGCTCCCGCGCCACCATCAGGCGATCGCGCAGATAGGTGAGGTAGGAGTGGATGCCGTCCTTCCAAGTGTCGCGAAAGGCCTTCACCTGTTCCGGCTCTCGGGACACATCCTCCTTCTTACCGTCCTTCACGTCCCGGCTCATGGTCGAGACCTGCCAGTTCGAATTGAACTTGATGCCATAGGGCGGGTCGAAAAAGATGCACTGCACCTTCCCGCGCATCTCCTCGCGTTCGGCGAGGCTCGCCATCACCTGCAGACTGTCGCCGAGGATCATGCGGTTCTGCCAGTGTTTGGTGTGCTGGTAGAACTCGGCGCGCGCCTCCGGATCGGCAATGCCGTTGAAATCGGCAAACAGATCGGGCGCATCGGTGCTTTGCTGGCGGGTGCTGGTGGTGCGGCGCTTCAGGTCATCGATGATCGCCTTGGGATGCACCTTTTCCTGAATGTAGAGCGGCGGCGCATTGACCACGAGGTCCGACCAGTCCTGCCGGTCCTTGCCGCGCCAGACAAGCTGGGCGTCGCCGATCTCGATCTCGCCGGTCTCGGCAAGCTTCTTCATCTGCGCCGGCGTGATCTTGATCTTCGCGCCGTTCCAGATGATCTGCGGATCGCGGTCCATATCCCGCTCGCGCACCGCACCGTCCGCCAGCGGCCGATCCCGCGGCACCCGCATCTCGCGCGCGCCTTCGCCCAGCATTTCCTCCTGCTGCTCATACAGCGACGCCATCTCGGCCGTCGGATTGTTCAGCCGCACCGCCTTGTCATGGGTGAGCGTGGACACGTCTTTTTCGCGCGGGGTCTTGGCCATGTCAGGATGCCTGTCGGTTTCTCATTGCAGTCAGTAGAGCTTCGAAGCGATCAACGGTGCTGGCGATGTGGTCCAGGGCGTCGTTCAAGGGACGCAGCGCTTCTTTGAAGTTCTCCTCCTCGGCTCCTTTTGCCAAGGTATCCTTATCAACCCTGACCGGCAGGAACAGGCTGGGCTCGTCATCGAACACGAAACGGGTATCGCTAAAACCCATGGCTTGAGCCTGTAGAAACTTTTTCCAGGCCGTCTTCGGGAACTCGTCCTGATAAAAACGAAAACCCATCCCACCTCGGCCTTCTGCACATAGCCGGGTCAGCCAGAAATAATCATTGCCATCGCTCCACTCTCCAGTATCGCCGGAACGATACTCGAGACCGAACCAGGCCTGCCAGCTATCGCCTGCCACCCAGTGATGTGGCGCGACGGCCGCATCTTCTTTATCCCGCCAAGAGGGGGTGCTACGCCATCCCTGGCGTGTCGCCCACTCCTGAACGAGCGTATCGATTTCTTCGGCTACACGATTTTGCAGCAGTTCGAACCGCCGTGCGCCTTCATCCAGGTCGCCGATGTTGAGGATAAGGAGCTTGTCTAATTCATTGGAAAACATGAAGACCTCAGTGCAATCGGCTGATGTGAGCGGCAAATTGCCTAACAATCGCGCCTGCGACCGTCGCTTGCGCAGATACTGGGACGGCTTGGGATATGGCATCTGCAATGTCGGACCAGCGCAGGTGAAGGACTTCTTCGGGAGCACCGTCCGGAAGAAATTTGCTCAGATACAACAAGCAAGCGATCGGTTTGCCCTGTGCGCTGGCGCGCGCTCTGGCGATCCCGAGATAGTCGTTGAGCTGATTTTTCCGCTGCGGCGCATCGATCTTGACTTCGATGAAGATGACTGCGTTTTCAGCATCAACCGCAAGGTCAACCCGGTTGCTTGTCTCCCCGAGGGAGGAATGTTCTACGGCAAGCCGATAGTGGCGTCCCAGTCGCACCTGCTGCAGATCGCGCGTCGGATATTTTGCGATAAGAAGATCCATCAACGCATCGAGGATCGCCGCACCGAAGCCGTGGCTGCCGTTGCAATCGAGGAGCCAGCCCAGCACGGACGCCGTCGGCACTTCCTTTCGCTTCAGGCCGGCAACGGCCCAGACGTTCATGAGCCTGCCATCGTGGCGCGACGCCGCCAGGCCGGTTCGGAGATCGGCAAGAAACGATGAAAAGTGAAGCGTGTCGAGTGTTCGCTCAAGGGCTCGGCGCGCCGGAAGATTGTCCCGCCTGAAGGCGGCAATGGCGCCGAACAATCCGCTCAGACGCATTGTTCGCGCTTGCGCCATTTTCCCCTGCGGATGCAACGCGATTTTCAGCTGCTCGAGAAACTGCGCGATCCGATCGAGATTTGGCTGCTGCGGTGTCATTGTGCGGCCACCGTGAACTCGGCCTCTTCCTCGTCCTCATCCAACTCTTCGGAATAGTCGTCGGTGCTGACAGTGGCAGCAGGCGACTGCTTGCCCATCGCGTGCTCGATCAGGGTCAAGAGTGCTTTTTGGCGCGCATCCATGAAGGCGGCAAAATCGTCAGCACGAAGGAGGGTCGGTTCGATCAGATGTGAAGTCAACAATCCGTCAAGCCGGACAGGATCGATCGCAGAAGCATCTGCGCTCCCTGTCTCCAATTTTGAAAGGTAGGCCGAGGGTGCCACACCGCCGATGATGCGGTTCGTCCGATAGGACAGGGGTGTCTTGTTGATGATGGAATCGTAGATGTCCGATTTGATCCCTTGGTCCTCGCACCATTTCTTCGGGAAGATGTGGTGGATATCGACACTCTCGCCGAAAAAGACTGTGTGGTCGAATTCCTGGCCGGAGCGAAAGTCTTTCGCTTTCTCCTTCATCAGCAGGGCATTCACACCCTTGTAGGCAGCAGAAAGACGCATGCGCATCGTTTTCAGACGTTCAGGCCAGAATGATGCTTCGGACACAGTCGCAGGCACTTTGCCACCGGCAAGCCAGGCAGGCACTTCCAGAAAATCGCGCGAGATGCGGCTCTCGACCGCCGAGCCATAAAGCTCGCCCAGGACGCCGCACCAATACCACTTTTGCAGCTTGTCGCGGTTTGCCTCAAGTTCCCATGCATCGCCGATATCAGCAAGGATGGCCGCGAGGGGGATGATCTGCGTCTGGTAGGGGAGATCGAACAGACGGTAGACCCGTTGGGTGAAGAGAAACTTTGCAGCCTTCAGAAATCCCTGCTCCGCCAAATCCTGATACTGCTTGTAGGCAGTCAGAGGCAGATTGAGGAGCGCCTCTCGCTTGCCAGTGACCTGAGGAAGGTCCTTGCCCTCCTTGCCCACGGCTTCGGCTGCACGCCTGAGGTCACGGGTGTAGAACAATGAGACGACATGGAGGAAGTCGGTGTTGGCGACGTGGGCCAATATGCCTTTTTCGGCATCGGCCAATTTCTGAGCATTCACGAACCGACCGTGACGTCCCTTGTTGTCACGCCCGTCGCCGTACCAGTCCTTCCGCAGCTCATGGCCATCAGCCGCATAGATGGCGGTGACAAGCTCAAAGGCATCAAGCGGCTTGCCTCCGGTATTGACCTTCTCGAAGACTGTGCAGACCGCTTCTTTCGTGGTGGTCTGGTCGAGCGCTATGACGGGCACCTGATAGCCAGTGAAGTTGGCAAGGACCTCGTTGTAGAACTGCTGGACGACAGGCCAGAGCTCCTGCATGCGCCCGTTGGCATTCGCCCAGGTGACGAACTCCATCTGCCAGGCCATCCCATCAAAAACGCGGGATAGAGGAAATACCAGATTTTCGAATTCCCTTTCGGTGGTGGAATAGTCGCTTTCGATCTGACGGTTGAAATCTGATCGAATGATCTTGTCCGCTGGCACAGAGAGGATTGCATCCTCTCGATCCGAAGAAGCATCCAGCGATTTCCTGATGTCGATGAAGAACCAGCGCTCCACCGGGTGTTTCTTTGGCGTGATTGTCTTCACCACCTGACCGCGAAGGGTGACCTGATAAAGCGAGGTCATGCGCTGCTGGCCATCCAGCAGCAGCTCTGCGGGCAAAACCTTGCTTGCAGCTTCCGGCGCACCCTCGATCGTTCGCGGCTTGAAGTTGACACCGCCGCCGGTTTCCAACGTCATGAGCGCACCGACCGGGAAGGCGCGGGAAATGGAAGCGATCAAGCTCTTGATACGATCTTCGTCCCACACCCAACTTCTCTGGAAATCCGGCAGCTGCAATTTGCCGTCGTTGCAGCTCTTGAGGAGGTCATGGAGGGAAACTGGGTTCGTTCGAAATGTAGAGCCGGCCATCAAGCCACTTCCTTTACCACCGTCAGAAACGATGCAATTAATCTTTCGTATTCTTCTTCCATGGCGAACGCGTCGCGGAATTCGGCAAAGGCCCAGCGGCCATAGGTCTTGAGATTGTTGACCCCCGGCACCCAAAGATTGGCCATTGTTTCGGCCTTGATCTGCTCGTCGCTGCCGCGAAAGCCCTTGACCTCGACGATCAGGTTCAAGGGGTCGTCGGGACCTCTCCCGTCATCGACCTGGATGATGAAGTCCGGAATGTACCGACGAGGTACGCTGCCGACACGATAGGGCACTTCGAAGCCGAGCGCCTGGTTCTTGACATAGGAGATCGTTGCCGGATGTGATTCAACCACCCGCGCAAACTCCGCCTCCCAGTCGCTGTCGCAGACGACATAATTCACGTGGGAAAGCGTGGTGCGCCACAGGTTCTGCTTGGTGGTGATGAAAGAGACGAAGTCGGTATAGCCATGCGGATTGTATGGATCGAGCATGGCCTTGACGAGGCCTGTACCCTCTTCGCCGGCGCTGCGCACAATCGCCTGGTAGATCAGCTCGCAGGCCTTTTCCGCCAGTTCGGCATAGGTCAGCATGCCGGTCTTCGTCCCGCCAATCAGCTTCAGGCATTGATTGACCCAGCGCCGGGTGATCGGCTGGAGCTGATTGTAAAGGTAGTAGGGCACATCCTGATCCGGCTCCCGAAAATAGAGCTCGATGAGCTTCTTCGTCAGGTGGATCGCAACGGTGTTCGGCCGCATGTCATCGAGAGCATCGGGCGCGATGTCATGTCCCTCGCCGACCAGGCCTTCGAGGCGCACCTTGCAGGGCCCGACCAACTCGGGCGTCAGTGTAAGAACGGAATCCGGGCTGAAGCTCGCGGAGAAATTCTCCGACGGAAGCTCGGTGCGGTAGCCGGCCACCCGAGGAAAGCGGATTGACAGGTTGGCGCGTTCCTTGAGCGCGTAGACCCGCGTGGTCGGCTTCGGTGGCGTGCGGACTACGTCCTGGGGCTCGGTCGCGAAGTCGAAGGGAATGCCGAGGATGTCGGCATATTCGGTGTTGAACAGGCCGCGGTTGTTCAACTCATAGGATTGGCGACGCAGGCCGCGGCCAATCACTTGCTCACAGAGAAGCTGGGTCCCGAAAGCGCGGACGCCGAGGATATGGGTGACGGTGTTCGCGTCCCAACCTTCGGTCAGCATCGAGACGGACACCACGCAACGGATCTGCTCGCCCAGCCGACCCTTCTGGCCGACGGTGTTCATGACTTCGCGTAACAGTTCCGCTTCGGTGACCTTTTCGGCTTCGGCGGCTCCGTCCCGTTCCGCCTTTTCGCGCTTGAACTGTTCGATTTCTGCCTTGGCGATCTCGCGGAAATTGGGATCGAGCGCTTCTCCGGATTCGAGTTGTTGGCTGTCAATCAGAAGCGTGTTCATTCTTGGCAAAGGATTGCCGTACTGGTCGAAGTTGCTGAAGTGTTTCAGGTGCCCGTGATGCTTGGTGACGGCTTCGCCCTCGTCCCCGCGTTGCCAGCCGGAAATCCACTCATAGACAAGCTTGGAGCTGGCGGTGTTGTTGCAGACCACGATGAAGACTGGCGGCACGCCGATGCCGGCTTTTTCCCATGCGTCGAATTCCTTCTCATAATGGGAATAAAGCGAATAAAGCGCCGTCTGGAGAGGAGCCGGCATCTGGAGAGGATCCAGGTTGCCGGATTTGGCAGCGCCCTTCTTCGGCATCTGCTTGCCGATATGGTCCCACAGATTGCGGTAGACCGGCATCGCGGAGTTGACGGAATTGTCGGAGACGGGCACCCGCGGCAGCTTGACGATGCCGCATTCGATGGCATCAACCAGTGAGAAGTCCGACACGACCCAGGGAAAGAGCGTGCCCTCTTCATAACCTGAGCCTCGGAGGAAGAAGGGGGTCGCGGACAGATCATAGACTGAGCGCACGCCTACTTTGCGCTTCAAGGCCTCGATACCGGAAATCCACAGCCGAGCCGCCTCGTTGTTTTCCTTGGCCTCCTCCTTGTCCTCGCCCTTCAGTTCGTCTTCCTCATGACTGTCGGGCCGCTCGCGATAGCAGTGATGGGCTTCGTCGTTGATGACGACGATGTTCTTAAGCTGAAGAAGGTCGCCGCAGGCGCGCTGCAGCATGGCGCCTTCGGTTTCCAGTTCCTCAATGTCTTCGTTTTTCCAACCCTTCATCAGTCGCAGGCCGACGGCATTCAAACTGTGGGTCTTGCGACGCTGGAAGACGTGATAGTTGACGATCTCGATCTTTGCCTTGTTCAGATCCGGCATCATATCTTGGGGAACGAGCTCGCGCGTGCGGTAGTAGCTGTTGCCGTCAGAAGGCTTCAGGACGCGGAGGCGATCCTTGATCGTGATGCCAGGTGCGACGATCAGGAATCCACGCGAGAAGAGATTGGAATTCGGCTGCCGCGCAGAATTGATCGCCTGCCAGGCAATGAGCATCGCCATGACGGTCGTCTTCCCGGCGCCGGTGGCAAGCTTCAGTGCTATGCGGAAGAGATCCGGATTGGCATCGCGGTTCGCCTCTTCAAGATGTCGGTAGATATGAGCGTATTGCTTACGATTGCGTGCGACCTCGGCAAGCCAGATTGCGGTTTCCACGGCCTCCACTTGGCAGAAAAATGGCCTTGGTCCAGAGAACGAACTGCTGCGCCAATGCTGAAGCAGGCGTTGGGTTGTCGGTGTGACGCCCCAATCGTTTGGATTGGGGAGCTTTCGCCAAGTTTCGACATGGCCGCGGATCTCGTTGATCAGTTTGGAGAGATTGTAACGTGCCGCCCCGGCGTCCTGTTGGTCCAGATCTAGGCTAGCCTGCTTCTTCGCCCCCTCCTTCGATCGCCTACTCTTGGGTACGGGTGCGATGTATTCCGATCGCCGCCGTCCCTCGATCGGGGGAAGGTCAAGCGGTTCACCGTTTTCCGACAAAGCGTGGTGACGGGTTGGTACTTCGTAGGGCGAGTTGAGGATTGGCTCAGCATAAAAGGGTTTGGTCATTGGTGGCCCAGAATCAGTTTGGCACCATTGAATAGTTGGAGCGCGACAATTGCAACTTACGAGACGTTCTATTGTGTTTCTGGGGTGCTTCTGGACGGCTTCCGTAAGGCGCGCTTCGTCACACCGCTGATTGCCAGACGGACGTTGGTCCTAAACAATGCCGCTCCCACTCAGTCATCATTTTTCGCCGTTGTTCCAAAAGATCCGTTCGGTGATACGCGGCCTCGACCGCATTCTTGACGGTGTGGGCTAGCGCCCGCTCCGCGACATCCTTCGGATAACCATTCTCCGACGCCCAGTCACGGAAGCTTGAGCGGAAACCGTGCGCGGTTGCGATCCGACCAAGTGTATCGCTGGCTATCTTCTTGTCGCGCAAAAACTTGGTGAGTGTCATGTCGCTGATCGGGGTATTAGAGCGGGAAGGGAAGACCAAGCCCTCTCCGCTGTCGGATGTGTCCAACTGCATTTCCAAGATCTCGATCGCCCGCGGCGTCAATGGCACTCGGTGAACCACCTTTGCTTTCATGCGGGAGGCTGGGACGATCCAGACAGCGTCGGCGAAGTCGATCTCATCCCACCGCATCTGTCGCAGCTCTCCAGAGCGACTGGCGGTCAAGATCAGCAGTTCAAGCATGAGCCGCGTTCTGGTCGGTTCACCAGCCCGCAGTACGTCACGGAACATGATGGGCAGATCTCGCCACGGAACTGCCGGTTGGTGGGAAACGCGTTCCCGTTTGCCGGGTTGCTTCGGAAGCAGTCTATCGACCACGCGCACTGGGCTCGCCATGATGTGACCGTTCGCCGCGCACCACTCCATTACGGCGTCGCAGCGCTGTTTGATGCGCGAGGCGGTTTCTGGTTTCGTCAGCCAGATGGGCTTGAGGCAACTGGCGAAATCCGCAGGGCCGAGTTCGTTGACGGGCCGCTTGCCCAGTTTTGGAAAGATGTAGGCCTCCAACGTGTTGATCCACTGGCTCCTGTGCTTCGTGTTGCGAAAGCATTCGGAGGTATGCGTGAAGCGTCCGCGCAGCATCTTCAAATGTCGGAATGCACGCCTTTTTCTGAGACGCCTCCTCCAGTGCGTGACGTTCATCAAGAGGATCGATCCCCTCTTCGACCTTCATGCGAGCCTCGAATGCCTTCGTTCGAGCATCGCGAAGCGAAACGACTGGATAGCTTCCTAGGCCCATGTCGCGGCGCTTGGAATTAGTTGGAGACACGAAACGGAAGATCCATTTGCCGGTGCCGGGCGTTTGGGCAGGGAAGAGGTAGAGGCCCTTAACTGTGCCATCCAGTACTGGCTTGTCACTAGGTTTAAGCTTCCTGGCTTTCGCATCCGTGAGCATGGTCGACCTCTGCCAAATTCATCGTCTGGATCTGCTCTAGCCCATCATTCAGCCCATCATAACAGGCGTGATTTGATGTTATTGGTTGGGCCTTATTGAGATGATTATTCGATAGGAGAATAGAAGTAATGTTTTATATTTAGATACTTACAGAACCTCAATCGATCGCGATCAAACCAAAGTATGGCGGACACCCTCTCCGCCATTTCAGCCTCATGTGACAGTGGCTCGCCCACGCCTTTGCATCAGCTCGACGCTCAATCGGAGATCTTTCTCTTGTTGGCCGCATAATGGGTCACACCCACGGCGCAACCATCCTCTCATCAACGATCGGCTAGTCGCGTTTTCTCACGTCCTCGAATTTCAAATCAAAGCGCGCCAGATATTTGACCAGGCGGTCGGCGTCGTTGCTGCTCTTCTTTTCCAGTCGCGAGTTTGCGAACAGGGCCCGGCCGGCGGAGCTTGCCGTCCCATGTTCCCTGCAGGCATGGATAACGTGGGAGAGTTGAACTGCGTCGAAGCGGTCGAGACGAGCCGCAGTCTCGGCGCCCAACAGCTCCTGGAGCATTGTGTCGCCTGCATCATTGGCGGATGACAGGCGCCAAAAGGCACTCAGCCTGCGGACTTCGTCATCCACAACATCCGTCGTTATGCGTCCATGCGGAGCGAGCGTTGCCATTCGCGTGACGGAGGCTGACAGATCGCGGAAGTTGGCACTCCAGATACCTTGAGGTCCGGTTGCAAAGGCAAGGTAGCGTGCGCGGGCTTCCTTGTTGAATGTCACGTTTTCTCCCTCCCGCTCCAGATGACGCCGGAGCTCGAAGTCGAGGTTCGGTTCGATATCTTCCTTGCGCTCGCGCAACGCCGGTAGCTGAAAGGTCCACAGGTTCAAACGGGCATAGAGATCCTCGCGGAACCTGCCTTCGCGCACATCCTGGCCCAGATCGCGGTTGGTGCCGGCGATCAGTTGGAAGTCAGCCGATACCTCGCGGTCAGCACCTACGGGCAGGAACCGCTTTTCCTCGATGGCGCGCAGGCACATGGCCTGTTCGTCGAGGCCGAGTTCGCCGATCTCGTCAAGGAACAACACGCCCTTGTCGGCGGATCTGAGCAGCCCGGAACGCTCGCCTGCTGCGCCTGTGAAGGCCCCCTTGAGGTGGCCGAAGAGTGTCGACATCGCCTGATCGCCGCGCAGCGTTGCGCAATTGACCTCGATGAAAGGCCCGCTGACTTTGCGCTGGCTCTTCTTGAGTTCGTAGATCCTGCGGGCGAGTTGCGACTTGCCGGCACCCGTCGGGCCGGTCAGGAGCACGGGCGCCGTCGAGCGGATGACTACTCGCTCGATCTCGTCGATCATCCGATTGAAGGCGGCATTGCGGGTCGAAATTCCCGATTTGAGGAAAGAGGCCGCATCTTCGCGCTCCGAGGCAAAACGCTTGGCGATTTCGTCGTAGCGCGAGAGGTCGAGGTCGATGATCCGGTGCGTGCCGGCAAAGTCCTGGTCCGGCTCACGGTCGCGTGGCGGCGAAAGCTGCAGCAATTGGCCGGGAATGATACGGGCCTCGGTCAACAGGAACCAGCAGATCTGCGCCACGTGCGTGCCGGTGGTAATGTTGACGAGATAGTCTTCCGTATCAGGGTCGAACAGGTAGCTGCGGGCAAAATCCCGGAGTTTTGTATAGACCTCGGAAAAATCCCAAGGGTCCCGGAAGTTGATGACGTTGCTGCGCACCTCCGTCGCCGGTGACACGGTCCCGATGTCGGCGATGATCCGGTTGGCGAGTGCGGTCGCGTGGTTGTCGTGGATGAGTTCCAGCCGATCGATGAACAGGCCGGACTGCTGGCAAAGCCCGACATTGGGCCGCCAGCGGCTCCAGCGGTTGTCCCATTTCCCCATGTCGAGGGTGGTTCCCAATATGCTGATCGCTACGCGCCGCTTCATGCCTTATCCAGTCATATAAAAGACGATAGTTTTAGATACGATAATGGATACGCCAACTCTTGGCAAATCCTGACAGCTTTTGCGTGGCGTCTATTTTTCATAATGAATAACAGCCAGTTAGAAGAAATTTTCTGTATAGACAACCGCTTCTTCCAAACTGGCACGCGTCTTGAATTGTATCTGGCATGAACCAACCAAGAGGTGCTGTCATGGTCAACAAGGCGATCTTCAAAACCTACCTCGGAAAACTGCTTCCGAGCACGGACACGAAAAATCACGAAGCTGCGCCGGCCTATAAGCTGACGCCGCGCGAAGCGCTGGCGCAGTATGCCGTGACCGGCACGTTCAACGGAACCTTCTATGCGGATGGCGCCGAGCAGCTGGAGGCGGTCAAGGCGCTTGCGTTTCAGGTCGAGCCGGAGTTCTTGGCGAAGGTGGCTATCCATGCCGCCGAAAAAGGCCACATGAAGGACATGCCGGTGATGCTTCTGGCCACGCTGTCCGGTCTTCAGAGCGAGGCGTTTGCCCGTGCGTTTCCGCGCGTGGTCAAAAGCGGCAAGATGCTGCGCGGCTTCGTCCAGGTGATGCGGTCGGGTGCGACGGGACGCAAGTCGCTCGGCACGCGGCCGAAGAAGCTGGTGCAGGCATGGCTGGAACGGGCAAGCACCGAGCAGATCCTGCGCGCGATGGTCGGCAAGGACCCTTCGCTCGCCGACGTGATCCGCATGGTGCATCCGAAGCCCGCCTCGGAAGAACGCAAGGCGCTCTATGCCTGGGCGATCGGCAAGCCGCACGACTACGCGGCGCTGCCGGACCTGGTCAAGGCGCTGGAAGCCTTCCGGCGCGACCCGACGGGCCCGGTGCCGGACGTGCCGTTTCAGATGCTGACCTCGCTGCCGCTGACGCGGGAACACTGGGTCGAAATCGCCCGCAAGGGTAGCTGGCAGATGGTGCGGCAGAACCTCAACACCTTCGCACGCAACGGCGTGTTCGAGGTCGAGGGGTTTGCCGCGGCGCTGGCTGCGCGGTTGGCCGATCCGGACGAGGTCCGCAAAGCCAAGGTCTTCCCCTATCAGCTGATGATGGCGTGGAAGATGGTCGATGGCCAGGTTCCGGATGTCGTGCGCGATGCGCTGCAGGACGCGATGGATGTAGCAATTGCCAATGTGCCGTCGCTTGCCGGCAACGTGGTGCTGTGCCCTGACGTTTCCGGCTCCATGGGTTCGCCCGTAACCGGGTACCGCAAGGGCGCGACGTCCTCGGTCCGTTGCATCGATGTCGCCGGTTTGATGACCGCGGCGTTCCTGCAACGCAACCCGAAGGCGCGGGTGCTGCCGTTCGAGAATGACGTGGTGAACGTCAAGCTCAACCGGCGGGATTCGGTGATGACGAATGCCGGCAAGCTGGCGGCGGTCGGCGGCGGTGGAACAAACTGCTCCGCGCCGCTGAGGAAGCTCGCAAACGAGAAGGCGAAGGTCGATCTCGTCGTGTTCATCTCGGACAACCAGTCTTGGGTGGATGCGGGCAAAAGTGGTCAGCCGACGGCTGTGATGACGGAATGGGCACGGATCAAGCGGGTCAATCCGGCTGCAAAGCTGGTCTGCCTCGATATCCAGCCCTACGCCACCACGCAGGCGCCGACGCGGGATGACGTGCTCAACATCGGCGGCTTCTCGGATGCCGTCTATGGGGTCATCACCTCCTTCGCGGCTAACGCGAACGGATCTGACGGCTGGGTGAAAGCCATCGAGACGATCGAATTCTGAGACCGGAAGCAAGACCCTGCGCCGCCGCAAACGGCGCGGGAGACCGTGACGAATGCCGGATAAAACTACAGGCTGTTAACCTCCAGGTCGCGGGTTCGAATCCCGCCAGGGTCTCCAACCGTGACCCTGTAGCTCAGTGGATAGAGCAGGATGTTTTACCACATCTTGTCGTCACGGACGAATGACATGACGAATGCTTTGAGAACTACATCCACCTTCAAGGTCGCGGGTTCGATTCCCGCCGGGACCGCCAATCTATGGTCCCGTAGCTCAGTTGGTAGAGTACGAAGAATGTTCCCAAGACTCCTCGTCGTCATGACTGACTGAGGCCCAGAGCTGGAAACGATACAGGTGCTCCGCGAATGGAGTTGCAGGTTCGAAGCCTGCTCCGTCGTCACCTCCCTCAAAGGAGGACCGGCGGGAAGTTTCCGGTCTTGCCTATCGCAAGGCTTGCAGCGGCGAATGCCGGACGGAACTACAGCGCCACATGGATGGTCTGGCAGGTTCGACTCCTCCTTGGCATACGCTCTCTGGCACGAGCGGGACCATCCGGTTTCGTCCACCCTCGTCGCCGCTGCATGGTTTGCATGATCTCTGCCCGGTGGGCAGAGTCGAAATACCCCGGCAAATGCCGGCAGGACTACAGGTAGAGCAACCCGCCGGGTTTCCGGTGCGGTGTGTCGGATGTTCAAATCATCCCGTGTTTCCGAAAGGGGGCGCGTAGCTCAGATAAGACCGTCCTGCCACCCTGGTTGCCGGGGCTGCAGTAAATGAGAGGCCCGGCGAATGCCGGCAGGACTACACGGAAAGAGCACCCCGCCAGTCGCTGGGGGGAAGGTCGGATGTTCGAATCATCCCGGCTGCCGCAAGGCAGCGCGTAGCTCAGCAAATCGTCCTGCCACACTCGTCGCCGGGACAACAAGACAACCCCGGGCGAATACAGCCGGAGATTACAGGGACCTCATCGCGCCATAACACTGGAATGCGTGTGGTGAGCGATCCCCGGCAATGCTCGTCGCCCGGGTGACGGGACGAAATGAAGCTGAACGAGAAGGACTGCAGACGCAGAAACGACAATGACAGAAGTAATGAGCGGACAGGATTTGATTGATGCCGGCCTGATCCAGGGCAAGTGGTTCCGTGAAGCGCTGGAAGCAGCCAACCAGGTGCTTGGCAGTGGCGGCTCGACTGCGGACGCGCTGGCGGTAGCCCGCAAGTATCAGCCGGGTCCGACCCTGCCGCTCAGGGCGCCAAACGATGTTCTGATCCATATGAACATCCGTGCCGAAGATGCCTTGGAACAGGACAATATCGAGAAGGTAACGGCGACGATGCGTGAGCTTGCCCGCACGCCGGTCGTTCGTGCAGCCGCGATCATGCCCGATGCCTGCCCTTCGGGGCCGGTCGGCACGATCCCGGTCGGCGGCGTGGTGGCGTCGGAAGCGATCCACCCCGGCATGCATTCAGCCGATATCTGCTGCTCAATGGCGATCTCGATCTTCCCCGGCGTGGAGCCGAAGGCGTTGCTCGATGCCGTGCACGCTGTCACTCATTTCGGCCCGGGCGGCCGTCCGCGCGGCGCCCAGATCAAGCCTTCCGACGCGACCCTGTCAGCGTTCCAGGCGAGCCCGCTTTTGAAGGAGATCCTCAGTGTCGGCATCGATCATTTCGCCACGCAGGGTGACGGCAATCATTTTGCTTATGTCGGGCAGATGAAATCGACCGGCGAGACGGCGCTCGTCACCCATCACGGGTCGCGCGCTCCTGGCGCACGGCTCTATGACCGGGGCATGAAGATCGCCAACAGGTTCCGGGAAGTGCTTTCGCCGGAAACGCACCGGGAGAATGCCTGGATTCCTGCGGAAAGCGAAGAGGGAGAAATGTATTGGTCGGCGCTGCAGACGATCCGCCAGTGGACGAAGGAAAACCACTACGCCATCCATGACATGACGGCGGAAAAGCTCGCTGTGAAGGTGAGCGACCGTTTCTGGAACGAGCACAACTTCGTCTTCCGCAAATCCGACGGCCTGTTCTACCATGGCAAGGGCGCGACACCAGCTTTCGATGGGTGGGCGGAAGACGCGACCGATCTGACGATCATTCCGCTCAACATGGCGGAACCGATCCTGATCGTGCGCGGCTCGAATGCGGCCCACGGCCTCGGCTTCTCGCCGCATGGCGCGGGGCGTAATTTCTCGCGAACGGCGCATATGCGTCGTCTCGGCGAGGAGTTCGGCGCCGACGCCCGAGGCCTGAGCCCGAACAACATCGCGGCTGTGATGGAGAGGGAAGCATCGGGTCTCGACGCCCGCTTCTTCTCCGGCATCCCCGATATTTCGGAGCTGCCAAGCGCCTACAAGAACGCTGCAAATGTCCGGTCACAGATCGAACATTATGGCCTGGCCGAAATCGTTGACGAGGTGCTGCCATATGGCAGCATCATGGCCGGCGACTGGCAGAAGGACGCGCCCTGGCGAAAGAAGCGCCGTTAGTGAAAAGAGAGGGCGGGTATTGCCTCGCCTTCTCTCGAAATGCGGCATACGGGCAACCGTATCGTGGGTTCGAATCCCATCCTCGCCGCGATATTTTTTAATAAGCGTCTGGATTTAAATTGATATCTTAAACGCGGCTGTGGTGGCGCCATCGTGGTGGTCTGCCGACGTTATCTCCAAGAAGATCTCTTGCCCATGTTGCCGGTTCGTATTTCACAGGCATACGTGAAGACACGGGCGCTGAAGAAGCGGCGCTCGGCAATCGAAAGTCTTGCGCAAGACGTGCTTGCTTTCCCAGCCCCGCGAAAGCGGAGAAAGGAAGCGGTATGCGTTGCGCCTGACCTCAGCGCAACACCACGCGCGCACGTCAAGCAATGCAATAACCGGGTATTCACATCCGTAGAGTTGCATCTGGAGAATGCCATTTGCTTGAGAGCGATCTGCTTAAGGACGCCATTGGAAATTGCTTCCACTGTCGCCCTGAAGCTGCTGAGTGGCAGCTTCGGAGCCGATTTGTGCCTGTCCGGTTTTCGCTCCGGCTGTCGGCAAAGCGGACATTTCTCAGCGCTGTTTCAAGACGATGGACCGAAATCTTTCGATTGATCGTCAAAACGTGCCAGACTGTGTAAAACGACCGCATCAACCACAATCGATTTGCGGAGCGACCTGATGCAGAGAGTGACCGTTACCCTTGACGACGAATTGATGGCCGAGCTCGACCGCGTTATCGCCGAGCGGGGCTATCAGAACCGTTCCGAGGTGATCCGGGATCTGACCCGTGCCGGGCTGAAGCAGAGCAAGGTCGAGACCGGCAAGATCCAGAACTGCATCGGCGTCCTGAGCTATACCTATGACCACAAGGCCCGTGATCTGGCAAAGCGCCTGACGAATGCCTTTCACGATCATCATGACCTTTCCATCGCGAGCGTGCACGTCCACCTCGACCATGAGCGCTGTCTGGAAGTCAGCATCCTGCGCGGCAAGACGGAAGACGTGCGTCATTTCGCGGATCACGTGACGGCGGAACGGTCCGTCACCTATGGCGAACTGGCGATCATTCCCGCATCGGACGACCAGCATGACGGTGGCGGGCACGACCACTGAGTCGGCCAGGGAGGGGTCTGTTCCAGGCTCCCGGAAGAGATGGCCCGCAGGCCCCGTTTCTTGCAAACCGGCTCTCCATGCTGCGCCGTTCAGCCGGCTCTTCCCCGGAAGCGCCTTTGGTAGCCGGCATCGTAAAGTAGGCTCTCGCGGAACTCTTCGGCAGCCAGTCCGTGACCAACGAAGATCAGCGCCTTGCGTTCGATCCGATCCGTTGCAACCTTGGCGCAGATGTCTCCGAGTGTTCCGCGGACGATCCGCTCGTCCCGCCAGGAAGACTTGACGACGATGGCGACCGGACAATCCGCCCCGAGCCGCCCCGCTGTGACGCCCCACGGCGCGTATCGCTGAGAGGCCGTACGATGCAGTTGCGGCTGGATCCGTAACGCAGTAAGGCGTTTTTCAATAATTCGCTCACGCAGGCGACTGCGTTCGTTTGCAGGGCTGAAATCCGGCCGATCAAGCCGCTAGACGAAACCAACGATTTCCATCCAGCTTTCTTGTTGCTCCAGCGACGGTATGATAATTCAAAAGAAACATCATACAAAGGAGAGATTGATGATTCCCCGTCAGTTGTTCCGGTCAGGCGTGGCCGCCTTCATCAGTTGCGCATTCGCGCTTCCCGCTTTCGCCCATTTTCAGGAGATCATTCCCTCGGCCGATGTGTTGCCGGAAGGCGGGGAGGTGTCGCTCGATCTCGTCTTCACGCATCCCTTCGAGGGCGGACCGGTGATGGAGATGAAACGTCCGGCGGATGTCGGCGTGCTCTTCGGCGGCAAGAAAGCCGACCTTGACGACAAGCTGGTGGAATCGCCGGTCGACGGCAAAAAGGCGTGGAAGCTCTCCCATGAATTGGCCGAGCCGGGCGCCGCGATATTCTATGTCGTCCCGCAACCCTATTGGGAACCGGCCGAGGACAAGTACATCGTCCACTATTCCAAGGTCGTCGTCGACAGCTATGCCTCCGGCGAAGGCTGGGACGAAATGGTCGGCCTTCCGGTGGAAATCCAGCCGCTGACGCGACCGACGGGTCTGTGGACGGGCAATATCTTTTCCGGTGTCGTGACCAAGGCCGGCAAGCCGGTCCCCAATGCCGAGATCGAGGTCGAATTCGTCAACGACGGCGGCGTCAAGGCGCCGAACGAAGCCTTCATCACCCAGGTGATCAAGGCCGATGCCAACGGCACCTTCAGCTATTCGATGCCGGCTTCCGGCTGGTGGAGCTTCGCCGCGCTGCTGGAAGGCGATCAGCCGATGAAGTCGCCGGAAGGCAAGGACGTTTCCGTCGAGGAAGGCGCCCTGATCTGGGTTCATACAAGCGCCATGGGCAAGTAAGAGAAATGGCACATATCCCCGACGGCATTCTTTCGCTCCCCGTGCTTGTGAGCGGCGGCGTGGTTGCGGCAGCGGGTGTCGGTCTAGGGCTTCGCCGGCTCGATGACAGGGCCATACCGCGGATCGCGATGCTGTCGGCGGTGTTCTTCGCGGCCTCGCTGGTTTCCGTGCCGGTGGGGCCGTCGAGCGTGCATCTATTGCTGTCGGGCCTGATGGGTGTGATGCTCGGGCTCGGTGTCTTTCCGGCCGTGCTTGTGGCGCTCGTCCTGCAGGCGGTGCTGTTCGGCTTCGGCGGGCTGACGACGCTCGGCGTCAACACCGTCAACATAGCGCTGCCGGGCGCGATCGTCGGCCTGGTGCTCGGTCCGATGATCCGGGGCACGACGGTTCCCTTGACGGCGGCGATCCTGGCCGGCATCGGGGCTGCCTTCTCCGTCTTCGCGACGGGCGGCCTCGTGGCCTTGTCCCTCTGGCTGTCGTCCTCGGATTTCACGCCGGTTGCCAAGGTCCTGCTCCTGACCTATCTGCCGCTGGCACTTGCCGAAGGCGCCGTCACGGGGACCGTTGTCGGTTTCCTTGCCCGGGTGCAGCCAAGCGCCCTCGTTCCCATCGTGCTGCACCCGCGGAGTGAGCCATGATCCGTATCGCTACCCTGTTTCTCACCCTGCTGCTGACCTCGCCCGCGTTCGCCCACAGCCTGAAAGTGTTCGCCAAGGTCGACGGCAAAGAGGTCAGCGGCTATGCCTTCTTTGTCGGCGGCGGTCGCCCGATGGCCGTGACCTGGGTCGCCAAGATGGGCGACAAACCGGTTGCCACCGGCAAGACAGGCAATGAAGGCGAATACCGCTTCTCCGCACCCGATCAGGTGACCGACGCAATCTCCATTACAGTTGATACCGGCGAGGGGCACATCGCCACCACACAACTGAAACCGGACCGTTTTGGCATCGCTGCGGACGCCGTACCGGCGGCCTCTACCTCGGACGCGGTCTCTTCGGGCGTTCAGGAAGCCGAAGCAGCCGGCCCCTCGCCCGACGAGACCGCAAGACTGGTGGAGGTAGCCGTCGAACGTCAGATCGGGCCGCTTCTGGAACGGATCGAGGAAATGGACGCGCGCATGCGCTTCACGGACATCATGTCCGGCATCTTTCTGATTGTCGGTCTTGCCGGGATGGCGCTATGGGCACGCGGACGGACGCGGTGATGCGCCCGTTCGACCTCCGGTTACGGATCCTCGCGAGCCTGTCGACCTTGGCCGTCTTCACGCCTGTCGCCAGCCCGGCTGTTGCCGGAGCCGGCGTCGCTGCGGTCTTGTTTCTCTATCTCTTCGCCGGTCGCCCGATACAGTGGAAGCAGTTGCTGCATCTGGAAGGTTTTCTGGTTCTGCTGTTTGTGACCTTGCCCTTCACGCTTCCGGGCCAGGCGGTCTTTCACATCGGGCCGCTGGTGGCCAGCGCAGAAGGACTGTCGAGGGCGTTGACGCTGGCGCTCAAGGTCACCGCCTCGGTGCTGTTGATCATGTTGCTTCTGGGCTCGACGGAGCCGATGCGCATCGGCGTCGCGCTTCGCGGGCTCCATGTTCCCGAGGCGCTGGTCCGGCTGTTCGTCAATGTGACGCGCAATGTGGGACTTGTCCGGTCCGAACTTGCGCGCCTTCACGATGCAATGCGCATGCGCGGATTTCGGCCCGGCTCGAACCGCCACACCTGGCGCAGTTATGGCTATCTCTTCGGCATGCTTTTCGTCCGTGCCATCGACCGGGCGGAGCGTGTCGAGGAGGCCATGCGGCTGCGCGGCTATTCGGGCAGGTTTCCGAGAACAGCGCCACCAAAGCCGGCCCTTCGAGATTGGGCGGCAGCCGCGACAATCATTGGCGGAGCGGTGCTGTTGTTGGTATGGGATAGCCTATGGACAGGCTGATTGAACTTCGAGAACTCAAGGTCGAGCGAGACGGCAAGCCGATCCTGCACGACATCGATCTCGGTCTCGATGCAGGCGAAAGACTGGCAATCGTCGGCCCCAACGGCGCCGGCAAGACGACATTGCTGCGCTCCATCGTTGGGTTGGAAAAACCGACCTCCGGCGAGGTCATCCTGTTCGGCGCGAATTGTCGACGGGAAAAGGATTTCCGCCCTCATCGGCTGCGCATCGGCTTCCTGTTCCAGGACAGCGACGACCAACTCTTCTGTCCGAGCGTGATCGAGGATGTCGCCTTCGGCCCGCTCAATGCCGGCACCCCGCAGTCCGAAGCGATGATCCTTGCCAGAGAAACACTGGAGACGCTCGGCATCGCCCATCTTGCAGAGCGTTTCACCCATCGCCTCTCGGGTGGGGAGAAGCGGCTCGTCTGCCTGGCGGGTCTACTGGCCATGCGCCCGGATGTCTTGCTGCTCGATGAGCCGACCAATGGCGTCGACAACGAGAACGGTGCGCGGCTCAGGGCCGCACTGCTCGCTTTCTCCGGAGGGCTGATCCTTGTCTCGCATGACGATTCCTTCGTCTCGGAAGTGGCAAGCCGCGCCATGCTCCTGTCGGGAGGGCACCTGGCCGCGGCGGAAATCCACGACCACCCTCACGTCCATAGCCATCGACATATCCATCCTGTATCGGACTAGCCGAAGCGGAAGACCGCGTGGCATGCCCGATTTAAGCCGCAAATGCGTTGCCAGAACGCTGGCGGACTGAATGAGATTGCCGGCAGCAACACGCATACCATCAGGGGAACACGTAGGATCATGAACATCACGGATATGATCGCCTCCGGTGCGAACAACCCGGTGGCCTTGTTCCTGGCAGCGCTTGTCCTGGGCGGCCTGCATGGCTTTGAACCAGGTCACTCGAAGACAATGATCGCCGCCTACATCATCGCCGTCCGCGGCACGGTGGGGCAGGCACTGCTGCTCGGCCTGTCGGCGGCCATCTCTCACTCCCTTATCGTCTGGGTGTTGGCCTTCATCGCCTTGACCTACGGCAACGAACTCATTGGCGACCAGCTCGAGCCCTTTTTCATGATGGGCTCCGGTCTGCTTGTTCTTTTGTTGGGTGGCTGGATGTTCTGGCAGGCGCGGGGCCGTGGTGCTCACCACCATGATGAGCCAGATTATCACGTTCATGATCACAGCCACGATCATGCCCACGATGATGGGCATCATCATCATCACCATCATGAGCCGCATGACGGTGCTCATCATCACATCTCCGCTCATGGCCAGCATGGCACTCATGCGCACCATGATCACGTGCATGGCAACGCTCATGCAAGGGCCCATGCCCGAGAGCTGGAGCGCCGGCTGAAGGGCGGTCCGGCGACGACCTGGCAGACCATTCTATTTGGGCTGTCCGGCGGTCTCGTCCCGTGCCCCGCCGCAATCACGGTCTTCCTGTTGTGCCTGCATCTCGGCAAACTGGCGCTCGGGGTCGTCCTGGTCAGTGCCTTCTCGATCGGCCTGGCAGTGGTCCTCATGGCTTTCGGGGCGGTCGCGGCACTCGGTCTGAACGCGATTACCAGCCGCACGCGCCTTCTCGACAAGCTGCTGGACCATGCCCCCTATATATCGGCCTATCTGGTCACGCTAATCGGCATTGTCATGCTGATCGGTGGGATTGCCCATTATCAGGTTCATCTGGCCTCGCCGATTTAGGACCCTCGAACGCCACTTGTCGAAGGTCGCGCCGCTGAAGCCGTATTTGCGGCACAGCTCAACAGCCGAGAGCCCGGCCTGATGCCCTTCACAATACCGATGATCTGCTCGTCGCTGAAACGGGGACGCTTCATTCTCTGTCTCCTTCTCCGGACAACAGACCAATCTCAAACCGAGCACATTCCAGGGGACCAGGTCACAGTCTTCTGGCACTATCCGCGTGGCGGGCTCGCCATCAAGGCGACGACAGCCCAGCCGCATGCTGCTGCAGTCGCAGCGTCATCCAGGCCGATATCGCATCCCAGGCGGCGGTCATGTAGGCATTGGCCTGATAGAGGGCGGTGTCGAGGTCTGACTGCAGGGCCGCCAGGCGGGTGCTGAAGGCGTCGAAGGTGTCGAGTGCGTGCAGGGCGTCTCCTGCCTTGTCCGGATGGCGGGACGTCAGGTCCGCGATCTCCTGGCGCGCGCGCGTCTGGAAGAGGCGAAGGCCGCGGCCTTCCTCGCGCCAGAGGCGGCGGGTGAGGAAATCCAACGCCTGCATGCCGGTCGTGCCCTCGTAGATGGTCATCACGCGGGAATCGCGCAGATATTGTTCGAGCGGCCAGTCCTTCGTGTAGCCGGCGCCGCCGAGCACCTGGATGGCGGCATTGGCGAGGTCGAAGCCGGCGCCGGCGCCGAAATTCTTGATGAGCGGCAGCATCCAGCCGGCCAGATCGGACAATTGCGAACGCAGTTGCGGATCGGGCTCCAGGCGGGCGAGATCCATGATCGTGGCGAGTTCCAGCACCGCGGCCCGCAGCACCTCCGTGCGCGTGCGGATTTCCTGCAGCTGCCGGCGCACGTCCGGATGGGTCACGATCGGTACCGGGGGCGCGTCCGGCGGGCCGCCCTGACGACGCTCGGCGGCATAGGCCTCGGCGATGTCGGCCGAAGCCGAGGCGATGCCGAGCCCCTGGCAGGCGGTCAGAAGGCGCATCAGCTCGATCATGGCAAAGAGTTCGGGCAGGCCGCGCCCCGGTTCGCCGATCAGCATGCCGCGGGCGCCGTCGAAGCGAAGCGCGCAGGTGGGGGAACCGTGCAGCCCCATCTTCTCCTCGATCCGCTCGAGGGTGATGCCGTTCGGCCCGCTGTCGATCCGGTTCGGCACGAGAAACAGGCTGAGGCCGCGCGTGCCGGGGGCTTCGCCGGTGCGGGCCAGCAGGCAGTGGCCGATGCGCTCCGTCATGTCGTGATCGCCAAAGGAGATCCAGATCTTCTGGCCGCTGATGCGCCATTCGCCGTTGCTCAGTTCCGCCCGGGTGCGCAGCCGGCCGACGTCCGAGCCCGCCTCCGGCTCGGAAATGCAGATGGTCGCGGCCCAGTCGCCGGCCGTCAGCCGCGGCACCCATTCGGCCGCGGTCGCTGGGTCCGCCGCCCTGACGAGCAGGTGGGAAGCCGCGCGACTCGATCCGGCCGCCATCATCAGGGCGACGCAGCCGCGCTCGAAGAGCGGCGCGCAGGCGGCGTGTAGGGTGAGCGGCAGGCCCTGGCCGCCAAAGGTTTCCGGTACATCCATGCCAAGCCAGCCGGCCTGCGCATATCGGCGATAGGCGTCGGCAAAGCCTTTCGGCGTGCGCACGCGTCCCTCGCTCACCGTGCAGCCCTCACGATCGCCCGGGGTGTTCAACGGCTGAAGCACGCGGCCGGCGAAATCGGCCGCCTCATCGAGGATGGCTCGCATGGTCTCGTCGTCGAAATCGGGCTGCAACTGCTGGAGCCGCTTCCAGCCGGGCGTCAGCTGGAGCAGTTGTGAGGTTCGTTCCGCCTGGCGGGCAAAATCCGACATGGCGTCACTTCGGCTGCATGCGGATCGCCCCGTCGAGGCGGATGACCTCGGCGTTGAGATACTGGTTCTCGATGCAGAAGCGGACGGCATCGGCATATTCCGCGGGATCGCCGAGGCGCGAGGGATAGGGGATGGAGGCGGCCAGGCTCTGCTGCACCTCGACCGGCAGGGATTTCAGCAGTGGCGTGGCGAAGATGCCGGGCGCGATGGTGTTGACCCTGATGCCGAAGCGGGCCAGTTCGCGGGCCGCCGGCAGGGCCATGGAGACGATCGCGCCCTTGGAGGCCGCATAGGCCACCTGGCCGATCTGCCCGTCGGTGGCGGCGACCGAGGCGGTGTTGACGATCGCGCCGCGCGCCTTGTCGTCGCGCTCGGGCAGCTCCGCCATCTGCGCCGCGGCAAGCCGCATCATGTTGAACGTGCCGATCAGGTTGACACGGATGACCCGTTCGAAATCGCCGAGCGGCATGGGCCCCTCGCGGCCGATCACCCGGGCGGCGGGGCCGATGCCGGCGCAGTTGACGAGGATCCTGAGGCCGTCCGCGGCCTGTCCGGCGCGGGCTATCGCCCGCTCGGCATCCGCTTCGCTCGCGACATCGCCGGTGATCGCCACGCCGCCGATCTCGCCCGCGACCCGTGCGGCGGCAGCCTCGTTGAGATCCATCACATGGACGATGGCGCCACGGTCCGCCAGCATGCGCGCCGTCGCCTCGCCCAGACCCGAACCTCCGCCGGTCACCAATGCGCTGCTGCCCTCGATCTTCATCGTGCCGTCTCCTCCTCGAAACCTATGACATCGCCGCTGCCGGCATAAAGGGCCTCCACCAGATCCGCCCGATGTGACAGCATGGCGCGCTGGTTGATCGAGCCCTTGTCGGTAATCTCGCCGCGCTCGAAGCGGGGCGCGTCCCTGAGCGGCAGGATGCGCATGACGCGCGTGGCCGAGCCGGATGCCGAGCGCGCATGCGCGCCAAGTTTGTCGGCGAGGGCCGCCCGCACTTCCGGACGCTGCAGGATCTCCGCATCGCTCATCTGCTCGCCGCCGGCCACCAGCTTTCGCAAGGCGGGGTAGAAGGGCACGACCAGGGCGCCGAGCTCCTCGCGGTCGGCGCCGGTGATGACCGCGTCGCGGATCAGCCCGCCGAACTGGTCGACCAGCTGGGCCCTGAGCTTGCCGACGGCGACCCAGGTGCCTGTCTGCAGCTTGAAGTTTTCGGCGGTGCGGCCGTCGAAGAAGAAGCCGTGCCGCGGGTCGCGGTCGACGGCGAACTTCACCGCGTCGCCGATCATGTAGAAGCCCTCGTCGTCGAAGGCGGCGGCGGTCAGCTTGTGGCTGCGCCAGTAGCCGGGCGTGACATTGGGGCCTTTCAGCCTCAGTTCGTATTTCTCCTCGATCGGCACGAGCTTGAGGGTTATCCCCTGCGCCGGAATGCCGATATTGCCGGGCCGGTCCTGTGGCTCGGTGCAGTAGAGCGAAAACGGCGCCGTCTCGGTCGAGCCGAGGCCGGTGCCGATCAGCACGGGTCCGCCGCTTGCCTGTCTCGACAGTTCTTCAAGCGCATCCCAGGTGTGTTGCGCCATGCCGGCGCCGGCATACATCAGCATCTTCAGGTCGCGGAAGAAGGTGTCCCTCAGCGTCTGATCCTCGCGCATGGCGTGGACCAGCATTTCATAGCCGGCCGGAACGTTGAAATACCAGGTGGGCGACACCTCACGGAGATTGGCAATCGTCTCGCGCATGCCGGCCGGCGTCGGCCGTCCCTTGTCGATGTAGAAGGTGCCGCCGTGGTAGATCACCATGTTGAACACCTTGTTGCCGCTGGCGGTGTGGTTCCACGGCGCCCAGTCGACGACAACAGGCGGATCCTCGCGCAGGAAGGCGTAGCAATCGGCAATCATCTCCTGGTTGGAGCACAGCATGCGCTGGGTCTGGATCACCGCCTTGGGAGAGCCGGTGGTGCCGGAGGTGAACAGGAACTTCGCCACCGTGTCGGGGCCGACGGCGGCATGGGCCGCATCGACCGCCGGGCCCGGCTCGACGTCGAAGAGATCCGGCAGGCGATGCGAAAGCCGGCCGGGGGGCGGGTTGCGCTGGCAGACCACCGGCACATCGGGCGAGAAGGCAGCGGCGATGGCGGCATGGAACGGTGCCGCGTCCTCGGCGTAGATCAGCCCGGGGGTGATCTGGCCGACAATGTCCCTGAGCTTGTCGAAATCATTCGACGCCGTGGCATAGGCCGGAGAGATCGCCGCCGAGGGGATGCCGACATGCTGCGCGCCGAGCGCCATCAGTGCATGGCCAATCGAATTGTCTGACAGGATGATCAGCGGGCGGTCGGTGGAAAGACCGAGATCGAGACAGAACTGCGATATGGCCCTTATTCGGCCCATGGCCTGGCCATAGGCGAGCCTCGACCAGCCGCCGGCCTCGTCGCGTTCGGCCATCCAGGGGCGGTCGGGAACCGTCTCGGCCCAATGGGCGAAGCGCTGGGTCATGCTGTCGGGATAGGGTCCGAGCGCATCGCTGCGCCAGATCAGGATGGAGCCGTCGGCTCGCTCTTGCCACTCAAGCCGGGGTGACCACAGCTTGATGTCGCGCATGTGTCCTTCCGTCATGACTCTCCTCCCAGAATGTCAGTAACGAGGCCGTTCGATCGCCCCTCCCGGGCGCCGAAAATTTGTTTACAAAGAAACAATCACCTTGTAAACAATCCATAAGAAAACAAAATCAAAACACCGATGATCCAAGGAGATGCCGACGATGGGCGTAGACGTTGCATCGCATTTCGTAACCTATGAAACCGTGGGCGAGATCGCGCATATCGGGCTCAACCGGCCGGAAAAGCGCAATGCGATCAGTGACCGCTTCGTCGAGGCCATTGCCGAAGCCGTCGCCAGGGCCGAGCGCGAGGCGAAGGCGGTCGTGCTCTTCGGCCATGGCGATCATTTCTGCGCCGGCCTCGATCTGGCGGAGCATGTGAAGAAGTCGGCAATCGAGGGCGTACGCGGCTCACGTCGCTGGCATGCCGTCTTTTCCGGCATCGAGCACGGCACCATTCCATGGTTCTCGGCCCTGCATGGCGCGGTCGTCGGCGGCGGCCTGGAACTGGCCGCCTCCACCCATATTCGCGTGGCCGACGAGACCGCCTTCTTCGCCCTTCCCGAAGGGCAGCGCGGTATCTTCGTCGGCGGCGGCGGGTCGGTCCGGGTCGCGAGACTGACCGGCGTCGCCCGCATGACCGACATGATGCTGACCGGGCGCGTGGCATCGGCGGCCGAGGCGGAGCGCTGGAACGTCGTGCAATATGTCGTTCCCGCCGGCGAGGCGCGCAAGAAGGCGCATGACCTGGCGGTGGTCGCGGCTTCGAATGCGGCACTGTCCAACTACGCCGTCATCAATGCCCTGCCGCGCATCCAGGACATGGCGAAGGAGGACGGCCTCTTCGTCGAATCCTTCATCTCCTCGTTCACCGCCACCAGCCCGGAGGCGGAAGAACGGCTGCAGGCCTTCCTCGACAAACGTGCAGCGCGCCTGAGGGCGCCCGGCGCGAACTGAGGAGAGCGTCGTGGATCTGTCTCTCCGCAGCATCGATCAGGTCAAGTTGGGCTCGCTTGCCGGTTCGCTGGGCTTTCTCCTGCGGCTGGCGCAGTTGCGCGCCTTCGAGGATTTCTTTTCCGACCGCGGTCCGCGCGGGCTGAAGCCCGGAGAGTTCTCCGTGCTGTGGGTGATCGCCTGCAATCCCGGCATTCGGCAGCACGCGCTCGGCCAGCGGCTGATGATCAAGCGGGCCCATATGACCAAGCTGATCCGCGCGCTGGAGGAGCAGGGCTTCGTGTCCCGCCAGATCCCCGATGCCGATCGGCGTGCGGTCGAGCTGACCTTGACGCCGACGGGCGAGCAGGCGGTCGAGACGGCGGCGGCTGCCTTCTTCGCCTATGAGGAAACGACCGGTGCGCCGCTCAGCAAACCCGAACAGGCGCAGTTGATCGCGCTTCTGCAGAAATATGTCGGCCTGGAGGAGGGGCGCACATGCCGATAGACATAGACGACCTGGTCGCGATCGACTTTCACACCCATGCCGAGGAGCCGTGCTGCGGTCCGCGCGACGACGGATACGACGAGTTCCAGGCCGGCATGGCCAGCTACTTCAAGAATCCGGCCGGCGCGAAGGGCATGCTGCCGACCGTCGAGGAGACGGCGACCTACTATCGCGAACGCAAGATCGCCTGCGTGATCTTCCCCGTCGATGCCGAACGGGAGACCGGTTTTCGTCGCTACGAGAACGAGGAAGTGGCGCGGATCGCCGCGGAAAATGCCGACATCATGATCCCCTTTGCCTCGATCGATCCAGCCAAGGGCCGGCTCGGAGCCAGGGAAGCGCGTCGCCTGGTGCGGGAATTCGGCGTCAAGGGTTTCAAGTTTCATCCGACCATGCAGGGTTTCTACCCCTACGACCGCAGCGCCTATCCGCTCTATGAGGCGATCGCCGAGGAGGGCGCGATCACGCTCTTCCATACCGGCCAGACCGGGGTCGGGGCGGGCATGCGCGGCGGCATGGGCATGCGGCTGAAATATTCCAATCCGATCCACCTGGACGATGTGGCGGCCGATTTTCCCGACATGCCGATTATCCTCGCCCATCCCTCCTTTCCCTGGCAGGAGGAGGCGCTCTCCGTCGCGACCCACAAGCCCAACGTCTATATCGACATGTCCGGCTGGTCGCCGAAGTACTTTCCGCCGATCCTGATTCGCTACGCCAACACCATGCTGAAGCACAAGATGCTGTTCGGCTCGGACTGGCCGGCGATCACCCCGGATCGGTGGCTCAAGGATTTCGAGACCATCGATATCCGCGACGACGTCCGTCCGCTGATCCTCAAGGAAAACGCGCGGAGACTGCTGAAGCTTTAGATCTATCGACCCGTAACGTGTTCTGAACTGGGAGGAAATGAACATGAAACGCATGCT
Source organism: Rhizobium sp. Q54 (assembly GCA_943370615.1). Classification (GTDB taxonomy): domain Bacteria; phylum Pseudomonadota; class Alphaproteobacteria; order Rhizobiales; family Rhizobiaceae; genus Allorhizobium. The sequence goes on from CALRRQ020000001.1 coordinate 203,826, forward strand.
GCATATGATCGTGGGGCTAGCTGCCCTGGCTGCCACTACCGCCGATGCCCGCGAACTTCGCGTCGCGCCGGGTGCACCACCCGCCCATCCGTCCAACAGTCATCTCTATGGAAAGCTCGTCGAATATCTGCCGGAGGTCTCCGGCGGAAAGCTGACGGCGCAGATGCTCGGCCCCGAAGTGGTCGGCCTCGGCCAGATGAAGGACGCGCTGCAAAGCCAGCTCGTCGAGGTCGGCAACCTGCTGCCGCTCTATTTCCCGGCCGACCTGCCGAACATGTCGCTGGCCGGGGAACTGGCGCTTTCCGGCCGTGAACCGCACGCGATGGCCGCGGCGATGACCGAGTATATCGTCACCTGCGACACCTGCCAGGCGGAGCTGAAGAAGTTCGGCGTCGTCTATCTGGGATCCGGCTCCTCGGACGTCTATGCGCTGCTGACCACCAAGCCGGTCAAGACTGCGGCCGACATCAAGGGGCTGAGATTGCGCAGCGGCGGCGCGCCTTTCTCGCGCTGGGCCGAGAATTTCGGCGCGGTGCCCGCCAATATCGGCGTCGGCGACACCTTTGAATCCATGTCGCAGGGCGTGATCGACGGCTCGATGGCGTCGATCGGCGATCTGCTGTCGTTCCGTCTGGTCGAGTTGGTGAAGAACATCACCTTCATCCCGCTCGGCACCTATCACGCGACCTCGGATTTCACGGTTGCCAACTCCGCCTGGGAGGGCCTTGCTCCCGAGGAGCGCAAGCAACTGGCGACGGCCGCCAACAAGGCCAATGTCGTCTTCACCCAGCGCTGGGGCTATGAGATGGCGTCGATCGCCAAGGACGCCGCGCAAAAGGCGGGCATCCAGTTCCTCGAGCCCGATGCCGAGTTCCTGAAGGCGTCGGAAGCCTTCGCCGAGGCGGACAAGGCGACCGCCGCCAAGGTCTCGCAGGAGCGTTTCGGTTTTGACGACGCCCAGGCGCGCGTCGACCGTTTCGTCGCCCTGGTCGAGAAGTGGAACGGCATCGTCAAGGAGGCCAACGGCGATACGGACGCCATCACCAAGCGTCTCGACGAAGAGGTCTGGAGCAAGATCGACTTCGCCACCTACGGACTTTGAGGTGGGGGCCGGCGGGCGAGACGCCCGCCGGCCGGTCTTCTTCGCCAATGCTTTTTCAAAGGGTCTTCCATGTCCCAGCTGTTTTCCCTTGCCGACAGACTGTCGCGCATGCTGGCCTTCGTCGGTGCGGTGGGCGTCGTGCTGATGATGGTCCATGTCTGCGCCGACATCATTGCGCGCATCATCACCGGGGCCTCGCTGCCGGCCACGGTCGAGATCGTCTCTTACTACTACATGGTCTTCGTCGCCTTCCTGCCGCTGGCCTGGGTCGAGCGCAGGGGCGGCATGATCTCCGTCGAACTGATCGAGTTCATGATGTCGCCGCGGATGATGAAGATCTCCGACGCGACGGTCGCCCTGCTCGGCACGCTGATCTACGCCGTCATGGCCTATGCGACCTGGATCACGGCAGTGAAGAACTACGTGACCGGCACCTTCGTCGTCGCCCTGCAGGTCAAGATCATCACCTGGCCCGGCTATTTCCTGCCGTCGATCGGCTTTGCGCTCGCGGCTGCCATCCTGGCGGTGCGCTTCCTCCAGATCGTGACAGACAGCGTCGACACGGCGCGGGAGATTGAAGCATGAGCGTCGAAACCGGCCTCTACGGCATCGCCATCCTGGCCCTGCTGCTGTTGATGCGCATTCCTGTGGCGCTGGCGATGATTTCCGTCTCCTTCGGCGGTATCGCCTTTCTGCTCGGCTTCAAGCCGGCCCTCGGCATGATCACCTCGACGCCCTACAGCTTCGTCGCGAGCTGGACCATGAGCGCCGTGCCGATGTTCCTGCTGATGGGGTTCATCTCCTTTCATGCGGGGCTGACCACCAATCTCTTCGATGCGGCGAAGGCGATCCTCGGGCGGGTTCCCGGCGGGCTGGCGATCTCGTCGATCTTCGCCTGCACCGGCTTTGCCGCCGTCAGCGGCTCGTCGATCGCCTGCGCTGCCGCCATGGGCCGGATCGCCATTCCGGAAATGGTGGCCGCCGGCTATCGGCCGAGCTTTGCCGCCGGGGCGCTGGCCGCAGGCGGCACGATCGGCGCCTTGATCCCACCGTCGATCCTGATGATCGTCTACGGCGTCTTCGCCGAGACCTCGATCACGCAGATCTTCGTCGGTGGCATCGGTGTCGGGCTCCTGACCGCGCTGTCCTATTGCCTCGTCGTCTTGACCATATGCTGGCTGAGGCCCGACATCGTGCCACGCACCCTGACGGCCGTGTCCGGGGAGGGCGGAAACCGGGCGGCGATCCTGCGCATCTGGCCGCTGCTCATCCTGGTGCTGCTGGTGTTCGGCGGGTTGTTCTCCGGCTATTTTACCGCGACCGAGGCGGGGGCGGTGGGTGCCGGCGGCGCGTTCCTGCTGTCGGCGATCACCGGCAAGCTCAGCATGCAGGTCGTGCGCGTCTCGCTTTTGGAAACGCTGACCACCTGCGCCTCGTTGTTCATCATCGGCATCGGCGCCTCGATGTTCACCCGGTTCCTCGGCGTGACCGGGCTCTCGTCCTTCATCGGCTCCTTCGTCGCCGGTGCGGATCTCGGCTATGCCGAGCTGATGACCATCATCGTCGTGATCTATCTCATCCTCGGCATGTTCATGGAGCCGTTCGGCGCATTGCTGGTCACGCTGCCCGTGCTGCTGCCCGTGCTGAAGGCCGAGGGTATCAGCCTCGTCTGGTTCGGCGTCCTGGTGGTCAAGCTGCTGGAGATCGGTATGATCACCCCGCCGGTGGGGCTCAACGTCTTCGTCATCAAGAACGTGGCGTCGCGCTATGTGACGGTGGTGCAGGTGTTCAAGGGTGTGACGCCCTTCATGCTGGCGGATCTGGTGGTGGTGATCCTGACGATCACCTTCCCGGCGATCGTGCTCAGCCTGCCGCAGCTGATCTTCTGACGGGTTCGTTAGCCGGCTTATGACTGAAGTGCAAAGAGGCGGGAACCGGTCCCGCCTTTTTCCGTCGTCGGTTTCTTGTCGTGCGCCGGAGGAGCGCGCGGTTTGCCGTCAGTGGTCCATGCGTTCGAGTTCGGCTGATGACCCCTTTCCGTGGCGCCCCGCCCATTCGCCGGCCGCCTTGATCCCGCCCAGCGGAAAGAGGTGCAATTGTTCGATCAGGCTGTGGGGGTTCTGGGCCTTGTAGTCGGCCAGCCCCGCCACGACCTCGGTCGGCTCGTAGGGCACGAGGAGGCGGGTCACGTCCAGGGCGCGCTTCTGCAACACCTTCAGGGAGGGGCCGACGCCGCAGGACAGCGCATATTGCACGAGCGTCTGCAGCTTGGCCGGTCCGGCGACGCCCACATGGATCGGCAGTGTGATGCCGGCCTCCTGGATGCGCTCGGCCCAGTCCGTGACGGCGCCTGCGTCGAAGGCGAACTGGGTGACGATCGCCATGTCGGCATCGGTTCGCGCGGCGAAATCCTGCTTCCAGGCGAGCGCCTGGTCGGTGCTGCGCGTCGAGCCGTCCCGGTCGATGTCGCGGTTTCCCTCCGGATGGCCCGCGACGTGCAGCCGGGTGAAGCCGTACCGGTCGAACAGGCCGGTCTCCATCATCTGGGTCGAGCTGTCGAGGCTGCCCGCCGGTTCCGGCTGCCCACCGCCGAGAAGCAGGGCTTCTCGAACGTCCGCCTCGTCACGATAGCGCTTGATCCAGTCTTCCAGCGTTGCCGCATCTGGAATACTGCGTGCCGGGAAGTGCGGCATGACCGGAAAGCCCTCCTCGCGCAGGCGACGCGCGGTCGCGACCATGTCCTCGATGGGCGTTCCGGCGATGTGGGCGATGTAGACGCGCGTCCCGGCCGGCAGGAGCGCCCTGAAGTCGTCGACCTTGGCTGCCGTGCGCGGCATGACCTCGATCGACCAGCCGGCGAGAATGTCTCCCAGATCGGCGGATGGCGCTTGCCGATCGGCGCGGCCCTTGAAACTCAACAAAGCCATTCTCTCCTCCTGAAACATAGATGACTGTCGGAGCGGTGGTCCGGCGCTCATCCCGCGGGGGACGGACCGGGGAAGGGCTTAGGTCCGCGCCGTCATGGGGTCGCTGATGCGGTGGGCCTGGAAGCCATCCGGCAGCGGCGTCAGCTCGATCGCGGCGACGATGCCGGCTCTGTTGAAGGGGTCGCCCTCGGCGAAGGCGCGGGCGTGGGCGAGGTCGGCGGTTTCCAGAATTCCGAAATTGCCGATGGCCCCGCCGCTCTCGTCGAGCAGCGCCGAGCCGATGAGCACGGTCGCAGTCCCGTCTCCGCCGGACTGGACCCAGGCGCGATGCGCCGGCCGATGCGCATCGCGGGGTCCGTCCTGTCCGGGATGATGCAGGCAACGCATGAGGACGAACATCGGCTCAGCCTGCGTTTTCGAGCACGACCATGCCCGCGCCGGTCATCGAGGCCGGGGCGTGGTAGTGCTTGTGGAGCAGGTTCACCTGCGGGTTCATCGCGGCGCGCATGACCAGCCACATGATCAGCTCCGCCCCTTCCGAGCCGAACTGCTCGACATAGGCTTCGCGGCTCATCGACCGATAGGGTTCGGGATCGGTGGCGATGCCGTCGAGCCAGGCGCGGTCCGCCGGCTGGTTGATGAAGCCGGCGCGGGCGCCCTGCAACTGGTGCGAGAGGCCGCCCGTCCCCAGGATGACGACCCGCTCGTCGCCGGGCCAACTCTCGATCGCCTCGCGGAGCACCAGTCCCATGTCCCAGCAGCGCTGCGGCGTCGGGATCGGATACTGGATCGTGTTGACCCAGATCGGCAGGATCTTGACCGGCCAGCGGTCCGGGCGGCCGAAGAACAGTTCCATCGGCACCTGCAGTCCGTGGTCGACCTCGATTTCGCGGCAGACCAGCGGATCGAAATGCCGCTCGACGAGCTTGTCGACGAAATGCCAGGAGAATTCGACGGCTCCCTCGAATGCCGGAATGGCGCGCGGTCCCCAGCCCTCGTCCACCGGCTGGTAGGTCTCGGCGACGCCCACGGCGAAGGTCGGCACCTTGTCGAGGAAGAAGGTGTTGCCGTGGTCGTTGAAGATCACGACGGCGATGTCGGGTCTTGCCTCGCGCATCCATTCCTTCCCGGCTTCATAGCCGTCGAAGAAGGGTTTCCAGTCGGCGCTGTCGCGCAGGCCCTTGTCGAGTGCCGCGCCGATCGAGGGGACGTGGCTCGTCCCGATGCCGCCGATGATCCTAGCCATTGCGTTTCTTCCCCAGCCGTTCGTAGAGAAAATCCTCATGCGACATGCCGGCCTGTGCCGCGCCGATCGCAGTGATCGGGGTCGGGTCCACCGCGGCGATCTTCAGGATGAAGAACAAGTTGCCGCCGAGCCGCACCATCTCGTGCCAGTCGCGCTGCGTCACGGCGGCCTTCTCCTCCGCGGAGAGGCCGAAATCGTCGAGATAGGCTTCCTCGTTCGCCCTGAACGCCTCGCGGTTGGCCGGCTTGCTGAGCGTCATGGCCATCTTGTTGAGCCTGTATCCACGGATCGATCCGGCGCGATCGAAGAGCGGCGTGTCGGGTATGGGCGGCTGTTCGAGCATCGGTCCTCCAAATCTGCGGTCGAGCCAGTCGAAGACCGCGGCGACGACCTCGCCGGGGCGCTCGACCGGGGCGAAATGTCCGGCGTTCTCGACGACGACCAGTTCGGCATGGGGCGCCGCCTCGGCGATCTCGCTGTGTTGGGCAATGGGGCTCCAGCTGTCCTGGCGGGCCGCGACCAGCAGGATCGGGCACCGCAGGTCCGCCATGTAGGCGCCGGCGTCGGGGCGGTCGAGCAGGGCGCGGATCTGGCGCGCGTGCACGGCCGGCCCGGCGCGCAGCACCATGGCTTTCAGGCGGTCCAGCAGTCCGGTGTCTTTCGTGCGGGCCGGGTCGAGCATCGGCAGCAGCCACCGGTCGGCCAGGGCTTCCATGTCGCGGTTGCCGAGATCGATCATCTCCTGGCGCCTGGCTTCCTCTCCGTCGCGCCGCGGCTGATAGCCGGTGTTGGCGAGAACCAGGCCGCGGATGCGCTGTGGCGCCTGGCGCGCCATCTCCATCGCAACGCGCCCGCCCATGGAGTGGCCGACGGCGATGAGATCGCCTTCGACTTCGGCAAGAAGGCGGGTTGCCATGGCGGGGATGGAAGCGTCGCGGGTGACGTCGGCGTCATGGATCCGCATGTGGCCCTTTGCGGCCTCGGCGAGCGGCCGCCAGACCGACGAATCGGACAGCAATCCCGGAATGAGCACCAATGTCGCCAAAACCGTCTCCTCCCGGTCCAGAACTGCGCGATGTATACAGCGAAATTTCGCTTATGTATACATTGTGGCGGTGGGCGCACGAATTTTTTCGATTTATGCTGCATTTCATGCCATTGTCGCGCCTCCTGTGGATACATAGATCGGAGCGCGCCGGATTGCATGGCGACCGGCTTTCGTGGACTGCGCACGCGGTGCTATAGAGTGACAGGGAAAATCGGGGTGTATTCATGAAGGGTTCCGAAGTCGCGACGCATGGCCGCCGGGCGGTGATCGAGTTGCGCGAGAAGATCATCAGCGGCGAGCTGCCGGGCGGCACGCGCCTGTTCGAGGTGTCGCTCGCCGAGGTGCTGGACATTTCGCGCACGCCCGTGCGCGAGGCGCTGTCGCGCCTTGCCGAGGAGGGGCTCCTCGACCGGCTGCCGAATGGCGGTTTCGTCGTGCGCCGGTTCGGTTATGCCGACGTGATCGATTCCATCGAACTGCGCGGCGTTATGGAGGGAACGGCGGCGCGGCTTGCGGCCGAGCGCGGCGTGGCGCCGGAGGCGTTGGCGCGCATCAGCGACGTGGTCAGAAAGCTCGATACCTGTTTCGGGCCGGGGGCCGACGAGGTCGATTTCGACGCCTATGCCGACCTCAACGAGGAATTTCATCATCAGCTCGCGGGCCTTTCGGGCAGCGATATCGTCCGGCGCGAGGTCGAGCGCGCCAGTTCACTGCCTTTCGCCTCGCCCTCGGCCTTCCTGCCCAACAAGACCGAGATCGAAGCCTTCCGGCGCTCCCTGCGCTCGGCGCAGGAGCAGCACCACGCCCTGGTCGAGGCGATCGCCGCGCGTGAGGGATCCCGGGCGGAATGGATCGCGCGCGAGCATGCGCGCACCGCCCGGCACAATCTCGAATACATCTTCAGCCAGGATCCCGAGCTGCTGCAGCGAATCCCGGGCCTCGCGCTGATCCACCGCTGAGCACCCAGTCTTTCCGGCGACGAAAGGGCGGCCATCGGCCGCCCTTGGCGTTTGTCGGGCGCTGTGCGGCTCAAGAAAGGGGCTTGCAATCTCTCCCGTGATCGGCATGAATGTATACATCAATGGCGAATACTCAGGGAGGAGTACCATGGCCAATTCCAGTCTTAGCGAGATTCTGGGCGAAAACCCCGATCCTGTTGGTTTGCTGCGCAATTCCCGCGTCGGCGTCTATGTATACCCCGTCGTGGCGGCCGAGTTTGCCAACTGGCGTTCGGAGCAGGCGGCCTGGCGCAATTCGGCGGTTCTCTTCGACCAGTCGCACCATATGGACGAGCTGATCGTCGAGGGGCCGGATGCGGAGAAGTTTCTCGCCCATCACGGCATCAATTCCTTCGCCAATTTCGGCCTCAATCGCGCCAAGCATTTCGTGCCGGTCACGCCGAACGGCCACGTCATCGGTGACCACATCATCTTCCGCGAACGCGATGACAAGTTCATCCTCGTCGGCCGCGCGCCGACCTCCAACTGGCTGATGTTCTGCGCCGCCTACGGCCAGTGGAACGTGCGGCTCAAGCACGATCCACGCTCGCCGTCGCGGCCGGAAGGCGAACGCGTGCTGCGCACCCATTACCGCTACCAGATCCAGGGTCCGGATGCGCCGAAGATCTTCGAGAAGATGAACGGCGGGCCGATCCCGGAGATCAAGTTCTTCCATGTCGACTGGATCAATGTCGGCTCGAAGAAGGTCCAGGCGCTGCGCCACGGCATGTCGGGCGCGCCCGGTCTCGAGATCTGGGGGCAGTACGAGGACAAGGCCTATATTCTCTCGGTCATCCTCGAATCGGCGAAGGAAGCCGGCGTCGACCTCGTGCGTTGCGGCAGCCGGGCCTATTCGACCAATACGCTGGAATCCGGCTGGATCCCCTCGCCGCTGCCGGGCATCTATACCGGTGACGGCATGCTGGCCGAATACCGCAAATGGCTCGGCGCCGACTCCTACGAGGCGACCGGCGCGATCGGCGGCTCCTTCGTGTCGAACAATATCGAGGACTATTACGTCAATCCGTTCGAACTCGGCTACGACTTCTATATAGGCTGGAAGAAGGACGACTTCGTCGGCAAGGCGGCGCTGGAACAGATGAAGGGTCGCAAGAACCGCAAGAAGGTCACCTTCGAGTGGAACCGCGAGGACGTGCTCAAGGTCATCGCCTCCGGCTTCGAGGACGGCCTGCCCTACAAGTGGATCGACTTCCCGCAGCCGAACTATGCCTCGACCAGCGCCGACATGGTGATGAAGAACGGCAAGATGGCCGGCATGTCGATGTTCAACGGCTACAGCTTCAACGAGCGTTGCATGCTGTCGCTCGGCGTCGTCGATCAGGATGTCGAAGAAGGCGACGTGCTGACGCTGATCTGGGGCGAACCGGACGGCGGTTCGCGAAAGACCTCGATCGAGCCGCACCGGCAGGCCGAGATCCGCGTGCGCGTGGCGCCGACGCCCTATGCGCGCGAGGCCCGCGAGAACTATGCCGACAGCTGGCGCAAGCGCAAGGACTGACGGGCGATCCACCCGCAAGACAGGCGGCTCCTTCGGGGGCCGCTTTCTTTTTGCCCTGCCCGACGGCTGCCGGGCGCCGTGCGTCAAACGCTCAAATGCTTCTCCAGCATTTCCGGCGAGGCCAGCAGCGCCGCGGAGGTGTCGTGGTAGACGACCGCGCCGCGCTCCAAAAAGACGACCTCGTCGGTCAGCGGCAATATCTTGCGCGCCTTCTGTTCGACGATGATGGCCGAGATGCCTTCGTCCGTCACGATGCGGCGCATGGCGGCCAGAAGTTCGTCGACGATGATCGGCGCCAGACCCTCCAGGGGTTCGTCCAGCAGCAGCAGCTTCGGATTGAGCATGAGCGCGCGGGCGACCGACAGCATCTGCTGTTCGCCGCCGGAGAGCTGGTTGCCGAGATTGCGCCGGCGCTCCTGAAGGCGCGGGAACATGCCGAAGGCGCGCGCAAGCGTGAAGGGTCCGGGCCGGGCGGTCGCCGTCAGGTTTTCCTCCACCGTCAGCGAGCGGAAGATGTTGCGTTCCTGCGGCACCCAGCCGATGCCGAGCGCCGCGCGCTGTTCCGGGCGAAGCCGGGAAATGTCCTGGCCTGCCAGGAAGATCGCCCCGGAATGATAGGTCGTGGTGCCGACGATGGTGTCGAGCAACGTCGTCTTGCCGGCGCCATTGCGGCCGAGCAACGCCAGCGACTTGCCTTCCTCGAGCGCGAACTCGACGTTGAACAGGACGCGCGCCTCGCGATATCCGGCCGAAAGGCCCTCGATGCGCAGCAGATCCGCCATCAGGCGTCCTCCCCGAGATAGATCGCCTTGACCTGGCGGTCCTTCGATATTTCCTCGACCGTGCCTTCGGCGAAGAGGCTGCCGGCAGCCAGCACCGAAATGCGGTCGGCAAAGGAAAAGACGAGGTCCATGTCGTGCTCGATCAAAACCACGGTGACGTCCGGCGGAAGGTCGCGGACGATCGACAGAACCTCATGGCGTTCCTCCTCCGGAACGCCTGCCGCCGGCTCGTCGAGCAGCAGCACCCTGGGGCGGGTGGCGATGGCGAGCGCGATCTCCAGCAGCCGCTGTTTTCCATAGGGAAGGAGGGTCGTTGGGACGCCCATCGTGTCGACCAGACGGAACCGTTCCAGTAGATCCACCGCCTCGTCCGCCACTTCGCGGTCGCGCGACAGCGGCTTCCAGGCGCGCCAGCCGTGCCCTTCCCGTTCGCCGATCGCCAGCATCATCGATTCCAGCGGGGTGAAATCGCCGAAGAGTTGGTTGATCTGGAAGGTGCGCGACAGGCCGCGGCCGACGCGGACATGGGCCGGCAGGGTGGTGATGTCCTCGCCGCCGAGCAGGACCTGGCCGCTGCTCGGGGTGAGGGCTCCGGTGAGCAGATTGATCAGCGTGGTCTTGCCGGCGCCATTGGGGCCGATCAGGGCATGGCGCGCGCCCTGCCGGATGCTGAGCGAAACGTCATTGGTGGCCATGAAGGCGCCGAAGCGCTTGACCAGGTTGCGGGTCTCGAGGGCCGCCGTCATGGCGTGTGCTCCGCTGCCTGCGCCTGCGCCTTCGCCTTCAGCCGGCCGGCTGCGCCGGGCAGATAGGTCCGCCAGCGCCCGAGCCGCTCGCGCCCGACCAGGACGATGATGATCAGGATCAGGCCGATCCAGAACATCCAGTATTGCGGGGTGATGACGGAAAGCCAGTCACGCAGCACGGAAAAGATCACCGCGCCGAAGATGCCGCCATAGAGATAGCCGACGCCGCCGATCACCAGCACCAAAAGCACGTCGGCCGAGCGGTGGAAGGCCAGCACGTCTGGCGAGACGAAACTGGTCGTCTGGGTCAGAAGCGCGCCGGCGATGCCGGCATAGGCCGCCGACAGGGTGTAGATGGCGACGATGCGGCGGGTGGGCGATATGCCGAGCATGGAGGCGCGCCGCTGGTTGCGCTTGATCGCCTTCAGCGACAGGCCGAAGGGCGAGTTCACGATGCGGCGGGCGAGGTAGGTCAGCGCCATCAGCACCACGAGCGCATAGATGTAGCCGTTGCGGCCCCAGAGATCGAACTCGAACAGGCCGAGAATGGGGGTGACCATGATGCCGCTGAGGCCGTCGGCGCCGCCGGTCAGCCAAGCGGCCTGGTTGGCGATCTCGGCCAGCAGCATGGCGACGCCGAAGGTCGTCATCAGCCGGGTGAGATCCGAGCCACGCAGCACCAGGAAGCTGGTGAGGAAGCCGAACAGGCCGCTGACCAGGCCGGCGACCAGAAGGCCGCTGACGGGTTCGGAGACAAAGTCGCGGGCGAACAGTCCCGCGGCATAGGCACCCAGTCCGAAGAAGGCGGTGTGGCCGAGCGAGACGATGCCGGCGTAACCGAGGATCAGGTCGAGCGACACGGCGAACAGCGCCAGGATGGCGATTTCGGTGAGGATCAGCATCTTGGACGGCAGGATGAAGATCAGGGCCACCGCGAGCAGCCACAGGGCGATCTCCCAGAGGCGCCAGCGTCCGGCCTGCCTGAGCAGAGCCTGCGCGGTATCCGTCGCGGATGACTTGGCTTGCCCGTTCATCGGCCGCCCTCCCGCGCGAACAGGCCGTAGGGCCTCAGGATCAGCATGACGATCATCACGGCATAGATGATGAAGGAGCCGAGCTGCGGCACGTAATATTTGCCGGCCACATCGGCGATGCCGAGCAGGAGCGCGGCGATGAAGGGACCGGTGATCGAGGAGGTGCCGCCGACGGTGACGACGATCATGAAATAGATGAGGAATTTCAGCGGGAAATTCGGATCGAGGCCGAGCAGATCGACGCCGAGCGCGCCGCCGAGACCGGCCAGGCCGGAGCCGAGCGCGAAGGTCAGCGCGAAGATCACCGAGACATTGATCCCTAGGCCGCGCGCCACCCGCCCGTCGTCGACCGCGGCGCGGAGCTGGCTGCCGAACCGCGTGCGGGTAAGGGCCAGCTGCAGGGCGACGGTCAGTACGGCGCAAAGCACGATGATGAACAGACGGTAGCGGCCAATGCCGATGCCGAGGAACTCGAAGCGTCCGCGCAGGAGCGGCGGCAGGTCGATCATCTGCTGCTGGCCGCCCATGGAGTAGTCGATTGCCGCGATGGACATGAAGACCAGGCCGATCGAGAACAGCACCTGGTCGAGATGCGAAACGCCGTAGAGATGCCGGTAAAGCGTGCGCTCAAGGATAGCCCCGGCGAGCGCGGAGACGAGGAAGGCGGCGGGCAGGCACCAGTAGAAGGAAATCCCGTAGCGGTTCATCAGGATCACGGTGACGTAGCCGCCGGCCATGGCGAAGGCACCATGGGCCAGGTTGACGAAGTTCATCAGGCCCAGCGTCAGCGACAGGCCGCAGGCAAGGACGAAGAGAAGCATCCCATAGGCGATGCCGTCGAACAGAATTGTCAGCATGGTCACTCGCTATGGCGTGGAGGGCCTGGTCTCAGGCCCTCCACGCGGCTGTGGCGCTTAGTTGGCGTTCGGGTCGCGGATCTTTTCGTAGGTCTTGAGCTCGACATTGTAGAGCTCGCCGTCCACCTGCTCGACCTCGCGGATATAGATGTCCTGGACGATGTCGCGGGTGGCCGGGTCGATCGTGATCGGACCGCGCGGGCTCATCCATTCCATGCCCTTCATCGCCTCGATCAGCTTGGTCCCGTCGGTGTCTCCACCGGTCTTCTCGAGCGCGGCATAGGCGAGATGCATGGCATCATAGCCGCCGACCGACATGAAGTTGGGGCGCATGTTATTGTTGGCCTTGCGCACCTCACCGACGAAGGCCTTGTTTTCCGGGCTGTCATGGTTGGCCGAGTAGAAATGGCCGGTGACGATGCCCATGGCCGGTTCACCGATGGCGTTGAGCAGGTCATCATCCGTGACGTCGCCGGTGGCGATCAGCTTGATGCCCGCCTCCTTCAGGCCGCGATCGGCGAACTGCTTCATGAACAGGGATCCGACGCCCGAGGGCACGAAGACGAAGACGGCATCGGGCTTGGCGTCGCGGACGCGCTGCAGGAAGGGGGCGAAGTCGGGGTTCTGCAGTGGCACGCGCACCGCTTCGACGATCTCGCCGCCCTCCTTCTTGAACTGGTCGGTGAAGCCCTTCTCGATGTCGTGGCCCGGGCCGTAATCCGTCACCAGGGTGACGACCCGCTTCAGGCCATTTTCCACCGCCCAGCTTGCCACCGGCAGCGCCGACTGCGGGCCTCCCATGCTGGTGCGGACGAAATAGTCCGACTGCTTCATGATCGCCGAGGTCGTCGCCGAGGTGATGATGGCCGGCACCTTGGCCTGATTGAGCACCGGCGCCACGGCCATGGCAAGCGGGGTGAGGCCGAAGCCGGTCAGCATGGACACGCCGTCGTTGACCACGAGTTCCTGGGCGATGCGGCGCGTCTGGTCGGCGGTGCCGGCATCGTCACGCAGCACGAGTTCGATCTTCTTGCCGGCGACGGTGTCGCCATGCAAGGCCATATAGGCGCGAACGCCGGCCTCGACCTGTCTCCCGGTCGAGGCGAAGGGGCCGGTCATCGGCAGGATGAGGCCGATCTTGACGGTCTCCTGCGCCGCGGCGGAGCCGGCCGCCAGCATTGAAAGCAGAGTGCCGGCAATGAAAATTCTTCTCGTAACCATGTATACTCCTCCCTTTTGTCCGATCCGGCCTCCCGATGCCGGATCCGCTGCAGTGCAGCGGTTTGTCGTCACTCCCACGACGAAAGACCGCTGCGCAAAAATCGCATGCTGTTATCCATGTATACATAGATCGAGGGCGCTCACAAGCAGACGAAGCTGACAGATGGCAAATTTGCCGGGCCGGCGGTGAGGGTGAGGAAATTCCCAAACGCAAACAGCCCGGCGGGGTCATGCCGCGCCGGGCTGTCGTTTCATCGTTCGTGTCCGGGCCCGTTGCCTTGCGGATCAGGCAAGCCGGGCGCAGGCGTCCGCGATGCGGGTCAGCGCTTCCCTGAGTTCGGATTCGGCGCTGGCATAGGAGATGCGAAAGAACGGCGACAGGCCGAAGGCCGAACCCGGCACGACGGCGACATTGGCGTCTTCGAGCAGATAGGCGCAGAAGTCCGTATCGGTTTCGAGGCGCTTGCCGGACGGCGTGGTCTTGCCGAGCATGCCGGCGCAGCCGGAGAAGGTGTAGAAGGCGCCTTCCGGCACGCGGCAATCGAGGCCGTCGATGGCATTGAGGCCGGCGACCACCAGATCGCGGCGGCGCTGGAAGCTCGCCTTGCGTTCGACGAGGAAATCCTGCGGGCCATTCAGCGCGGCGACCGAGGCGGCCTGGCTGATCGAGGAGGGGCAGGAGGTCGCCTGGCTCTGCACCACGGCCATGGCCTTGATCAGGTCGCGCGGGCCGCCGGCATAGCCGATGCGCCAGCCGGTCATGGCATAGGCCTTGGAGACGCCGTTGACGGTGAGGATGCGGTTCTTCAGGCGCGGCTCAAAGGCAGCCGGCGTGACGAATTCGAAGCCGTCATAGACGATGTGCTCGTACATGTCGTCGACCAGAAGCCAGACCTGCGGGTGCTTCAGCAGCACGTCGAGCAGCGGGCGATAGTCTTGGGCACGGTAGCCGGCGCCCGACGGGTTGGACGGCGAGTTGAGGATGACCCAGCGCGTCTTCGGCGTGATCGCGGCTTCCAGCTGTGCCGCCTGCAGGCGGAAGCCCGCCTCGGCATTGCAGGCGATCAATACCGGCTTGGCCTCGGCGATCTGGACGATGTCGGAATAGGAGGTCCAGTAGGGCGTCGGGATGATAACTTCGTCGCCCGGATCGAGCGTCGCCATCATCGCGTTGAACAGGATCTGCTTGGCGCCGGTCGCGACCGTGATCTCGTCGAGGGCATAAGTGACGGAATTCTCGCGGCTGAACTTGTCGCGGATCGCGGCCTTCAGTTCCGGCGTGCCGTCGAGGGCCGTGTACTTGGTCTGGCCGGCCTGCATGGCCTTCCAGGCGGCTTCCTTGATATGTTCGGGCGTGTCGAAATCGGGTTCGCCGGCGCCGAGGATGATGACCGGACGGCCTTCGCGCTTCAGCGCCTGGGCCTTGGCGCCGATCTTCAGGATTTCGGAGACGCCGATCGACGAGATGCGCTTCGCCGGCCGGAAAACCCCCTCTTCGGGCTTGCTGTTGATGTTCATGACCATCCTCTCTCTTCCCTGTTGCTCCCGGTTGCGGGAGCGGTGTTCGTCATATGCCTGCTTAGCCGAACCGGACTGTACCGAGCGGCCCGGGCGACGTGATTGCCTTCAATCCTGCCGCTAGCTGCTTGATCTTGTCGCCGGTATAGAGGTCATAATAGCCTTGGTTTTTGCGGCCGATCGCGTGTTCGGCGCTGAAGCTGCCGCCGAAATCGCGCACGGCGATGGCGAATACCCAGTCACGCAGGCGCTGTTCGAAGGCCTTGTCGGTGGCCGCGGTGCTGTCCTTCGGGACGACCAGATTGAAGTGCACGCCGCCGTCGCCGATATGGCCGAAATCGCAGATCGTCACCTCGGGGAAGACCGTCGGCATCTCGGCCTTCATGCGGTCGCAAAAGGCCATGATGTCGCCGCGGCGGAAGGACAGGTCGAAGGCGATCAGCTTGCCGGCGTGCTTGACGCCTTCCGAGAGCGCATGGCGCAGCGCCCACATCTCGTGGGCCGGGCCGACGAAGGCGTCGCTGAGGGGCGCCGCCTCGCTTTCCCAGATCTCGGCAAGCACGGTTTCGAGCACGGCGTCGAGCCCCTGCTCGCCCTCGCGCGGCTCCCAGGTGCGGGAGATTTCGCAGAGGATCACATAGTCGGGGATCACGCCGCCCTGGAACGGATTGCGAAGCGACGGCACATGGTCGAGGGCGGCTTTGACCGCGTTTCGCGACATGCCCTCGAAGGCGGAGAGATAGGCGCCGAGCTTCTGTTCCATGGCGCGCAGCAGCGGCATGACATGGGCACCACTGGCAGGCACCAGATAGGCGGTCGCCACCTGCATCGGCAGGGCCTCGAGGTTCAGCACGCATTCGGTGACGATGCCGAAGGCGCCGGAGGTGCCGATGAAGATCTGCTTCCAGTCGACGCCGGTATTGTTCTTGCGCAGGTCCGAGGCGAGGTCGAGGATCGTGCCCTTTTCATCCGCCAGCACCACCTTGATGCCGAGCGTGTTGCGGCGCACGTCGCCATATTTGAGGAAACGCGAACCGCCGGTATTGGTCGACAGCATGCCGCCGAGGCGCGGGTCAGCGCCAAGGTCGATCGGGAAGAACAGGCCCTGGCTTTCAAGCCGCTGGTTCACCTCCGACAGCCGGAAACCGGCGTCGACATGCAGCGAGCGGTTGTCGAGGTCGAGATCGAAGCGGCGCGTCATGCGGTCGAGGCTGAGAACCACCTGAGCACCCGAGGCGTCCGGCGTCGAGCCGGAGACCAGACCGGTATTGCCCGATTGCGGGACGAGCGGCAGGCCGTGCCGCACGCAATAGGCGACGGCGGCCGAGACTTCTTCCGTTGTTGCCGGCCGCAGCACGAGGCCCGCCAGACCTTCGTCATAGCGGGCGCCCGTCTGATAGGCGACCATGGCGCCGGGCTCGTGCACGACGCCCTTGTCGCCGAGGATATCCGTCAGTGCCCGAATATGCGCCTGGTCGATCATCGTCATTTCTTACTCTGCTGCCTGAACGGCCGTCAGCATCTGGCGGCAGTCGGCGGTCGATGCCTGCTCTATGCCGGCATAGTGATCGAATTCGTTCAGCACCTTGGCGCCGAGGTCAAGTTCGAAACGCTGCTGGTTGGGGCTGGCGACGAAATCCTGGGTCGCGTCGTCGCCGAGGTTGGACTGGAAGATGCCGGCAGCGCTGACCGGCAGGAAGTCCTCGTAGACGATCGGGTCGAACTGGACGAGGCCGTCAGCGATCAGCGCGTCGAGGCTGGTTGCCGGATCGGCCTTGGCCTTGCGGCCCTTTTCCGTCAGCGAATAGGCGAAGTAACCGAGCCCCTCGGCGCGGATCGCCTCCCAGCTGTCGGGGAAGGGAGCGAAGGCGTCTGCCAGCGCCCTGTCGTATTCGGCTGCGTTCGAGCCGTCGGCTGCCGGACGCACGACCTGGCGCGAGGCGGTGAGCAGTTCGTCGTAGAGGGCGCGGCCCTTGGGGGTCAGCGCAATGCCGCGCTGTTCGATCTCGCCGAAGCGGGCGGTGTGCGAGCCTTCCTTCCAGCTGCCGTCCTTGTCCTCGAACAGGACGGGTTCGTTGAGCGCCTTGAACGAGGTCTGGCGCAGCAGGATCGGGCATTTGCGGGTCGGCGGGCCTTCGACGACGGCCTTCGGCGCGATGCCGTGGTCAGGCATACGGGCCTGGACCAGATCGATGTCGAGCGTGCGCGGCGTCAGATGGTTGATGTGCGGACCCTTGAAGGAGACGACGTCGGCGATCAGGCGGTGGGCCGCATGCAGGCGCGCATACATGTCGGGGCTGACCAGCGCCTTGTCGTGCCAGCGGAAGGTTTCGAGCGCTTCGGTGACGAAGCGCGAAGCGTCGGCGCGGTCGAGGCCGCCCTGCTGCTCGGCCTTTTCGGTGAGCGCGATCGCGCCGGGGGTGAAGATCTGGCGCTTCGCAAGGGTTGCCTCGGCTTCGGCCCGCAGGGTCTCGTCGGCGATCAGGTCGAGGCGCAGCAGCGAGGTGAAGATGCGGAACGGGTTCTTCTTAAGGCTGGCATCGCCGACCGGCCGGAAAGCGGTCGAATGAACCGGCACGCCGGCGGTCGACAGGTCGTAGTAACCCACCGGATACATGCCCATGACGGCGAAGAGGCGTCGCATCATGGCAAGCTCGGCGGGCGTGCCGAGGCGGATCGCGCCATGACGCTCTTCCGTGATGCGGTCGAGCGAATCAGTGCCTTCCAGGCGCTCGCGGAGCTTGGGATCGGCGTCCAGCGTCTCCTGGTTCACCTTCGCCACCAGCTCCATCAGCGTGCCATAGGCCGGAACCTCGGTGCGATACATGGCGGACATGGCGGCGGAAAACATCGAGCGAATCTCATCGCTCGGGACAAAACGGGTCTTGGTCATCGGTGGCATCCCAGAAAGCTGCAGGAGGATCATTCTGGGAGGCAGCTTATAATATGCTGCAGCGCCGAAGGATGCTGACGTTTGTCAATGAGTTCATGCGGCGGGCGAATGACTCAAGCGTGAAAGCCTCGTTTTCCGAAAGGGGTCGCCGCTGTTGTGCTGTCATTGCTGCCCGCGCGGTTTTTCACCTTTTAAAGATGATTTGTTTTGTCATCTTTCTAGACGCGGTTCGCCGCTCATGGCATGGAATTCCAAAGAGCCGCCGTGGAGGGCGGTCTGCGAAAGGAGCGACCATGGGCAATGCGATGGCGTTGAGTTCCGAGACCTATCTCGATCATGATCAGGCGGCACTCATGCTGGACCGGATGCGGGACGATCACAGCGAATTGGGCAGCGTCGCGCCACAATCCGACGGCTGGGCGTTTCCGCTGCATTACGGCATGGTCTCGGCCGTGCGCGAGAACCGGCGCATTCGACTGCGGGTGCTGGCCGACGACGAGACGCGGCTTGCCTATGTGAAGATGGAAGTGGCGAGCCACGCGGCGGAGATCCTCGGTTCGACCGGCGGTATCCGCTGGAGCGGCCAGGACGATGTCGGGACCGTGCCGGCCTTCTTCCGCGAGATCACGGTCCTCTCGACAGAGCGGGTCACGCCGCATCTTCAGCGAATCCGGTTCGCGGCACGCGACATTGGCCGCTATGCCAGTGGCGGGCTGCATATTCGCCTGCTCTTGCCGCCGGCCGGGCGCGAGCCCGTCTGGCCGACCATCGGCGCGGACGGACTGCTGGTCTGGCCGACCGGCGAGGATGCGCTGACCGTGAGGATCTATACGATCCGGGCGATCGACGTGCTGGCGGGCGTCATCGATGTCGACTTCGTGCTGCATCCGGGCGAGGTGACGCCAGCCGCGTACTTTGCCGAGACGGCCAGGCCGGGCCAGGTGATCGGCATGATCGGCCCGGGCGGCGGGGACGTGCCCACGGCCTCCAACCTGCTGATGCTGGCCGACGATACGGCGCTTCCGGCGCTGTCGCGCATTCTCGAGAGCCTGCCGGAGATGACCAGGGCGACCGTCTTCCTCGAGGTCGATGGCGAAGCCGACCAGCTGCCGCTGGAGCGGCCGAACATCACGATTACCTGGCTCCATCGCGCCGGCCGGCCCGCCGGAACGGCCGGCCTGCTATCGGCGGCGCTGCGCGAGCTGGATCCTCGGTCGCTGCCCGAGGACGTGTACGTCTGGGCGGGCTGCGAGTTTGCCGATTTCCGCGAGATCCGGCGCATCGTCCGCAAGGACTGGGGGATGGCCAAGGACCGCCAGCTGATCGTTTCCTACTGGCGCCGCGGGGGGTCGGCGGCGACGACCGGCCGGCGGCGGAAGACTGAACCGTTCGTACCCGCTCAGCGATCCGCCAGTCTGGCGACCAGAGGGATCGCCGCCAGGGGGAGCATGGCAGCAAAGGCGAAGAACAGGCCGTAGCCGAACAGATGGGCCACCTGGCCGGCGATCATGCCGCCGGCGATGCTGACGAGCGCATCCATGCACTGGAAAAGGGTGAAATCCACGCCGGCCTGGCGGGGATCCGACCAGCGCATGAACTGCGCATAGAGCGCGACGAAGCCCAGCGGCAGCACGGCGGAGGAGCTGGCGATCGCCAGGGCGACTAGGACGGGTTGCGGGAAGACCGTCACCGTGCCGGCCGCCGCAAAGAGCAGAAGGCAGACGGCCTGCAGGACGAGCGCCAGGGTCAGGACGGCGCGGATGCCCCAGAGGCGCACCAGCAGGCCGCCGGCCAGCGCCAGACCGAAGCCGACGAACAGGCTGCCCATGCCGTTGACGAGGCCGATGGTCGCAAGATCGAGTCCGGAATCGACGAGAAAGGGTCCGATCATGCCGAGCGCCAGCTTCTGCGCGACGACATAGACCGCTGCGGTCATCAGTCCGCGTCGTAGCAGGGGCCGTTTGAGCGCGGCCGTCAGCGATGGCACATGCGGGCGTGTCTCCTCCGGCAGCCGACGGGCGATGCCGAGCAGGAAGGGCAGGCCGAGCAGGCAGAGCAGCGCCGCCATGGCCCAGGCGGCGACGTGCCAGCCCGACATGCCGACGAGATAGAGAAAAAGCCCGCCGCCGAGGGCCGAGCCGAGATAGGCGCCGCCCACCTGTGCGGCATTGCCCCAGCCATGATGCCGTTCCGCGAGGCTCTGCACGGCAAAACCGTCGCAGGCGATGTCGAGCGTCGAGGCGGCGAAGGCGACCAGGGTCAGGGTCAGAAAGATCGGCAGCGGATCGCCCGGATCGAACAGGCCGGCAACCAGCAGGCCGAGCGCGCTCAGCAGGCCGCCGGTGAGCACGATGAGACCGGAGCGGTTGCGGCCGGACGGCGGAAGGCGATAGCGTTCCACCGCCGGCGCCCAAAGAAACTTGAGCACCCAGGGCAGGGCGATCAGCGAGACGAGGCCGATGCGGTCGAGCGAAACGCCGGCATACCGCATGATCGCCGGCAGGCCGGTCCAGGTCAGTCCGCCGATCACGCTCTGGGCGACATAGAGGCCGCCGATCCCCGCGAGGAGGACCGGAGCCGAGGGTCGTGCGGCGTCACCCATCAGAAGCGGTAACGCAGGCTGCCATAGACCGTGCGGCCTTCGTCCCAGTAGCATGAGCCGGCCGAGCAGATGGCCTTCTCCGTGTTGAACAGGTTCTTGGCGTTGACCTGCAGCTGCAGGCCCTTGAGGTCCGGATTGCGGTAGCCGAAATCATAGGACACGGCGGCGTCGACCAGCACGCGGCTTTCGTTCTCGAAGCTGTTGCCGTCGTCGCCGTAGCTTTCGCCGATATAGCGGATGCCGGCGCCGAGGCCGAGGCCTTCGAGCGCGCCGCCCTCGAACAGGTAATGGCCCCAGAGCGATGCGATGTGGTTCGGCGTGGCGGACAGTTCGTTGCCTTCGGTGCCGACGGCGCCCTTCTCGATCTTCATGCGCTGATAGGTATAGGCGGCGATCAGGCTGAAGCCGTTGTCGAAGGAGGCATTGGCCTCGAGCTCGATGCCGCGCGAGTTGAGGTCGCGCTGGACCTGCTTGTTGATGCCGCTCGAGGTGTCGAAGACGACGCCGTCCTGCTGGTCGATGTCGAACAGGGAAGCGCTCAGCACGGCATTGGCGCCGGGGATCTCGTATTTGACGCCGATTTCCTTCTGCTTGCCGATGGTCGGATCGGCGACGCGGTTGTCGGGCAGGCTCGGGTCGTCATAGACGAAACCGACATTGGGCGAGAACGAGGTGGAATAGCTCGCATAGGGGATGAGGCCCATCTCGGTGCGATAGGAAAGGCCGATCCGGCCCGAGAAGCCTTCGTCCTCCTGTTCGGTCTCCGTATAGGAGGCATCGACCGCGTCGGTCTTCGTCCAGTCGTAGCGGGCGCTGGCAAACAGAGTGAGGTCTTCCCATTCCATCTGGTCGTGCAGGTAGATGCCGAAAAGGTTGCTTTCCTGCTGGCCGGCCAAGGGCGTCGGCGCTGCCTTCAGGTCGTCGAGTGTGGTATAGGACACGGCGCTATAGGCCTCGTAGTCCGACCAGTTGTAATCAAGGCCGGCCACGGCAGTGTGGCTGACGGCGCCGGTGTCGAATTCGAACTGGGCCATGTTGTCGACGGCGAAGTTCTTCATCTTCTCTTCGTAGTAGCCCCAGTAACGGGTCGGAACGGCGCCGTAGAGGCCGCTATATTCGAGCTCTGCGTCGACTGCGCTGTAGCGCAGGTTCTGGCGCAGCGTCACCGTCTCGTTGAGGCGGTGCTCGAATTCGTAGCCGATACGGCCCTGCTTCTGGCGGAAGTCGTTCCAGTCCGGATCGCCGCCATAGGTGTGCGTGAGTTCGCCGTAGACGGGCTGGTAGAAGAAGGCCGTGCCGCCCGTCAGCGCCGTCGAATATTCGCCGAGGATGGTCAGGCGCGTGTCCTCGTCGGGCTTCCAGGTGAAGGCCGGGGCGAGATAGAGCTTGTCGTCCGGATAACCTTCGAGATGGGTGTCGCTTTTGCGGCCCATGGCGGTGAAACGGTAGAGCATGCCGTCATTGTCGCCGGCCGGGCCGGAGAGATCGATGCCGGTCTGGTAACGGTTGTCCTGGCCGATCGTCACCTCGACCTCACGGAAGGGCTCGTCGGTCGGGCGCTTGGTCACCATGTTGACGATGCCGCCGGGGCCGCTCACGCCATAGAGCGAGGAGGCCGGGCCCTTCAGCACGGTCACGCCCTCCAGGCCATAGGGTTCCGAGCGCAGCCAGGCCGAGGGACCGTTGAACTGGCGCAGTCCGTCGCGGAACATGCCGCTGTAGTAGGCCGGGAAACCGCGTAGATAGAAGGCGTCGTAGCGGCTGTCATAGCCGAAGGTGTTCGGGTTTGCCCCGGCGGTGTAGGCCAGCGCCTCGTTCAGCGTTCTCGGCTTCTGGTCCTCGATCTGGTCCTGCGTGACCACGGAGACGGTCTGCGGGATCTTGACGAGCGGCGTGTCGACCTTCGTGCCGATCCGGTCGGCCTTGGCGACATAGGCGTCCTGGACCAGGATGTCGTCGCTCTCGGCCTCGACCTGAATGCTGTCGAGCACCGTCTCGCCCGCATCCTGCGCCAGCAGCACGGATGGTTGAAGGGCCAGGGCGACGCCTGCGAGAAAGGCGAGCTTGTGGCGATGGAGGGTTGATCTGACCCGCATGATATTGTCCCCGAATGATAATCCCGTCCTGAACTCACAAATTTGATTATTTGAGTCAAGTATGAAGTGGAGTCATACGGTATAGAATTTTTCGTGTGGCAACCCCGCCGCGGCCGTGGCGGCCACGAACGAAAACCGGGCAGCGGAGGGTGGGTCCGTCAGGCGGAGGCGGGAGCGCTGTTGGCGACCAGCCAGAGCTCCAGGGCGGCGACGACCGCGAGCCGCAGGCTGGCGTTTCCGTCCAGCGCCCGCGCCAGCGACGGATCGTCGGGCTCGAAGCCGATTTCGGCCATCACGTCGGCGGGGGCAAGGCAACGCGCGTCCATGACCGCGCGGATGCGGGCGATGGCTGAGGGCAGGAGATAGCGGCCGCTGGCGATCGGCGGTGTGCCGAGCAAGAGGCCGGGAGCATCGCCCGCGGGGTCCGGCTGCCGCAGCCAGGCGAGAAACCCGAAGCGTTCCTCGGCCGTCGCCTTCGTCCAGGAGTTCTGCAGTTTCTCGAGACGCGTGCGCTTCTGCTTGCTGGGCATGTCGGATTCCGGCTCTGCGTGATCGGATTCGTCTATCCTATCATCGCCGCCGGCGCCACCGTGACGGTTCGCTTCATCGACGCCGAAGAGCAGATCCGGCAGCAAAGCCGGCGGCAGCGACGGATTTTCGTTTCCGGTCGAAACGGGTGAGCGATCGCGAAATGGTGCTGAAAGTGGAACGGTCACGTTGTTTCGTGGCAGCGGGTGAGACGTCAATCAGCCTGCCCGGCCCTGTCCTATAGATGACAGCAGCCGCGCTCCAATGCGGCTTGTGACAGAGATCGGGGCGAATTGAAACAGTCGCGATCGACGCGGCGGCAAGAAATCGGTCGGCGGCGACGCTCCGTATCGTGAGCGCGCATCCGGCGTCGATGCCGCCATGACATCCGAGCGGCATCGACATCCCACCTCCCTCAGGGGTCGTCGGTCTTCGATGAGGGCGTGCCGATGTCCAATTCGTCTGACGGCAGGAATTCCGTCGGCCGGTCGCGCCCGGACTTGTATACGGCCGCCTTGCCGCCGATCTTGACGATGCCGAGCTTGCCGAGAACAGCCAGTACGCGGCTGAAAAGTCCCGGTTTTTCCGATGGTTCAGACATGTTCACGAACCCCCGCGTGCGTGGACGCCATGTGTTTTGCGAGATCAGTATGGACCTGCCGGCCGCATTGCGCCAGCCTTCAGGCGGCGCGCCGGACGGCGCGAACAATCGCTTGTCTTTCTGCGGATCTGTGGCTCAATGAGATGTCCGAAGACATGACGCCTTCGGCTTTTCGGGGGATTTCGACATGGAAGCGATCCTGCCCATCATCATTCAAGTCATAGCGGGTATCGTCGGTGGCCAGGCCGTTGGCGCGGCCTTCAAGCAGGCGGCGATGACCCAACTGCCGAAGATCATCAGCGGTGCGCTCGGCGGTGTCGCGGGCGGCACGCTGCTCGGCAGTCTGCTGGGCGGCGCCACGGGTGCCGATCCGGCGGCCGGTGGTGCCGCCGGCGGCATGCTCGGCGATGCCATCGGCGGCGCGGCCGGTGGCGCTGTGCTCACCGGTCTCGTCGGCGCCGTGATGAAAGCGATGGCCAAGTAAGCTCAGGCCGCCGTCACGACAAGCGATGTGGGAGCCAAGGGCTTGATGCGTCGGAAGGGCAGGGGGATGCGTCCCTGCCCCAGGGTGCCGCAATGCGCGCGGCTGAGTTCCCGCCATCGCAAAGGACCACCGGAAGCCTGTCAGCCCTGGCGCGCTTTTCTGTTGGCGTAACGCTGGTCGCGCTTGGCCTTGCGGGCCGCTTCGTCCTCGATCACGCGGCTGATGCGGGAGGTTTCCGCTTCCAGGCGCGCCTCGGCGTCGGCACGGTCGGCCGCCTCGGCGGCTTCGGCTTCCGCCTTGGCTGCGGCCAGCGAGCGGTCCCGCTCTTCGGCCTTGGCGCGTTCGCGCTCGGCGCGACGTTCCTCACGGGCGGTCGCCACTGCCAGGCGCTCCGCCTGCTTGGCCTCGATATGCGGCTCGGCGGCTTCTTTCGCTGCGCGATAATTTTCGAGAAGGATTTTCTTCGCGTCGGCTGCTGCCTTGCGGCGGTCGGACAGGCCGTTGTCTCTCGTGTTCTTCAAAGTTCCGCTTTCGGATTGGATCGTTCGGGTTTTCTCGGTCGCACGCCTTGCTGCACCTTGCGGCGCGATGCGTGGTCTGCGCGCGGTCTCTGAGGGTGGAGCGGCTGGCCGCTCCGGCAGTCAGTCCTTGGCCGGATGGGCCGAGGTCGAAGACGACGCGGTGTTGGCGTCGGCTTCCTTGGCCATCCGCAAGGCGCGGAGGCGCATCGTCTTTTCATCGCGCTCCTGAACGACGGCGTCGTTCTCGGAGATGATCCGGTTTCGCGCCAGGAACTGCGACTGGGTCTTGCCAAAGGCCGCTTCGGCTTGAATGCGAGCCTTGCTCTGGGTCTCTGTCATGGCTGTGATCCTCGATTGTTTGATGGCGGTGCCGGTCTTTCGGCCAAAAAAAAGCCAGGCAAAATGCCTGACCTTTCATTGTTCCCGCGCCCTCCTTGGTGCCAGTACATCCGTGGTCACCCGAGAGCACAAAGATCGATCAGGCAGCCTGCAGCTGGCCGGCGGACATCTTGCCCGACTTGTTGTCGCGTTCCATCTCGTAGCCGATCTTCTGGCCTTCGACGATTTCGCGCATTCCGGCGCGCTCGACGGCAGAGATGTGGACGAAAACGTCCGGACCGCCATTGTCAGGCTGAATGAAGCCGAAGCCCTTGGTGGAATTGAACCATTTAACTGTGCCAGTGGTCATAACGAACCCTTTCGTAGCAATGTTGTATCCCCGCCGTGCGACTGCACGGGCGGCTGGGTAGCTCGATCTCTTTTGAAGGGAAGTTCGTCGAGGCACGGTGTCAGGGTGCTAAAACAAAAGTCAAACAAGGAAATATCGACAAGCTCTAGATAGGCGACTGAGCCGCCAATGTCAACTTTTAGTTTCGATTTGCGTCGAATTGTCGATTTTCGGTTGAAATTGCGCGGTCAGGACGGCTGGCGATTGTTGCTATCGGCTCAACGGGGCTGAAATCCGCTCTCAACCGTTTCGGGCGCAAAGCTGCTTGATATCGGCGACGAGCGGGAACGACGCGAACAGACCGAGCGGCAGGGCGAAGAGGGCCGCGACCGGCAGGCCGAAATGGCTGAACAGCAGGGCGCCGGCAATGCCTCCGGAGAAGAACAGGCCGATCAACGACAAGAGCAGGGCAAGCTTGGCACCGTCGGCGACGACGGGCGGCAGATCCGGCCGCGCCGGGTCGTTGCGATAGAGGAGCTTGCCGATCTCGATGCCGGCATCGGTCACCAGGCCGGTGACATGGGTGGTGCGGATGCGCGCACCGGACAGCTTGGTGATGATGGCGTTCTGCAGGCCCATGATGAAGCACAGCAGGCTGATGGTCACGAGGATGGTCGAGGAAGAGCCGGCTGCGAGGAAGAGGCCCGAAAGGCCGAAAATCAGGAGCAACAGGGCTTCCACGGCCAGCGGAAGCGCATATTCGGATTCGAGCGCGCGCCGGCGTGCCCAGTTGATCAGGATCGCCGAAGTTGCGGCGCCGGCGATGAAGGCGGCGAGTGAGGACGCGCCAATGACGACGAGGAAACGGTTGCCCAGCACCATGTTGTCGGCGATAGCCGAGACGATGCCCGACATGTGCGAGGTATATTGATGCACGGCCATGAAGCCGCCGGCGTTCACCGCGCCGGCCACGAAGGTCAGGTAGAAGGCGAGGTGGCGGTCGCTGTCCTCGTTGCGCTGGCGGGCGGCAAGCCCTCCCAAGTAATATCTCATGCTCTGTTTCCGCTGCTGCCGGCGGCTGACCGGTGAGAACGCCATCCTCGTGCCGAATCGTAAACAGCTCCGGAAGATTTGCCAGAGATAGTATGCGCGGGCGAAGATTTCGAGCATCGAGCGGAAGGCAATGTCCGGTGCCCCCGACCGCGGCGCTCGTTTGCGGGGTGATCTTTTCATGCCGCGCGTTCGCGGCTAAGTCCTTGTGCCGGATGAGGCGGCGCCCGTCGGGCTGCCGCCGTTTTAGGAGACGATGCCCGTGACCGATATCGACCGCACCCGTGCCGAGCGCCTGATGCAGCAGGCCGGGATCGACGCGCTCCTGCTCTTCCAGCCCGAAGCCTTCCGTTATGCCATCGGCGCGCCGGCGGGCGTCGCCACGATGTGGGGCCGGGCGGGGCCGGCGATCGCGCTGGTGCCGGCGGATCGCGGCAGCAGGATCGCGGCGGTGGCCAGCGACCACGCGGCAGGTCAGATCCGCAAGGCCGCGCCGGAAGTGGATCTGGCGACGCACCGCATCTGGATCGACATGGTGGATCTCTCGGCCCTTGCCGACCGGGCGGATGCCGATCCGGCGGTGGTCGACGCCGCCTATCGCGACCAGGGCCGCAGCGGTCCGCGGCCGGAGACCTTCGATCGTTCCGCCTGCTTTTCGCTGCTTCGTGACATGCTGAGCGCGCGGGGTCTGGCCCAGGGGAGAATCGGCGTCGATCTCGAATTCATGCCGGCCGCCGATTTCCTTGCCTTGCAGCGGGTGCTGCCCGAGGCCGTCTTCTCCGACGGCTCGGAAGTCCTGAGGCGGCTGCGTGCCGTCAAGTCGGCACGCGAGATCGAATGCCTGCGGCGCGCGGCGGCGGCGGCGGAAGGCGGACTGTCGCGGATGGCCGAGGCGGTCGCGTCCGGCGTTTCGCTCGGCGATCTGTCGGCCGCATGGAAAGCCGGAGCCCAGGCGACCGCCGCGGCCGGCGGCTTTGCGCTCAGCGGACACTGGGATTTCATCTCCGTCGGCCCGGATCTTTCCGACATGAAGGCGGTGGTGTCACCCGGCGCGCTGATCAAGGCCGATGTCGGCACGCTGGTCGACGGCTATTCCTCGGACGGGGCGCGGACCTTCTGCCTCGGGCCGCCGGCACCGCTTGCGCAGCGCATCTTCGCGGCGCTGGAAAAGGCCTTCGCCGCCGGGCTCGATCAGCTGAAGCCGGGCAACAGCTTCGGTGCGGTGCATGCGGCTATGCTGGCCTCGATGCGAAAGGACGGCTTTCACGAATATTTCCGCGGCCATTTCGGTCATTCGGTCGGCGGCAGCGTCGGTATCGAGGAATGGCCGTTCTTCTCGGACGGCAATGCGGAACTCATCGAGCCCGGCATGGTCGTGGCGCTCGAGGCGCCATTCTATGCGCAGGGGCTGGGTGCGCTGATGATCGAGGACCAGTTCCTCGTGACGCCGGATGGGGTGGAGCCGATGAACAGCCTGCCGCGCGGTCTGCGGGATCTGACCGCGCAATAGGCCGCAGGCAGATCTGTGCTGCGCCAGCTTGCCGTTCAGCGCCGTTCGGCGAGCGCCACGCCCAGGCCCTCGATTTCAACGAACAGGACGCCGCCCTGTTCGAAGGCGTGCAGCAGTTGAGCCGCCGTGGCGCGGTGCAGTTCGTGCCGCGCGCCCTCATAATCGCGGATCGTGCTGCGGGACACCTGCGAATGCTCGGCTAGGTCGGCTTGCGTCCAGTCGAGCATGCCGCGGGCCGCGCGACAGAGCGCTGGCGAGAGAATTGGTGACGGCGTACCTTGCCCCATGGCTCCATACTGCTCATATTGGTTGATATAAACATTATATGGCATTTCCCATGTGACATTTCCAGCGAGGTCTGATGCTCCACGAAACACCCCTGATCTCCACCATCGTCGGCGGTCTCGTGCTGGCCTTCGCCTTCGGATACGTCGCCCACCGGCTGAAACTCCCGCCGCTCGTCGGCTACCTGTTCGCCGGCATCCTCGTCGGCCCGCATACGCCGGGCTTCGTGGCGGACCAGCATCTGGCGCCGGAACTGGCGGAAATCGGCGTCATCCTGCTGATGTTCGGGGTGGGATTGCATTTTTCGCTGAAAGACCTCCTGTCGGTACGCGGGGTCGCCGTGCCGGGCGCGGTCGTGCAGATCGGTTTCGCCACCCTGCTCGGCTGGACCATGGGTTGGTTCATGGGCTGGCCGATGGGCGGCGGCCTGGTCTTCGGCCTGGCGCTTTCCGTCGCATCGACCGTCGTCTTGCTGAAGGCTCTTCAGGAGCGGCGGCTGGTCGAGACCGAGCGCGGCAAGATCGCCGTCGGCTGGCTGATCGTCGAGGACCTTGCCATGGTTCTGGCCCTCGTCCTCATTCCGGCCTTCGCCAATAACGGCGATACTGGCCATGCCGACCCCCTCGCCACCACCGTCGCCGGCCTGCTCGGCATCGAGCTCAATCTCGGCTGGGTGCTGGCGCTCACGCTGCTCAAGGTCAGCGCCTTTCTCGGCCTGATGCTGGTCGTCGGGCGGCGCCTCATCCCGTGGATGCTGCATGCGATCGCCCATAGCGGCTCGCGCGAACTCTTCCGCCTCGGGGTATTGGCCGTTGCCCTCGGCGTCGCCTTCGGCTCGGCGCAACTGTTCGGCGTCTCGCTGGCGCTCGGCGCCTTCTTTGCCGGCATGGTGCTGGCGGAAAGCGAGCTGTCGCACCGGGCAGCCCAGGAGAGCCTGCCGCTGCGCGATGCCTTCGCGGTGCTGTTCTTCGTTTCGGTCGGCATGCTGTTCGACCCGAACATCCTGATCGACAGCCCGCTCAAAGTTCTCGCCGTCGTCTTCATCATCCTGATCGGCAAGTCGCTCGCCGCCTTCGTCATCGTGCGCGCCTTCGGCATGCCGACCGGCACTGCGCTGACCATTTCGGCCAGCCTGGCGCAGATCGGCGAATTCTCCTTCATCCTGGCCGAGCTCGGCGTCGGACTGAATCTGCTTCCCGAGGAGGGGCGCGACCTGATCCTCGCCGGCGCGATCATTTCGATCATTCTCAACCCGCTGATGTTCTATTGCGCCGAACGGGTCATTCCTCGCATCGAGGCGCGCCTGGTGCCGGAGCGCGGGAAGAAGCCGGTTACGGGTCCGGCCGCGGGCGATGCCGTCGGGCCGGATGGTGTTCACGGGTCGCAGGAGGAGGACGCCAGGGTCGAGAGCGAAAGGGGCCTTGCCACGGCAAGCGCGCTCACCGGTCATGCGATCGTGGTTGGCTGCGGCCGGGTCGGCAAGATCGTCGCCGACAACCTGCGGGCCAACGGCGTCGCCTTCCTGGTGGTCGAGGATTCCGACCGGCCGGTCGAAGACCTGCTGCGCCAGAAGACCGAGGTGATCATGGGCAATGCCACCTCGCAAAGGGTGCTGGAGCTTGCCAATATCGCCGCCGCGAAAAGCCTCGTCGTCGCCATTCCGAATGCCTTCGAGGCCGGCAACGTGATCCAGCAGGCGCGCGAGATCAATCCGGCGATCCTCATCCTCGCCCGCGCGCACAGCGATGCCGAGGTCGAGCACCTGCTGAAACTGGGTGCCGACCGGGTGATCATGGGCGAGCGCGAGATCGCCAACGGCATGCTGGCGAGCCTCGACCAGGTGCACTGGCCGGCCGTTCCGAAGGAGGACGGGGACACCTGACGCCAGGTTCAGGGGATGCAAGGACTTCGGGGAACCAAAGGACCGCTGCCGGGTTTGGTCCCTGCATCAGTCCCTCTTTCCCGGAGAATCGTAATGGCGAAGAAGACCACCAAGGCAGCCCCCTCTGACGTGGCGAGCCTCCACGACCAGTCCCTCGTCAGGGGCGCCGGCGGCGAGCTGCACCAGACGGCGGAAACCCATGAAGCGCCGGTTATGACGACCGCGCAGGGCGGCCCGGTCGCGGACGACCAGAATTCACTGCGCATCGGTGCCCGCGGCCCGCTCGCCATGGACGATTTCCATTTCCGCGAAAAGATGTTCCATTTCGACCACGAGCGCATTCCCGAGCGCGTCGTGCATGCCCGCGGCTACGGCGCGCACGGCTATTTCGAAACCTATGATTCTCTCGCCGCCTATACCAAGGCCGACCTCTTCCAGCGCAAGGGCGAAAAGACGCCGGCTTTCGTGCGCTTCTCCACCGTTGCCGGTAACAAGGGTTCCGCCGACCTCGCCCGCGACGTGCGCGGTTTCGCCGTCAAGATCTATACCAAGGAAGGAAATTGGGACCTGGTCGGCAACAACATGCCGGTGTTCTTCATCCAGGATGCGATCAAGTTTCCCGACCTGATCCATGCCGCCAAGCAGGAGCCGGATCGCGACTTTCCTCAGGCGCAGACGGCGCACGACAATTTCTGGGACTTCATCTCGCTGACGCCCGAGAGCATGCACATGATCATGTGGGCCATGTCGGACCGCGCCATTCCGCGCTCCTTCCGGTTCATGGAAGGTTTCGGCGTCCACACCTTCCGCCTGGTCAATGCCAAGGACGAGTCGACCTTCGTCAAGTTTCACTGGAAGCCCAAGCTCGGCCTGCAGTCGGTCGCCTGGAACGAGGCGGTGAAGATCAACGGCGCAGACCCCGACTTCCATCGTCGCGATCTGTGGCAGGCGATCCAGTCCGGCAACTTCCCGGAATGGGAATTGCAGGTGCAGCTGTTCGACCAGGCCTTCGCCGACAGCTTCGATTTCGACGTGCTCGATCCGACCAAGATCATCCCCGAGGAAATCCTGCCGCCCAAGCCGGTCGGCCGCCTGGTGCTCGACCGCATGCCGGACAATTTCTTCGCCGAGACCGAGCAGGTGGCGTTCATGACGCAGAACGTGCCGCCTGGCATCGACTTCTCCAACGATCCGCTCTTGCAGGGACGCAACTTCTCCTATCTCGACACCCAGCTGAAGCGTCTCGGCGGGCCGAATTTCACCCATCTGCCGATCAATGCGCCGAAATGTCCGTTCGCCCATTTCCAGCAGGACGGACACATGGCGATGCGCAATCCGGTCGGCCGGGTCAACTATCAGCCGAATTCCTGGGGTGAGGGGCCGCGTGAATCGCCGGTCAAGGGTTTTCGCCACTTCCCGGCCGAGGAACAGGGCCAGAAAGTGCGTCTGAGGCCCGAAAGCTTCGCCGACCACTACAGCCAGGCCCGGCAGTTCTACATCAGCCAGACCCCGCCCGAGCAGCGGCATATCGCCAATGCACTGACCTTCGAACTCAGCAAGGTGGAGACGCCGGTCATCCGTGAGCGCATGGTCTCGCATCTGATGAACATCGACGAAACGCTCGCCAGCACCGTTGCGGCCAAGCTTGGTCTGAAGACCATGCCGAAGCCCGCCGATGCGGCCGTGGAGACGCGCCAGGATCTCGAGCCGTCGCCGGCGCTCAGCATCGTGCTCAACGGCCCGAAGCGGTTCGAAGGCCGCAAGCTCGGCATTCTGGTCACCGACGGCGTCGATGCCGCGCTGCTGAAGGCGCTGACATCTGCCGTGACCAAGGAAAAAGCGACGGTCGAGATCATTGCGCCGAAGGTGGGCGGCGTGACGGCTTCGGATGGCAGCTGGGTCGTGGCGCAGCAGATGATCGATGGCGGTCCGTCGGTGCTCTACGACGCAGTTGCCGTATTGCCGTCCCCCGAGGCCGTGGAAGAACTTGCGACCGAGGCGACGGCCCGCGACTTCGTCGCCGACGCCTTCCAGCACTGCAAGTTCATCGGTCATGCCGAGGCGGCAATGCCGCTGCTCAAGAAGGCGGGCATTGCCGACAGCCTGGACGAAGGCGTGATCGCGCTTGCGACGGCAAAGGATGCTGCGGCCTTCGTCAAGGAGCTCGGCAAGCTGCGCCTCTGGTCGCGTGAACCGGGCGTGAAGCACGGCAAGGCCTCGATCCCGGTCAAGTGATCGACTGGCTCACGAAATGCGGCGGGCAGGGGCCGGGAAGACAGGCTTGCGCTTGAGGCGTAGGACCGGTCTTCCCGGCCTCGGTCGTTTTGCCGGAGAATCAGAATTCCGCCTCGTCCGCCGTCCTTGGACCGACGATCGAGAAGCGCATGCGGTATTCGCCGGGCGAGACGCCGACGATCTTGCGGAAGGTCTTGCGGAAGGCGTTGACGTCTTCGTAGCCGCTTGCCCAGGCAATCTGCTCGATGGCCAGGCTGGACTGTTCCAGCAGGTCGCGCGCCTTGGCGATGCGCAGGCGCTGCGCATAGTCAGTCGGGTTGATGCCCGTCGCCTTCTGGAAACGGCGCAGGAAGGTTCGCTCGCCAAGCCCCGCCCGCTCTGCCAGAGCCGGCACGCCGAGCCCCTTGGCATCCGTTCCATGCAGCCAATGCTGGATCTCGAGGATCACCGTATCGCCATGATCGAGCCGGGGCGCGAATTTCGAATAGAAGCTCTGCTCGCGCGCGCCGGGATCGATCAGCATGTAGCGGGCCGTCGCCAGCATGGTGTTCGACCCGAGCAGCCGGTCGATCAGCCGCAGGCCCAGATCTGTCCAGGCCATCATGCCGCCGGCGGTGATGATGTCACCCTCGTCCAGCAGCATCTTGTCGGTATCGATGCGCACGTCCGGATGGCGTTTCGCGATCGCGTCGCCATGCAGCCAGTGCGTCGTGGCGGAGCGACCCGACAACAACCCGGTCTGCGCCAGCAGCGACGCGCCGCCGCAGGCCGAGCAGATGATGGCGCCCGACTGGTGATGGCTGCGGATCCATTCGGGAAAACTGCCCATGCGCTCGCCGAAGGGCAGGTCGTCGCTCATGGCGGGCGGCAGTACCACGGCGACCGGCCGGCCTTGCGTCTCAAAGGGGTGCGTGTCGAAGACCCTGGCGACCGTGCCGGCCGCGTCGAGTTCGTAGTGGCTGACCCGGAGCCGACGGGGTTTGGGTGCCGACTGCTGCTGGTCATGCTTCTGCGCCACCGCAAACATGTCCGTCAGGCCATGCACGGCCGCTCGCCAGACTTCGGGATAGCTGGCGATGGCGATTTCCACCACGTCGTCGGTCGAAGGTTTTGTCACTTGCGAACCCGTACTTGCCAATTTTGCCATTCGTGTGGCGCTGTGAGGCCGTTCCCGACGCCGGGTCTGAACGCCCTGCGCCTCGGAACGAAAAGCCCGCCGCTGCGGCTGCAACGGCGGGCCCTAAAACGTCGAACCGGGCGGATCAGCCCTTGAGGTTGCGCTTGGCGAGCGTGCGCAGGCGCAGCGCATTCAGCTTGATGAAGCCGGCGGCGTCTTTCTGGTCGTAGGCGCCCTGGTCGTCTTCGAAGGTGACCAGCTTGTCGGAATAGAGCGACTTGTCGCTTTCGCGGCCGATGACCATGACATTGCCCTTGTAGAGCTTCAGGGTCACTTCGCCTTCGACATGGCGCTGGCTGAGGTCGATCGCCGCCTGCAGCATCTCGCGTTCGGGCGAGAACCAGAAGCCGTAGTAGATGAGCTCGGCATAACGCGGCATCAGCTCGTCCTTGAGGTGGCCGGCACCCCGGTCGAGCGTGATCGATTCGATGGCGCGGTGGGCCGCGAGCAGGATGGTGCCGCCGGGGGTCTCGTAGACGCCGCGCGATTTCATGCCGACGAAGCGGTTTTCGACGAGGTCGATTCGGCCGATGCCGTTGTCGCGGCCATAATCGTTGAGCTTGGCGAGGATCGTCGCCGGGCTCATGCGCACGCCGTTGATGGAGACTGCGTCACCCTTTTCGAAGCCGACCTTGATGATCGTGGCCTTGTCGGGAGCGGCCTCCGGCGAAATGGTGCGCATGTGCACGTATTCGGGCGCCTCGACGGAGGGGTCTTCGAGAACCTTGCCCTCGGACGAGGAGTGCAGGAGGTTGGCGTCGACCGAGAACGGCGCTTCGCCCTTCTTGTCCTTGGCGACCGGGATCTGGTGCTGTTCGGCAAATTCCAGCAGGTCGGTACGGCTCTTGAAGGACCAGTCGCGCCACGGAGCGATGATCTTGATGTCCGGGTTCAGCGCATAGGCCGAAAGCTCGAAACGAACCTGGTCGTTGCCCTTGCCGGTGGCGCCATGGGCGATCGCGTCGGCGCCGGTGCGCTTGGCGATTTCGATCAGGTGCTTGGAGATCAGCGGGCGGGCGATCGAGGTGCCGAGCAGGTAGACGCCTTCATAGACGGCATTGGCGCGGAACATCGGGAAGACGAAATCGCGGACGAATTCCTCGCGCACGTCCTCGATGAAGATCTCCTTGATGCCCAGCATCTCGGCCTTCTTGCGGGCCGGCTCGAGTTCTTCACCCTGGCCGAGGTCGGCGGTGAAGGTCACGACTTCGGCGTTGAGTTCCGTCTGAAGCCATTTCAGGATGATCGAAGTGTCGAGCCCGCCCGAATAGGCGAGGACGACCTTCTTCACGTCTTTATGCGATGCCATGATGAAAGTCCGTTCGTGAGCGTTGAGCCGCATCGACCAGGGCCCTTGGTTTGCGGCACTTTTAGCGAGATTATCGCGCCGCGCAAGGGGAAGAGGCCATGGTCTGCGGCGGGCCGGCGAAAAGCCGGCGAGGCCCTTCGCGTTTGACCCGCACCGCAGCAGACCCCATATCACCAATCTTGGACTGTAAACGAAGAGGGACATCGACATGCAACATCCAGCAATCGCCAGCGGCAAGGTGGCCGTCGTCACAGGTGCTGCTTCCGGGATCGGGCTTGCCGCTGCCAAGGCCTTCGCCAGAAGCGGCATGTGCGTGGTGCTCGCCGATCTCGGCGGAGACAGACTTGCCGACGCTTGCCGGCAGGTCGCCGCGCTTTCCGCGCACCCCGACACCGATGTCGTGGCCATCGAGACGGATGTCGGCAAGATCGACGAGCTGGAGGCGCTCGAACGGGCGGTCATCCAGCGCTTCGGCCGGATCCATGTGCTGATGAACAATGCCGGCATCCAGCCGGGCAGCAGCCTGTTCGGCCCGCAGGCCAATTGGGAGAACGTGCTTTCGGTCAACCTGATGGGCGTGATCAACGGCACGCGCACCTTCGGCCCGCACATGATCGGTCACGGCGAACCGGCGCTGATCATCAATACCGGCTCCAAGCAGGGAATCACCACGCCACCCGGCGATCCGGCCTACAATGTCGCGAAAGCCGGCGTGAAGGCGTTCACCGAAGCATTGCAGCACGAGTTGCGCAATACGCCGGACTGCAAGGTCACTGCGCATCTTTTGATCCCCGGCTTCGTCTTCACCGCGCTGACCGCCAACGGGCGCACCGCCAAGCCGGACGGCGCCTGGACGCCGGAACAGACGGTCGATTTCATGCTGCAGAGCATCGAGCGCGGGGATTTCTACATTCTCTGCCCGGACAACGACGTCGACCGGGCGACCGACGAGAAGCGCATCCTGTGGGCCGCCGGCGACATCGTCGAGAACCGCCCGCCGCTGTCGCGCTGGCATCCGGATTTTGCCGACAAGTTCAAGGCAATGCTCGCCGGGTGACAAGGCCGATTGGCAAGCCGCGAACGGCCCGGTATGGATGACGCCTGTGCGTCGCCCGTTCCGGGCCTCTTTCGTTGCGGATATTCCCGATGGACTTCATTCCCAGCCTGCCCACCATCCTCGCTTTCAGCGTCGCGATCTTCCTGCTTGCGATCACACCCGGTCCGGACATGACGCTCTGGATCAGCCGTTCGCTGCGCGACGGCCGCGCCACCGGCCTGATGACGCTTGCCGGCACCAGCTTCGGCATCTCCATCCATACGATGCTGGTCGCGTTCGGCATTTCGGCGCTGATCGTCGCTTCACCGACCGCCTTCACGCTGCTGAAGACCGGCGGGGCTGGCTATCTTCTCTGGCTCGCCATCCAGGCGGTGCGTCACGGCTCCAACTTCGTCGTCCGCGCCGACGGCGCGCGGCAGTCGTCACCGTCGAAGGCCTTCCTCAACGGCCTGTGGGTCAACCTGCTGAACCCCAAGGTCATCATCTTCTTCATGACCTTTCTGCCGCAGTTCGTCAGTGCTCACGACCCGAACGTCACCGGCAAGCTGCTCTTCCTCGGCATCTGGTCGATCATCCTGTCCCTGCCGATCGGTCTTGCCATCATCTTCATGGCGGACGTTCTCTCCTCCTGGCTGCAGGCCAACCGCAAGGTCCTGCGTGCCATCGACTACACGTTTGCCGGCGTGTTCTCGATCTTCGCCGTCAAGATCCTGTTCACCCAGGCACGCTGAACCGACAAGCCTGGAAAAAGAAAAGGCGCTGAGCCCCAGGGGGCCGGCGCCTTTTCCATCTCTTGCCGTGGTCGAATCAGCCGATCAGCAGTTCGTCGTCGTCCAGCGTCTGGCCGCGGATGCGGCGGAACATGTCGATCAGGTCCTCGACCTGCAGGTCCTTGCGATTGTCGCCGGCCACGTCGAGGACGATCTCGCCGGCATGCAGCATGATCGTGCGCGTGCCGAAATCCAGCGCCTGGCGCATCGAATGGGTGACCATCAGCGTCGTCAGCTTGCGTTCCGAGACGATCGACTGGGTGAGCCCCATGATGAACTCGGCCATGCCCGGATCGAGCGCTGCCGTATGTTCGTCGAGCAGCAGGACTTCGGAATCGGCCAGCGTCGCCATCACCAGCGATACGGCCTGGCGCTGTCCGCCGGAGAGCAGATCCATGCGATCGGCCATGCGGTTCTCGAGGCCGAGGTTGAGCGAGGCGATACGATCGCGGAATTCGCTGCGGCGTGCGCCGCCGAGCGCCGAGATCAGACCGCGGCGCTTGCCGCGTTGCGAGGCGAGTGCGAGGTTCTCCTCGATCGACAGTGCGCCGCAGCTGCCGGCGAGCGGATCCTGGAAGACGCGCGCGACGAGGCCGGCGCGCGTTGCCGTCGTCTTGCGCGACACGTCGGTCTTGCCGATCGTGACCCGGCCGGAGGTCGGCAGGACGTCGCCGGCGAGAACGCCGAGCAGGGTCGACTTGCCGGCGCCGTTGGAGCCGATGACGGTGACGAAGGAGCCGGTCTCGATTGTCAGGTTGACGTTCTTCAGCGCCTGCTTCTGCAGCGGCGTGCCGCGGCCGAATACGACTTCGATGTTTTCAAGCGCGATCATGCCGAAACGCCTCCCCGGCGCAGTCTGGGAAGGACGAGCGCGACGGCGACGAGCACGGCGGTGACGAAGTTGAGGTCGGAGGCCTTGAGGCCAAGCACGTCGCTCGACAGCGCGAGCTGGATCGCCAGGCGATAGGCGATCGAGCCGAAGACGCAGCCAATCAGGGCGATCAGCAGGCCGCGCTTGCCGAACAGTGTTTCCCCGATGATGACGGCGGCAAGGCCGACGACGATCGTGCCGACGCCCGAGGTGACGTCGGCAAAGCCGTTGGTCTGGGCAAAGAGCGCTCCACCAAGCGCGACCAGCGCGTTGGAAAGGGCGATGCCGAGATAGATCTGGCTATCGGTCTGGACGCCTTGCGCCCGCGCCATGCGCGCATTGGCGCCGGTTGCCCGCATCGCCAGCCCTGCGTCGCTTTCGAGGAAGCGCCAGACGAGGAAGACGACTGCGACCACCAGCAGGAAGATGAAGAGCGGGCGCACGAGATACTCGGGAAGGCCCTGGCCGTAGAACGGCGTGAGCATCGTGTCCTGGTTGAGCAGGGCGACATTGGGCTTGCCCATGACGCGCAGGTTCACCGAGAACAGCGCGATCATCGTCAGGATCGAGGCCAGCAGGTTGAGGATCTTGAACCGCACGTTGAGCATCGCGGTCACCAGACCCGCGGCGGAACCGGCGACCATGGCAAAGGCCGTGGCGACCCAGGCATTGAGCCCCGCAATGATGAGAACGGCGGCGACGGCTGCGCCCAGCGGAAAGGATCCGTCGACGGTCAGGTCGGGAAAGTCGAGGACGCGGAAGGCGAGATAGACGCCGATCGCCACGAAAGCGAAAACCAGTCCCAGCTCGACGGCACCCCAGAAGGCGATATGGCTCACGGTGGAGAAGTCCTTGTAGGCCACGCACCGCCGTTTCGGCGCGGCGCGTGCGCAGGCAGTTGGCGGGGCCGCGCGAACACGGCCCCGGTTGTCAAGTTTACTCGATCGTCTTGGTGGCGCGGCTGGTGATGCTTTCCGGGAAGGTCACGCCCATCTTGGCCGCGGCCTTCTTGTTGATCACCAGATCGGTACCGGCGGCGACGCGGACCGGAATGTCGCCCGGCTTTTCGCCCTTGAGCACGCGAACGACGATCTCGCCGGTCTGCTTGCCGACGTCGAAATAGTTGAAGCCGAGGGCGGCCAGCGCACCGCGGTTCACCGAATCCGTATCGCCGGCATAGAGCGGGATCTTGGCTTCCTCGGCGACGCCGACGGCGGCCTCGAAGGCCGAGACGATGGTGTTGTCGGTCGGGATGTAGATGACGTCGACGCGGCCGACCAGCGCCCGGGCGGCGCCCTGCACTTCAGCCGACTTGGTGGCGACGGATTCGACGATGGTCAGGCCGGCCTTCTCGGCTTCCGCCTTCAGCGCGGCAAGCGTCGAGACCGAATTGGCCTCTGCCGTGTTGTAGATGAAGCCGATCGACTTGGCGTTCGGGGTGATCTCCTTGATCAGCGCCACATGGTCGGCAACCGGCGACATGTCGGAAAGGCCGGTGACGTTGCCGCCCGGCTTCTGCATGTCCTTGATCAGCTCGGCGCCGAGCGGGTCGGAGACGGCGGTGAAGACGACCGGAATGTCGCGGGTCGCGGAGACGACGGCCTGGGCGGAGGGGGTGGAGATGGGCACGATGACGTTCGGCGCATCGCCGACGAACTGGCGGGCGATCTGCGCAGCCGTGCCCGGATTGCCCTGGGCCGACTCGTAGACGAACTTCAGGTTCTCGCCTTCCTTGTAGCCGGCTTCGGACAGGGCTTCCTTGATGCCGTCGCGGGCGGCATCAAGTGCCGGGTGTTCGACGATGGCGGTGACGGCGACCGTGACTTCCTCGGCCTTGGCCGGCAGGATCAGGGCGGTAGCAGCGAAAAGGGCGAGTAGGGTGGCGCGCATGAATGCCTCCAAAAGGTTGGTGTACCGCAGATGGTCTTAGGTAAGCGATCGCTTGAAATCAATTCACGTGCCGGTATGGAGTCGATGATTTCTCGTGATGCATTGTCGCACCGGTTCCGTCCTCAATCGTCCTCGCCGTGACCGACGATCATCATGGCCTCGAAGGCCAGGCGATCGGTCTTGCGCATGCGCTCCGATTCCGACTTCAGCTGGCCGCAGGCGGCGAGAATGTCGCGGCCGCGCGGGGTGCGGATCGGCGAGGCATAGCCGGCCTGGTTGATGAAATCGGCGAACTTCTCGATCTGCTCCCAGTCCGAGCACTGGTAGTTGGTGCC
Organism: Rhizobium sp. Q54; assembly: GCA_943370615.1. Taxonomy (GTDB): domain Bacteria; phylum Pseudomonadota; class Alphaproteobacteria; order Rhizobiales; family Rhizobiaceae; genus Allorhizobium. The sequence continues at coordinate 243,587 of CALRRQ020000001.1, forward strand.
GGGCCAGGGGTTGAACGGGATGAGATTGATCTTGGCCGGCACGCCCTTCAGCAGCTGGATCAGCCCCTTGGCGTCCTCGAGGCTGTCGTTGACGTCCTTCAGCATCACATATTCGAAGGTGATGCGCCGCGCGTTCGACACGCCCGGATAGTTGCGGCAGGCCTCGATCAGCTCCTTCAGCGGATATTTCTTGTTGATCGGCACCAGCATGTCGCGCAGCTCGTCGCGCACCGCGTGCAGCGAGATCGCGAGCATCACGCCGATTTCCTCGCCGGTGCGGTAGATTTCCGGAACGACGCCGGAGGTCGACAGCGTGACCCGCCTCTTCGACAGCGAAAGGCCGTCGCCGTCGGTGGCGATCAGCAGCGCCTTCTTCACTTCCTCGAAGTTGTAGAGCGGTTCGCCCATGCCCATCATGACGATATTGGTGATCCGGCGGTCGCTCGACGGAATCATGGCACCCTGCGGCACGTCACGGTCCGGAAAGTCGCCCAGCCGGTCGCGGGCGAGCAGCAGCTGCGAGAGGATTTCCTCGGCGGTCAGGTTGCGCACGAGGCGCTGGGTGCCCGTGTGGCAGAAGGAACAGGTGAGCGTGCAGCCGACCTGGCTGGAGATGCACAGCGTGCCGCGGCCCTCTTCCGGAATATAGACGGTCTCGACCTCGACCGGACGGCCGGCGCCGCGCGGCGGGTAACGCAGCAGCCATTTGCGGGTGCCGTCGTTCGACACCTGCTCCTCGACGATTTCCGGGCGGGCGATGGTGAAGTTGGCCTTCAGCATCTCCCGCATGTCCTTCGACACATTCGCCATGGCGTCGAAATCCGAGACGCCACGCACGTAAAGCCAGTTCCACAACTGGCTGACGCGCATCTTGACCTGCCGCTCGGGTACGCCCTTTTCACGCAGCATGGCCGCCATTTCCTCGCGGCTGGCGCCGATCAGGGTCGGCATTTCCGCGCCCGCCTTGGCGGTCGGCGAGGGCCGGGCGTCATCGCGCCCCATCACACTTTCCATCACAGCCATGTCGTCAGAATCCTTTCGATCAAAGGTGCTGCCTCCGCCACCGAAGCGGCGATCGCACCCGATCCTGCATGAACCTAGAAATCGCGCCGGGCGGGATCCGAGTTTCCCTTTCGCCGGCATTTTCCGGGGCCTCTAGCAGTTTTTTCCTTCTGCGTCACCCGGAATGTCGTCTGCGCAGGGCCTGCGGGGCAAAACGCAAAGGGGCCGGCGCAGCGCCGACCCCTTGATGCACGGGAAATCCGCAAGCCTTACTTGCAGTTTTCGATCTTCTTCAGAGCCGCCGAAATGCCGGACAGCGAATAGGTGTAGGAGGTGCCGGTGCCGCGCGCCGAGGTCGCCTTGACGGTCATCGCCTTGCCGGTCTTCATCGCGGCGACGAGTGCCGGCTCTTCGGCCGCATTCTCGACCCAGGCCGAGGTCTCCTTGACGAACATCACGAAGTTCTTGTCATCAATCGTGACGTTGACCTTCGAGGTTTCCTTCAGGGGATAGCCCATCATCGCCTGAGGTTCATAGGAGATGTTCTGGCCCGGACGCTGGGACACGACGAAGAAGATGTCGCCGTGGTTGACCGATGCAGGCTCCTTGGCGGTCGGCACGGACAGGACGTAGCAGACGTTCCCCCCGTTCGACTTGTAGGAATAGGCGCCCCAAGCCTTGAACTGCTCGATACGCGTCGGCGACTGCGCCGCAGCCAGAGTGCTGCTTGCCAGAATGATTGCGACTGCGGTTACGCTACTTCTTACGAACATGTCTTCCTGCCGGTTGCTTGTCCATCCATGGCCCGACCTGGTCTAAGCCGGACATTCCATCGTCAAAACTTGATTCAGTATGACTTAATTTACGTTACCAAACCGTCAACAACAAACGATTCCGGCCGTAAACCGCGATATTTGGGGGTCAGGCCGCCTTGTTCCGGGACATGGCATGTCCGATAAAAGGCAATTCCCCCCGCCAGGCGGGACTAGAATGAGGAATTCTGGCGAGAGTTGGGCCTCGCCCGTTTTTACCGGGCACTCTTGCTCGCTCCAACCGGAAAAGGTCACGCATAGGCGCGACCGAGAGGCGCGGATCGGTCGCTCGTTGGAGACTTAAGCCGCCCCGCGCTGCGGCTCGTCGGCGAGCATCTGGTCGGCGGCATCGTAGTGCCGCTCCTTGATGTGGCCGTTGATCAGCGCGATCGCCGTGGTCAGGACGGCAATGTCGTCGGTGAAGCCGACCAGTGCGAACATGTCGGGGATGGCATCGAGCGGCAGGACGAAATAGCCGAGTGCCGCAAGCAGGATGCCGCGCACGCGCAGCGGCGTCTGCCGGTCGGTCGCGCAATAGAAGGCGGCGATCACGTCGCGGGAGAAGGGGATCTGCCGGACGGCCTTCTTCATGGTCGGCCAGAACTTCGCCCGGACATTGCTCTCCTGGCGCGCCTGGGTATCCTCGTCGCCCGGCAACAGGATTTCACCGATCTTGATATCGTCCATTGCGTCTCGATCCTCGTGTGTGGACACGACAAGAATATGGGAAATGCGGGGCGGAAATCAATCGTGGTGCCCCGCGGCCCGGTCCATGGCGGCGGCCAGCTTGAAATCGAGCTCGGTCAGACCCTTGGCCGTATGGGTGGTCAATGTCACATCGACGAGGCGATAGACGTTCGACCATTCGGGATGGTGATCGAGCCTTTCGGCGGCAAGGGCCGAACGCGTCATGAAGGCGAAGGCCTCGCCGAAATCGGTGAAGACGAAGCTGCGGGTGATCGAATCGCCCTCCGCCGAAATCGACCAGTCCGGCAAGCCGCGCATGCCTTCGGCGATTGCCGCCGGATCGAGTTTCTCGTATTTCATCGTCCTACCTCGCTGCCGTCCCTGGAAAACAAGATGACTCCGTTTCCCGTGCTGTTCGTCTGTCTCGGCAATATCTGCCGCTCGCCCCTCGCCGAAGGCATTTTCCGCCATCTGACGGCCGAGGTCGGCAGGGCCGATCGCTATCCCGCCGATTCCGCGGGCACTGGGGGCTGGCACAATGGCCATCCGCCCGACAGCCGGTCGGTCCAGGTGGCGCGCGAGCATGGCATCGACATCTCCGACCTGCGCGCCCGCCGGGTGGAGCCAGCCGATTTTCATCGCTTCGAACTGATCCTCGCCATGGACCGCAGCAATCTGCGCCACCTCCAGGGCATGAAGCCGCCCGCATCGCCGGCGACCGTGGTGCTGTTCGGCGCCTTTGCGCTCGGCTCCGACATCGACGTGCCCGATCCCTATTACGGCGGGATCGACGGCTTCCGCGACGTCTACAACATGCTCTTCACGGGTTGCAGGTCCATCGTCGAGAAGCTCGAAGCAGAGCGGGCCTCGTGGAGCGGGAACACTTCCTCGGTCAGATAAGGTCCGCCGCCCACCGACTCCTTCGACGACAGCAGCACGAAGCGTGTCGCCACGAAGGGCGCCGTATGGAAATCGCCACGGCCGGCGAGATAATTCACGACGTCGTCGACACGGCAGGACTTGAGGCGCGCCAGCGTCACATGCGGCATGAACTTGCGCGGATCGGGCGGCAGGCCGATGCGCTGGCAGATGCGCTCGATCTCGGCCTGGAGGGCGAACATTTCCGGGGCTGGCGAAACGCCGGCCCAGATGGAATGCGGTTTCTTCGAGCCGAAGGAGCCGATGCCGTTCAGGCTGAGGTTGAATTCGGGCCGGTCGATCCTGTCGAGCCGGTCGACCACCTCGTCGGCGGTCCGCCCATCGACGTCGCCGATGAAGCGCAGGGTGATGTGGTAATTCTCCACATCGATCCATCGTGCTCCGGGGATGCCGCCGCGCAAAAGGGAGAGGCTCAATGCCGCGCTACGCGGAATTTCGAGGGCAGTGAATAATCTCGGCATAGCGAGCTCCCCGAATCTTCTTGCAGATGCACACAGCGAATCACGCAATGCCTGCAGGCGCAAGTGCCTATTTCGGCGTGTCCCGGATGGACTTGACGAAGTCCCGGACGACCGGCGTCATGCGCTCGACCATGACAGCGATGCCCTTGGCATTGGGATGCATGCCGTCTTCGAGCTGCAGTTCCGAGCGCGTCACCACCCCGTCGAGAATGAAGGGATAGAGGGGAACCCCGTGTTTCTCGGCCAGTTTCGGGTAGATCGAATTGAACCGCTCGCCGTAGTCGGCGCCCATGTTGGGCGGCGCCAGCATGCCGACGAGAAGGACGGCTATGCCTCGATCCTTCAGCCTGCCGATGATCGCGTCGAGGTTCTTTTCGGTCTCTTCCGGCGGAATGCCGCGCAGCGCGTCATTGGCGCCGAGTTCGAGAATGACGCCCCTGGTCCCGTCGGGGACCGACCAGTCCACCCGGGCCAGGCCTGCCGCGGTGGTATCGCCGGAGACGCCGGCATTCGCCACCGTCACATCCTCGCCGTCGGCGACCAGGGCCTTCTCCAGCCGCACCGGCAGGGCATCCTCCTGGGGGAGCTGGTAGCCGGCCATCAGGCTGTCGCCGAAGCCGACCAGCGGAAGCGTCTCGGCGGAGGCTGCGACGCCTGGGCCGAGAAGTCCGCCGACGATCACGGCTAAATGAAGGTACGTCGCTTTAAATGTCATCAGGCGTTCCCTAAATTGGCAGGTGCTGCAACAGCGCGTGAAGGTGTCTTCGCGTCACATATATAGGGCGGGCACGCGTGAGAAAAACCATCATCGAACTCAAGAAGGCGGATCTGACCCTCGGCAGCGCCGCGGCCTCCGTCCACGTGCTGAAAGGCATCGACCTGACGATCGATGCGGGCGAGGCCGTTGGTATCGTCGGCCCCTCCGGTTCCGGCAAGTCGACGTTGCTGATGGTGCTGGCCGGGCTGGAGCGCCTCGACAGCGGCGAGATCAGCGTCAACGGCGCTGCCCTGCACAAGCTCGGCGAGGACGCGCTGGCGGATTTCCGCGGGCGCAATATCGGCATCGTGTTCCAGTCCTTCCACCTGATCGCCAACATGACGGCGCTGGAAAACGTCGCGATTCCGCTCGAGCTCGCCAATGTCCGCAACCCCTTCGACATCGCGCGGCGCGAGCTGCAGGCCGTGGGTCTCGGCGAACGGCTCGGCCATTATCCGGGCCAGCTCTCCGGCGGCGAGCAGCAGCGCGTGGCGATCGCCCGGGCGCTGGCGCCCTCGCCGGCCGTGCTGATCGCCGACGAGCCGACCGGCAACCTCGACACCGAAACCGGGCGGCAGATCGCCGACCTCCTGTTCGCCCAGCAGGCCCAGCGCGGCATGACCCTTGTGCTGGTGACCCATGACCTCGGGCTCGCCTCACGCTGCTCCCGACAGGTCCGCGTCGCCTCCGGCCGGATCGCTGCGGATGCGCTACCCGCCGAACGCCTCGCGGAAGCGCAGACGGCATGAGAATGACGGTCAAGAGAGCGTCCATTGCCCTGCACATCGCGCTGCGTGAGTTGCGCGGCGGCCTGAAGGGCTTCTACATCTTCCTCGCCTGCATAGCGCTCGGCACGGGATCGATCGCGGCCGTCAATTCGGTCGCGACGGCGATCACCGGATCGATCGCGTCCGAAGGGCGCACGCTGCTGGCTGGCGACGTACGCTTCGAGCTGAACAATCGCGAGGCCAATCCCAAGGAACTGGCCTTCCTCGGCGGGTTGGGCGATGTCGCGGTGTCGACCGTGCTGCGCTCCATGGCGCGCCTGCCCGACGGATCGGACCAGTCGCTGGTCGAGGTCAAGGCGGTCGATGATGTCTATCCGCTCTACGGCACCTTCGTGGCCGAACCGGCGCGGCCGCTCGCCGAAATGATCGCCGCGAAGGACGGGCGCTTCGGCGCCGTCGCCGCCCCCCTTCTCCTCGAGCGGCTTGGGCTGTCCGTCGGCGACGAGATGCTGATCGGCAAGGCACGCTTCGTCATCACCGGTTCAATCGTTACCGAACCGGATGCCATTTCCGACGGCTTCGGCTTTGCGCCGCGCCTCGTGACCAGCCGGGAGGCGCTGAAGGCGAGCGGCCTGATCGAGACCGGCAGCCTCGTCGAACATGCCTACAAGATCCGCCTTGCCACGCCCGCGCCGAGTGCCGAAGCGATCCGCCAGAAGGCGCAGAGCGAATTGCCGGATGCCGGCTGGTCGATCCGTACCAGTGACCGCGCCGCGCCCGCCCTTACCGAGAATATCGACCGTTTCTCGCAGTTCCTCACCCTCGTCGGGCTGACGGCGCTGGTGGTTGGCGGCGTGGGGGTCGCCAATGCGGTGCGCGCCTTCCTTGATTCCAAGCGGACCGTCATCGCCACGCTGAAATGCCTCGGCGCGCCGGCCTCGGTCGTCGTCATGGTCTATTTCTTCCAGATCGCCATGGTCGCGGCGATCGGTATCCTCGCCGGCCTGGTGCTCGGCGCCATCGCTCCGCTCGTCGCCGCCTACTATCTGTCCGGCTTCCTGCCGATCTCGGCGGAACCGACGCTCTATCCGGGCGCCCTGCTGCTTGCCGCCGTGTTCGGCATGCTGGTGACGCTCGCCTTTGCCATCATCCCGCTTGGACATTCGCGCCAGGTTCCGGCGACCGCGCTGTTTCGCGAACAGGGTTTCGAGCGGCGCGGGCTGCCGTCCTGGCCCTATCTGGCGGCGACGGCTGCAGCGCTCACGGCCCTGGCGGCGCTGGCCATTCTCACCTCGGAGGAGCGCCGGATCGCGGCGATCTTCCTTGTCGCCATGGCGGCCGGTTTCGTCCTGCTGCGCCTCGTCGCCCTCGGCATTGCCTATCTCGCAAAGCGCAGCCCACGTGTGCCCTCCGCTGCGCTGAGGCTGGCGATCGGCAATATCCACCGTCCAGGCGCGCTCACCCCGGCCGTCACCCTGTCGCTCGGCCTCGGCCTCAGCCTGCTCGTGGCGCTTGCCCTGATCGACGGCAACCTGCGGCGCGAGCTTACCGGAAACCTGCCGGAGCGGGCGCCGAACTTCTTCTTCGTCGATATCCAGAAGAGCGACATCGACGGCTTCCGCGCCGTCATCGAGGGCCAGGCGCCGAAGGGCAAGCTGGTCGAAGTGCCGATGCTGCGCGGCCGCATCCTCGCCTTCAACGGACAGGACGTCACCAAGATGGAGGTGCCGCCGGAAGGACGCTGGGTGCTGAGGGGCGATCGTGGCATCACCTATGCCGAGAGCGTGCCGGAAAATGCTTCCGTCGCCGAAGGTGCATGGTGGCCGGCCAATTACAGCGGTGAACCGCTGGTGTCCTTCTCGGCGGAAGAAGCCGGCGAGCTTGGCCTGAAGCTCGGAGACACGGTGACCGTCAACGTGCTCGGCCGCAACATCACCGCCAGGATCGCCAATTTCCGCAAGGTCGAGTGGGAAAGCCTGTCGATCAACTTTGTCATGGTGTTCTCGCCCAACACCTTCGCCGGCGCGCCGCATGCATGGCTCGCGACCCTCTCCGACCCCCAGGCGAACCAGGCCGACGAGGCCGCCATCCTGAAGGCGGTGACGCAGGCCTATCCGACGATCACCAGCGTCAGGGTCAAGGACGCGCTCGACGTGATCGACCGGCTGGTCGGGCAGCTGGCGACTGCCATTCGTGCCGCGGCAGCGGTCGCGCTGATCGCCTCGATCCTCGTCCTGTCCGGTGCTCTCGCCGCGGGAAACAGGGCGCGGACCCACGACGCAGTGATCCTCAAGACGCTCGGCGCGACGCGCGCCATGCTGATCCGCGCCTTCACTTACGAATATTTCCTGCTGGGTGCGGCAACAGCCTGTTTTGCGCTGATCGCCGGCGGCGGGATCGCCTGGTTCGTGCTGAGCCAGATCATGAAACTGCCTTCCAATTTCCTGCCGGACGTCGCGCTGGCGACCATCCTGCTGTCGCTCGTCACCACGATCGGCATCGGGCTTGCGGGCACCTGGCGCATCCTCGGGCAGAAGGCCGCACCGGTCCTGCGCGAGCTCTGAAGGCCTGCAGGCCTGCCACGTCCCGGCCGGATCCGTGAGCGATAACGGCATTTTGAGGAGCGCAGGACTTGTCGCGCGCGCCGGGAAACCTCATATTGGAGCCAGGCATGCTGGAGCTCCGCAGCGGCGCCTGGGTATGAAACCCGACACCGTAACCTTTTCGGGGCTTGAAAAGAGGAAACAATGTCTGAACTTCGCAACTACCAGAGTCGACCGGGCCAGACTGGCGCCCAGTCGGCGACGATGATCGACGAGGGCCTGCGCGCCTATATGCTGAAGGTTTACAACCTGATGGCGCTCGGACTGGCGATCACGGGTATTGCTGCATTCGTCACCGCACAGATGGCGATCGGCAGCGACGGCCAGCTGACGGCCTTCGGTCAGGCGATCTATCTCAGCCCGCTCAAGTGGCTGGTCATCCTTGCCCCCGTCGGGCTGGTGTTCTTCATGAGCCTCAAGATCCACACGATGAGCGTCTCGGCCGCGCAGACGACCTTCTGGGTCTATGCCGCCCTCATGGGCCTGTCCCTGTCGTCGATCTTCATGGTCTACACCGGTGCCAGCATCGTCCAGACCTTCTTCGTGACGGCTGCTTCGTTCGGTGCCCTGTCGCTCTACGGCTACACCACGAAGCGTGACCTGTCGGCGATGGGCTCGTTCCTGATCATGGGTCTGTTCGGCCTGATCATCGCCTCGCTCGTCAATATCTTCCTGGCGTCCTCGGCGCTTGAGTTCGCGATCTCCGTCATCGGCGTCCTGCTGTTTGCCGGCCTGACCGCCTACGACACGCAGAACATCAAGGACTCCTACTACGAAGCCGACGGCAGCGACGTGGCCGGCCGCAAGGCCATCATGGGCGCCCTGCAGCTCTACCTCGACTTCATCAACCTCTTCCTGTTCCTGCTGCGCTTCCTCGGCAATCGCGAGTAACAGGAAAGACTTGAATGCGGCCGGGACGTTTTATCAAGCGTCCCGGCAACAAAAACCCGCCGGCGACGGCGGGTTTTTTCGTGGTCAAACGGGAAGCCAGCCGAAGCCGGGACCCTTTTACTGATTCATGATGAGCTGGCCGGTGCGGGCCGCGGTGAGCGGCGCGGAGACCAGACGGACGAACTTGGCGATGTCGACTGCCGGATGGCGCGAAGCATAGATCACGTCGCGGTTCTTGATCGGGAAGGTCTGGCCGACCAGAAGGCTGTCGGCCACCGACATGTCGAAGCGATAGACGATCGGATAGCGACCTTCCTTGTTCGGCCTCATGCCCTTGGCCACGAGGTCGTGGAAACGCTCGGGCGACAGCAGGTCGGAGACGATCTCCGGTTCTTCGTAACGGAAGACGAAATAACCCTTGGCATTGATCCGCTCGTCCGAGCCGCCGCCTGCGAGCGCGATGCTCTCGAGCAGGTTGACGTCGTTGGAACCGAACGGGATGCGGCCGTTCTTCCAGACCTCGCCCAGCGCGGTGAAGGTACGCGGATCGTGGGTGACGAAGATCTGGTCCTTCGGCTCGACGAAGATGTTTTCAGACGGGTTCTCGACGATCGACTGCAGCAGGACCGTGCCGGTCTTCTTGCCGCGGGCGAGCGTGACATAGGATTCGTAGGGCTGGGCGGCGGGGCCGCCGGCCTTGGCGATGACTTCCATGATCGTCTCGCCGGACAGGCCAAGCGGTACCATCGACGGCTTTCCAACGGCGCCGGACACCGTGACGTTGCGCGACGAGGTGCCGCCGCTGCTGATGATGACGTCCGGCTCCACGGCCTTGTTGGCCAATGCGCTCAACACGGCCTGGCGTGCCTGTTCCAGGGTGCGGCCACTGAACTGGACTTGGCCGACATAGGGAATGGCGGCCTTGCCGTCCGGCTGGACGACGACGTCGATATCGGTCTTCTTGGAGTCCTGGGTGGAAAACAGGCCGTCAGGTCCCGCTTCGAAGATGGTCACCCGCAGCTGGTCGCCCACGCCGATGACGACGTTGCGCGCCGCGCCGCCGATGCCGAAGCGGCGCTTCAGCATGCCGACGGAGAAGTCGGCGACGGTCCGCGCATTTTCGGCATTCACATCGACGATCTCAAACACCGCCGCGTTGGAACGGTGGACATCGGAGACGGACTTGCCCGCCTGCATGTTGATATCGGATGCAAGCGGGCCTGCACCAGGAACCGCTTCGCAGCCCGCCAGGCCTGCACAAACGATGGCAACAACAACGCGTTTCAAATGGGCACTCCTGATCGCGACAGAATCTGGATCGGCTGTTGTCCCTTAGCACGGGAAAAAGCCGAACTTCCAGACGTAGAACCACAATAGGTTACGGAAGCTAAAATTTGACCAATGTCTCTCGTCATAATCCACCACCAGTGTTGCCGATATGCCGCGGACATGCCTTGGGCGAGGACCAGCGCGGGGGCGGATCGATGAACGCGCCGGGTTCGTTGACTTGCCCGGCAAGGATGCGACGGACGATCTCGGCGATGGCCACCGTGCGGCCTTCCTGGTGATAGAAATTTCCCTTGACCTGAATGGTCGCGGCGAGCGCCGCCTTGAACCGCAGGAGCAGCGAGTCGTCGACCGGTTCGGGATCGCACCAGAAGCCGTCGAGGCTGCCCTGATGGGTGAGGCCCGGCACATCGAACACGGCGCATCCGAGTGCAATCGTCGGAACATGCGCCCGCAGGCTGTGCAGGCCAACGGTCGAATTGACGACGATCGCGCCGCGGGCCTGCTTTAGCAGGGCTGCGAGATTGCCCTGCTCGATGAAGATCACGCGCTGTTCGACGCCGTGCTTGCGGGCGATGCGCGATACCCAGCGGTCCCAGCGCTCCAGTCCATTGTCCAGGGGATGCTGCTTGACGACCAGATGGGTCTCTGACGGGGCATTCGCCGCGAAGGAGCCGATCACCTCCTCCAGCATGCCGGAGAGATGCGGATAGGGCGAATTGGCGCGGATCTGATAGTCGCTCTGGAGCTGCAGGGCCACGACATAGAACGGCACGTGCCCGTTCTCCAGAAGCTCGGTCGGGGTCACCGCCTTGCGGCGGAGCGCCCGGACCACCCATGGCAGGTAGTCGACCAGCGCGCTGTAATACTTGTCGTCACGATAGAAGGGGAAGAACGGGCGGCCGAAATAGGAGGTCAGATTGTAGACCACCTCGTTGAAGGCTTCCTGTTCGAAGGTATGGGGATAAAGCACCTGCATGTCCGGCTCGGGCACGCGTTCGCCGATGGCCCGGATTACGGCCGGATCATTGGGGAAATGCGACAGGCGGCCCATGCCGTCGCGCTCCAGCGTGATCCAGTCCGGGCGCAGATAGCCGAATTCCATCGCGTGGCAGCGCACGCCGAGCCTCTGGCCAATCTCGCGCGCCACGCCGTGATACGGCAGCTGGTCGGCATAGTAGAGAATGTCGGTGATGCCTTCGCGCTGGATCAGCCTCTCGAGGAACCGGGCCCAGCGCTTGAACGTGCCGCGGTAGTTGATCGCGCCGCGCTTGCGCCAGTACAGCTGATCGCCCAGCGACAGGTTGACGCGATGAGTCGCCACGCCCGCCGCCTCGAAGGCGTCAGCCAGCGCCCGCCAGAATGTCGATGGCGGTCCCTGCAGGAACAGGATCGAAGGTTGTTTCCCGGATTGTTGCATCAGCAGACGCACCAGCCACTAAGGACAGAGAGGGGCATTCCGAACCATTTTCACTGATACCAACATTTTACCTGGGCAACGGCGGCGACTATAAGTGGCAGCCAACCCGTGAACAAGGCCGCAAGTGACCATCATGCACCGTTTCTCCTTGCTGATCCTCCAGGGGCCGGCCTCTCCCTTTCTGAAGAGCCTCGCCTCCGCGGCCGTACAGCGCGGACTGGCGGTTCACAAGATCAACTTTTGCCTCGGCGACGCGATTTACTGGTGGCCGCGCAAGGCCAGCTGGTTCCGGGGCACGGATGCGCAGTGGCCGCAGTTCCTGGAGCGGTTCTGCCGCGAGAAGGGTATCACCGACGTGCTGATGCTCGGCGACGGACGCCCCAGGCACGCTGCCGCAATCGCGGTCGCCCACCAACTCGGCATTCGCGTGCATGTTTTCGAGCATGGCTATCTGCGGCCGGACTGGCTGACCATCGAGCCGGACGGGATGTCCGGCCGGTCGCGCTTTCCGCGCGATCCCGAAGCGGTTCGCGCCATTGCGGCAGGCACGCCGCCGGCCGATCTCAGCGGGCACTTCAAGTCGAGCTTCCTCACCTATGCCCTGCTGGACCTCGCCTTCCACGTGCCCAACGTCCTGTTCGGCTGGATCGTCCACCCGAACTACCGCACCCATGGTCCGGTGCATCCCGCCGTCGAATATGCCGGCTGGATCGGCAAGGGGCTGACCGCACGACGGCGCAGACGCGAGGCTGAGGCCATGCAGGACCGTTATCTGCCGCCAGCGGGAGAGACCGCGCCGCGCTTCTTCCTGTTTCCGCTCCAGCTGCCGGGCGACTACCAGATCCGCATCCATGCGCCCCTGGGCGATCTCTACCAACTCGTCGAATCGGTCATCCGATCCTTCGCCCGCCATGCGCCTGGTGACATGCGCCTGCTGTTCAAGACCCACCCGATCGACAACGGGCTGAGCGGCTGGCAGCAGCGGATCGGCCAGATTGCGGCAGAGTACGGGGTTGCCGCTCGTGTGGACCTCATCGACGGCGGCGATCTCGACCGGCTGATTGCCCGGGCGGAGGGCGTGGTCACGGTCAACTCGACTGTCGGCCTGACCGCATTGATCGCGGGAAGGCCGGTGGTCTGTCTCGGCGCCTCGATCTACGACATGCCCGGCGTCACCCACCAGGGGAGCCTTGCCTCCTTCTGGACCCTCCCGCAAGCGCCGGAAGCCGACATGCCGGACGCGCTCACGCACGCCCTGATTGCAACGGTCCAGGTGCGCGGCGGCTTCATCGGCAGGCAGGCGATCGAAACCGGTGCACGGGAAATGCTGGACCGGATCGTCTCGCCCTCTCCCTATCTCTTGCCCGCGCCCGCGCCGGCGGCCTTTCGCTACGAGGGCGAACTCACCGCGGGATGAAAACAGAACGCGTCAACGCGGCTGGCCGCGCTGGAACCAGCGATAGATCCATGGCTTGGCGAGGCCGCCGAAGCGCGCCAGCAGGTAGAGGCTGGGGGTGAAGAAGATCTCCTGATGTCCGCGATCGAGGCCCCGGACGATGCGCCGGGCGACGGCCTCGGCGCTCCAAAGGCCCGCCGTTCCCATCATCGCCACCGCTTCCGGCGGACGGAGTTTCAGCTCTTCGGCGAGCTGCGGCGTATCGGTGTCGGGCGGGAAGCAGATCGACACGGCGATCCCGTGCGGGCGCGATTCCAGCCGCAGCGCTTCGACGAAGCCGACAAGAGCCGATTTCGACGCGCAATAGGCGGTGTAGCCGTGAAGCCCGATCAAGCCGGCGCCCGACGAGACGACCATGATCCGGCCCCGCTTGCGCGCCTTCATCCCGGCATAGACGGCGGAGATCATATGCACGGTGCCATGCAGGTTGGTGTCGATATGGCGGCGGAATTCGACGCCGGACTGGGTGTCGAACGGGGCGGGGGTCACCATGCCCGCCGATGTCACCAGGATGTCGCAAGGGCCGGTGCCTGCCTCCAGCGTCGCGATCGCGTCCTGTACGGCTGCATCGTCGGCAACATCGAGGCCGACGATGCCGATGTCATCCATGGGCCGGCCGGTCTCTTCTGCCAGCAGGCGCTTTGCGGTTTCCAGACGCTCGAGACGGCGTCCGATCAGCGTGACTCGGGCGCCCCGCTCGAGATAGAGGCGCGCCACGGCCCGGCCAATCCCGCTCGAACCTCCGGTGATGACGACATTGACCATGGGCACCTCGGACCGCGTTCGCCGCGCCGTGTTCGTGGGAGTGGGGACCAGCGTGCGGACCCGCCCCTTCAGGACTTGGCGAACATGGCCATCAGCTGGCCGGCGTCGAACGAGGCCAGGCCGAAATTCTCCTGCTTCAGGCGCCCGAGAATGACGGCCGTGCGGTCGACCGCGCGGGCGATCTGCTCGTCCGTATGGGCGCTGGTGATGAAGAAGCGCAGCCGTGCAAGGCCTTCCGGCACGGCCGGATGGATGATCGGCAGGACGTTGATCCCGTCGGCATGCAACTCGTTCGACAGCTGAACGGCGCGCAGCGAATCCGCCACCAGCACGGGCACGACGGAATAGCCCTGGCTCAGCCCGGTATCGAGGCCGCGCTCGCGCGCCAGTTCCAGGAACAGATGGCTGTTGCGGCGCAGCTGATGCGTGCGCTCCGGCTCGGCCTTGAGGATTTCCAGGCTGGCGATCGCCGCGGCGGCGAGTGCCGGGGCAAGGCCGACGCTGTAGACGAAGCCGCCGGCCTGGGCTTTCAGCAGGGTGATCAGTGCCTCGCTGCCGGCGATATAGCCGCCGCAGCTGCAGCTGGTCTTGGACAGGGTGCCCATCCAGATGTCGACTTCGCCGGCAGCGATGCCGAAATGCTCGAACACGCCGCGGCCCGTTTCTCCGAGCACGCCGAGCGAATGGGCTTCGTCGACCATCAGCCAGAAGCCGTATTGCTCCTTGAGGCGGATCAGGGCCGGCAGATCGGCGATATCGCCGTCCATCGAATAGACGCCCTCGACGATCACCAGAATCCGTTCGCAATCACCGGCCAGCGTCTTCAGAACGCGATCGAGATCGGCAATGTCGTTGTGCTTGAAGAAGCGACGGGTCGCACCGGAGAGCCGGATGCCGGCCAGCGCGCTGTTGTGGATGAATTCGTCGTGGATCACCAGATCCTTCGGCCCGACCAGGGAGCTGATCGCCGCGACATTGGTGAGGTAGCCGCTGACGAAACAGACCGCGGCCTGTGCGTCATAGACGTCGGCGATCTTCTCTTCGAGAACGGTGTGGATGGTGCGTTCGCCGGCAACCACGCGGCTTGCCGAAGCCGAAACGCCGAAGGTCTGCAACGCTTCAGCGGCGCGGGCGAGAACCTTGGGGTGATGGTTGAGGCCGAGATAGTCGTAGGAGGCGAAGTTGTCGAAGCTGCGGCCGCCGATCTGCGCGGTCGCGCCGCTCGCACCCTCATGGGCCCGATAGAAGGGGTTCTCCATGCCGAGATGCTGGCCGGCGAGCTGCTGCATCATCACCTGCTTGTATTCGGCAAGTTCCTCGAAGCGCGGCTGTTTACGCACCGGGGCCTGGGCGGCTGCCTGTTCCGTGCGGGTGCGACGGCCGTCCTCGACGTCCTTCTGCATCCCCTTCATGCGGTTCAGAATAAACTGCCGCTTGCTCTCATCCATTTCAGAACTCCAAGGCACTCACTCCGGTGAATCGGAGTTACCTTCCTGATCGGCTCCACCGTGGCGCCGGCTCAACTCGTCGAGGATCCGCAGATCGTCCGACCCTTCGGCCGCCGCTTCGTCCGTATCGCTCCGCGATCTCACCTTCTCGTAGAGACGCCGCGTGATGTCCCCAACCGTGGCATTGTCTGCCAGGCTGCTAAGCGGCATGTCGAAGCCGGTATTCTGTTCGAAATTCAAACCGAGTTCAACGGCCATGAGGCTGTCCAGCCCGATTTCCTTGAGAACGCTGTCCTTGGAGATGCTTTCGCGTGACACCCGCAGGATATTGGCGATTTCCTGCGCGACGACGTCGAACAGGATGTCCTGAGCCTCGACCTGTGCCTTGCCTTCGATCATCGCGGCGAGATCGATGTCTCCGCCCTCGGATCCGGCGGCGTTGTGCGATGCCCGGCGCATGACGACCTCGAACAGGTCTTCGCCGACCACCCGCAGGTGATGGGCAGCGCCCCAGTCGAACTCGGAAACCATCACCACGGCCGCCTCGACGCTGTCTGGCGCGGACGCGATATAGTCCTCGACGCATTGCAGCGCCTCGCGCGAGCCGATCGCCGTCTTGCCGAGCCGGCGGTCAAGCCGCTGGCCGACCTCGGTATTGCGGGCCAGATAGCCGGCATCGGCGATTGCGCCGAAACCGACGGCAAGGCCCGGGAGCCCCGCGCTGCGTCGCGCGCGCGCCAGGCCTTCGAGGAAGCCGTTCGCTGCCACGTAATTGGCCTGGCCGGGATTGCCGACCAGCGTCGTCACCGACGAGAAGAGAATGAAGTTGTCCAGCTTGTCGGCACGGGTCAGGCGATCGAGGATCGCCGCACCCTTGGCCTTGACGTCGATGACCGGCTGATTGCGCTCGCGGTTGAGATTGCCGATCAGCGCGTCGTCCAGGACCATGGCCGCATGGACGACGCTCTTCAGCGGACCGACCTTGCGGATCGCCGTCAGCATCTTCTTGACGTCGGCTTCCTTCGTCACGTCGCAGGCAAACAGATGGGCCTCTACGCCAGCCGCGCGCCAGCGGTCGATCGCTGCCGCGGTTTCCGCATCGGCGACGCCGCGACGCGAGCAAAGCGCCACATGACGTGCGCCCTTTTCGACCAGCCAGCCGGCCGCCACGAGACCGAAGCCACCAATGCCGCCGACCACCAGATGAACGCCGTTCGGGTCGACCACCATCCTGTGCTGTGCCCGCGCGGCGACACGATCCACGCCGGCCTTGGGCGGCAGGACGACGATCTTGCCGATATGGCCGGCATTCTGCATGAGGCGGAAGGCATCGCCGATCTCGTCGTGATCGAAGGCGCGGTAGGGAAGCGGCGAGAACACGCCTTCCTCGAACAGCGCCCCGATCTCGCTCAACATCCGCCGCGAAAGCTCGGGGTGAAGAACGAGCAGCTGGTCGGCGTCGATGCCGAAATAGCTGACATTGCGGCGGAACGGACGAAGGCCGATCTTGCTGTCGGCGTAGTAGTCACGCTTGCCGAGCTCGAGGAAGCGGCCGAACGGCTTGACCAGCGACAGGCTCTGCTCCATCGCCTCGCCGAACAGCGAGTTGAGCACGAGGTCGACACCCTCGCCACCGGTCACCGACAGCACGTCGTTGACGAAGCTGAGCGAGCGGGAATCGAAGATGTGGTCGGCGCCGAGCATCTCGACGAAGCGGCGCTTCTCCTGCGTGCCGGCGGTGGCGATGACCTTCAGGCCGGCATGCTTGGCGACCTGCAGCGCGGCAAGGCCAACACCGCCGGCGGCGCCGTGGATGAGGATTGTTTCGCCGGCGCGTGCCCGGGCAAGTTCGATGATCGCGTAATAGGCCGTCAGGAAGACGACCGGGATCGAGGCCGCGGCGACCGGATCGACGCCGGCCGGCAGCTTGGCGACGCCGGCTCGGTCCACCGCCACATGGGTGGCGAAGGCGGCCGCGGCGATCGCCATCACCGGATCGCCGATGGCGAGGTCGCCGACGTTCTTGCCGAGAGCGACGACGCGGCCGGAGAATTCCATGCCGATCGAGGCGCCGGCAAAACCGTCCTCCAGCGCTTCTTCCGGCAGCAGGCCCATGGCCCACATGACGTCGCGAAAATTGAGACCCGTGGCTGCGACCTGGACGAGGACCTCGTCGGGGCCGATGGCCGGCACGTCGCAGCTTTCCCAGCGGATGCTCGACACCTGCGACGGCGTCTGCTGGCGGATGACGGCCGCATCGAAAGCGGCCGTGACCGCGCTGGTCTCCGGCATCGCGCTCGGAACGGCGCGCATCTCGAGCACGCTCGTGCCATCGGGACCGACGCACCATTCGCGGTTGGCGGCGCCCGGCACGCAGATGGCCGCGACGTCGGAGAGCATCGATGCGAGATCACGACGGGCAGCACCGCTGTCGATGCTCTGCACGTCGAGGAAATCGAATTCGTTTCGCAGGACGCGCAGGAAGGTCCACAGGCCGGAATTGGCCATGTCGGCGGACGGTCGGTCGGCCACCGGCGCGCCGCCGGGTGCCGACACCAGAAGCCGGATCGGCGCCGGTTCCTTGGCCAGCGATCCACGATAGTCGGCAAGCGCGAGGGCAAAGGCGCTGAGGATCAGCACATTGTCCTGCAGCACGGCAGAGGCGTCTGCCGCCGGATCGACCGCGGGAGAGAGATGGATCACGTCGAGCGGACCGTCGGCATGCCGTTCGAAGCGTTCGATGAAGGCCTTCTTGTCGGCGGCAAGATCACCGCTCGCGGCGAAGATGTCGACGGAGGGGAAGCCCTCACCTTCGGCCGCGGCCGACAAGGCATCCGCTGCGATACGTCCGTCGTGAACGAGCAGAACCGCATTCTGCGCCGGGGTGCCGACCTCTGCTGGCGCGGAGGTGGCGGCCTTCGTTTCGATGGTGATGACCGGCCCGCCGGTCATCTCGCGCAGGACGATATCCGCTTCGGCAAAGCCGATATTCGACAGGATCGCACGCCAGTCGCTGACGGTCGCCAGCGCACCGATCGGGAATTCCGCGGTCTGGCTGCGGGCAAACCAGCCTTCGGAGAGACCGGAAACGAAATCGTGGAACAGTGCCGGTGCCTCGACGGTAGCCAGCAAAGCCTGCGTTCCGGCAAACACCGTTGCCGTCTTCTCAGAGGAGAAGTCGGCCTCCATGAGGTCGCGCAGCCGGCCGCTCGCGCTGACGACGAGATCCGCCGACGCGATTGCCGGCAATCCTTCGCGCGACACGATGCTGACATGCGGCTGATCTTCGAAGGCGAGTTCCAGGCGGTGGCGAAGCGCGCCATCCGGCTCGTAGATCACCATCCGCGCGCCGTGGTCGGCGGCAATTTCCGCGAGCCCGCGGCTCAGGCCCACCGAGGTGCTGCCGAGCTCGAGGATCTGGAGGCTTGCCTGCGACGGCTGTGCGGCAAACCAGGCCCGCAGGCCGTCGAGCAGGATGGCGATGCGCGAGCGGGCGGCGACGGAGTGGATTTCCTGATGCTCGACGGTCGCTTCGCTGAGGAAATGGTCGCGCTTCGGCGCGACTTCATCGGCTGCTTCCGCGCCGGCCTTGTGCTCGGCCAGACGATCGAGCACTTCGCGATAGACATCGTTGATCAGCACCGCTTCGACGGCACGATCCGAACATTCCTTATAGAGTTCGCCGAGGATCTCGGCGACCGGCGGCAGGGGACATTCCGGATCGATGACCCACTCGCCGCCGTGCTGTTCGATGAAACCGGCATCGGCCAGCAGGTGCAGGCCGTTGAACAGGAACGGACGCAGCGCCGGATCACGGGGAAGGTCGGCAGCGGTGATCTTCGCCTTGCCGTCGGCCAGCGTGCTGGCCATGTCGTGCAGGGACCGCATGATCGCCGCGTTGAACAGCAGCGTCTCGTTGTCGAGCCCGGTTTCCGGCAGATGCGCAAAGCACGATGTCGCAGAGGCAGCGGCAGGAGCCGGCAAGGCGCGGCCCGCCACCGACGAAGACAGGGCCTCGTAGTGGAAGGAAAGCGCATTGAGCGTCTTGCGCTGTTTCAGATAGGTGCGCCGGAAGCGGCAGTCCTCGAAGGATGCGACCCGTTCGCCGTCCGCGTCGAACAGATGGAACTTCGCCTTGATCGAGGTCGGGCTCAGCCGGTCGATTTCGATCACCGCCCGGCGGATCGTCGCGCCGGTCCGGTCGATGCGGATCTGGCCGAAGCGCACCGGGATATAGGGCGCGCCGCGATGGTCGCCGCTGAACCGGTCGAACAGGGCAACCAGCCCGTGGAACACGGCGTCGACCGAAACCGGGTTGAGATTGTAGCCCAGCATGGGATGCGCCGGGGAGGCAGGTTCGCCAAGCACGACTTCGATCAGCCGATCGCCGCGGCAGATGGTCTGCTGCATCAGCTGGAAATGCGGTCCGTAGTCGAGGCCGAAATTGGCAGCGATGCCATAGGCCTTCTTCGCATCGATCTCCGCGGTCACGTCGATCTGCGGCAAGGCGGGAACCGGCCGTACCTCGGAAGCCGTGAGCTTGCGCACCCGGGCGACCGCATGGATCGTCCAGTCGTCATCGCTCAGCCGCTCGCGCGAACGGATCTCGAGATCGCCGGTCTCGGTCGAGATCAGGGTGGAAAGCTCGATCAGGCGGTTTTCGCTGAGTTCGAGAGGGCGAACAATCTCGAGATTGGTGATCTCGACGCGCGGCTGGCCGTAGAGCTGGCTGGCCGCCGAGACGGCGATCTCGATGAAGCCGCTGCCCGGCAGGATCGAGCGTCCGTCTACGACGTGCTCGGCCAGATCCGGGAAGAGATGGGCGTCGATATGGTTCTTCCAGGTGGCGCCGTTGGGGTCGATGCGCCAGCCGACGAGCGTGTAGCCGACTTCGTTGTCGCGGCCGTAAATGTCGGCGCGGTCGCTGGTGCGATCCGGCTGCAGGTCGATCTTCTCGAAGGGCAGTTCCGGCAGGGAAACGAAGGCATTGCGCTTGCCGAACACCTTGGCCCGGTCGACGGCTGCGCCGCAGGCGATGGCGCGTGCCATAGCCTGGAGGATCGGATCGCTGTCCAGATGCCCGTCGTCGCGTGACAGCGTGCCGACGAAATTGATCGAGGCCGAACGCTGCTTGGCGATGTCGGAAAGATAGCCGCCGAGGATGGCGCGCGGCGTCACCTCGATGAAGACGTTGCAGCCCAGTGCCATCGCCTCTTCGGCGGCCTGCTGGAACTTCACCGGCTGGCGGACATTGCGCCACCAGTATTCCGGCGTCAGGGCCTCGCCGGTGATCGCGGTGCCGGTGACGGTCGAGATGAACACCGTGTCGCCGCGACGCGGCGCGATCGGCGGCATGTCGGCGAGGAAGGCATCCCGCGAGCGGTCGATCAGCGGGTGGTGGAAGGGATAGTTGATGTCGAGCGGCTGGACCGCGACCTTGCGCTTGCGGGCGCGCTCGCGCAGCAGCTTGATGTTTTCGTAGGAGCCGGAGATCGTCACCGAATTGGGTGCGTTGATCGCCGCGACCTCGAGGTCTTCCAGGCCGAGCGAACGGATCAGTTCCACGGCTGCCTGTTCGCCGAGCTTGACGGCGGCCATGGTTCCCTCGCCGGCAAGCACGTCCTGGTGCAGCGAGCGCTTGGCGATGACGGTCACCGCATCCTCGAGCGACAGCGCACCGGCCGCGTAGGCTGCGGCCACTTCACCGACCGAATGGCCGAAGCTCGCCGTCGGGCGAAGGCCCATCTCCACCATGCTGTCCGTCAGGGCTGCCTGGATGGCGAAGAGAAGCGGCTGTGCGAGCTTGGTGTCGCTGAGCTTGCTCTCCAGTTCGGGATCGCTGAGCGATGCCTTGAGATCGATGGGAGACTGGCGCGAAAAGAGTTCGGAAATCCGCTCGAAGGCGTTCCGGAAGGAGGCATTGTGGCGCAGGGCTTCGAGGCCCATGCCGGCCCACTGTGCGCCGTTGCCGGAAAACACCAGGGCCACCTTCGGGTCGCGCGACAGCGCTTCGCCGGTCTCGGCGAGAGATTCGGTGCCGGCCAGGTGCGCGTCGATTGCCTCGATGGCCTGCGCGCGGTCCGCCGTGACGACGAAACGATGGCGCAGCGCCGAACGGTTGGCGCTCGCGGCCGCGACGAGGGCGGCGGCCTCCTCTTCGCTTTCAGCCGATGCGAGGCGGTCGCGATAGGCGGCGAGAAGACCCTTGAGGCTGTCGGCGGTGTGTGCGCTGACCATCAGAAGTCGCGGCGATGCGTCCGCGGCCGGCGCCGGTGCGTCGTTCGCGACGGCAGCCTGCGGGTCGGCGATCACGACATGCGCATTGGCGCCGCCGAAGCCGAAGGAATTGATGCCGGCAAGCCGCGGCCGGTCGCTCTTCGCCAGCGCTACCGGCTCATTGGCGACGCGCACGTTGAGGCCCTGGAAATCGATGTCCTCGTTCGGCGTATCAAAATGCAGCGACGCCGGCAGATAGTCGTGTTCCAGCGCGAGCATGGCCTTGATCACGCCGAGCAAGCCAGAGGCCGGTTCGGTGTGGCCGATATTGGTCTTGATCGAACCGATCCATACCGGCTCTTCCCGGCGCATGCCGATCACCTGGCCGAGCGACCAGACTTCCGCCGGGTCGCCGACCTTGGTGCCGGTGCCGTGTCCTTCGACGAAGGCGACGTCGCGCGGATCGATGTCGTCGGAATAGATCGACATCAGCAGTTCCGCCTGCGCCTCGCGCGACGGCAGCGAAATGCCGTTGGTCCGGCCGGCGGCGTTGATGCCCGATGCGACGATCGTCGCGCGGCTGCGATCACCCTCGCGGGCGACGCGCTCGGAGGAGCGGAGAACGAGCACGGCGCCGCCTTCGGCGCGCACATAGCCGATCCCGTCATTGTCATAGGCCTTGCAGAGCCCGTCGGGCGACAGCATGCGGGCCTGGGCGAAGCCGACGAAGGGCAGGGGATGGACGAGCATGTTGACGCCGCCGACGATCGCGGTGTCGACCAGTCCGGAATTGATGGCGCGCACGGCATGATCGAGGGCGACCAGCGAGGACGAACAGGCGGTATCGACCGTGAGACTCGGGCCCTTGAGGCCGAAAACGTGGGAAATGCGGTTGGAGACGATCGAAAGCGTATTGCCGGTCATGAAGTAGGGACCGGGCGCGGCGGGATCCTCGACCGAGAGATTGGCATGGTCGAGACTGGACGCGCCGACATAGACGGCAACGCGCTCGTCCTGCAGGCTGGCGATCGGAAGATTGGCGTCTTCGAGGGCCCGCCAGGTCAGTTCCAGGAGAAGGCGCTGCTGCGGATCCATGAAGGTCGCTTCACGCCGGGAAATGCCGAACAGGGCAGGGTCGAAGGCATGGATGTCGTCGAGCACGCCTGCGGCATCGGTATAATACTTACCGGGCACGCCCATTTCCGGGTGCCAAAAGCGCGCACGGTCCCACCGCTCGCTTGGAATATGAGTGACGGCGCAGATTCCCGCCCGCATCATCTCGAAAAGCGCTTCAGGCGATCTAGCCCCAGGTGCGGCGCATGCACGCCCGATTACTTCTACTGTCATATATTTCTATCGCAGAGTTTCATTGGTTTGCGGCACGACAACCTCGGCGCTTCACCATGGGGATCCAAACCTAGGATAGGCATTAGACAAGCGATTGTGCAGCGTCAATTCCCCACCTGACCGAGAGTCGGCATTGCGGCGCCTTCGGGGGCACTTCCATTGCGAATACACACAAATCCGGAAAAGCCGCCTCGGCGAAATTCGTTCCTGTCCACATAGAGGATGAGGGTATGCAATGACAGCCGACAACCTCTTTTTGCCATAAAAATATAATTCATGCTAACAACGCGCGACGCAGGGATGCGGTCCAGATACACGAAGCGTTGGCGAGGACAGACTGAGAGCTATGTATTTCCTGACGCACACCCGCATTGTATCGGCACTTCTGATCCGCGAAATGTCGACCCGCTTCGGCAACAAGCCGGGTGGTTACATCTGGGCTCTGCTCGATCCTGCCGCCCACGTCCTGTTGCTCACGGTCATCTTCCAGGCCATCGCGCACGTGCCGCCGCTGGGAGACAATTTCTCGCTCTTCTTTGCCACCGGCTATCTCGGATTTCAGTTCTATCACGCGACTGCCGGCTATCTGAACGACGCGCTGAAGGCCAACCGGGCGCTTCTCGGCTACCCCAATGTCGCGCCGATCGACACGCTGGTCGCCCGTTTCCTGTTGCAGATCGTCACGAACATCTTCGTGGCGGCGCTGGTGCTGGCAACGATCAGCCTCGAGCTTCGCTCGCCGCTGATCCTCAACTGGGGGCCTATTCTCGAGGCCGTGATGCTTGCCAGTTTTCTCGCCCTTGGCGTCAGCATGTCCAACACCGTGTTGTTTCTGCGCTACCCGCTCTATGAGAAGATCTTTCACATCGTCAACAAGCCGCTCTTCTTGCTTTCCGGCGTCGTGTTTCTGCCGGACGCGCTTCCTCACCCCTTCCGGGAGTTCATCCTCTACAACCCGATCATCCACATCATCATGCTGTTCCGGGAGGGCTTTTATCCGCAATACCGGGCAGCGGTGCTGAACATGGATTATCTGTATGGATTTGCCCTCACCTCGATGATGTGCGGCATGCTGCTTTTCACCTTCTCCACCAGAACGTTGCGCAACGAATGATCCGGTTAGAACAAGCTTCCAAATTCGTCTACGCCCGAGGCACCAAGAAGCCGATCCTTGATGGCGTGTCTCTCGTGCTGAAGCGCGGGCGCAGCGTCGGGCTGCTTGGCCGTAATGGTGCGGGCAAGTCCACCCTGTTGCGCCTTTTCGCCGGGACCATCAAACTGGACAGCGGCCGCATCGTTCGAGAAGGACACATCTCGTGGCCGCTGGGGTTCCAGGGAAGTTTCCAGCCAAATCTCACCGGTGAGCAGAACGTCCGTTTCGTTGCGCGGATCTACGGTGTCGATTCCGAAGAACTGATCGACTATGTGGCTGATTTTGCCGAACTCGGTGCCTTTTTCCGGTCGCCTGTCTCCACCTATTCATCCGGCATGAAGGCGCGCTTGGCCTTCGGCTTGAGCATGGGCGTCAACTTCGACTATTATCTGGTCGATGAAATCACAGCGGTCGGCGATGCCAATTTCAAGAAAAAATGCCATGAGGTTTTCCAGACACGCCTCTCGGATTCCGATGTGATCATGGTATCCCACAGCACGGCGACGATCCGAGAGTACTGCAATTGCGGAATCGTGCTGGAAAAAGGCAAACTGACCTATTTCGATGATGTCGAGGATGCGATCAGCGCCCACGACAACAACATGAAGGATAGCTGACGACATGGCAAATCCCGACAACGCGGCGGGTTCGAAGATTACGCCGCCCAAGCTGGATGACGCGCCCGCCAAAGTGAAGCAGCATCCGAACGTTCGGATTCTGGAAGGCTTGCTCGACGAAAGCCGCAAGACCGTAAAAGAAGTGCGCAAGAAGAAGCTGTCGCCTCTTCTGAAGATCCGGCATCTGATCATGATTGCCGGCTTCATTGCGGTGGTTGCCATCCCCAGCGTGCTGGCGTCGCTCTATCTCGCTTTCGTGGCCCAGGATCAGTACCACAGTTCCGCGTCCTTCGCGGTCCGCAGCATCAGCTCGTCGGTCGGCGCTTCCGATATTCTCGGGGTGTTCAGCCAGACAACCGCGACCAGCACGGTCGCCGATTCCTACATCCTGATCGACTACCTGCTGAGCGAGCGCATGCTGGAGGATGTCGATGCCAAGTTCGACCTCGACAACGTCTATGCGCCGCGCGGCGGCGACTACTATTTCGGTCTCGCGGCCGGTGAGCCGATCGAGGACAAGGTGAATTACTGGAGACAGATGGTCACCATCAATTTCGACCACACCTCCGGGATTCTCCAGCTTCAGGTCAAGGCATTCGATCCGAATAAGGCGCAGGAAATCGCGAACTACATCCTGGCGAAATCCGAACAGCTGATCAACGAACTGTCGGACAAGGCCCATGACGAGACCCTCCGGCTTGCCCGTGAGGAAATCGTCATCGCCGAGAAGCGCCTGACGGATGCCCGCATGGCGCTGCGCGAATTCCGCGACGTGTCGCAAGATGTCGATCCTGTTGAAGGCGCAAAACTGGCTATTCAGCTCGTCGCCGGCATGGAGCGGGAACTGGCCAAGCTGAATGCCGATCTCGAGGCTGCCCGCTCGCAGATGGCGGAAGACACGCCGCGCATCCGCGTCATCAAGACCCAGATCTCGGCGCTGGAATCGCGTATCGAAGCCGAGAAGCAGCGTCTCGGCAGCGGCTCGGCCGGAGCAACCAAGACGGCGCGCACGACCCAGGACCTGACCGGATCCGACGTGTCCGGCCGGCTGCAGCTCTATGAGAAGCTGGAACTGGAGCGCGAATTTGGCGAACGTGCCTATGCGGCGGCGCTTGCCTCGCTTGAAAAGGCTCGCATGGATGCGACCAGCAAACAGCGTTACCTGGCGGTCTTCATCCAGCCCACGCTATCGCAGATGGCGCAGTATCCGAGCCGCCTGCTCAATGCCTTCCTCGTCCTGCTCGGCGGTCTGTTCGTCTGGGGCATGGGCACGCTCATCTACTACAACATCCGCGACCGGGCGTAATCGCACCGATCCGCAAGACAGCCTGAACGAGAAAGGCCCGGGAACCTGCGTTCCCGGGCCTTTCTCGTATTGGTCTGGTGCAGTTCCGTCAGGTCCTCAGGACCCGGTAGATCGCCGGGATGACGAGGACTGTCAGCAGGGTCGACGAGGCAAGCCCGAACAGCAGCGAGATCGCCAGGCCCTGGAAGATCGGGTCGGTGAGGATCACCGCCGCGCCGATCATCGCCGCAAGGGCGGTGAGCAGGATCGGCTTGAAGCGGATCGAGCCAGCCTCGATCAAAACGTCGGTCAGATCGCGATCCGGCGTCTTCGCGTGGCGGATGAAGTCCACCAGCAGGATCGAGTTGCGCACGATGATGCCGGCGAGCGCGATGAAGCCGATCATCGAGGTCGCGGTGAACGGCGCATCGAACAGCCAGTGGCCGCCGAGAATGCCGATGAAGGTCAGCGGGATCGGCGTCAGGATGACGAGCGGCACCTTGAACGAACCGAACTGCGCGACGACCAGGATGTAGATCCCGAGCAGGGCGACCATGAAGGCGGCTCCCATGTCGCGGAAAGTGACCCAGGTCACTTCCCACTCGCCGTCCCACAGAAGCACGGACTTGTTCTGGTCCATCGGCTGGCCATGCAGGGCGATCTCCGGCTTCGCCAATCCGGTCCAGTCCTGGCTGTCGAGCGCGTCCTGCACGGCGAGCATGCCGTAGAGGGGAGCCTCGTAGTCGCCGGCAAGCTCGGCCGTCACCATTTCGGCGTAGCGGCCGTTGTGGCGGAAGATCGGGAACGAGGCCTGTTCTTCCCTGACGCGGATGACGTCACCCAGTTCGACCACCGAGCGTGAGCCCGGCAGAAGGTTGGCGGGGATCGGCGTAGACAGGAACGTCTCGTCGAAGACCTTGGCGCCCTTCGGCCGGCTGATGACGATCGGGATCGGCGCGCGGCCGTCACCGCGGTGCGAATAGCCGAGCGTGGTGGAGCCGTTGAGGATCGACAGGGTGTCGAACACGTCGCTCTCGGAGACGCCGAAGAAGTCGAGGTCGTCGCCGGAGATGGTGGCGCGAAGACGGCTGGCCGGCTGGCCGTAGCTGTCGTCGACGTCGACGATGAAGGGGACCGACTTGAACGCGGCCTTGACCTTTTCCGCGGTGGCGCGACGGGTCACAGCATCGGGGCCGTAGATCTCGGCGAGCAGGGTGGCCATGACCGGCGGACCCGGCGGGGGTTCGACGACCTTCAGCGACGTGCCTTCCGGAACCTTCACCTCGGCGAGCAGTCTCTGGCGCAGATCGAGCGCGATCTCGTGGCTCGAGCGGTCCCGTTCCGACTTCGGCGTCAGGTTGATCTGCACGTCGCCCATGTCGGGCTTCGATCGCATGTAGGCGTGGCGCACCAGGCCGTTGAAGTTGAAGGGCGCCGCGGTCGCTGCGTGGGTCTGGACGCTCAGCACTTCCGGGGTCTCGAGCGTTACCCTTGCAACGGCCTGGGCGACCGCATCGGTGGCCTCGACCGACGAGCCTTCGGGCAGGTCGATCGTCACCTGCAGTTCCGACTTGTTGTCGAAGGGCAGCAGCTTGACGGTGACGTCCTTGGTGTAGAACAGCGCCAGCGAGCCGAGCGTGGCGACACCGACGAGCAGCAGGAAGATCCAGCTGTTCTTCTTGGTCGCCAGGATCGGGCCGGCGACGCGCGCGTAACCTGCACCGAGAATGCCGCCGGACGTATGGGCATCGTCATGATGAAGCGTGGCCTTGCCGGCGATCTTCAGCATCAGCCAGGGTGTCACGACCACGGCGACGAAGAAGGAGAAGATCATCGCGGCCGAGGCATTGGCCGGGATCGGGCTCATATAGGGGCCCATCATGCCGGAAACGAACATCATCGGCAGCAGGGCCGCGACGACGGTCAAGGTGGCGACGATGGTCGGGTTGCCGACTTCGGCGACCGCATCGATCGCCGCCTCGCGGCGGTCCTTGCCGTCGTTGAAGCCCCAGTGGCGGGCGATGTTCTCGATCACGACGATCGCGTCGTCTACGAGAATGCCGATGGAGAAGATCAGCGCGAACAGCGAGACGCGGTTCAGCGTATAGCCCATCAGGTTGGCGGCAAACAGCGTCAGCAGGATGGTCATCGGGATGACGATCGCCACGACCAGGGCCTCGCGGCGGCCGATGGCGACCCAGACGAGGGCGATGATCGACAGCGTGGCCAGGCCGAGGTGGAAGAGCAGTTCGTTCGCCTTCTCGTTGGCGGTTTCGCCATAGTTGCGCGTCACCTCGACGTTCATGCTGTCGGGAATGAGGTTGCCCTTCAGTTCCTCGACGCGCGCCAGGATTTCCTCGGAGACGAGAACGGCATTGGCGCCGGCGCGCTTGGCCAGTGCGAGGGTGACGGCAGGCACGCGGGCGAGCTCGCCATTCTCGCCGCGGGTAACCGTCGAGGCGCGGGCTTCCACCGTGTCGGTGACGAAGGAGACATCGGCGACGTCGCGGACATAGACCGGCCGGTTGTCGCGGGTGGTCAGCAGCAGGTTGCCGATCTCGGCCGGGGTCGAAAGCGTTTCGCCGGCGACGAGTTCGATCTGCTTGCCGTCGTTGCGCACCAGTCCGGTCGAGAAGGAGCGGTTCGCGGCCGTCACCTTGGCGGAGAGCTGCTGCAGGGTCATGCCGTACAGTGCGAGCTTTTCCGATTGGGGAGCGATGCGGATCGCGTCACCGGTCTCGCCGACGAGATAGCTCAAACCCACATCGTCGATTTTCGCCATCTCGACGCGCAGCTCGCGGGCGACACGGGTCAGCGCCGTGGCATCGACGCCTGCGCCCTTTTCGTCGGACGGGGTGAGCGTCAGGGAAACGATGGCGACGTCGTCGATCGTTCGGCCGACCACCAGCGGTTCGGGAATGCCGACCGGGATCGAGCCCATATTGGCGCGGATCTTGTCGTGGACGCGCAGGACCGCCGAATCTCCCGACGTGCCGACGATGAAGCGGGCCGTGACCATGACCTGGTCGTCGGAGGTCTGCGAATAGACGTGCTCGACGTCGTTGATGCCCTTGATGATGGTTTCCAGCGGCTCGGTGACGAGCTTGACCGCATCCTCGGCCTTCAGGCCGTCGGCGCGCACGATGATGTCGACCATCGGCACGGAGATCTGCGGCTCTTCCTCGCGCGGCAGCGTCAGAAGGGCGAGCAGGCCGAGCGCGAAGGCGGTGATGAGGAACAGCGGCGTGAGCGGCGAGGTGATGAAGCTCTTGGTCAGGCCGCCTGCAATTCCGAGACTGGGCAGCTTCATGGCAGCAGGACCTCTTCGCCGGCGGCAAGGCCGGTTAGGATTTCGGTCATTTCCTTGCCGTCATGCATTATGGGTTTGGCGGTGACGACGGCCCGTTCGGCCGTGCCTTCTCCGGACTTGACAGTCACATAGTCGACGCCGAAGCGGTTGGTGAGGGCGCTGACGGGCAGCAGCAGCGCATCGCGCTCGCCGACCGGCACGCGCACGAGCAGACGCTTGTTGACGAAGGCGGTCGGCAGGTTCTCGACCTCGACATCGGCGATCACGCGGCCGTTGTCGATTTCCGGATAGATCTTGGCGAGGCGACCGGTGCTCTGATGCCCGTTGCCGTCGTCGCTGCCGATCTCGATGGTCGCATCCTGCCGAAGCAGGTCCGCATGGCGCTCGGGGATCGCCAGGCGGAGGAAGAAGCCGCCGCCGCCGATCGTCGCGACAGGCTCGCCGGCCATGATGACCGCGTCCTTGGTGACGGGTACGGTCAGAACCTTGCCGTCGGCCGGCGCCAGGACCGCGCCTTCCTTGCCCTGTTCGACGACGACCGAGCGCTGGGCTTCTGCCGCCGCGATCTGGTTGCGGACCACGTCGACCTGCGTGCGCAGCGCGTCCAGCCGCTGGGCGGTGGTGACGCCGCGCTTGATCAGTTCCTCGCCGCGCGTCAGTTCCGCCTGGGCGTTCTCCAGAGAGGCGCGCAGACCGAGCAACTGTGCCTCGATCGCGGCGATCTGGAAGTCGATCTTGTCATCCTTGACCACGGCGATGACGTCGCCGGCCTTGACGTCGTCACCTTCCGTTACCTTCAGGTCGACCACCGTGCCGCCGATGCGCGCGCGTGCGGCGACGCTGTCGCGGGCCTCGACGCGGCCGTAGACGGCCTTCCATTCGGGCACCTTGACCGGATCGAGACGGAGCGTCTCGGCAGCAAACGAGGCCGTCGACATCAGCGACAGGCCGAGAATGGCGGAACGCACGAACGCCTTGGCTTTCATGGGAATTTCCTTCGAACAGGGATACTCAGAATGCGCAGCCGGGACGGAGGCCGAGCTTCTTGAAGATCATCGCGGCGGGGCAGAAACCGGTAAAGGCAGACTGCAGCATGTTAACGCCGATGAAGACGGTGAACCAGACGAAATAGGGATGGACGAAGGCCGTCAGGAGGACGGAAACCAGCACCATCACGCCGGCAAAGGCCAGTACGGCACGATCGAGAGACATAGAAACCTCCATGGATATATATCTACATATATTCGTATATACGATGGTTGACGCAGTCGCAAGGACTATTTGCGCCCATCACGAGGCGTCGGGTCGCCGGGGATCTAGTGTCGTGCGCCGCAGGCCGGCTAGCGGCGAGACATCATTCGTTCGCTGAAGATGATGATCAGGCCCGCGCTGCAGATCAGCGCCGCGCCGAAGAACACGTTCAGCGTGGGGATGTCGCGCCAGATCGCGTAGCCGAGCGCAAAGGCCCAGACGAGCGAGGTATATTCGAACGGCGCCAGCACCGAGATCGGCGCCCTGCGCATGCCCTCGAAGAAGGCGACCTGGGCCACGCCGCCGATAATGCCCGTCGCCAGCGACAGGCCGAGCTCCGGCAGGCTCGGCGTATGCCAGACCTGAAACAGCATCGTGCCCGTCAGAACGAGGAAGAAAGTGTTTGTGACGCTCATCTGCACCAGGGTGCGGGCGCCCATGGCGGTGCGGCGCAGCAGCACGGTCGAGAAGGCCCAGAGAAAGGCGGCGAGCAGGGCGAGAAAGACCGGAGGCCGCAAGGTCATGCCCATCGGGTTGGTGGCGATCAGCACGCCGACGAAGCCGACGACGACCGCGCTCCAGCGCGGCAGGGTCACGCGCTCCTTGAGGATCGGCACAGCGAGCAGCGTCGCGACCACCGGCGCCGCGTAATAGAGGGTCGTCAGCTCGGCAAGCTGCATCTCGCGGGCCGCGTTGTAGTAGCAGAGCCATGCGCCGAGCAGCAGCAGGCTGCGGATCATCATCGGCTTGACCACCGGCGATCGGACCGCTTCTTCGACGAGGGACGGACCGCCGAAGATCAGGCATCCGGCCAGAATGACGACGCTGCGGAAGAACAGGATCTGCCAGACGGCGGTCGTCTCGACCAGCAGCTTGATGATGCCGTCATGCAGCGTGAAGAGGAAATAGGACAGGCTGGTCAGCAGAATGCCTAAGCCGACGGTTGTTTTCACGCATGCACCATGGAGGCAGGATCATTGAACGGGCCGGCAGCGCGGATCGAAGCACCGGACGAAGGGACGGATGCCATGTTTCCCTTTCGCCACCTGCTGTCAATTGCCTCCTTTTGCACTTTCGCTGGGCAGCGCCTGCCATTTCGGCGGGAAACAAAATGTGAAATTCCCGCGGCGCTTTTGCCGTTGCCGTTTCAATCGATTTAAATAGAGTGCCGCAAAATTCCGAGGAGAGGACGATGGCGGAAACGACCAACGATGCGGGCGTGCAAATGCGCGGCGCCTATTTCACCCGGACGCGGGCAGCCGTGTCGATCCTGTTCTTCATCAACGGCCTGATGATGGGTGCCTGGGCGCCGAAGATTCCGGTCTTCGCCAAGGCCCTGTCGCTCAGCGAAGCGCATCTCGGCATGATGTTGTTCGTCTTCGGCATCGGGTCCCTGCTGCTGATGCCGATCGCCGGTATGCAGATCGCCCGCTTCGGGTCGAGCCGCGTCGTCCAGGTCGCCGCGCTTCTGTTCATTCCGACCATCATCGGCATCACCCTCGTCGATGCGGTCTGGGCCGGGGCTGTCGCGATCTTCCTGTTTGGCGGTCTCGGCGGCGCCATGGACGTGGCGATGAACGCCAATGCGGTGGAGGTCGAGCGTTCGATGCGGCGCTCGATCATGTCGTCCTGCCACGCCTTCTGGAGCCTAGGCGGCCTGGTGGGGGCCGCAACCGGTGGACTGCTGATCGCCGCGCTCGGCGCCCTTGGTCATGCCTTCCTGGTGGCCGGTCTCGCGCTCGCTCTGCTGGCGCTCGCCAGGACCATGATCCTCGTCGACCGGCCGCATCCCTCCGAACGGCGCGACCGGGCCAGGCTGCCGCTTTCGCCCTTGCCCTGGCTGATCGGACTCGTTGCTCTGTTCTCCATGATTCCGGAAGGCGCGATCCTCGACTGGGGTGCGCTCTATCTCGGCAACGAACTGAATGCCTCAACGGCCCTGTCGGGCTTTGCCTTTGCCGCGTTTTCGCTGGCCATGGCGGCAATGCGTTTTGCCGGCGACCTGGTGCGCGACCGGCTGGGGGCGGTGAGGACTCTCCGGCTCTGCACGGCGGCTTCCTTCGTCGGCCTGGTGATCGCCGGCCAGGCGCCGAACGTGACGATCGCGCTGATCGGCTTCGGCATTGCCGGCATCGGCATTTCCAACATGGTGCCGATCGCCTTTTCGGCGGGCGGCAACATTCCCGGCCTCGCGCCCGGGATCGGCCTTTCGGTGGTCACCACGCTCGGCTATTCGGGCATCCTGTTTGCCCCGTCGATCATCGGCTTCATCGCCGAATACACAACGCTCTCGGTCGTCTATACCGCGGTGTCGCTGCTCAATCTCGTCGTGCTGGCACTGTCCGGCCTGGCGCGCCATGCCGACCGGGTCGGTGAGGCGCACAGCTAGGGCGTCAGGGGGGCGCCTCCCACCTGCCGGCGTGGGCAGGGACGGCATTGGCGGGCGCCGGCAGCGGCGGCCGCGTTCCCGATAGCGCTAATGGCGGACATGGACCAAGTTTCGGCCAAGATCCTGGCTATAGGGTGCGGCAGACGATCGGCCCGTTCGCCTGTTCGCCGTGCTTTAGCGCATGGTTGACAAGCGCGCATGTTTGATCCACCTGATTTTGATGTTTTTCGCGCCGTTCAAGGTCATTCCATGACATTCGCAGACGAATTCGATCCCAAGCCGCGCCGCAAGACCGTTGCCGTCGATGTCGGCGGCGTGATTGTCGGCGGCGGCGCTCCCGTCGTCGTGCAGTCGATGACGAATACCGACACCGCCGATATCGACGCGACCGTCGCGCAGGTGGCGAGCCTGTTCAAGGCGGGCTCCGAGATCGTGCGCATCACCGTCGATCGCGACGAGAGTGCGGCCGCCGTGCCGAGGATCCGTGACCGTCTGCTGCGCCTCGGGCTCGACGTACCGCTGGTCGGCGACTTCCACTACATCGGCCACAAGCTGCTGGCCGACCATCCGGGCTGCGCCGAGGCGCTGGCCAAATATCGCATCAATCCCGGCAATGTCGGCTTCAAGGACAAGAAGGACAAGCAGTTCGCCGACATCGTCGAGATGGCGATCCGCTATGACAAGCCGGTGCGCATCGGTGTCAACTGGGGCTCGCTCGACCAGGAGCTGCTGACCCGGCTGATGGACAAGAACCAGGCCGAGGGCTTTCCGCTGTCGGCGCGCCAGGTGACGCGCGAGGCGATCGTGCAGTCGGCCCTTCTGTCTGCCGAACTCGCCGAGGAGATCGGCCTGCCGCGGTCGAAGATCATCCTGTCTGCCAAGGTGTCCCAGGTGCAGGACCTGATCGCCGTCTATTCCATGCTGGCGGAACGCTCCGACCACGCGCTGCATCTCGGGTTGACCGAGGCCGGCATGGGCTCCAAGGGCATCGTCGCGTCTTCGGCCGCCATGGGCTACGTCCTGCAGCACGGCATCGGCGACACGATCCGGGTCTCGCTGACGCCCGAGCCGAACGGCGACCGCACCCGCGAAGTGCAGGTGGCGCAGGAGATCCTGCAGGTCATGGGTTTCCGCCAGTTCGTGCCTGTTGTCGCGGCCTGCCCGGGCTGCGGACGCACCACCTCGACCGTGTTCCAGGAACTCGCCCAGAAGATCGAGCAGGACCTGCGCAAGAACATGCCGGTCTGGCGCGAGAAATATCCTGGTGTCGAGGCGCTCAACGTCGCGGTCATGGGCTGCATCGTCAACGGGCCGGGTGAAAGCAAGCATGCCAATATCGGCATTTCGCTGCCGGGCACCGGCGAGACGCCGGCCGCCCCGGTCTTCATCGACGGCCAGAAGGCGATGACGCTGCGCGGTTCGAACATCGCCGCCGATTTCGAGGCACTGGTGATCGACTATATCGACAAGCGTTATGGCCGCAAAAGCGCTGCCGAGTAGGCAGCGGCGGGTTGCAACTTCATATTGCCGCAATTGGCTTGTTGACGGAAACTAGAGTTTTTCCTGGAGTGATTCCGACGATGATCAAGAAAATGTCGATCCTCGCGTTCGCCGCGATCTATCTGACCGCCTGCACGACCACCGATCCCTATACCGGCCAGCAGAAGACGTCCAACCTGGCCGGCGGCGCCGTGCTGGGGGCTGCGCTCGGCGCGGTCGGCGGCGCTGTCATCGGCGGCGGCGGTCGCGACAGCCGCAATGGTGCGCTGATCGGCGCCGGCATCGGTGCGCTCGCCGGCGGCGCCATCGGCAACTACATGGACAACCAGGAGGCTGAACTCCGGGCCCAGCTGCAGGGCACCGGCATTTCGGTCACCCGCATGGGCGACCGCATCATCCTCAACATGCCGTCCAACATCACCTTCGCGACCGACCAGGATCAGGTCATGCCGCAGTTCTACCCGACGCTGAATTCGGTGGCGATCGTGCTGCGCAAGTTCGACAAGACGCTGATCGACGTCAACGGCCATACCGATTCGACCGGCAGCGTCGCCCACAACGAGGCGCTGTCCGAGCGCCGCGCCATGTCGGTGGCAAGCTATCTCAACTCGCAGGGCGTCGACCCGCGGCGCGTCTCGGCTCTCGGCTTCGGCCCCAGCCAGCCGGTCGCGTCGAACGCCACGGCGGAAGGCCGCGCGCAGAACCGGCGCGTCGAAATCCAGATCGCGCCGATCAAGGCCGGCTGATCCGGCGAGACCGGCGAGAGTTCGAGGCGCCGCCACCCAGCGGCGCCTTTTCATATGCGGGTGGTGAGCAGCTTGATGCCGGCGGCGGCAAAGAGCACACCCATCGTCGCGTCTATGCCGCGGCGGGCCGAGCGATAGGCGCGATAGGCCGGTGCGGTGGAAAACAGCAGGGCATAGCTGGTGAAGACGGTGAGGCCGGTCAGCAGGCAGCCGCCGACGATGAGCGCCACGGCGGCGGGCGAGGCGCCCTGCGGCAGACCGATCGAAATGATCGCCACCCAGGCGAATATCGCCTTGGGATTGGTCAGGTGGATGGCATAGCCGAGCAGGAAGGTCCGCCTGAGGCTTCTCACCGGAACGGCATCCGCCGTCGCCAGCTGCAGGGCGGTGTCCGGGCGGCTTGCCGAGCGTAGCGCCTTGTAGGCGAGATAGAGCAGGTAGAGACCGCCGGCGATCTTCACCACCTGCAGCACGCCCGCATAGTGGGTGAGAAGGGCGGCAAGACCGATCGAGGCGGCCATTGCCCAGGTGAAGGAGCCGGCAAAGACGCCGGCCGCCATGGCGAGCCCGGAACGGCGGCCTTCGCCGATCGATGTCGAGACGATCGCCATGACGGCGGGGCCGGGGCTCAACAGCGCGGCGAGGTAGACGAGATAGGCCGCCACGATCTGCGGCATGTGCTGGGCGATGTCACTCATGGGTCCCCGTTCTCCCGGATCGGAAAGGTGAAGCATAGCGCCTCCCACGTGCCAGCACACGTCAGTTGATTTGATGCGGGCGCCTCCGGAAATTGATGAATGAGGGCAATGTACGGCGGGATCATTCAGTTCTTGCGGTTGGCGACGAAACGGGCAGCCTCGACGAGTGTCCTTGCCCGATCCCCGTAGACGGCGATCAGATCCGCCGCCTCGCCGACGAGACGGTCCAGTTCGGCCT
Organism: Rhizobium sp. Q54; assembly: GCA_943370615.1. Lineage (GTDB taxonomy): Bacteria > Pseudomonadota > Alphaproteobacteria > Rhizobiales > Rhizobiaceae > Allorhizobium. The sequence continues at coordinate 279,593 of CALRRQ020000001.1, forward strand.
CGGCCCAGGGCTGGCCCCTTAGCGCCACCAGCGTTCCCTTGCCGCGTGCGGCATCCTTGCCGGCGGCCTTGCCGAGCGTCGCGGCATCCGAGGTGAGATCGAGCAGGTCGTCGGCCAGCTGGAAGGCGCGGCCGATGATCTCGCCGAAGCGGCGCATGCGGTCGCGGTCCTCCGCCGGGGCTCCGCCGATGATGGCGCCCGCCTCGCAGGCAAAGCGGATCAGCGCGCCGGTCTTCATCGCCTGCAGGGTGACGATGCCCGGCTCGTCCGGCGTCTCTTTTTCGGCCGCGAGATCGAGCGCCTGGCCGCCGGCCATGCCGCCGATGCCGGCGGCCCGCGAAAGAGCGAGAACGAGTTCGACGCGGGCGCGGTCGGGCAGATCGGTTTCGGGAGCTGCAATGATGTCGAAGGCATAGGTCAGGAGGGCGTCGCCGGCGAGAATGGCGGTCGCCTCGTCGAAGGCGATATGCACGGTCGGCTTGCCGCGCCGCAGGTCGTCGTCGTCCATGGCGGGCAGATCGTCGTGGACCAGCGAATAGCTGTGCAGACATTCCAGTGCCGCCCCGATCCGGAGCGCCGCCGTCTCGTCGCCGCCGAACATCACTGCGCTTTCGACGAGCAGAAACGGGCGAAGCCGCTTGCCGCCGTTCAGCGCGCCATAGTGCATGGCCTGACGCAGCCGGGCCGGGCGGGTCGTCTCCTGCGGCTGCACTTCGGCCGAAAGAAGCTGGTCCAGGAGCCTCTCGGTCCGCCTGGCTGTGGCGTCTAGCTTTGCATCGAATGGGGTCATCAGGGCCTCCGTCGCGGCTATTTGGCATGGGGCCGCGGGGCTGGCAACGGGAATCTGGCCGGGAAAAGCCGCTCCCCGTCGCAAGCGGTCTGGCTATCGACCGACAGGCTCGCTAAGAGAAACGATCACTCGCAGACACCAGGCAGATCCTTCTTGGCGGAAAACAGCGATATCGGGGACGAAGACGAGGACGAGGCGCCAGCGCCGCGCAGGTCCATCGACCTCGCGCGCCGCGTTCTGCGCGTCGTCATCGCCCTTCTGCTCCTGCCCTATGCGCTGGTCCTGCTCTACCGGGTCGACTTCATTCACCCCGTTTCGACGCTGATGCTCGCCGATCTCGTCACCTTCCAGGGCTATGACCGACGATGGGTCGACTTCGAGACGATCTCGCCGCATCTGGTGCGTGCCGTGATGATGTCCGAGGACGGGCAGTTCTGCGCGCACAGGGGCGTCGACTGGGAACAGATGAAGGGCGTGGTCGACGATGCATTGTCGGGCGAGGCGACCCGTGGCGCCAGCACGATCCCCATGCAGACGGTGAAGAACCTCTATCTGTGGAATAGCCGGTCAATGCTGCGCAAGGGCCTGGAGCTGCCGCTTGCGATCTTCGCCGACTTCATCTGGCCGAAGACGCGGACGATGGAGATCTATCTCAACATCGCCGAATGGGGTCCGGGCATCTACGGCATCGAGGCCGCCGCCCGCTATCATTTCAAGACCTCGGCCTCGAAGCTCACGCCGAGCCAATCTGCGCTGCTGGCCGTCTCCCTGCCCAACCCGATCGAGCGGGTGGCCGGCAAGCCGGGCAAGGGCATGAAGCGTCTGGCGGCCGTGGTCGACCGGCGCGCCAAGCGCTCCGGCGCTTACATCACATGTCTTTATGACTGAGTTGCAAAACTTTGGTTGGTGCGGGCCTCGAACCCGTCCTACTCTCAAGGGACAAGATGCCATTCGGGAGCGCGGCGATGGACCCTTTCATTCTCTATATCGGCAACAAGAACTATTCCTCCTGGTCGTTCCGTCCCTGGATGGCGCTGACCGGCTGCGGCATTCCCTTCGAGGAACGGCTCATCCCGTTTGATTTCGAGGCCGGCAATCCGAAGTTCAAGGACATCTCGCCGACCGGCCGCGTGCCGGTGCTGCACCATGGCAGCCTGAGGGTGTGGGAATCGCTTTCGATCATCGAATATGCAGCGGAACTCTTCCCCGATGCGGGTCTCTGGCCGACCGACAGCGGCGACCGGGCCATGGCGCGGTCGATCTCGATGGAGATGCTCTCGGGCTTTCGGGCGCTGCGCGGTGCCTGCCCGATGAACATGCGCCGCGAGGTCCGGGCGATCGACCTGCCTGAAGGGGTGGCGGACGACGTGGCGCGCATCGAGACGATCTGGCGCGACATGCGGCAGCGTTCGGGCGGCCCTTTCCTGTTCGGCGCCTTCTCCGCCGCCGATGCCATGTATGCTCCCGTGGTCAACCGTTTCAGGGTCTATGACCTGGTCAGGGACGCCGATACGCTCGACTACATGCAGGCCATGGAAAGCCACCCGGCATGGGTCGCCTGGCGCGACGCGGCGCTGGCTGAAACATGGATTGTCGCGGAAGACGAGGCTTGAGCCTGCTCTTCGCCCGGCCCGCCTGAAAAAAATGAGCCGGGGACTGGTCAAAGCCCTGCGGGGCATGTATAAGCGCGCCAAATTCCGAGATCGAGACAGGTGCTGTTCGGCCTCAACCGGCCGCGGGATCCTGTTTTGCCCGTCATGTGGAGTAAGTAAAATGGCTGTACCGAAAAGAAAAACAAGCCCGTCCAAGCGCGGTATGCGCCGCTCTGCAGACGCGCTGAAGGCTTCGTCCTACGTCGAAGACAAGAACTCCGGCGAACTGCGCCGTCCGCACCATATCGATCTGAAGACCGGTATGTACCGTGGCCGCCAGGTGCTGACGCCCAAGGAAAACGCATAACATCCGAATATTCGGATGACTTTTTTAAGGTCGGCCTTGTGCCGGCCTTTATTTTTTGGGCGTGTGGTCGTTCTATCTACCTCTCGATCGCCCGCCACCCGGCGGCGATCGCATTCAACGATCCGAGGCCTGCCCATGTTTGCCGCTATCCCGCTGATGATCCTGCCGCTGGCGCTCTACAATCTCGCCATGCTCGGCCTTTTCGGCGGGGGCGTCCAGGTCCTGGACAGCCAGCTGCTTTCGCTCTCCATGCTGTCCGGCGCGATCTGGACGCTGTCGATCAGCGACGTGCTGATCCTCGTTGCGCTGGCCGTGCTGTTCTTCGAAATCCTCAAGGCGACGCTCAACGGCTCGGGGTCGCTTATCAACCACATGCTGTCGATGCTCGTCTTCGTCGCCTTCCTGGTGGAGTTCCTGCTGGTGAGAGGTTCGGCAACGCAGACCTTCTTCATCCTGATGACGATCGCCTTCATCGACGTCGTCGGCGGCTTTGCCGTATCGATCCGCTCGGCCGGTCGCGACGTCTCCATCGGTCTCTGAGGCTTCCGGCGTCCCGATCCCATAGAAAAAGGGCCGGAGTCTGCCCCGGCCCTGAATGATCGCCTGACGGTTTCGTCTATGGCCTTCAGAGATTGTCGAGCTTGCTCTGCAGCGTGCGCAGCTGCTCCTTCAGTTCATCGATGTCCTTGGCTTCCGCCTTCTTGGGCTCTTTCGGCGGCTGGGCGCCGAGGAAGGGCGAGAACATCTGCATGGCCTGGTGGAACATCTCGGTGTTGCGCTTCACCTGCTCTTCCATCAGCTGGATCGGCATTTGCAGGTTCTTGGTGAGCGGTGTCTCGCCGAAGGCCTTGGTCATCTGCTCGCGCATCTGCACCTGCTGTTCGGTGAAAGCCTTCATCGAGTGCTCGAGGAAACTCGGCACCACCATCTGCATCTGGTCGCCGTAATAACCGATCAGCTGGCGCAGAAAGGAGATCGGCAGCAATGTATTGCCGGTCTTCGACTCCTGCTCGAAGATGATCTGGGTCAGAACCGAATGGGTGATATCCTCTCCCGACTTGGCGTCCTGGACAGTGAACTCCTCCCCCTTCTTGACCATCTTGGCCAGGTCCTCCAGCGTTACATAGGTGCTGGTGCCCGTGTTGTAGAGGCGTCGATTGGCATACTTCTTTATGACGATCTCGCCGTCCGTTTTGGCCATATTCGTCTCCTAACCCCGTTGTTTTTGTGGATTTTTGCTCTTCCCGCAGCAAGTGTAAGCGCAAATCGAGGGCGGTGACAATCTCTTTGTGCGATGCGGCACTCGCGGTTGACGAAAGTCAAGCTGCTGCAACTAAGGAACGAAACGGTCCGCATTCTTCCTGTTTGACTTCGATCTCAAGCTTTGCCAGTTTCAACCTCAAAGAAGCAAATACCTGAGGAGGCGTCCATGAGCAGTTCATCCATCGTCATTGCGAGCGCAGCGCGCACGCCGGTCGGCTCGTTCAACGGCGCCTTCGCCAATGTCCCGGCCCACGACCTGGGCGCCGCCGTCATCAAGGCGGTGCTGGAGCGCGCCGGCGTCGACGCCAAGGAAGTCGACGAGGTCATCCTCGGCCAGGTGCTCACGGCGGGCCAGGGACAGAACCCCGCCCGCCAGGCGGCGATGAAGGCCGGCATTCCGCAGGAAGCCACCGCCTGGGGCATGAACCAGCTGTGCGGATCGGGCCTTCGCGCCGTGGCGCTCGGCATGCAGCAGATTGCGACCGGCGATGCCACGATCATCGTCGCCGGCGGCCAGGAATCCATGTCGATGGCGCCGCATTGCGCGCATCTGAGGGCCGGCACCAAGATGGGCGACCTGAAGATGGTCGATACCATGATCAAGGACGGCCTGACCGACGCCTTCTACGGCTATCACATGGGCACGACTGCCGAGAATGTCGCCCGCCAGTTCCAGCTGACGCGCGACGAACAGGACGCCTTCGCCGTCGCCTCGCAGAACAAGGCCGAGGCCGCCCAGGTGGCCGGCCGCTTCAAGGACGAGATCGTTCCCTTCGTGGTCGCGGGCCGCAAGGGCGACGTCACCGTCGATGCCGATGAATATATCCGCGCCGGCGCCACGCTCGACAGCATGACCAAGCTTCGTCCGGCCTTCGACAAGGAAGGCACGGTCACGGCCGGCAATGCGTCCGGCATCAATGACGGTGCTGCCGCAGCCATGCTGATGAGCGAGGCGGAAGCCTCCCGTCGCGGCCTTGTGCCGCTTGTCCGGATCGCCTCCTGGGCGACGGCCGGCGTCGACCCGCAGATCATGGGCACAGGCCCGATCCCGGCCTCGCGCAAGGCGCTGCAGAAAGCTGGCTGGAAGATTTCCGATCTTGACCTCGTCGAGGCGAACGAAGCCTTCGCCGCCCAGGCTTGCGCCGTCAACAAGGACCTTGGCTGGGATACCTCGATCGTCAACGTCAATGGCGGCGCGATCGCCATCGGTCACCCGATCGGTGCGTCCGGCGCCCGCATTCTCAACACGCTGGTGTTCGAAATGAAGCGCCGCGGCGCCAAGAAGGGCCTCGCCACGCTGTGCATCGGCGGCGGCATGGGCATCGCCATGTGCCTTGAGGCGATGTGAACTGAAAACGCGGTCCAAAGGCGCGTGACGGCTGGGCCGTCACGACCTGGGCCGATCTGCTTGTCATAAACCTGTCCTAACAACGGCTCCGTCAGAAAGAAGAGTCGGTGGACGCTGAACTGTTAACTGAGGGGAGATCAGCACATGAGCAGAATTGCATTGGTGACGGGGGGAACCCGGGGTATCGGGGCGGCGATTTCGATCGCGCTCAAGGCCGCCGGCTATCGGGTGGCGGCCAACTATGCCGGCAATGACGAGAAGGCCAAGGCCTTCGAGGCGGAGACGGGGATACACACGTTCAAGTGGGACGTTTCGAACTACCAGTCTTGCGCCGAGGGGATTGCCAAGGTCGAGGCGGAACTCGGCCAGGTCGAGATCCTGGTCAACAATGCCGGCATCACGCGCGACGCCATGTTCCACAAGATGACGCCGGAACAGTGGAACGAGGTGATCAACACCAACCTCAACGGCGTGTTCAACATGACCCACCCGGTGTGGTCCGGCATGCGCGACCGCAATTTCGGCCGCGTCATCACCATCTCCTCGATCAACGGGCAGAAGGGACAGATGGGCCAGGCCAACTATTCGGCGTCCAAGGCCGGCGATCTCGGCATCACCAAGGCGCTGGCCCAGGAGGGGGCGGCCAAGGGGATCACCGTGAACGCCATCTGCCCCGGCTATATCGGCACGGAAATGGTGCGCGCCATCCCGGAAAAGGTGCTGAACGAACGGATCATTCCGCAGATCCCGGTCGGACGTCTCGGCGAGCCGGAGGAAATCGCCCGCATCGTGGTCTTCCTCGCATCCGACGATGCGGGCTTCATCACGGGTTCGACGATCTCGGCCAATGGCGGTCAGTTCTTCGTCTGAGTTCTTGGAAAACGGATCTATCCGGCCGGCCTTTGGGGCCGGCCTTTTTCGTTGTGTCAAAAGTTAACAGCGGGTCCGGAGCCCGCGGCCACAGATCCTAATATCAACCGTTTCCTATGGTTAACAGTCTGTTATTCAACAAGATATTGCGGTGAACAAAGCGGGAAAACAGGCGCGTCACCGATTCGTCGCCGATTCGTTCCGGCTTTGGTCGAACCGTTAACGCGACAGCCTGAAACAGCAAAAAACCGCCGGTGGGGGAGCCGGCGGTTTTCTGTCGAGGCGCTGTTTGCGACTTAGCGGCAGCGCGCTTCGTAGGTGCGACCGTAGCGATCGCGATAGACGCAATAGCCCGAACGTTCCTGGGACTGGCCGATCAGGGCGCCGGCTGCGCCACCGACCACTGCACCGACGGCTGCGCCGCCGACGGAGTTGGTGGCTACGCCACCGATGACGGCACCGGTTGCGGCGCCGACGCCTGCACCGCGTTCGGTCGCCGTGCAGGATGCCAGGGGGGCAATCAGGGCAAGGGCAAGAAGGACTTTTTTCATCGTCGGTTTTCCTCTTCGGTGTTGACGGGCGTTAAATCCGGCCCATGAGCAGCAGGATGACAAGAATGAGAACGACGAGGCCGAGGCCACCAGAGGGCGCATAGCCCCAGTTACGGCTGTAGCCCCAATTGGGCAGCGCGCCGATCAACAGCAGAATGACGATGACGATGAGAATTGTGCTCAACATGGTGACCCTCTCCATTCGGGAATGCAAAACTTGGTATTCGTGTCGCTTCAACGTCGCCGGATGAGAATTGTTCCAAGCGAGCCAGAAGGGCAGGCGAAAAGTCAGGATCCAGCCCATCGATCAGCGGCGCGAAGGGGTTGGCGCGTTGGCGGCCAAGGGCAGCCGCGACGGAAGACTGCGGATCGAGGAAGCCTGATATCACCTTGTCCATCTGCCGCTTCTGCTCGACCATCACCAGATGGCCGCAGTCGCCGAATAGCACGGTCTGCGCGCGGGGCAAAAGCTTCGACAGTCTCAGCTGGTGCGAGGGCGGAACGATGGCGTCGTGCACGCCGATCAGGTTCAGCACCGGGATGGCGACGGCGGGAAGGTCCGCGAGGATCGAGGTGCTCGACATGAACTGCACGCAGGCGGCAATGTCCTCCGGGCGGGTGCGCAGCAGGTCGGCGCGGACCATCTCCATTGCACTCGCTGCCCGATCGTCCTCCCAGGGGCAGGACTTGTCGTAGACGCATTCGATCGAACCCCAGCGGAACTGCTCCCGGGTGGAGATCCAGCGCTTGAAGAAATGGCGGAAGACATAGGGGCCGACCCGGGGCACGCGCAGCATGCGTGCGGCAAAGCGCTCCTTTCCCTCGAAGCGACCGCAGGCGAAACCGCCGAGCAGGACGACCGAGCTCACCAGGTCCGGTCGGCGAACGGCGAGCAGCAAGGACAGGAAGCCTCCGGTGGAATGGCCGATCAGATTGACTGGTTCGCCGGAGAAGTCCCTGACGATGGCAGCCGCCATGGCGTCAACGACCTGGTCCGCGCTCAGTGGTGCGCCGGCGACGGGGAGCGACCAGGGGTGATGCCCGGGCAGCGGATAGGCGACCGTGCGCCCGTCCAGCGTGACCTCAGGGGCAAAAACACTCCAGAAGGCCGGCGCCATGACCATGCCATGCAGCAGAACAAAGTTCCGACCGGGCTTGTCGCTGATCCATTCGGCAGGGGGTGTTGGAATTTTCATGTCGGTGAACCTCAACGCCCAAAACGCGTCTGGGTGCGCAACGGTTCCATTTCGGTCATGGTTAACCGGCGGGCCGGAATCGCCTTGGCAAGCCATTGATCCGATTCAGCATTTTGTGCCGATTCTTCGGCAGCCGCCGAGATCTAGCCGTGAACAAATCCTGAATCGCCCGGAGTCAGCGATTCGTCGCCGATTCGTTCCCAGCCTGTTCCAGGCGTTAACGGCAGGCGGTTTCAGCCGGCAATTCGGCCATTTCCAGCGGGCGTGAAGCCGGAATCGCGGACTCCGGTCACGGATGACTTGCCTTTGTCGGCAATCGTCGCCATGTGTGGGGCAAGCTCGCCGACCGCCACCAGACGCGGTCGATGACCCCTTGCAGCGCGGAGCCATCATTGAATTCGCAACCCATGATCCTGAGCGGCCGCGGCGTCACGGCTGTGCTGGGGCCGACCAATACCGGCAAGACCCATTACGCCATCGACCGCATGGTGGCGCATGGCTCGGGCATCATCGGCCTGCCGCTGCGCCTTCTGGCGCGCGAGGTCTATGGGCGGCTGGTCGAGCGCGTCGGCGCCTCGCAGGTGGCCCTGGTGACCGGCGAGGAAAAGATCGCGCCGCCGGGCGCCCGCTTCTCCGTCTGCACGGTCGAGGCCATGCCGCGCGAGACGAAGGCCTCCTTCGTGGCGATCGACGAGATCCAGCTGGCCGGCGACCTGGAACGCGGCCACATCTTCACCGACCGTCTTCTGCATCTGCGCGGCCGCGACGAGACGCTGCTGCTGGGCTCGGCCACGATGAAGCCGATCCTGTTTCAGCTTCTGCCGGGCATTACCGTCATCGAGCGGCCCCGCCTCTCCCAGCTCTTCTATGCCGGCCAGAAGAAGATCACCCGCCTGCCGCAGCGCACGGCGATCGTCGCCTTCTCGGCGGACGAGGTCTATGCGATCGCCGAGCTGATCCGCCGCCAGCGCGGCGGGGCTGCGGTGGTGCTCGGCGCGCTCAGCCCCCGGACCCGCAATGCGCAGGTCGGCCTCTATCAGGAAGGCGACGTCGAATACCTCGTCGCCACCGATGCGATCGGCATGGGTCTCAACCTCGATGTCGATCACGTGGCTTTCGCCCAGGACCGCAAGTTCGACGGCTACCAGTTCCGCAACCTGAATTCGGGCGAACTCGGCCAGATCGCCGGGCGTGCCGGGCGTCATCTGAAGGACGGTACCTTCGGGGTTACCGGACGGGTGGATCCGTTCGAGGAAGAGCTGGTCGAGCGGCTCGAAGCGCATGAATTCGACAGCGTCAAGGTGCTGCAATGGCGCACCGCGAAGTTCGATTTTTCCTCGATCGGCGCGCTGCAGCGCAGCCTCGAGGCAGCGCCGCGTGTCGAAGGGCTGACGAGGGCGCTGCCGGCGATCGACCAGCAGGCGCTGGAATTTCTGGCGCGTTATCCGGAGGTGAGAGATCTTGCCGATACGCCGGCGCGCGTCGAAAGGTTGTGGGAAGCCTGCGCGCTGCCCGACTATCGCCGCATCACGCCGGCCCAGCATGCCGACCTGATCCAGAGCCTGTTCTTCGACCTTGTGCGCCATGGTACGGTCAATGAGGATTTCATGGGCGAACAGGTCCGCAGGGCGGACCGAACCGACGGCGAAATCGATACCTTGTCCGCCAGGATTGCCCAGATCCGAACATGGACGTATGTATCGAACCGGCCGGGTTGGCTTGCCGATCCGACACACTGGCAAGAAAAGACACGGGAAATCGAAGACCGATTGTCCGATGCGCTACATGAACGGTTGACGAAACGCTTTGTTGATCGCAGGACATCTGTGCTCATGAAGCGCTTGAGAGAGAATGCGATGTTGGAAGCTGAAATCAGTGTAAACGGCGATGTCTTCGTGGAAGGACATCATGTGGGACAACTCGCCGGTTTCCGGTTCACGCCCATATCGGGGACCGAAGGGCCTGACGCCAAGGCCATCGAGTCCGCCGCGCACAAGGCGCTCGGGCTCGAGTTCGAGGCCCGCGCCGCGCGTCTCCACGCCGCCGGCAACAGCGATCTGGCGATCAGCGCCGATGGTCTGGTGCGCTGGCTGGGCGATCCGGTGGCCCGGCTCACCGGCAGCGACCACATGCTGCATCCGCGCGTCATCCTGCTCGCCGACGAGCAGCTGACCGGCAATGCCCGCGACCACGTGGTCGCCCGCCTCGAACGCTTCGTCAATCATCACATCTCGACGATCCTCAAGCCGCTCGACGACCTGTCGCGCGCCGAGGATCTGCAGGGGCTGGCCAAGGGCCTGGCCTATCAGCTCGTCGAGAACCTCGGCGTGCTGTTCCGCCGCGACGTCTCGGACGACGTCAAGTCGCTCGACCAGGATGCCCGCGCCTCGATGCGCCGCTACGGCGTGCGTTTCGGTGCCTATCACATCTTCATGCCGGCGCTGCTCAAGCCCGCCCCGGCCGAACTGATCACGCTGCTGTGGGCGCTGAAGAACGACGGCCTGGACAAGCCCGGCTATGGCGATCTCATCCCCGTGCTCGCAGCCGGCCGCACCTCGGTCGTCACCGACTCGGGCTTCGAGCGCATGTTCTACAAGCTGGCCGGTTTCCGTTTCCTCGGAAAGCGCGCCGTGCGCATCGACATTCTCGAGCGTCTGGCCGACCTCATCCGTCCGCTGCTTCAGTGGAAGCCGGGTTCGACCCAGCGCCCGGACGGTGCCTATGACGGTCGCCGCTTCACCACGACGACGGCGATGCTGTCCATTCTCGGCGCCACGCCTGATGACATGGAAGAGATCCTCAAGGGTCTCGGTTATCGCGCCGACAGCGTGACCGCCGAGGAAGCAGAAGCCTTCCTCGCTGCCCAGACGGCACCGTCGGCGTCCGCCGCCGAGAAGCCGGCCGAGGCCGAGCAGGTCTCAGGCGAGCACGGCGATGATGCCGCGCACGAGGAAAGCGCCCCGGCAGAAAGCACCGCCGACGAGGCGCCTGTGGCTTCGCAGGCCGTTGCCGAAGAGGCCCCTGCTGCGAGTGAAGAGACCCCTGCGGCGGTGGAAGAGAACGCTGCTCAGGCCGGGGGCGCTGCCGTTTCCGGCGAGCCCGCAGCGGAAGATGCGGCTGCCGCCGAGCCGAAGCCGGTGCTGTTGTGGCGTCCGGGCGGCCGTGCCGACAACCAGCGTGGCGCGCGTCCGGCGGGTGACCGCCAGCGCGCCGGCCATCGTGGTCCGAACCGCGCGCCTGCCGAAGGCCAGACCGAAGGCAAGCGCGACGAGCGTCGCCGCGACGGCGAAGGCGGCAGGGGCCGTGACAAGGACGGCGGTCGCGGTGGCTCGGGCCACAAGGGCGACCGTTCGGAGCGCCAGGACCGCGGCGAGCGCAAGGATCGGCCGAACAACCGGCCGGACCGCGACGCAAAGTCGCAGCCCGCCCGCTTCGAGGCCAAGCCGCCGCGCAAGGAGAAGCCGATCGATCCGGATTCGCCCTTTGCCAAGCTTGCCGCTCTCAAGGAGCAGATGAAGAAGTAACATGGACGACAAACGGCCACAGACCGGTTCGCGACAGCGCATCGACAAGTGGCTGTTCTTCGCCCGTGTGTCCAAGTCGCGCTCGCTGGCGCAGGAGCGCGTGGCGGGCGGCCATGTCCGGATCAACGGGCAAATCGTCCGCCAATCCAGCCACTTGATCGGACCGGGCGACCGGATCGAGGTTGCGCTGCAAAAGCGCGACATCGTGCTTCTGGTCGTCAGGGCGGGCGAACGCCGCGGACCCTATGAGGAAGCCCGCTTGCTCTACCAGGACATGACCCCGCCGCCGAGCGAGGAGGACAAGCTGGGGCCGCTCGATCAGGCGACGCGCCTGCCCGGTTCAGGACGTCCGACGAAGAAGGAGAGGCGGGCCATCGACCGGCTGCAACCCGGCGAACCCTGGTCGGACGATTAGAAAACTGTGCGCGCCCGCGGCTATTTTCAGAACTGTTTATCCTTGCTATAGCCCTGATAACACAGTAGCTGACGGTCCTGTCCAGCCGAACCAAACGCGGTCCACCCATCCTTTGGAATGTGACCGCGACTGACTGCCCTGTGCGGCGGACCAGAACGTGACCTGCGCAGAAACGAGATCCTGGAGTGCCGCATGACTTATATAGTCACAGATAACTGTATCCGCTGCAAATATACCGATTGCGTCGAAGTCTGCCCGGTCGACTGTTTCTACGAAGGTGAAAATTTCCTCGTCATCCATCCGGACGAGTGCATCGACTGTGGCGTCTGCGAACCGGAATGCCCGGCCGAGGCGATCAAGCCGGATACGGAACCGGGTCTCGACAAGTGGCTGCAGATCAATACCGAATATGCCAAGGTCTGGCCGAACATCACCATCAAGCGCGATCCCTTGCCCGAAGCCAAGGAAATGGACGGCGTGCCCGGCAAGTTCGACAAGTACTTTTCGACGAAGCCCGGCAGCGGCGACTGATCAGCGTCGCGGGCTTTTCGCCACGCGCGAATGAGGATGGCCACAAGGCCGGCAGAAAACGCGCCCGACCGGGGCGCGATCGGCCGCATTGTGGCGACGCAGCAGTAAAATATTGATTTCCTCATATTTTTGTGGTAGCATGATAAAACTGTTCCACTTCGCGGCATTGGTATGCCCTGAACCATCACGAAAGCAAACTCATCGTCCAACGCGGTTACCGTGACACTCGCGACCTGTGCGGTCGTTTTGCTGTTGCGACGATAGGGATGTTTACGTGGCGGCCTGGATCAGGATGGAGTGACCCGACGGTTTCCCCCGTCTCATCCGGGCCTGACCGACCCGGCACCGGCTTGATCGCCGGGAGCATAACAGGGAGTTTTTGAAACGAATGACGACCCAGCAGAAAAAATCTTCGACGCGCCAAGGCTTCAAGACCGGCGAATCGATCGTCTACCCGGCACATGGTGTCGGTATCATCACCGCCATCGAAGAGCAAGAAGTCGCCGGCATGAAGCTCGAGCTTTTCGTGATCGACTTCGAGAAGGACAAGATGCGCCTCAAGGTTCCGGTCGGCAAGGCCGTGAGCATCGGCATGCGCAAGCTTTCCGAGACCGATTTCGTCGAGCGCGCTCTGAAGGTCGTTCAGGGGAAGGCTCGCGTCAAGCGCACCATGTGGTCGCGGCGTGCCCAGGAATACGATGCCAAGATCAATTCCGGTGATCTGATCTCGATCGCCGAAGTGGTGCGCGATCTCTATCGCGCCGAGAACCAGCCGGAGCAGTCCTATTCCGAGCGCCAGCTCTATGAGGCTGCCCTCGACCGTATGGCCCGCGAAATCGCCGCCGTGAACAAGATGTCCGAAACCGAGGCTGTCCGCCTGGTCGAGGTCAATCTTGCCAAGGGCCCGAAGCGCGGCAAGGGTGTTGAAGAGGACGACGCACAGGAAGAAGCCGCGTAAGGCTTTCTTCGGCGCCGTATCGTTCCTTCGTTAAAAAGCCTCCGGTCAGAAATGACCGGAGGCTTTTTCGTTGCATCAATGTCTGAAGGGACCGATCTCGGATCGGCCCAATGCTGCAGCCCTATTTGGCTGCAGCGAGCGCATATCCGGCCTCGGGGTCGGCGATCTTCTGGCCATTGACCGTCACGCCGTAGCCGGCGTTGCCGGCAAGGCGTTCGACGGCGATGGCCAGGGTCTTGCCTTCGATCGTCAGGTCGGCCGCGAAGCTGTTCCATTCCGGCGGCAGTACGGGCTGGACGAGCACTCGGTCGGCCTTGCGTGAAACGCCGAGCAGTCCTTCGACGGCGAAGCGGTAGAGCCAGCCGGCCGAACCGGTGTACCAGGTCCAGCCGCCGCGTCCGAGATAGGCTTCGCCGCCATAAATGTCGGCCGCGACGACGTAGGGCTCGACGCGGTAGCGTTCCGCCGCATCGGCGTCGACCGCGTGGTTGATCGGGTTCAGCATCTCGAAGCAGCGCCAGGCATCGGCCGGCCTGCCGGCTTTGGCGAGCGCCATGCCGAGCCAGATGGCCGCATGGGTGTACTGCCCGCCGTTCTCGCGCACGCCCGGCGGATAGGCCTTGATATAGCCGGGATCGAGCTTGGTCTTTTCGAACGGTGGCGTGAAGAGCCGGATGATGCCGTTCTCCTCGTCGACAAGCTGGGCAAGGGCCGCGTCTAGCGCCTTTGCGCTCTGCTCCGGCGTGCCTTCGCCCGACAGAACGCTCCAGGACTGGGCGATTGAATCGATCCGGCACTCCTCCGACTGTCCGGAGCCGAGCGGCGTGCCGTCGTCGAAATAGCCGCGCCGATAGTAGTCGCCGTCCCAGGCTGCGGTCCCCAGCGCATCCCTGAGAGTGGCAAGATGCGCCGTCCAGCGGGTGATCCGTGCCTCGTCGCCCCTGATCTCTGCGTGGCCGAGCAAGGACTTGAGCGTCGCGGCGAGGAACCAGCCGAGCCAGACGCTCTCGCCTTCGCCCTTTTCGCCGACGCGGTTCATCCCGTCGTTCCAGTCGCCGCCAAGGATGAGCGGCAGACCATGGGCGCCGGTTCGGGCGACGGCGAGGTCCAGTGCGCGGGCAGCGTGCTCGTAGAGGCTTGCCGCCTCTTCCGAGGTCGCCGGCTGGAAGAAGCTGTCGTGCTGGCCTTCGGTCAACTGCGGCCCTTCGAGGAAGGCGAGGCTTTCGTCCAGGAAGGTTTTGTCGCCGGTTGAACTCACGTATCGATCGACCGCATGGGCCAGCCATACGACGTCATCCGATATACGGGTGCGTACACCGGCCCCGGTGTTGGGAAGCCACCAATGCTGCACGTCGCCTTCGACGAACTGGCGCGAGGCGGCGTTGAGGATCTGGCGCCGTGCCAGGCTCGGTTCGTAGAGCAGGAAGGCGAGCGTATCCTGAAGCTGGTCGCGGAAGCCATAGGCGCCGCTGGCCTGGTAGAAGCCGGCCCGCGCGAAGATGCGGCAGGCAAGCGCCTGGTAGGGCAGCCAGCGGTTGACCAGCGTGTCGAAGGCGGCGTCGGGGGTCTTGACCTGCAACTGGCCGGTGAAGCCCGTCCAGAAGTCCCTGCTGGCCTTGAGGATGGCTTCGAAGCTTTCCTTGCGCAGCACGCCGATCAGGTCGCGGGCGGCGTCCTCCGTGTCGGTCTCGCCGAGCAGGAAGGTGATGTCCCGTTCGGCGCCTGCCGGAACCTCGATGTCGAAAGCGAGGGCCGCGCAGGGATCGCTCTCGGTATCGGCTGAGCTGGAGAGGTGAGACTGGCGGGCCAGCGCCTGCGGCATGCGGATCGATCCATGCCGGCCGATGAACTCGCGCCGGCTGGCGGTATAGCCGAGCGGCCTGTCGAGACCGGCCAGGAAGGCCGTACGACCCGGATAGTTGATGTCATAGGGGTTGGTGGCGAACAGCGCGCCGGTGTCCTCGTCGAAGGACGACAGCACGAAGGGTGCGCTCTTCTGCGCATTGTTGCCCAGAACCCATTCCGCATAGCCGTAGACGCGGAAGCTGCGCGCTTCCCGGCCCTTGTTGCGCAGGACCAGGCGGGACAGCTTTGCCGGGCGGTTGCGGTCGACGGTCTGGGTCAGTTCGAGGTCAAGTCCGTCATGACGGCTGGAGAAGACTGTATAGCCGAGGCCATGGCGGGTTTCGAATTCCGCTCCATCATCGAGATTGAGCGCGCTGAACGGCACGTAGGTCCGGCCACTCTCCAGGTCGGCGACGTAGAAGGCCTCGCCCGGACGATTGACGACCGGGTCGTTGGTCCATGGGGTCAGCTGGTGGTCACGCGAATTGGCGCTCCAGGTGAAGCCAGCACCTTCGGCGGACACGTGGAAGCCGAACTGCTCGTTGGCGATGACGTTGATCCACGGCTGGGGCGTGGATTGGTGGGCACCGAGGCGGATCACATATTCCTTGCCGTCCTCGGCAAAGCCGCCGAAGCCGTTCCAGAATTCGAGGCCCTTGCCGTCGCTGGCCGGCACGACGGCAGCCGAAGCGGCCGGAGTGGCCGGCAGCAGGCCCGGCCATTCCATCTCCGCGCCATCGGGGCTACGCGGGTTGGCAAACAGCGAGACCGCACGGTTGATCTGGTCAACGATTTTGCCGTTGCGGGCGTGCAGGACGACGCGGGCGGCGGCGATCAGGGCCTGGGAGGCGCTCTCGTCCATCAGGTCGTTCCGCACGACGAAGACGTGCGGCTTACCGCCGCTGCCGTCGGGCAGGCGATGCCTGAGGTTCTCGGCGAGCTGGTCGAGCGCGTGCTGCATGTCCTGCGCGTAGGACGTGGCGCGTTCGTTGACGATCGCGAGATCGGCGACGATGCCGCGACGGCGCAGATATTCGAGCGCGCTCATCGCTTCGCGGGCGATTTCCATGTCCATGTCGTCGTTGATGCGCAACGCGAAGATCGGGTAGTCGCCGGAAATCGCCAGCGGCCAGAGCGCCGACTGGGTGGCAAGGCCGTTTCGCACGGTTTCGGGGTCCGCCCGCAGATGGTTGTCCGGATAGACGAGATAGCGGCCGAGATGCTGGAAGGCGGCGGCCTGCTGCGAGGTGATGCCGATATGGCGCAGTTCGACCTGGGCCCGGGTCCAGGCATGGATGAGTTCGTGGCTGAAGGAATCCGGATGGCGATAGCGTTCGATCGCCTGGTCGATCTTCTCGCGATTGGGCGCGGCGATCGTCCAGAAAATGACGCTGACCTTCTTGCCCGAGGGCACGCGCACGACGCGGCGCAGGCTCAGCACCGGATCGAGGGTGAAGCCCTCCGTGCCTGACAACGTGGCACCCGGGTCGAAGGCGGCGGCCTCGGCGAGGCAGCGGCCGCGACCGAGGAAGCGGCGGCGATCGGTTTCGAATTCGGTCGGCCGGCCGGGGCCGGTGCCGTCGACCACCAGATGCGCCACGCACATGTCGGCATCACCGGGGCTGCGCTTGTTGCGCTCGGCGCGGATGACGTCGCGGCGACGGCCGAACTCGGTCTTGATGAACATCCGCGAGAACAGCGGATGGGCATTGTCGGCGTCGTCCTGGGCGATGACCGGCTCGAGATAGGAGGTCACCTCGATGAAGCGGTCTTCGCTGCCGGTGTTGAGGATCGTCAGGCGCCGGCCTTCTGCATCATGCTCGGTGGCGACGATGCACTCGACCTGGGTCGAGATGTCGCCGACCGTCTTGAAGAACTCCGCCTTGTCGTCGCCGAAGATGACCTTGGACTTCTCGTCCTCGGCCCGGCGCGGCGAGGCGGTCGCCGACCACCACTGGCCGCTTGCCGTATCGCGCAGGAAGATGAAGGTGCCGGAGCGGTCCTCGGTGGGATCGGCGGTCCAGCGCGAGACGGACTGGCCGTTCCAGCGCGAATAGCCCGAGCCCGTCGCCGTCAGCATGACCGAGTAGTGGCCGTTCGACAGGAAGGCCAGCGCGCGGTCCTTGGTCGCCGGATCGGTGACGGTGCGGACTTCCGGGCGCAGCAGGTCGGCCTGGCCCTTGCCGGGCGTCTGCGGCTCGTATTTGGCGCTCATGACAGGGATTTCGCGCGGTGCCTTCTCCTGCAACAGCAGTTCCGCCGCCTCGATCACCGGATCGGCGTGGAACAGCTCGCGCAGGCGGCCGTTGAAGGCGACGTTGGCGATGGCCGCGATCGACATGCCGTGATGGTGCGCATAATAGTTGTAGACGACCGCACAGGACTTGCCTTCGGGAAGGCGGGTCGGGGTGAAGTCGACGGCGTCGTGGAAGCCGTAGGCGCCGAGCGCGCCCAGCTTGCGCAGGCGCTCCAGGTTTTCCAGCGCCGCTTCGGGGAAATACTGGCTGGCGAGGATCGAGGCATAGGGCGCGATGACCGCGTTCTGTCCGAGACCACGCTTGAGGCCCAGCGTCGGTACGCCGAAATTGGTGTACTGATAGCTCATCTCATGGTCGCGGGCATTGAAGGCGGCTTCCGAAATGCCCCACGGAATTCCCAGCCGCTTGCCGTGATTGATCTGTTCCTGCACGACGAGATTGTTCGTCTGGTTGAGGATGCCGCCCTGGCGTTCCTGCATGACGAGCGGCGGCATCAGGTATTCGAACATCGAGCCGGACCAGGAGATCAGCGCCGCACGGGCGCCGATCGGCACGACCTGGCGGCCGAGGCGATACCAGTGCTCGGTCGGAAGGTCGCCCTTGGCGATGGCGAAGAGGCTGGTCAGCCGGCATTCCGACGCCAAAAGGTCGTAGCAGGCTTCGTCCAGCTCGCGGCTTTCGACGCGATAGCCGATCGACAGCAGACGACGCTCGGGCCGGAAGAGGAAGCTGAAATCCATCGAGAAGGCGATATCGCGGGCCCGGTCGCGCAGCAGCGCCAGCCGCTGGCGCAGCGGATCGATGTTCGACAGGTCGAAGGCGGTGTCGGCGATGTGCGCCTCGCAGACGCCGACCAGCGATTCGGTCCAGCGGGTGACTTCGCCGCTCTGCTCGGAACGGACTTCATGGTGCAGGTTGGCGGCGAGCTTCTGGATGTCGCGCGCCAGCACGCCGAGATTGATGATGCGGATCGAGGCGAATTCGTGCTCGCGCTTGACGGCGGCAAGCGCCGTGTTGAAGCCGATGATCCGCTCCTCGAGGCGGCGACGCAGCGGCCTGACGGTCTTGCGATCGTCCGGCAGGGTCTTCAAGACTTCCAGCAAGATGCCGCCGACATCGCCGATACCGTCGAGATTGCCCTGCATGTGGGCCGAGGGCGCTTCCGCCCATTCGCGGCAGGCCGAGGAGATGGCGATCAGATGGCCGGCGAGGTTGCCGCTGTCGACAGCGGAGATATAGCGCGGGCCGAGCGTGTTCAGCGTGTCCGTATAGTACCAGTTGTAGAGGTGGCCACGGTACTTCTCCATGCGCTCGACGGTCGAGATCGTCTGTTCGAGCCGCTCGATCGTCTGCTCGAAGCTGATCCAGCCGAAATGGCGGGCGGAAACGACGGACAGGAGGTAGACGCCGATATTGGTCGGCGATGTCCGGTGGGCGACGACCGGCTCCGGCCGTTCCTGGAAATTGTCCGGCGGCAGGTAGTTGTCGCCGGCGGTGACGAAGGTCTCGTAGAAGCGCCAGGTGCGCCGCGCGATCTTGCGCAGCTCGACGGTCGCTTCCTCCGGCACGAAGAGACTGTCCTCGGTCTCGGCGGACTGGCTGACATACCAGGCGACGAGCGGCGACAGGACCCACATGATGGCGAAGGGGAGCCCGATCAGGTAGCCGTAGCCGCCGGGAAGGGCGGCGACCGCGAGGGCCAGGACGGCGAGGACCGGGGCGTGCAGCATGCTGCGGTAGTAGGAAGAGATATTGCCTTGGGCGGAGGACTGGATGCTGGCGGCGGTGCGCCACTCGAGCAGCAGCTTGCGGCTGACCGTGAGGCGATAGAGCGAGCGGATGATGGCGTCGGCCATCATGTAGGCCATGTCGGCGATGAAGACGATGCGCAGCGCGACCTGGGCGTTCGACGAGCGCAGTTCGGACCACAGCGACTGGAAATGCGCGGCGGGCACGATGTCGCTCTGGCGCGGCACGAGGCCTGACAGCAGCGACAGCGTCGGGGCGACGAACAGGCAGAAGATCAAGAGCAGCTGCCAGAGGAAGGCGCCGACCGGATCCATGGCGAGCCAGCCGAGCACGGAGGCGAGGAACCAGGCCATCGGGGTGAGCGAGCGGCGCAGGTTGTCGACCATCTTCCAGCGGCCGAGCGCGGTGATGCCGCGGGCCGGATCGAAGATGTAAGGCAGGAGCTGCCAGTCGCCGCGGGCCCAACGATGCTGGCGGGAGATCTCGACCTCGTAGCGGGTCGGGAAATCTTCGACCAGTTCGACGTCGGTGACGAGGGCGCAGCGCGCCATCGAGCCTTCGAGCAGGTCGTGGCTGAGCACCGTGTTCTCGTCGATGCGTCCCTTCAGCGCCGTCTCGAAGGCGTCGACATGATAGAGGCCCTTGCCGGTGAAGGTGCCTTCGCCGGTGATGTCCTGATAGACGTCGGAAACGGTGAAGACATAAGGGTCGAGGCCCCGGTTCATCGAAAATACGCGCTGGAAGACCGAGGCGTCCTTGCCCGTGGTGAGCGAAGGCGTCACGCGCGGCTGCAGCACGCCGTAGCCGCTGATGACGCGGCCGCTTTCCGGATCGTGCACCGGCCGATTGATCGGGTGGTAGAGCTTGCCGACCAGCTTGGTGACCGCATCGCGCATCAGGCGCGTGTCGGCGTCGAGCGTCATGACGTATTGCACGCCTTCCGGCACCATGTTGGCGCCCGGCATGTAGGAGGTGTCGCGGTCGCCGCGCAGAAGCAGGTTCAGCTCGTGCAGCTTGCCGCGTTTGCGCTCCCAGCCCATCCACGCGCCTTCGGCGGGATTATGGAGCCGGCGGCGATGCAGGAGGAAGAAGCGGGTCTTGCCGTCATGGGCGTAGCGCGCCGCCAGCTCGGCGACCTGGACCTTGGCATATTCGAGGATTTCGAGATCGGCCGGGGTTTCCTCGACCGGGCTGTCGCGCCAGTCGCTCAGCAGGGCGAAATAGATCTCGCCGCGCGGATTGGTGAGGTAATGGACCTCGAGATTGCGCACCAGTTCGTCGACGTCGTCGCGCTTGGCGATCAGGCAGGGGACGACCACGAGCGTGCGCGCGTCCTGAGGCAGGCCTTCCTTGAATTCATAGCCGGTCAGCCGCGCCGGCTTGGCGACGAAGGTGACGAGCGTATTGAACAGGCCGGTCGCGCCTTCGGAGGCGGGCAGCGAGAACAGCACGAGAAGGAAGACCATAAGCGGCGTCGATATGCCGGCCATCGACAGGAAATAGCCGACCAGGGCCATGGCGGCGAGCGTCAAGCCGATCACCGGCACGGCGATCGACAGCCAGCTGAGACGCTGGACACCGAGCGCCAGGCGGCGCCAGAGCGGCATGCGGTAGCCGATCGCCTGTTCGAGCAGCGGGCGCTGGGCGCCCACGAGATAGCCGCCGACATTCGGCGAACCGACGGCCTCGTCGGACCGGGCGGCCTCGGCGGCCAGGTCGATCGCCATCTGGGCGATCTCGATCTCCGACTTGTCCGAGCGGCGTGCCAGTTTCTCGATCGTGCTGCGATAGGCGTTGCGCGAGCCGAAATCGAGTTCGCGGTAGTCCGTGTGGTTGCCGAGAATCTTGTCGACGAGACAGACGTCTTCTACCCAGACCGACCATTCCTTGTCGTCGATCTCGCGCAGGCTCTTGACGATGTTGCCGGTGGTCACGTTGCCGGAGGAGAGCCGGTTATGCTCCTGCGTCATCGCCTCTTCGGCGGTGCGGCCGGCCTTTTCCAGGCGCTCCTCGACCCAGGCGACGGCGAAGCTGGTGTTCTGCGAGCCGTTGCGCAGGCGATACAGGAACTGGGTGGCGAAGGTGTTGTCGTCGGCGAGCGGCTCGATCTGCTTCAGCAGTTCGGTAGAGCTTGCCGCGTCGTTCAGCCGGATGATCTCGTCGGCCACTTCGTTTGCCTTGCGGCGCATGCGGCGCGAACGGTCCACGCGGGTGGAGATCCGGCGCAGGTTCTCGATCAGCACGAAACGCACGATCGACGGCAGCGCCCACAATTCGCCGATCTCGAGCGTCTTGTGCTTCTGGAAACCTTCGACCAGGGCCGTCATCGCCTCCATCGACACGGTCGAGTGGGTATGCGCCACATAAAGCCAGGCGAGCGCCATCGTCCGGGGGATTTCGCGATTGCCGATCTTCATCGTCGGAAGCTGACGGTAGAACTTCTTGGGGAAGTCCCGGCGCACTTCCTGGATCGCTTCCTCGATGACGTAGTGGTTGTCGAGCAGCCATTCGGCGGCGGGCGTGATCGTCGCGCCTGCCTCAACGTCCGTCGCGGTCGCCCGGTAGACCCTCAGGATCTCGCGCTCGTTCTCGCGATGGCGCGCGAAGAAGTCGAAATCCATCAGGCCCGGCAGGTCGTTTGCCCCGTCCCTGGCCAGCGCCTCGGCGCTTTCGCGCAATTCTTCGATGGTGAAATAGGAGGCCCGGATCGCATCGTTGTGATCGATCTGTCTGGTTTCTACGTCGCGCGACTGAACTTGCAGCGTCATGGGCAAAGACATAATCTCGAGTTTTCGTTAGAGGGCGTTCGTCAGGGTTCGTCTTGACCCACTGCCATCCCCCGGCGCATCGCATTGCACGGTTTTGGCCTCTCGTTCAATCTTCTGAACTCAAAAAGCCAGCAATGCGAGGCGATGGCGTCAAAAAAACCGGTCCAGGCGGAGATAGGTTCGTGGCTTCGCTGGGAAAATTGGCTTTTTTATGCCTTATTTCAAAGCTGTAGCCATGAGGCATGGATCTCCGGCCGGGCGTGGCGCCCTTTGCCGTGGCCTCTGCTGTGCCGTGCCCACGCGGGGGCATGCCGCTGAACGGCCGGGCTGTCCCCCGCGAAGGTTTCGGACTTTGTGAATGCTGTCGATCAGGCCTTTGCCGGGTGGCTCAACCCACGGCGCGTTGCGCGTCCGGTCGGCAGTCGGCCAGTTCCGAAGCGAGCTCGACCATGCGCCTGGCGGCGACCGCCAGCTGCTCGTCGTCGACGGTCAGCGAGACACGGATGAAATTGGCCGCCTGCTCGCCGAAGGAGGCGCCGGGCATGACGGCGACGTGCTTGTCTTCAAGCAGCCGGTGAGCGAAATCCTGTCCCGCAAGGCCAGTGCCGGTGACGTCGACGACGATGAACATGCCGCCCTCCGGCATCATCGGCTTCAGCGTTCCCTCCCGTTCGAGAACGTCCGCCAGGAGCCTTGCCCGCCGCTCGTAGTTGGCGCGCATCACGGTCGCCGTGTCGAAGGGCTGGGTGAGCGCCATCGCCGTCATGTCGGCAATGAAGGGCTGGACGCCGAACAGCATGGTTTCGGAGACGGGCAGCAGGCGGTCGCAGAATTCCGCCGGCCCCACGGCCCACCCGCTGCGAAAGCCGGGGGCTGCATGGGATTTCGAGATCGACGAAACGACGATGGTGCGCTCGGCCAGTACCGGATCGTCGAACGGGGAGGCGAAGGCGCTGTCGAAGATCAGCTCCTCATAGACCTCGTCGCAGACGATCCAGAGATCGTGCTTGCGGCAGACCTCGCCGATCGCGGCGATCTCCTCGGCGGAGAGTACCGCACCCGTCGGATTGTGCGGGGTGTTGAGCAGGACCACGCGGGAGCGTGGCGTCACCGCGCGGGCGAGATCTTCGGCCTGCAGGTGAAACTTCTTCTCGGGATGCAGCGGCACAGGTGCCATGCGCGCGCCGCTTGCCGCGATCACGCCTTCATAGGTCGCATAATAGGGGTCGCCCACCAGGACTTCGTCGTCGCGGTCGAGCAGGCCGAGCATGACGGTGAAGAGGGCAGTCTGGGTTCCGGGAAAGCACAGCACGTTGCGTGCGGTCACGTCGCTGCGGCGCTTGCGGTATTTCTCGACCAGGGCATTGACCACCGACGGCTCGCCGCGGCCATTCGAATAGCGCGTGCGGCCGGCATACATGGCGCGAGCGCATTCGTCGAGCAGGGCGGGGTCGGGGCGGACATCCGGCTCGCCGATAGTCAGTTCGATGACCGGTATGCCCTCCGCCGCCTTGCGCCGGGCCTCGAGATGGATCGCCCATTTGCCCGATCCCAGATCGGCGAGGCGTTCGGTAATGGCGGCATAACGCATGGAGTGTCCCATCATTTCGTGTCATTCGGTCCGTCGGGACCGGAAAGTTTCAGGCCGCCGAGCAGGGACTCCACCGATTCGAGCGCGATGCGCGGCAGCGCCTGGTCGTCGAACAGGTCGCCGGCCAGCGAACCTTCCAGCCACAATCCGTCGATCAGGCCGTTGATGGCGATCGCCAGCTTGCGGCATTCCTCCGGCGCGATGGTCCGGCCGTTGGCGGCGAGGAAGGCGGTGAGCAGTTCCTCGAGCGAACCGAGGAAGGTCAGGTAGTTCTCGCGGTGGATGCGGGCGAATTCCGGATCGACGCGCACATGGCTGATGAAGGCGGCCCACAGCGAGAGCGTGCGCGGATCGATGATCGGCGGGCTGACATTGGCGATGACGAAGTCGTGCAGGCGGCGGCGCGGATCGCTGCCGGCTGCCTCGGCGGCGTTGATCGCCGTCGTGCCGATGGTCATCATGACTTCGCGATAGGCGGCCTGGAGCATCTGTTCCTTGCCGGTGAAATAATGGCGGATGAGACCGCCGGTCACGCCTGCGCGGGCGGCGATCTGGCGCACGGTCGCCCCCTGCAGGCCGTATTCGGAAATGCAGTCGAGCGTCGCGGTGATCAGGTCCTGGCGACGTTCGGCCTCTCCGGCGCGGTGGAAGGGACGGCGGCTCATGGCTGGAGACCCGGGACGTTTGCGGCGTCCAGGCACTGCGTTCTGTCCCCCTCGCGCGGGCCGAATTCCTGCATGCGCTCCTCCCAGGTCAGGCAGACCGATCGTGCAATCGGTGTTGTCGACTTCCTGTTTATACGGTTGAATAATTGGGGCACAAGTGCAAAACTCCGGCTCCATTCACCGGTCGCGCGCCAGCCAAGCGTCCGGGCGACGACGAGCCGGCGGGAAAAGTCGCCAACGACCGGACCCTCCAAACCGCAAGCCAACCCCCTGGTGCCTCAGATGACAATTCAGTTCTCCAACTACATGGCCGACGTCGTGGCGACCCGCCACTATCTCCACCAGCACCCCGAGATCGGCCTGTCGGAGTTCAACACTTCGGACTATGTCGCCAAGCAGCTGGAGGCGCTGGGCTATGAAGTGACGCGCGGTCTGGCAAAGACCGGCGTCGTCGCTACGCTTCGCAACGGCAGCAGCACCCGGAGCATCGGCATCCGCGCCGATTTCGACGCGCTGCCGATCCTTGAGGAAACCGGGCTCGACTATCAGAGCAAGACGCCGGGCATGATGCATGCCTGCGGACACGACGGTCACACCGCCATGCTTCTCGGTGCTGCCAAGATCATCGCCGAACGGAAGAATTTCGACGGCGTGGTGCACCTGATCTTCCAGCCGGCCGAGGAGAATTTCGGCGGCGCCAAGATCATGATGGACGACGGGCTGTTCGAGAAATTCCCCTGCGACGCGGTCTTCGCCCTGCACAACGACCCGACCATCCCGTTCGGCCAGTTCGCGCTGCGCGAGGGGCCGATCATGGCGGCGGTCGACGAATGCAAGATCACCGTCAACGGCCGGGGAGGTCACGGCGCCGAGCCACAGGACACCGCCGATCCGATCGTCTGCGGCGCATCGATCATCATGGCGCTGCAGACGATCATCTCGCGCAACATCCATCCGATCGACCCGACCGTGATCACCGTCGGAGCCTTCCATGCGGGCGGGGCAAGCAATGTCATCCCGGAACGTGCCGAGATGCTGCTCTCCATCCGCTCCTTCGATCCGAAGGTTCGCGACCAGCTGGAGGAACGCGTGTGCATGATCGCCGAGGGGCAGGCGGCGAGCTACGGCATGGGCGTCACCATCGATTACCAGCGCGGCTACAACGCGACCATCAACCACAAGGCCGAAACCGACTTCATCCGCTCGCTCGCAATCGATTTCGCCGGCGCGGACAAGGTGCTCGAGCTGGCGCGTCCGACCATGGGCAGCGAGGATTTCGCCTATATGCTGGAAGAGCGTCCGGGCTGCTATTTCTTCGTCGGCACCCAGCGCACGCCGAACGATCCGCCGCTGCATCATCCGCGCTACGACTTCAACGACGACCTCTTGCCGATCGGCACGAGCTTCTGGGTCGAGCTCGCTGAAAAGTGGCTCGCCGCGAAGTAACCAGGCATCGACGTCCGAAATGAAAAAAGCCCCGGTCAGTGACGCACTGACCGGGGCTTTATTGTGGTTCGCAGGTCCTGCCTCAGGCGGCGAAGACGACCAGCAGGTCCTTGGCGTCGATCTGGTCGCCGGTCTTGACCAGCACTTCGGAGATCGTGCCGTCGCGGTCGGCATGGAGCGCCGTTTCCATCTTCATCGCCTCGATCGACACCAGCACGTCACCGGCCTTGACCGCCTGACCGGCTGCGATCGCCACGGTCGAAATGACGCCCGGCATGGGCGCGCCGACATGGGCAGCGTTTGCTGCCTCGGCCTTGCGGCGCACGGCGCTGCCGGCGGCACCATGGGCGCGGTCCGGCACCTTGATGCGGCGCGGCTGGCCGTTCAGCTCGAAGAACACGGTGACCATGCCCTTGTCGTCGGTCGCGCCCATCGCCTGGTTGACGATGACCAGCGTCTTGCCCTTTTCGAGATCGACGAACAGCTCCTCGCCGGCCGGCAGGCCATAGAAGTAGTTCGGCGTCGGCAGGACCGAGACCGGACCATAGGTGTCGGCCGCCAGCGCATAGTCGGTGAAGACCTTCGGGTACATCAGATAGGAGGCGAGTTCGAAGGCGTTGATCTCGCGATTGAGCTTCTCCTCGATCGCCTTGCGCTCGGCATCGAGGTCGGTGTCCTCGAGCAGCGAGCCAGGACGAACCGTATAGGCGGGTTCACCCTTCAGCGCCTTCTTCTGCAGCGTCTCCGGCCAGCCGATCGGCGGCTGACCGAGATCGCCGCGCAGCATGGAGACCACCGATTCCGGGAAGGAGACTTCCTTGGCAGGATCGACGACGTCCTCGACGGTCAGGTCCTGGCTGACCATCATCAGCGCCATGTCGCCGACGACCTTGGACGAGGGCGTGACCTTGACGATGTCGCCGAACATCTGGTTGGCGTCGGCATAGGCCTGGGCCACCTCGTGCCAGCGGGTCTCCAGCCCGAGCGAGCGGGCCTGTTCCTTGAGGTTGGTGAACTGGCCACCCGGCATTTCGTGCAGGTAGACTTCCGAGGCCGGGCCCTTGAGATCGCTTTCGAAGGCGGCGTACTGGTTGCGCACCGCTTCCCAGTAGAAGGAGAGCCGGCGGATCCAGTGCGGATCGAGGCCCGGATCGCGCTCGGAACCGCGCAGCGCCTCGACGATCGATCCGAGGCAAGGCTGCGAGGTGTTGCCCGACAGGCTGTCCATTGCCGCATCGACCGCATCGACGCCCGCTTCGACGGCGGCGAGCACGGTCGCAGCCGAGATGCCCGAGGTGTCGTGGGTGTGGAAGTGGATCGGCAAGCTGGTCGCCTCGCGCAGCGCCTTGAACAGGATCTTGGCCGCGGCGGGCTTCAGCAGGCCTGCCATGTCCTTGACGGCGATGATATGGGCGCCGGCCTTTTCCAGTTCGGCGGCGAGCGCCGTGTAGTATTTCAGGTCATACTTTGGCCGGGCGGCATTGAGGATGTCACCGGTATAGCAGATCGCTGCCTCGCAGAGCTTGTTCTCCTCGGCGACCGCGTCCATCGAGACGCGCATGTTCTCGACCCAGTTCAGGCAGTCGAAGACGCGGAACAGATCGATGCCGCCGGCCGCCGCCTGGCGGACGAAATACTTCACGACATTGTCGGAATAGTTCTTGTATCCGACGCCGTTGGCACCGCGCAGCAGCATCTGCAGAAGCAGGTTCGGCGCACCTTCGCGGATCAGCGCCAGGCGTTCCCACGGGTCTTCGGTGAGGAAGCGCATGGAGACGTCGAAGGTTGCGCCGCCCCAGCATTCGAGCGACAGAAGGTTCGGCAGCGCCCGGGCATAGGCGCCGGCGGCACGGGCGATGTCGTGTGTGCGCATGCGGGTCGCGAGCAGCGACTGGTGGCCGTCGCGCATGGTCGTGTCGGTCATCAGCACGCGGGTCTGGCCGCGCATCCACTCGGCGAACTTGACCGGACCGAGCGTGTCGAGCAGCTGCTTGGTGCCGTCGGGGATCGGGGAATCGATGAAGGGCACGACCGGCTCGGCCGCATCTTCCGGCGGGCGCGGACGACCCTTGGCTTCCGGATGGCCATTGACGGTGACGTCGGCCAGATAGGTCAGCAGCTTGGTGGCTCGGTCCTGGCGCTTGACCTGGGCGAACAGTTCCGGCGTCGAATCGATGAAGCGCGTCGTGTAGCTGTTGTCGCGGAACTGCGGGTGGCCGATGATCGCTTCGAGGAAGGTCAGGTTGGTGGCCACGCCGCGAATGCGGAATTCGCGAAGCGCGCGGTCCATGCGCTGGATCGCTTCCTGCGGCGTCGGCGCCCAGGCGGTGACCTTTTCCAGCAGCGGGTCATAGTAGCGGGTGATGACCGCGCCGGAATAGGCCGTGCCGCCGTCGAGACGGATGCCGAAGCCGGTCGCGCCGCGATAGGCGGTGATGCGGCCATAGTCGGGGATGAAGTTCTGCTCGGGGTCTTCGGTGGTGATGCGGCACTGCAGGGCATGGCCGTTGAGGCGGATGTCCGCCTGGGCGGGCACGCCCGATTCCGGGGTGCCGATGGCATGGCCGTCGAGGATGTGGATCTGCGCCTTGACGATGTCGATGCCGGTCACGACTTCGGTGACGGTATGCTCGACCTGGATTCGCGGATTGACCTCGATGAAGTAGAACTTGCCGGTGTCGGCATCCATCAGGTACTCGACCGTGCCTGCGCCGACATAGTTCGTCGCCTGGGCGATCTTCAACGAATAATTGGCGAGTTCCTGGCGCTGCGCGTCGTTGAGATAGGGGGCGGGCGCCCGCTCGACGACCTTCTGGTTGCGGCGCTGGATAGAGCAGTCGCGCTCGAACAGGTGCACGACATTGCCGTGCGTGTCGCCGAGGATCTGGCTTTCGACGTGACGGGCACGTTCCACCAGCTTTTCGAGATAGACCTCGTCCTTGCCGAAGGCGGCCATCGCCTCGCGCTTGGCCTCGATCACTTCACGGGCGAGATCCTTCGGGTCGCGGATGGCGCGCATGCCGCGTCCGCCGCCGCCCCAGGAGGCCTTCAGCATGACCGGATAACCGATCTCCTCGGCCATGCGCGCCACTTCCGCCATGTCGTCCGGCAGCGGGCTGGTGGCGGGCACCACGGGAACGCCGACCGAGATGGCGAGATTGCGCGCCGCGACCTTGTTGCCGAGCTGGCGCATGGTCTCGGGCCGCGGGCCGATGAAGATGATGCCTGCATCGTTGCAGGCATCGACGAATTCCGGGCTTTCAGACAGAAGGCCGTAGCCGGGGTGGATCGCATCGGCGCCCGAGAGCTTGGCGACCCGGATGACCTCGTCGATCGAAAGATAGCTTTCGATCGGGCCGAGTTCGCGGGCGAGGTGCGGGCCGCGGCCGACCTGGTAGCTTTCGTCCGCCTTGAAGCGGTGCAGGGAAAGCTTGTCCTCCTCGGCCCAGATCGCGACCGTCTTCAGCCCGAGTTCGTTGGCGGCGCGGAAGACGCGAATGGCAATTTCGGATCGGTTGGCAACGAGAATCTTTGAAATGGACAAATCGGTCTCCTCAGTCGATGGCCACAGAATGCTGCACTGCGAGAAACCCCATATCCTGTTGTCACAAAGAGTTCAATTTCTCCGATTGATGGATGCCAAATTTCTGCCGAATTTCACGTAATCAGCCCGAGCCGGAAGGCCAAGGCGACCACGTGCTGACGATTCTTCGCCTTCAGCTTGTCCTGGATGCCATTCATGTACCAGTCCACCGTGTGGTTCGAGATCTTCAGGATCTTGCTGATGTCGTTCGAGGTCATGCCGTCGGCGAGATAGTTCAGCACTTCCATTTCGCGCCGGGTCATGCGCGTGTCGACCTGCGTCGCCTCCTGCAGCGAGCCGGTCTCGCGACGGAGTTCCAGCACGCGCCAGAAGGCTTTCTTGGCGACGGCGTCGAAGAGGGTCATCTCGACCGGCGACAGATCGACCGGCCTGCCGCCGAGCGTCATGTTGCCGAGCAGGCCGGTGCGGCCATGGACCGGGAAGATATAGCCGTCCTGAAGTCCGAAACGGAGCGATTCCATCATCATGCGCTCCATGCGCTTGCGATGCGGATCGCTCTTGAAGGCGGTGATCGTCTCGCTCCAGCGGAAGCCCTTCTGGGCCTGTCCGAGATAGCGGATGGTCGGATCGATCAACACGAATTTCTTGGCGATGTAGGTCTCCGGCCACCCCTCGGGCCAGTGCCCCATCAGCACGAGCTGCATGGGATTTTCGTTCGGCTTCGGCTGGCGGATAAGACCGTAATAGTCGAAGCGGTAGTGCCGCAACAATGTCTCCAACTCGCCCACGACTTCCTCGGCGGTGCGGCACTCGTCCGCGACGACCAGGAACTGGATCAATTGATTAATGCTCAAACCTACCCCCATCTTCGCCTTGCGGGCGAGATCACGAAAAAGCCATACGGTACCGATTTGTATCGGGGTGATCCGTTTGGAAGGCATGCATAAGCTAACATATATCGTTAGGAGGCATTTAAATTCGACATCCGAAATCTAGCCTCTGCGGCGAAATCTGACCTGCCGCGAACGCCCGGCTGAATTGGTCGCCACTCGCCGGATGCACCGTAAAAAGCAGTGCGGACCGCAGGCAGATCCCCGCCGTATCTCCGCACTATGGCATATCCTCTTGCCAGTTTATCAGAAAAACGCTTCAAGCTGCGATGGCCATTCCGGCCGATCGATGAGGAAACGCAATTGTCCTTGTTCCAGGTCTACATAAAGGCCCTGAAATACCTGGCGGCCTACCGCTTCCGGGTAACACTGGTCGTGATCGCCAATATCGTGCTGGCGATGATCACCATCATCGAACCCATTCTTTTCGGGCGCATCATCGACGCCATATCGGAAAAGGGCGACGCCAAGACCATGCTGATCGCCTGGGGCGGGTTCGGCGTGTTCAACACGATCGCCTATGTGCTGGTCGCCCGCGAGGCCGACCGGCTGGCGCACGGCCGGCGCGCCGACCTTCTGACCGAGGCCTTCGGCCGCATCATTTCCATGCCGCTCAGCTGGCACCACCAGCGCGGCACGTCCAATGCGCTGCACACCCTGTTGAGGGCAAGCGAGACGCTGTTCGGTCTCTGGCTCGAATTCATGCGGACCCATCTGGCGACCGCGGTCGCGCTCACCCTCCTCATCCCGACCGCATTCTCGATGGACTGGCGCCTGTCCTCAGTGCTGATCGTGCTCAGCGTGCTTTACGTGCTGATCGGCAAGATGGTGATGAACCGGACCAAGGAAGGCCAGGCCTCGGTCGAAGGGCACTACCACACCGTCTTCTCCCACGTCAGCGACTCGATCAGCAACGTCTCCGTGCTGCACAGCTACAACCGCATCGAAGCCGAGACCCGGGCGCTGAAGCAGTATGCCCAGCAGCTGCTCGCCGCCCAGTATCCGGTGCTCGACTGGTGGGCGATCGCCAGCGCGCTCAACCGCATCGCCTCCACCGTCTCCATGCTGGTGATCCTGGTGATCGGCACGATCCTGGTGCAGCGGGGCGAGCTGAAGGTCGGCGACATCATCGCCTTTACCGGCTTTGCCGGCCTGCTGATCGGCCGCCTCGACCAGATGCGCCAGTTCGCGACGCAGATCTTCGAAGCCCGCTCCAAGCTCGAGGACTTCTACCATCTCGAGGACTCCGTTCAGGAGCGCGAGGAGCCGGCCGGTGCCGCCGAACTGAAGGATGTGCGGGGCGACGTCGAGTTCCGCAACGTCTCCTTCGACTTCGCCAACACGACGCAGGGCGTGCACGACGTGTCGTTCTCGGTGAAGGCCGGGCAGACGATCGCGATCGTCGGGCCGACCGGCGCGGGCAAGACCACGCTGATCAACCTCTTGCAACGGGTGCACGAGCCGCAGAAGGGCTCGATCCTGATCGACGGCACCGATATCAAGACGGTGACGCGCAAGTCGCTGCGGCATTCGATCGCCACCGTCTTCCAGGATGCCGGCCTGCTCAACCGCTCGATCCAGGAGAACATCCAGCTCGGCCGCGAAGACGCGACCCCGGAGGAGATCCTGAAGGCTGCGGAAGCGGCGGCCGCCACCGATTTCATCGAAAGCCGCCTCAGCGGCTTCACCACCATGGTCGGCGAGCGGGGCAACCGGCTGTCGGGTGGCGAGCGCCAACGCATCGCGATCGCCCGCGCCATCCTCAAGAACGCGCCGATTCTTGTGCTCGACGAGGCGACCAGCGCGCTCGACGTGGAAACCGAGGAGCGGGTCAAGACGGCGATCGACCGGCTGCGCCAGAACCGTACGACCTTCATCATCGCCCACAGGCTGTCGACCGTGCGCGAGGCCGACATCGTGCTCTTCCTCGACCACGGCCGGATCATCGAGATGGGCGGCTACGACCAGCTGAGCGCGAGCGGCGGTCGCTTCGCTTCACTGCTTAAGACCAGCGGTCTGCTGACCGAGGAAAAGTCGGACTGAGCCGTCTCCGCCGGACCTGATGCCACCGGCCTGGACAAGGCCGTGGCATTCGGCGGATTGGCGTGGCATGTTCGGTGCGGCTGTCGGAAGAGGCTACGCGTAAATCGTGCCCCCCTGCCGGCCATGACTTGGGCATTGCAGCGTCGGGAGCATCCATCATGAGCGAGACATTCACAGCGATCGTCGTCGACACCGTCGACGGCAAGCCGAAGGCGGGCTTTCGTCAGCTGACGACCGCCGATCTTCCCGACCACGACGTTTTGGTGGAGATCGCCTACTCGACGCTGAACTACAAGGACGGCCTGTCCGTCACCGGCAAGGGGCGGATCGCAAGGCGCACGCCGATGGTCGCGGGCGCCGATCTTGCCGGCACGGTCGTTTCCTCCCGCTCGCCGCTGTGGAAGGCGGGCGACAAGGTCGTGCTCAACGGCTTCGGCATGTCGGAGACGGAATGGGGCGGCTATTCCCGGTTCCAGAAGGTCAAGGCCGAATGGCTGATGGCGCTTCCCGATGGCTTCACGCTCGAACAGTCGATGGCGATCGGGACTGCCGGCTATACAGCGGCCCTCTGCGTCAACGCGCTGGAGGACTGGGGCGTGATCAAGCCGGGCGAAGGCGAGGTTCTGGTCACGGGGGCGGCCGGCGGCGTCGGCTCGGTCGCGGTCAGCCTGCTGGCCGCCAAGGGCTACCGCGTCACCGCCTCGACCGGGCGACCGGAAACGCATGACTATCTGGCCTCGCTCGGTGCCAGCGCCTTCGTCGACCGGACCAGCCTCACGGAAAAGGGAGCGCCCTTGCAGAAGGAGCGCTGGTCGGGCGCCGTCGACAGCGTCGGTTCGACGACGCTTGCCAACGTGCTGTCGCAGACGGTCTATGGCGGGGCGGTCGCCGCCTGCGGCCTGGCCGGCGGGGCCGATCTTCCGGCAACCGTCCTGCCGCATATCCTTCGGGGCGTCGCCCTGCTCGGCGTCGATTCGGTGTTCGCCCCGATGGCCAAGCGCAGACGCGCCTGGCAGACGCTGGCCGATCACCTCGACCGCGCCCACCTTGCGGCGCTCACCACGGTCGAGCCGATGTCGAAGGTGCCGGAACTGGCGGAGGCGATCGTTGCCGGGCAGATCCGCGGCCGCGTCGTCATCGACGTCAGCCGCTGAGCCTCATTCCGCAGCGACGGCCGGGGGAGTGTGGTTCTGGTTTTCCGGGCCGCCGGCGGTTGCCTGCCGATCGCCCTTGTTCTTCGGCTCACGGCCGAAGAACAGGGCATAGGCCGCCGGCAGGACGAGGATGGTGAGCACCGTTGCCACCAGGATGCCGCCCATCATCGCATAGGCGAGCGGACCCCAGAACACGCCGCGCGAAATCGGGATCAGCGCCAGCACCGCGGTCAGGGCGGTCAGCACGATCGGGCGGAAACGGCGGATCGCCGAACCGATGATCGCCTCCGACCGCTCCATGCCGGCGGCGATGTCCTGGTCGATCTGATCGATCAGGATGATCGAGTTGCGGATGATGATGCCGAGCAGCGCGATGACGCCGAGGATGGCGACGAAGCCGAACGGCGCGCCGGACACCAGCAGGGCCGCTGCCGCGCCGATGATGCCGAGCGGACCGGTGGCGAGCACCAGCATGGCCTTGCCGAAATGCTGCAGCTGGATCATCAGCAGGACGACGATGACGAGCAGCATGATCGGCGCCTTGGCGGCGATCGAGGCCTGGCTCTCGGCACTGTCCTCCGCCCCGCCCTGAATTTCGATCTTGTAGCCGGGGGCGAGCCCGTCGCGCATGTCCTGCAGCTGGCCGTAGACCTGCGTCACCACCTCGTTCGACTGCACGCCGTCCGGCAGCGTGGCGCGCACGGTGATCGACGGCAGGCGGTCGCGGCGCCATTCGATGCCCTGTTCGAGCACCGGCACGATCCGGGCGACCTGCGACAAAGGTACGAAGGCGCCGTTGTCGGTCGGGATGTAGACGGAGTTCACCGCGGTCAGCAATTGCCGGCTTTCTTCCGGTTCGCGGGCGACGATCGAGATCGTCTCCTCTCCGGCGCGGACGTCTGCCAGAGGCGCACCGCTCATGGTTGCCTGCAGCATCTGGCGCAGGCGCTGCGAGGTGACGCCGAGCGCGCGGGCGCGGTCCTGGTCGACCACCAGCTTCATCGCCGGGACGGGCTCCAGCCAGTCGTCGTGCACGGCAGCGAGCAGCGGATTGGCGAGATAGACCTTCTTCACCGCGTCGGCGATGCGCCGCACCTCGGCACGGTCCGGGCCGGTGACGCGCATCTGCACCGGCCAGCCGGTCGGCGGCCCCAGAAACAGGCGGTCGACCTTGGCACGGATCGAGGGGAAGTCGTCGGCGAGAATGCCGCGCAGCTTGAGGATCAGCCGTTCGCGGGCCGGCTCGTCCCTGGCCATGACGAGCAGCTGGGCGAAGTTCGGATTGCGCAGCTGCTGGTCGAGCGGCAGGAAGAAGCGCGGTGCGCCCTCGCCGATATAGGTGGCGACGAACTGCTTGTCGGCATCGTCCATGATGCGGGCTTCGAGCGCCTTCGCCTGGGTTTCCACCTCGTGGATGCTGGTGCCCTCCGGCAGCCAGAGATCGACGAGGATTTCCGGCCGCGAGGATGCGGGGAAGAAGCTCTGCGGAATGAACTGGAAGGCCCAGAGGCTGGTGACGAAGGTGCCGATGGTCAGCGCGAGCACGATCAGCCGGTGGCGCACCGCCCAGCCGACGGTCGAGCGCAAACGGCGATAGAACCGGGTGTCGAACACGTCCTGGTGGCTGCCGGCGTGATGCCGCTGCTTGAGGATCATGTAACCGAGCCAGGGGGTGAAATAGACGGCGACGAACCAGGAGACGACCAGCGCGATACCGACGACATAGAACAGCGAACGGACATATTCGCCGGCCGTCGATTCGGCGAAGCCGACCGGGATGAAGCCAGCCGTCGTGATCAGCGTGCCCGTCAGCATCGGGAAGGCGGTGGAGGTATAGGCGAAACTCGCGGCGTCGATCTTGTGCAGGCCCTCCTCGAGCTTGCGCTCCATCATCTCGACGACGATCATCGCGTCATCGACCAGGAGCCCAAGCGCGATGATCAGCGCGCCAAGCGAGATGCGCTGCAGGTCGATGCCAAGCTCGTACATGATGGCAAAGGTTGCGGCGAGCACCAGCGGGATGGCGATAGCGATGACGAGGCCGGACCGCCAGCCGATCGACAGGAAGGACACGACGAGCACGATGGCCAGCGCCTCGAGCAGCGCCTTCATGAACTCGCCGATCGCCTCGCGCACCACTTCCGGCTGGTTGGAGATCTGCGCGACCTCGACGCCGTGCGGCAGGGACGCCTCGAAGCGCTGCAGCGTCTCCTCAACGGCCTTGCCGACATCGGTGACGTTGAAACCCTTGGCCATGACGACGCCGACCTGGACGCTGTCCTTGCCGTTGAAGCGGAACTTGCGCTGGAACGGTTCCTCGGTGCCCTCGGTGACGGTGGCGATATCGCCGAGGCGGGTCACCTGCTGGCCGGCACGCAGCCTCAGTTCGCGAATGTCGTCGGCCCGGCCGAGACCGCCGTCGACGGAGATGCGTACGGAGCGTTCGCCGGTGTCGATCGTGCCGGAGGGATCGATGGCATTCTGACCGGCCAGCGCGTCCTTGAGGTTGGCGAAGGTCAGGCCGCGTTCGGCCAGCACCTTGGATGAGACGTCGATGTAAATCTTCTGCGGCTGGTCGCCGAGGATTACGGCCTTCTCGACGCCCGGCGTCGTCAGCAGCATGTCACGTGCCTGGATGGCGTAGGCCTTCAGCTCGGGATAGCTGTAGCCCTCGCCCGACAGCGAATGCAGCGTGATGAAGGTGTCGCCGAATTCGTCGTTGAAATAGGGGCCGAGCAGGCCTTCGGGCAGTTCGCTGGAAATGTCGCCGACCTTCTTGCGCACCTGGTAGAAGGCGTCGGCCACCTCGTCGGCATTCGTGTCGCCCTTGATCTGCAGGGTGATGATGGCGCTGCCGGCGCGGGTGTAGGATTTCACCCAGTCGAGATGCGGCACCTCCTGCAGCTTGCGTTCGATCTTGTTGACCACCTGGTCCTGCATGTCGGTGATCGACGCGCCGGGCCAGACGGTCTGCACGACCATGACGCGGAAGGTGAAATCCGGATCTTCCTTCTGGCCCATGCGCATGAGGCCGAGCACGCCGGCAATCAGGATCAGGCCGAACAGGAACCGTGCCATGCTCGGATGGGCGATCGCCCAACGGGACAGATTGAAGGAACCCGTGTCATTCTTGGACGGCGTCATGGCGTTTATCCGCTCTCTGGAAGGGGGCTTGTTCAGCGTGTCTGGCTGGACGGTGCGATGCTGCCGGTGGCGAGCGCGGCCTGTTGCGCATCACCCTCCGCAAGTTTGACCTTGAGGTCCTCGGTCATGAACTGAGTACCCGCGACGACGACGAGATCGCCGGCCTTCAATCCGTCGGACACGCGCACGCCGGCTTCGGAGAAGTCGACGACCGTGACCGGACGCTCATGCACGGTTTGCGCCGCCGGATCGACGGTCCAGACGATCGCGCCGTCGGAGGGGCCGCGCGCAAGCGCGCTGAGCGGCAGGCTGAAGAGCGGCTGGTCGCTGTCGGCGACGGTCTTCACGGAGGCCGTCATGCCGAGCAGCACGCGCCGGTCGGCGGGCAGGGAGACCCGGACGGCAAAGGTGCGCGAGGCGGGATCGGCGCTGCCGGCGACTTCGCGCACGGTGCCCTTGAGCGCGAGATTGTCGTTCGACCAGAAGCCGACCTCGACGGCCTTGCCCGGCGAAAAGGCGAAGACATCGCCCTCGGGAACGGCGATCGACACTTCCTTCTCGCCGTCGACGGCAACCGTCACGACCGGGGTGCCGGCGGCCACCACCTGGCCTGCATCGGCATGGACCGCGGTGACGATGCCGTCGCGGTCGGCCTTGAGCACGGCATAGCCGACCTGGTTTTCCGCCTGCGAGAGCGTCGCCCGAGCCGAGTCGCGCGCGGCGACCGCCTGGTTGTAGGCCAGTTGCGCCTGTTCGAGCTGGGCCTTGGCCGCGACCTGCTGCTTGAACAGCTGGTCGGCGCGCTTCAGGGCGAAATCGGCCGTCTCGACCTGCCGCTCGGCGGCCAGCAGATTGGCGCGGGCGCTGGCCAGCGACAGCTCGTAGTCGGTCGCATCGATGCGGGCGAGAACGTCGCCGGCGACGATGCGGTCGCCGATATCGACCTGCCGGTCGACGATCTTGCCGCCGACGCGGAAGCCGGCCGGCGCTTCGCTGCGGGCGCGCACCGCGCCGGAATAGGAGAGCTCGCGCGTCGTCGCGGCCGGAGCGATCTCGACCACCTTGACCGGGCGGACGGGTTCCTTGGGCGTTTCGGCGGTTTCCGCCGAGCAACCGGCAAGAGCGGCCACGAGCAGCAGGGGAAGCAGGGCTTTCTTGTACATGGGACGTCCATCCTCAGCGAAACGGGGTTCGCGACTGGCGGTGAAATTCAACATTTCGGTATGCGTTCGGCTGCGTCAGGCCCTCAAGGCCCGGATCGCGAAATCGATCAGCTCTTCCGGCATGGCGCGGTTGCCCTTGCCGATGCATTGGGAGACGAGCTGCGGATGGTGCAGGGACGACGTCGCCGCGCCGAAGCAGCGTGCGGCCAGCTCGGCATCGCCCGGTTTGAACTCGCCGGCGGCCATGCCGTCGGCAATGATGTCGCGCACCACGGCCTGGAGACGATCGATGAACTGGTCGATCACATGCCAGTCGCGCTCGATGGCGATGATCACCATCTCGTGGACCTTTTCCGAATCCAGCATGGTCTCGACGGTGAAACGATACTGGCCCATCGCATATTCGCGCAGGCGCTCTTCGGCGCTGACCGGCAGGGCGGCGCAGTGCAGCGCCATTTCATAGCTGGCATTCAGCATGCGCGAGCAGAGCGCCTGATGGATCTCCACCTTCGATCCGAAGAACCGGTAGATATTGGCCGTCGACATGCCGAGTTCCTTGGCAATGTCGGCAACCGTGGTCTTCGCGTAGCCGTATTGCCGGAACACGCGCTCGGCCGCTTCGAGGATACGCACGACGTTTTCCTGACGCGCGGCACTCTCCGGGGCGTGGTTGTCGATCTCGGTATTCGTGGCGTCCATGGCTGACTCTTGATGAATGACGAAATTCGAATTTCGTCATTCATAATTCGACAGTTTGCTTTTGTCAATCCATCCCGCCGCTTGCGAGGGGCCCGGGGCGCTCAGCAATGGCCCCCTCCGGTCGGTCCCGCGAAATTGCTTGTTGCCGCCGTCCTTGTGCCTATATCGTGAACGACACAGCAGGCGCCGCAGCGCCCGATCAGCGGCATGCCCGCAATGACAAGAACCAGAATGAACCGCTGATGGCCTTCCGCTTCGTCCACACCGCCGACATCCATCTCGATTCGCCGCTGCGCTCGCTTTCGCTGCGCAATCGCGACCTGGCCGAACTGATCGGCGATTCGACCCGCCAGGCGCTGGTGGCGATCGTCGATCTCTGCCTTGCCGAACAGGTGGACGCGCTGGTCATCGCCGGCGATCTCTACGACGGCGACCAGACCTCGATGAAGACGGCGCGCTTTCTCGCGGCACAGATGCAGCGGCTGGGGCAGGCGGGCATCGCCGTCTATACGATCCGCGGCAATCACGACGCGCTGTCGCGCATCACCCAGGAACTGATCCTGCCGCCGACGGTGAAGGTCTATTCCGGCCGGGCCGAG
This sequence comes from Rhizobium sp. Q54, assembly GCA_943370615.1. Taxonomy (GTDB): domain Bacteria; phylum Pseudomonadota; class Alphaproteobacteria; order Rhizobiales; family Rhizobiaceae; genus Allorhizobium. Next base: position 318,556 of record CALRRQ020000001.1, read on the forward strand.
GCGGTCGAGATCGATCGCGGCGGCCTCGCCATCGCCATTCACGGCCTGAGCTTCGCCCGCCCGCAGGCGCCCGAAGGCCTGCTGCCGAAATACCGGCCGCCGCTCCCCGACCGGGTCAATATCGGCATCATGCACACCAGCCTCGACGGCGCGCCCGGTCACGACGTCTACGCCCCGTGCAGCCTTGCCGACCTGCAGGCTTCCGGTTTCGACTACTGGGCGCTCGGCCATATCCACCAGCGAAGCCAGCATGACGGCCGGACCACCGTCGTCATGCCGGGCATGCCGCAGGGCCGGGACATCAACGAAGGCGGACCGAAATCGGTCTCGCTGGTCACCGTGCATGACGACCGCCGCATCAGCGTCGAGGAGAGGCCGACCAGCATCGCCGAATTCGGCCGGGTCGCGGTCGACCTCGGCGAAGCGCCGAGCTGGTTCGACGCGGTCGAGGCCATCGAAAAGGCCGTTGCCGGTGCCCGCACACACAGCGGTTCGGACCATCTCGTCGCCCGCCTCATGCTGACGGGCAGGTCGCCGCTCTCATGGCGGATCCGTCGCGACCGCGACCTTCTGCTCGCCGAAGCCGAGCAGCGCGCCGAAGGGCTCGGCCGCACCTGGATCGAGAAGATCGATATTGCCACCGAACCGCCGCTCGAGGCCGGCGGGCAGGCCAGCGCCGATCCGCTGATCGAACTCGACGCGCTGATGCGCGACGACGTCGCGAGGCGGCATGCAACGCGCGAGGAAATCCGCCAGATGGTCAAGGACCTGCGCGACGAGCTGCCGCCGGAAAGTCGCGGCTTCAGCGGTGCCGACGAGGTGGAATTCGAGGCATACGTGGACCGCCTGCTGGCCGAGGGCAGCAGCGACGTCATCGCCCGGTTGAAGACCGACGGCGCGGAGGCGAACTGATGCGGCTCGCCCGGCTCGACCTGACCCGTTACGGCAAGTTCACCGACTATGTCATCGATTTCGGCGCGGCTGAGCCCGGCTCGCCGGACCTGCACATCGTCTACGGGCTCAACGAGGCCGGCAAGTCGACCTCGCTGTCAGCCTATCTCGACCTGCTCTACGGCATAGAGGAGCGCAGCCGCTACAATTTCCTGCACGACTACAAAGTCATGCAGGTCGGCGGGGTTCTCGAATTCAGCGGCGAGACGCATGAGCTGAAACGGGTCAAGCAGCGGACCAATTCGCTGCTGGACGGCCGCGGCCAGCCGGTCGCCGAGGCGATCCTTTCCGTGCCGCTCGCCGGCATCAGCCGCGACGCCTATCGCACCATGTTCTCGCTCGATGACGTGACGCTGGAAGAGGGCGGCAATGCCATCCTGCAGAGCAAGGGCGATCTCGGCGAACTGCTGTTTTCCGCCAGCGCCGGCTTGGGCGGGGTCAGCGCGACGTTGAGTGCGATTTCGGACGAGGCCGACAGCCTCTACAAGAAGCGCGCCCGATCGACCCGGATCGCCGAGCTGAAACAGAAACTCGCCGAGCTGAAGGCGCGCCGCGACGAGATCGACACGCTCGCCTCGGCGCATGCGGCGATCGTCGCGACCCTTGCCCAGGCGACGGCGGCCTATGACGAGGCGACGACGGAGCTGGGGGCGATGAGGGCCCGGCGCGAGGCGATCGCGCGGCTGCTGCGTGCCCGCCCGCTTGCTGCCGAGTACCAGCGCTTGACGCGGGAGCTCGCGGCCACGACCGCCTTGCCTCGCCCGCCCGCGGAATGGGCGCGCACCCTGCCGAGCCTGATGCAGGAGGAAACGCGGCTTGGCACGCAGCTCGCCGGGAACCGGACGGACATCGAGCGCGTGCAGGGCGAAATTGCCTCGATCCAGCTCGACGACCGCCTGCTGTCGCTGTCCGATCGCATCGGCCTGTTGAGCAAGGGCCAGGCGCGCTTCGGCAGCGCCGAGGAGGATCTGCCCAAACGACGCACTGCGCTCGTCGAGCGGCAGGCCACGATCGCGGCCATCCTTGCCCGGCTGGGCCAGTCGGGATGCGAGAGGCCCGAGACGCTGCTGCTGCCGGCGGCCACGGTCGGTGCGCTGCGCGACCTGATCGAGACCCGCTCCGGAGTCGAGGCGACGCTTCAGACCGCGACACGAGAGCTGGCTGTGGCCAAGGCGGCCCTCGAAGCGGCGGATGCCGATCGTCAGGCGGTCGTCGACGGCGCGCAGCCTGACATAACCGATATGAGCCGGCTAACGACATGCCTGACCGTCATCCGGCGCGGCGATCACGCGACGCGGCTTCGGCTCGCCGAACGGGGACTGCCGGATCTCCAGCGGCGCTTTGACGAGGCGCTGCGGCCGCTTCTGCCGCTGCTCGACGACGGGGCGACAGATGGCGAGGCGATCCGTGGGCTGTCGCTTGCCGAGGCACGCCAGATCGAGGCCTGGCGATCGGCGGCGGCGAGCATCGACAAACGCATCGCCGATCTTGCCGAGCGGCAGCGCGACCTCATCACCCAGCAAAGGCAGGCGGAGGCACGCATCGCAGCGCTTCGCGCCTCGAGCGGACCGATCGACGATTCCGAGGCGGCGCGCATCCGTGCCGTCCGTGATGCCGCCTGGAGCGAGCATCTCGGCCGGCTCGACAAGGCCAGTGCCGAGGCTTTCGCTATTGCCATGCAGGCCGATGACCTGACGACCATGGCGCGCCTTGCCGCCATGCGCGATCTCGCCGACCTTCGCGCCCTGACCCAGGAACATGCCGTGACGACGGCGGCAATCGCCCGCCATGACGAGCTTCTGGACGAGGCGGCGGCGGAGCGGGAAACGCTGGTGTCGGAGTTGGTCGCAGCCCTGCCGGCGGCCCTGATGCAGGATGCGGCTTCGGCGCTTCCCCGCCTGTTTTCCCGCATCGAAGGGGTGGCACGTGCCCGCGCCGATGCGCTTTCCGCCTGGGACAGGCTGGACGCCAGCCTGCGGGACATCGCCGAAGCGAAGGCCGATGCGGAACTCGACCGCCAAGAACTGGCCGCGGCGATGGACGCCGCGGGGCTGGATGGCGTCGACGGTTCGCTTGCCGAAATGCTGGAGGCGGCGGAGGCTGTCGTCGCCGGGCAGACGAAGCGGGCCGCCGCGCGCGAGGCGGCCGACAAGGCCCTTGCCGATCGAAAAAGGGCGCTTGCCGAGCGTCAGCGCGAATTCGAGCAGGCGCAGGAGGCTTCCCTCGATTGGCACGCCCGGTTCATCGCCGCGCTGTCCGGTACATGGTTTGCCGATGTCACGTCGGCCGGCGCCGTGCGCGAGGTGCTCGAAACCCTGGTCGGGCTTGGCCCGGTGCTCAACGAGCGCGACGAACTGGCGCGCCGCATCGCCACCATGGAACGCGACCGCGAGGACTTCACTGCCGAGCTTTCGGGCCTGCTGGCCGAGGTCGGCGAAGTCCTGGATCCCGAGGCGATCGCCCGAACGGCGACGCACCTTGCGGCGCGGCTGGAGAATGCCCGCCGCGACTTGGCGGCGCGGGCGGCGAAGGAGGCCGAGCTGGCGCGCCTGCTGGAGACGGAGCATGCGCTTCGCCAGGCGCTGGCTGCGCATGAGGCCGTCAAAGCGAAACTGACCTCTTTCTTCGGCGTCGAAACGCTGGCGGATGTCGCCGTCGCCCTGGAGGCGGCAGCCGATCGGGCGCGGCTCGAGGCGAGGATCGTCACGCTTGCGGACCAGATTCTGGGCGAATTGCCGGCCGCCTCGATCGATCTGGCGATCGACGAGCTGGGCAGCACCGATTTCGCCGAGATTGCCCGCGAGGAGGCGGAACTTGTCGCCCGCCTCGAGGATCTCGACCAGCGCACGCGTCAGCTCTTTGCCGACAAGACACGCGCCTCCGACCGGCTGGAAGCCATCGGCGGCGGCAACGAAGTCGCTCGCATCGAGGCCGATCGCCGCACCATCTTCCTCGAGATCGAGGATCTCGCGAACAATTATCTCAGGCTGAAGAGCGGCGCGCTGATCGCCGGCGAGGCGCTGCGTGCCTATCGCGACAAACACCGCTCGTCGATGATGCGGCGTGCCTCGGAAGCCTTCCGGCTGATCACCCGGGGCGACTATGTCGGCCTCGCGGCCCAGCCCGACAAGGACCGCGAGACCCTGATCGGCCTTACCCGCCAGGGCGGCTCGAAGCTCGCAAGCGAGATGTCGAAGGGTACCCAGTTCCAGCTCTATCTGGCCCTTCGCCTCGCCGGCTACGAGGAATTTGCCGCAAGTCGTCCTTCCGTGCCCTTTATCGCTGATGACATCATGGAGACCTTCGACGAGCCGCGCTCGGAGGAGGTCTTGCGGCTGTTCGGCGAAATGGCGAAGATCGGCCAGGTGATCTACCTGACCCACCACCGCCATCTCTGCGACCTGGCCCGGCGAATCGTTCCTGCTGCCCGAATTCACGAAATTACCGGCTGATCGCAGCCTCACGGGAAGCACTTTTCGCTTGACGGGATCGGCATGGCGAAGGCAGTCGTTGGCCACAGCGAAACCATGCGGCCTCGTGCCGCCCCGACAGGATGCGGACGGCAATCTGGTGGCAAAACTCCCGCAAGCGGCGCCGGGCATGCGCGTGACCCTGCCAAGGGCGCTTTCCAAGCTCGGCTATTGTTCACGCACCCAGGCGGAAAAGCTTGTCGCCGGCGGCCACGTCTCCGTTGGCGGCCGCCGCGTGACCGATCTCTCCGCCTGGGTGGACATCCGCACGGACCGGATCGAGGTGGACGGAAAGCCGGTCGGCGCCGAGGAAAAGCTCTACCTGATGCTCAACAAGCCGCGCGGCCTCGTGACGACCCGCGACGATCCCGAGGGCCGCGACACCGTCTTCTCCTGTCTCGAAGACCTCGACATCCCGCATGTCTCGCCCATCGGCCGGCTCGACAAGGCGAGCGAGGGCCTGCTGCTGTTCACCAATGACACGGTGCTCGCCCAGCGTCTGCTCGACCCGGAGAGCGGAATTGCCAAGACCTACCATGTGCAGACCCGGGGACGTCCGAGCGAGGCGGACCTTGCCCGGATGACGGCCGGCATGCTGGACGACGGCGAATTGCTGAAGGCGGCTGCGGTGAGGGTCCTGCGAGAGGCGGACAAGACCTGCTGGCTGGAGTTCGAGCTGCGCGAGGGCAAGAACCGCGAGATCCGCCGCATGCTGGAGGCCCTGGGCTACGAATGCCTGCGCCTCATCCGCATCGACTTCGGCGGCATTGCCCTCGGTGATCTGGAAAAGGGCAAGACGCGGGTCCTGACGGAGGCCGAGGTCGCTGCGCTGAAGCGTCGCGCCGGCAAGGGCTGACGGCGCTTCGAATAGCTTTGGTCCTGCCCGCCGACCTGCTAGTCTTTCCGGAACATGATCTAATCCGGAAGCGGGGATCCAACCATGAGTCGCCTACACACCGAAAACCATCTCGTATCGCGGATCGGCTGGCTGCGCGCGGCCGTTCTCGGCGCCAATGACGGCATCGTCTCGACGGCAAGCCTCGTGGTCGGCGTCGCGTCCGCTTCCGCGGGCAGTTCCGAGGTTCTGGTGGCGGGCATTGCCGGCCTGGTTGCCGGCGCCATGTCGATGGCGGCTGGGGAGTATGTCTCGGTCAGTTCGCAGTCGGATACCGAGCAGGCGGATCTCGGCCGGGAGCGCAAGGAACTTGAAACCCAGCCCGAATTCGAACGAGAAGAGCTGGCGCAGATCTATGTCGCCCGGGGCGTCGCGCCGGAGCTGGCGCGCCAGGTCGCCGACCAGCTGATGGCCAAGGATGCGCTCGGCGCCCATGCCCATGACGAACTCGGCATTTCCGAAATGACCACAGCGCGGCCGATCCAGGCGGCCCTGACGTCGGCTGCGACCTTCGCCGTCGGCGCCGCCCTGCCTCTGCTGATGGTGATTGTGTCGCCGGCCAACCTTCTCGTCTGGACGGTGTCAGTCGCTTCGCTCCTTTTCCTCGCCCTGCTCGGGGCGATCGGTGCAAAGGCGGGCGGTGCCAATGTCGCGCGCGCCACGTTGCGTGTGACCTTCTGGGGCGCCTTTGCCATGGCGCTGACAGCCGGCATCGGCGCGGTCGTGGGCACGGCCGTCTGATCGCTCGGATGCCGATGTCGCCATCCGGCTCGCCGCCGGCTGCCGACAAAAATACGCGCTGGCACCTCTCCGCGCTTGTCAATCCGACACGGCGAATACCATATCGAAGCACGAGCCCGGTTCGCGGGCGCAAGGCTGGCCAAAGGAAAACACCATGAGCACATCGTCGTCCGTCAATCCCGCCGTCTTCGAATGGACCGGTCCGAACGGCCTGCCGCGCTTCGAGGCCGTGTCCGACGACGACTATGCGCCGGCCTTCGACGCCGCCCTTGCCGCTCATGACGCCGAGATCGACGCGATCGCGAAGAACCCCGAAGAGCCGACCTTCGCCAACACGATCGTCGCTTCGGAGACGGCCGGAGACGAGTTGTCGCGCGTCTCGGCGCTGTTCTGGAACAAGGCAGGCGCCCACAGCAACGACCTCATCCAGGCGCTCGAGCGCGAGATCGCACCGAAGATGTCGCGCCACTATTCGAAGATCGGCATGAATGCCGATCTCTTCCGCCGCATTGACACGCTGTGGGAAAAACGCACCGAGCTCGGCCTGACGACCGAGGAACTGCGCGTGCTGGAACGCCACTGGAAGGGTTTCGTGAAGTCGGGCGCCAAGCTCGAAAAGGCAAAGCAGGAGCGGCTTGCGGCGATCAACGAGCGGCTGGCGGGCCTCGGCGCGCAGTTCGGCCAGAATGTGCTGGCGGATGAAAAGTCCTGGTGCCTGCCGCTCGACGGCGAAGACGATCTCGCCGGCATTCCAGACTTCCTCAAGGAGGCGATGGCATCGGTCGCTGCGGCCCGCGGCGAGGGGCATTCTCATGTCGTCACGCTGTCGCGTTCGATCATCGAGCCGTTTCTCACCTTTTCCACACGCCGGGACCTGCGCGAACAGGCGTTCAGGGCCTGGGTGGCGCGCGGGATGAACGGCGGCGAGACGGACAACCGGGCGATCGTCAAGGAGACGCTGGCGCTGCGAGCCGAAAAGGCAGGGCTGCTCGGCTATGCCAATTATGCGGCGCTGAAGCTCGACGATACCATGGCCAAGACCCCGGAGGCGGTGAACGGGCTTCTGATGAAGGTCTGGGAAAAGGCGCTCGACCAGGCGAAGATCGAGGAGCGCGAGCTTGCCGCTCTGATCGCCGAGGAGGGCAAGAACCACGAGGTGATGCCCTGGGACTGGCGCCACTATGCCGAAAAGCTGCGGGCCCGGAAGTTCGACTTCTCCGAGGCCGAACTCAAGCCCTATCTGCAGCTCGAGAAGATCATCGAGGCATGCTTCGACGTGGCGGGCCGGCTGTTCGGCATCAAGGCGGTGCCGCTGAAGGATGTCGTCGGATACCATCCGGATGTGCGGGTGTTCGAGATCCGCGACCGTGACGACAGGCTGGTCGCCATGTTCCTCGGCGACTATTTCGCCCGGCCGTCGAAGCGTTCCGGTGCCTGGATGAGTTCGTTCCAGTCGCAGCACAAGCTGCCGCTGAAGAACGGCGCGGTCGGCGAGATCCCGATCATCTACAATGTCTGCAACTTTGCGAAGCCCGAGGAGGGCCGGCCGGCGCTTCTCTCGCTCGACGATGCGCGCACGCTGTTCCACGAATTCGGCCATGCGGCGCACGGTATGTTGTCCAACGTCACCTATCCCTCGGTTGCCGGTACCGGCGTGTCGCGCGACTTCGTCGAACTGCCCTCGCAGCTCTACGAACACTGGTTGACGGTTCCGGAAATCCTCAAGACCTATGCCGTGCATTACGAGACCGGCCAGCCGATGCCGCAGGCCCTGCTCGACAAGGTTCTGGCGGCCCGCACCTTCAACGCCGGCTTCGCCACGGTCGAGTTCACCTCGTCGGCGCTGGTCGATATGGCGTTCCACACCCGGGGCGCGGTCGAGGATCCGATGGCCGTACAGGCCGAAGTGCTGAAATCGATCGGCCTGCCGCAGTCGCTGGTCATGCGCCATGCCACGCCGCATTTCCAGCACGTCTTTGCCGGCGACGGTTATTCGGCCGGCTACTATTCCTACATGTGGTCGGAGGTGCTCGATGCCGACGCCTTCTCCGCCTTCGAGGAAACCGGCAATGCCTTCGATCCGGCCATGGCCGAGAGACTGAGGGCCAATATCTATTCCGTCGGCGGTTCGATGGACCCGGAAGTGGCCTATACGGCGTTCCGCGGCCGCATTCCGAGCCCCGAGGCCATGCTCAAGAAGAAGGGTCTCGCGGCCTAGTTTCGGCCTCGGCCGGCAAGAACGAAACCGCCCCGCCGGTAACCAAGCGCGGCGGTTTCGGCTTTTTTTCTTTCGCGAACGCAAAAAACAGAGTATGAGCGCGGCAAAGTAACACGCCGCCACTCATTGTCGCGCGCCAGCCATCAGAGATCTTTGTATGAAACTTCGCAATATCGCCATCATTGCGCACGTCGACCATGGGAAAACGACCCTTGTGGACGAGCTCCTGAAACAGTCGGGTTCGTTCCGCGAGAACCAGCGCGTTGCAGAACGCGTCATGGACTCGAACGATCTCGAAAAGGAACGCGGCATCACCATTCTTGCCAAGGCGACCTCGGTCGAATGGAAGAATACCCGCATCAACATCGTCGACACCCCCGGCCACGCCGACTTCGGCGGTGAGGTCGAGCGCATCCTGTCGATGGTGGACGGCGCGATCGTTCTGGTCGACGCTTCCGAAGGCCCGATGCCGCAGACCAAGTTCGTCGTCGGCAAGGCGCTGAAGGTCGGTCTCCGCCCGATCGTCGCGATCAACAAGATCGACCGTCCGGACGGCCGCCACGAAGAAGTCATCAACGAAGTCTTCGACCTGTTCGCCAATCTCGACGCGACCGACGAACAGCTCGACTTCCCGATCCTCTACGGTTCGGGCCGCGACGGCTGGATGAACGTCAATCCGGAAGGCCCGAAGGACCAGGGCCTGGCTCCGCTGCTCGACCTCGTGCTGGAACATGTTCCGGAGCCGAGCGTCGGCGACGAAGACGGCGCCTTCCGCATGATCGGCACGATTCTGGAAGCCAACCCCTTCCTCGGCCGCATCATCACCGGCCGCATTCATTCCGGTTCGATCAAGCCGAACCAGGCCGTCAAGGTCATCGGCCAGGACGGCAAGCTGATCGAGAACGGCCGCATTTCCAAGATTCTCGCCTTCCGCGGCATCGAGCGCACCGCCATCGACGAAGCCCATGCAGGCGATATCGTCGCGATCGCCGGCCTGTCCAAGGGTACCGTCGCCGACACCTTCTGCGATCCGTCCGTCACCGAGCCGCTCACCGCACAGCCGATCGACCCGCCGACCGTCACCATGTCCTTCCTCGTCAACGACTCACCCCTGGCCGGCACCGAGGGCGACAAGGTCACCAGCCGCGTCATCCGCGACCGTCTGCTCAAGGAAGCCGAAGGCAATGTCGCGCTGAAGATCGAAGAAGCCGAAGGCAAGGATTCGTTCTTCGTCTCCGGCCGCGGCGAATTGCAGCTCGCCGTCCTGATCGAGACCATGCGCCGCGAAGGCTTCGAACTTGCCGTGTCGCGTCCGCGCGTCGTCATGCACAATGACGAGACGACCGGTCAGCTCATGGAGCCGATCGAAGAAGTCGTCATCGACGTGGATGAAGAGCATTCCGGCATCGTCGTGCAGAAGATGTCCGAACGTAAGGCCGAAATGGCCGAGCTTCGCCCCTCCGGCGGCAATCGCGTGCGTCTGGTGTTCTTCGCGCCGACCCGCGGCCTGATCGGCTACCAGTCGGAACTTTTGACCGACACCCGCGGCACGGCCATCATGAACCGGCTGTTCCACGACTACCAGCCCTACAAGGGCCCGATCACCGGCCGCACCAACGGCGTTCTGCTGTCGAACGGCGCCGGCGAGGCCGTGGCCTATGCGATGTTCAATCTCGAGGACCGCGGTCCGATGATGATCGATCCGGGCGAGAAGGTCTATGCGGGCATGATCATCGGCATCCACACCCGTGACAACGACCTCGAAGTCAACGTCCTGAAGGGCAAGCAGCTCACCAACATCCGCGCCGCCGGCAAGGATGAAGCCGTCAAGCTCACCCCGCCGATCCGCATGACGCTCGACCGTGCGCTGTCCTGGATCCAGGACGACGAACTGATGGAAGTCACGCCGAAGTCGATCCGTCTGCGCAAGATGTATCTCGATGCCAACGACCGCAAGCGGTTCGACAAGGCACGCGCTGCCGCGCAGGCCTGATCATCGCCACCAGCGATTTGATGAAACCCCGGCTTCCGAGCCGGGGTTTTTGTTTGTGTATTGGAGGCCGTCGGGCTTGCGACAGGCCTTAAGATTGCGTTAAATTTCTCGCTATGGTCCAGATGAGAGCGCTGGAGGCGGTTTGACGGGAAGAATTTGCTCCCCGGCGGCAACCTTCAGCCGGACGAAAGTAGCGTTATGAAGACGTTGTCGATCGATGTGCGCCCTGCCGAGCCGCAGGATGCCGCCTCCATTGCCGAGGCGCACCGGAGCGCGTGGCAGCACGCCTATGCCGGGCTCATTCCGCATCGGCCGCTCACCAAGATGATCGAACGGCGCGGCGAGACCTGGTGGCGCAAGGCGGCGCGTGGGCCTGCCACCATTCTCGTCGTCGACGTCGCCGGCATGATCGCCGGCTACACCACGCTCGGTCTCAACCGCGCGCGTGCCCTTCCGCAGGAAGGCGAGATCTACGAAATCTACATGCGCCCCGAATATCAGGGCATCGGGCTTGGCCACACCCTGTTCGGCGAGGCGCGACGGCTGTTGAAGTCTCTCGGCTGCAACGGCATGGCCGTCTGGTGCCTGGAAGACAGCCAGCACGCGGTCGACTTCTTCCGCTCCAACGGCGGGGTCGATGCCGTCGAGGGCATGGAAGATTTCGACGACGTGCAACTGAAGAAGCTTGGCTTCATCTGGAACTGAGTTTGGCTCCGTCTACTCCCCGGTAAGCCCCTCGGGCCAGACATGGGTCTGCTCGTTCGTCTTCTCTCCCCGGTTTCCGACCCACATGCCTTCCTGGTAGCCGCAGGCAAAATCGCGCGCATCGCTGTCGGCGACCTGGCGGGCGAGTTCGTTGGCGTTGGCATTGGACAGCGCATCGACATAGCCGACCACGCAGCTCAGGCCGTCATCCGGCTGGGCGACGCGTGCGATCACCAGCACCTGTCCTTCCGCCGCCTTGGTCGGCATGCCGGTGTCTCCGACATTTTCGATGAACCAGCGCAGGATCGCGGCAAACGGTTTTCCCGACGCGTCGAGGCGCCATTCCACCTTGGTGTTGACGTGGTTGAAGGCACCGAAGGACTCGAAGGCGCCCTCGATCAGTTCGGCGCGCACCGGACCGTAGAGCACGCTCTGGCGAAGGTCCCCTTCGGAGAAATAGATCGGATAGTTCTTGTAGCCCTTGCACTTCATCGAAGCGCCCATGTCGTCGGCGGCGATCGTCTGGCAGCGGTCGAGGTTGAGGTCGGTATAGACGCTCTCGTTGGCCATTGCCGAACCGGACAGTCCAAGAAACGCGAAAGCAAGTGCGGTGGTCAGGCAGCGGAAAACGAGCATCGAAGGTCCCCTCTCATGGTACTCTCACCGGATATAGCAGAGCACGGGACGGATGGCGCGGGGGGACCCTGAAAAAGCCTGGAAATGCAGGCCCTGCGGATCGCCCGCTTTTGGGGCCTTCGTCCAAAGCCGTGTTGCATTGCATCCGAATTCCCATTAGGAAGCGCGGGATTTCAACACTCCCATGGGGCTGCAAATGCGTATTGATGCAATCAAGATCGGCAAGAATCCGCCGGATGACGTGAACGTCATTGTTGAAGTGCCGGTCGGCGGCCACCCGATCAAGTACGAGATGGACAAGGAAGCCGGCGCGCTGATCGTCGATCGCTTCCTCTATACGCCGATGACCTATCCGGGCAATTACGGCTTCGTGCCGCACACGCTCTCGGAAGACGGCGACCCGATCGACGTTCTGATCTGCAATACGCGCCCGCTCGTTCCCGGCTGCGTCATCAATGTCCGCCCGATCGGCGTCATGGTCATGGAAGACGACGGCGGCAAGGACGAGAAGATCATCGCCGTTCCGTCGCCCAAGCTGACCCAGCGCTACGACAAGATCGAAAACTACACCGACATGCCGGAGATCACGCTCAAGCAGATCGAGCACTTCTTCGAGCACTACAAGGATCTGGAGCCCGGCAAGTGGGTGAAGATCGCCGGATGGCAGGATGTCAGCGTCGCCAAGAAGCTGATCGTCGAAGCGATCGATCGCTACAAGGCCCAGAAGTAAGATCAGTCGGCCACCAGGCCGTCTATCCGATTTGCCAAATCCTCCGGGTCGCCATCGATCCGGAGGATTTTTTGTCTGGCGGTATCGCCGGAGACGACGGAAACGGAAGATTTGGGAACGCCGAGCGCCTTGGCCAGCAGCGCGACAAGCGCCTTGTTGGCCTTGCCCTTTTCAGGAACGCAGGAAACGCGCGCCTTCAGATGCGCTTCGCCCTCGGCATTCAGTTCGACGCCGTCGATGGCATCGCGCCTGCCGTTCGGGGTCAGCCGAACGGCAAGCCTTAGGTGATCGGAAAAGGCCTTGTAGGGCGGGATCACAAGAACAGGGGGACGATGCTGTTCCACATCAGCGAACGGATGAAGAAGATGATGAGCAGCACTACGATCGGCGAAATATCGATGCCGCCGAGGTCCGGCAGCACGCGGCGCAGGGGGCGAAGCACCGGCTCCGTCACGTTGTAGAGGAAGGTGCCGATCGAGTTGACGAAGCGGTTGCTCGAGTTGATCACGTTGAAGGCATAGAGCCAGGAAAAGATGGCGCTGGCGATGAGCACCCAAGTATAAAGGTTCAATGCCAGATCGATCGTCTGAAACAGCGCGAGCATGCAGGTCTCCATTTCTCGGTTGACAGACATGTAGACATTGGCGACTAAACGGACAAGTGCCGCGGGCCGGGCGATGCGGAAACATGTTTAACGGGTGAATCCGGCACTCGCCGGTGCACCTTCGCCCGAGTGGAAAGCTCCGTTGATGACCCCAGCCTCCTCCGGCGATCGTTTCGCCGCCTTCCGGCACGTTTCCTATCTGCGCTTCTTCCTCGCCCGTTTCCTCGGCGCTTTCGCGACGCAGATCCTCAGTGTCTCGGTCGGCTGGCAGATGTATGACGAGACCGGTAGCGCCTTCTATCTCGGCCTGATCGGGCTGGTGCAGTTCCTGCCGTCGCTGCTGCTCATCCTGGTCACCGGCTCGGTCGCCGACCGTTACAACCGGCGCGCCATCGTGGCCACCTGCATGATCGTCAGCGCCCTTTGCGGCGCCGCCATGCTGGTGCTGACCGCCTTTGACGCCTTCGAGCCGATCTTCGTTTTCGTCATTCTCGTCGTGTTCGGCATCGAGCGCGCCTTCAACGCGCCAGCCGTCCAGTCGCTGGCGCCCAATCTCGTGCCGCCGGAAGACCTCGGCAATGCGGTCGCGTGGAATTCGTCCTCGTGGCAGACGGCCTCGATCATCGGTCCGGTGGCCGGCGGCCTGCTTTACGGCGTCAGCGCCGTGCTTGCCTATTCCGTGTCCTTCGCCTTCTTCGTCGCCGCCGCGGTTCTCGTCTTCATGGTCGCCAAGCCCGTCCAGCGCACCGCGTCCAAGGCGGTGTCGTGGAACACCATCCTTGCCGGCTTCCGGTTCATCTTCGGCGAAAAGGTGGTGCTCGGCGCGATTTCGCTCGATCTCTTCGCCGTTCTGCTCGGCGGCGCGATCGCGCTCATGCCGGTCTTTGCTCGCGATATCCTGACGCTTGGACCGCTGGGGCTCGGCCTGCTGCGCGCCGCGCCGGGGATCGGGGCGATCATGGTCGCCATTGCGCTCGCCAGCTTCCCGATCCGCCACAATGCCGGGCTGTTCATGTTCATCGGCGTCGCCCTGTTCGGCGCCGGCACGATCCTGTTCGGCCTGTCGGAGACGGCATGGATCTCGATCGCTGCGCTGATGCTGATGGGGGCCGCCGACATGGCCTCGGTCTATGTACGTGAGACGCTGATCGCACTCTGGACGCCGGACGAGGTGCGCGGTCGGGTCAATGCGGTCAACATGGTCTTCGTCGGGGCTTCCAACGAGCTTGGCGAATTCCGCGCCGGCACCATGGCGCATCTCGTCGGCCCTGTGCCGGCGGTGGTGATCGGCGGGGTCGGTACGCTGGCGGTCGCAGTGATCTGGGCGCTCGGCTTCCCGCAGCTCAGAAAGATCGACAGTCTAGACGTGCCCAACACTCAGGCGAAGTGACGGCTCTTCACGAAGACCAGATCGAGGAAATTCGAGAGCCAGGCCTTCAGCGGTGCATCGAAGATCATCCGGCCTTCGAGATGGTCGCGGCCCTGCTGGGCGTTGGGCATGACGAAACGGTGCGCGCCATGGACGACCCAGCGCTGCATCATGGCACGCGTCAGCTCGGCATGGAACTGCAGGCCCCAGGCATTGTCGCCGTAGCGGATGGCCTGGTTGCGGTAGACGTCGCCTTCGGCCAGCAACTGGCAGCCATGCGGGAGGTCGAAGCCCTCGCGGTGGAAATGATAGACCATTTTCGGCCAGCTGCGCATCAGCAGGCGGCCATGCTCGGTCGGATGCAGCGGATACCAGCCGATTTCGACGCGGCCTTCCGGCTCCGGCTCGACCTTGCCGCCGAGATGGCGCACCAGCATCTGGGCGCCGAGGCAGATGCCGAGATAGGGCTTGTTCTCCTTCAGCGGCACGGCAAGCCAGTCCGTCTCGGTCCTGACGAAGGGATCCGGGTCGTTGGCGCTCATCGGGCCGCCGAAGACGACCGCTCCGGCATGGGATTCAAGCGTCGGCGGCAGCCGGTCCCCCAGCACGGGCCGGCGGATGTCGAGCGGAAAGCCCTTCTCGGTCAGCATCTGGCCGACACGGCCGGGGCTCGACCTTTCCTGGTGGAGAACGATCAGGACCGGCTGCCGGTCCCGGCGCCGGTGAGGATCATCCAGCATCGCCGTCCCCCTCGAGGCCGGCCCGTGCCTCGGCCTCCTGCCTTTCGTGCACGCGGTCGCGTCCCGATACGCCCAGCAGGTCGGCGATCCGCCAAATGGCGTGATCCTCCATCTCGCTGCGGCTGCCATCGGCATAAACGATATCCCAGAGAATGCCGACCAGTTGCTGGCGCTGGGTCTCGTCCAGCGACCGCTTCAGATCCGAGGTGAAGCGGTAATAGTCGACAGCTTCACTCTCCGCCGCGCTGCCCTGGGCCAGAAGCGCGTCGAGCGCCTCTTCATCCAGGTCATACTGCTCGCGCATGAGCGAGCGGAGCTTGGCGCGCTCGGCATCATGGACGACGCCGTCGGATTCCATCACCTGCAGACAGAGCGCCGCCACCGCAATACGCGGATCGTCGGGGGCGAAAGCCGGCTGTTGCTGACCGGATTGGGTCAGGCTCTGGAAGAAGGACTGCAGTCGTTCCAGCATTTGGCCTCCTCAGAACAGTTTCAGTCGGGATTTCTGGTCGCCGCCGCTGGGCTGGGCGCCTTCGCGAACACCCGGATCGTCCGGCGGACGGCCGAAGAACGGTTCGGGCGCCGGCTCGGGCTTCGTCTTCCTTTCGTCGCGCGCGGGGACGGGCTTGGCCGGTGCTGCCGGCGGCACGGTTTCGGCGGTCGATACCACGGTCAGCGGCGCAGCCGCCGTCGTGGGCTCGACATCGACCGCGCTCACCGGCGGAAGGGTTTCAAGGGCGATGGTGGCGCTGCTCACAGCACCCTCCTCGACCGGGCCTTCCAGCTGGTCGAAGGGCACCTTCCATTCGAAGGCATCGAGCTTTCCCGTAACCGGCGAGAGCGGCAGCCATTTGTCGGAGACGTAGCCGTCGGCGACCCAGGCCGGATCGCGGCCGGCCTTCAGCGCCTGCGCCATCCAGTGACGGATGCGGCCCTGGTCGCCGGTCTCGGCTTCCTCGATGTCGGCGAGCAGCAGGTAGACGCGTTCACTCGAATGCATGCGTGCCGCAGCCTCGGCCTTGGCGCGGGCCTTCGCGAAGTCCTGCGCATCGAGGGCCGCTTCGGCGACGATCAGCAGGGATTCGACATTGCTGGTTCGCAGCGACTCCAGGCGTTCGGCGCGCTTCAGCCGGTCGACGGCGCTGTCGCCGCTGCGGGCGCGCAGATAGGCATGGGCGATTTCCGGATGCGGGTTGAGCTTCCACACCTGTTCCAGCACGCTCGAGGCCTTGCGCAGGTTGTCCTCGCGCAGATAGGCCTTGGCCGCGACGATCGCCGCGGGCACGAGATCCTTGGCGAGCTTCAGCGCCTGCAGCGCGTTGTCGCGGGCGGCAGCCGGTTCGCTTTCCAGCCGGTCCTCGGCCTTTGCCGTCAGGAGCACGGCCTTGAGGCGCTCGGCATCGGGACGGTTGAGTACATGGGCGACGCGCTGCTGGTCGAGCAGGCGGATCGAATCGTCCCAGTTGCCGACGCGGCAGCGATATTCCAGCGTCGCCTTGGCGGCCCAGGGCAGGTAGGGAGCGCTTTCCGCAGCGGTTTCGGCATATTGCCGCGCCGCTTCGTGGGCACCGAGCCGCTCGGCCTCGACATAAAGGCCACGCAGTCCCAGTTCGCGGGTTTCCGGATCATCGGCCATCTGCTGGAAGAGCCGACGCGCCTCGTCGTGCCGCCCTTCGATCACGGCCGTCTGGGCTTCAAGCACCAGGATCAGCGGCTCCTGGTCGGCGCGCAGCAGGCCGCGGGCCCGGGCGCTCATCTTGTGGGCGAGGGCCGCATTGCCGGCGCCGGCCGCGATCAGCCCGGTCGACAGGGCCTGGTATCCGCGGTCGCGGGTGCGGGCGCGGAAATAGCGGCGCACCGAATGGGGCGAGGTGAACAGCGTGCGGACGAACCACCAGATGAACATGAAGACGGCGATGATCGCCAGCAGGATCGAGGCCGCGACCATCAGGCTCATCTCGATCAACTGACCCTGCCAGAGGATCGACAGCGAGCCGGGGCGGTCGGCGAGCCAGGCAAAGCCGAAGCCGAGGATGAGGATGGTGAGGATGAAGAACAGAATTCTCAGCATGGATTGCTTCCTCAGCCCTTCTTGCCGCTGACGACGGCGGCGAGCGCATCGCCGACCAGCGCCTCGATTTCGATGCGGGTCTTGAGCATCGACACGTAGTCTGTGGATACGGCCTTGCCGGCCTCTGGCAGGCTTTCCCATTCGAGTGCCGCGCCCTTGAGGTCGCCGTTCTGCAGCTTGTCTTCCATGCGCGCGAGGATCGCCTCGGGTGTCGCGCCTTCGACATTGCCGACCGGTCGGACCTTGACCACGGAGAGCGCGCTGGACAGCAGGCGCTGGCCGATGCCCTCGTTCGGATCCGGCTGATGGATGGCGGCGAGGATGGTGTCGGCGACATCGCCGAACTTGCGCACGAGTTCGGCGCGCGAGGCCACGCCGGTCGCGGCATGCGGGCGCAGCCCCGCGACGGCCGGATCATCGGGTGAGATGCTGGCCAGCGCATCGAGCTCAGCCATGAATGGGCCGCCGCGTTCGGTCGCGGATTTCAGCGCGGTCAGCGCGATCGCCTTGGCCATTTCGACGTCGGTGCGCGGTGCGTCGAGCTTCTTCTCCGCTTCCGCGAGACGTTCTGTGAGCCGGCTCTCGGTCTCGCCGAGCGCACTGGCATTGCCGGCGATTTCGCCCTTCAGGGCGGCGATCGCCTCGTCGGTCTGGGCAAGCTTCTGCCGCAGTTCGTCGAGCGCCGCGGCATCGGGCGCTGCCGCCGCTTGGCTGGCAACCGAGCCTTCCAGAGCGGCCAGTCGTTCTTCCAGGCGGGGATCGGTGGCGGCCGGAGCGCTGGAGAGGCCGGCGATCTGGGATTTCAGGGTTTCGATTTCCGCGGACAGGCCCGAGGTATCGGCGGGTGTTGCAGCCGGCGGTGCGATGGCCGGAAGGTATCCGGCATATTGCATGCTGCCGGCGCCGGCCAGCGCCACGAGGCCGCCGAAAATGCCCGCGGCGACCATTGCCGGCAGGGCCGGACCGGATCTTGCAGGTTGGGGTTCCTCGCGCGGCGGCGGTTCCGGGGCGGTGGCGGTGATTTCCGCCGGCGCTTCGGGCGGCCAGGCGGCTTCGGCGGCCGGTTCGGCGGGCTCTTCCGTCGATGTGGCTTCCGGTGCGGCCGGCGAAGGCTCGGCTGCAGCCGGTTGAACATCGTCGAAGGACGCGCTTGCGTTGCCGCTCATCACCGTTTCGGCGATGTCGGGCGTGTCGGCGGATTCGCGCTCGGTGGAGGCATCGGCATTTACCGACTCGGCCGTCAGGTCGATGGTGACCGGGTCGTTGGGCGACTTCGAGCGGCGGGGCGGCTTTCCGGAAACCATGTCAACCTCTTCATTTCCCTGCGGTCCTTTAAAACTAGTCAGTCGGACCGGGGAAAGAAAGAGCGAAGATCAAATTTGGCCCGCGACCTTAGAGTAGGGAGAGGAGCGATGCCTCGGTCGGGGCCGGTGCGACCTGCGTTTTCGAGCGGAAGACTTCCGGAACCACGCTGGCGATTTTCTCGCTCAGGCAGAGAATTCGCGCGTAGGAGAGCAAGGCCTCGCCGGGCTTCGGCAGGGGCAGGTCGAACAGGCGGCGGGCGCTCTCGCTCGAATAGAGCAGGATGGTATCGACGGGATCCGCGCCGAGCACTTGCATGATCTCGGATGACGAGGGGGCGAGCGGGCGCATGCGATAGCATTCGCAGATCTCGACCGGCGCCTTGAGGGCTGCGAGTTCGGTCTCGAAGCCTGAGGCGCGCGGACTGCCGGCGAGATAGAGAAGAGATCGGTCCGGGCTGAACACCGGACCCGTCCGCCCGGCGATCATCCGGGCAAGGGTCGTCCCGTCATTGTTTCCGGCCACCACATTGCGGAAGCCGAGGTTCCATGCGGCCGTCGCGGTGCTTTCGCCGACGGCAAAGCAGGCCATATCGAAGAGTGCGGGCGGGAGATCGGGCAGGGCATGCAAGGCGCGGATCGCCTCGGCACTGGTCACGGCGACCGCGGCATGGGGGCGCGCAAGGGCTGAGACCAGGGCGTCGACGTCGTGTTCGGCGACCGCCAACGGCAGCAGCAGCGGCTCATGGCCGCGCCGCCTGAGTTCGGCGGCGGTGCGACTTGCGGCCGGTTCGGGGCGCGTCACCAGAACGCGCATGGCTCAGCTCCAGCTGGCGAAGAAGTCGGGGCCGGCCTTGGCGCGGATCGCCTCGCCGGCGGCCTGGCCGATGGACACGGCGTCGGTGCGGGCGCCTCCAGTCTCGATCTCATGGAAGCGCGCACCATCGGGCGTCAGGATCATGCCCGAGAAGGTCAGTGTGTCTCCGTCGCAGCGCGCATAGCCGGCGATCGGCGTGCGGCAGGAACCGTCGAGGGCGGCCAGGAAGGCGCGCTCGCAGCTGACCGCGTCGAAGGTGGCGCGATCGTTGATCGCTTCCAGCAGGCCATTGATCCTGTCGTCGCCGATCCGGCTCTCGATGCAGATCGCGCCCTGGGCGGGGGCCGGCGGGAAGTCCTTGGGGTCGAGCAGTTCGGTCGGCACGTCCTGTTTGCCGAGACGTCTGAGGCCCGCATAGGCAAGCAGCGTCGCATCGACCTGACCTTCGGCGAGCTTGCGCAGGCGGGTATCGACAAGGCCGCGGAAGGTGATGACGTTGATATCGGGGCGCAGGCGGCGGATCAGCGCCTGGCGCCGCAGCGACGAGGAGCCGACGGTCGCGCCTTGCGGCAATTCGGTGAGCCTCGGTGCGGTCGCGCCGATGAAGGCGTCGCGCACGTCCTCGCGCGGCAGGTAGGCGGAAAGGACAAGGCCTTCCGGCAGCTTTGTCGGCATGTCCTTCGACGAGTGCACGGCGAAATCCAGATCGCCGGACAGCAATTGCTGTTCCAGTTCCTCGGTGAACAGGCCCTTGCCGCCGATTTCCGAAAGCGGGCGATCGGTGATCCGGTCGCCCTGGGTCGACAGCACGACGACCTCGAACAAGGCCTGCGGCAGGCCATGGGCCGCCATCAGCCGGTCACGGGTCTCATAGGCCTGCGCCAGAGCGAGCGGGCTGCCGCGCGTGCCGATGCGAAAAGGTTTTGTTTGCATCCGATCTGATCCGTTGTTACCGACAGTCCTCGTAGACGGGTTTCCCGGTCATCGCAATCAATGAACAGGGCAAATGGGCTCCAAACTACGCATTCTCGGCATCGAGACCAGTTGTGACGAAACGGCCGCGGCGGTCGTTTCCCGCTTCGACGACGGCACCGGCCTGGTCGAGGCCGACGTGGTGCTGAGCCAGCTCGACGAGCACAGCGCCTATGGCGGCGTCGTCCCGGAAATCGCAGCACGAGCCCATGTCGACGCCCTCGACAGCCTGATCGAGGAGGCGCTCACGCGCGCCGGAACGCGACTGTGCGACATCGATGCGATTGCCGCTACGGCTGGCCCCGGTCTGATCGGCGGGCTTCTGGTCGGGCTGATGACCGGCAAGGCGATCGCGCGGGCCACGGGCAAGCCGCTCTACGCGGTCAACCATCTCGAAGGCCATGCACTGACGGCTCGGCTGACGGACAGCCTCACCTTTCCCTATCTCATGCTGCTCGTCTCCGGCGGCCACACCCAGCTGGTGCTGGTGCGCGGCGTCGGCGACTACGAGCGCTGGGGCACGACGATCGACGACGCGCTGGGCGAGGCCTTCGACAAGACGGCCAAACTTTTGGGCCTGCCCTATCCCGGCGGCCCGGAGGTCGAGAAGGCCGCGGCAAAGGGTGAGGCGAAGCGGTTCGATTTTCCCCGGCCGCTGGTCGGCGAGGCACGGCTCGATTTCTCCTTCTCCGGGCTGAAGACGGCCGTGCGCCAGGCGGCGGAGAGCATCGCCCCGGTCAGCGAACAGGATATTTCCGACATCTGCGCGTCCTTCCAGCGGGCCATTTCGCGTACGCTCGACGATCGGATCGGTCGCGGCCTGCAACGGTTCCTCGCCGAGTTCCCGCAGCATGACGGCGTGCCTGCACTGGTGGTCGCCGGCGGCGTCGCTGCGAACAAGGAGTTGCGGCGCACCCTGCAATCCCTCTGCGACCGGCACGGTTTTCGTTTCGTCGCGCCGCCGCTTCACCTGTGCACGGACAATGCCGTGATGATTGCCTGGGCCGGGCTGGAGCGCATGGCGCTCGGCCTGCCGGCCGATCCGCTCGACGTACAGCCGCGCTCGCGCTGGCCGCTCGACGGGGAGGCAAAGGCGGTGATCGGCCACGGCAAGCGTGGAGCAAAGGCATGAGCGGGGCCGAACGCGTCGTCGTCATCGGTTCGGGCGCCTTCGGCACGGCGCTTGCGGCCGTCATGGCGTCCGAGGGCAGGGTCGAGACCACGCTTCTCGGCCGGGACGCAACTCTCATCGCCGATCTGCAGGAAAGCCGCATTCACGAGGCGGCCCTGCCGGGGATCCGGCTGCCGGACGCGCTGGATTTCAGCGCGGATCCCGAGGTGATCTCCAAGGCCGGCATCGTGCTCTTCGCCATGCCGTCGCAGGCCCAGGTCGAGGCCGCGCGACACTATGGTCCTCATCTCGCCGAGGGCGCGACCGTCGTGACCTGCGCCAAGGGCATCGACCGGGCGTCCGCCCGGCTGCTGACCGACGTGCTCGAGGAAGCGTTGCCGCATCATGCCATCGCCGCGCTGTCCGGCCCGGGCTTTGCCGCCGACATCGCGCGCGGCCTGCCGACGGCCATGGCGATTGCGGCCGCCGACCTTTCCACCGCCGAGCGGCTGGCGCATGCCATTTCCGGCCGCACCTTCCGCCTCTATGCTTCCGACGACCGGATCGGCGTGCAGCTCGGCGGTGCGCTGAAGAATGTGCTGGCGATCGCCTGTGGCATCGTCGAGGGCATGGGGCTCGGCGATTCCGCCCGTGCCGCGCTGATCTCGCGCGGGCTTGCGGAAATGTCGCGGCTGGTTGCCGCCATGGGCGGCAAGGCGGATACGGTCCGCGGCCTGTCGGGCCTCGGCGACCTCGTCCTGACCGCCACGAGCCACCAGTCACGCAATCTGCGCTTCGGCATATCGCTGGGGCGGGGCGAGCCGATCGATTTCTCGCGCGGCCAGCTGGTCGAGGGGGCCTTTGCCGCGGCGGTTGCCTCGCGTCTGGCCGAGGGTTGCGCGGTCGACATGCCGATCACCGATGCCGTTGCCGCGGTCATCGAGGGAAGCCTCGACATCCCGACGGCCATCGAGCAACTGATGTCGCGCCCGATCACCACCGAGTGACGGGCTTTCTGAGAGAACCAAGGAGAGACGAGAACATGCTGTTTGCCGTGATCTGCACCGACAAGCCGGGACATCTCAACGTCCGGATGGAAACCCGCCCGACCCATGTCGAATGGCTGAACGGTCTCAACGCCGCCGGCACGCTGAAGATCGGCGGCCCGTTCCTCGATGCCGACGGCAAGCCCTGCGGCTCCATGCTGCTGATCGCCGCCGATGATCTCGATTCGGCCAAGGCGATCGCCGCGCAGGATCCCTATGCCCAGGTCGGTCTTTTCGCCCATGTCGAGATCAAGCCCTACAACTGGGTCTTCAACAATCCGGAGGCGTGAGGGCGAATGGCTTTCTGGCTCTATAAATCCGAACCCTTCAAGTGGTCCTGGCAGATGCAGAAGGACGCCGGCGAGAAGGGCACCGAATGGACCGGCGTGCGCAACTATCTGGCGCGCAACAACATGCGGGCCATGAAGATCGGCGACAAGGGCTTCTTCTACCACTCGAACGAGGGACTGGAGGTCGTCGGCATCGCGGAAGTCTGCGCGCTTTCCCATCCCGATTCCACCGCCGAGGGCGATGCCCGCTGGGACTGCGTCGACATTCGCGCCGTCTGCGACATGCCGAAGCCGGTCTCGCTGAAGGACGTCAAGGCCAATCCGAAGCTTGCCAACATGGCGCTGGTCACTTCGATGCGGCTCTCCGTCCAGCCGGTGACGGAAGAGGAATATCTCGAAGTCTGCCGCATGGGCGGCCTCGACAATCCGCCGCGCTGAGGAGATGGCTTGAACACCGATCCCGAGAGCTTCATCCGTGCCAATACCAGCCTGATGGCGCCGCCGCATGTGCCTGAAATCCGGCTGCGGCTGGCCAACGAGGTGCATGACCTCTGGCTGAAGACGGAAGAGGATCTCGAGGAGATCGGCCTGCCGCCACCGTTCTGGGCCTTTGCCTGGGCGGGCGGACAGGGGCTCGCCCGCTATATCCTCGATCATCCGGAAGAAGTGCGCGGCAGGCGCGTGCTCGATTTCGCCAGCGGTTCCGGCCTGGTTGCTATCGCGGCGAAGCTCGCCGGGGCAAGTGAGGTCATTGCCGCCGACATCGATCCCTGGGCGGGAACGGCGGTCGGGCTCAATGCCGCCGAGAACGGCGTCGAGATCGGCTTTACCGGCGACGACCTGATCGGAAAGCCGGTCGAGGCGGACATCGTACTGGCCGGCGACGTCTTCTATGACCGGGATTTTGCCGGCGCGCTGACCGAATGGTTCGGGGGGCTGACGGCCGGCGGCACGCGGGTTCTCGTCGGCGATCCCGGGCGAAGCTACCGGCCGACCGAGCGGCTGGAGCCGCTCGCCACCTATGAAGTGCCGGTCACGCGCGTGCTCGAAGACAGCGAAGTGAAGAACACGACCGTCTGGCGTTTCCGCTGAGCGGTCACCTTATCGGGGACGGATGACGCAGACGCCGGCCTCGTAGGAGCAGGCGCTGTCGTCCATCTCGGCGTCGATCTCGATGATCTTGGCCACCGGCGGGCGATAGGGAATGACGTCGCTGCGCGACCCTTCGATCGCGAAATAGATCCCCGTGCCGCGCACCCGCACCGCCGAGATCGATCCGGCAAAAGTGCCGATGCCCGGAACCACCGAGGGAAGACCCGCGCCGCCGACCACCGCGTCGCGATGCTGATGGCCGTGACCGTAACGGTGCGGATGGAAGCCGTGACCATATTCACCGGCGTTCAGCCACGTGGCGCTCAGCAGAAGCGATAGGGTGCCGGCAATGACCAGTCCGGTGCGGGCAAGACGCGTGACCATGGATGCCTCTCCGTCGGGATATCGGTGGTTAACAAATGGTTAAAACCACCATGCCGGATTTTTTCGGTAAAGTCATTGCCGCGCGTGATTTTTTAGCGAAACACGATTAACCGCGGCGCCTTGGCATAAAGTTCTATTCATCCCAATCGATTAAAATGGAATCGGCGAGCGAATGGGCTTGTCGTCCGTCATTTCGGCGATTAAACGTCGCGATTGATGCAATGCACCCACATGTGGGATCGACGCATTGCCCGGAGGATGTCCGAGAGTTCGGAACGCATTGAAACGCCGCGAGGTCCTGATGGCGAATCTGACAAATAACCGGCCCCTGTCGCCGCATCTGCAAATCTACAAGCCGATCCCCACCATGGTGACGTCGATCCTGCATCGAATCACCGGCGGCGCGCTGTATTTCGGTACCATCCTGGTCGCCTGGTGGCTGATCGCCGCATCGACCGGCGCTGCCTATTTCGACTGGGTCAGCTGGTTCATGGGCACCATCGTCGGCCGGCTCGTGCTGTTCGGCTATACCTGGGCGCTGCTGCACCACATGCTCGGCGGCCTGCGCCACCTGATGTGGGACGTCGGCTACGGTTTCGACAAGCACTTCTCCACCAAACTCGCCAAGGCCAACATCATCGGTTCGGTGGTGCTGACCGTTCTCGTGTGGGCGATAGCCTACACCGTCCGCTCCTGAGGTGACCAACATGGATATGCGCACTCCGCTCGGTAAGGTCCGCGGTCTCGGTTCGGCAAAGGACGGTACGGAACATTTCTGGCGTCAGCGGGTCACGGCTGTCGCCAATATTCCGCTCATCACATTTTTCATCGGCTTCCTGGTTTGCTATGGCGGCGCTCCCTATGCGGATGTCGTCGGCGCGCTGGCCAATCCGGTCGTCGCAGTGATCATGGGCCTGGTCGTCATTTCCGGCATCATTCACATGAAGCTCGGCATGCAGGTGATCATCGAAGACTATGTCCATCACGAGCTCACCAAGATCGCCCTGCTGATGCTCAACACGTTCTTCGCGATCCTGATCGGCGGGCTCTGTCTTTTCGCCCTTCTGAAGATCGCATTCGTAGGATAATCCCCATGGCACCGATCAACTCCCCCGCCCAGAACGGCAAGGCCTACAAGTATGTCGACCACTCCTATGACGTGGTCGTCGTCGGTGCCGGCGGCGCCGGCCTGCGCGCCACGCTCGGCATGGCCGAACAGGGCTTCAAGACGGCCTGCATCACCAAGGTCTTCCCGACCCGCTCGCATACGGTCGCGGCGCAAGGCGGCATTGCTGCCTCGCTGACCAACATGACGCCCGACTGCTGGCAGTGGCACCTCTACGACACCGTCAAGGGTTCCGACTGGCTCGGCGACGTCGACGCCATGCAGTATCTCGCCATGGAAGCGCCGAAGGCGGTCTATGAGCTCGAGCACTACGGCGTTCCCTTCTCGCGCAACGAGGAAGGCAAGATCTACCAGCGGCCGTTCGGCGGCCACATGCAGAACTACGGCGAAGGCCCGCCGGTGCAGCGCACCTGCGCTGCCGCCGACCGTACCGGCCACGCCATCCTGCACACGCTTTATGGCCAGTCGCTGCGCAACAATGCCGAATTCTTCATCGAGTACTTCGCCCTCGACCTGATCATGGCGCCCGATGGCCGCTGCACCGGTGTCGTCGCCTGGAACCTCGACGACGGCACGATCCATCGCTTCTCGGCCAAGATGGTCGTGCTGGCGACCGGCGGCTATGGCCGCGCCTACTTCTCGGCGACCTCGGCCCATACCTGCACCGGCGACGGCGGCGGCATGATCGCGCGCGCCGGCCTTCCGCTGCAGGACATGGAATTCGTGCAGTTCCATCCGACCGGCATCTATGGTGCGGGCTGTCTGATCACCGAAGGGGCGCGCGGCGAAGGCGGCTATCTCGTCAATTCCGAAGGCGAGCGCTTCATGGAGCGCTATGCGCCCTCGGCCAAGGACCTTGCCTCGCGCGACGTCGTCTCGCGCTGCATGACGATGGAAATCCGCGAAGGCCGCGGCGTCGGCAAGAACAAGGACCACATCTTCCTGCATCTCGACCATCTCGATCCGGCCGTCCTGCACGAGCGCCTGCCCGGCATCTCGGAATCGGCCAAGATCTTCGCCGGCGTCGACGTGACCCGCGAGCCGATCCCGGTCCTGCCGACCGTCCACTACAACATGGGCGGCATTCCGACCAATTACTGGGGTGAAGTGCTCAACGCCGACGCCGCCAATCCGGAACGCATTGCGCCCGGCCTCATGGCGGTCGGCGAAGCCGGCTGCGCTTCGGTCCACGGCGCGAACCGCCTCGGCTCCAACTCGCTGATCGACCTCGTGGTCTTCGGCCGCGCCGCCGCCATCCGCGCCGGCCAGGTGATCGACAAGTCCGAACCGGTTCCGGCTCTAGACATCGCTGCCTGCGACAAGATCATGGAGCGCTTCGACAGCCTGCGGAACTCTTCCGGTTCCACGCCGACTGCCGTGCTGCGCGACAAGATGCAGCGCGCCATGCAGGAAGACGCAGCCGTGTTCCGCACCCAGGAAGCGCTCGAAAGCGGCTGCCGCCGGATTTCGGCGATCTGGAAGGAACTGCCGGATATCAAGGTCACCGACCGGTCCATGGTGTGGAACTCCGACCTCGTCGAAACGCTCGAGCTGCACAACCTGATGGCAAACGCCATCACCACGGTCTACGGCGCGGAAGCGCGCAAGGAAAGCCGCGGCAGCCATGCGCGCGAAGACTATACCAGCGGCCCGTTCGCCGGTCGCGACGACGAGAACTGGCGCAAGCATACGCTGGCCTGGGTCTCCGAGGCCGGCGACGTGAAGCTGGACTATCGTCCGGTCCACACCGACCTGATCGCCGAAGGCATCGATCCCTACAAGATCGCGCCCAAGGCACGTGTGTACTAAAGGCGATGAAGGGCACGGGCGAACAATACTTCGAACTGGCTGCCGAAGTGAAAACTGCTCGGCAAGCCCAGGGCGGATTGTTCACCTGCCCTTGTTGCGAACGATATTCGTTCACGGAAGCGGGGTGTTACGAAATCTGTGATGTTTGCGGTTGGGAAGATGATCCGGTTCAGGAAGCGAAACCCAGTCTCGCAGGCGGCGCAAATAGCGTAAGCCTTCTTCAGGCCCGTGAGAATTATCGTGCGATTGGTTTCTCAGATCCGGCACGGCTGCCCCGGCTGCGAAAGTTGCCATAGGAACGGACAAGATAAATGGTTGAACTCGCTCTCCCCAAGAACTCGCAGATCAGCGAAGGCAAGGTCTGGCCGAAGCCGGCCAGCGCCAAGAACGTGCGCGAATACCGGATCTATCGCTGGAACCCGGACGACGGCCAGAACCCGCGCATCGATACGTACTATATCGACATCGATGACTGCGGTCCGATGGTTCTCGATGGTCTTCTCTACATCAAGAACAATATCGACCCGACGCTGACGCTGCGCCGCTCCTGCCGCGAAGGCATCTGCGGTTCCTGCGCGATGAACATCGACGGCACGAACACGCTCGCCTGCACCAAGGGCATGGACGAGATCAACGGTACCGTGAAGGTCTATCCGCTGCCGCACATGCCTGTCGTCAAGGACCTGGTGCCGGATCTCACCAACTTCTACGCCCAGCACCGCTCGATCGAGCCCTGGCTGAAGACGGTGTCGCCGCCGCCGGCCAAGGAATGGAAGCAGAGCCATGCCGATCGCCAGAAGCTCGACGGCCTCTACGAGTGCATCCTGTGCGCCTGCTGCTCGACCTCCTGTCCGAGCTACTGGTGGAACGGCGACCGTTATCTCGGTCCGGCCGTCCTGCTGCAGGCCTATCGCTGGCTGATCGACAGCCGCGACGAAGCCACCGGTGAGCGTCTCGACAACCTGGAAGATCCTTTCCGGCTCTATCGCTGCCACACCATCATGAACTGCGCGCAGACGTGCCCCAAGGGCCTCAACCCGGCCAAGGCGATCGCCGAAATCAAGAAGATGATGATCGAACGCCGTTTCTGAACGGTGACGATGCAGTATGCGGGTTGCAATTCCAACCTTGCGACCCATGTAATTGCAGGCCGGCGAGGATCTCCTTTCGAGGTCCCGCCGGTTCGTATATTTGCTAGTGTCTTGATTCGATCGTCCCATTCGCGATAATTCCGCCTTGTTTCGGGACGACAACCGGCCAAATGCGGTCAACCGGGAGTGTGATGATGAAGTTGAAATATGCGGCGACGGGCGTCGCGATCCTTCTGTCTCTGGCAGGCTGCCAGCGTACATCCTATAGCGGTCTCGATTCCGGCGCTTCTTCACTTCCCCCGCTCGAGGCGCAACCCGTGCCTTCCGTCCAGTCCGGCCAATTGCCGCCGCCCGGTGCCGCCACGTCGCCGAATGGTTTCCCGGCAGCCCCCACGCCGGCGACCCAGACCGCTTCGCTCGATGCGGCACCCGCCACGGCCCTGGATGTCACCAAGGAATCCATGGTCGGCAACTGGCGCGTATCGAACGCCGGCGCGTCGTGCGACATGTTCCTGACGCTGACCAATCTCGGCAGCGGTTCGCGCGGCGGCACGCGCGGTTGCTCCGGCCCGCTCACCGCCATGGGCTCCTGGGAAGTGGCCGGCAAGCAGGTCGTCCTGAAGGACCGCAGCGGCAACGTTCTCGGTCGTCTCTACAAGTCCGCCGACGCGCGCTATGACGGCACGACCAGTACCGGTCAGCCGATCAGCCTCAGCCGCTAAACCTCCACATCCATAAGCCGTGCGGCGGTCGCCCCGGCGACGCCGTCGGCCCGTCCAAGCGGAGCCTGCGTATGCAGCCCATTCCCGACTATGCGCTCAGCGTCGCCGAGCAATTGCGCGCGATGACCGATGCGGGCACGCTGCAGGCCGACAAGGCCCAGATGGCGGTGGCAGGCAAGCTCGACCGCATCCTCCAGGACCTGAAGCAGCGCCGGCCGGCGGCGAAGAAAAGCGCGCTCGGCTGGATGTTCGCGCAGAAGCGCAAGCCGCTTCAGCCGGTGCGCGGGCTCTACGTGCATGGCAGCGTCGGTCGCGGCAAGACCATGCTGATGGACCTGTTCTTCAAGCTCGCGCCCGTCGAGAAGAAGCGTCGCGCGCATTTTCACGAGTTCATGGCCGACGTGCATTCGCGCATTCACGCGCACCGGATCAAGCTGAAGAACGGCGAGACCCGTCAGGCCGATCCCGTGCCGCCGGTTGCCGCGGCCTTGCGCGAGGAAGCCGAACTCCTCTGCTTCGATGAGTTCAGCGTCACCGACATCGCCGACGCCATGATCCTGGCGCGGCTGTTCACCGAACTCTTCGCCCTCGGCTGCACGCTGGTCGCGACCTCGAACGTCGAGCCCGACAATCTCTACCGCGACGGGCTCAACCGCGGCCTCTTCCTGCCGTTCGTCGCGCTGCTGCAGCGCCATGTCGAGGTGACGACGCTGGATTCACCGACGGACTACCGCCTCGAGAAGCTGGAGAGCCTGCCGGTCTATGTGGCCCCGCTCGATGCCGAGGCCGACCGGCTGATGGACAGGGCCTGGAAACGGATAACGGAAGGGCGCCCCGAGACGCCGGTCGAGATTGAGATGAAGGGGCGCGTCGTGCCCGTACCGCGCGCCGTCGGCCGGATCGCGCGCTTCACTTTTGCCGATCTCTGCGAGCGGCCGCTCGGCGCGTCCGACTATCTCGAAATCGCCAGGCGCTTCGATGTCGTCTTCGTCGACCATATCCCGCATCTCGGACCCGCGAAGCGCAACGAGACGAAACGCTTTATTATCCTTGTCGATGCACTGTACGACGCGTCGGTGCGGTTGTTCGCATCGGCCGCGGCGATGCCGGAGGCGCTTCTCACCGAGAAGAAGGGAACCGAGGGTTTCGAGTTCGACCGCACCGTGTCGCGGCTTTTCGAGATGCGCAGCGCCGACTATTTGGCGCATCACACCGGTCAACGTGCGGATTTGTGACGATTGTGCGTCGGATAATTTGACGTTTACGTAAGAATTTTATGATCTAACCGATTGAAAATACTGCGCCCAAATTAATCGGTTGCAGTTTTTCTCAAGTGTCGTTATGCGAATTTTCACAATGCCCGGCTAAATACGGTCGTCAGCTTTGGTTTTGGATCTAAAAGGAAGCACTTCAATGGCGCGCAACAAGATCGCTCTTATCGGTTCTGGAATGATTGGTGGAACGCTGGCGCATCTCGCCGGCCTCAAGGAACTGGGCGATATTGTCCTGTTCGACATCGCCGACGGTATCCCGCAGGGCAAGGGCCTCGACATCGCTCAGTCCTCCCCGGTTGAGGGCTTCAATGCCAAGCTGACGGGCGCCAGCGACTATGCCGCCATCGAAGGCGCCGACGTCTGCATCGTCACCGCCGGCGTCGCCCGCAAGCCGGGCATGAGCCGCGACGACCTGCTCGGCATCAACCTCAAGGTCATGGAACAGGTCGGCGCCGGCATCAAGAAATATGCCCCGAACGCCTTCGTGATCTGCATCACCAACCCGCTCGACGCCATGGTCTGGGCGCTGCAGAAGTTCTCCGGCCTGCCGACCAACAAGGTCGTCGGCATGGCGGGCGTTCTCGACAGCGCGCGCTTCCGCCTCTTCCTCTCGGAAGAATTCAAGGTTTCGGTCCAGGACGTCACCGCCTTCGTTCTCGGCGGCCACGGCGACACCATGGTGCCGCTCGCCCGCTACTCGACCGTCGGCGGCATTCCGCTCACCGACCTCGTCAAGATGGGCTGGGTCACCAAGGAACGCCTCGAAGAAATCATCCAGCGCACCCGTGACGGCGGCGCCGAAATCGTCGGCCTCCTGAAGACCGGTTCGGCCTACTACGCACCGGCCGCCTCGGCGATCGAAATGGCCGAATCCTACCTCAAGGACAAGAAACGCGTCCTGCCCTGCGCTGCCTACCTCTCCGGCCAGTACGGCGTGAAGGACATGTATGTCGGCGTTCCGACCGTCATCGGTGCCGGCGGCGTCGAGCGCATCATCGAGGTCGAATTCAACAAGGCCGAAGAAGAAGCCTTCCAGAAGTCCGTCGGCGCCGTTGCCGGCCTCTGCGAAGCCTGCATCAATATCGCCCCCGCCCTCAAGTAAACGCCACTCGGCCCAGAACTAGGGACTAGACGATGAACATTCATGAATATCAGGCCAAGGCTCTTCTGAAGGGCTACGGCGCACCGGTCGCCGAAGGCGTTGCGATCTTTTCCGCCGAAGAAGCCGAAGCTGCTGCCAAGCAGCTTCCCGGCCCGCTCTACGTGGTCAAGAGCCAGATCCATGCCGGCGGTCGCGGCAAGGGCAAGTTCAAGGAACTCGGCCCCGACGCCAAGGGCGGCGTTCGCCTCGCCTTCTCGATCGACGAAGCCAAGGCGCATGCCAAGGAAATGTTCGGCAATACGCTGGTGACCGCCCAGACCGGCGAAGCCGGCAAGCAGGTCAACCGCCTCTACATCGAAGACGGCGCCGACATCGCTCGCGAACTCTACTGCTCGCTGCTGGTCGACCGCTCCGTCGGCCGCGTCGCTTTCGTCGTTTCGACCGAAGGCGGCATGGACATCGAGGCTGTCGCCCATGACACGCCCGAGAAGATCCACACCATCGCCATCGACCCGGAAGCCGGCGTGACGGCTGCCGACATCGCCGCCATCTCCAAGGCTCTCGAGCTGACCGGTGCTGCCGCCGAAGACGCAAAGTCGCTCTTCCCGGCGCTCTACAAGGCCTTCGTCGAGAAGGACATGGCCCTGCTCGAGGTCAACCCGCTGATCGTCATGAAGAACGACCATCTGCGCGTCCTCGACGCCAAGATGTCGTTCGACGGCAACGCGCTGTTCCGCCATGACGACGTCCGCGCGCTGCGCGACGAGACCGAAGAAGACGCCAAGGAAATCGAGGCCTCCAAGTGGGACCTCGCCTATGTGGCGCTCGACGGCAATATCGGCTGCATGGTCAACGGTGCCGGTCTCGCCATGGCGACGATGGACATCATCAAGCTGTACGGCAAGGAGCCGGCGAACTTCTGCGACGTCGGCGGCGGCGCCGGCAAGGAGAAGGTCGCGGCTGCCTTCAAGATCATCACCGCAGACCCGAAGGTCGAGGGCATCCTCGTCAACATCTTCGGCGGCATCATGAAGTGCGACGTCATCGCCGAAGGCGTTGTCGCAGCCGTCCAGGAAGTTGGTCTCAAGGTTCCGCTCGTCGTGCGTCTCGAAGGCACCAATGTCGAGCTCGGCAAGAAGATCCTGAACGAGTCCGGTCTGGCGATCACCGCCGCTGACGATCTGGACGACGCGGCGAAGAAGATCGTCGCGGCGATCAACGGCTAATTTGAAGGACCGGAAACAATGTCGATTCTCGTCAACAAGAACACCAAGGTCCTCGTGCAGGGCCTGACCGGCAAGACCGGCACCTTCCATACCGAGCAGGCTCTCGCCTACTACGGCACGCAGATGGTCGGCGGTATCCACCCGAGGAAGGGTGGCGAAACCTGGACCGGCTCCAAGGGCGAAAGCCTGCCGATCTTCGCGACCGTCGCCGAGGCCAAGGAAAAGACCGGCGCCGACGCGACCGTGATCTACGTGCCGCCGGCAGGTGCCGCAGACGCGATCATCGAGGCGATCGAAGCGGAGATCCCGTTCATCACCTGCATCACCGAAGGCATCCCGGTAATGGACATGGTCCGCGTCAAGGCTCGCCTCGACCGCTCCAAGTCGCGCCTGCTGGGCCCGAACTGCCCAGGCATCCTGACCCCGGAAGAATGCAAGATCGGCATCATGCCGGGCTCGATCTTCCGCAAGGGTTCGGTCGGTATCGTCTCGCGCTCCGGCACGCTGACCTACGAAGCCGTGTTCCAGACCTCGAACGAGGGCCTCGGCCAGACCACGGCCGTCGGCATCGGTGGCGACCCGGTCAAGGGCACCGAGTTCATCGACGTGCTTGAACTGTTCCTCGCCGACCCGGCCACCACCTCGATCATCATGATCGGCGAAATCGGCGGCGCGGCTGAAGAAGATGCGGCCCAGTTCCTCATCGACGAAGCCAAGAAGGGCCGCAAGAAGCCGATGGCAGGCTTCATCGCTGGCCGGACCGCTCCGAAGGGTCGCACCATGGGCCACGCCGGCGCGGTCGTCTCCGGCGGCAAGGGTGATGCGGAATCGAAGATCGAAGCCATGGAAGCGGCCGGCATCAAGGTTTCGCCGTCTCCGGCGCGCCTGGGCAAGACCCTGGTTGAAGTCCTCAAGGGCTGAGACCACTTAGTTACGACCAGGCAGGGGGACCATGCATGTGGTCCGCCTGCCTGATTTGGCGTTTTAGGAACTGGATCGCACGGGGCGGTCCATGCAAGCGGCAGACCGGTCCCCGGTCATCACCTCAAGTCGGGAGGCGGACGCACACGTCCGCAGGACACCATGGCAAGGCAAGAAGCCAACGAGCAGTTTCAGATCACGTCGTTCCTCGACGGTTCGAACGCTGCCTATATCGAACAGCTCCACGCGCGTTACGAGGACGATCCGGCCTCCGTACCGGCCGAATGGCAGGCCTTCTTCAAGGCGCTCGCCGAGAACCCGGTCGATGTGAAGAAAGCCGCCGCCGGCGCCTCCTGGCAGCGCAAGAACTGGCCGATCGCCGCCAATGGCGAGCTGGTATCGGCGCTTGACGGCAATTGGGGCCAGATCGAGAAGGTCGTCGAGACCAAGGTGAAGGCCAAGGCGGAAGCCGCCGGCCAGTCGATCTCGAGCGAACAGGTTCTCCAGGCGACGCGCGATTCGGTCCGTGCCATCATGATGATCCGCGCCTATCGCATGCGCGGCCACCTGCACGCCAATCTCGATCCGCTCGGCATCGCCGCCCCCG
>CALRRQ020000002.1:0-304330 GCA_943370615.1 Rhizobium sp. Q54
AAGGGATCGTTTTCCCAGAGGTTCAGCGGGTCGACCGGCTGGACGTCGTAATGGCCGTAGAACAGCGCGTGCGGCGCGTTTGTCGTCGCGCCGGCGTGATGGGCGACGACCATGGGATGGCCAGGCGTGTCGCGCACCGAGGCCTCGAATCCGAGCGCGGTCAGTTCCTGGACCAGCCATTCGGCGGCCTTGCGGCACTCGGCCTTGTAGGCGGGATCGGTCGAGATCGAGCGGATCCGGACGAGGTCGAACAGGCGATCGAGGCTCTGCGGCAGGGCCTTGTCGGCGCTGTCGAGTACGGCGGAAATATCGGTCATGGCATCCATCCTGGACATTGCAAATCGCCGGGACGATAGACCAAAGGCCTCGCGGTTTCGAGGCCGGCCGAAATTTAATTTCGTCAAGTGCGGGCCGCTGCAGGACCGGTGATGCGTGACTAGACCTTGCGGGCATTGTCGATCGCCCAGCGGATATATTCGAGCATCAGCTCCTTCTCGAAGCGGCGGAAACCGGAGAAAAGCGCCTGGTCCGCGGCATCGGCAGCGGCAAGCGCCTCGTCCTTGAGGCCGCGGGCCTTGTCGGTGAGGAAGACGAGCTGGGCACGGCGGTCGGAGGGATGCGGCCGGCGCTCGATCAGTCCGTCGCGTTCCATGCGCGACAGCGTGTTGGCCATGGTCGCCTGTTCGATGTCGACGCGGTCGAGAAGCTGTTTCTGGGTCAGTCCCTCTTCGTTCCAAAGCTCGATGAGGATGGGCAGCTGGCCGGCCGAAAATCCCAGTTTCGCCGCACGCACCTGCAGGGCGCGGGCAAATCCCTTGGCCAGCTGGCCGGCGAGATAGGTGGCGGAATCGGAGCGATTTTGAGCCATGCCCATGGATAAGCCTGTTTAAAGCTTCTCTCAAGAATAAATCGCAGGCGATCTAGTTCCGGATTGGGTCTTTTTGAGGCTGCGGGGTGGGGCGAACCATGGTCCGGACATCAAGAAGCCGCCATGGCTTGGAGGCGGACGCCATGGCGGCTTCGAAATGGGGGACAAAGGCCCGGAGAGGGGGATAAGGCCTTTGTCCAGTCTGAAGCGGCGGGGGACGAGCCTCTTTCAGACTGCGGCGTGATCAGGCGCCGGTGACTATCAAATGTGCGGTGAAATATGGTTTTTCAAGGGAAGGCCGGATTACAAATTCGT
This sequence comes from Rhizobium sp. Q54, assembly GCA_943370615.1. Taxonomy (GTDB): domain Bacteria; phylum Pseudomonadota; class Alphaproteobacteria; order Rhizobiales; family Rhizobiaceae; genus Allorhizobium. The sequence continues at coordinate 1,184 of CALRRQ020000002.1, forward strand.
AACGTTTTCGTGTTTGCGGCACGGCTCCTGCGGCAAGTTTGTATGGACGCCTCGAACGCCCCGCGCTATCCATGCCGACATGAAAAAAGGCGATCATCTCTTCCTCGTCGACGGCTCGGGCTTCATCTTTCGTGCCTTCCACGCTCTTCCCCCGCTGACCCGGAAATCCGACGGGCTGCCGGTCGGCGCCGTCTCGGGCTTCTGCAACATGCTGTGGAAGCTGCTGACCGAAGCGCGCGACACGAATGTCGGGGTGACACCCACCCATTTCGCCGTCATCTTCGACTATTCGTCGAAGACCTTCCGCAAGGAACTCTATCCTCAATACAAGGCCAACCGGTCGGCGCCGCCGGAAGAGCTGGTCCCGCAATTCGGCCTGATCCGCCAGGCGACCCGCGCCTTTAACCTTCCCTGCATCGAGACCGAGGGTTTCGAGGCCGACGACCTGATCGCCACCTATGCGCGCCAGGCCGAGGCGATCGGCGCCGACGTCACCATCATCTCCTCCGACAAGGACCTGATGCAGCTCGTCACCCCCATGGTCCACATGTATGACAGCATGAAGGACAAGCAGATCGGCATTCCCGACGTCATCGAGAAATGGGGCGTGCCGCCGGAAAAGATGATCGACCTGCAATCCCTGACGGGCGATTCGACCGACAATGTCCCCGGCGTCCCGGGCATCGGCCCGAAGACGGCCGCCCAACTGCTGGAGGAGTTCGGCGATCTCGACACGCTGCTGGCCCGTGCCGGCGAGATCAAGCAAGTCAAGCGCCGGGAGAACATCGTCGCCAATGCAGATCTCGTCCGCCTGTCGCGCCAGCTGGTCACGCTGAAAACCGACGTACCGGTCGACATGCCGCTCGATGCCTTGGTGCTGGAGCCGCAGGACGGGCCGAAGCTGGTCGGCTTCCTCAAGACCATGGAATTCACCACGCTGACGCGCCGCGTCGCCGACGCTTGCGGTTGCGACGCCTCCGCCATCGACCCGGCTCCGGTGACGGTCGAATGGGGGCCTGCCGCCCATGGTCCGGATCTTGATGCAGCAGTCCCGGCAAACGGCGCCGCCTCCGCTTCGGCTGCAGTGACGGTCGAGACCGGCAAGACGCCGCCGTCGGTTGCGGTGCCAACCGGCGATCCGACCCCTGCGGATCTCGCGGCCGCGCGCGCTGCCGCATTCCATGGCAGCACGATCGACACGACCGGTTACCAGACGATCCGCGACATCGAAACGCTCAACGCCTGGATCGAGGCGGCGCGCGAGACGGGACTGGTCGGCTTCGACACCGAGACCACCTCCATCGACCCGATGCTGGCCGATCTGGTCGGCTTTTCGCTGGCCATCGCCGACAACACGCAGCAGTCCGGCTCGACCGGAATTCGCGCCGCCTACATACCACTCGCCCACAAGACCGGCCGCGACGACCTGTTCAGCGACGGCCTGAAACTGGCCGAGGGCCAGATCCCGATGGCGGAGGCGCTGGCAGCACTCAAGGGCTTGCTGGAGGATCCGTCGATCCTCAAGGTCGCGCAGAACCTCAAATACGACTACCTGCTGATGAAGCGCCACGGCATCGTCATCAAGGGCTTCGACGACACCATGCTGATGTCCTACGTGCTGGATGCCGGCAAGGGCAATCACGGCATGGACGGCCTCTCTGAAAAATGGCTCGGCCACACGCCGATCGCCTACAAGGACGTGGCCGGCACCGGCAAGTCCTCGGTCACCTTCGACCTCGTCGACATCGACAAGGCGACCGCCTATGCGGCGGAGGACGCCGATGTGACGCTGCGCCTGTGGATGGTGCTCAAGCCCCGGCTTGCGGCGGAAAAGCTGACGCGCATCTACGAGCGCCTGGAGCGGCCGCTGGTGCCCGTTCTCGCCGACATGGAAGAGCGCGGTATCTCGATCGACCGCCAGATCCTGTCGCGCCTCTCCGGCGAACTCGGCCAGAAAGCCGCCGCCTTCGAGGACGAGATCTATGAACTGGCCGGCGAGCGTTTCAACATCGGCTCGCCCAAGCAGCTCGGCGATATCCTGTTCGGTCGCATGGGCCTGCCCGGCGGTTCCAAGACCAAGACTGGCCAATGGTCGACCTCGGCGCAGGTGCTGGAAGATTTGGCGGCCGAAGGCGCGCCGCTGCCGCGCAAGATCGTCGACTGGCGCCAGCTCACCAAGCTGAAATCCACCTATACCGACGCGCTGCCGAGCTTCGTCCACCCTCAGACCAAGCGGGTGCACACCAGCTATTCGCTCGCCTCGACCACGACCGGCCGCCTGTCGTCCTCCGAGCCGAACCTGCAGAACATTCCGGTGCGCACCGCCGAAGGCCGCAAGATCCGCACCGCCTTCGTCTCCACGCCCGGCCACAAGCTTCTGTCTGCCGACTACAGCCAGATCGAGCTGCGCGTCCTTGCCCATGTGGCCGAGATCCCGCAGCTGCGCCAGGCCTTCGCCGACGGCATCGACATCCATGCGATGACGGCCTCGGAAATGTTCGGTGTGCCGGTCGAGGGCATGCCGTCGGAAGTCCGTCGCCGCGCCAAGGCGATCAACTTCGGCATCATCTACGGAATTTCCGCTTTCGGCCTGGCCAACCAGCTCGGTATCGAGCGGTCGGAAGCCGGCGAATACATCAAGAAGTATTTCGAGCGCTTTCCGGGCATCAAGGACTACATGGAGAGCACCAAGGCGTTTGCCCGCGAAAACGGCTATGTCGAGACGATCTTCGGCCGCCGCGCACACTATCCGGAAATCAAGTCGTCCAACCCGTCGATGCGCGCCTTCAACGAACGCGCCGCGATCAATGCGCCGATCCAGGGCTCGGCCGCCGACATCATCCGCCGGGCCATGATCAAGGTCGAGCCGGCGCTCGAAGCGGCTGGTCTTCGCGAAAAGGCGCGCATGCTCCTGCAGGTGCATGACGAATTGATCTTTGAGGTCGAAGACGAGGCGATCGACGCGGCCATGCCGATCATCGTCCAGACCATGGAGCATGCCGCCATGCCGGCCGTATCCATGCGCGTCCCGCTCAAGGTCGATGCCCGCGCCGCCCACAACTGGGACGAGGCGCACTGAGCAGGCGATCAGATAAGCGCCGTCCGTGCCGCCACATGGTTGCGGATGGTCTGCTTGAGCAGGGTGAGGGCGGCGCTCGGCTCGACGCCGGCCTGGGTGGTCAAGCCCACCGCGCCGCGTGTCTCGCTCATGTCGATCTGAAGTTCCGCCAGCCGGCCGCTCTGCAACTCGTCGGCGACCACCCCGCGCGAGATGAACCACACCGCCCGGTGCCGGGTGACGAAAGCGCGGCCGAACGAGTCGGAGACGGTCTCGACGGTGTTCGGCAGCTCCGGAATGCCGTTGGTGAGCAGCAACCGGTCGACATAGGGCCGGATGACAGAACCTCTGTTGGGCATCAGCACCGTGTAGTTGGCAAGCGAGCCGAGGGTGAAATTGCGCCGGGCCAGAAGCGGATGGCCGGGCGCCACGATGATCGCCACTTCCTCGCTGTAGAGCGGTTCGAAATGCAGGCCGGTCATGCGCTCAGGCGCCGCGAGGCGTCCCACCACCAGGTCCAGTTCGCCGAGGCGCAGCGAGTTCAACAGCGCGCGGTTCTCGCCGCTTTCGATCGTCACCTGGCTTCCGGTGCCGCTTGCCAGGAAATCGGCGACCGCATCCGGCATGAAGGTGGCGGAGGCAGTGGGCAAGGTGCCGATACGGATCGGCGGTCCCTCCGACTTCATCGCCTGGGCAAGCGAGTCCATGCCCCGCTGCACCGCCGCAAGGCTCTCGGCCGCGTGCTTGAGGAACACCTCGCCGAAATGCGAGATCCGGATGCCGCGCCCCTCCTTTTCGAGGAGCGCCACGCCGAGGATCTCCTCGAGTTCGCGCATCGTCCGCGTGACAGCGGGCTGGGTGATAGCCAATGCGTCGGCGGCCTTGCCGACGCTGCGCTGGCGTGCGACCTCAAGAAAGGTCTGCAGGTGTCGAAACTTGATCCTCTGGTCCATGATTCATGCCGAATTGGTTATGAATTTGACAGGGAATATCATTTTACCCGCCAAATTGCATCGCATAACTTCCATCCATCGAGGAGAAACCCATGGCTTTCGCCACCATCAACGGAATTACGGTCCACTATGAAATGCTGGGCGAGCCGGACGCGAAGAATCTCGTCGTCTTCTCCAACTCGCTCGGCACGGACTTCCGCATCTGGCTGCCGCTGTTCGACGAGATCAGCGACGACATTTCCGTCCTTCTCTATGACAGCCGCGGCCATGGCCTGACCGGCGGCGCCGACAAGCCTTTCGGCATGGAGGATCTGGTCGATGATCTCGTCGCGCTGGTCGAGCATGTCGGCATCAAGCGGGCGGTGTTCTGCGGCCTCTCGGTCGGCGGCCTGGTCTGCCAGGGCCTCTGGCAGAAGCGTCCGGAACTCGTGAAGAAGCTGGTCCTGTGCGACACGGCGGCAAAGATCGGCACGGCCGATGTCTGGAATGCCCGTATCGAGGCGATCGGCAAGGGCGGGCTGGAAAGCATAGCCGACAATGTGATGGAACGCTGGTTCACGCCGGACTTCCATCAGGAGCGGGCCGACGAATTGGCCGGCTATCGCACCATGCTGTGCCGCCAGTCCGCCGCCGGTTATGTCTCGACCTGCAAGGCGATCCGCGACAGCGACTTTACTGACGTCCTGCCGACGATCTCGGTCCCGGTTCTCTGCGTCGTCGGCGACCAGGACGGCTCGACCCCCGTCGACGTTGTCAAGGCGGCGGCCGATCAAATCAAGGGTGCACGCTTCGAGGTCATCGAGGGTTGCGGCCATATCCCCTGCGTCGAGCAGCCCGAAGCGCTGGCCGAACTGCTACAGGCGTTTCTCAAGAAGGCATGACATGAGCAAAGCCCCGGAAAAGTCTCCTCGTTACGATCAGGGCATGGCCACCCGCCGCAGCGTTTTGGGCGACAGCTATGTGGATGAGGCACAGAAGTCGAAGACCGTCTTCGACGAGCCCTTCCAGGACCTGATCACGGAGGCTGCCTGGGGCCATGTCTGGTCGCGTCCGACCTGGACGAAGCGCGAGCGCTCGATGGTCACCATCGCGCTGCTCGCGGCCCTCGGCCACGACGAGGAGGTGGCCATGCACGTGCGGGCGACGAGGAACACGGGAGCGACGCCCGAGGACATCATGGAGGCGCTGCTGCACGTGGCGATCTATGCCGGCGTGCCTGCGGCCAATCATGCGATCAAGATTGCCAAGAACGCGCTCCGGCAAATGGAAGGCGACGGCGAGAGGGAGGAAGGACGATGACCAACACCAAGCCCGAGACGGGGATATTCTTCCCCCGCGACCGTGACATGCATCCACCCGCCTATACCCCTTGGTACAAGACCACAGTGCTGCGCTCGCCGCAGCGCGCGCTGATCTCTCTCGAAGGAACCAGGAGCGAGATCACCGGCCCGGTCTTCGGCCACGGCATGCTCAACGAGTTCGACAACGACCTGATCGTCAACTACGCCAAGCCCGGCGAGAGCCCGATCGGCCAGCGCATCCTGGTTCATGGTCGTGTCTTGGACGAACGCGGCAGGGGCGTCGCCGGCGCGCTCGTCGAGTTCTGGCAGGCCAATGCCGGCGGCCGCTACCGCCACAAGAAGGACACCTATCTCGCGGCGCTCGATCCCAATTTCGGCGGTGTCGGCCGTACCATCGCCGACGAGGATGGCTACTACTGGTTCAAGACCATCAAGCCCGGCCCCTATCCCTGGCCGAACGGCGTCAACGACTGGCGCCCGGCACATATCCACTTCTCGATCTTCGGCCACGGATTTGCCCAGCGCCTGATCACCCAGATGTATTTCGAGGGCGACCCGCTGATCTGGATCTGCCCGATCGTCAAGACGATTCCGGACAAGGCGGCGATCGAGCGCCTGATCGCGCCGCTCGACATGAATGCGACCATGCCGCACGACATGCGCGCCTACAAGTTCGACATCGTGCTGCGCGGCCGCCGCTCGACGCTGTTCGAGAACCGGAAGGAGGGGAACTGACATGGTACAGCCACTCGACTACCTGAAGGAAACCGCGTCGCAGACGGCCGGCCCCTACGTCCACATCGGCTGCACGCCGAACTTCGCCGGCATCCACGGTGTCTTCGAAAAAGACCTGGGCTCCGGTCCGCTCGTCAACGACAAGACCCGCGGCGAACGCATCACGGTCAAGGGCCGCGTCATCGACGGTTCGGGAACGCCGCTGCGTGATGCCATGGTGGAAATCTGGCAGGCGGATGCCGACGGCTTCTACAACAGCCCGTCGGAAACCCGCGGCAAGGCCGATCCGAATTTCCTTGGCTGGGGGCGCTGCCCGGCAGACATGGAAACGGCCGAATATGTCTTCGAGACGATCAAGCCCGGCCGGGTTCCCTTTTCCGACGGACGGCTGATGGCGCCGCACATCACGGTCTGGGTCGTGGCGCGCGGCATCAATATCGGCCTTCATACCCGCATGTACTTTGCCGACGAGGCCGAGGCCAATGCAGCCGATCCGGTGCTGGCCCGCATCGAGCACAAGGTGCGCGTCCCAACCCTGATCGCCGTGCGGGACGGCGATGCCTACAGGTTCGACATCCATCTGCAGGGCGAGAACGAGACGGTGTTCTTCGATATCTGAGGCACGCTGCCGGAAAGCTGCGATGCGCCTTGGCCGGCGCACCGCAAGGCTGGCGAAACCGCAGTGTCGCTAGGGCGGGGATCGCCGCCGGTCGATGTCGCAGCGCATGCCTACCTTCCTTCAGGTCAGGCGAGCACCTGGGAAAGCTCCGCCTGGACCTTGCGCAGCGCCGGCAGATAACGTGCCGCGACTGCCGACATGGCTTCGGCGCCGGCGCCAAGCCCGACATTGAGCGCGGCCACCGTCTGGCCCCTGGCCGTCGTCAGCGGTACGGCGATGGAGCGCAGGCCCAGCTCGACCTCCTGGTCGATCAGCGCATAGCCCTGCTTGCGGGTCTCCTCCAGTATCGCCATCAGCGCGTCGAGATCGGTCACGGTCCGCTCGGTGCGCGATGTCCGGGCGGACGCTTCCAGCACCTGCCTTGCCTCGGCGGGATCCAGCGCCGCCAGCAGGACGCGGCCCATCGAGGTGCAATAGGCGGGCAGGCGCGAGCCCGGCATCAGGGCGATCGACATCACCCGCCGCTGGGCTGCCCGCGCGACATAGACGATCTCGCTCTCGTCGAGGATCGACACGGACGTGCTCTCGCCGATCTCCTGGGACAGGCGATCAAGGACGGGCTGCACGATGCGTGGCAATGGCATGGCGGCCAGGCAGCCGGTGCCCAGTCTCAGCACGCGCGGCGTCAGCGTGAAGAACTTCCCGTCATAGGCCGCATAGCCCATCTCCGCGAGCGTCAGCAGGCAGCGACGGGTCGTCGCGCGGTCGAGCGCCGCGGTCTCTGCGGCTTCGGTGATCGACAGCCGTGGCCGGTCGGCGCTGAAGGCCTCGATCACCCTGAGGCCCTTGATCAGGCCTCCCATGAGGTCGCGTTCCTTGATCATTCTGCTTCCCTGTGAATTTCCGCGCGTTGTGCGATATACGAACAAAAATCATATAACGCACAAATTGATTGCCGTCGAGCCGTGGTCCGCTTAGTTCTTGTGGCGAAGTTGTCGGCGCGCATGGCTCGCCGTACCGTCACGGAGGTGCACATGGACAAGACAGTTTCAGACGCGGCGGCGGCCGTTGCCGAGATCGGCGACGGTGCGACCGTGATGATCGGCGGCTTTGGCGGGTCCGGCGCGCCGATCGAACTGATCCACGCCCTGATCGACAAGGGGCCCAAAAGCCTGACCGTCATCAACAACAATGCCGGCAATGGACGCATCGGGATTGCTGCGATGATCGACGCCGGCATGGTCCGGAAAATGATCTGCTCGTTTCCGCGCTCCAACGATCCGCGGGCATTCACCGACCGCTATCTGGCCGGCGAGATTGAACTCGAGCTTGTCCCCCAGGGAACGCTCGCCGAGCGGATCCGGGCGGGTGGTTCCGGCATTCCGGCCTTCTACACCCCGACCGCCTACGGCACCGAACTTGCCGAGGGCAAGCCGATCGCCGAGTTCGACGGTCGTCACTATGTGCAGGAGCGCTGGCTGAAGGCCGACTTCGCCATCGTCAAGGGTCAGATCGGCGATACCCATGGCAACCTGACCTACAACAAGGCCGGACGGAACTTCAATCCACTGATGTGCATGGCCGCCGCCCGCACCATCGCCCAGGTTTCGCGGCTCGTGCCGGCCGGCGGCATCGACCCCGAACACGTCATCACGCCGGGCATCTTCGTCAATTCCGTGGTCGAGATCGCCGACGCCAAACAGGAAGAAGACCTCATTCGAGCTGGAGTGGCCTACGCATGACCATCGACACGCGCGAAGACATCAAGCTTTCCAACGCCCAGATCGCCTGGCGTGCCGCCCAGGACATTGCCGACGGCGCCTATGTCAATCTCGGCATTGGCTTTCCCGAAATGGTCGCCCGCTACCAGCCGCCCGGCCGCGAAGCGATCTTCCACACGGAAAACGGCATCCTCAATTTCGGCGAGCCGCCACCGCCGGGTGAAGAGGATTGGGACCTGATCAATGCCGGCAAGAAGGCCGTGACGCTGAAGCCCGGCGCCGCCTTCTTCCATCATGCCGACAGCTTCGCCATGGTCCGGGGCGGACACCTCGACGTCGCCATCCTCGGCGCCTACCAGGTCGCCCAGAACGGTGACCTGGCCAATTGGCGGGTCGGCTCCAAGGGTGTGCCCGCCGTTGGCGGAGCGATGGACCTCGTGCATGGCGCCAAGCAGGTCTTCGTCATCACCGAGCATGTCACGAAGAAGGGTGAGCCCAAGCTGGTGGAGAAATGCGCCTTCCCGCTGACCGGTGTCGGCTGCATCACCCGCGTCTATACGAGCCACGCTGTCATCGATATCGTGAAGAACCGCTTCGTGGTGCGCGAGAAGCTCGCCGGCATGTCGATGGAGGAGCTTCAGGCGATGACGGGCGCAGGCCTGCATGTCGACGGTCCCGTGGCCGAACTCGTCGTACCCGAACTGCAAGGATGATCTGATGACCGAAGCCTTCATCTGCGACTATGTCCGCACCCCGATCGGCCGGTTCGGCGGCGCGCTGGCGTTCGTTCGCGCCGACGATCTCGGCGCCGTGCCGCTGAGAGCCTTGATGGCCCGGAACACGGGCCTCGATTTCGAGGCCGTGGACGATGTCATCTTCGGTTGCGCCAACCAGGCAGGCGAAGACAATCGCAACGTCGCCCGTATGTCGCTGCTGCTCGCCGGGCTGCCGGTCAGCCTCGGCGGAACGACGATCAACCGCCTGTGCGGCTCGGGCATGGACGCGGTCATCGCCGCCGCCCGCGCCATCAAGGCGGGCGAGGCGGAGCTGATGATCGCCGGCGGCGTCGAAAGCATGTCGCGCGCGCCCTTCGTCATGCCCAAGGCCGAAACCGCCTTTTCCCGCCATGCCGAGATCCACGACACGACTATCGGCTGGCGCTTCGTCAATCCGCTGATGAAGAAGCAGTACGGCGTCGACTCGATGCCCGAGACCGGCGAGAATGTTGCGGAAGACTACCACGTCAGCCGCGAGGACCAGGACGCCTTTGCCGTCCGCTCCCAGGCCAAGGCCTCGGCCGCCCAGCAGAACGGTCGGCTGGCCGAGGAGATCACCCCGGTGACCATTCCCCAGCGCAAGGGCGATGCCGTGGTCGTCGAACGCGACGAGCATCCGCGCGCGACCACCATCGAGACGCTCGCCAAGCTCGGCACACCCTTCAAGCGGGAAGGCGGCACGGTGACCGCCGGCAATGCCTCCGGCGTGAACGACGGAGCCGCCGCGCTGATCATCGCCTCGGAAGTAGCGGCGAAAAAGCATGGCCTCACCCCGATCGCCCGCGTTCTCGGCGGGGCCGTCGCCGGCGTGCCGCCGCGGATCATGGGCATCGGCCCGGCACCGGCCTCGCAGAAGCTGATGGCCCGGCTCGGCATGCGCCAGGATCAGTTCGACGTCATCGAACTCAACGAGGCCTTCGCCTCCCAGGGCCTGGCGACGCTGCGCCTGCTCGGCATCGCCGACGACGATCCTCGCGTCAACCGCAACGGCGGGGCGATCGCCCTTGGCCATCCGCTCGGCATGTCCGGCGCCCGCATCACCGGCACGGCGGCGCTCGAACTGTCGCTCACCGGCGGCCGTTATTCGCTGTCCACCATGTGCATCGGCGTCGGCCAGGGCATTGCCGTGGCCCTGGAGCGTGTCTGAGCCATGGCGCTGACCTTCCTTCCCTGCCAATCCCGCCTGCTCGGCGATGCCGTGATCGCCGAGATGCTCGGGGAAGAGGCGGATCTCGCCGCCATGCTGGCCTTCGAGGCAACGCTCGCCCGGGTCGAAGCCTCGCAGGGACTGATCGACGCGCGGCACGCGGATGCGATCGGCTCCGTGGTCGGTGGCTTTCGACCGGACCGCGAGCGTCTCGCTGAAGCGGTGCTGAGGGACGGTGTCCCGGTGCCGAATCTCGTCGCGCAACTGCGGGAAGCGATTGGCGAAGAGGCGGCGTCCGCGCTGCATTTCGGGGCGACGTCCCAGGACGTGATCGATACGGCCCTGGCATTGAAGCTGAAACCGGTCCTTGCACTGCTGCAACGGCGGCTCGAGGCCGTCGACAAACAGCTTGCGGCGATCATCGAACGCTCCGGAAGCCGGCCGCTGATGGCGCACACGCGCATGCAGTCGGCGATCATGATCACCGTGGGCGATAGGCTCGAAATCTGGCGCGGCAGCCTGAGCCATCTCGCCACGGCGCTTCCCGCCATTGCCGATCGGATGCTCATCCTGTCGCTCGCCGGCGCGGCCGGCACGGCGGAAAAGTTCGGGGACAGCATCGGGCCTGTGCGCGCGGCGCTTGCGGCGGAACTGGGTCTCGGCGTGCCGGCGCATGTGCCCCATACCGATCGCGACCGCATCGCCGACTTCGCATCCTTCCTGTCGCGCGTCACCGGCGCCCTCGGCAAGATGGGCATGGACATCGCCCTGATGGCGCAGAACGGTGTCGACCAGATCGAGCTGTCCGGCGGCGGCGGATCCTCGGCCATGCCGCACAAGCGCAATCCGGTTCTGGCCGAGGTGCTGGTGACGCTGGCGCGCTACAACGCCACCCAGGTCGCCGGACTGCACCAGGCGCTGGTGCACGAGCAGGAACGCTCCGGCAGTGCCTGGACGCTCGAATGGCTGATCCTGCCGCAGATGATCGAGGCGGCGGCGACGGCGCTGTCGCATGCGGCAGCGCTGCTCGCATCGGTCGAGCGTATCGGCGAGCCCGGCTGACTGCGGGATCAGGCGCTGGTGCAGCGCGCCAGCACGGCGTCGAGCGTCGAGACGAACCTCGCGCCTGCATCTGCCAGTGCACCGCTATTGTCGATGTCGACCACGTCGTAGTCGCCCTCGACGGTCAGCGAACCGCGCTTCAGCCGCTCGAGGATTTCCTCGCGGCTTTCGCGGCCGCGGGCGACCAGCCTTTCGGCGAGCACTTCCGGCGACGCCGTGACGTTGATGACCAGCAGCGAGGGAAAGGCGTTGGCCCAGTGCGGCAGCGCCGAACGCGAGCCGTTGGCGATCACCAGATGGCCGAGCGCCAGCTTTTCATGCACCGAGGCGGGAATGCCGTAGCTCAGGCCGTGGGCATCCCAGTCCACCGCGAACGCGCCCTGTTCACGCATCACCTGGAAAACCTCGGACGAGACGCCGTGGTGCTGTTCCCCGCCTGCGTCGGCAGGACGGGTGATCACCCGTTGGACGAAGTGCACGTCGGGGCGTCCGGCAAAATGCGTCATGGCGATATGGATGAGGCTGTCCTTGCCGGCGCCGCTGGGACCGACGACCGCCACCATGGTGCCGGTCTTGCTCTTCTTTCGCGCTAGTGCGGGATCGTGGTTCATCAGGCGACCCTGCGCCCTTCGCGCCAGACCGACCGCACGACCGGGACGCCGTCGTCACGCCGCACGCGAACGAGGTCGGCGCGCAGCCCCGGAGCGATCCGGCCGCGGTCGTCGAGGCCGACGGTCCGTGCCGGCGTCGAGGTGACCATGGCCAGCGCCTGCGGCAGGCTGATGCCGTCGAAATCATCCGCCAGCACGAAGGGTGCATGCAGCAGGCTGAGCGGCACGTAGTCGGAGGAGAGCACGTCCAGCACGCCCCGGCTGGCGAGATCGCGCGCGGCGATATTGCCGGAATGCGACTTGCCGCGCACCACGTTCGGCGCCCCCATCAGCACGCTCATGCCGGCCTGGTGCGAGGCATCTGCCGCCTCGAGGCTGGTCGGGAACTCGGCGAGCCGCACCCCATAGCCCTTGGCCTCTTCGACATGGTCGAGGGTCGCGTCGTCGTGGCTGGCCACCGTGATGCCGCGCGCCGAGCAGACGCGTGCCAGCGCGTCGCGGTGGGGGCCTGCGTATTTCGCAGAGGATTCCTGCCGGCGGGCGACGAAATGGGCGAAGGCCTCTTCCGAAAGCCCGCGCTTCGTCTTGTAGTAGAGCGTGTACTGCTCCATCGTCTGGAACTGCCGCTGCCCCGGCGCATGGTCCATCAGCGACACCAGCCGCACGTAAGGGTCGGTTTCGAAATCGGCGAAATGGTCGAGCACGTCGGCGGCCGAAACCTCGCAGCGCAGATGGATCAGGTGTTCCGCCCGCAGCCGGTCCTCGCGCTCGGCCGCCTGGATGGCGTCTGCCATCTCGCGCATCTCGCCCTGGCTGAAGCCGCCATCCTCGTCGGAGCCCATGCGCAGGCAGTCGAACACGGTGGTAATGCCCGCGGTCGCCACCTGCGCATCATGCGCCTGGATCGCCGAGGTCTTGTTCCACCGCACGCCCGGGCGCGGCGAATAATGCGATTCGAGGTGGTCGGTGTGCAGCTCGACGAGGCCGGCGATCAGATAGTCGCCGCCGAAATCCTCGCCGGAGCGCATCGACCCTTCCGAAATGTCGGCGATGCGGCCGTCGCGGATCTGGACGGAGCCTTCGACGACTTGGTCCTCAAGAACGATGCGGGCATTGGAAAGAATGGTCTCGGCGGACATGCGATCGACTTTCGGTGGTTCAGGCGCCGGTGAGCGGCTGCCAGGCGTGGACGGTGAAGGGCGCGCCGCGTTCCCGCTCGACGAAGAGTGCGAGGCCGGAAATGCGGAGCGGTTTGTCGGTGAAGGCGGCGAAGCGCGCGGAGGCGAGCTGGCGCATCGTCTCCGCCTGGGTCGGCTCGACCGGGCCGGTCAGCGTCATGTGGAAGCGGAATTCCTCCATGACGTAAGGATAACCCCAGCGAAGCAGATGCGCGCGCTGCGCCTCGCCGAGACGCTCGGGCTTGCGCCGGGCGATGTCGGCCTCGCTGAGCGGTGCGCGAAACGGTTCGAAGGCCTCGACCACGGCGGCGGCGAAGTCCTGCAGCGGCGGGTACGTCTCGGCGGGGATCAGCGCGAAGAACGGACCGAGCTGGCCGATCACGATCGAGGGTATGTCGAACGCTGAACGGGACGCGCAGAATGCCCGGTAGCGCTCGACCAGCGCCTCTTCGCTCTGGCCTTCGGCCAGCTCGAAGGGCGCCTTGATCGTCGCGTGAAATCCGTAGCGCCGCGGATCCTCGGTGAGCGTGGCAAAGGCGTCGGCCGGGAAGGGGCCGGTCTCCTCGACCGCCAGGGTCTCGCCCGAAAAGGCGTCGCGGCCGAGCCAGGCCGCAGCGCTTCGGGTCAGGGGATCGTCGGCGGGGGGCGTGAAATAGAGCGCGTAGCGCAAGACGGGAATTCCTCGATTTTCATGTTCGCCCCACCATGATGCGGTCGCGGGGCAAACTGCAAGTCGGTGTCGCTAGCCGAACACCGTGACAGATTGATGATAGGTGAAGTGTGCGGTCTTCGAAATCAATGCCGCGTCCCCATCAGTCGCGAGCGCAGGGCGTTCGAGATGCCGTCGAAGACGAAGACGACGACGAGGATCAGCACCACCATATAGGCGACATTCTCCCAGTCGGAATTCGTCCGCATGGCTTCCCACAGCTTGAGCCCGATACCGCCGGCGCCGACGGCGCCGATGATGGTGGCCGAGCGGGTATTGGATTCCCAGAAATACAGCGCCTGCGATGCAAATAGCGGCAGGACCTGCGGCAGCACGCCGAAACGCTGGACGGCAAGCGGTGCGGCGCCGACGGACTTGACGCCCTCGCGCTGCTTGTCGTCGATGTTTTCCAGCGCTTCCGAATAGAGTTTGCCGAGCGTGCCGGTGTCGGTGAAGAAGATCGCCGAAATGCCGGCGAGCGGCCCCGGCCCGAAGGCGCGGGTGAAGAACAGGGCCCAGATGAACATGTCGACGGAGCGCTGGAAGTCGAAGAAGCGCTTGACCAGCTGGTTGACGGGCTTGTTGTGCAGGATGTTGCGTGCCGCCAGGAACGACAGCGGGAAGGCGAGCACCATGGCGAACAAGGTGCCGACAAAGGCCATGACGATGGTCTGGAGCAGCTTGGTCCAGACGTCCAGGTGCTGCCAGGAGGGATTGTAGAGTATGTCGTTGACGGCGAGCGACAGATTGCTCTGCGTCGGATCCAGCCGCTGGTCGGAGGCGAGAAGACCAAGCACTTCCGACCACGACTTGCCGAAATAAAGGGAGCTCGTGTCGAAGAAGAAGCCTTCCCAGCCGAGGAACCGCTTGTGGATCTTCACCACGTCGTCGCGGATTTCGGCCCAGCCGGAAAAGCCGAAGGCGAGCACGATCTTCTCGCCGGGGCGGCGTTGCTCGGCCCAGCCCGGCAGCGGACCGCGCGGGTTGACCGCCCGGCCGGCATCGAGGTCGACCGATATCGTCTCGTCTCCGCGATGGACCTCCACCACGTCTGGCGCGACGACGATCCTGTCGTCCGCGTTCATCGCGATGGTTGCCCGGGTGACGACCTCTTCAGTGCGCGTCTCCGTACGGGCCGCGGTCACGGCTTCCGTCGATACTGTGGGCGCCATGAAGGAGAAGGAGGAGCCGGCCTTCGGCGCGGCAGCCTGGGCCGATCCGGGAATCTCGATCGTGCGGGTCACGGTGGCGCGCTCGCTCGTCAGCCAGTCCGGGTTCGGGTTGGGGCCGATGGGGTCGAAGCGCGGATAGACGATCTTCATGCTGCCATCCGCCTCGATCTCGATGTCGGGGCGGATTTCATAGGATATCCAGTCGGCGAGATAGGTACCGGCGATGCCCCAGTTGGCGGTTCCGAGAACTTGGCCGACCGCGAAGAACCACCAGCAGAACACGAAATAGAGGAGCACCGATCCGCCGATCAGAAGGAAGCGGAAGCGCATCCAGAACGACGGCTGCAGCAGCGCGCCATGGCGGGCGGCGATCGCGTCCATATCGGCTTGGGCGAGCATGGTCATGGGCGGGCTCCTCACACGACGGCCTGGAAGGCCTGGTCGCCCACCAGCTTGCGCCTGAGCCAGGCAGACAACTGGTCGACGGCAATGATGGTGATGAACAGCAGCAGCACGATCGCCAGCGTTTTGGCCTCGTGCCCCCGGCTGATCGACAGCCTGAGCTGTTCGCCGATGCCACCGCCACCGACCGCGCCGATGACCGTGGAGGCACGCACGTTGATTTCCAGGCGCAGCAGGAAATAGCTCATGAAATTGGGCATGACCTGCGGCACCATGCCGAACCAGGCACGCTCGAGCCAGCTCGCCCCGACCGCCTTCAGCCCCTCGTCCGGCTTCATGTCGGCATTCTCGATCACTTCGAAGAACAGCTTGCCGAGCGCGCCGATGGTGTGGATCGACACCGCGATGATGGCCGGGATGGGGCCGAGCGACAGGATCGCCAGGAAGAACCCGGCAAGCACGATCTCGGGAAAGGCGCGCAGGATTTCCATGAAGCGGCGCACCGGGCCACGGATCAGCACGCTGCTGGTCATGTTGCGGGCGGCGAAGAACGACAGGATGCCGCCGAAGATGAAGCCGATGAGCGTCGACAGGATGGCGATGTTGATCGTCTCGGCCATCTTGTAGAAATATTCCGGGATGTAGAAGCTGTCGGTGACGTAGTAGCGGCCTTCCGGATATTCGTATTTCAGGCTGCCGTCATAATAGGGCGAGGGCAGGTCGAACATCGCACGGAAGATTTCCATCGGCTCGCGCGGCATGAGGTCGCCGACGAAATCGAACAGATGCGGCAGGCGATCGATGAACTTGCCGGAATTGGTCTCGTTGGCGAACCACAGCGAACTTGCCAGGGCGACGGCGAGGATGGCGAGGCTGAGCACGGTGTAGTAGCGGCGGCTGCGGGCCAGCTGCTGCCAGTGGCGCTCGACGACGGCGCCGCGGTCGCTCAGGCCGGGCTGCATCAGGGATATGCTCATGGAAAACCGCCTTCAGGCCACCGACAAATGGCAAGGTCAAGAAACCGCCGCCGGAGGCGGATGAAGCCTCCGGCGGCGCGTGATGCGTCGAGATCAGCCGCCGATGGTGGCTTTGCGGGCGTCGATGATCGGCTTGTAGAAGTCGACGTTGACTTCGGTGAAGCCGGTGAAGTCACCACCCTGAACGGCCGCGAAGCAGGCGGCGTCGGTCTTCGGCAGGTCCATCATGAACTGCTTGAACTTCGCCTTCATGTCGTCGTTCATCGAGGTGCGGACAACGACCGGACCGTTCGGGATCAGCGGGGACTTCCAGAGCTCGACCAGGTCGTCCATGTTGAGAACGCCCTTATCGACCATCTTGCGCAGGTTGCCCGAGGTGTAGCCGTCCTTGAAATCGCCAACGCCGGAGCCGAAGGTGGTGCCGGCATCGAAGGTGCCCTTCAGCACTTCGAGGACGAGGTTTTCGTGGCCGCCGCCGAAGCCGGTTTCGGCAACGAATTCCTTGACCGGGCCGCCAAGCGCTTCCGGCAGGGTGACGGTCGGGATCAGGTAGCCCGAGGTCGAATCCGGGTCTGCGAAGCCGAGCTTCTTGCCCTTGATGTCGGTGACCTTGGTCATGCCCGAATCCTTGCGGGCGACCATGATCGAGTAGTAGCCCATCGAGCCGTCGGTCTGCACGGTGGTCAGGATCGGCTCGACGGCCTTGGCGTCGGCGAGGTAGATCTTGGCAAAGCCGGAAGCGCCGAGTTCGGCATAGTCGAGCGTGCCGCCGAGCAGGCCCTGGATGACGCCGTCATAGTCGGCGGCCGGGAAGAGCGAGACCTTTTCGACGCCGAGAACGGCGGGAAGCTTGTCGACCATGCACTGGTAGTTGCGCAGGCGGTCGGCTTCGTTTTCGCCGCCGAGAATGCCGATGCGGAATTCCTTGAGATCTTCGGCAGCAGCGACGCCGGCGAGCGACACGAGCGCCACGGCGGCAAGAAGGGTCTTCTTCAGCATGAGTTTCTCTCCTGTTGTCCGGGCGGGCCGGAACCTTTTCTGATCAATGAAGTGCCCTTCACGCGGGCGGTCGATCGTCGTGATCTCAGGCTTCGGCGACGGCCAGGGTCCTGAAACCGGGGGATGCGGGAACGCCGGACAGGGCCGCGGCGCTGGGGATTCGGATGCTCGTCGAGGTCATGCTCTCGTCGATGCCGGCGCCATGGCTGTCGGAGCCGTAGATTTCCTGCACGGTCTCGGCGGTCAGCCGGTCCGGCGTGCCGTCGAACACGACGCGACCCTGCGCCATGCCGATGATGCGCGAGCAATAGTTGCGCGCCGTATCGAGCGTATGCAGGTTGGTGACGACCGTGATGCCGTCGCGCTCGTTGATGTCGCGGAGCGCATCCATGACGATCTTGGCGTTGAGCGGGTCGAGCGAGGCGATCGGCTCGTCGGCGAGCACAACCTTCGGACCCTGCATCAGGGCGCGGGCGATCGCCACGCGCTGCTGCTGGCCTCCGGACAGCGTGCCGGCCGGCTGAAGCGCCGTCTGCTCGATGCCGAGGCGCTCGAGGGCGGCGATCGCCATGATGCGCTCCTCGCGGGAGAAGATGTTGAGGATGCTGAGCGCGGTCGGGCGATGGTTTAGACGGCCGAGCAGCACATTGGTGAGAACGTCGAGACGCGGCACCAGGTTGAACTGCTGGAAGATCATCGCGCAGTCGCGCTGCCAGTTGCGCAGGCCCGCACCTTTCAGGGCCGAGACTTCGAGATCGCCGAAATGGATCGAGCCGGACGTCGGGTCGACCAGACGGTTGATCATCCGAAGCAGGGTGGACTTGCCCGCGCCGGAGCGGCCGATGACACCGACCATCTCGCCCCGTTCGATGTCGACATTCACGCCGTCGACGGCAAGATGCTGGCCGAACTTGCGGGTGACATTCTTCAGCTGGAATTTCATGTCTGTTCTTTCGACGTCATGTCCTTGGGGTCGGAACAGGCTTTAGCGAGCACCCATGAAGCACGAATGTCAGATTTGTGTAGGAAATGTAAAATCGTGTAAGGCACTGAAGAGAAACGAGGATCAGGAATATTTCTCGACGAATTCCTCAGCCTCGAGGGCACGGAAATCGGCAAGCGCGGCAAACAGCCGGTCGTGGTCCCAGTCCCACCAGGAGAGGCTTTCCATGCGGGCGGCGGTCCCGGGCGCAAAACGTTCGCGGATCAGCCTGGCCGGAACCCCGCCGACGATCGTGTAGGGGGCGACGTCCTTCGAGACCACGGCGCCGGCGCCGATCACCGCGCCATTGCCGACGGTGACGCCGGGCAGCACGGTTGCGCCATGGCCGATCCAGACGTCGTGGCCGATCGTGACGCGGTTTTCCCGGCGCCATGCGAAGAAATCATGATCGTTGTCCGCGCCCTCGAAATAGTCCGCGGCGCGATAGGTGAAATGGTGCAGCGTGGCGCGCCAGGTCGGGTGGTTGGTGGCGTTGATGCGCACGGCCGCCGCGATGTTGGCGAACTTGCCGATCTCGGCACACCACACCGAGCCGTCCTGCATGATGTAGGAATAGTCGCCCATGACGACCTCCTCGAGACGGCAGCGCTCGGAAACCTCGGTATAGCAGCCCAGCGTCGAATTCGACACGCGGGCGCTTTCGTGGATGTATGGCTCGAGCCCGAGTTTCCTGCTCATGCGGCGACCTTCCGGGGAGAGAATTGCGAGACGTCGAGAACGCGGTCGGCGACGGCCTCGCGCACTTCCTCGTCGTGGAAGATGCCGAGCAGTGCCACGCCGGCGGCCTTCTTGGCGCGGATCATCTCGACCACGACGGCGCGATTGGCGGCATCGAGCGAGGCCGTCGGTTCGTCGAGCAGCAGGATGCGGTGATCGGTGATGAAACCGCGGGCGATGTTGACGCGCTGCTGCTCGCCGCCGGAGAAGGTGGCGGGCGGCAGCTGCCAGAGATCCCGCGGCAGGTTGAGCTTTTCCAGGAGTTCCGCGGCCCGTTCGCGCGCCTGTTCCGCAGCAATACCGCGGGCGACCAGTGGCTCGGCGACCACGTCGATGGTGGCGACGCGCGGCACGGTGCGCAGGAACTGGCTGACATAACCGAGCGTGGCGCGGCGGACTTCCAGCACGGAGCGCGGGTCGGCGCTGGCGATGTCGATGATGCGATCCTTGTGCTCGATCAGGATCTGGCCTGCATCCACGGCATAATTGCCGTAGAGCATCTTGAGGATCGAGCTCTTGCCGATGCCCGACGGTCCGCCGAGCACGACGCATTCGCCTGAGGCGACCGAGAAGGAGACATTGGCGACCACCGGCAGGCGGAGGCCGTCGCGCAGATGCATGGTGAAGCTCTTGGAGACTTCCGAGACGACGAGGGGCGTGGCCATGGGGATTTCCTCTTTAAAGCTTCAGACTTGCAGGATCGAAGAAACGAGCAGCTGGGTATAGGGCTCGCGCGGGTCGTCGAGCACGCGGTCGGTCAGGCCCTGCTCGATCACGTAGCCGTCCTTCATCACCATCATCCGGTGCGACAGCAGGCGGGCCACCGCGAGATCGTGGGTGACGACGATGGCCGACAGGCCGAGATCGTTGACGAGGCCGCGCACCAGGTCGAGCAGGCGTGCCTGCACCGAGACGTCGAGGCCGCCGGTCGGCTCGTCCATGAAGACGAGGCGCGGGCCGGTCACCAGATTGCGGGCGATCTGCAGCCGCTGGCGCATGCCGCCGGAAAAGGCGCGCGGCTGGTCGTCGATGCGGTCGGTGCTGATCTCGACGCGTTCCAGCCAGTCGCTGGCCGTGCGGCGGATATTGCCATAGTGCCGGTTGCCGATGGCCATCAGCCGCTCGCCGACATTGGCGCCGGCCGAGACCGTCATGCGCAGGCCGTCGGCCGGGTTCTGGTGGACGAAGCCCCAGTCGGTGCGCATCAGGAAGCGCCGCTCGGCCTCGCTCATATGATAGAGGTCGCGATAACCGCCGTCGCGCATATGGTATTCGACGCTGCCGGTGGTCGGCATCAGCCGGGTGGACAGGCAGTTGAGCAGCGTCGTCTTGCCGGAACCCGACTCGCCGACGATCGCCAGCACCTCGCCGGGCCAGAGCTCGAAGGCGACATTGGCGCAGCCGATGCGCTTGCCGTAGAATTTGGAAAGGTCGCGGACCTTGAGAAGCGGCGTATCGCTCATTCGGCGGCCTCCTTTGCCACGCCGAGATGGCCCACATGGCCATGCTCGCGGCGTTCCTCGCAGTGATCGGTGTCAGAGCAGACGAACATGCGACCGCCCTTGTCGTCGAGAATGACCTCGTCGAGATAGACCTGCTCGGCGCCGCAGAGCGCGCACGGCTTGTCAAAAGTTTGGATCTCGAAGGGATGATCCTCGAAATCGAGGCTGACGACTTCGGTGAAGGGCGGAACCGCGTAGATGCGCTTCTCGCGGCCGGCGCCGAACAGCTGCAGCGCCTCCGACATGTGCATCTTCGGATTGTCGAACTTCGGCGTCGGCGACGGGTCCATGACGTAGCGACCCGCGACCTTGACGGGATAGGCGTATGTCGTGGCGATGCGGCCGTTCTTGGCGATGTCCTCGTAGAGCTTGACGTGCATCAGGCCGTATTCCTCGAGCGCATGCATCTTGCGCGTCTCGGTCTCGCGCGGTTCGAGGAAGCGCAGGGGTTCCGGGATCGGCACCTGGTAGACCAACACCTGGTTTTCCTGGAGCTTCTCTTCCGGGATGCGATGGCGCGTCTGGATGATCGTCGCTTCCCTTGTATGGGTGGTCACGGAGACATTGGCGACCTTCTGGAAGAAGGCGCGGATGGAGACGGCATTGGTCGTGTCGTCGGCGCCCTGGTCGATGACCTTGAGCACATCCTCCTGGCCGATGATCGAGGCCGTCACCTGCACGCCGCCCGTGCCCCAGCCATAGGGCATGGGCATTTCACGGGATGCGAAAGGCACCTGGTAGCCGGGAATGGCGATCGCCTTCAGGATCGCGCGGCGGATCATCCGCTTGGTCTGTTCGTCCAGATAGGCGAAATTATAGCTCGCCAGACCTGAATACTGCGAAACTTCCTGCGTCATCGGGCGTTGTCCTGGATCAGAAGGAGGTACTGGATATGGAAATCAGTGTCATGCTCACGATCATCGTCACGGTCATGATCGCCTCGACCGTCGGCAGCGCTTACTGGTTCAACGAGCAGAACCGCGATTGAGTGATATCTCGTCATTCGGCCGCCTCGGCCTGGATGGCCTGGCCATTGCGGCGCGACGTCTCGAACTCGCCGCGCATGCGGCGCACCAGGTCAAGTTCGGCCTGGAAGTCGACATAGTGCGGCAGCTTCAGGTGTTCGACGAAACCGGTCGCCTGTACATTGTCGGAATGTGAAATGACGAATTCCTCGTCCTGCGCCGGGGCGACGATGTCTTCGCCGAACTCGGTGGCGCGCAGGGCACGATCGACCAGCGACATGGCCATGGCCTTGCGCTCGCTCTGCCCGAAGACCAGGCCATAGCCCCGCGTAAACTGCGGCGGCGCCTTGGCCGACCCCTTGAACTGGTTGACCATCTGGCATTCGGTGACGCGGATGTCGCCGAGAGAGACGGCAAAGCCGAGCTCTGCTACCTCCAGCTCCACCTCGACCTCGCCGATGCGGATCTCGCCGACGAACGGATGGGTGCGGCCATAGCCGCGCTGGGTCGAATAGGCGAGCGCCAGCAGGAACCCTTCGTCGCCGCGGGCCAGCGCCTGGAGGCGGGTATCCCGTTCCATCGGAAACTCGATCGGCTCGCGGGTGATGTCGCCGGCGACATGATCCTCCGGCAGGTCGCCGTCCGCCTCGATCAAACCTTCTTCCGCCAGAATCTCCGAGACACGCATCACCGCCTCGCCGAGCGGCTCCTTGTGCGCCGGCTCGGCGACTGCGCCATCTTCGAGAAGCGAGGTGTCGAGCAGGCGGTGGGTATAGTCGAAGGTCGGCCCCAGCAGCTGGCCGCCGGGCAGGTCCTTGTAGGTCGCGGAAATCCGCCGGTCGATCTGCATGCAGCCGGTGTCGAGTGGCACGCTATAGCCGAACCGGGGCAGGGTGGTGCGGTAGGCGCGCAGCAAAAAGATCGCCTCGATCATGTCGCCGCGGGCCTGCTTGACGGCGAGCGCCGCCAGCGCCCGATCGAACAGCGAGGCTTCCGCCATGACGCGGTCGACGGCGAGACCGAGCTGCTCGACGATCTGGTCGATGGTCAGCGCCGGCAACGAGCGGTCGCCGCGCCGCCGGTCGGCCAGCAGCCGATGTGCATTGTCGATGGCGGCTTCCCCGCCCTTGACGGCAACATACATGGTCTCAAAACTCCTTGGGCGTGATCTTGCAGGTGCGCGGCAGGCCGAGCATTTGGTCCCCGGCCGTCAGAATGACGTCGACGCCGCGCGGAAAATGGGCGCGATTGTCGGCCCATTGCCTGAGAAACATCTCGGGCAGGCCGAGCGGAGCGATGGCCGCGCTGTGGCGGATGCCGGGGCCCGAGAGCGTCAGCATCGGCCCCTTGTCGAGGCTCGTCACCTCGAGCACGATGGTCGTCGAGCGATCCGGATATTCCTGGGTGCCGGTGGCGAAGAGGCCGAAGGAGGAGAACGAGGCGCCCGCCTCGGCAAAGGCGAAGCGCGCCTCCGACTTTTCCCGGGTGAGGGGCGCGCCGGTGTGAAAGCCGATCCATTCAGCCACCGCCGACTTGGCGAGACCCGGCGTCAGCCAGACGGGCGTGTCGTGATCGAGCAGCGTCAGCGCGATCGCCCCCGCAGCGACGCCCAAAGGCTTCGGCGGCTCGACCTCCGGCTGGATGGACTGAACGGTGCCGGGCCGCGACAGGCAATCCATCATCATGCGAAACACGCTCTGGGCGTGGTGTACGGGTTCGGCGAAACCGCCGGTCAGGGCCTCGATCTTCGGGTTCATCAGTCCTCTCCCCGCACCATGGTGAAGAAGTCGACGCGGGTGGCGGCCACTTCTTCCGATTTCTTCCGCTTCTCTTCGGCAATCCGCGCCTCGACCGGCTGCAACAGCTGCGCCTCGACGACCGGGCGGTGCGCCGGGTCGTGCCACAGCGCGTCGAAGACGGCCGCCAGTTTGGCGCGCTTGAGATTGGCGCCGAGCACATGGCCATGGCCAACGAGGCCATTGTCCAGTCGAACGGTCGCCCGGCTTACCGTGGCTTCGCCGAGGTTGAAGGGCGCGCCGCCGCCGCCGATCCGTCCGCGCACCATGACGAGCCCGATCTCAGGCCCGCGCAGCATCTGCATCTCGGGCTGTTGCGGCAGGCCGTCCCACACGCGGGTCAGGTCATGGAGGTCGGCGCGTGCCAGAAGATCCACGACGCGCTTGCGCTCGGGCTTCCAGTTTTCTGCGTTTTCCAGTCTAGCTTCCATTGTCAGGCCTCAAAATGTCTAGTAATATAGACAACCATACAAGTTACTCTATGGCTAGCAATCGGGCGTGACAAGCGTGTGACATGACTGAACAGAAATCGATGGAACGACAAAAGGGCGTGGCGCTGTGGCGCCAGATCGCCGACCGCATCCGCGCCTCCATTGCCCAGGGCGAATTTGACGCGACCGGCATGGTGCCGCCCGAGATGCAGCTTGCCGAGCAGTTCGGGGTCAATCGTCATACGGTGCGAAGTGCGCTGGCGGCGCTCGGCCAGGAAGGGATCGTGCGCGCCGTGCAGGGGCGGGGCACGATGATCGACCGCAAGGACAAGTTCACTTTCCCGATCGCCAGGCGCACCCGTTTCACCGAGGGCATCGGCGATCAGGCGAAGGGGCTGGAAGGATTGCTGCTATCGTCGGCCGTCGAGGCCGCCGGCTCGGCCGTGGCGAAATGGCTGGCGCTGGAACCGCAGGCTCGGGTCGTCCGGCTCGAAGTCTTGCGCAAGGCCGACGGCCGCGCGCTGTCGCGCTCGACAAGCTGGTTCCCCGCCGATCGGTTCGAGCGGATCGACGAGGCGTTTCGCCGGACGGGTTCGGTCACCCGCGCACTGCGCGAATACGGCGTGGATGACTATCTGCGGGCGGTCACGGAAGTTTCCGCCACCCATGCCGAGCCCGACGACGTCGCGCAACTGGCGCTGACGCCGGGCGCGATCGTGCTGGTGACCCGCGCGCTCAATACCGACATGCAGGGTCAGCCGATTCAATACGCGGTCACACGGTTTCCCGCCGACCGCGTCGAGTTCACCATCACCAATTGACGGGGGAAGGGCGCCTCAGTGCGCGCCCGACATGTCGCCGAGCACTTCCTTCGACGCAACGGTCGAGTCGGCCTTCAGCTTGTAGACCATCGGCACGCCGGTCGCGAGGTTGAGCTTGAGGATCTCCTCCTTCGACAGGCGGTCGAGCACCATGACGAGCGCGCGCAGCGAGTTGCCGTGCGCGGCCACCAGAACGGTCTCGCCCCTGAGCACGCGCGGCAGGATCTCCGTCATGTAGTAGGGCCATACGCGGGCACCGGTGTCGCGCAGGCTTTCCCCGCCCGGCGGCGGAACGTCGTAGGAGCGGCGCCACACATGCACCTGCTCCTCGCCCCACTTGGCGCGGGCGTCATCCTTGTTGAGGCCGGAGAGATCGCCGTAATCGCGCTCGTTGAGCGCTTCGTCGCGGATCGTCTCGAGGTTCGGCTGGCCGACATTGTCGAGCACGATCTGGCAGGTCCTCTGGGCGCGCGACAGCGCCGAGGTAAACGCGATGTCGAACTTGATGCCGTAGTCGGCAAGCGCCTTGCCGCCGGCATTGGCCTCTTCGACGCCGAGTTCGGTCAGGCCGGGGTCCTTCCAGCCGGTGAACAGGTTCTTCAAGTTCCATTCGCTCTGGCCGTGGCGCACGAGCACAAGGGTACCACTCATCGGAAAATCCTCCGCATTGATGTCAGATGGAAGAAGACAGCCCGAGCACGTCGAGCATCGAATAGAGGCCGGGTTTCTGGTCGCGTGCCCAGAGCGCCGCCCTGACCGCGCCCCGCGCGAAGATCGAGCGGTCGCCAGCGCTGTGGCTGAGCGTCACCAGCTCGCCCTCGCCGGCGAGAATGATCGAGTGTTCGCCGACCACCGAGCCGCCGCGCAGCGTGGCAAAGCCGATCGAGCCGGTCTGGCGCGCGCCGGTATGGCCGTCGCGCACCCGCACCGAATGGGAGGCGAGATCCACGCCGCGTCC
Organism: Rhizobium sp. Q54; assembly: GCA_943370615.1. Taxonomy (GTDB): domain Bacteria; phylum Pseudomonadota; class Alphaproteobacteria; order Rhizobiales; family Rhizobiaceae; genus Allorhizobium. The sequence continues at coordinate 26,797 of CALRRQ020000002.1, forward strand.
GCGCGCTGCGGCTTCGCCGAGAAGAAGCGCCGTGCCGGAGGGTGCGTCGACCTTGTGCTTGTGGTGCATTTCCAGCACCTCGATGTCCCAGCCCGCCGCATCGAGCGCGCGGGCTGCCTGCTGCACGAGCACCGAGAGCAGGTTGACGCCGAGGCTCATATTGCCGGATTTGACGATCCGCGCATGGCGGGAAGCCGCCTCGATCTTTGCGTCGTGCTCGGCCAGGCAGCCTGTGGTGCCGACCACATGGACGATGCGCGCCTGTGCGGCGAGCCCGGCAAATTCCGTCGACGCCTGAGGCGAGGTGAAATCGATCACGCCATCGGCATCGAGGAAGGCTGCAAGCGGATCGTCGGTGATCGCAACGCCAAGCGTGCCGAGGCCGGCGATCTCGCCGGCGTCGCGGCCGATCAGGTTCGAGCCCTGCCGCTCGACGGCGGCATGCAGGACGACGCCTTCGCTCGCATGGATGACGCGGGCGAGCGTCTGGCCCATTCGGCCCCCGGCCCCCACCACGACAAGTTTCATAGCATCCTGCATGGCGATCGGCTGTCCTTAGATGAAATCGTCCGTGGTGGCGGTGGGTTGCAGCTGGTTCAGGCGAGCGTAAAGCCCGTCCGGACGCTGTGCAAGCTCGTCATGCGAGCCTTCTTCGGCGATCGTGCCGGCCTGCATGACGATGATCTTGTCGGCGCGCCGGATGGTCGACAGCCGGTGCGCGATGACGACGACGGTGCGGCCGGTCATGGCTTCGTCGAGCGCCTTCTGCACGGCAGCCTCGGATTCGGTGTCGAGCGCTGAGGTCGCCTCGTCGAGCAGGAGGATCGGTGCGTTGCGCACCAGTGCGCGGGCGATCGACAGCCGCTGGCGCTGGCCGCCGGAAAGCGTCACGCCGTTCTCGCCGACCGGCGTATCGTAGCCGAGGGGCTGGGCGACGATGAAGTCGTGCGCATAGGCAAGCCGTGCGGCTTCCTCGATCTCGGCATCGGTCGCTTCCGGCCGGCCGTAGCGGATGTTGTCGCGGATCGTGCCCTCGAACAGGTAAGGCTGCTGCGAGACATAGGCGAGGTGCTTGCGCAGCGAGGACTTGGTCACGTCGGCGATGTTCTGCCCGTCGATCAGGATCTCGCCCTCGAGCGGATCGTAGAAGCGCGGGATGAGCGTGATCACGGTCGACTTGCCGGCGCCCGACGGCCCGACGAGCGCGGTGGTCTTGCCGCCCTCGGCGACGAAATCGATGCCCTTGAGCACCGGATCGTTCTCGCCATAGGCGAACTTCACCCCACGAAACTCTATGCGGGCCTCGGTGACCGTGAGATCGGCAGCGCCGTCCTTGTCCCGTTGATGCGTCTGCATGTCGAGGATTTCGTAGATCATGCGCGCATTGACCACGGCGCGCTCCATCTGCACCTGCAGCTTGGCGAGCCGCTTGGCCGGTTCGTAGGCCATCAGCAGGGCGGTGATGAAGGAGAAGAAGGCACCCGGCAGAACGCCGCCGTAGATCGAGCGGAAGGCGGCATAGGCCAGAACGCTGGAGATCGCCACGCCGGCGAAGGTTTCCGTGATCGGCGAGGTGCGCTCGCTGAGGCGTGCGATGCGGTTCGACCGCTTTTCCGCCGCGGCGATCGTGCCTTCCACCTTGCGCTGGAGTTCCTGCTCCATGGTGAAGGCCTTGACGATGGCGATCCCCTGGATCGTCTCCTGGATCGCGCCCAGCACGTGGCTGTTGAAGATGACCGATTCCTTCGTCGCGCTGCGCAGCCGTTTGGAAATATAGCGCATCGCCCAGAGGAGTGGCGGGGCGACGACGAAGACGATCAACGACAGGACCGGATCCTTGAACACCATCACGCCGACAAGGGCGACGAGCGTCAGCAGGTCGCGCGCCATCGAAGTGACGGTCAGGTTCAGGACGTCGCGAATGCCGTTGATGTTCTGGCTGATCTGCGCGGCCATGCGCGCCGAGCGCGATTCCGTGAAATAGCCGAGCGACAGCGTCATCAGGTGCGAATAGAGCCGGCGCTGGTAACGGGCGACGATGTTGTTGCCGATCTTCGACAGCGTGACCGCCTGGCCGTAGCTGGCAAAACCGCGCAGCACGAAGGCAGCGAGGATCGAGCCGCAGATCAGCCAGACGACGTCGGCGCGCTGGTTGGCGAAGGCCTCGTTGACCACCGCCTCCATGATCCAGGCCGTAAAGGCAGTCGTCAGCGCCACGGTCGCCAGGCACAGCACGGCGAAGACGTAACCGCGCACATGGTCGCGGCCGTTTTCTGCGATGATGCGTTTCAGGACCGATGTCACGCTTGCCGAGCTGACCGGTATATTCTGTGTCCTGGCGTTCAAATGAGGACATTCCCCGTGGAAATGGGCCGTGGCGGGCGCCATTGGCCCGCGCTGGCCGCTCTATAGCCAGTCGGACGTCGTTTGGCCAGCGTCAATGCGTGGCAGGCGGTGGCCGCCGTTCAGCGGCGCCAGCGCCGCCCTTCGATCGCAAGGCCGAAATTGCTCGGGGTCCGCGCATAGGCGGCAAGCCCCGAAAGCGCGGCGAGCGGATGAGTGACGACAAAGGTCGGGATCGCCTTCATCAGCCCGTTATGCGGCGCCTTGTCCTCGAAGGCCTGGCGGAACTCCGGACGCTTCAGGGCAGGGATGATCTTCTGCGAAATGCCGCCGGACAGGAACACGCCGCCGCGCGCCATGAAGATCAGCGCGAGGTCGCCGGCAAGCCGGCCAAGATAGGTGACGAACAGGCTCATCGTTTCTTCGGCCTGGGCATCCGTGCCTGAAAGGCCGGTGGCGGTGATGTCGGCTGGGACCGTGAACTTCGGCTCGATCCCGTCCGCCAGGCAGACCGCCTGATAGATGTTGACGATGCCGCGGCCGCACAGCAACTGCTCGGCCGAGATCCGTCCCTCGATCGGCGTCAGATGCGGGAAGATGGCGAAGTCGCGTTCGCTGCGCGGGCCGATGTCGACATGGCCGCCTTCGCCGGGAACCGGAAACCAGGTGTGCTGGGCATGCACCAGGCCGGCGACCCCGAGCCCGGTGCCGGGCCCGAGCACGACGCGCGAGGCGATCGGGCTGGTCCGGCCGGCGCCGATCGGCTCTCGGTCCTCCTCGGAGAGCGATGCGACGGCCAGCGCCTGCGCCTCGAAATCATTGACGACCATGACGTCGCCGAAGCCGAGATCGGCGATCATCGCCCTCGGTCGGACCACCCAGTCGCAATTGGTGAGCGGGATCTCGTCGCCCTTGATCGGTCCGGCAATGGCCAGGATCGCCGAGCGCGGCTGCACCGAGGTCTTGTCGAGCACGGTCGTCTGAATCGCCTCGTCGATCGTGGCGAAATCGGCGGTATGCACGATCGGAAAGGCCTTCGGCTCGGCATAGGCGTCGATGAGGATCGAGAAACGGGCATTCGTGCCCCCGATGTCGCCGATCAGGATCGGAAAGGTCAGCTGGTCGTTGTCGTTGGGCTTGGGCATGTCCGGTTCCGTTGAGGCCGCAGCGGTCGGGCGGTTCGCTCAGTTGGCGTGGGTGTTCATCAGGATTTCGGCCGTGGCACGATTGAGCGCCATCGGTATGTCGTAGACTGTCGCCAGTCGCATCAGCGCCTTTACATCGACATCATGCGGCATGGATGTCAAAGGATCGACGAAGAAAATCAGCATGTCGACCTCGCCGGTGGCGATCATCGCACCGATCTGCTGGTCGCCGCCGAGCGGGCCGCTTTTCAGCCGGGTGACATCGAGATGGGGACAGGCCGCCTGGATGCGGCCGCCGGTCGTGCCCGTGGCGACGATCCGCCAGCGAGCCAGCACCGACTGGTGACGTTCGGCGAATTCCGCCATGTCGTCCTTCTTCTGGTCGTGCGCAATCAAAGCGATGCATCGGGTCATGGTCGGTACCGGCCTGATTTAAATCGATTTGATTGCCTTCTAACCCAGGACGCCCCGCTTGAAAAGCCTGTCGGCTGTGCGTTTGTTGGCGTCAATAGCCGGCAGGACGCGGAAGCGGGATCGGCACGACGTCCGGCAGCTCCGGCATCTGCGCGGCGATGGCGGGAACGGCATCGTTGGCGTTCGCCGGCATGGCGGCCAGGGCGGAGACGGCGGTCGCGCCGCCGAAAGTGGCCGCCATCTCGCTATCGGGCGAGGGTGCCTGCAGCACCGCGGCACAAGCCTTCGGCATGTCGGAGAGCTGCATCGGCCGGGGCGGCTTCGGCGGTTTGGCGTTCGGGTCCTTTTTCGGCTTTGCCCAGGGCTCGTCGGTGAACCACCAGGCGAGCGACTTGTCGCAACCGTCGCCGGCCCCGACCGCCGCCTGCGGTTTGCAGCCTACCGCACCTTCCGGGCATCCGATGCGGACATGGAAATGCGCGTCGTGGCCATAGATCGGCCTGACCTTGCCGAGCGCCGAGCGGTCGCCGGTCCAGGTGTCGCAGAGTTTCTTCTTGATCGCCGGATTGACGAAGACGCGCTCGACCTCCGGATAGCTCGCCGCCAGCATGATCAGCTTGGCATGGGCAGGCGTCCAGCGCTTGGTGTCGACGGTGAGAAACTTGTTCTCCTTCAGCATCGAGGTGAAGGGCATGTCCTCGCGTTCCTTGGCCGACAGCCTGCGATCCGGCATCGGCGTCAGCCAGATGTCGGCATCGAGGCCGATCTGGTGCGAGGCATGGCCGGTGAGCATCGGTCCGCCGCGCGGCTGCGACACGTCGCCGATCAGAAGGCCCGGCCAGCCGATGCCCGGCGCATCCCTGGACAGCCGCTCGAGCAGCGAGATCATCTGCGGATGGCCCCAGCGACGGTTGCGCGAAAGGCGCATCGCCTGCCAGGTGGGGCCGTCAACGGGTATGGCGACCGCGCCGGCGATGCAGCCCTTGGAATAGAAGCCGTAAGGCGTGGGCGCCGCGCGCGACGGCAGTTTCATGCCGCCGAACAGCTGCTTGGCCGCCGCACCTTCCGCCGAGGCTCCCCCCGTTGTCGCCGCCACCAGACCTGCCGTGAGCGCCAAGCCCTTTGCCAGAGCCCTGAATCCTCTACCCATCATCATCGTCATGCCGTCTTCCGCCGTCTCGGGGATCGCCCGTCTCGTCCGGGTGATTTGCCGTGACGATACTCTGGAACGGGATTTTGGTGAATCCGTGTTTTCCGACACCCTGTTTGCGCCTCGCATGAGGCCGGTCTGTTTTTTGCCGCGGTTTGGCCTATTGTTCTTCGTATCCACAAAGAAACGAGGGGTGATTTGCATGGGGTTGGCGAGAGTGCGGGTTGGGGTTCTTCTGTCATGTCTGGCTTTCATCATCGGCCAGCCGGCGCAATCCGCCGAGCCCTTGCGCCACGGCGTCGCCCTTTCCGGCGAGGTCAGGTATCCCGCCGGCTTTGCGCATTTCGACTATGTCAATCCTGCCGCGCCGAAGGGTGGCGATCTCAGGCTCGCCGCCACCGGCACCTACGACACCTTCAATCCGATCCTCGAAAAGGGAGAGGCGGCGCCTGGGATCGGTCTGGTGTTCGACACGCTGATGAAGGATGCGGATGACGAGATCTCGACCTCCTACGGCCTTCTGGCCGAAGGCGTTTCCTATCCGGAGGACGTGTCGTCGGCGACCTTCAGGTTGCGTGCCGAGGCAAAATGGGCGGACGGAAAGCCGGTCACGCCGGGAGACGTCATTTTCAGCTTCGAGAAATCGAAGGAGCTCAATCCCCTTTACATGAGCTACTACAGCCACGTGGTGGCGGTGGAGAAGACGGGGGAGCGTGACGTAACGTTCCGCTTTGACGAGAAGAATAATCACGAATTGCCGATGATCCTCGGCCAGTTCCTCATCCTGCCCAAGCACTGGTGGGAGAGCGCCGGTCCCGACGGCAAGCCGCGCGACATCAATCGTACGACGCTTGAGCCTGTGATGGGATCGGGGCCTTACAAGATCGCCGACTTCAAAGCCGGTGCGACCATCCGCTATGAACTGCGCGACGACTATTGGGGCAAGGACCTCAACGTGAATGTCGGGCAGAACAATTTTGCCACGCTCAGCTACACCATGTTCGGCGACCTCGACGTGCAGTTCGAGGCCTTCCGCTCCGGCAATTTCGACTGCTGGATGGAGACGAAAGCGGCGCGCTGGGCGACGGCCTATGATTTCCCCGCCGTCAAGGATGGTCGAGTCAAACGGGAGGAGCTGCCCAATCCCTACCGCGCCACCGGCATCATGCAGGCCTTGGTGCCCAATATGCGGCGCGAAATGTTCAAGGACCAGCGGGTGCGCGAGGCACTGAACTACGCGCTCGATTTCGAGGAGCTGAACCGCACCGCGTTCTATGGCGCCTACAAGCGGGTCGACAGCTTCTTCTTCGGTACGGAACTCGCATCGAAGGATCTCCCGCAGGGTCGTGAGTTGGCGATCCTCGAGGAGATCAAGGACAAGGTGCCGGCCGAGGTCTTTGCCACGCCTTACGCGAATCCAGTCGGTGGTAACCCACAGGCGCAGCGCGACAACCTTCGCAAGGCCGTCTCCCTGCTCAAGGAAGCCGGTTACGAGATCAGGGGCGGGCGAATGGTCAATGCGGCAACCGGCACCCCGCTCGGCTTCGAAATACTGCTGTCCAATCCGATGCTCGAGCTCGTGGCCGTGCCTTACAGCGAATCGTTGCGCAAGATCGGTATCGACGCTCGTGTCCGCACCGTCGACGACTCGCAATATGCCAATCGCACCCGCAGCTTCGACTACGACATGACGTGGATTGTCTGGGCCCAGACGCTCAACCCCGGCAACGAGCAGCGCGATTTTTGGAGCTCCAGCTCGAAGGACCGCGAAGGCTCGCGCAACTACGCCGGCATTGCCGATTCCGGCGTCGATGCGTTGGTCGACAGGGTGATATTCTCCAAGGGGCGCGAGGATCTCGTGGCGGCGACCAAGGCGCTTGATCGCGTGCTGCTCGCCCACGACTACGTCATCCCCCTCTATTATGGCGGCACGGCGCGCATCGCCTATTGGGACAAGTTCGAGCATCCGGCCGAATTGCCGACCTATGCGATCGGCTTCCCGACCATCTGGTGGGCGAAAGCGGCGGCCAAGTGAGCCGTGGGCTTTGCGCCCGGGCCTCGAACGGCTAGGTATGGCAGGAACGAATCGGTGTCACCGGAAGGGATCCGCGGATTGATCGAAGCTAGGATGACCATGGTCGAACAGGGCGCACCTTTGGCGGGAGCGACAACCTGATGGGCGCCTATATCTTCAGGCGCCTGCTCCTGATGATCCCGACCATCGTCGGCATCATGGCGATTTCCTTCCTCGTCATCCAGTTCGCACCCGGTGGCCCGGTCGAGCAGGTTATCGCCCAGCTGACCGGCCAGGGCGACGGCGCCGACCAGCGGCTCTCCGGCGGCGGCGATATGCTCAACCAGCAATTCGCCGGCGACGAGATGAACGCCAAATATCGCGGCGCGCAGGGGCTCGATCCCGAACTGATCGCCAAGCTGGAAAAGCAGTTCGGCTTCGACAAGCCGCCGCTTACCCGCTTCCTCGACATGATGTGGAACTATATCCGCTTCGATTTCGGCGAGAGCTTCTTCCGCAACACCAGCGTCATCGACCTGATCGTCGAGAAGATGCCGGTCTCGATCTCGCTCGGCGTCTGGATCCTGATCATTTCCTATGCCATCTCCATTCCGCTCGGCATCAAGAAGGCGGTGGAGGACGGCTCGCCCTTCGACGTCTGGACCTCCGGCGTCATCGTCATCGGCTATGCCGTGCCGAGCTTCCTGTTCGGCATCCTGCTGATCGTGCTGTTCGCCGGCGGTTCCTTCTTCGACTGGTTCCCGCTGCGCGGCCTGATCTCCGACAATTTCGCCGAACTCTCCTGGTGGGAAAAGATCCTCGACTACTTCTGGCATCTGGCGCTGCCGCTGACGGCGCTGCTGTTGTCCGCCTTTGCCACCACCACGCTTCTCACCAAGAATTCCTTCATCGACGAGATCAAGAAACAGTATGTGGTCACCGCCCGCGCCAAGGGGCTCGGCGAGCGCCAGGTGCTCTACGGCCACGTCTTCCGCAATGCCATGCTGATCGTGATCGCCGGCATTCCCGGCGCCTTCATTTCGGCCTTCTTCACCGGCTCGCTGCTGATCGAGAACATCTTCTCGCTCGATGGCCTCGGCCGTCTCGGCTATCTGGCCGTCGTCAATCGCGATTATCCGATCGTCTTTGCCACGCTCTACATCTTCTCGCTGATGGGCCTCGTCGTCAGCCTGGTCTCCGACCTGATCTACACCTGGATCGATCCGCGCATCGACTTCGAGCGGAGGGATGTCTGACATGATCTCGCTCGACGTCACCCGCACCGATGCCGCGGCCCCGATGAAGAAGCCGTGGCTCTCGCCGACGAACAAGCGGCGACTGGAGAACTTCCGGGCCAACAAGCGCGGCTACTGGTCGTTCTGGCTGTTCATGGTGCTCTTCGTGCTCTCGCTGTTTGCCGAGTTCATCGCCAACGACCGTCCGCTGATCGCCTCCTACAAGGGCGAGATCCTGTTCCCCGTCGTCGTCGACTATCCGGAGGAGAAGTTCGGCGGCTTCCTGGCGGTCACCGACTATCGCTCGCCCTTCATCGCCGACGAGATCAACGCCAATGGCTGGATGGTGTGGCCGCCGATCCGCTATTCCTACCGCACCGTCAATTCCGAGATCCCCCATTCCGCGCCGACCGCGCCCTTCTGGCTGATGGACAGGCAGGAGCGTTGCGCCGCCTATCCGCTGAAGGACGAGGATCCGAACTGCGTGATCGGCAATCTCAACTGGCTCGGTACGGACGACCAGGCCCGCGACGTCGCCGCCCGGATGATCTACGGCTTCCGCATTTCGGTGCTGTTCGGCCTGATCCTGACGATCTGCTCGGCGCTGGTGGGTGTCACCGCAGGCGCGATCCAGGGCTATTTCGGCGGCTGGACCGATCTGCTGATGCAGCGTTTCATCGAGATCTGGTCATCCATGCCGGTCCTCTACATCCTGCTGATCATCGCCGCGATCCTGCCGCCCGGCTTCTTCGTCCTGCTCGGCATCATGCTGCTGTTCTCTTGGGTCAGTTTCGTCGGCATCGTCCGCGCCGAGTTCCTGCGCGCCCGAAACTTCGAATACGTGAATGCCGCCCGCGCGCTCGGCGTCGGCAGCTGGACCATCATGTTCAGGCACCTGCTGCCCAATGCCATGGTGGCGACGCTCACCTTCCTGCCTTTCATCCTGTCGGGTTCGATCACCACGCTGACCTCGCTGGATTTCCTCGGCTTCGGCATGCCGCCCGGCTCGCCTTCGCTCGGCGAACTGATCGCGCAGGGCAAGCGCAATCTCCAGGCCCCCTGGCTCGGCCTCACTGCCTTCTTCACCATGTCGATCATGCTCTCCCTGCTGATCTTCGTCGGCGAGGCGGTGCGCGATGCGTTCGATCCGAGAAAGACGTTCCGATGACCGCTCCCCTTCTCTCCGTTCGGGATCTCTCGGTCGCCTTCCATCAGGGCGGCAGGGAGACGCTCGCCGTCGACCGCGTCTCCTTCGACATCGCGCCGGGCGAGGTCGTGGCTCTGGTCGGCGAGTCCGGTTCGGGCAAGTCGGTCACCGCCTCGTCGATCCTGAAGCTGCTGCCCTATCCCGCGGCGAGCCACCCCTCGGGTGAGATCCTGTTCGAGGGCCGCGACCTGATGACGGCTCAGGAGCACGAGCTGCGCGCCGTGCGCGGCAACGACATCACGATGATCTTCCAGGAGCCGATGACGTCGCTCAATCCGCTCCACAACATCGAAAAGCAGATCGGCGAGATCCTGGCGCTGCACCAGGCGATCGCCGGCCAGACTGCGCGCGAGCGCACACTGGAGCTTCTGCGCCAGGTCGGCATCCGCGATCCGGAAAAGCGCCTTTCCGCCTATCCGCACGAACTGTCGGGTGGTCAGCGCCAGCGCGTGATGATCGCCATGGCGCTCGCCAACCGGCCGAAGCTTCTGATCGCCGACGAGCCGACCACCGCACTCGACGTCACGGTCCAGGCACAGATCCTCGATCTTCTGCGACAGCTCAAGGCCGATCACGGCATGTCCATGCTGTTCATCACCCACGACCTCGGCATCGTGCGCAAGTTCGCCGACAAGGTCTGCGTCATGACCAGGGGCAAGATCGTCGAAAGCGGCCCGGTCGAGGACATTTTCACCAACCCGCAGCACGACTACACGAAGAAGCTGCTGGCCTCCGAGCCGCGCGGCGAACCGCCTCCGCTCGACGAGAGCAAGCCGGTGGTCATGCAGGGCGACGACATCCGCGTGTGGTTCCCCATCAAGTCCGGCTTCCTGCGCAAGGTCGTCGACCACGTGAAGGCGGTCGACGGGGTGGACATGGTGCTGCGCGCCGGCCAGACGCTCGGCGTCGTCGGCGAATCCGGCTCGGGCAAGACGACGCTCGGCCTGGCGCTCGCCCGCCTCATCTCCTCCAAGGGCCGCATCAGCTTCATCGGCCAGGATATCGACGGCTATTCCTCCGCCGAGATGCGTCCGCTGCGCGACCGGCTGCAGATCGTCTTCCAGGATCCCTTCGGGTCGCTCAGCCCCCGCATGTCGGTCGGCGAGATCATTGCCGAAGGCCTGAAGGTTCACGAGCGGGCGCTGTCGGCCGCCGAGCGCGACGCCCGCGTCTGCTGGGCGCTCGACGAGGTTGGTCTCGACACGGCCACTCGCTGGCGTTATCCGCACGAATTCTCCGGTGGCCAGCGCCAGCGCATCGCCATTGCCCGCGCCATGGTGCTGAAGCCCCGCTTCGTCATGCTCGACGAACCGACCTCGGCGCTCGACATGACGGTGCAGGCCCAGGTGGTCGACCTGTTGCGTGACCTGCAGAGGAAGCACGATCTTGCCTATCTGTTCATCAGCCACGACCTGCGCGTCGTCAAGGCGCTCGCCAACGAGGTGATCGTCCTGCGCTCCGGCAAGGTGGTTGAGCAGGGCCCCGCGACCGAGATCTTCCACGCGCCCAAGGCCGACTATACGCGCGCGCTGATGGCCGCAGCCTTCAACCTCGAAGCCGTCGAGATCGGCGGCGTGAGCCAGTAACGGATCTTCCTCCCATGCCCGACCAGAACGCCGTCGTCATCGACCTCAAATTCGCGCGCAGCGGTGTCGTCGAAGCGCTGAAGACAGCCTTTCCCGGCCGGCTGGTGATCGACATGGGCGATCCGGCCAATGCCGGCCGCGATCTCTCCGGCGCGCCCTATGCCGTGGTCTGGAAGCCCGATCCGGCACTGTTCGACCGCGCGGCGGACCTGAAGGTGATCTTCTCCGGCGGCGCCGGCGTCGACCATATCCTCTCGGCCTACACCTTGCCGGACTTGCCGGTGGTGCGTTTCGTCGACCGCAGCCTGACTGATCGCATGAGCGAATGGGTCGTGCTGCAATGCCTCACCCACCTGCGTGGCGTTCTTGCCTATGCCCGCCAGCAACGCGAGCGCGTCTGGAACGAGTTCTCGCCGCAGCCGGAGGCCCGCGATGTGACCGTCGGCGTGATGGGCCTCGGCGTGCTCGGCGAGGATGCGGTGCGCAAGCTGAAGGTGATGGGCTTTGAGGTCATCGGCTGGTCGCGGCGCAAGCGCGAGATCGGGGGCGTCGAGACCTTCGACGCCAGCGGCATCGATGCCTTCCTTGGCAGAACCGATATTCTCGTCGGCCTTTTGCCGCTTACGCCGGACACCCGCGGCCTCTACGACGCGTCGCTGTTCGCCAAACTCCGCCAGGGTGGCGCTCTCGGCAAACCGGTGTTCGTCAATGCCGGGCGCGGCGGCAGCCAGGTCGAGGCCGACATCGTCGCGGCGCTGGAAAAGGGCGTGTTGGGCGGGGCCTCGCTCGACGTCTTCGAGCAGGAGCCGCTCTCGCCGGAAAGCGCGCTCTGGGGCCTCGACAATGTCGTCATCACGCCGCATGCCGCCGCGGCCTCCGATGTCGGTGCGCTCTTCCGCCATGTCGAGCGGCAGATTGCCCGGTTCGAAGCGGGCGAATCGCTCGAGCACGTCGTGGACCGCGCCGCCGGCTATTGAATTGCCGCTGCCGGCCAGCGGAACATTCGGCCTCTCCCTCCGTTTGCCCCAGGACTGCGGCCCGCAAAGGCGGCCGCTCTTCGGAACAACAGGGAGAAATCCGATGAACAGCCGAATTGATCTGCCAGACAGCACCGACCGTCACACCCGCGGCATGCGTCCCGAGCCGGTCACCCCGACAGAGGCTCGCCAGGGCTTCCGCGGCCGTCCCGTCCTGATCGTGCTTCTGGCCGGCATCGTCCTTGCGATGGTGGTCTGGATCCCGGCCGAATGGTGGGGCAATTCCATTGCGCCCGAGAACCCGTCCAACCAGCCCGTGCAGGAGACCGCTCCCTCGCCCGCGGAAAACACGCCGGTCCAGCGCTGATCCCCCTATGGACTTTGCGGGTCGGATTCCCGATAAGTGACGGCGAAAACGGTCGGGGCGAGTCCCGGCCGACAGGGCGGTCTGACCCGACCGCGTCTTGCAGGGCAGTCACTCGATGACCAAGACCGACATCGCGACGAGAGTCTTCAATCACAGCTGGAAGCTCGACCCGATCGTCCGCAGCCTGATTGACACGGACTTCTACAAGCTCCTCATGCTGCAGATGATCTGGAAGCTCTATCCGGACGTCGATGCGACCTTCACCCTGATCAACCGCACGACGACGGTCCGCCTTGCCGAGGAGATCGACGAGGGCGAACTGCGTGAGCAGCTCGATTTTGCCCGCTCGCTTCGCCTCACCAAGAAGGAAGCGATCTGGCTCGCGGGTAACACCTTCTACGGCACCAAGCAGATCTTCGAGCCCGAATTTCTCAGCTGGCTCGCCAAGTTCCAGCTTCCGGAATACGAGCTGTCGAAGAAGGACGGCCAGTTCAGCCTGCATTTCTACGGCAAGTGGATGGAAACCACGATGTGGGAGATCCCGGCTCTTGCCATCATCAACGAGTTGCGGTCGCGATCCGTCGCCAAGACCATGGGGCTCTTCACCCTCGACGTGCTCTATGCCCGCGCCAAGGCGAAGATGTGGGCCAAGGTCGAGCGGCTTCGTGAACTCCCGGGATTGCGCATCTCCGATTTCGGCACCCGTCGGCGCCACAGTTTCCTGTGGCAGCGCTGGTGCGTCGAAGCGCTCAAGGAAGGCATCGGCCCGGCCTTCACAGGCACCAGCAACGTGCTGCTCGCCATGGATTCGGACCTCGAGGCGGTCGGCACGAACGCCCACGAACTGCCGATGGTCACCGCCGCGCTTGCCCGGACGGACGAGGAACTGCTCGCCGCCAACTACAACGTCATGCGCGACTGGAACCGCCTCTATGGCGGCAACCTGCTGATCGTCCTGCCCGACACCTACGGCACGGCCGCCTTCCTGCGCAACGCGCCGGAATGGGTAGCCGACTGGACCGGTTTCCGCCCGGACAGTGCACCGCCGATCGAAGGCGGGGAAAAGATCATCGACTGGTGGAAGAAGATGGGACGCGATCCGCGCCAGAAACTGCTGATCTTCTCCGACGGCCTCGACGTCGACGCGATCATCGACACCTATCGCCATTTCGAGGGCCGGGTGCGCATGAGCTTCGGCTGGGGCACCAACCTCACCAACGACTTCGCCGGCTGCGCGCCGCGCGAGATCGAGGGGCTGAAGCCGATTTCGCTGGTCTGCAAGGTGAGCGAGGCGAACGGCCGGCCGGCGGTGAAGCTCTCCGACAATCCGAAGAAGGCAACCGGCGATCCGGCCGAGGTCGAACGCTACCTGAAATTCTTCGGCACCGAGGACCGCGTCGAACAGGCCGTCGTCGTCTGACCGTCGAAACATCCCGACGCAGCGCTTGCCATCCTTTCCTTGCCCTGTAAGCTCCCTTGTCCACGGCCGCACTCGGGGAGGGGCGCGCCCGTGTCGCACAGGCGCTGAACGGGAGGAACACAGACATGGACATGAGCGGCAGCGAACGGATCGAAGCACCGGTGGAGGCCGTCTGGCAGGCCTTGAACGATCCGGAAATCCTGCGCCAGGCGATCCCCGGCTGCGAGAGCCTGGACAAAACCTCAGACACCACCATGACCGCCAAAGTCGTGCTGAAGGTCGGACCGATCAAGGCAAAGTTCGAGGGTGCGGTCGAGCTGCAAAACCTCAATCCGCCATTTTCCTATACGATTGCCGGGGAAGGCAAGGGCGGGCTTGCCGGCTTTGCCAAGGGCGGCGCCGATGTCTCGCTTGCGGCCGACGGACCCGATGCGACGATCCTCACCTACACGGTGAAGGCCGAGGTCGGCGGCAAGATCGCCCAGCTGGGCAGCCGGCTGATCGATTCGACCTCGAAGAAGTTGGCGGGCGAGTTCTTCTCCAAGTTCGGCACGATCGTCGCCGGAGGTGGGGAACCGGCAAGCGCGTGACATCGTTGCTGGTCTATGGACACCGCCGGGCGTGAAAGCCCGGCGCAAGCCAGCCGGCGTTTAACAGTCCTGAACGATGCAGACGAATCGGCACCATGAAGGGACTGATAGAATGACGAATGAACCGGATCACTTCTTCGAGCAGCAGGATGCCGCCATCCAGGCCATGCTGGTCGAAAGCAAGGGCGACGAATTGACCGATATCCTGGTCGCGGCCCTCACCGATGCGCTGCATCTCCTCCGGGACGAATCGCCGGATACCATTCACTGATTTTTGCCAGGACTAGGACGGGTTCTCGTCGTCGCCGAAGCGGACGGAGGCCCGCCCGCTGGTGACGTCCGTCACCAGCCGGTTGGCTTGAGCAGCCGCTGCCTCGGGCAAGGCCACAGTCAGAACCGCGCCGGTCGCGGTGAATTCCTCGTTGACGACGATGAGATCGGGCAGGGCGCCCAGCCGCGCCTTGAGCAGCGCGAGGTCGGAGAAACCGGCGACGATTTCGCCTTCGATCCGTGGAATGATCTCGATCTTCGCCGCCTCTCTGAGGCAGGCCGCCGCCGTGCCGCCATAGGCGCGCATCAGCCCGCCGCTGCCCAGCAGGATCCCGCCGAACCAGCGCGTGACCACGACCGCGACGTTATCCAGCGCCTGTCCGTCAATGGCCTGCAGCATCGGTTTGCCGGCCGTTCCGCTCGGCTCCCCGTCGTCGCTGAAGCGATAGGCCTGCCCCACCCGCCAGGCCCAGCAATTGTGATTGGCGGAAGGATCGCCGACGGCCGCGATGAAGGCTTTGGCCTCGTCCTCGCTGACGACCGGGGCGGCATGGGCGACGAAGCGGCTCTTCTTGATGTCCTGGGCGAATGTTTCGGTGCGCTCGAGCGTGTACATTGGATGCTCCTGAGCGTCCCTCATAGCGATTTGCCGGCTTCGCCGCCAGAGGTCGGTGCGGGCCACAAGACCGCGCCGCCCGACCGGTGGCCGGGCGCCTGGTTCACGCCGAGAGCAGCGGCTTCAGGAAGTCTCGCGAAAGCAGCGTCCCGGTGTCGATGCGGTGATGCGCGATGACACCCTGGGCCGCAATCTCTCCCCGGTGCAGCATCGACAGCAGCGTCGCCGCATAGCCTGTCGCCACCGCGGTCAGCGCATTGAAGGGCCCGAGGTCGCGGTTCGGCGAGAAGCGATGGCAGATCGTGCGCTCGGTCGGCTGGCGGCCGCGATAGCCGCGGGCGGTCACGACCAGCAGCAGCACGTCGTCCTCGATCACTGGCAATCCGTTGTAGAGCAGCGACCGCAGCATGTCGCGCCGGTGGCGCAAGCCGAGATCGTCGAGCAGGAAGCGCATGTAGTCGAGATGGCCCGGATAGCGGATCGTCTTGAAGGTCACGTTCTTCGGCGAAGATTCGGAAAAGATCGACAGATCTTCGACACCGCCCGAGGTGACGAATTCCTCGTAGGTTACCCCGTCTATGCTCAGTTGGCCGTATTCCTCGAGCGGCGAGACGCTGACCGTCCTGCCGTCGCGGATCGCCGCACTGGGGCGGGTATATTCGTCGATCAGGCCGTCGACATTCCAGATCTGCCCGTAGCCGAGCCGGTTGGTCGGATAGCGCGGAATGGCGCCGACCCGGATCGTCAGGTCGGTGACGGGAGAGAAGGCGTCGAGCAGCCCGCAGGCGACATTGCCAATCATGCCTGGCGATACGCCGCATCCGTTGAACACTGCGCGCTGCTCGGCGAGCGGCGCAAGGATCGCCTTCGTCTCCGGCCGGGCGCAGGAAAAGTCGAGATAGTGCACCTTCGCCCGCACCGCGGCCTCGGCGATCGCGTTGACGCCGGCCTCCGGCACGGCCGCCACCGCCACGTCCTGGCCGGACAGCAGGGCCTGTAGCTCGTCCCCATGGCCAAGGGTCTGAAGCGTCGCCTGGATATTCATCGACCGCAGCCGGTCGAGCGCATCCTCCGACCGGTCGACGACCTGCACGGTGAAGTCCTCGCTGGCCGACAGTGCCATCGCCAGCGCCGAACCGATTTCGCCGGCGCCGAATATTGTGACCTTCAGTTTTGCCATGGTGACGCTCAACCCTTGAACCGGGCGACGAAACCCTGAAGCCGCGGGTTCTGCGGATTGAGGATCACGTCCTCGGCGCTGCCGGTCTCGGCGATCACGCCCTGGTCGAGGAAGAGCACGCGGCTCGCGACGTCTGCGGCAAAGGCCATTTCATGGGTGACGATCGCCATCGTCATGCCCTTGTCCGCCAGGCCGCGGATGACGGCGAGAACCTCGCCCACCAGTTCCGGATCGAGCGCGCTGGTCACTTCGTCGAGCAGCAGCACTTCGGGTTCCATCGCCAGCGCCCGGGCGATCGCCACGCGCTGTTTCTGGCCGCCCGACAGGTGGTTCGGATAGGCCGAGTGCTTCTCGGCAAGTCCGACCTGGGCGAGCAGGTCCATGGCGAGCGCTTCCGCCTCGCGCTTCGGCCGCTTGCACACGACGATCGGGCCCTCCGTCACGTTCTGCAGCACGGTCTTGTGCGGAAAGAGATTGAAGTGCTGGAACACCATGCCGACATGGCGGCGCAGCGTGCCGATGCCGATCTCGTCGCCCTTGTCGCGGAACCGCTCGCCGACGGCCTTCTGGCGAAAGCGGATGGTGCCGCCCGTCGGGATTTCCATCATGTTGAGGCAGCGGATGAAGGTCGACTTGCCCGACCCGGACGGGCCGATCAGCGCCACCACTTCGCCGCGCTCGAGGCTGAGATCGAGCCCCTTTAGCACTTCATGCGTGCCGTAGCTCTTGTGCAGCCCGACCGCTTCGATCACGGGTGCCTTGGAATTGGAATTCTGTGTCATGTCCGTGCATCCGTTCCGTTAGTCGCTGACCCTGAGGCGTCGTTCGATCCAGTCCGCGGCCTGGGTGAGCGGCAGAAGCATGGCGATGTAGAGGCCGGCCATGAGCGTGTAGGATTCCAGCGGCCGGTAGGTCTGGCCGTTCACCACCGCCGCCATGTAGGCGAGGTCGGCGACCGAGATGACCGAGACCAGAGAGGTGTTCTTGAACTGGATGACCGACTGGTTGATGAAGGAGGGCAACACCCGCTTCATCGCCTGCGGCAGGATGATCCGTTTCATCGACTGCCACGGGCTCATGCCGATCGCGGCTGCCGCCTCGCGCTGGCCCTTGTCGATCGACACGATCCCGCCGCGGAAGATTTCCGCGTAGAAGGCGCCGACATAGAGCGAGAGCGTCAGCATGGCCGCGAGCCGGTTGTCGATCGAACCGCCGACCAGCAGCGGAAAGGCGTAGTAGAACCAGAGGAGCTGGACGAGCAGCGGCGTGCAGCGGAAGATTTCCTGGTAGACCCGGGCGATGCCGGACAGGATCCGCCAGCCGGAAAGCCTGGCCGCGCAGGTGAGGAAGCCGATCAGGACGCCGAAGAAGATCGAGCCGAACGTGTAGAGCACGGTGATCCACAGACCCCAGAGAAAGAGGTCCCAGTATTGCCATACGGAATGGAAGTCCCAGCTGTAACTCATCGGCTGCCTCCTGCGATCCGGATCGCCCGGCAAGACGGGTGATGCCTGCACCGGGGACACCGGTCGTCGTCAGTCCTGTTTGTCATTCTTGTTCCCCTGGTCTTGCGTCGGCCTCCGGCAGAGCCGGGAGCCGACGGTTGATAGTCCTACGTCCGATCGCCACGGACAATGCAAAGCTGATGTCGCCGCTTACCGCATTTCTTGGAAGGCGGCCGAGGCGGAAGCGAAGCGGCCGAGAATGCCGGCGAGGCGCTCGCGGTTGGCGGCTGAGACCGGAACCATCGGCAGGCGCATTTCCGGCCCGGCGAGATTGGAGAGCGCCAGCGCCGCTTTGACCGGCCCCGGATTGGATTCGATGAACATGCCGTCAGTGAGTTCGGCGATCAGTTCGTGCAGGGCCAGCGCGCGCGCCGTGTCGCCCGTCTTCCAGGCTTCCACCAGCTGCACCATCTCGCGCGGCGCGACATTGGCCACCACGCTGGTGACGCCGACGGCGCCGAGCGACAGGAAGGGCAGGGTAAGGCCGTCGTCGCCGGAATGGATGATCAGCCGGTCTCCGCAGGCGGTGCGCAGCTGGGTGACGCGAGCGGCCGATCCGCCGGCCTCCTTGATCGCGATGATGTTGTCATGCTTTTCCATGAGGACTGCGCAGGTCTCCGGCGCGATCTCGACGCCGCAGCGGCCCGGGACCGAATAGAGCATGACCGGCAGCGAAGTCGCCTCGGCCGCTGCGCCATAATGCGCGACGAGGCCCGCCTGGGTCGGCTTGTTGTAGTAGGGCGTGACGATCAGCACGGCGTCGGCGCCGGCCTGTTCGGCCCGCTTCACCTTGTCGATCGTCTTTTTCGTGTCGTTGGCGCCGGCGCCGGCCATGACCAGAACGCGCCCGGCGGCGAGCTTCACCGTGCGGGCGATCAGGGCGTCGGCCTCCTCGTCGGAAAGGGTGGCCGCCTCGCCGGTCGTGCCGACCGGGACGAGGCCGGCGACGCCGGCTTCGATCTGGCGTTCGACCAGCGCGTCATAGGCGGCTGTGTCGACGGCGCCGTCCTTGAAGGGCGTGATGAGGGCGGTGAAGACGCCGTTGAAGCGTTTGTGAAGGTCCTGCATGGTCATGTTCCTCTCTCGTATCATCAGTCGTTCAGGCTGTCCGCCAGGCTGTATCGGCCGGCGGAGCGCGGTGTGGAAACCAGCCATTGCGCAGCGGCGAGCGCCCCTTCGGCATAGGCTGCGAGTGTGTGGACGCGGTAGGTGAACACGGCCTCGGCCGAGCCCATGTCGAAACGGATCTCGTTGACGCCGACCGTGTCGCCCTCGCGGTTGACGGTGATCGCCGGTTCTGGCGCGGCAAATCCCATGGCGCGGCTTCGTGCCTCGAACAGCTGGCGGGCAAGAAGACGCGAGGTACCGGACGGTTCGGCCTTCTTGCGGGCATGGTAGGTTTCGCCAACCGTCACTTCAGCATCCGGCATGCGCCTTGCGAAATCGACGCCCGCCCGCCGGAAGGCCTCGAACCCGTGGGCAAAATTGGCGCTGAAGAGCATCGGGCGATGGAGGCAAAATCTGGTCAGGCACTCCTCCTCCTCGATCATGAAACCGGTCGTGCCGATCACCATCGGGATCGGCTTCGTGCCGATATCCGCCTGCAAGGCGAGGCTTGCGGCCGGTGTCGAGAAGTCGATCATCACGTCGCAATGGCTCTTCATCGCCGCCTCGGCGGGACGATATTCGATGCTGCCCCCGGCCACCGGCGTGCCGACAAGGCGCGATCCGGGAGAGACCAGGGCCGCCGCCAGTTCCAGCCCCGGATTGGCGAGGATGAGTTCGACGAGCCGGGTTCCGACCCGGCCCGATGCCCCCATGATGGCGATGCGCATGGCCTCTCTCCTCAGTCGATCACGACCTTGGGCTCCGACATTTCGCGCAGCGCGATGCGAACGCCCTCGCGGCCGAGGCCCGAGCGCTTGACGCCGCCGAAGGGCACGTGTTCGGCGCGGAAATCGGGGCCTTCGTTGATCATCACGCCGCCGACGATCAGGTCGCGCGAGAAGGTCTTGATCAGCGCATGATCATTGGTGAAGACGCCGGCCTGCAGGCCATAAGCCCCGGCATTGACCTCGGCGATCGCCTGGCGCGGGTCTGTGAAGCTGCGGATCGCGATGATCGGGCCGAAGGTCTCGTCGGCGATGACGGGTGCGTCGACGGCAATCTCCGAGATGACGGTCGGCGCAAAGACCGTGCCGTCATGGGTGCCGCCGGTCAGCAGCTTGCCGCCATGGCCGGAAATGCTGGCATTGACCCGCTCGGCCACGGCCTTGGCCGCAGCCAGGTCGATCACCGTGCCCATGTCGGTGTCGTCCTTGGAGGGATCGCCGAACTCGACGGCGTCGACGGCTGCGAGCAGCTTTTCGGTGAAGGCCTTCTCGATGTCCTGATGCAGGTAGAGCTTCTTGACCGCTGCACAGCTCTGTCCGGCGATCTCGAAGCGGTGGCCGATGGTGGTGGCGACCGCCTTGTCGAGATCTGCATCGGGAAGCACGAACAGCGGATCGTTGCCGCCGAGTTCCATCAGGCAGCGAATGAGGCCGCTGGCATTCTTGAGGGCGAGGCCGGCACCCGGCCCGCCGGTAAAGGACAGAAGGTCGATCGGCGAGCGGGCGAGCGACAGGGCAGCCTCCGCCGCGCCGTGCACGATCTGGAACAGGTCGGCCGGCCAGCCGGCCTTCAGCGCCAGTTCACGCAACCGCGCGGCGGCCAGCGGCGCCTTGGGAGACGGTTTGGCGACCACGGCATTGCCGGCGGCGATCGCCGGGCCGAGCTTGTGGCAGAGCAGGTTGAGCGGGTAGTTGAAGGGCGTGATCGCCCCCACCACGCCGACGGGTTCATAGGTGATCGTCGCCAGCCGGTCCGCGCCGCCCTCGACGATCGCGCAGTGCAGCGCCTCGCCGTCGAGGAAGGTCCCGGCGTCGCCGGAGAGCTTCAGCGTGTTCTGGGCGCGGCGCACCTCGTTGCGCGCCTCGCGGATCGTCTTGCCCATTTCATTGGAGATGATGCGGGCCAGATTCTCGGCATCGGCGGCAATCTCGGCGGCCAGCGCATTCAGCATGGCGCGGCGCACGGCCGGCGTCGAACGGCGGAATTCCCACTGGGCGGCCTTGGCGCGCAGCACGGCGGCGTTGATTTCGGCCGAAGAGCTGGTTGCCACTTCGCCGACGGCCGCGCCGTCGAAGGGATTGCGGACCAGGATCGCATTGGTGGTCTCGAGCGCCAGGCGCTGGGCTTGCGTCATGTCGGTAAACCTCGTCATTCGTTTTCGGTGTTCGGGGGGATGGCGCCGGTCAGCGCCGCGATGGATATCGGACGCACCGGCCAGCGGCGCCCGGTCAAGTCCTCGGTCGACGGCGCAGGGCCGTCGGGATTGATCTCGGCCATCAGCGCCGCGGTATTGGCGGCACAGAACCGGCCCTGGCAGGCGCCCATGGCAAAACGACCATTGTGCTTGACCTCCCGGCCGGTCAGTCGGTCCGCCCGGTCGCAGAGCCGGCGCAGGTCGCCGACCGTCTTGCCTTCGCAGCGACAGAGAATGGTGTCGTCCGGCAGGGACTGAAGCGTTTGTATTCCTTGAACGGGTGCAAAGAGTTCCGCCAGCGTCGTTTGCGCCAAGCGGGCGCGCTCGACGGCATGGTCAAGCCCGGCGCGGTTGCGCTTCCCCGACAGGAGGTCGGCGACCGTGCGGCCCGCCCGCCGCCCGTCCGCCTCGGCAGCAAAGGCGCCGAGCGCCTCGCGGCAATCCCCGGCCCTGACGATCAGGGGCCTCGACGTCGATGCGGTCGTCTCGTTCGGCAGGCCGAAATCATTGGGCCGAATCCCGTCATGCAGGCCGATGCGGTCCACCGTGATCTCCCGCTCGCTGCCGTCGCGGCGCCGCAATACGGCCTGAAGATTTTCGCCGTCCCGCACGATCGCTACGAGCTGCGTGCCGCGCAGCCAGGGCACGCGGCGCAGAAAGATCTGCGAGAGATAACCGGCCGCCTCGCGCAGCAGCGCGGCATGGCCAAGCATCGCGATCCCCGGACTGAACTGTCGCAACGGATCGCCCGCTTCGACGATCGCCACAGGCGGATTGCCGAGGCGGGCCATCTGGGCTGCGACCGCGATCAGCAGCGGCCCGCTGCCGGCGAGCAGGACGCGACCTTGCGGCGCCCGTCCGGTTTCCTTCATCATCACCTGCAGCCCGCCGGCGGTGGAAACCCCGGCCATCTGCCAGCCGGGCCGCGGAAGGACCTTCTCGACCGCGCCGGTTGCGAGGATGACGGCCTTCGGCCGCGCCTGCTCGATCCGGCCCGTGCGGCGGTTCTCGATCAGCACCAGCCCGTCGCCGTCGACGCCGAGGAAGACAGACGCGTGGCGCACCGAAATGCGCGCTGCCGAGAAGGCTTGCGCAAGGGCGTTCCAGCGGACCTTGGGGCCGGCTGCCTGACTGATCGGCGCCACGCCGGCGATCGGCTGGCGGTGAACCGCGCCGCCGAGGCTCTCGCGTTGCTCGACGACTTCGACGGAATAGCCGGAACGAGAAATTTCGATCGCCGCCGAAAGCCCGGCCGGTCCGCCGCCGATGATGATGACATCGGGTTCAGTCATGGCGGTTCTCCAGCGCTTCGACGTTCAGTCCCGGCCTGGCCGGCGTGATACAGGCTTCCCGGACCACCCCGTCGACCCGCACCAGACAGCACTGGCAGGCGCCGATGCCACAGAAATAGCGCGTCTCCTGGTCGAGCGCGTCGGGGCCGAAGGTGCGGATGCCGGCGGCGTCGAGAGCTGCCGCGAGGCTTTCGCCGGTGCGGAAGGGAATGCGTCGCCCCATCCAGTCGAAGCTCTGCGCGGTCATGCGGCCGCTCCCTGGCTGGCGAACCGGGCCGGTTCGAAGGACGAAAGGTCGAGATCCGGCTGCTCGCCGCAGATCAGCTGGACGATCGACTTGCCGGTCACCGGGCCGAGGCAGATGCCGTCGCCCTCGAAGCCAGTCGCCACATAGCCGTTGTCGAGACCTGGGATCCGTCCGACGAGCGGCAGCCCGTCGACTACGGCGGTGCGCACCCCGGCGAAACTCCTGAGCAGCCTCACTCCGGAAAGGCCGGGAACAAGGGCAACGGCATCCTTGAGGATGCGCGAAACGGCGTCGATGTCGTTGGTTTCCCGCTTGCCGAAATCCTCGCGCGTGCCGCCGATCAGGAACTGGCCGGTGACGAGCGGGTCGATCACCAGGCCGAGCCCCCGCGGCGGCGGCGCATGGCCGACCTTCTGGCTTCCCTTGCTGAGCAGATAGCGGCCCGACATGATCGCACCGCGCATGGCGGCGTTGAGCGCCGGCGCCCGTTCGGTCACCAGCAACTGGCCCTTTCGCGGCGTGAGCACGCCGGAAAATCCGAGAAGCCCCGCCGACCCGTTGCCGGCGGCAATGACCACCACGTCCGCGGTCAGCGAGCCGCGGCTCGTCGTTATCCCGGCGATCCGCCGGCCGCCTTCTTCGAGCCGAAGACCTTCGACCCGTGTGTCGCGATCGACGCTGATGCCGGATGCGGTCAGCAGACGATGGACAATCTGGTAGCCGATCGCATGGCCCTCGCCGTGCACCTCGACCGCCATCTTCGCCTGCGGCGAGAGGGCAGGGAAGTCCCGGCGCAAGTGGGTTTCGGACAGCGTTTCGACCCTGACGCCTGCGCCGGCGAGAGCGGCCGAATGGGCATCCAGTACGGCGCATTCCTCGTCCGATGCCGCGACGATGAAGGTCGAACGACGCTTGAAGGCGCCGGCAAACAGGCCCTCGTCCGCCAGTTCGCCGTAGAGCCGCACCCCTTTGAGGGCTGCCGCCATCATCGGTCCCGGGCGCTTGCTGGCCACCGAGACGGCGCCGTCGGCAGCGCCGGTCGCTTCCGCCGCTGGAGCCGATGCGTCGATCAGCCGGACGGCGATGCCACGCCTGGCCAGGAAATAGGCCGTGGCGGCGCCGACGATGCCGGAACCGATGACGATGGCGCTGGACGGGGGGCGGGATTGCATGATTTCGAGCCGGCCTTGTTGATTGTCGACCAATATTGGCGGCGGCAGGGCTTGACCGTCGATACAAGATGACGGCCTTGCTTGTTCACGAAATTTGTATCCGCTAGAAAGTCCCGACCCCTTAACAGAGAAGGAGGGGGACCAGCTCCATGGCCAAGATCAGCCTCACACTCATCCAGACCTTCTACCAGGTGGCGCGGCACGGTTCGTTTTCCGGTGCGGCGCGCGATCTGAACCTGAGCTACCAGTCGGCCGCCAATCATGTGCGCCGGCTGGAGCAGATCCTCCAAGGAAAGCTGATCGATTCCGAGCAGGGCGCCAAACGCATCTCGCTCACGCCGCGCGGGCGGGCGCTCTACAGCCTGCTCCACCCCGAACTCGACATCATGCTGGAGCGGCTGACCAAGCTGATCGAGAACCAGCGGTCGTCGCTGCGCGTCGGCATGCCCCAGGCGATCTTCTTCTATCTGTTTCCGAGGGTGCTCTCGCGGTTCCGGGAGGCCTTTCCCGAAATGGAATTCGCCGTCTACGAGCGTGACACGGTGCTCGCCGAACTCGTCAAGAACGGCAGTCTCGACGTGTGCATTTCGGAACGCTACTTCGGCGATCCGGTCGTGCCGCAGCGCCTGCTCGGCAGCTACCGACTGAGCCTCGTCTACCCCGAGGCCTGGGGCGAGCCGCCCGAGCAGCAGGACATTCCGCTCTGGGCGGAAGGCCGGCCCTTCATCACCTACGAGCCGGGGCAGACGCTGCGAAATCTGGCGGTCGACTTCCTCGGCCGCGACGGGGCGATCGTCCAGCCGGCGGTCTCCACCTCCGGCAGTTCGAGCGTCAAGCGCTGTGTCGAGGAAGGTCTCGGCTTCTCGATCATCCCCTCCTGGTGCGTCGGCCCGGAGGATGTGTCGATCCGCAGCACCAAGCTCACCAACCTGCCGGAAGTGCGCGTCTATTTCGGCAATGCGGGCTTCCTGCAGAAGCATCCCATGGTGCAGCAGCTGTTCGAGGACTGCCGCCGCGAACTGGTCGGTCCGGTGCTCGATCCGCCGCGCAGCAGCGAACTCGCCCTGCCGCCGCTCTGACCGCGACATATAAAAAAGCCGATAAGTCGCTCGGACTCTCTAGCATTGTTCCCGGTCAATTCGCGGATAGGCTGATTTTCGGCCGGCAAGCCCGCGCACGACACGCTCGTCGCACGGGGACACGGACATCAAAGAGTATCCGGGGAACAAAGGAGAACCAGACCATGAAATTGCTTTCGAAGATCTGTGGCGCGGCCGTGATGGCGCTGTCGCTGCTGGCCGGCACGGCGGCCTCGGCCGGCACCATCGAGGACATCCGCGGCCGCGGCGTGCTGCGCATTCCCGCCATCCTCAACGAGACGCCCTACTTCACCAAGGATCCCCGCACCGGCGAATGGCAGGGCTTCGTCATCGACATGGCGAACGACATCGCCAAGACCCTCGACGTCAAGCTCGAAGTGGTGGAATCCAGCTGGTCCAACGCCATTCTCGACGTGCAGAGCGGCAAGGTCGACATGGCCTTTGCCGTCACCGCCACTCCGGTTCGCGCCATGTCGGTCTCCTTCTCCGACCCGACCTACTACAACAGCTTCGTGCTCGTTTCCGCCAAGGAAGAGCTGACCGGCAAGACCTGGACCGAGCTCAACGACCCGAAATACACCTTCGCCGTCGACCTCGGTTCCGCCCAGGACCTGATCACCCAGCAATATCTGCCGAAGGCCAATATCCTGCGCTTCAAGACGCGTGACGAGGCGATCGTCGCCGTCACCACCGGCAAGGCCGATGGGCTGGTCAACACCATGCTGAACGGCCTGGTCATCTCCAAGAAGGCTCCGACCATCGGCGCTGTGCAGGTCCCGACGCCGGTTCTCTCCACGCCTTCGGTGATTGCTCTCAACTACGGCGCCGACGAGACCTTCAAGAGCTTCGTTTCCGCCTGGGCCGAATACAATCGCCGCATCGGCAACAACCAGACCTGGATCCTGAAGAGCCTCGAGACCTTCGGCATCACCCTCGAAGACATGCCGGTCGGCTTCGGCTTCGGCGGCTGATCGCCAGCATCTGAAAATGAAGGCCCGGCGGCATCGCGCCGGGCCTTTTTTTCGTCTTGAGGCTTCGAAGCGCAGCCACGCCGCCCGGATCGTTCCCCGCACCTATTCTGGGATGCTGAACGACCGGCGGAAATAGGACCGCACGGCTTCCATGGCCGGGGTGAACTCCGCATTGCGCCGCCAGGCCAGGCCCACATCCATCGACGGGATCGGCTCGGTAAGCGCGATCGTCTCGATCCGCCGGCCTTCGAGCGACCAGGGGCGATGGACCATGTCCGACAGGATCGCCACGCCCTGGCGGTTTGCCACCAGCGAGCGGACCGCCTCGACGGAGGAGGTTCGCAGCGAAATGCGCGGCAGATAGGGCGTCTGGCTCCAGTATTTGAGCGAGCTGTGCGCCGCCTCGTCGACCGTCAGCATGATGTAGTCTTCCTCGGCCACTTCCTTCAGGCCGACGCCGTGCTGGGAGAGAAGCGGATGCCGTGCCGGCACCCACAGGCGGCGCTGCGAGCTCAGCAGTTTTTCGGTCGTCAGTTCCGGATTGAGGATGTTGGAGGTCAGCATCACCGCGATGTCGTAGCGGTTGGTCAGCAATCCCTCCTCGACGGATTCCCGGTTGAGCTCGAACAGCTGGATGTCGATGCCGGGGAACTGCCGTTTCATCCGCTCGATGTGGAACGGCAGGAAATAGCCGATGACGGTATAGGTCGTGGCGACGCTGAGCGTGCCCTTCACCGCGTCGGTGACGAGATTGAGCTGGGTCGCCTCGTCGACCTTCTGCAGGATCTCGTAGGCCTGCGACAGGAAGCGACGGCCCGCTGCCGTCAGCTCCATGCCGTGCGGCGTGCGCTCGAACAGTCCCGCCCCGACGGTTTCCTCCAGATCCTTGATGGCGGTTGTGACCGCCGATTGCGAAATCGACAGGTTCACGGCGGCTTGCGAGACCTGACCGGCCTCCGCGGTGGCGATGAAATAGCGGATCTGTCTGAGGCTCAGGGACATGCATTCATCATTCTGAATCGAGAATACTGGGTATCTGAAAATACGATCGAAAAGCGCGAAGATTGCAGGTTTGGGAAGTTCGCCTTTTCGAATGTGCTGCAACACCCTGATTCTCAGGCAAAAATACCGGCTCTGCGACCAAAGTCGTTCATACAAATATCAGATAATGACCTTCTGAAAATAGAATTTTTCAAATGAAAAAATTCTTCCTACGGTTTTCTGACAAATAGGCAGGCATCGCGTTGCGGTGCACAAAATGCAGGCAGAACAGGGAAGAAAAGTGGCACTCGAGGTCGTAGACATCAATTGTGATCTGGGCGAGGCCTTCGGCCGCTGGCGTGTCGGCGATACCGAAGACAGCGCCCTGATGGGACTGATCAGTTCCGCCAACATCGCAGCTGGCTTCCATGCCGGCGACCCGAACCTGATGGACCATACCGTGCGTGTCGCCGTCGAGCACGGCGTCGGCATCGGGGCCCATCCGGGCTATAACGACCTGCAGGGCTTTGGTCGCCGCAAGATCAACGGCACGGCCCGCGAACTGGTCAACGACATCGTCTACCAGGTCGGCGCGATCCGCGAATTCGCCCGCCGCCATGGCGCCACCCTCCAGCACGTCAAGCCGCATGGCGCGCTCTACATGGAGATGGCGGTCAATCCGGAATTCGCCCAGCTCTTCGTCCATTACATGCGCACCGTCGCCCCCAATGCCTATGTGTTCTGCATGGCGGGCTCCGCCACAGAGACCGCAGCACTTGAGGTCGGCCAGCCGCTGGTGCGCGAATTCTACGCCGACCGGGATTACGACGAGAGCGGCTCCATCGTCTTTACCCGCGATGTCGGCCGCCCGGACCCGATGGCCATCGCCCGCAAGGTGGTGCGCGCCTGCCGGGAAGGCCTTGTCACCACGGTCAGCGGCAAGGACATCGAAGTGCCCTTCGAGTCGATCTGCTTCCATTCCGACACGCTCGGCGCCTTGGACATCGTGCGCAACATGCGCGAAGCGCTGATCGCCGAGGGCATCCGCATCGCCCCCATTTCAGAAATCGTCAGATAACCGGAGACCACCATGAGCAAGCTCGAGATCAGATCGCCTCTGCCCGGCACCTTCTACCGCAAGCCCTCGCCGGATGCCGCTCCCTACAAGGCCGACGGCGACAGCGTGGCCGTCGGTGACGTGATCGGCCTGATCGAGGTGATGAAGACCTTCCACGAGGTCCATGCCGACGCCGCCGGCAAGATCACCTTCGTCGCCGACGACCAGGAACCGATCATGGCCGGCCAGCCGGTTGCCGAGGTCGAGGCATGACCATCCGCTCGATCCTCATTGCCAACAGGGGCGAGATCGCGGTGAGGATCATCCGCGCCGCCCAGGCGCTCGGCATCAGGACCGTGCAGGTCCATTCGGCCGCCGACCGCGACATGCTGGCCGTCAGGCTCGCCGACCAGTCGGTCGAGATCGGTCCGCCGTCGGCCGCCAAGTCCTATCTCAACATCGAAGCCGTCCTGAAGGCGGCGAAGGAAACCGGCGTCGACGCGGTCCATCCCGGCTATGGCTTCCTTTCCGAAAACGCCGCCTTCGCCCAGGCGGTGGAAGATGCCGGCCTGATCTTCGTCGGTCCCAAGGCCGATGCCATCAGCCTTCTCGGCGACAAGGTCGAGGCCCGCAAGGTCGCCAAGCGCGCCGGCGTGCCGACCGTACCGGGTTCCGACGGACGCATCGACGACCTCGCGACCGCCTGCGCCATCGTCGAGGGCATCGGCTTCCCGGTGATGATCAAGGCAGCCGCCGGCGGTGGTGGCCGCGGCATCCGCATCGCCGAGACCATGGCCGATTTCGAACGGCATTTCCCCCAGGCCTCGGCCGAGGCGCTCGCCGCCTTCGGTGACGGCGGTCTCTATGTCGAGAAGGTCATCACCAAGGCCCGCCACGTCGAGGTTCAGATCCTCGGCGACGGCACGGATGCCGTCCACTGCTTCGAGCGCGAGTGCTCGCTGCAGCGCCGCCGCCAGAAGGTTTGGGAAGAGGCGCCTTCCTTCCGCCTGCCGGAAAATGTGCGCCAAGAACTGTGCGCCAGCGCGGTGGCGCTCGCCCGCGAGGTCAACTACCGGGGCGCCGGCACGGTCGAATATCTCTACGACGAAGTGAGCGGCGAGTTCTATTTCATCGAGGTCAACACCCGCATCCAGGTCGAACATCCGGTCACCGAGATGATCACCGGCATCGACCTCGTGCAGGAGATGATCAGGGTCGCCGGCGGTGCGAAGCTCTCGGTCCGCCAGGAAGACATCCGCGTCACCGGCCATGCGATCGAGTGCCGGATCAATGCCGAGGACCCCGCGCGCGGCTTCCTGCCCGGCCCCGGCACGATCGAGACGCTCGGCGTGCCCACCGGCGAGGGCGTTCGCTTCGACACCATGCTCTACGAAGGCTACACGGTTCCGCCCTTCTACGACTCGCTGCTCGGCAAGCTGATCGTCTGGGGCGAAACCCGCGACGCCTGCATCGCCAGGCTCGCCGACGCGCTCGACAATCTCGAGATCCGCGGGCTCGCCACCACCATTCCGCTCCACCAGGCCCTTGCCGCCGACCCGTCGGTCGCCTCGGGTGATGTCCACACCCGGTTCCTCGAACCCTGGCTGGAGACGGATTTCCCGGCCTTTGTCGCATCCAAGGAGGTTGCCTGATGCCCATGCGCTATACATTCGGGGGTGACGAACACCTCTTCGTCGAATGCTCGGAGGAAATGTCGCTCGAGGCCTTCTTCAACTCGCTGTCGATGACCACCGGCATCCGGGAATCGAAGATCAAGGGCGTGACCGAGATCTGCCCGGCCAATGCCTCCTTCCAGATCAAGTTCGATCCGGACGTCATCCATCCGAACGACATCCTCAAGGAAGTCCAGGCGATCGAGGTTGCTGCAGCGAAGTCCGAGCCGGTGATCACCACCCGCATCGTCGAGATCCCGGTCTTCTACAACGACCCGTGGACCCACGAGACGCTGATGCGCTTCCGCGAGCGCCACCAGGAACCGACCGGCACCGACCTCGAATACGCCGCCCGCATCAACGACTATGGCTCGGTCGACGACTTCGTCGCCGCCCATTCCGGCTCGCCCTGGTTCGTCTCCATGGTCGGCTTCGTCTCCGGCTTGCCCTTCATGTACCAGATGGTCGAGCGCCAGCGGCAGATCCAGGTGCCGAAATACCTGCGCCCGCGCACCGACACCCCGCGCCTCACCGTCGGCCATGGCGGCTGCTTCGGCTGCATCTATTCGGTGCGCGGCGCCGGCGGCTACCAGATGTTCGGCATCACCCCCATGCCGATCTACGACCCGACCCAGACCACCTCCTACCTCAAGGACTTCATGGTGTTCTTCCGTCCGGGCGACATCGTCAAGTTCAAGCCGATCGACCGCGAAGCCTATGACCAGGCCGTCGAGGATGTCGACAAGGGCCGGTTCGCCCCGCCGATCCGCGAGGTGAAGTTCGATCTGCGTGAATTCCAGAAAGACATCGACGGCTACAACGCGAAGCTGGAGGGCGTTCTCCATGGCCATTAAGGTTCAACATCAGGGTCTTGCCACTTCCGTCCAGGATCTCGGCCGTCCCGGTTATTTCCATCTCGGCATCCCGCTCGGCGGCGCCATGGACCGCCTGGCGCTGAAGGCCGCCAACCTGCTCGTCGGCAATGACGAAGGGGCAGCCGGCCTCGAAGCCGTGTTCATTGGCCCGAAGCTGGAATTCACCGAAGACGCCATGGTCGCCGTCACCGGCGCCGACATGCCGATCAAGGTCGACGGCGAGGAGAAGCCGGGCTGGACCGCCTTCAAGGTCAAGGCCGGCCAGGTCCTCACCTTCGATTTCCTCAAGACCGGCGCCCGTATCTATATCGCCGTCTCCGGCGGCATCGACGTGCCGCTGGCGCTCGGTTCGCGCTCGACCTATGCCATCGGCGCACTCGGCGGCTTTAAAGGGCGCCCGATCGCCGTCGGCGACGAATTGCCGGTCGGCACGGCCGGCAAGGCGGTCGAGGGCAAAACCATTCCCGAAAACCTGCGCCGCCGGCCCGGTATGCCGGCCGAACTGCGCGTGCTGCCGGGCCTCTACTGGCACCGCCTCACCGAGGAAGCCGGCCGCAACTTCTTCGAGGACACCTGGAAGGTGGCTCCGGAAGCCGACCGCATGGGCTACCGCTTCCGCGGCGGCCGCAAGCTGGACTTCGTCGATCGCGTCCCGCCCTTCGGCGCGGGCTCCGATCCCTCGAACATCGTCGACGCCTGCTACCCTTACGGCTCCATCCAGGTGCCGGGCGGCACCGAGCCGATCATCCTGCATCGCGATGCCGTCTCCGGCGGCGGCTATTTCATGCTCGGCACGGTCATCTCCGCCGACATGGACCTGATCGGTCAACTGCAGCCGCATACGCCAACCCGTTTCGTCAAGGTGGACATGGAAACCGCCCTGACCGCCCGGAAGGACCGGGCCGCGCTGGTCGAGCAGATCCGCGCGCTTTTCTGAAACCTAGATTGCCAACTCAAAACAGGGGAACGACCATGAAACACAAGATTGCAATGACGCTCGCAAGCTCCATGCTGGCGCTTGCGGTGGCAAGCCCGGTGCTCGCCGCCGATGCCTGGTACCCGTATCCGGCCCAGGCGATCGAGCCCGCCTTCGCCGCCGACGGCAAGCCGGTTGACGTCGACTATTCGCCGCTCGAAAAAGCGGAGAAGCCGTGGAACATCTGCGTCTCCTTCCCGCACATGAAGGACGCCTACTGGCTCGGCGTCGACTATGGCGTCGCTGAACAGGCCAAGGATCTCGGCGTCAAGATGAACCTCGTCGAGGCCGGCGGCTACACCGAGCTCAACAAGCAGATCAGCCAGATCGAGGACTGCGTCGCCGGTGGCGCCGAGGCCGTGGTGATCGGCGCGATCTCGTTCGACGGATTGAACAACCTCGTCAGCGAAATCAAGAAGAAGAACATCCCGGTCATCGACGTCATCAACGGCATGTCCTCGCCGGACCTGACCGCCAAGTCGCTCGTCTCCTTCTACACCATGGGCTACGAGACCGGCTCTTATCTGGCCAAGAAGCATCCGGCCGGCTCGGAAGAAGTCAAGGTCGGCTGGTTCCCGGGCCCGGCCGGCGCCGGCTGGGTCGAGGCCGCCAACAAGGGCTTCCTCGAAGCGATCAAGGGTTCGGCCGTCAAGGCGCTCGAGCCGAAATATGGCGACACCGGCAAGGAAGCCCAGCTGAAGCTGGTCGAGGACGTGCTCCAGGCCGAGCCTGACGTGCGCTACGTCGCCGGCACCGCCGTCACCGCCGAAGCGGCTCAAGGGTTGATCCGCGAACGCGGCCTCAAGGGCAAGGTCGACCTGCTCGCCTTCTACATGACACCAGGCGTCTACGAAGGCATCAAGCGCGGCTTCATCCTGGCGGCTCCGGCCGACTCCATGGTCATCCAGGGCCGCATCGCCGTCGACCAGGCCGTGCGCGCGCTGGAAGGCAAGGAACTGGTGAAGCATGTCGGCCCGAAGATCTTCGTCGTCGATCCGTCGAACGTCGAAAGCGTGCCGCAGACCAACATCCTGCCGCCGGACGGCTTCAAGCCGGTCTTCTCGGTCAACTGATACCCCAGGGATCCGGCGCGCGAATGCGCCGGGTCCGTCCCATTTTTCAGGCAATATGACTTCACGGATCGATGCGGATGGCCTTGAGCTCACCTCTTGTCGAAATGACCGGCATCGCCAAGTCCTATCCGGGCGTGCGCGCGCTGGACGGCGTCGACTTCTCGCTCGAACGCGGCGAAGTGCACGTGCTGTTCGGCGAAAACGGTGCCGGAAAATCGACATTGATCTCCATCCTCGCCGGCGTCACCGCGCCGACCGAGGGGGTGATCCGCATCGACGGTGAAGAGAAGCACTTTTCTTCGGTCAAGGACGCACGGGCAGCCGGCATCGGTGCCGTGTTCCAGGAGTTTTCCCTGGTCCCGACCATGACCGTGGCGGAGAACATCTTCCTCGGCCAGGAACCTCGCAAGATGGGCCTGGTCGACCGTCGCGGCATGGTCGGGCAAGCCCGTGCGCTCTTTGCCGGCCTCGGCTTCGCCATCGACGTTCGCCGTTCGGTGATCTCGCTGTCGCGCGCCGAACAGCAGATGGTGGAGATCGCCAAGGCGCTGCACCAGGAAGCCCGCATCCTGATCCTCGACGAGCCGACCGCCTCGCTCACCGAACGCGAGACGGAAAAGCTGTTCGAATTCATCGGCCAGGCCAAGGCCAGGGGCGTCGGCATCGTCTACATCTCCCACCGCATCCAGGAATTCAAGGCGATCGCCAACCGCATCACCGTGCTGCGCGACGGCCGGTTGATCGGCACGATCGGCGCCGAGAACCTGTCGGAAACAGTGCTGGTCGAGATGATGACCGGCCGCAAGATGGACGAGATCTATCCGCATATCGAACGCAAGACACAGGCCGAGCCGGTGCTGACCATCCGCGGCCTCAAGGCCTGGGGCGTCGACGGCGTCGACATCGACGTGCGTCGCGGCGAGGTTCTCGGCGTGGCCGGCCTCGTCGGCTCCGGCAAGTCGCGCACCTTCCGCGCCGTCATGGGACTGCTGCCGGTCGAGGACGGCTCGGTCACCGTCCACGGCCATGATCGCACCGGCGCACCGACGCGCAAACTTCTTCAGGACGGCGTCTTCTTCCTGCCTTCCGACCGCAAGGAGGAGGGGCTGCTGCTCGGCGCCTCCGCCCGCACCAACATCGCCCTTTCGGTGCTCAATCGCCGCGAAACCAATGCCGGCCTCGGCCTGATTTCGCCGGGCGGCGTCAAGTCGCTGACCAGCGAGATTGGCCGCAAGGTCGATCTGAGCGAAGCCTTTCTCGAGCGGACCGCTTCGAAACTTTCCGGCGGCAACCAGCAGAAGATCCTCTTCGGCAAGAGCTTCGGCGAGGACTACGACATCTACATCTTCGACGAACCCACCGTCGGCGTCGACGTCGGCACGCGCGCAGCACTCTATCGCATCATCAAGGCGATCGCCGAGGCCGGAAAGGCCGTCGTGGTGATCTCCTCAGACCTCCCCGAGGCCATGCATCTCGCCCATCGCCTGATCGTCTTCCGCAACGGCCGCATCTCGGCCGAGTTCGAGGGCGAAGCCATTCAGGAACAGGCGGTTCTCGGCGCCTTCTTCGATCAGGAAAGAAAATCGGCATGAACACCCAGCTGGAAACCGCGTCGCCGGCCGACGCCAAGCCAACCTTCTCCGCGCTTTCGGCGCTCAAGGCCGTCTTCATCAAGCTTGGCGTGCTGCCCTTCTTCCTCGTGGCGGCCCTCATCCTCTTCACGCTCGCCTCGAAACAGTTCCTGACGCTCGACAATCTGACCAACGTGGCGCGCCAGTCCGTCTATCTGGTGCTCGTGTCGCTCGGCCAGATGCTGGTTCTCGTCACCGGCGGCTTCGACCTTGCGGTCGGCACGTCGATTGCGCTGACCTCCGTCGTCTCGGCCTCGGTCATGGTCTACTTCGCCGCCCAGTTTCCCGACATGGTCTGGCTCGTCATCCTGCTCGGCATTCTCGCCGGCTTTCTCGCAGCGCTGGCCATCGGATCGCTGAACGGCCTCGGCATCGCCCAGTTCGGCGTGTCGCCCTTCATCATGACGCTCGGTGCCCAGTCGGTCGGCGCCGGCATCGCGCTTTACCTCACCGGCGGCGTGCCGATCGGCAATCTGCCCTACGAGTTCGGTGACTTCTTCGGTTTCGGCCGCGTCTTCGGCGTACCGGTCCCGGTCCTGGTGGCGATCGTTGCGATCGTCGGCATGTGGATCCTGATGAACCGCACCCGGTCCGGCGCCCGCATCTATGCGATCGGCGGCAATATCAAGGCCGCCAACCTCTCCGGCATCAACACCAAGCGCACGCTGTTCCTCGCCTATATCCTCTGCGCGCTCCTCGCCTCGGTCGCCGGCGTGTTGCTCACCGCCCGCGTCGAGAGCGGCGAGACCAATCTGGGCGGCACGATCGCGCTGGAATCGATCGCGGCCTGCGTCATCGCCGGCGTCTCGCTGCGCGGCGGTATCGGCCGGGTGGAAAGCGTCGTGCTCGGCGCCTTCTTCATCGTGCTGGTGCAGAACGGCATGAACCTCATGCAGATCGGCTCCTACATGCAGATGGTGCTCTTGGGTTCGCTGCTCATCCTCGCCGTCGTCATCGACCAGTTCCGCTACCGCATGCTCATCGGGAACCGGTAGAGCGTTTCCAATCTAGCCAGGAAACGCTCTCGCCCCGGCGAAGTCGGCAAAGCCCTTCAGGAACGTCTGTAGCTGTTCCTGGATCTTCGGGTCGGTCAGGTTACCGTCCGCATCGAAGACGCCCGATGCACGCGACACCAGCAGCCGGCCGGACCACAGCTCGGTTCCGAGCGTCCGCAGAACCGGCAGCCAGGCGTTCTGCGAGAGAATGGTGCCGAAGCCGCCCGGCGAGGCGCCCACCAGCGCCACCGGCTTGCCGCCGAAGACGCGGGAAATGTCCGATGACGGCCGCGACAGCCAGTCGATGGCGTTCTTGAATACGCCGGGGATCGAATTGTTGTACTCGGGGGTGACGAGTATCAGCCCGTCCGCGCCGGCGATCGCGTCCTTGAGCACGGCGACGGCATCCGGAATGCCGTGCTCGGCCTCCAGGTCGCCGTCATAGAGCGGAATGCCCCGGATCGTTCCGATGGCAAGCTCGGCGCCTTCCGGCATCAGGCCGGCCGCCGCCCGCAGCAGCGAGGCGTTGAGCGAACCCTTCCGGAGGCTGCCCGAAATACCGATCAGTTTTGTCATGTGGATCTCCTCGTGCTTTGGCGCCGATGGCGCGGATGCCCTGCCGTGTGATGTCAGGAAAGAGGCTCGCTGCCCGGCCGTCAATGGTCAGGGGTAACGAGCCGACGGCCGGATGCGTTCGACCCGGCCGGACTGTATCAGGCCTGCAGGAAGCGGGCGACCGCATCGACTTCCGCCGCCGGCACGTCGTGCCCGCCCGGATGGACGAAGGTCTCGACCTTGGCACCCTGGGTATCGAAATAGCCGATCAGCGCCCGCGTGCCCGGCATCGGGCAGATCGGGTCGCGCTCGCCGGCGGTCACCAGGATGTCCTTGCCCGCAAGGCCTGGCTGCGGGGCCGGGGTCCACGGGATCAGCGGATGCATCAGCACGACGCGGTCGAACAGCTCCGGCGCCTTGAACAGCACGGAAGCCAGGATGTTCGCGCCGTTCGAATAGCCGAGCGCAAAGGTCGGCGCGCCGGGATGACGCTCCTTCTGGGCGCGGATGAAGCCGATCATCGCCTCGGTGCGAAGGGCAAGATCGTCCATGTCGTAAACGCCCTCGGCCTTGCGCCGGAAGAAGCGGTTGGCGCCGAATTCCGAGACGTCGCCGCGCGGAGAGACGATGCCGGCCTTGGGCAGGATCTGCGAAACCAGCCCGGCAAACTGCCGCTCGTCGCCGCCGGTGCCGTGAAAGGTGAAGACGACCGGCGCGTCGTCCTCGGGCGCGCGGTAGAGATGATGGTAGGTCTGAAGGGACATGATGGATCTTCCTTGAACGGGTGGAGGAGCTTGGGGCCGGCCGGTTGAACCGGCCCCAGAAAGCGTCAATCCTTGATCGCCGGCAGGTGCGCCTCGATCTTCGAGCGGTACGGCTGATAGCGGGTCGGCAGCTTCAGCGCCTCGCCGAGATGGGCGGTATCCTCGTCGCGGTTGAAGCCCGGCTCGTTGGTGGCGATCTCGAACAACACGCCGCCCGGCGTGCGGAAATAGATCGCCCAGAAGTAGTCGCGGTCGATGACCGGCGTGACATTGTAGCCCGTGTCGAGCAGCGCCTTGCGGACTTCGAGCTGGGCCGCGCGGTCCTCGACCGAGAAGGCCACATGGTGCACGGAGCCAGCCCCCTGGAAGGCGCGGGCGGCGCCTGGGATGACTTCGAGGTCGACGGTGTCTGCGCCGTTGCCGCCGGGAATGGCATAGCGGATCATGTCGCCGTGGCGGTCGACCGGCTGGTAGCCCATGAACTTGAGCAGTTCGCCGGTCGCCCCTTCGTCGCGCAGCCGCATGGTCACGCCGAAAAAGCCGTGAATGCCTTCGTCCTTCGACACCGTGCCGCCGTCGAACGGCGTACGGTTGTCGCCGTCGACTTCGGTCAGCGAAAAGCCGTCGCCGTCCGGGCCGGCAAAGCGCAGCCGCTTTTCGCCGAACAGGTCATAGGTGCCGAGCCCCTGCACGCCTTCCTTGGTCAGGCGTTCCTGCCAGTAGGGCAGGGTGCCCCGCGGCACGGAAAACACCGTCTCGGCCACTTCGCCGGCGCCGCGTGCGCCGCGGTTCATGTCGGGGAAGGGGAAGTAGGTCATGACCGAGCCGGCATTGCCGACTTCGTCGCCGTAATAGAGGTGATAGACGTCGGGAGCGTCGAAGTTCACCGTCTTCTTGACGCGGCGAAGGCCGAGCGTCTTGGTGAAGAAATCATTGTTCTCCTGGGCATTGGCAGCCATCGACGTGACGTGGTGCAGTCCCTTGATCTGGGTAAGCATGGCTTTGCTCCTTTCCGTCCCCGCAACGGGGGCTCATCTGTTGAGACGAATATGGGGGATGGATAATCTGTGCGGAATAAGCATAATTCGGCAAAGACTATTGCGTTTTCCGTAAAGGTAATGCCGTGGGCGAACTGGAATCCATCCGCACCTTCCTGGCCGTTGCCGAACAGCGCTCCTTCAGCGGCGCGGCGCGGATGCTCGGCACGACGCCGGCCTCCGTCACCCGGACGATCGCGGCGCTCGAAGACCGGCTCGGCGTGCAGCTTCTGCTGCGCACCACGCGACAGGTCTCGCTGACCTCCGCCGGCGCCGTCTATGCGGCACGCGTTGCGCCACTCGCCGAAGGCCTTGCCCGGGCGACCGAGGAAACCCGCGACATGCAGAAGGTGACCACCGGTTCGCTCAAGGTCTCGGCGCCCATGTCGCTCGGCGTCAAGGTCCTGCCCGCGGTGCTCAGCCAGTTCGCGCTGATCCACCCGAAGACCCGCGTCGCCGTCGATCTCTCCGACCGCTTCGTCGACATCGTCGAGGAGGATTACGACCTGGCGATCCGAATTTCCGGACCGCCGAGCGACAAGTCCACCATCTGGCGCAAGATCTGCCCGGTGCCGCGCGCGCTCGTCGCCTCGCCGCAATTCCTCGCCGCCTACGGTACGCCCGAACTGCCGGAGGACCTCACCAAGATCGAATGCCTGAGCTACCAGGACCAGACGCGAACGGAAGTCTGGGAACTCAGCAAGGCAGGCGCCACCCGCAGCATCGAGGCGAGGGGCCGCTTCAGCGTCAACAATGGCGACTTCCTCGCCGCCCTTGCCATGGCCGGCGAGGGTGTGGCCCTCCTGCCGCTGTTCATCGTCGAGGACGCCCTGAAGGACGGACGGCTGGTGCAGGTGCTCGACCAGTGGTCGCCGCCGGAAATCTGGCTGACGCTCTATTATCCGCCCTACGAGCATCTGCCGCTGCGCGTCGCCACCTTCTCCGACTTCTTCGAGACCTACATCCGCGAAAGCTGGGGCGGCCGGGCGGCCCGATAGGCCGGGGCTGCCTGCGCCGATCGGTCGGACTCCGGGCGCCTGCACGCATTCTCACGATTTTCCGAATGCGCGGGATCCACAAGCTACGCGCATTCTTGCTGCGCCATACAGCCAATATATTGCACGCTCTGATTGGCACGATGATAAATTAGGAGCTACTTATGATTGGCGTTTCCGCCTTGGCATTGGAAAAGCATAAATCAGGTGACTTCGTCGGCGTGATCGAAATCCTGAAGCCGCTCGCCGACCGCTGCGACATCCTTGATGCCGCCGCCTTGGTAAGGCTTGCCCAGAGCCTCTACCGCGTCGGCCGTCGACAGGAGGCCGCCCTGCGCTATCGCCAGGCCGCCTCTCTGCCCGGAGTGCCTCGCCAACATCTTCTGGAACTGGCCTTTGCGCTTCTCCAGCCGGGGGAGGATCGGGAACTGGCCTTTGACGCGGCCCGCGATGTGCTCGAATGCAATCCCCGCCATGAGGGGGCCGCGACCTATTTCCGCCATCACGTCCACTATCGGCTCGACATGGACGAACTTGAGCGCTCCGATGCGGAAGCGCTGGCGAAGATCCGCGCCGGAGACGCATTCCAGATCCGGACCGAATTGCTGCTCGATCACATCGCCTGGTGCGGCGACGAAGCCTTGAATGCGCTGATCCAGACCCAGAACGGCAAGACCTTCAGTCCGGAAGCGCGGGCCCGCCGTCGCGCCCGCCCGCATCAGTTCGCCGACAAGATCCGCCTGGGTTACCTGTCGAACGATTGGTCTGACGCGCATGCGACCATGAAGCTGCTTCAGCGCGTGCTTGAGCTTCACGACGAAGACGCGTTCGAGATCACCCTGTTCTGCTACACCGAAGCGAATTTCGTTGCCGCCGACCGGGTTTTCAGGAAGCGCTTTGGCGACAAGCTCGTGCCGATCGGGCATCTGTCGGCGGAAGACGCGGCGCAGCAGATCCGCGCCCGCGGTATCGATATCCTCATCGATCTGAAGGGGCACACGAACAAGGCCTGGATCGATCTCGTCAATGCCGGCCCGGCACCCGTGCAGGTCGCCTATCTGGGTTATCCCGGATCGGGAGTCGGCATCGACTGCGACTATATCATCGGCGACCGTGTCGTTTGCCCGGAGACGAGCGCGCCTTTCTTCCATGAGAAATTCTGCTGGCTGCCGGACAGCTATCAGCCGAACGACGACACCTACCGGGCCTTGCCCCCTCCGCCGAGCCGAAGCACGCTCGGTCTGCCGGATGGGGCGACCGTGCTTGTCTCCGCCAACAATGTCCGCAAGATCTCGCCGGAAACCTTCCGCCTCTGGATGGCGATCCTTGCCCGGGCGCCCCACACCGTTCTGTGGATGGTGTGCGACGACCTTTGGCACGGCGCAATTTCAGCCGGGCCGTCGCAAAAGCCGGCATCGCCTCGGAGCGCATCATCTTCGCGAACTCGGCGAGCTATCCGAACCACATCGCACGGCTGCGGGCGGCCGACATCGGGCTCGATACGTTCCCCTGCAACGGCCATACCACGACCTCCGACAAGCTCTGGGCGGGCCTGCCAGTCGTGACGAAGAAGGGCAGCAATTTCTCGTCGCGGGTGTCGGAAAGCCTGCTGCGGGCGATGCAACTGCCCGATCTCGTCGCCGAGGATGCCGATCACTATGTCGATCTCTGCGTCGAACTCGCCTCCGACACCGAAAGGCTGCGCGCACTCAAAGCGCGCATCGAAGCGGCGAGGACGTCCGCCCCGCTGTTTGACAGCAGGCGATACACGCGCAACCTCGAGAGAGCCTTCCAGCTCATGTATGAGCGCGCACGGCAGGGACTGGAGCCGGAAAGGATCGAGGTCCACGACCAGCCCCTGTGAAGTGACTGTCTGGTTTGGTTCAATCTCTTGGTCTTTGGAGATATGGCGGACAGAGAGGGATTCGAACCCTCGGTACGCTTTCACGTACACACGCGTTCCAGGCGTGCGCCTTAAACCACTCGGCCACCTGTCCGTAAGATCCGGCGCATCGTCTGGGTGAAGCGGCCGGTCGGGCGCGATATATAACGAGGATTTCCCGGCGATCAACCGAAATC
Source organism: Rhizobium sp. Q54 (assembly GCA_943370615.1). Lineage (GTDB taxonomy): Bacteria > Pseudomonadota > Alphaproteobacteria > Rhizobiales > Rhizobiaceae > Allorhizobium. The sequence continues at coordinate 67,596 of CALRRQ020000002.1, forward strand.
TGACGGTTTTTTGACTTGCCCGGTCAAAAGCCTATCTATTAGCTGGTCCGCGTCGATGCGCGACTGCATGTGTGGGGCATGCAGCGGGAACGCATGGCGTGAAAGCAGGGGATGGGATGGTGCGCTTCGTGTTTCGTATGGCGAGTTTTATCGCGCTGTGTCTCGCGGTGATCGCCGCCACCATGGATTCGATTGCCTCGGTCTCCGCGTCGCAATTCGTTGTGACCCCGCTTCGCATGGCCTGGGTGGAGACCGATCCGACCTCGCTGGTCCGCTTCCGGGTCTTTGTCGAGGACAAGGCCGGCGCCGCGGTCTGGCAGGGCTTCGACGCCTGGCTTTTGCCCCAGCCGGCCTTTGCCGTGCTTCTCAGCCTTGCATTGATATTCTGGATGATCGGCTACAAGAAGCCGTCGCCTGCCGGACGTTTCGCCGCCTGACCCGTTGGGGGTCGTCGTTTCCGAAGGCATGGACGGCCTTCTTGAGGAGAGCCCGATGTTCCTGATCGACATGTTCAACAAGAAGATGACCATGCCGACCGCCGAGACGGCGCTGCCCGGCCGGGCCGAGCCCTTGTCGACGGCCGAGACCCATTTCGTCTCCGGTCATGGCCTCAAGGGTCCCTATCCCGAAGGCTTCAGGACCGTCTATCTCGGCATGGGCTGTTTCTGGGGTGCCGAGCGCCTGTTGTGGAAGGTGCCGGGCGTCTATGTCACTGCCGTCGGTTACCAGGGCGGCTTCACGCCGAACCCCACCTATCAGGAGACGGTCACCGGACTGACGGGCCACGCAGAGATGGTGAAGGTCATCTATGACCCTGACGTCGTGACCCTCGAAGCCCTGTTACGGATCTTCTTCGAGTCCCATGATGCGACCCAGGGCATGCGCCAGGGCAACGATATCGGCACCACCTACCGCTCGGCGATCTATGCCGAGAGCGCCGACGACATCGACGCGGCGCTGAGGGTCCGCGATGCCTTCCAGCAGGCGCTGGTCGCGGCGGGCCGCAAGCAGACGGTGACGACGCAGATCGCGCCGGCCGGGCCGTTCTACTACGCCGAGGACTATCATCAGCAGTATCTGGCAAAGAATCCGGGTGGCCAGTGCGCGCTTCGCGGCCTCGGCGTCAGCTGCCCGCTTCTCGCTGCCGGCTGAGCCCGGCCTGCCTCTCCAGGCGGCAGTGAGCCCTTTGATCTGGCTGAATTTTCAGCGCCAGGGCCGCAAAATTCGTCCGTTCGACTATTCTTTACCAGTTGAAAAAAATCGGGTGAATTTTTCCAAAAGCCATGCAAGGATGCGTCCAGCCAGGCCCTTGGAAAAGGGGTCGGTGGTTCCGCAGACATGCGTGTCAAAGCGCTTGCGGGAGGACCCAACAAGATCAATAGCAACAACAGGGCTGCAAAATGAAAAAAACCCTTTTGAGTCTCTTTGCCTTGGCCGCCATGTCGGCAACGGCGCTCGCCGCCGACGTCAAGCCGGCGCTCGTCTACGGCACCGGCGGCAAGTTCGACAAGTCGTTCAACGAAGCAGCCTACGCCGGAGCGGAAAAGTTCAAGGCCGAAACCGGCATCGACTATCGCGACTTCGAGCCGACCGGCGATACGCAGGGCGAGCAGGCCATCCGCAACTTCGCCTCCAAGGGCTATAACCCGGTCGTGGCCGTGTCCTTCGCCTGGACCTCGGCGATCGAAAAGGTTGCCGCCGAGTTCCCCGACACCCAGTTCGTCATCGTCGACGCCGTCGTCGATCTGCCGAACGTGCGCTCGGTCGTCTACAAGGAAGAGGAAGGCTCCTACCTCGTCGGCGTTCTCGCCGGCATGGCGTCGAAGACCGGCAAGGTCGGCTTCGTCGGCGGCATGGACATTCCGCTGATCCGCAAGTTCGAATGCGGTTACGAGCAGGGCGCGCGCGCGGCCAAGGCCGACATCCAGGTATTCCAGAACATGACCGGCACCACCGGCGCTGCCTGGAACGACCCGGTCCGCGGCGGTGAACTCACCAAGAACCAGATCGACCAGGGCGCCGACGTCATTTACGCGGCAGCCGGCGCGACCGGCCTCGGCGTGCTGCAGACCGCAGCCGACAACGGCAAGCTGTCGATCGGCGTCGACTCCAACCAGAACCACCTGCATCCGGGTTCGGTTCTGACCTCGATGGTCAAGCGCGTCGACCTCGCCGTCTACAACGCCTATGCCGACAGCAAGGGTGACAAGTTCACCGCCGGCACTCAGGCGCTCGGCGTCAAGGAAGACGGCGTCGCCTATGCGCTCGACGACAACAATGCCAAGCTCATCACCGATGACATGAAGGCTGCCGTCGAGAAGGCCAAGGCCGACATCATCGCCGGAACCATCAAGGTTCACGACTACATGTCGGACAATTCCTGCCCGAAGTGATCTGATGCGGGCGCAAGGCGGTTGATTTATCCGTCTTGCGCCCTTTCCATGTCTGGGGGACCGGAATGAACGACAAGAGCCAGGCGCCGGCGATCGAGCTGATCGGCATCGACAAGAAGTTCGGTGCGGTGCACGCCAACAAGAACATCAATCTGACCGTGGCCAAGGGCTCGATCCACGGTATCATCGGCGAAAACGGTGCCGGGAAATCGACCCTGATGTCGATCCTCTACGGTTTTTACCATGCCGACAGCGGCGAGATCCGCATCGGCGGCAAGCCGGTCGCCATCCGCGACAGCCAGTCGGCGATCGCCGCCGGCATCGGCATGGTGCACCAGCACTTCATGCTGGTCGAGAATTTCACCGTGCTCGAAAACCTGATGCTCGGCGCCGAGGGCGGCGCACTGCTCGGCAAGGGCACGGACGCGGCGCGCGACGCGCTGAAGAAGCTTGAGGACGACTACGAGCTGGAGGTCGATCCGGATGCGGTGGTCGAGGAGCTTCCCGTCGGCCTGCAGCAGCGGGTCGAGATCCTCAAAGCCATGTATCGCGGCGCCGAGATCCTGATCCTCGACGAGCCGACCGGCGTTCTCACCCCGGCCGAAGCCGACCACCTGTTCAAGATCCTGCGCGTGCTGCGCGACCAGGGCAAGACCGTCATTCTGATCACCCACAAGCTGCGCGAGATCATGGCGATCACCGATACGGTCTCGGTCATGCGCCGCGGCGAGATCGTCGCGACCCGCACGACGTCCGAGACGACGGTCGAGGAACTGGCTGAACTCATGGTCGGCCGCCGCGTGCTTCTGCATGTGGAAAAGGGCAATGCCAAGCCGGGCGAGGTCTTCCTGTCGGTGCGCAACCTGACCGTCAAGGACCATCGCGGCGTCACCATGGTCGACAACGTCTCCTTCGACGTGCGGTCCGGCGAGATCGTCGGCATTGCCGGGGTTGCCGGCAATGGGCAGAGCGAGTTGCTGGAGGCCATCACCGGCATCCGCAAGCCGACATCCGGCGAAATCCTGTTCAGCGGCGAGCCTGTTACTGGCTTCGATCCGGCGCGGCTGCGCCGCCTGGGCCTCGCGCATATCCCGGAAGACCGCCATCACATGGGCCTGGTTCTGGCCTTCGAGGAGGCCGAGAACGCCATCCTCGGCTACCATCGCGACGATCGTTACGGCCGGGGCGCCTGGCTCAATCCGGACGCGGTGCGCAAGGCGGCCGTCGACGAGATCGAGAAATACGACATTCGTCCGCCCAATCCGCGGCTGAAGACCGCCAATTTCTCTGGCGGCAACCAGCAGAAGATCGTCGTTGCCCGCGAGATCGAGCGCGACCCGAAGCTTCTCGTCGTCGGCCAGCCGACCCGCGGCGTCGACATCGGCGCCATCGAATTCATCCATCGCCGGATCATCGAGACGCGCGATGCCGGCAAGGCGGTGCTGCTGGTATCGGTCGAACTGGACGAGATCCGTTCGCTCTCCGACCGGGTGCTGGTGATGTTCGCCGGCAAGATCGTCGGCGAGAAGAGCCCGGACACCGGTGAACAGACGCTCGGCCTGATGATGGCCGGCATTGCCGCATGAGGTTTTGATGAGCACCGCTTCCGTACCGCTGCCGAATTGGATCAACTACGCGCTGATCCCGCTGATCAACCTCATCCTCGCCTTCCTGGTCTCCGGCCTCGTGGTCTGGATCATTGGTGAGGACCCCTATGAAGCCCTGAAGCTGATGCTGGCCGGCGCGCTCGGGCGTGGCGATGGCATCGGCTTCACCCTGTTCTACGCCACCAACTTCATCTTCACCGGATTGTCGGTCGCGGTCGCCTATCATGCCGGCCTGTTCAACATCGGCTCCGAAGGCCAGGCCTATCTCGGCGGCCTCGGCGCGGCCCTGGTCGCGCTGTCGCTCGACCACTACGTGCCGTGGTACGTGACCATGCCGCTCGCCATCTGTGCCGCGGCCCTGTTCGGTGCCGCGGGCGCCGCCATCCCTGCCTGGCTGCAGGCCAAGCGCAATAGCCACATCGTCATCACGACGATCATGTTCAACTACATCATCTCGTCGCTGATGAACTATGTGCTGGTGCATGTGCTGATCGTGCCCCGCAAGATGGCGCCGGAAACCCGCACCTTCCTAGAGGGCGGACAACTGCCCAAGCTTGACTGGCTGATGGCCATGTTCGGCCTGAAGCTCGGCCCCGCGCCGCTCAACGTTTCCTTCCTGATCGCGCTCGTCATGTGCGTGCTCGTCTGGGTGCTAATCTGGCGCACCAAGCTCGGCTACGAGATGCGCACGCTTGGCATCAGCCGTTCGGTCGCCGCCTATGCCGGCATTCCCTATGTGAAGATCGTCATCATCACCATGCTGATCTCCGGCGGCCTTGCCGGCATGATGGCGCTCAATCCGGTGATGGGCGCATCTGCTCGCCTGCAGGTCGAATTCGTCAGCGGCGCCGGCTTCGTCGGCATCGCCGTGTCGCTGATGGGCCGCAACCATCCGATCGGCATCGTGCTCGCCGCGATCCTGTTCGGCGTGCTCTACCAGGGAGGGACGGAACTCTCCTTCGACATGCCGACCATCACCCGTGACATGATCATGGTCATCCAGGGTCTGGTGATCCTGTTTGCCGGCGCGCTCGAATACATGTTCCGGCCGACGATCGTGCGCATCTACCAGCAAATCGTCAAAGCGTGAGGTGAGCGACATGGATTACTTCGACATTCTCGTCAGCATCCTCGGCTCCACCGTCCGCCTGTCGATCCCGCTGATCTTCACCGCGCTGGCCGGCCTGTTTTCAGAGCGGGCCGGCATCTTCGACATCGGGCTCGAGGGCAAGATGCTGGCGGCCGCCTTCGCCGCCGCCACCGCCGCCTACATGACCGGCTCGCCCTGGCTGGGGCTCGCCTCCGGCATCGGCGTGTCGCTCGCCTTCTCGCTGGTCCATGGCTTTGCCTCGATCACCAATCGCGGCAACCAGATCGTCTCCGGCGTGGCGATCAACTTCGCCGCCGCGGGTCTCACCGCCGTGCTCGGCCATGCCTGGTTCCGCCAGGGCGGACGCACACCCGGTCTTACCGCCGATGCGCGTTTCTCGCCGATCACGCTGCCGGGTGTCGACCTGATCCGAGACGTGCCGATCATCGGCCCGCTCTATGCCAATGTCATCTCCGGCAACAATCTGCTCACTTATCTCGCCTTCCTCGCCGTGCCGATCTCCTGGTGGGTGCTGTATCGCACCCGTTTCGGGCTCCGGCTGCGTGCCGTCGGTGAAAACCCGGGTGCCGTCGACACCGCCGGCATCTCGGTCACCTGGCTGCGCTATCGGGCGGTTCTGGTCGCCGGTTTCCTCTGTGGCTTCTCCGGCACCTATCTGGCGATCGCCCAGTCGGCGGCCTTCATCAACAACATGTCGGCCGGCAAGGGCTATATCGCACTCGCCGCGCTGATCTTCGCCAAGTGGAGGCCGGTTCCCGTGCTGCTCGCCTGCCTGCTGTTCGGCTTCCTCGATGCGCTGGCCAATTTCATGCAGGGCAAGACGGTTCCCGGCATCGGCGAGGTGCCGGTGCAGATCTTCCAGGCGCTGCCCTACATCCTCACCTGCATCCTGCTGGCCGGCCTGATCGGCTCCGCCAATCCGCCCAAGGCCGGCGGCGTACCCTATGTGAAGGAGCGTTGACAGATGTCCCATGACCTGTTCGAGGCCGCGCGCGACGCGATGAAATTCGCCCATGCGCCCTATTCGAAATTCCCGGTCGGGGCGGCGATCCGCGCCGACGACGGCCGGATCTACACCGGTGCCAACATCGAGAACCTGTCCTTCCCGCAAGGGTGGTGCGCCGAACCGACAGCGATCGGCTGCATGATCATGGGCGGGGGAAAGAAGATCGTCGAGATGGCGGTCATCGCCGAGAAGATGGCGCTCTGCCCGCCCTGCGGCGGTTGCCGCCAGAAGATCGCCGAATTCGCGGAGGCAGGCACGAGGATCTATCTGTGCGACGAGGTCGGCGTGCAGAAGACGATGACCATGGACGAACTCCTGCCCTTCTCGTTCAAGACGGATATCCTCGGATGAGGGAGGCGATCAACTTCCTCGTCGATCGGCTGGACGGCCTGCTGCCGCGCTACGGCATCGTGCTCGGATCCGGCCTCGGCTCGCTGGTCGAGGAGATCCGCGATCCGATCCGCGTCTCCTACCATGATCTGCCCGGCTTTCCGGTGAGCGGCGTGTCGGGGCATGCCGGCGAACTGGTGGCGGGTTATCTCGACCGCGAGCCGGTGATCATGCTGGCCGGCCGCATCCACTACTACGAGCACGGCGACGCCAACGCCATGCGCGTGCCGATCGAGGTGCTGCGGGGTCTCGGCGTGCAGTCGCTGATCCTCACCAATTCCGCCGGATCTCTGCGCGACGACCTGCCGCCGGGTTCGGTCATGCAGATCACCGATCACATCAATTTCTCCGGCGTCAATCCGCTGATCGGCGAGGAGAGCGACAGCCGCTTCGTCGGCATGACCTCCGCCTACGACGCCGATCTCACCGCCGCCATGCAGCGCGCGGCATCGGAGGAGGGCATCCCGCTGTCCCACGGCGTGTACATGTGGTTCTCCGGCCCGAGCTTCGAAACGCCGGCCGAAATCCGCATGGCCCGCATTCTCGGCGCCGATGCCGTCGGCATGTCGACCGTGCCGGAAGTCATCCTCGCCCGCTTTTTCGGGCTGCGCGTCGCGGCCGCTTCGGTTATTACCAATTACGGGGCGGGAATGACCGGGGCCGAACTCAGTCATGCCGAGACCAAGGACATGGCTCCCATCGGTGGCAAGCGATTGGCCGCCATCCTCAAGAGGATGATCGCGGGCGGAGGGACGGAACTTGGATAGTCACGAAGCGCGGGCAACCGCGGCCCGGGCGCTGGCCCTGGTCGATCTCACCAATCTCAAGGATGATTGCACGCCACAGCAGATCGACGCGTTGTGCGCCAAGGCGGTAACGCCCTATGGCCATACCGCCGCCATCTGCATCTGGCCGCGTTTCATCGCCCGCGCCCGCACGCTGCTCGGGCCGGAAAGCCCGGTGCGCATCGCGACCGTGGTCAACTTCCCCTCCGGCGACCTGAAGCTTGAGGACGTGCTGGCCGAAACCCGTGAAGCCATCGCCGACGGTGCCGACGAAATCGACTTGGTCATCCCCTACCGGGCTTTCCTTTCCGGCGACGAAGGGGCCGTGACGGCGATGGTCGAGGCCGTGCGTGCCGCGTGTCAGGAACCGGTCCTGCTCAAGACCATCCTCGAAACCGGCGAGATCAAGGATACCGGGCTGATCCGCCGCGCCTCGGAACTGGCGATCGCCGCCGGCGCCGATTTCATCAAGACCTCCACCGGCAAGGTCACCGTCAATGCGACGCTCGAGGCGGCCGACATCATGCTCCAGGCCATCCGCGACAGCCGCCGCAAGGTCGGCTTCAAGCCGGCCGGCGGCATATCGAGCGTCGCCGACGCCGGCCTCTACCTGCGGCTTGCCGATACCATTCTCGGCGACGACTGGGTGATGCCGTCCACCTTCCGCTTCGGCGCCTCCGGGCTGCTCGACGATATTCTCACGGTGCTCGGCGGTGGCCGGTCGACCGCCGACAATACGGGATACTGATCCATGCTTCCCCAGGAAATCATCCGCCGCAAGCGTGACGGCGGCGTGCTCACCGCAGCCGAGATCGCCGCCTTCGTCGAGGGGCTGAGCGAGGAAACCATTTCGGAAGGGCAGGTCGCGGCCTTTGCCATGGCGGTGTTCTTCAAGGGCATGACGCCGGAGGAAATCGTCGCGCTGACGATCGCCATGCGCGATTCGGGCGAGGTCCTGTCCTGGGCAGGCGTCGGCAAGCCGATCGCCGACAAGCATTCGACCGGCGGCGTCGGTGACAATGTCTCGCTGATGCTCGCACCGATCGTCGCCGCCTGCGGGCTCGCCGTTCCGATGATCTCCGGCCGCGGCCTTGGCCATACCGGCGGCACGCTCGACAAGCTGCAGTCGATCCCCGGCTACGATGTCATGCCCGATGCCGCGACCTTCCGCCGGGTGGTCGACGAGGTCGGCTGCGCCATCATCGGCCAGACGGGCGATCTCGCCCCGGCCGACAAGCGCCTCTATGCGATCCGCGACGTCACCGCGACGGTCGAATCCATTCCGCTCATCACCGCCTCCATCCTGTCGAAGAAGCTCGCCGCGGGGCTGGAAAGCCTCGTTCTCGACGTCAAGGTCGGCAATGGCGCCTTCATGGCCAAGGCCGAGGATGCCGAGGCGCTGGCCCGCTCGCTGGTGGCCGTTGCCAATGGCGCCGGCGTGCGCACCACGGCGCTTCTGACCGACATGAACGAACCGCTCGCCGATGCGGCGGGCAATGCCGTCGAGGTGCAGAACGCGGTCGATTTCCTCCGCGGTGCCAAGGCCGGCACGCGGCTCGAGGAGGTAACGCTGGCGCTCGGCGCCGAGATGCTGGTGAATGCCGGGACCGTCGCCGATCTCGAGGCTGGCCTTGCCCGGTGCCGCGCCGCTCTGTCCTCCGGCAAGGCCGCCGAACTGTTCGGCCGCATGGTCCATACGCTGGGCGGTCCGGTCGACTTCATGGACCGTGCGGATCGTTACCTGCAGAAGGCGGCGATCGAAATTCCGGTGCTGGCCAAGTCCGACGGCTATCTAGCCTCTGCCGATACGCGCGGCCTCGGTCTCTGCGTCGTCGCGCTTGGCGGCGGGCGCCAGCGTCCGACGGATTCCATCGATCATCGTGTCGGCCTGACGGGTCTGGTGCCGCTCGGCACGGTGGTGTCCAAGGGCGATCTGATCGCCACCGTGCACGCCAACGACCGCGACAGCGGCGAGCGTGCCGCGCAGATGGTGACGGCAAGCTATGGCATTGCCGACGAGAAGCCGGCTGTGCGTCCGGTCATCGGCAAGCGCATCAGCTGAAGGTTGAGGCGGGAGGGCTAAGCCGCCCTCAGCGCTCCAGTCTCAACCGGTTGCCCTCGGCGGAATAGCTGCCGAGGCGCTTGAGGAAGCTCACCCCGATCAGTGTGCCCGACAGGGCCTTGTCGCGCAGCACGAAGGCATCGACGTCGTCGACCCGGACGCTGCCGATCTCGACGCGCTGCAGGCGGATATGCGCGGCGCGGGTTTCGCCATTCGCCGTGCTGATCGGATACTTGAAGTCGAGCGAGGCGATGCTGACCCCGATGCGTCGCGCGGTCGTCTCGTTGATTGCCACCAGCGATGCCCCGGTATCGACCATGGCCTCTGTTGCCTTGCCGTTGAGCCTGAACGTGCCGCGATAATGGCCAGCCGCGTCGGCCTCGAGGATCGTCGTTCCCGCCGGCGCGACCGCCACGGGCGTCGGGGCAGGGGTCTCGCCGTCGCCGCCATTCGTGACAGGTTTCTGCCAGGCCTCGAAGGCGCCCGGCACCTGCGTTGCCAGCACCGCCGCCACGAAAACCAGCCCGATTGCGCGCATCAGCATGGCATGTCTCCCGCCTGTCTCAGCCTTTTCAAGGTCGTTAGCCCATCCGGGTTGAAATGCCGCTAAGGCGCAAACGAAAACGGCCCGGAACCGCGGTTCCGGGCCGTGATCTCGGCAAACTGGTTAAGTTTTCATTTCGTCCCGTACATGCGGTCGCCGGCATCGCCGAGGCCGGGCATGATATAGCCCTTCTCGTTGAGATGGCTGTCGATCGCCGCGGTGAAGACCGGCACGTCCGGATGCGCCTCGCGGAAATTCTTGATGCCTTCGGGCGCTGCGAGCAGGCAGAGGAAGCGGATGTTCTTCGCGCCGCGCTCCTTCAGCTTGTCGACGGCCGCGATCGACGAATTGCCGGTGGCGAGCATCGGGTCGACGACGATGATCAGGCGTTCGTCCAGCGCATCAGGCGCCTTGAAGTAATATTCGACCGGCTGCAGCGTCTCGTGATCGCGGTAGACGCCGATATGCGAGACGCGGGCGGCGGGAACCAGTTCCAGCATGCCTTCCAGCAGGCCGTTGCCGGCGCGCAGGATCGAGGCGAAGACCAGCTTCTTGCCCTCGAGCACCGGCGACTGCATGGTCGTCAGCGGCGTCTCGATGGTTTCCATGGTCAGTTCCAGGTCACGCGTCACCTCGTAGCAGAGCAGCGTGGAGATTTCCCTGAGCAGCCGGCGGAAGCTCGAGGTCGAGGTCTCCTTGCGGCGCATGATGGTGAGCTTGTGCTGTACCAGCGGGTGATTGATGACTGTGACGCCGTCCATGGTCGGGCCCTTCTATTCTTCTTGTTCGACAGGAAATGTTTTCCACATTCCCTCGGGCGCCTGCAAGGGCGCTAATGAAATTTGCCCGCTCATCCCCAGGCGCGGCCGCTCAAAGCCGCGCGAGCAGGGCCTCTCGGGTCGGTTCGTCGACAAAGGCCGCCTCGATCGCCGTCTTCGTCATGGCGTTGATCTCGTCGTCGGAGAAGCCCATCACCTTGGACGCCGTCTCGTATTCGGCGGCAAGCGACGTATGGAAGAACGGCGGATCGTCGGAATTGAGCGTGACGCGAACCCCCGCCTCCACGAAGCGCCGGAGCGGATGGCTGGCATAGTCGGGAAACACCTTGAGCGCGATGTTCGACCCGGGGCAGACCTCCAGCACCGTGCCGAGGTCGGCGAGACGCTTCACCAGATCCGCATCCTCGATCGCCCGCACGCCGTGGCCGATCCGGCTCGGCCTCACCAGATCCAGCGCGTCGGCGACGGAAAAGGCGCCGCAGAGTTCGCCGGCATGGATGGTGAGCCCGAGACCCGCCTCGCGCACCACGTCGAAGGCCGGCGCATAGTCGGCCACCCGGTTCATCCGTTCCTCGCCGGCCATGTTGAAGCCGGTGACCAGCGGATGATCGAACTTCGCCGCCCATTTGGCGCGGGCGAGCACGTTTTCCGGTCCCAGATGCCGCTCGCCGATGATCACCATGCGGCATTCGATGCCGGTCTTTTCCCGGGCCGACAGGATGCCGGCCGCAAGTCCGCCGAGATAGTCGTCGGGCGAAAGGCCGACGGCCTCGCCATGATCGGGTGAGATGAACAGCTCACTATAGATCGTGTTCGCCGCCGCAAGCTCAAGAAGATAGGCCTCCGCCAGGGCCGCATAGTCCTCCGCCGTTCGGAAGACCGAGGCGACGAAATCATAGCAGGCGATGAAACTGGTGAAGTCGCTCCACACATAGGCGCCGTGCTTGACGAAGCCGTCTGTCGCGATGCCGTATTTCTCGGCCTGCGCCATCGTCAGCGCCGGCGGTGCTGCGCCCTCCACGTGGCAGTGGAGCTCGGCCTTCTTCAGATGTGTGGTCAAAGGAAGCTCCGTCCGTGACGCCCGGCCGGAATGCCGAGATGGGCGGCGACTGTTTCGCCGATATCGGCATAGGTGTTCCGGATGCCGATCATGCGCGACTTGATGCCGGGGCCGAAGGCCATGATCGGCACGCGTTCCCGCGTATGGTCCGTGCCGCGCCAGGTCGGGTCGCAGCCATGGTCGGCGGTCATCAGCACCATGTCGCCGGGCTTGAGCTTGCGATGCACCTCGGGCAGCCGCCGGTCGAAGGCTTCGAGCGCCGCGGCATAGCCCGGCACGTCGCGGCGGTGGCCGTAGAGCATGTCGAAATCGACGAAATTGCTGAACACCAGGTCGCCGTCCGCCGCCTCGTCCATGACCTGGAGCGTGGCATCCATCAGCGCCATGTTGCCATTCGCCTTGATGACGCGCGACACGCCCTGGTGGGCGAAGATGTCGCCGATCTTGCCGACGCCGTGCACCGTGCGGCCGGCCTCGACGAGACGGTCGAGCAGGGTCGGCTCCGGCGGCAGAACGGAATAGTCGCGGCGGTTGCCTGTGCGCTGGAAGGTGGCGGGTGTCTCGCCGATGAAGGGGCGGGCGATGACGCGGCCGATATTGAGCGGATCGATCAGGCGGCGCACGATCTGGCACAGCGACAACAGGCGCTCGAGGTCGAAATGCGTCTCGTGCGCGGCGATCTGGAAGACCGAGTCCGAGGATGTATAGCAGATCGGCTTGCCGGTGCGGATATGCTCCTCGCCGAACTTCGCGATGATGTCCGTGCCCGACGCGTGGCAATTGCCGAGAATGCCGGGAAGCTCCGCTTCGCGGCAGATCGCCTCGACCAGTTCGGGCGAGAAGGCCTCGCCCTCGGCGGGGAAGTAGCCCCAGTCGAACATCACCGGCGTGCCGGCGATCTCCCAGTGGCCTGACGGCGTGTCCTTGCCGTGCGAAACCTCGTTCGCCGCGCCGTGCAGGCCGAACACCCGCTCGGGTTCCGCCATGCCCGCCGGCGCGCGGCCGGTCGCGAGCCTGGCAATGGCGATCAGCCCGAGCGCCGACATGTTGGGAAGCGAAAGCGGACCGGACCGCAGGCCCTTGCGGTCGCCCGCACCCGCCGCGCAGAACTCGGCGATATGGCCGAATGTATCGGACCCGTCGTCACCATAGGCGGGCGCATCGGGCGCGCCGCCGATGCCGAAGGAATCAAGAACGAAAAGAAATGCTCGTGCCATGGCTCACCTGCGCCGCGGGACATGGCCGTCATGGCCTTGTGTCTTCCGGGCGGTCGAAGCGGCATGTTTAGCGCCAAGCGCTCGCCTTGGCAAACCCGCCATGGGGCCGGCCATGGCACCGAGCTTGGCCCGGGAATGCCGGCGACGCCGCGCCGTCAGCAGTTCGTACAGGTGATGTTGGTGTTGATGCGCTGCCGGAAGAAGAACTCGCGGCGGATGGTGATCTCCTTTATCTCCGAACCGGAGAGGGCGGGAAGATACATCAGGAGCTCATGGTCGACGCTGAGTTCGGACCGGATCAGGAAGGTCTCCTCGCCGCGCAAGTCGTCCGGCACGTCGACGGTGGAGCCGACTGCATAGGGTGCGGCCCCCGAATTCGACCAGGACCAGGCGACCTTGGCCTGCCTGGCGGCGTCGACGGTCACGCCGGTGATCCGCAGCGAGAGATTGTCGACGGGATAGGGCGGGAAAACGGCATTGGTGACATCGATCATGTCTTCGAGATCGGTCTTGGAAACCTTGTCCGCCCGGCTGACGAGATCGGCCACCGTGCTTGCGGCCATCGAAACCTTCTTCGACACGCTGAAACCCGTCATCAGCTCGAAGGCGCAGAGATAGAGCACGATCAGCACCGGAGCGAGCAGGGCGAATTCCACCCCGCCGATCCCGTCGCGCTCGCGCATCAACCGGCGCAGCAGCGCGGCCGGGCGCGCGAAGACGGCCAGACGACCGTCGCGGCGGGCGCTTCTTGGTTTGCCTGTTGTCTCGGGACGCGTCACGGGTAGTCCTCGCTCCTGAACGCGGTCGTCGCGATGATGAGGAACTGCTGGGTGTCGCTGTCCGGCCGGATATGCGTGATGGCGCGGATCAGGTCGAAGGTGACGTTCCAGCGGTAGTAGGCGCGCAGCAGGTTGATGGTGTTCGGCCCGCCCGGGGTGAAGCGGAAGGCGGAGGTGTCGAGATCGGAATACTCGCCGCCGACCCGCGGGATGCTCGCCTTGTCGGCGATGTCCTTGAAGGTCGGCAGGGTCTCCACGTCGAGATAGAGTTTCTCGGGCGTCTCCGGCTCGCTCGCCGAACAGGCGATCATGATCGAGACCTCGTCGCAGAACGCCGTGCGGAACTCCTTTTCCGTCATGTCCGTCGCGCGGCCGAGATTATAGGTGATGTTGCCGGTGCGCAGCTCCCGCGCCATGGTGTTGACGGCATTCGTCACCAGCTGCTCGGCCGTATAGGCTGCGAAGGTCTCGAAAATGGCGAAGACGATGATGAAATAGGGGATGGAGAGGATCGCGAACTCGATCGCCGCCGCGCCGTCCCTGGAGCGCAGGAGGCGGCGCCAGGCTCGGCGTTTGTGACGCCTGGCCTTCGGTTGCCCGTCATGGTGCTGCAAGTTCGCGCTCATCGCCCGTTTTCCGATGTCCGGATCAAGGCTCGACGTTAAGAGTGAAGTATTGATTTTCCGTTTCGGCGATATTTACAATTCGAGCTTCCGCATCCGCCGGCCCGCGGGGTATCGGTCGAAGCCTCGTTGCGCCTCAGTTCGTGGCGGCTGCGCTGCCGGTGGCGGCGTGTTCTTCGCAGTTGGGCGAGCAGGACAGCACGGTTCGCGACGTCGCCTTGAACACCCGCACCGTATTGCCCTCGTCGATCGAAACGAGGATGCGCTCGTCGACGATCGCATTGCCGTCCGCGTCGAGCAGGACGAGGTTGGTGGTGCCGAAAGCCCGGCCGGTCAGTACGATCGTCTTGGAGTCGGCCACGGTCGCGTCGGCCACGTCTGAATTGCCGACGATCACCTTGCTGACGGGCCGGTCGAGCTTGAGCACGCGCGCGCTGTTCATATAGACGCGCAGCACGGTGTCGTCGTCGGCCCGGCCGGGACCTGCGGCAAGAACTCCGCTCAGCGCCAGGGCGCCGGCAAGCGAGAAGATAGCGCTGCGAGACAACATACGTGCCAGCCTTTTGAACAGCCTGTAATAGTGACTGGCTTCAGAGCATGGGCAGGAATGGTGAATGAACCGTTAAGTTGCCGGGCGAAACGCCTTGGATGGGCGTGCGACGGCGATTTCTCCCGCGCGTCGAGCAGGCAAGAGGCAGATGAAATGATTTCTGCACGGGCGAGGGACAGGAATTTCGCCGATTTGACCTCTCCGACCCGTCTCGGGTGCCGAAATGGTGCAGGCGGACCTTCGTTAAGACCCTGATCGCCCGCCGCGCGCCTGCCAGCTCGGCGCCGGCGGAGCCCGGACCCCGGGCAGCCTGCTGCTGGGTTCTCCCGACAACCAGCTGATAAAATTGAGTAATTTTTCGCATGACCGCGCCGCGCCCGGGATTGGATCAAATGCCGGCGGAACCATTCCCCATTCATTTACCACACTGCGCGCAATCCGGCCTTTAGGACTCGCTAACCCTTTTTGTTAAGCCGATGGCAATGGCCGCTGTGTAGTTTGCAGTCATCCGAGCAACGGCAAACAGTTGCCGGAAGTGCTGAACAACTTTCGTGGAGTAGGAGAGTAACATGACCAAGATTTTTGCACGTTTCTTCAAGGATGAATCCGGCGCAACCGCGATCGAGTACGGCCTGATCGCCGCTCTCATCTCCGTCGCCCTCATCACCGGTGCTTCGACGCTCGGCAACTCGCTGAACGACACCTTCACCAACCTGTCTGGCGAACTCGACGCCAACCAGCCGTAATACATTCGAGCCGATCCCGGCTTCGAAAAGTGCCGCTCTCACGGGCGGCACTTTTTTTATAGGGGGAGCCGGCGACTTAGTTCGGTGCTTCCGAACCGGCGTTTCCGGAAAATTAAGCCCTGTCGGTGTGGGATATTGCCATGCTTGAAGCCGCGATATTCGTCATATTTCCGCTCTGCCTCGTTCTCGCGGCTCTGACGGACCTTCTCGAAATGACGATCCCCAACCGGATCCCGGTGATCCTGCTGGCGTCCTTTCTCGTCGTGGCGCCGTTCGTCGGCCTCACCTGGACCGGCTTCGGTCTGCACCTCCTCGCCGGCCTCATCGTCTTTTCCGTCGGCTTTTCGCTCTTCGCGCTCAACGTCATGGGCGGCGGCGACGCCAAGCTGCTGACCGCGGCTGCCGTCTGGTACGGCTTCGACCCCTCGCTCCTGTCCTTCGTGATCCATGTCGCCTACCTGGGCGGCTTCCTGACCATTGCCATCCTGTTGTTGCGGGCCCGCTCCAGCACCGTGCTGGCCATGGGTCTTCCGCTGCCCCATTCGCTGCTCGGCGCCAAGAAGGTACCCTATGCCATCGGCATCGGCCTGGCCGGTCTGATGACCTATCCCCAGTCGCCCCTGGTGCTCGCCGCGCTCGAAAACATCCGCTGAGGAATTTCCCGGCGCGAAAAGAAAGCGATCGTTAACCAAGATCGTAAGCGGCTTATTAACCATAATTATACCAATTGCTGACCATTCTGCGAGGCACAGAACTTTGTGTCCCTCAAGGAACGATCATGAAACCCGCGCGTATCATCATTCTCGCAGTGGCTATCGTCGCCGCCGGCATGGCCGGGCTGCTGGCCATGCGGCTCAGCGGTTCGAAATCCGTCGTGCTGCAACAGGCCGAGGCGGTGATGAAGAAGGAACCGACGGTCAACGTCCTGGTTTCCGCCGCAAACCTCCCCGTCGGCTCCCGCCTTGACGACAAGTCGATGCGCTGGATGGCCTGGCCCGAGGGCAGCGTCGTCGAAGGGTTCATCACCGAAAGCACCCGCCCGCAGGCCATGACCGAACTGACGGGCGTCGTCGTACGCCTGCCCATGTTCGAGGGCGAGCCGGTGCGGCGCGAGAAGATCGCCGATTCGTCCGGCCGGGTCATGTCGTCGCTGCTGCCGTCGGGCAAGCGCGCGGTCTCCACCGAGATTTCCGTCGCCACCGGCGCCGGTGGCTTCATCCTGCCGAACGACCGCGTCGACGTGATCATGGTGCGCCGTGGCACCGAAGAGAACTATCTGACCGAGACCGTACTTTCCAATGTGCGCGTGCTCGCGATCGACCAGCAGATCCAGGAAAAGCCGGACGGCGAGAAGGCGGTGGTCGGCACGACCGCCACCCTCGAGCTGACCCCGGACCAGGCCAAGGTCATCACCGTCGCCCAGCAGATGGCGGAACGCCTGTCCTTGGCGCTCCGCTCGGTCGCCGATGCCCAGGAGGAGGATACGTCCGCCGCAGACTATCTGCTGAGCGGTGGCTCCGGGGGGCCGACCATTCAGGTCATCAAGTCGGGTTCGGTGGTCAAGGCCTCCGACGCCAAGTCGCAATGAGCGGGGATGTCATGAACAGCTTGAAACAGAAATTCCGCTCGTCGATCGCTGCCACCCTGGCCCTGGGCCTCGCCTGCTCCGGCATGCCGAGCGGATATGTGCCGCATTTCCTGGCCGTTCCGGACGCCGAAGCGGCGGCAAGCCAGAGCGTGCTGCGCATCGCCGAGGCCGGCCCCGGCGCCCGCCGCACCGTCAAGCTCGGTCTCAACAAGGCACTCGTCGTCGACCTGCCGCAGGATGCCCACGACATTCTCGTCGCCGACCCGGAAATGGCCGATGCGGTTACCCGTACCTCGCGCCGCATCTACCTCTTCGGCAAGTCCGTCGGCCAGACCAACATCTTCATCTTCGGCGAGAACGGCGAGGAAATCGTCAGCCTCGACATCGAGATTGAGCGCGACATCGCCGGCCTGGAGACCAATCTCCGCCGCTTCATCCCCGAATCGGACATCACCGTCGAGATCGTCTCCGACAACATCGTGCTGACCGGAACGGTGCGCACGCCCCAGGACGCGGCCCGCGCCGAAAGCCTCGCCTCCGCCTTCCTCAAGGGCGGCGAGGCGACCACGCGCAATGAAACCGCCTCGGGCGGCGACAATGGCGGCGACGTCGCGATCTTTGCCGAAGAGCGCCAGGTCTCCTCGATCGTCAACCTCCTGACCATCGAAGGCGAAGACCAGGTCTCGCTCAAGGTCACGGTTGCCGAAGTGAGCCGCCAGGTGCTGAAGCAGCTCGGCTTCAACGGCCGCGTCTCGGACGGTTCGAGCGGCATCACCTTCCAGAACCCGTCGAACCTCGGAAACGCCGTCGGCGTCACCAATGCGCTCGGCGGCGTCCTGCCCACCGCGGTGGGCTCGATCGCGGGCTACACGGTCAGCAGCTACATCAACGCCATGGAACAGGCCGGCGTCATGCGCACGCTGGCAGAGCCGAGCCTGACCGCCATCTCCGGCGAGCAGGCGAAGTTCTACGTCGGCGGCGAGTTCCGCCTGGCCGCCGAGCAGGAGATCGCCTACGACAGCGACACCGGCGTGCCATCCGTCACCCGCACCACAGAAACCGTCAACTACGGCATCGAGCTGAATTTCCGCCCTGTCGTTCTGGCGCCGGGCCGCATCAGCCTGAAGATCGAGACCAACGTATCCGAACCGACCTGGGAAGGCTCGGCCGTTACCGGCAATACGTCGAACGGCATCCCCGGCTCGACCTACATGTCGATCCGCAAGCGCGAAGCCTCGACCACGGTTGAACTGCCGTCGGGCGGCTCGATCGTCATCGCCGGTCTCGTCCAGGACAATATCCGCCAGGCCATGTCCGGCGTCCCGGGCCTCGCCAAGGTGCCGATCCTCGGCACGCTCTTCCGCAGCAAGGACTTCCAGCGCAACGAGACCGAACTAGTCATCATCGCCACGCCGTATCTGGTGCGGCCGGTGGCGCGCAACCAGCTGCAGCGGCCCGATGACAACTTCAATCCCGAAAACGACGCAGCGACCTTCTTCCTGAACAAGGTCAACAAGGTCTACGGCCGACGCGAGGCGGATGCCTCCGGCCGCTACCATGGCGCCGTCGGGTTCATCTACAAGTGAGTGGGGAGGCCAAGATGAAAAAGCACGAGACCTCTCCCGGCAACAGCGAAAGCCGCAGCACCATGCCCGTCAAGAGATCGATCTTCGCCGCGCCGCGTTTTGCCCGGGCGGCCCTGGCCGCGACCATCCTCGGGGCGACCGCGGTCCTGTCGGGCTGCGGCACCAATCGCGACGACCTGACCACCGGCTCGATCCCGGACGACTATCGCACACGCCATCCGATCACGCTGACCGAGGTCGAGCACACGCTGGACATGCCGATCGCTTCCGGCGATCGCGAAATGACGATCGGCATGTCGGATGCGGTTGGCGGCTTTGCCGCCGACTATCTCTCGAGCTCTTCCGGCACGATACAGATCCTGATCCCGCAGGGTTCGCCCAATTCCGCGGCCGCCTCCCACATGCGCAAGCAGATCCGCGCGGCGCTCATCCGCCGCGGCGTGCCCGGTCCCCGCATCATCGAGACCAGCTACCAGGCCGGCGCCAGTGGCGATGCGGCACCGGTGCGGCTGAGCTACGTGGCCATTACCGCGGTGACCAACCAGTGCGGCGATTGGCCGGAAGATCTTCAGGACAATACCTTCGCCAACAAGAACTGGCAGAATTTCGGCTGCGCCACCCAGGCCAATCTGGCCGCGCAGATCGCCAATCCGATGGATCTCGTGACCCCGCGCGCCCAGGCACCGATCGATGCCACGCGGCGCTCGACGGTCATCGGGCTCTATCGCGCAGGCAAGAATCCCTCGACGAACTAGGATGGCGGAGCCATTCGAAGGCAGGATGAAAGCATGAGTGCGATCGACTACGAATTCGACACGAGGTCGGCAGACGACATGCCTCCCGAGGGCAGGGTGGCCAGCGGCGATCTCGAAAGTCTGCGGCCCCTGCCGCGCATCTCGGTGCATGCCTTCTGCGTGTCGCAGAGCGTGCAGCGCGTGATGGAGCAATGCAGCCAGGACCGGCGCATGGCCAAGGTCAGCATGCGGATCACCGGCGGCAACATCGCCGCGGCCGCCGCCATGTTCTCCTCGACGCCGACGCCCAATCTGATCATCCTCGAGACCGAGGCGACCCCGCAGACCCTGCTGCAGGAACTGGCGCCGCTCGCCGAAGTCTGCGACCCGAGCTCGCGCGTCATCGTCATCGGCCGCCACAACGACATCGCGCTCTATCGCGAGCTGATCCGCAACGGTATCTCCGAATACATCGTCGCGCCGGTCGGCATGGCCGAGGTGATGGCCGCCATCTCGGCGATCTTCGTCGATCCGGAAGCCGAGCCGCTCGGCCGCACCATCGCCTTCATCGGCGCCAAGGGCGGCGTCGGCTCCTCGACGATTGCCCACAACTGCGCCTTTGGCATTTCCAGCCTGTTCTCCACCGAGACCATCCTCGCCGATCTCGATCTCGCCTACGGCACCGCCAATATCGATTTCGACCAGGATCCGGCCCAGGGCATCGCCGAGGCGGTCTTTTCGCCGGACCGTCTGGACGAGGTCTTCCTCGACCGCCTGCTGACCACCTGCTCGCAGAACCTGTCCCTGCTCGCGGCTCCCTCGCTGCTCGATCGCCCCTACGACTTCGATCGCGGCACCTTCCAGCCGCTGATGGAACTGCTTCAGCGCTCCGCGCCGGTCACCGTGCTCGACGTACCGCATGCCTGGTCCGACTGGACGCGGGCGGTGCTCTCCGAAGCCGACGAGGTGGTCATCACCTGCGCGCCGGATCTCGCCAACCTGCGCAATGCCAAGAACATGCTCGACGCGTTGAAGAAGCTGAGGCCGAACGACAAGGTGCCGCACCTGCTGCTCAACCAGGTCGGCATGCCGAAGCGTCCGGAAATCGCCCCGCAGGACTTCTTCGAGCCGCTGGAAATCGAACCGGCCGCCATCATTCCCTTCGATGCGGCGCTGTTCGGCAACGCCGCCAACAGCGGCCGGATGATCTCGGAAATCGACGCGAAATCGCCCATGGCGGAAACCTTCGCCCAGATCGCTCATCTGGTGACCGGGCGCGCCACGGTGAAGAAGCCCAAGAAGGGCGGACTCGGCAAGATGCTGGGACTGCTCGGCCGGAAATAGTGTCTTCGACGGAAACAGGTAACCAGTGATGTTTGGCAGACGCGGAAACGAAGGATTTGGCAAGGGTGGGGCAGGAGCCGGAACGGTCTCCCCGGCTCCGCCGCCGGCTGCCGTTCAGCCGCAACGTATGCCGTCGTTCGACCCGGTCGGCGAAGAGCCGCTGGTGCGCCAGCAGGTGGCGCCGCCGCCGCTCCAGGCACCCGCCGCCGCCGCCGGCGCCCGCAAGCGGCCGCCGCGCACCCAGGATTATTACGATACCAAGAGCCAGGTCTTCTCGGCGCTGATCGACACGATCGACCTCTCGCAGCTCGCCAAGCTCGACGGCGAAAGCGCGCGCGAGGAAATCCGCGACATCGTCAACGACATCATCACGATCAAGAATTTTGCGATGTCGATCTCCGAGCAGGAGGAACTGCTCGAGGACATCTGCAACGACGTTCTCGGCTACGGCCCGCTCGAGCCCTTGCTCGCCCGCGACGACATCGCCGACATCATGGTCAACGGCGCCGGCCAGACCTTCATCGAAGTCAACGGCAAGACGATCGAATCGGAAATCCGCTTCCGCGACAATTCCCAGCTCCTGTCGATCTGCCAGCGCATCGTCAGCCAAGTCGGCCGTCGCGTCGACGAGAGCTCGCCGATCTGCGACGCGCGCCTTCCCGACGGCAGCCGCGTCAACGTCATCGCCCCGCCGCTCGCCATCGACGGCCCGGCGCTCACCATTCGTAAGTTCAAGAAGGACAAGCTCAATCTCGACCAGCTGGTCAAGTTCGGCGCGATCACGCCGGAGGGCGCGCAGGTCCTGCAGATCATCGGCCGCGTCCGCTGCAACGTCGTCATTTCCGGCGGTACCGGCTCGGGCAAGACGACACTGCTCAACTGCCTGACCGGCTATATCGACAAGGAAGAGCGCGTCATCACCTGCGAGGATACGGCGGAACTGCAACTGCAGCAGCCGCATGTGGTGCGCCTCGAAACCCGCCCGCCGAACATCGAGGGTGAGGGCGAGATCACCATGCGCGATCTCGTCAAGAACTGCCTGCGTATGCGTCCGGAACGCATCATCGTCGGTGAAGTGCGCGGACCGGAGGTCTTCGACCTTCTCCAGGCGATGAACACCGGCCATGACGGCTCGATGGGCACCATCCACTCCAACACGCCGCGCGAATGCCTCAGCCGTATGGAATCGATGATCGCCATGGGTGGCTTCTCGCTGCCGGCCAAGACCGTGCGCGAGATTATCTCCGGCTCGATCGACGTCATCATCCAGGCCGCCCGCCTGCGCGACGGTTCGCGCCGCATCACCCACATCACCGAGGTGATCGGCATGGAAGGCGACGTCATCGTCACCCAGGACCTGATGCGCTACGAGATGGACGGTGAGGACCTCAACGGCAAGATCATCGGCCGGCATGTCTCGACCGGCATCGGCAAGCCGCATTTCTGGGACCGGGCGCGTTACTACAACGAAGAGCGCCGCCTCGCGGCCGCGCTCGACGCCATGGAAAAGAACAACAAGGAGATCTAGGCGCGATGTTCGGTTTCGATCCCATGGTGCTCGCCATCATCGCCCTTGCGGCCGTCGCGACGGCGGGCATCGCCTATGGGATCCTGTATTCCCGCATCGAGGTCGAGAAGAAGACCGCCACCCGCATCAGCCGGGTGAAGGCCGCCGAAACCGACACCGCCAAGGTCAAGGCGGCCCGCGACCGGGTGCAGGAAATCTCCAAGCGGCGCAAATCGGTTCAGGATTCGCTGAAGGACATCGAGCGCAAGCAGGAAGAGAAGAACAAGAAGATCGCCAGCGCCAGCCTGAAGTCGCGGCTGGTGCAGGCCGGGCTGACGGCGACGCCCAGCCAGTATTATCTCGTCAGCGTCGCGCTCGGCCTCGTCGTGCTGGTCTTCGCCTTCTTGGGCGGCGTGCCGCTGCTCGTGACGTTCGGCATGGCCTTCGTCGCCGGCTTCGGCGTGCCGCGCTGGATCCTCGGCTTCCTGATCGGACGGCGGCAGAAGAAGTTTCTCGGCGAGTTCCCCAATGCGCTCGACGTCATGGTCCGCTCGATCCGCTCCGGCCTGCCGCTCAACGACGCACTCCGCCTGATCGCCGCCGACGGGCAGGATCCGGTCAAGACCGAATTTCGCCGCGTCGTCGAATCCCAGCAGATCGGCCTCAGCGTGCCCGAGGCCTGCACCCGCATGATGCTGACCATGCCCCTGTCGGAAGTGAACTTCTTCGCCATCGTCATCGCCATCCAGGCCCAGGCCGGCGGCAACCTGTCGGAATCGCTGTCGAACCTGTCGCGCGTCCTGCGTGACCGCAAGAAGATGCGCTCCAAGGTGCAGGCGCTGTCGATGGAAGCCAAGGCCTCGGCCGCCATCATCGGCGCCCTGCCGTTCATCGTCGCGTTTCTCGTCTACATGACCTCGCCGAACTACATCATGATCCTCTTCACCGATCCGCGCGGACACCTGATCCTCGGCGCCTCCGGTGTGTGGATGTCGATCGGCATCCTCGTCATGCGCAACATGATCCAGTTCGACATCTAGGAAGGGACTGTCATGGAGCAGCTCGCCGCAAGACTGACCGACCCCGCCATGGTGGTCGCCGTGCTCGTCGCGATCGCCGTGTTCGCGACGCTCTACACGATCGCCATCCCCTATATGGAGCGCGGCGACCTCAACAAGCGCATGAAGGCCGTGTCGACCGAGCGCGATCTGATCCGCGCCCGCGAGCGGACCCGCCTCAATGCCGAAGGCACGCATGGCAAGACCAGCCTGCGCGCCAGCAACAACCGCTCGGTCCGCCAGATCGTCGAGAAGTTCAACCTGCGCCAGGCGCTGGTCGACGACGCGACGGTGGACAAGCTCAAGGCCGCCGGCTTCCGCTCGCAGAACGCGCTCAACATCTTCCTGGTGGCGCGCTTCCTCCTGCCCTTCCTGACGCTGACGCTCACCGCCGTTTGGATCTTCGGCCTCGGCAACATGGCCGACAAGGCCTTTCCCGTCCGGCTGCTGGTGACCATCGTCGGCGGCTATGTCGGCTTCTACCTGCCCAATATCTACGTCACCAACCGCATGAAGAAGCGCCAGCATTCGATCCGCCGCGCCTGGCCGGATGCGCTCGACCTCATGCTGATCTGCGTCGAATCGGGCATCTCGATCGAGGCCGCCATGCGCCGCGTCGCCGAGGAAATCGCCACCCAGTCGACCGAACTGGCCGAGGAAATGGTGCTGACCACCGCCGAGCTCTCCTTCCTTCAGGACCGCCGCACGGCGCTCGAAAACCTCGGCAACCGCACCCAGCTCGACGGCGTCAAGGCCGTGACCCAGGCGCTGATCCAGGCCGAACGCTACGGCACGCCGATTTCCCAGGCGCTGCGCGTGCTGGCCCAGGAAGGTCGCGACGAGCGCATGAACGAGGCCGAGAAGAAGGCCGCCGCCTTGCCGCCGAAGCTCACCGTGCCGATGATCCTGTTCTTCCTGCCCGTGCTCGTCGCGGTCATCCTCGGGCCGGCCGGCATCCAGGTCTCCGACCGCTTCTAGAGCGTTTCGATAATCCGCGCCCGATTGCCGCCGGTGACCTCCTCGGCTAACACTCGGCGACCACGCCGCGCCGTCGTTCTTCGGCGGTGCGGGCCCGGTTGGCGCCGCGTCGCGCGCGGCTTTGGGGAACGGAGATCCGCATGTCGTCCATCGCAATCCTGCTTAGCATCGTCGGCACCGTCCTGATCGGGGCGATGAGCCCCGGACCGAGCTTTGTGCTCGTCTCCCACACCGCGATCATCCGTTCGCGCAAGGCCGGCCTTGCCGCGGCGCTCGGCATGGGCATCGGCGGCGCGGTCTTCGCCCTTCTGGCGCTCGCCGGCCTCCACGCGCTGCTGGTCCGGGTCGAATGGGCCTATCTTCTGTTCAAGCTGTTCGGCGGAGCCTATCTCGCCTATCTCGGCGTGCGCATCTGGCGCGGCGCAAGCCTGCCCTTGCCGCCGGAGCGAGCAGGGGGAGCGGATCGGGACACGGCCGCCTGGAAGAGTTTTGCCGTCGGCCTTGCCACCCAGCTGAGCAATCCGAAGACCGCGCTCGTCTATGGCAGCATCTTCGCCGCCTTCCTGCCGACAGCCCCGGAGCGCTGGCTGTTCACCGCGCTGCCGCTCGGTGTCTTCGTCGTCGAGGCGGGATGGTATGCGCTGGTGGCGCTGGTCTTTTCAGCCGAGCGGCCGCGCGCCGCCTATGGCCGGGCAAAGCACGTCGTCGACCGCATTGCCGGTGCGGTGCTGGTCGGGCTCGGCGTGCGGCTGATCCTCGATGCGGTCAGGATGCGTCCGGTCTGACGACAGCCGTCCGACCGCGTCCCTGACGGATCTCGATCAGGTCTCAGTTGGTGTTCTGGTCTTTCTTGCTGTCCTTGGCGGCCAGCTGCTTCCAGGAATTCTGCTGGCTCATCATCGAGCGCAGATAGGCGACGTTCGCGTCGGCCTGCTGCGGGTCGAGTTCCTGGCGGGCGATCTGCTCGGCCTCTGGGAAGCGGCCCTGCAGGCCGACCACGAGTGCCAGGTTCTGGCGCACGCGGCTGTCGGCGCCGGGCTGCTGCGAGGCCGACTTGAGATAGGTCTCGGCGGTTCTGAGATCCCCGCCCAGCACATAGGACATGCCGAGATTGGACAGGATCGTCGGATCGTTCGGCTTCAGGTCCAGCGCCATGCGATAACGGTCGCGGGCTTCCGACGAGCGGCCGAGCTGGTCGAGCACCGCACCTTCGGCCGAATAGAGGCGCCAGTCGGGACGGTCGGGGGTCTGCGCCCGTCCGATGGTCGCGAGCGCCTGCTCCAGCTGGCCGGCCGCCGCCTGCGCCTTGCCGAAGGCGGAGAGCACTTCGCGGTCGGCCGGGTGGGCGATCGCCACCTGCTGCATGACGGCCAGCGCCTGGCTGTTGCGCCCGGTCATCATCAGGATATTGGCGTAGGCGAGGCCGTTGTTGCGGTCCTTCGGGTTGCGCGCATAGGCGGAGCCGATACTGTCGGCGGCGCGCGTCAGTTCCGGTGCGGTCATGCTTTCGACCGGCTTCGACAGCCGGGGGATCGAGCCCGTCGTCAGTTCCTTCTTCGTCGTCGAGCAGCCGCCGAGTGCGGCCGTGGCGACCAGCAGGCAGACGCTGCCGATGAAGCCGATGCGATGACGTGTCGAAGTCTGCCGAAGAGCCATGTCGCTTATCCTGGATCGGTTTGCCGGCGCCGCGGCCACGTCCCGGCGGACGAAGGCGGCGCAACCTCCACTCAAGCAATAATCTGTTAACCCTAACGGAGTGTTAATAGCGCCAACCCGAGTTGATTCTCCCCCCAGAAGGCAAACCATGGTCCCGTATCAGTACATCGAAAGACAAACCCCCTTCAGCACGAAGGGCGGCCACACGCTTCCCGTCTTCGCGGTGACCCCGGCCCATATCGAGACCGGCACGATCGATCCGATCGCGCTGGACTGGGCACGCAAGGCCGGCTTCAAGGCCGATGCCGGCGCTCTACTTCTGATCCCCACCGCCGACGGCCATCTCGGCGGGGCCCTGTTCGGCCTCGGCAGCAACCCCTCGGACAATCCCTTCCTCTCCGGCAAGCTCGCCCGCAGCCTGCCCGCCGGCGAATGGCATATCGAGACCGCGCCGCTGACCGCCAATCGCCTGCTGCTCGGCTATGGCCTTGGCGCCTATCGCTTCGGCCGCTACCGTTCGGAAAAGCCGGTCGAACCGACGCTGATGATCCCGCAGGATGCAGACGCCGCCGACATCAAGCGCCAGCTCGCCGGCATTTACCTCGCCCGCGACCTGATCAACACCCCGACCAACGACATGGGGTCCGCCGATCTCGAAAAGGCCTTCCGCGCGCTGGGCGATCACTACAAGGCCGAGGTTTCGGTCGTGGTCGGCGATGGCCTGCTGGAGCGCAATTTCCCGCTGGTGCACACCGTCGGCCGGGCCAGCGCCCAGGCGCCGCGCCTGCTCGAGCTGCGCTGGGGCAAGAAGGGCCATCCCAAGGTGACTCTGGTCGGCAAGGGCGTGTGCTTCGATACCGGCGGCCTCGATATCAAGGGTTCCGCCAACATGCTGCTGATGAAAAAGGACATGGGCGGCGCCGCCAATGTCATGGGCCTTGCCCTGATGATCATGGACGCCAAGCTGAAGATCGACCTTCGCGTCATCGTCCCCGCGGTCGAGAACTCCATCGCCGGCAATGCGTTCCGCCCCGGCGACATCTATCGCAGCCGCAAGGGCCTGACCGTCCAGATCGACAATACCGATGCCGAAGGCCGGTTGATCCTCGCCGATGCGCTTGCCTATGCCGATGAGGACAAGCCGGACCTGCTGATCGACATGGCGACGCTCACCGGTGCTGCCCGTGTCGCGCTCGGCCCCGACCTGCCGCCCTTCTTCACCGACGATGAGGACCTTGCCGAGCATCTTCTCGATGCGAGCCTGGAAACCGACGACCCCCTGTGGCGCATGCCGCTCTACAAGGGCTACGAGAAGAACATCCGCGCCCAGATCGCCGACCTGACCAACGCGCCCGCCGGCGGCATGGCCGGTTCGATCACCGCCGCGCTCTTCCTCAAGCGCTTCGTCGACAAGTCCACCCGGTGGGTGCATTTCGACATCTTCGGCTGGTCGCCTTCCGAGCGCCCGCATTCGCCGGTCGGCGGTGAGGCCCAGGGCATTCGCGCGCTCTACCGCTATCTGCGCACCAATCTGCGCTGAGGCCGGGTCTCTGCTGCGCGCCGGCCTGGCCGGCGCGCTTGCAATGCCGCGGCGATTGCCGGAAAAGAAGAAGCGACAACGACGTTCCGGATCGGTGCATGAGTGTTGAACTGACCGCCAGCGAGGCTCTGGGCCTGTGGCACAAGGTGACCCTGCAACAGGTGCAGCAGGACAAGCGCGACCTGACGCTTCGGCAGATGGCGATCCTTTTGCAGATCTATCTCGTGCCCCCGCCGCATACAGTGCGCGGCCTTGCCGCGACGCTCGGCGTCACCAAGCCGGTGATCACCCGCGCGCTGGACACCATGGGCGAGATGGGCCTCGTCGACCGCGTGCGGGACGAGCGCGACCGTCGCAGCGTCGTCGTCAAGCGTACCGTCGGCGGTGCGCTCTTTCTGGAGAAATTCGGCGACCTGATCATCGATCAGGGCCGCAGACTGGGTTACTAGGGCAGGGGTGTTCGTGAGGGCTGGACAGGCCCTGGCTTCGTTTCCACGCAAGTCCGGCGCCAGGACCGCTTCGCGCGTCTGCCGGAATGGTTTTGAGAGAGTATCATGGCACTGGACCGCAGACTGCATGCCTATCGTGACGACCTCGCCGACACCGCGCTTCAGGATCGGGTGAGCGCCACCCGTTTCGCCTCCGGCGAGCCCGCGCGCGTCGCGGTGCCGGTAAGCGGACTCCGACCCAGGCCGGATGCGGCAAGCGGCATCGACACCGAGCTGCTGTTCGGCGAGGACGTCACCGTCTTCGATCGGGCCGGCGGCTGGGCCTGGGTCCAGGCGAAGTCGGACGGCTATGTCGGCTACCTGCCGGAGAGCGCGCTGGCCACGGCCGCCGATCAGCCGACCCATCACGTGGTCGTACCACGCACCTTTCTCTATCCCGGCGCCGACCTGCGTTTCCCGGTCTCCGCCGCGCTGTCCATGGGCAGCCGCATCGCGGTCAAGGGCGAGGCCGAGACGCGCGGCACCCGCTACTTCCTGCTGGCCGATGGCCGCGCGGTGGTGGCCGGCCACTGCCTGCCGATCGGCACCTACGCCACCGATGATTTCGTGACGATCGCCGCCCGCTTCCTCGAGACGCCCTATCTCTGGGGCGGCCGGTCCGGCTTCGGCATCGACTGCTCGGGCCTCGTCCAGATGGCGCTGCAGATGACGGGGCGGGCTGCACCGCGCGATTCCGACATGCAGGCGGCGGGCCTCGGTGCGGTCATAGCCCGCGAGGAGCTGCGCCGCGGCGATCTCGTCTTCTGGAAGGGGCATGCCGGCATCATGGCCGACGAGAGGACCCTGCTGCATGCCAATGGCCACACCATGACCGTGGCGCTCGAGGATTTTGAGGCCGCGGTCCAGCGCATCGGCTGGCTCTACGAAATGCCGACCGGCTATCGCCGGCCGGTCGCCTGAAGCGACCCAGTGGGCCTGATGCGTCCGGCGAGGACTTTCATCGCCGCGATCGCCACCCCATATGGACCGGGACTGGATTTTGACCTGCTAGGGATGGGTGCCGTGGACGAAGCAAGGACGGACAGCTCGGGTGCGAATCGTATCGGCAGGGCGCTGATGGCGATCTGCGCCGTTTCCGCAGTCCTTCTCGCCGCCGCCACCAGCCATGCCGCCGAGACGAAGTCGTCGAAGAAGCTCACCGTTCCGCCTGAAACCTTCCAGGACCTGCCCGGCGTCAAGCCGCAGGGCGAACTGCAATTCGGCTCCCCCTACAGCTGCGAGACGGTCGTCCGCATGGTCCGCTCGCGCAACGAATTCGGCTTTCACGACGGCAGCATGCCGGTCAGGGTCTATCGCTGCACGCGCGGCGGCGTGGTCTACGAAAGCAGCCAGCCGCCCAACCCCTCCGGCGGCTGGTACCCGGGCGTCAACCCGCGGATCATCGACCGCTGACGCGTCTGTCCGTGGCTGCCGGAATGTCCGGATCGGCCTGGATTCAAGGCAACAAAAAAGCCCGGCGAACCGGGCTTTTTTGTTTTGTTTCCGGACCGTTAGACACGGTCTGAAACGGGAATTTGGTGCCCAGAAGAGGACTCGAACCTCCACACCCTTTCGAGTACCAGCACCTGAAGCTGGCGCGTCTACCAATTCCGCCATCTGGGCGACGAGGAGCCGTGTAAAGGCAGCGACTCCGGCTGTCAACTGGCTTTTTGAAGTTTTCGTGTCGGAGAACCGGAGACCCCCCGGAAAGCCGGGATATCGTGCTTTTCGGCATGAAAGATTTTATCCGGCCTGCGACGGAATGTGCGCAGACAAGTGCTTTACGCCGCGTCTTGGAAAAGCCATCATCGCTCTGAACATCTTGGATGTTTCGCCTTCCGGGCAAGGCCGGCACCCGCCGGCTTCCGGACGGTGATGTCGCCGGACATGCGGCAGGAACGGAGGATGGTCCTCCGCCGAGGCCGGATGCTCCGTTCTCTGGAGAGCGCCATGAACAAACTGGCCCATATGCTGCTCGGCTCGCTGCTCGGCCTTGCCGGCTTCCTTGCCGGTCCGGCCCAGGCGGCGTCCGGCCTGACCCCGACCATGCGGCCGGCCGCCGGCACGTCGGATGTGGTGAAGGTCGAGGTCGTCTGCGACCGTTACGGCTGTTACGACACCCATCGCCGCCGTCCGCCGCCGCCGGGTTGGGATGACGGCTATCGTCGTCCGCCACCGCCGCCGCCGCCGATCTACCGCCGCCCGCCGCCGCCTCCGCCGGTATGGTGGGATGACGGCTATCGACGTCCGCCGCCGCCCCCGCCGCCGATCTATCGCCGGCCTCCGCCGCCTCCGCCGCCGGTCTATGGTGGCCGCAACTGGAGCCGGCATGTCGAATGGTGCCTCAATCGCTACCGTTCGTACAATCCGCAGACCAACCGCTTCCTGTCGTCGAGCGGTTACTTCAAGGTCTGCCGCTCGCCCTATTATTGAGCGGGACGGCCAAAGGTTCGGGCGGGGAGCGATCCCCGCCCTTCTTCGTTCAGGCCTCGCCGTCGCCGCCGTCCTTCTGCCGGTCGACATGGCCGAGGTCGCGCTCCGGCTCGATCACGTCGCGCACCTTCTGCTTGAGCTCCTTCGGCCCGGGAAAGCCGCCGTCGCGCTTGCGCTCCCAGATCAGCTGACCGTCCACGCGGATCTCGAAGTTGCCGCCGGTACCGGGAAGGAGCGCCACCTCGCCGAGTGCGTCGCCGAAGGTCTGCAGCAGCTCCTGCGCCATCCAGCCGGCACGCAGCAGCCAGTTGCACTGGGTGCAGTAGAGAATGGTGATCCGCGGCTTCTCGTTCATGCTTCTTTCCCGTCTTCCGTTCGTCTTCACGATGAAGTCAACCAAAGTTATCATGTTTTTATGGCGCCACCCTTGAGCCGGCCCGCCATTGCCGCCATGACTGCGCAAAATGCAGCAAGGAGCAATAGCATGTCCCACCCCATCGACCGCAACCGCCTGATCGTACCCCAGGTCGCCCCGCTTTACGGAGCCAGCTACGAGGCTGTGGAGACCGTCCTGAGGCTCGTGGCCGGCGTCCTGCTGGTCACCCACGGCTATGGCAAGATCGTCAACCCGTTCGGCGCCGTGGGCATGGTCGAGGGCCTCGGCTTCTATCCCGGCGTCTTCTGGTCGCCGCTTCTGGCCGCGACCGAGTTCTTTGGCGGCATTCTTGTGGCGATCGGCCTGTTCACCCGCCCGGCCGCCTTCGCCGCCATGATCGTCCTGCTGGTCACCGTCTATTTCCACGGCGTGGTGCAGGCACAGGGTCTTGCCGGCGCCGAGAAATCCATCCTCTGGGCCGCGATCTTCCTGATCTTCGCGGTCCGCGGCGGCAACCGCCATTCGGTCGATGCGCGGCTCGCGAAGACCTTCTGAGCCGCGTCCCACCCACCGAGCGGCGGCGCCTTGCTGCACCGCCGGCTCTTGAAGACGAAGGCGGCGCGTGGTCATCTCCCAAGTCGAACGAGTCGGCAAGGGACAGGCAATGCGCGTCGCAATCATCGAGAACACCCGCTATTCGGATCCGGGACAGGTGGGTCTGGCGCTCGCCGAGGCGGGCGCCAGGGTCGAGGTGATAAGGGCCTACGCCGGCGAACCCCTGCCGGGCTCGATCGACGATCACGATGCGCTGGTCGTCTTCGGCGGCGAGCAGAACGCCCGCGACGATGCCAAGCACCCCTATCTGCCGGCGCTGGCCGAGGTGATGCGCGGCTATGGCGAGGCGGGCAGGGCGGTGCTCGGCATCTGCCTCGGCAGCCAGCTTCTGGCCCGCGCCTTCGGCGGCGAGAACCTGATCGGCGCCGCCCCCGAATTCGGCTGGCAGGCGATCGAGCCGACCGAGGCGGGCCTCGCCGATCCGGTGCTTTCGGCGGTCAACGACAGCCGGTTTCTCTCCTTCCAGTGGCACGACGACACCTTCACCCTGCCGCCGGACGCCATTCATCTCGCCCGCAACGACGCGGCCCACCACCAGGCCTTCCGGGTCGGGCGTGCCGCCTATGGCATGCAGTTTCATTTCGAGGCGAACCGCGGCGTGGTCGAACAGTGGAACCGCATGTTCCCCGAACTGGTCGAGAAGAAACATCCGGGCTGGCTGACGCGCCATCCGGACTATGCCGCGACCAAAGGGGTGGAAGCCGAAGCTGCCGGCCTGGCGATCGCCCGGGCCTGGGTGGCACTGATCTGAGGTTTGGACGGCCGGAACGCGGCCGAGCGGCCGAACAGGGAGACGGGGGCTGTGATGAGTGCGAGCGAGCGGGAGAAGATGGCGGCCGGCCAGTGGTACAGCTGCATCGATCCGGAACTCGACCGGCTGCGGATCGCCGCCCGCGAGGCGGTGCATCGCCACAATACGCTCCCGCCTTCCGACCGCGGCGCGGCGGCGCCGGAACTGATCCGCCTGTTTGCCGGCTTCGGCACCGGCGCCTTTATCGAGGCGCCGTTCCACTGCGCCTACGGCTTCAACCTGACACTGGGCGACCACGTCTATCTCAACGCCGGCTGCGTGATCCTCGACACCGCGCCTGTGACCATCGGCGATCGCTCCATGCTTGGCCCGGCCGTGCAGATCTACTGCGCCGAGCATCACAAGGACCGGCGCCTGCGCGCCGAGGGGCAGGAGATTGCCCGCCCGGTTTCGATCGGCACGGACGTGTGGATCGGCGGCGCGGCGGTGATCCTCGCCGGCGTGACCATTGGCGACGGGGCGATCGTCGGTGCTGGCTGCGTGGTGACGCGCGACGTGCCGGCCGGGGCGACCGTCACCGGCAATCCGGCGCGGGTGCTCTCGCAGAAATGAGCGGCGCGGCGCCACGTCTTTGTCCCGGGATGCTTCATTCTCGTCCTTGCCCTGCAACGCCATCGTTGCACACGGCTTCGCCTTCACGCCGGCGGTTCCGCCCCGTGGCTTGATCTCTTTCAGTTTCCCTTCGGCCTTTGGCCGCAAGGGGTCGGACGGGGCGCTGCAAGCTGCCTCGTAAGTTAAAAATATATGGCACCCTGCGGCGCCCCGTTCGGTGTTTTTCGGCTCTGAAACTCGCCCTCTCTACACGGACCTCCACCCTTTCGGGATGGCGTATGTGGTCCGCTTGGGTGCCGCACAGGCACGTCGCTTCTTCAGCGAGGGAGGCCCTGATCTCGCCCCGGAAATGAAGAGCCTGCGATCGCTCCCACCCCCGGCACCGGCCCCGCCTCGCCGGGTTCGCATGACCCGATGCATCCGATGGCGGAACGGGGGCATTGTAGGCTCGGCCGGCGCGGGCGGGGAAAAGTCTCTGGTGGTGGCATTGATTCTTCTGCGCAATCGGCTCTCGTCGTCCCCGTTTTTCGGCGGGCGTGCACGGCCGGATGCTTCGAGGTCCCCGCCTGGCTCGGTCGCCTCGGCATGGGGGGGAACGATTGGTGTTCGGCCTTGCGGCCACGCGCTCCAGGTGCGGCGCGCAAACGCCAGACCTTCCGCCACAGCTCGACGCAGAACACCGCCGACAAGTACAACGGCCGTCTTCACGCTGGATGCACAACGTCAGCCCTCACCCTGAGGTGGGAGCGCCAGCGACCCTCGAAGGGCGAGGGCGTGCGGTTGGCGCGCCTACCCGTGGCCGGATGCTTCGAGGCTTGGCCTGTCGGCCAAGCACCTCAGCATGAGGGGAGATCGGAGACGCCGTGTTGTCCCCACCGTCATCCTCGAGCTTGACCCGAGGATCCAAGGACAGGCGATGCTCAGCCATCAGCCATCAGCCATCAGCCATCAGCCATCAGCCATCCGCTTCAGTCTGAGCTACAGCCTCAGCCGTCAGCCACACTGCCACGGCAGCACTGCGAGCCGCCGGCCCCCTTTTCACCGCCGCGCCGGGTCCCTAGACTGGCCGCAGACCCGCCGCCGAAAGGACACCGCATGAACCGCGCCCACGATCCAAGCCAGCTCGACATGGTCGTGCTGATGACGCCGGACATGGCGAATTTTTCCGGCAAGGTGCATGGCGGCGCGCTGTTGAACCTGCTCGACCGGGTTGCCTATTCCTGCGCCTCGCGTTTCTCGCAGCAATATGCGGTGACGCTGTCGGTCGACCAGGTGGTGTTCCGCCAGCCGATCCATGTGGGCGAGCTCGTCACCTTCCTCGCCTCCGTCAACTATGCCGGACGCACCTCGATGGAGATCGGCATCCGCGTCGAGGCCGAGGACATCCGCAGCGGCGAGCGCCGCCACACCAATTCCTGCTATTTCACCATGGTCGCGGTGAACGAGGCGGGCAAGCCGACCGCGGTTCCCGAACTCGTCATCGACACGGAGATGAAGGCAAGACGCAAGCGCGCGGCGGAAGAGCGCCGGGCGCTTCGCCAGGAATTCGAGGCGCGCTTCGAGAAGGCCAAGGCGGGGGCGGAGTGAGGAGGGCTCTTGACTTCAGAGACATTCCTCTGCGCCTGCAGTATAGCATAGTCCCTATGTTCCAGGTTTTCCGGGAGCAAGCAAATCGGTTCTAACTGGGAAGCTGGCCTTGTCGTACGCAAGTATGTGAGGGGGAACGGGTTTTAGGCTGAAGTGGCTGGCAAACTCTTCTGGAGTCATCACTGGTGTCCTCAGAGGATACAGCTTGTTCTTGCGCGCGCTTTCCCAAGCCCTTCGAAATTTGAAGTCCATGGTCAGAAAGCAGAATAACCGGTGCCGTTCAGCTGTGAGCAGGTGAAAAGCATCTTGGCTGTTTTTTCCACCCATTAACTTCAAAAGTATTTGAAAATCCGGATCCCTCAGAGATGTAAGGCGATCCCGCTGCTCGTTCTTTGCAATATCATTTTTGCCGATAGCAAGCGACGATGTAACAGAGATGGCATGACCATTGATGCTCGGAATAGAAATATCAGAAAATAAATTGAAGTCGTAGAAACCATAACCAATAAATCGCCCAGAAGGCTGCCTGTATACTTCGTCTCGCAGCTCCGCCGAGGAGAATAGCTTGATGGTTCCTTCCTTTGCGAGTTTTGAGATTCCGGGAAGAAAACATACGTTCTTATACAATTCGCTTTGGTCGGGGGCGTGGGTCACCATCCGCGCTGCATGGCCGGATTCAAAATTCTGGCCTCCCCAACTCTTTGTGCCTGTATGCACCCATCCGGTTTTGAAAATAGTGGCGTGCCCGAGAACTGTATTATCGATTAGAACCGAAACGCCACCTTGTTCGAGGATCTTTGATCGGGCCTCACTCAAAGCTCGGGAGATGATGCAATCCGCGAACTTCGGTCCGAACTTGTAGCGCATACTTTCTGCGATACTCCGGAGACGGCTAAACCAAGCCATCAAAACATCCGATACTTGGCGAGCGGCAGGCCGTGCTTGGCGACATAGTCGTTGGACGCCTTGATCGCCTCGGCGTTTTCGATCTTCCAGCGCCGTTCCTTCTCCGCCTTGATGGCGAGGGCGATGCCCTGTTCTGCCGCACCCGCAACGTCGAGGCCGAGTGCTTGGGCTTCGGCGATGAGGGCTTCACTGACGGTCAGGTCATGCGGCTTGCGTAGGTTCGAATTCATGGCCGTCTCCATCGCAACGACGGAACTATAGCGCAGTCTCCGATCTGACGCAAAAGGCCGGCGCTTGGCCGGCCTTGTCCCTGAGGAGTGGCGAAACCTGATGGTAGAGAGGGGCCGTCGGCCCCCTCATCCGGCCCTTCGGGCCACCTTCTCCCCGCGGGGGAGAAGGGGAGGATCACTCGTCGCTCATCTTCAGCGCGGCAATGAACGCTTCCTGTGGGATGTCGACCTTGCCGAACTGGCGCATGCGCTTCTTGCCGGCCTTCTGCTTGTCGAGCAGCTTGCGCTTGCGGGATGCGTCGCCGCCGTAGCACTTGGCGGTGACGTCCTTGCGCATGGCGGAGATCGTTTCGCGGGCAATGACGTTGCCGCCGATGGCCGCCTGGATCGGGATCTTGAACATGTGGCGCGGGATCAGGTCCTTGAGCTTCTCGCACATGTCGCGGCCGCGCTTTTCCGCCGCCGAGCGGTGAACCAGCATCGAGAGCGCGTCGACCGGCTCGCCATTGACCATGATCGACATCTTGACGAGGTTGCCCTCGCGATAGCCGTTCAGGTGATAGTCGAACGAGGCATAGCCCTTGGAGATCGACTTCAGGCGGTCGTAGAAGTCGAACACCACTTCGTTGAGCGGCAGCTCATAGGTGAGCATGGCGCGCTTGCCGACATAGGTGAGTTCGGTCTGGATGCCGCGGCGGTCCTGGCAGAGCTTCAGGATGCCGCCGAGATAGTCGTCCGGCGTGAGAATCGTCGCCTTGATCCACGGCTCGCGGATCTCGGCGATCTTGACGACGTCGGGCATGTCGGCCGGATTGTGCAGTTCCCGCTCGGTGCCGTCGGTCATGCTGAGCTGATAGACGACGGAAGGGGCGGTGGCGATCAGGTCGAGGTCGAACTCGCGCTCGAGGCGCTCCTGGATGATCTCGAGGTGCAGGAGGCCGAGGAAGCCGCAGCGGAAGCCGAAGCCGAGCGCGGCGGAGGATTCCATTTCGAAGGAGAAGGAGGCGTCGTTGAGGCGAAGCTTGCCCATGGCGGCGCGCAGGTCCTCGAAATCGGCTGCGTCGACCGGGAAGAGGCCGCAGAACACCACAGGCTGGGCCGGCTTGAAGCCCGGCAGGGCCTTGGCGGTCGGGCGCTTGTCCTCGGTGATGGTATCGCCGACGCGGGTGTCGGCCACTTCCTTGATCGAGCCGGTGAAGAAGCCGATCTCGCCGGGGCCGAGGCTTTCGACGGCCAGCATCTTCGGGGTGAGCACGCCGACGCGCTCGATCTGGTACTTGGCGTCGGTGCCCATCATGCGGATGGTCTGGCCCTTGGTCAGTACGCCGTCGATGACGCGCACCAGGACCATGACGCCGAGATAGGTGTCGTACCAGCTGTCGACCAGCAGCGCCTTCAGCGGACCCTTTTCGCCAAGCTCGCTCTTCGGCGGCGGCAGCTTGTGCACGATGGCTTCCAGCACGTCGGGAATGCCCAGGCCCGTCTTGGCCGAAATCAGCACGGCTTCCGAGGCGTCGATGCCGATCACTTCCTCGATCTGTTCCTTGATGCGGTCGGGTTCGGCCGCCGGAAGGTCGATTTTGTTGAGGACGGTGACGATCTCGTGGTTGTTGTCGATCGCCTGATAGACGTTGGCGAGCGTCTGGGCTTCCACCCCTTGGGATGCGTCGACGACCAGCAGCGAGCCTTCGCAGGCGGAAAGCGAGCGCGACACTTCATAGGCGAAGTCGACATGGCCGGGCGTGTCGATCAGGTTGAGCACATAGGTTTCGCCATTATTGGCCTTGTAGTGCAGGCGCACCGTCTGGGCCTTGATGGTGATGCCGCGTTCGCGCTCGATGTCCATCGAGTCGAGCACCTGCTCCGACATCTCGCGCTCGGCAAGGCCGCCGGTCGTCTGGATCAGACGGTCGGCCAGCGTCGACTTGCCGTGGTCGATATGGGCCACGATCGAGAAGTTGCGGATATGGTCGAGGGGCGTGCGGGTTTCTGTGCTCATGGCTTGCGCATATAGCAGCGGCGCTTGAGCCCGCAAAGCGGAAAAGCAGGGTTTTGTTCACCCTGTCGGTGCCTTTTGCGCCGTTTCCGGCCCGTCAGCGGGGTCTGTCCGTTCGACCGTCGTCCGGTTCGGTGATGACGGTGGCGTTCGGCACCTGGGCGCTCAGCATTTCGAAGCCGTCGCGCCGGGCGCCGGGCGCCGGCTTGCGGCCGAGCAGGCGCACGACGACGAAGGCACCATAAGCGACGGCGACCGCCATGGCGGCATAGATGAAGGTCTTCGGCCCTAGCCCCGGCGTCACCAGCGTGACGAACAGCGGCACCACCGTCGCCGAGGCCGACCAGGCGACCAGCATGGTCGAGGCGAGCGGCACGAAATCCTCGGGCTCGGTGCGGTCGTTGGCATGGGCATTGGCGATCGAATAGACGGTTTCCACCGCGCCGGCCCAGATGGCGAAGACGATCATCAGCAGCATGAGGTGGGTGAACGAGGCGAACAGCGCGACCACGGCCATGACGGCGATCAGGCCGCAGGTGAAGACCAGCACCAGGCGGCGGTCCATGCGGTCGGAGAGCGCGCCGAGCGGATACTGGATGAACAGCATGCCGAGCTGCATGACGAACATCAGAAGTGCGATGTCGCCCTGCGACATCTGGTTGCCGGCGGCGTAGATCGGCGTGAAGCCCTGCACCATCATCGAGAGGCCGCCCGAGGCGAGCACGCCGATGAAGCCGACCGGCGAGTTGCGCCAGGCCATCCTGATGTCGACGCTGACATTGGCGGGCGCCGGCGGGGTCGGCAGGCGCGTCAGGCTGATCGGCAGGATGGCGAGCGCGGTGAAGAAGATGGTGACGAGGGGGGCGAGGTTGCCCTCCGCCGGCATCTGGCCGAAGGCCCAGGCGCCGGTGCCCAGCCCGATGACATAGGCCATGTAGAAGAAGGACATTGCCCGGCCGCGCCATGCGTTCGAGGCCGCATGGTTGAGCCAGCTCTGGGCGATGATGAAATTGGTATTGCCGGCCGCGCCGTAGAGCAGGCGGCCGATGATCCACAGGATCGGGTTGACGCCGAGCGCGATCAGCAGCGCGCCGAGGATGACCAGCGCCATGGAGGAGGCAAAGAGCCGCGCATGGCCGACCCGGCGGATGAGCGGTCCGGCGACGACGCAGCCGAGCAGCCCGCCGAATGCGACCGCAGTGACGGCTCCGCCGGCCGCCCAGGAGGGGCTTCCCGAACGGGACAGAACGAAGGGCACATAGGCCGACATCACGCCGTTGCCGAGCGCGACCGCCGTCATCGAGGCGACGATGCTGGCGACGGACAGCGGCGAATTCGCCCGGGCTTCCTCAGAGTTCATCGGATCATCCTGGAGAATGGCGGCGCGGGGGCGCCGGGCAAGGCAGTGGAACGCGGAAACGGCCGCCAGGAGGCGACCGTGTCGATGGTTCTAGCTGAATGAGAATCGCCGCGATAGCGTCTGCGCGACATGGCCGCGCTTTCTCCCGCGCGGCAGTGGAAGGGCGGACGCCGTGGCCGCTATCGCAGGAAGGGCAGGACGGCCCGCACGGCCGGCAGGCGCAGCCACAGGCCGCCCCACATGAAGGCGCCGAGATAGATGCTGAACAAGACATGCGAGAACAGCGGGCTTGCGGCGCGGATCTGCGTTGCCATCGCGCCGCCGAGCAGGCCGGTCATCAGGACCGCGCCCAGCAGGCTGGTCGACGGCACGAGATAGAGCACGACGCAGGCAAGCTCGATGATGCCGATCATCAGTGCGTAGCCGGCCGGCCAGCCGAGCGCGGCAAGCGTCTCCTCCGCGACCGGCATGCCGGTCAGCTTGGGAAAGATCGATGCGCCCAGCATGAACAGGGCAAAGAGGGCCGTCAGCACGCGGCCGGTCCAGAGCATGATGTCACTTGTTTCCATGGGATTTTCCTTTCCGGGTGATCTGGCTTCAGGGTGATCTGGATTGTCAGGCGCCGCGCAGTTCGATGCGGTTGCCCTCGGGGTCGGTGAAATAGAGCGAGACACCCTCGCCGCCCGCGCCGAAACGGGAGCCGATCTCGCCGACGGCGATGCCGTGGCGCTCGAGCTCGCTCTTCACGGCATCCGGATCGAAATCGGCGAGAGCCAGGCAGAGATGGTCCATATTGTGCCCGTCCCGGCCCGGAGCGGCTCCGCCCCTTTGCCCAAGCGAGCCGTCGACGGAGACGAGGTCGATCAGTGCACGCCCGGCGCGCATCTGCACCATGCCGATGGCGTCCTGGCGGCGCTCGACCGGGCAACCGAGAACCCGCTGGTAGAAGCGGACGGCGCCGTCGAGGTCGCGCACGCGCAGGACCACGTGATCTATGCCTTGGATATTCATCGTCCGTCCCTTGTCCTCCGCGAGAGGCCCATTTATCTTTACAGCAAGATAAATGGGAAAATATCTTTATGTCAAGACAAAATCCGGGTGGGCCGGCCGACCGGCAGGACCATGTCGAGCGGCGCCGGGTCCAATGGCGTGCCGAACTGCCCGACGTGGATACGAGGGGCATGGCGATCCTCGGTCGCGCCCGCTGGATCACGCTCAAGGTCCGGCCGGCGATCGAGGCGGTATTTGCCCGGCATGATCTCGACACCGGGGAGTTCGACGTGCTCTCGACGCTGTTGCGCTCCGGGCCGCCCTATCGGCTGCGGCCGACCGAGCTCTTCACCCAGCTGATGATCTCGTCGGGCGGGCTGACCAACCGGCTGATGCGGCTTGAGCGGGCCGGCCTGATCGAGCGGCCGGCCAGCGACAGCGACGGCCGCAGCCTGCCGGTGCAACTGACGGGGCTCGGCCGCGAGACGGCCGAGGCGGCCTTTCGCGAGGATATGGCGGTGGAGGCAGGGCTGCTGAAAGGATTGGACGAGGCGGAGTTGACGGAGCTGGCAAGGCTGCTCGCCAAGCTCGCGGAGACCATGGACCGGGCGTAGCCACGGCAAGGAAGAGTGACGGAGTGCGGGCCGGCTCAGTCGATGCCGACCGTTCGGCACCAGTCCTGCAGCGTCTCCCGGATCGCGGCTTCGGCAGGCTTGTCCCGCGTAAAGGCCCACCAGATATGGGCGCCCTGCCAGACGGTGGCCATCTGCCAGCCGAGGCGTTCCGCCGCGTCCGCATGGCTGGTCAGCCGCCGTCCCAGCGCGGTGGCGAGTTGGCGGCCCCAGGCGGCGCCGCGGGCCCGCAGCAAGGGGTTGCGGATGTCTTCCCGCAACAGCAAGAGACCGTTGGTGGCGTTCTCCTCCGCGTTTTCAGGCGGCATCAGGTCGATCAGCAGGTCGATGGCGCCAGCCGGGCTCAACGGCAGATCGCGGTCGGCCGCGGCGGTGGCGGCTTCGAGCTGGTGCCAGGCGCGCAGAAGGATCGCTTCGATCATCGCGTCCCTCGTGCCGAACCGCTGCACGAGCGTGGAGGCCGAAAGCCCGACCGCCTTTGCGCCATTGGCGAAAGTCAGGCCTGCGGGGCCGAGCTCCATGAGCGCGCCCAGCAACCGATCCAGCAATGCGTCGTCCGATATCGTCTTGATCCTGGCCATGGAGTAATTTATAAATGATTGTTCATTTATTTATCAAGAGGAGATTTCCGCATGGCGAAGATTGTCGGCTATATCGCGGCGAGCCTGGACGGCTACATCGCCACCCGAGACGATTCGCTGGAATGGCTCTTCGAATATGACGGCATGGATCTCGGCGAACACGATTATCGGACTTTCATCAAGGGCATCCGGACGGTGGTCATGGGTCGCGGCACCTATGATTTCCTCGCCGAGGATCCGTCGCCCTGGCCCTATGGCGACCAGCGGACGATCGTCGTCACCTCGCGTCCGATCGAGCATCCGAAGGGGCCCTTGCAGACCCGCAGCGACGTGCCGGCGCTGATTAAGGAACTGCGCTCGCTGGACGATGGCGACGTCTGGATGCTCGGCGGCGGGCAGCTGCAGATGGCCTTCATGGAAAACGGCGCGCTGGACGAAATCGAGATCTATGTGATTCCCGAACTGCTGGGCGGCGGCCGGCCGCTTTTCCCGGCGACGGGATTTCGTGCCAGCCCGAGACTGATCAGTGCCAAGGCGTTGGACCGCGGCTGCGTGCGCCTCCACTATGCGCTGACGGATCGGCTGGCTTGACTCCATCATAAGATACCGTCATTCTCCTATAATGGAATCAATGGACGAACAGTTCGAAAAGACGGTCGCGGTGCGCCTGAAGACGCTGCGGGCCGAGCGCGGCCTGACGCTCGACCAGCTGGCCGAGCAATCCGGCGTCAGCCGGGCGATGATCTCACGGGTCGAGCGCGGCGAGGCTAGCCCGACGGCAGCACTTCTCGCGCGGCTCTGCTCGGCGCTCGGCGTGTCGCTGTCGGTCTTCTTCGCCGCCGCCGGCAGGGAAGCGTCACCGCTCGTCCGCCGCGCCGACCAGCCGGTCTGGCGCGATCCGGAAAGCGGCTATCTGCGGCGGGTGGTTTCGCCGAGCGGATTGGGTGCGCGGGTCGACGTCGTGGAGGTCGAGTTCCCCGCCGGTGCCGAGGTACGCTTTCCCGGCCAGCAGGCGAGCCGCAACCAGTCGCAGCATGTCTGGCTGTTCGAGGGCGAGATGGAATTGACCGTCGGCGAGACCGTGCACCGGCTTTCTGCCGGCGATTGCCTCTTCATGAATGTCGGCGACGTCCAAGGGTTTCGGAACCCGACGGACAAGCCCGCCCGTTATGCCGTGATCATCGATCTCGGCCATCGCTGAACCGTTTGCCCCCGGAGTTTCCATGACCGCCATCCGCCTTTTGAACGAACAACAGACCCTCGCGGCCTTGCCCGATCTCTCGGAGGTGCTTGCCGATTGCGTCGAGGGCGGCGCCTCGCTCGGCTTCATGTCGCCCTACCGGCCGGACGATGCCGTTCCCTTCTGGCAGGGCGTCGCTGCTGCGGTCGGACGCGGAGAGATTCTGCTGGTGGTGGCGGAGGACGAGGAGGGCCGCGTTCTCGGCACGGTGCAGGTCGGTTTCGCGACGAAGCCCAACCAGCCGCATCGCGGCGACCTGATGAAACTGCTCGTCCATCGCCGGGCGCGCGGCCTCGGCCTGTCCCGGCTTCTGATGGAAGCGGCGGAAGAGGCGGCGGCCAAAGCCGGCCGCACGCTTCTGGTGCTCGACACGGCGACCGGCGAGCCGGCCGAGAAGATC
The DNA here is from genome assembly GCA_943370615.1 of Rhizobium sp. Q54. Lineage (GTDB taxonomy): Bacteria > Pseudomonadota > Alphaproteobacteria > Rhizobiales > Rhizobiaceae > Allorhizobium. The sequence continues at coordinate 110,436 of CALRRQ020000002.1, forward strand.
TACGAGCGGTTCGGCTGGAGCCGCACGGGCGTGATCCCCAAATACGCGCTGTTTCCCGACGGTCGCTATTGCGACACGACGATCTTCTACAAGGAGATCGGTCGGACCGCGGGGTGAGTGCGCCCAAAAAACGTCCGCACGGCCGGGCCTCACCCCCTCCCGCGAGCCCCGGCCGTCGTGCTAGCAATGGCGAGGCCCGGCGTTCCGGGCCTTCAAGAACTGGGGGTATTCCATGTCATCGTCCATAACCGGGATGCGCCGCGCCGCAGCCCTTTTCTTCATCGCCGGCACGCTTGCCGGATCCGTCCTGCCGGCTGCTGCCGCCGACGTGACCTTCGTGATGCGCAACGAGCATCCGAATGCCGTCGAGGTCGAACTCTACAGCCAGGACCGGAACCACGTCTGGCCGGGCGACAACAAAGTCTACTACCTCGACGACGGCGAGACCAAGCAGATCCCGCTCTCCTGCAATGAGGGTGAACAGATCTGCTATGGCGCCTGGGTCTCCGGCGACAGGGGCACCTATTGGGGCACGGGCCCCGAGAATGGCGAAACCTGCGAGGACTGCTGCTACACCTGCACCGGCGGCGAGACCGAGGAAATCAACCTCGTCGAGTAAGCACTTCCCGGTCGGATGAAAATTGGTCATCCGACCGGAAATTACCCTGCGGCCGTCTTGCCGAGGCGGTGAGGTTGACGCTACGTTCCCCGCAGAAGCACCAAGGGGAACATCGACGATCATGCGCGTTATCTATTCCGAAAAGCACAAGCTCAGGGACGCCAAGACCGAGCTGCACGGCGGCATTCTGGTCAAGCCTTTCGAGGGGCCGTTCCGCGCCGAGTGGATCCTGGCGGCGGTCAAGGAGGCGGGCTTTGCCGACGTCGTCGCGCCCGAGGAGCATGGGCTGGAGACCGCGCTCAAGGTGCATGGCGCCGATTATCTCGAATTCCTGCGCACCTGCTGGGACCGCTGGAGCGCCCAGGGCTTTCCGGGCGAGGCCATCCCGACCGCCTTTGCCTATCGCCGCAGCCGCAATCGCGTGCCCAACAATATCGACGGCGCCGTCGGCTACTATGCCAATTCGGTCGAGACGGCGATTTCCAAGGGCACCTACGAGGCGGCGGTCGCCTCGATGGACGTGGCGATCGCCGGCGCGGACTGGTTGAATGCCGGCAACCGCTTCGCCTTCTCGCTCTGCCGCCCGCCGGGCCATCACGCCGGCATCGACCTGTTCGGCGGCTACTGCTTCATCAACAATGCCGCGGTCGCCGCCCAGCGCCTGCTCGATCATGGGGCGAAGAAAGTCGCGATCCTCGACGTCGACTTCCACCATGGCAACGGCACGCAGGACATCACCTACAATCGCGGCGACATCTTCTTCGCCTCGCTGCACGGCGATCCGGTCGATGCCTTCCCCTACTTCCTCGGCTATGCCGACGAAACCGGCGCGGGCGAAGGCGAGGGGCTGAACGCCAACTATCCGATGCCGGCCGGCACCCCTTGGGACGTATGGGCGGCGGCGCTCGCCGACGCCCTGAAGCGCATCAAGGCCTATGGCGCCGAGGCGATCGTCGTATCGCTCGGCGTCGACACCTTCGAGCAGGACCCGATCAGTTTCTTCAAGCTGAAGAGCCCGGACTATATCCGCATGGGCGAGATGATCGCCGCGACCGGCCTGCCGATCCTCACCGTCATGGAAGGTGGCTATGGCGTGCCGGAAATCGGCCTCAACGTCGCAAACGTGCTCAAGGGCCTTGAAGCCTGAGACATAGGCTCGCCATTCGCATCCATGCCGGCGATATTTTCACCGGATGGATGCCGCCGGGCCGCGAGTTGACTTGCGTCAATAAGCTTTGACTGCAGAAGCGCATAGTGCCTGATAGAGATTTGGGGTCTCGGGCGGGGACGTGCCAGCAGTCCGGCCTCGGCGATGTCGGCGCGGCCCCGTCAAAGGAGGAGGTCGCGCGTGGGTCGTCATCGGAAGCTCTGGCTTGGCACTGTGTTCCTCCTGTCGCTGGCGGTCCTGCCGGCGCAGGCGGACTATGTCGGCGGGCTCAATCCCGCCGGCGACAATTTCCTGGCACTGAGGACCGGCCCTGGATCCGGTTATCCGATGATCCTGCCGATGGGGCCGGGCACCTATGTCACGGTCCTGCGGCGCAACGGCAAATGGCTGTTTGTCGAGCTGGAGGACGGCACGCGCGGCTGGGCCTATGGCTCCTACATCTTTGGAGACGGGGCACCCGGCGGGTTCGATGCTCCGCCGCCACCGCTCGATCCTGCCGAAACGCCGCCCGATCTCGGCCCGCCTACGGACATCGAAGCCATCGATCCCGGCAGCCAGCCGCCGCCGCTCGACCTTGGCGACGACGCACCGCCCTCCGACATGGGCGGCGACCCGCTGCCGGTCGAACCCGTCGACCGAACACAGCCGTCGGATGCCGCCGAACCCGATGCCGATCCGGCAGAGATCAGCGAAACGGACGAGGCAGCGGCGGACGCTGCCGGCGTGCCGGCCGATCCGATGGCCAGCAATTGGATCACCTATCGCAATGATCGCTTCGGCACGCGGATCGACTATTCGGCGCCGATGTTCCGCATGTTGCCGCCGCCCGACAATGACGACGGGCGGACCTTCGAGGCGCGGGACGGCTCGGCCCGTTTCATGGTCTTTGCCGCACATAACGTCTTCGACAGCACGCTGGACGAACTGATCGAGGAGCACCTGGCGAGCCTCGGCGAAGGCGAAAAGGTCACCCGGAAGCGCCGGGGCGAGAACTGGTATCTGCATTCCGGATTCCGCGGCGGCGACTTCTTCCTGCGCAAGGTGCTGCTGAGCGACGACGGCGGGGTGATCCACACCTTCGAGATCAGCTATGCCAAGAGCCTGAAGACGAAGCTCGATCCGATGGCGGCCCGCATGGCGGATTCGCTGCGGACCGCGGAGGAGGAAGTGCAGAGCCTGGGCGAAGCGCCTGATGCGGATGAGCCGGGCGCCCCGGCTCCGGCCGCCGGCGACGACGACGGTGCGAGCGCCGGCACGATGCAGGATACCGGCACCATGGAGCCTTCGGGCACGGGGATCGACGGCTGGATAGCGCATGCCTTCGAGGGCTTTGCCCTGCGTGCGCCGGCGGACTGGACCGCCGCGATCGACGGAGACACGTTGACACTGAAAGCCCCCGACGGCCAGCGCAGCCTGATGGTCTGGTGGTGGTTTCCCGACGAGCCGCTACTTGGCTATTCCGACACCATATCCAATCGCAAGATCACGGTGGCCGGCGAATCGGCGCTGTGGATCCATTCTAGGTTCGAGGGCGTGGAAACGCTGAGCGTGACGCTCGACGAGGGCAGGGCCGACAAAAGGCGCCTGCATTTCCTCTTCGAGGCGACCGGCGGCATCCGCCTTGGCGGCGGTGACGACGATTTCGATCGCATCCTCGAGAGCGTGACGATCGGTGGCGCGAAGACAAAGGCCGAGGCAGGCGGCGGCGAAGAGCCGTCGGCGGTCCCTCCGGCGGAGACCCCGGTGGCATTGCCGGATGCGACGGTGCCGGCAAGCGATGCGATGAATGGCGATGCTGCCGAAGACGAGGCGGCCGGCGACGAGGATCGCCGCGCCTGGGTCGGCCGCGCCTCGGTCGCGGTGCCGACCGGCTGGCAGGTCAAGCCGGATGAGGACATCGCCGGCGGGATCGTCATGACCCGGCCGGACGGCGGCGCGCAGATCGCCCTTTCCTTCTGGCCGAAGGACAGGCCGATGCCGAGCAAGGCGGTCGCCTCGCAGGACTTCACCGTCCTGCTGGGACGGCCGGCGACCGTGCTCGAACTGAGCGAAGGAAACATGCGCGGACGGCAGGTCTTCTTCGACGAACCGCGGGGCGACGGCGCGCGGCTGACGCTCGCCTACCGCGCCTTCGGCGAAGACCCGGCCGACGGCCTGCCGCTGTTCGAAATGGTGCTGGGCAGTCTCGACGAGACATTGCCCCCGCCCGAAGGCACGGAGGTGCAGGCCGCCGAACCCGCCGGCGGTGCCGATCCCTTTGCCGATATCGACCTAAGCGACCTGGAGGTGGACCCGAGATGAGAGTGTTGCGACCCTTCGATCTGCTGGCCATGGTCCTTGCCGGCGCATTCGCGCTTTCGCCCGCGGCGGTCTTCGCCCAGGCGCCGGCCACCTGGCAGGAGGATGCCAAGAAGGCTGCGATCGGCTATGCCGACGAAAAGGCCAAGGAGGTGATCAAGTCGCAGTCGCAGGCGGCGATCACCGCGCTTTACCAGAAGCTCTACAAGTCCGGGGCGAACAAGACGCTGGTGCGCCAGCTCGGCACGGTGGCGCTGTCGGCCAACGAGATCAACAAGTTCGCCGAGAACGCAGCGGATGCCATGACCAGCGGTGATCCGGCGAAGGCCAAGGCCGCCTCGGAAGAGGTCGCCGTCGCGCTCGGCAAGACGCTGGCCAACGGCATCAAGGATCCGGCCTTGCGCAAACAGATGGCAGGCGTGCTCGGCAATATCGACAAGGTCAACGAGGCGGCCGACGTGCTGGGCAAGGCGGCGGGCGGCGATCCGCAGGCGGCCTATGAATATCTCGGCCGCGCCTTCATCGCCGCGACCCCGGCGGCGGCCGCCTTCACAGCGGTCGAGACGGCGGCGGGCGTGGTGTCCTACACCAAGGGCAAATTCGTCGACGGCACGATCGAGGAACTCTACCAGGAATATGCCAAGGGCGACCAGTATACCCGTGACGCGATCCGCGAGCGGCTGGAAACCCTGCCGCTCTATTCCTCGATCATCCGCGACCGCAAGATCGAACTGGCCGACCAGCGCGCCGACGACATTTCCCACGCGACGGCGGAACCGAGCGATGCGATCCGCGAGCGCCTGACCTCGGCCAGCGACGCGGAGGTGATCGACGACATCTTCCAGACCTTTGCCGCGCGCACGAAGCAGGAGCAATCGGCGGCGGCGGTGGAGAAGGCCCGCGCCGATGCGCAGGCCGAGGCCGGCCTGATGATGGAAGCGCTCGATTCGGCGGCCTTCGGCAAATACGGCCGGGACTGGTATGCCAAGCATCCCTACAATCTTGAGCGCTTCACCCAGCTGATCCGCGACAAGCTGAAGAAGGACGGCGTGCTCGATCCGCACAATGCGATCCACATCAAGGCCATGGCGAACCTCCTGTCGACCGGGCTGGTGCACGGGACCGATTCGAAGGAATATCTGGACCAGCTGGCCAAGTTCAAGGAATACCGGACCATGGTCGCCAAGCATAGCGGCCTCACGATCGAGCCGGAGCAGCCGGCGGCAGATCTCTCCGGCCAGTACAAGGGCCGGATCTCGGGCCAGGCCTCCGGCTCCATGACCCTCGTCGTGTCCGGCTCCTCCGTCTCCGGTTCCATCTCCGGCAGCTTCGAGGGCGACGGCTTCACCGCCAGCTTCTCCGGCACTCTCGGCAGCGACGGCTCGTTCAGTGCGCCGACGACCGGCGTGCTGCAGGGAAAGCTGTTCAAAGAGGTGCGGCCCTATCCGTTCAACGGCACGGTCAGTGGTCGCGTGGACGGGCAGTCGGGTTCGGGCCAATGGTCGGGCAAGAACAAGTGGGGCGGCGGCAGCGGCAGCTGGCAGGCGGCGAAGTAACCGGGGCTGAGCGCGAGGCGCGGGCAGGGATAGCTGATACCTCGAAACGGTAGCGGGGAGAACGTCTGCCGCCGGATCAGGCGCGCGCGGCTTCGGCGCCGGGGGCGGCGTCTTCTTGCTCCGCCATGCGGATCAGGTCGGCCGAGGCCTGCGGCTTGCCGAAGAGATAGCCCTGGCCTTGCTCGCAGCCGATCAGGCGGAGGAACTTGAGTTCTTCCTCGGTCTCGACGCCCTCGCAGATCATGGCGATGCCGAGGCCCTGGCACAGCGCCCGCACAGAGTTGACGATCGCCTGGCTGGCGGTGTTCTCGACCAGGGTCCGCACGAACATCTGGTCGACCTTGATCTTGTCGAGCGGGAAGCGGGCGAGATAGCCGAAGGAGGAATAGCCGGTGCCGAAATCGTCGAGCGCGACGGAGACACCGAGCGCCTTGAGCGCGGCCAGGCGGTCGAACAGTTCCGGCGACGGATTGAGGAAGGTCGATTCGGTGATTTCGATGTGCAGCCGTTTCGGCGGCAGGCCGGTCAGGTCCAGCACATCCCTGACCGCGCCGATGATATCGCCGCGCTGGAACTGCAACGGCGAGACGTTGACCGCGACTGTCAGGTCCTCGCGCCAGGTCAGCGCGTCGCGGCAGGCCTGTTCCAGCGCCCAGCGGCCGAGTTGCTCGATGAAGCCGTTGGCTTCGGCGATCTCGATGAAGACCTGTGGCGAGATGAAACCCAGTTCCGGATGCTGCCAACGCAAGAGCGCCTCGGCGCCGATCAGCCGTCGGTCCCTCAGCAGCACCTGCGGCTGGTAGAGCACGCGCATTTCGCCCCTGTCCAGCGCATGCCAGAGCTCGGTCTCGATCCGCCGTGCCGCCGCGTGGCGCGCCCCGCTTTCCGGATCGAACTGCACGAGCCCGCTGCCGTTCGTCTGCCGCGCCTCGTCGAGCGCCAGTTCGGCCTCGGCGACAAGTGCGGCCCCCTGGCCGTCGGCCGGCTCGGTGCGGAACACCATGCCGATATGCACGCCGAGCTTGGCCTTGGCATCGGTTACGTCGAAGGGGGCCGACACCGTGCTGACGATGGCCTCGGCGATCGAGCGGGCTTCGGCCTCGCTGACGGGAATGGTGGTGAAGGCGGCGAAGGTGTCGCCGCCGAGCCGGCCGATGGCCGAGAGCCGGCCGTCGAGCCGCGACAGCCGCCGCACGACCGCCTTGAGCAGCGCGTCGCCCTTGACGCGGCCGAGCGTGGCGTTGATCGTCTTGAAACGGTGCAGGTTGACGGCATAGACCGCGTGACCGGTCCCCGGTGGCGGTCTGACCGTCATCCGGGCGTCGATCTCGGCGACGAAGGCCGAGCTGCGCAGCGCGCCGGTCAGCACGTCGTGCCGGGAGAGGAAACCGATGCGTTCTTCCTGCCGGCGACGTTCGGTGATGTCGCGGGCGGTGATGCAGGCGACGAAGACATGGTCGTCGCCCTGGCGGCTTTTCCTGGCCGCGAGCGCCAGCCGCGATGCGGTGATCGTGTATTCGATCGTCCGCCGTCCGCCGCTGCCGTCGTCCAGCTGCAACTCATTCAGCGCCACCGGCCGGCTGCGGTCGTGGCGAAGATCCTCGATCGCGCGGACGATGTCCGTCCGCCATTGTTCGGGCAGCAGCGCCTGCACGCTGTCGCCGTTCCGTGCCGCGCCGACGTCCGCCAGAACATCGGCGAGCCGCGCGCTGTGTTCGACCAGCAGCCCGTCCTCGTCGACCACGAGAATGGCGTCGGCGCTGTCGCTGATCACCTGGCCGAGCAGGCTGCGGCTGTTGTCGGCCTCGACCGAGGCGAGGCGCAGCAGCCAGGTCCTGAGGTCGAGTTCCTCCAGCACGCGCGTCGTGACGACGAGACCGAGCAGGACATGGGCCGAGACGGTGGGCAGGATCAGGCCGTGGGTGGACTGCAGCCAGAAGGCGGTCCCTTCCAGGGCGATGACGGTCCCGCCAACCAGCAGCGACTGGAGCCGCAGGCTGCGGCGCGGCGACAGGGCGGCAAAGCCGACGAGGCCGGCGACAAGCAGAAGCGGGAGGCTGTGGAGGGGCGTCAGGCTGCGGTTCTGCAGCAGGCTTTCCGTGGCGATAATCTGCACCATCGGACCCGACACCAGCCCATGGACGGGCACGAAGAAATTGTCCTTGAGTTCGATCGCCGTCGCGCCGACCACGACGATCTTATCGGCGAAGGCGGATGGGTCGATCCGGCCGGAGACCACGTCGATCGCCGAGAAGCGGGGAACGGTCGCGGGATCGATGGAGAAGTCGATGACGAACGGCGCCGAGCGCGGATCGGCTACTCCGGCGAGCGTGGCGGGCGCCGACATGACGAATTCGCTCCCCTGCATCTCGCCATACGGGAATTTCCGGATGATGCCGTCGCTGTCGGCCCGCACGCTGACGCTGGCGGTCCATGCGTGTTCGGCGAAGATCGGGTTCGGCGAGGTGACGCCCACGGCGTCGGAACTGCTATTGGTAGCGTTGTACTGGGTGAAGGAGGGCAAGAGCACGCCGCCGCCGGCCGCCGCGAGCGCCCGCGCCAATGCCGCGTCGCTGTCGGGCGACGAGTGCGAGCTGAAATCGATGTCGAGAAAGATGTCGCGGGCCTGCGCGCCGGCCAGGGTGTCGATCAGGCGGGCATAGACGGTCCTGTCCCAGGGCCAGACGCCGATTTCATCCAGGCTGTACTTGTCGATGGTGACGAAGACCACGTCGCCGCTGGCGGCCCGCGGATCGAGGGCCATGCGCCGGGCCGTCAGCCCGGCGTCGAAACGGGTGAAGGCACCAAACCCCGCCAAGCTGGCGACGACGCACAGCAGTGAGGCCAGCACGAGCAGCCTGCGGATCGGGATTGCAGCTTTCACCATGCTGTACCTTCTGCCGGCAATCAAAAATGACGACGGTGGGACAGACGCCCTTGATCAATCGCCGCGGTCATTGTCACCGTTCCCGTTCCCGTTCCCGTTCCCGTTCCCGTTCCCGTTCCCGTTCCCGTTCCCGTTCCCGTTCCCGTTCCCGTTCCCGTTTCCGTTTCCGCTCCCGTTTCCGTTTCCGTTTCCGTGGCCGTGGCCGTCGCCGTCGCCGTCGCCGTTCCCGTTCCCGTTCCCGTTCCCGTTCCCGTTCCCGCTGCCGCTGCCGTTTCCGCTTCCGCTTCCGTTTCCGCTTCCGTTCCCGTTCCCGTTCCCGTTGCCGTTCCCGTTTCCGCTCCCGTTTCCGCTCCCATTCCCATTCCCATTCCCGCTACCGTTCCCGGCCGAGGTGGACTGTCCGCCGTTGCCGGTGCTGTCGGCAGTCGTGCTCTTGCCCTTGGTGTCGGTCGTCGTCGGTTTGGAGATGCTGGGAACGGCCGGGCTGGTGACGGCCACGCTGACCACCGGCGCCTTGGGGCCCGGGCCGACGACGCTGAGGGATCCGGTCATGGAGGGCGATACCGCGACGGACTGGCCGGGGCGCACGTCGACCGCCTGACCGCGACGCGGATCGGTGACACCGACGACGCCGCGCGCCACGCCGAGCTTGGCACCCTGGCCGTCGACCTGCACGGTAAAGCGGGTCCCCTTGACCACGGCTGCCAGGAATGGGGTCTGGACGGAAAGCCGGCGACCGTCGCGTTTTTCGAAGTCGACCAGGACCTCGCCGACCTGCTGGGCGATCTCGAATTTCTTGCCGGCGCTGTCCTTGGCGAAGATTGCCGTCAGCGTGCCGGGCTGCACCGTGACCATGTCCTCGCCATGAACGAGCACGACGCGCCCGCGCGGGCCGGTACTGATCCAGGCACCGGCCGGCACTTCCATGCCCTGCTCGAGACGCTGCCAGGTGTATTTGTCCAGGGTGTAGTTGACCGGCTGCTTGACCTTGGAAACCGACCATCCTTCGGCCCAGGCCGCGGCGGCCTGGAACAGGGTCAGAACGATTGCAGCAACGGCTAAGGATACGCGGTACATGAGTGCCCCCCGGCAAAAAAACCAGTCGGAAGGGTAAAACATTCAAAATAACAAATGCCTAACGTCTAAAATGGCAAAGATCACGAGGCATTGGGCAATGCCCCCTCCGCGGACGTCTGCGCACGGAAGGCTCGTCAACGAAAGACGCCCCGGACCTTTCGGCCCGGGGCGTTGAGAAGGTCAGGCTTTTTCGCAAGAGCGCTTAGAGCGTGCCCTGGCGCTGCTGGATCATCATGTAGGTGTCGAAGCCGTATTCGGCGACCTGGGCCCAGAGATAGGCATCCTTCTTGAAGGCCTGCTGGCTGTCGTAGAGCTTCTTGAAGTTTTCGTTCTTGGCGCTGAGGTCGGCATAGGTCTCCAGCGCTGCCTTGTGGCAGACGTCGAGGATGTCCGAGCCGAAGGCGCGAAGCTCGGTGCCCTGCGCCACCAGCTGGCGAAGGGCCGCGGCGTTCGAGGCGTCGTAGCGGGCCAGCATGCGGGCGTTCGCAGCCGCGCAGGCGTCGGTCAGGATGCGCTTGTAATTGGCCGGCAGCTCGTTGAACTTGTCGGAATTGAAGAAGGCGTGGACGGCCGGACCGCCTTCCCACCAGGCCGGATAGTAGTAGTATTTGGCGACCTTGTGGAGGCCGAGCTTCAGGTCGTCATAGGGGCCGACGAATTCGGTGGCGTCGATCGTGCCCTTCTCGAGCGCTGCATAGACGTCCGAGCCGGCGATCTGCTGCGGCGTCACCCCGACCTTGCTCATCACTTCGCCGGCGAGACCGGCAATGCGCATCTTGAGGCCCTTGAGGTCGTCGATCGTCTTGATTTCCTTGCGGTACCAGCCACCCATCTGGGCGCCGGTATTGCCGGCCGGCAGCGCATAGAGCTTGTGGCCGGCGAGGAACTCGTTGAGCAGCTCGTTGCCGCCGCCGGCGGTGAACCAGGCATTGGTCATGCGGGCATTGAGGCCGAACGGGATGGCGGTGCCGAGCGCGAAGGCCGGATCCTTGCCGATATAGTAGTAGCAGCAGGTGTGCGCCATCTCCACGGTGCCGGAAGCGACGGCATCGGCGGCCTGCAGCGGCGGCACGATCTCGCCGGCGGCAAACGTCGTGATGGTGAAGTTGCCGTCGGTCGCCTCGGACACGCTCTGCGCGATGTCGGTCGCGGCGCCGAAAATGATGTCGAGGCTCTTGGGGAAGGAAGAGGTCAGGCGCCAGTTGAGCTTCGGATTTTCCTGGGCGATGGCGGGGGCGGCAAGCGTGACGGAAGCGGCAGCACCCAGTCCGGCGGCGCCGGCCTGCTGGAAGAATTTACGGCGGTTCATGATCTCTAGCCTTGGTTGTTTCCTATAATGGTCTCGTCCCCCTCCGCGGGCGGGTCTAGCCATGATGTCCGGTTCATGCAAGCCCGAAAGCTGCAAGAATTGCGTGACTGTGCGGCGAAACTTGCGGAAAATTGCGCCGACGCTCGGTTCTCCTTGCGAAAAATGCGCGAGGTTCCGCCGCGACGGCGCGAGGTGTGGTCCGCTCAGGTCGAGGGTTGGACGCGTCGGGCCGGGTCGTCGAGCGCCGGATTGTAGAACAGCGCCAGCACGAGGCTGCGGGCGATCCGTTCCGCCGTGGCCATGAACCAGGCCCGGGCTTCGTCCGTCGCTTCCATGTCGACGAGGGTTTGGTCGAACAGCGCCAGCCATTCGACGAACAGGCCCTCGGTCACGCCGGCCACGCCGTGATGGGCCTGCACCGGCTTGCCGCCATAGGCGCCGTTCTTGAAGGCGACCGAAGCCCAGAAGGCCTTCATTTTGGCGAGGTGCGCCGGCCAGCGGCCGGAAAGCCGGTTGTCGAAGACCGGACCGAGGTTCGCATGCGCCTGGATCCGGCCGTAGAAGGTCTCGACCAGGCGGTCGATGAAGGCCGGATCGACGCCCATGGCAGCCATCTGCGCCTCGGCGCGGGCGGTGATATCCGCCCGGTGCGCGGCGCGGCCGATCAGATCATCCTGCATCGCCATGTCCTTCCGTCCTTCTTGGTCGTCTCCACGCTTGTCGCGTATCATCGGGCGGGCGTCAAACGCGCGGCGCCGCGCCGATCGTCGCATCGGCTGCCTGCCGCGCGTTTGTGCGCGCTGCGGCATCGCGACGGCTTGACCTGGAAATGACGACGCAATAAGTTTAGAACAATTATAAAGAACAGGATAGTCACCGATGCTCGCGCGCTTTTTTTCCTCCTCGAAACGCCCGTTTTCCAGCCTGAGCGAACAGGAAATCCTGGCGCTGGCGATTTCCTCGGAAGAAGACGATGCGCGCATCTATCTCGCCTATGCCGACCAGCTGCGCGAACAGTATCCGCAGTCCGCCAAGGTGTTCGAGGACATGGCCGAGGTCGAGCACACCCATCGCAACCAGCTGATCGACATGCACCGCCAGCGCTTCGGCGAACGCATCCCGCTGATCCGCCGCGAGCATGTCAGCGACTTCTACGACCGCAAGCCCGACTGGCTGCGCGCCAACCAGAGCCTCGACCAGATCCGCGCCGAAGCGGAGACGATGGAGCAGGGCGCCTACCGGTTCTATATCGCCGCGGCGCAGCGCACGACGGACGCCCAGACGCGCAAGCTGCTCGGCGATCTGGCGCTGGCCGAGCAGGGCCATGAGGAAATCGCCTCCATGCTCGGCGAGCGCCACACGCCGGAGGACGTCAAGGCGGAAGAGGATGCGAGCGCCCATCGCCAGTTCGTGCTGACCTATGTGCAGCCGGGCCTGGCGGGCCTGATGGACGGTTCGGTCTCGACGCTGGCGCCGATCTTCGCCGCCGCCTTCGCCACCGGCGATACCTGGCAGACCTTCCTCGTCGGCCTGTCGGCCTCGGTCGGTGCCGGCATTTCCATGGGCTTCACCGAGGCGGCCCACGACGACGGCAAGCTGTCGGGCCGCGGCTCGCCGATCAAGCGCGGCCTGGCCTCGGGCATCATGACGGCGCTCGGCGGTCTCGGCCATGCGCTGCCCTATCTCATCCCGCATTTCTGGACCGCGACGCTCACCGCCGCCGTGGTGGTCTTCATCGAGCTCTGGGCGATCGCCTTCATCCAGAACAAGTACATGGAGACCCCTTTCCTGCGCGCCGCCATGCAGGTCGTGCTCGGCGGCTCGCTGGTGCTGGCGGCCGGCATCCTGATCGGCAACGGTTGATCCTTGTCATGACGCCGCAACACGAATAGCGTAGCGGCGTCATCATGAAACCATCCCCCGCCACCCTCGGCATGGGCGTTTCCATGACCGTCGGTTATGGCACGCTCTATTATTCCTTCTCCATACTGGCTCCCGAAATCGCCCGCGAATTCGGCTGGTCGCAGAGCTTTGTCTTCGCGGTCTTCTCGATCGGCCTGCTGGGCGGCGCCGTCTCCGCGCCGATCATCGGAAGACTGATCGACCGCTTCGGCGCGCGGCCCGTGCTGGCCTTCGGATCGATCCTGGCGGCGGCAGCCCTCGCCGGCCTCTCAATGGTGCAGAACGGCTGGCAGTTCGCCGCCGTCACGCTGGCCGCCGAGTTCGTGTCGATCGCCGTGCAATATGATGCGGGATTTGCCGCGCTTGCGCAGCGTCACGGCCAGGAGGCCAGGAGCCAGATCACCCTGGTGACGCTGGTCGCGGGCTTTGCCTCGACGGTGTTCTGGCCGCTGATCCAGTGGCTGCTGACGATGATGACCTGGCGCGAGGTCTATCTCGTGCTCGCCAGTCTCAATCTGGTGCTCGCCCTTCCGGTGCATGCGCTCTGGCCGTCCTATCGGCGCGAGGTCGCCGCCCCGGCAAGGCCGTCGGCGGAAGCCGGCGCTCCGGCGGTGGCCAGCCGCCGGCCACATCTCGCCCTGATGGCCGTCAGTCTTTCGGCCGGCGGCTTCGTGCTCTCGGCCATGGGTGCCTCGCTTCTGGTGCTGCTCGGAGATGCCGGCTTCACCCCGGCGATCGCCACGCTGACCGGCAGTCTGATCGGACCGTCGCAGGTCGCCGCCCGCGTCATCGAATATGCCCGCCGGGGCGTGCTATCCCCGCCGGTGACGGGGCTGATCGCAACGGGGGCGATCTTCTTGGCGCTCGCCCTGCTGTTTGCCGCGGCCGTCTTCCCGGCGGTCGCCATCGTTTTGATCTTCGCCGTCTTCTTCGGCATCGGCCAGGGGCTGACGTCGATCATACGCGGCGTGCTGCCGCTGCACTTCTTCGGCACGGCCGGCTATGGCCGCACCCTGGGCACGCTGTCGGGCATTCGCATGGTCCTGTCGGCCGCAGCCCCGGTGACGATCATCTTCGTCAACGAGCGTCTGGGCGTCGAGGCGGCGATCGGCTGCCTGCTTCTGATGGGGGCGGTCGGACTTCTGGCGATGATCGGCCTTGCGCGCCTGCCGCCGCTCCGTCTCGAAACGGAACGCCGGGTCCAGCCGTCCTAGAAAATTCGAAGTTACCTCAGTCGAGCGCGCCGACCATGACGTCGGTGGTGCCGTTCTCGATCGTCACCCAGCGGCCGGTGTCGAAGCTCGCCTGGCGCTTGAGATAGGTATAGGGCGTCTCGGTCCACAGCTTGACGTCGTTGACGAGGTTGTCGAGTACGAAGTCGCCCTGGGCGCTACGGAGCGTCAGCACGGCATGGCCTTCGCCGTCGGGCTTGCGCACCACGGTGATCAGCAGGTCGGCGGGCGAGAAGCCCGCTTCCATCATCTTTTCGCGCTTCAGAAGGACGAAATCCTCGCAGTCGCCCACGTCGACCGGATAGGCCCAGACTTCCTCGCGGCCATAGGCATCGGCATCGGTGACCGGGGTGATGGAGGAATTGACCGACAGGTTGATCTCGCGCACCACGTCCCAGCCGTGCGGGGTGAGCCGCGGCAGGGTGCCGGGCTTGCTCTTCACGCTGCATTCTTCGCGATGCTGGCGGCAGAACTCGTAGTGGCCGATCGGCTGCGAGGTGACACTGCCCGTCGTCATCGACAGCAGCGTCTTGGGTGCCGTGAAGCCCGTACCGGCCGGCGCGCAAACGCCAAGCACCACAAGCAACGCGGCAAAAGCACGCGATCGGTTCATCATGAACTCGTCCCTTTAATCCTTAACAAAACGTTAAGGTCCAAGCGGGTTTCGAGTCAATCGCGGTAAGGCCGCCGCGTTAGGGATTTGTCAACTATGGTTAAAATGCTACAGGTCCGAAGCGTTCTCCGCCATGGACAGGATCGCCGCCTTCATCCGGGCGATGTCCTCGGGGCGGGACAGCCGGTGGTCGCCGTCGCGCACCAGGGTGATGACGACGTCGTCGGCCGGCAGGAATTCGACCAGCTTCAGCGCATGGGCATAGGGCACGTCGGGATCGGCCATGCCCTGCAGGATATGCACCGGGCAGCCGGTCTCGATGATGCCGGTCAGAACCTGGTTGAGCCGGCCGTCCTCGATCAGGGCGCGGGTGAAGATGTTCGGCTCGGGGCTGCAGTCCGAGGGTTCCTCGAAATAGCCGCGCTCGGAAAGCGACGCCCGCACGGCATCGGACAGGTTCGGCTCGATCAGGTCGATGGTGAAATCGGGTGCCGGCGCGATCAGCACCATGCCGGCGACGCGAGGGCCGGAACCGCGCAGCGCCAGCGCCTGCACGAGCCTCAGCGCGATCCAGCCGCCCATCGACGAGCCGACCAGCACGACGCTCTCAGGCGCGACATGGTCGAGCACGGCGATCGCCTCCTCGAGCCAGCGGCTGATGGTGCCCGCGCGGAACGCGCCGCCGGAAGCGCCATGGCCGGAATAGTCGAAACGGATCGCCGCCAGACCCATTTCCGCCGCCAGCGCATCCATCTCGATCGCCTTGGTGCCGCTCATGTCGGACCGGTAGCCGCCGAGCCAGACGAGGGCCGGAGCGGAAGGCGCGCGCGCCGGATTGGCAGGGCGAACGAGGAGCGCGATGTCGCGGGCGTCGTCGCCATCGCCGACCGTAATTGTCTCGGCGCGCGGGGCGGAATGGATCGAGGTCATGCAGGGCTCCCTGGGCGTGAACGGCCCTGTAAAACAGATTCGCGAAGTGACGGACAGCAGGTGATTTTCCATCCGAAGCGTGTTATTGACTTGCCGAGCGGCAATAGCCAAATAGCTGAAACGCTAGAAGCCCGCGCTTGAAGCGCGTTGCCGCAAGGCTCAATAGTTCAGGAGAATACGACCATTCGCAGACCTTTCAAAGCCGATGCCCCTGTCAAGGAAGGGCCGCGCTCCAATCGGGAGATCCGGATTCCCCGGGTCCAGCTTATCAATGACGAAGGCCAGAACCTCGGCATCGTGCCGACGGACGAGGCGCTCAGGATGGCGGAAGAGGCGGGTCTCGATCTCGTCGAGATTTCCCCCAATGCCGAGCCGCCGGTCTGCAAGATCCTGGACCTCGGCAAGCTGAAATTCGCCAACCAGAAGAAGGCGGCCGAAGCGCGCAGGAAGCAGAAGATCGTCGAGGTCAAGGAAATCAAGATGCGTCCCAACATCGACACCCATGACTATGAGGTGAAGATGAAGGCCATGAACCGCTTCTTCGAAGAGGGTGACAAGGTCAAGGTGACGCTGAAGTTCCGCGGCCGCGAAATGGCTCACCAGGAACTCGGCATGAAGCTTCTGCTGCAGGTCAAGGAAGACACTGTGGGCATCGCCAAGGTCGAGGCCGAGCCGAAGCTCGAAGGCCGTCAGATGATGATGGTGCTCGCACCGAAGTGAGTCTGACAAGACGCACCGCGAAACAAGCCGCCGCTGAGGCGGCTTTTTTCATGGGCGTTTGCTGACTTTTTCCTGACAGCCGCGTTGGGCAAGCTGTCAGCCCCCCGGATGCATGATGCTCGTCATAGAGTTCATCCCAGCATACCGGAGGAAAAAATGATCAATATCGTGCGAAGACATCTTCTCGTCTCGACCACCGCCCTCTTCTCGCTGACCCTTGCGCCGGCGCTCGTTTCCGCGCTGTCGGCCCCCCTCGGCGCATCGATCGTCTCGGTCGCGCTCGCCGACGACGACAATGGCGGCGGCAATGACGACAACGACGGCAATGACGGCAATGACGGCAATGACGATAGCGGCAACGACGACAACGGCAATGACGACGATAACAACGGCACCGATGATGACGCCAGCGGTACCGACGACAACGGTGTGGATGACGATGCGACGGACGACAGCATCGACGACAATGGCGTCGATGACGATCTCGACACGAACGGTGTCGATGACGACAGTGTTGACGGCAGCGACGACCGTACCAGCCTCGTGGTCAACAATGCGCAGCTGCGCGGGCTGAAGAACGGCACCATGGTCGCCATCGACCAGAACGGCCGCCGCCTCGCTCTGGAAATCGACCAGGAACACAACCGGACCGAAGTGAAGATCAAGGCACCGCGCAATTCGGTGACTGCCGTGACCATCGTCCCGGCCAACTGAGGTCCGTCGAAACGGATGCGGCGCAGCCGCCGGTGCCGCAGCCGTTTCACCCCGCCCGCAACCCGGGCGGGGTCTTCTCGTTGCGGTGGCGCATCGGCCCGACAATAGCTAGTCTCGGAACCGATCGGGCGGCGAGGATAACGACGAAAACGTGAGAATGACGAACAGGCGAGAATTCCTGCTGTTGCTGATGGCGGCGCTGCCCGGCGCCGGTGCGCTGCTGCATGGCGAGCCGGCGCTCGCCGACGACAAGGATGATGACAGCGGCGACGACGATAGCGGAAATGACGATGATGGCAGCGACGACGATGGCAAGGATCAGGACAAGGCCGACACCGGGGTCGAGGCGGATGACCACGTCGAGGCGCGCGATGCCGTTCGCGATGGTCGCATCCTTCCGCTTCGCGATATCCTGCGCCGGGTGAAAGCCATGCGTGCCGGTCGTGTCCTGTCGGTCGATCTGGCGCTTGGCGGCAGGACGCCGGTCTATATCCTCAAGGTCGAGAGCGACACGGGCAGCGTGCGCACGATTCGCCTCAATGCCGAGACGGGTCGCGCGATCGGCCCGTTCGCGTGGTGGTGACGCCATGCGGTTGCTGCTTGCCGAAGACGATCGCGATATCGCGGAACACACGAAAGCCAAGCTCGAGGCGGAGGGCTATCTCGTCGATCATCTGGCGACCGGCCCCGAGGTCTGGGAGGAGGGCGAGACCGGCGACTATGCAGCCATCATTCTCGATCTCGGCCTGCCGGGCATGGACGGCCTGTCGATCCTGAAGCGCTGGCGGGCAAGCGGCCTCGAGACGCCGATCCTCGTCCTGACCGCGCGCGGTTCCTGGATGGAGCGTGTCGACGGCTTCGAGGCCGGCGCCGACGACTACCTGCCCAAACCGTTCCGCAGCGAGGAACTGATCGCCCGTCTCAAGGCGCTGTTGCGCCGTTCGCGCAGGCGGCCGTCGCCGATCAAGGCGGCCGGGCGTTTCGTTGTCGACGACCAGACGCGGCGGGTGACCTATGACGGCCGGTCGCTGGAACTGACCACGCTCGAATACCGCCTCGTGCAATTGCTCGTCAGCGAACCCGGCCGCGTCTTCGATCCGATCGAGATCGCCCGGCGCGTGCAGGGGCGCGACGACGACACGGCCAAGAACTCGGTCGAGGCGATGATTGCCCGGCTCCGCCGCAAGACCGATCCGGAAGCGATCGAGACGCGCCGCGGCTTCGGCTATGTGCTGCCGGATCAAGACGCATGATCCATTCGCTCCGGATCCGGGTCGTGCTCGGAGCCTTCGCCGCCATCGTCTTCATTCTTCTCGTGCTGGGCTATGGCCTCAGCCGCGTCTTTTCCGGTTATGTCGCCGAGCGCTACCGGGTAGAGATGGCGGGCATCGTCGATCAGTTGGCCGCAGGTCTGGAACTGCGCAACGGCAAGGTGGTTCTCGAAAAGACGCCGACCGACCCCCGCTTCACCCTTCCCGGCAGTGGACGCTACTGGCAGGTGGTTCCCCAGCCGGGCGAGGTGCTGCGCTCCCGGTCGCTCTGGGATGTCGACCTCCCCGCGGATGCGCTGCTGCCGGCGGACTACGGGTTCTTGGCGGCGGAGGGGCCCGACGGTGCCGACCTTCTTGTCTATCAGCGTGCGATCTCCCTCGACGAGCCGGATGGCTCGCGGAGGTTTACGCTGTCGGCCGCCTTCGATCGTTTCGAGTTCGACGATGCGGTTGCCCAGTTTCACAGTGCCATGGCGTTGATGCTGACACTGAGCGCCGCGGTCCTGGTCGCTGCCGCCATCTTTCAGGTGGGCGTCGGGCTCGCGCCTCTTGTGCGCCTGCAGCAGCGGGTGGGGCTGGTGCGCTCCGGACAGGCGAATTCGGTCGATGATGTCGGCGTCTCGGAACTGCGGCCGCTCGTTTCCGAGCTCAACCTGCTGCTCCAGGAACGTGAGACGGCCGTCGAACGGGCGCGAGCCCGGGCCAGCGATCTGGCGCACGGCCTGAAGACGCCGCTGACCGTGCTTCTCCAGCTCGCCGACCATCTTCCATCCGCCGAGAAGGAACTGGCGCGCCAGCAGGTGGATCTCATCCGCCAGCGCGCCGACCGCCAGCTGCAGTCGGCACGGCTGGGCGTCGAGCAGATGAGCCTGACCGAGCTCGGTTCGCTGGTCGGCAAGCTGGTCATGGTGCTGAGGCCGATCACCGAGCCGCGCGGCATCGAATGGTTGATCCGCGTTCCGGCCGGGCTCGCGGTGGACATGGACGCCGCGGATTTTGCCGAAGCGCTCGGCAATGTGCTCGACAATGCCACCCGGTTTGCCCGGGGCGAAATCCGCATCACGGCGGCCGCCGCGGACAAAGCGGCGGTGGTGACCGTCGAGGACGACGGCCCGGGCGTGGCGGATACGGACCTGGCCATCCTCCCGTCGCGGGGCGTGCATCTGGGGGATGATGACGGCGGTTCGGGCCTCGGGCTGTCCATCACGGCGGAAATCCTGTCGGCCTATGGCGGTGCGCTGGAGCTCGGCCGCTCGCAACTCGGCGGGCTGTCGGTGCGGCTGTCGGTGCCGCTTCGCGGGTAGCGGGTCCGCATCGTCGGCGGCCGTTCGAGATTCCCGACGCGACCCGTTGCGCTTTTATCCGTCAGCGGTTATAAGCCCCCGTCCGAACGGTCCGGCAGGGCATGCCGTGGCCGTTCTTTATGCTTGAAAACGGGCGTCGTCTGTCCGTTTCGATACAAGAACAATGGAGTAGCAAAATGCCCAAGATGAAGACGAAGTCCTCCGCCAAAAAGCGGTTCAAGATCACTGCCACCGGCAAGGTCCTCGCGGCCGCCGCCGGCAAGCGTCACGGCATGATCAAGCGGTCCAACAAGTTCATCCGCGATGCTCGCGGCACGATGGTTCTTTCCGAAGCTGACGGCAAGAAGGTCATCAAGAACTACCTGCCGAACGGTCTCTGAGACCCTTTCGCTTTTTGGATCATTAAGGAGATCATGACATGGCACGCGTAAAACGTGGCGTAACTTCCCGCGCCAAGCACAACAAGGTATTCAAGGCAGCCAAGGGCTTCTACGGCCGCCGCAAGAACACGATCCGCGCAGCAAAGGCTGCCGTCGATCGTTCGAAGGCATTCGCCTACCGCGACCGCAAGGTCAACAAGCGCAACTTCCGCGCTCTGTGGATCCAGCGTATCAACGCTGCCGTTCGCGAACACGGCCTGACCTACGGCCGCTTCATCGACGGTCTGAACAAGGCCGGCATCGAAGTCGACCGCAAGGTTCTGTCCGACATGGCCATCCACGAACCCGCAGCCTTCGGCTCGCTGGTCGAGGCTGCCAAGAAGGCACTGGCCTACCTCAAGGACGCCGGCACGGCGAACGAGTTTGAAAGCGCGGTCAAGTAAGCCAGCGCTTCCCAAGCTTTTGTAAAAAGAAATTGTTGGGAAACCCGCGCTGGCAGGGCTAGCGCGGGTTTTTCATTTTGTCGTCATGCCGGGGCGTTACGGACCCGGTGGTATAAAGGGCAGGAAACGGACATGTCCGATCTCGACAGTTTGAAAACGGCGCTTCTCGCCGACATCGCCGCGGCGGACAACGAAGCCGATATCGAAGCGGTCCGCGTCGCCGCGCTCGGCAAGAAGGGTTCGGTCTCCGAACTCCTGAAGACGCTGGGCTCGATGACGCCGGAAGAGCGCCAGACGCGCGGTGCGGCGATCAACGCGCTGAAGACCGAAGTCACCGAAAAGATCACCGCCCGCAAGACCGAGCTGAAGGACGCCGCCATCACGGCGCGGCTGAAGGCCGAGACGGTCGACGTTTCGCTGCCCGTCCGCTCCTCGCCGGCCGAGCGCGGTCGCATCCATCCGATCAGCCAGATCGTCGACGAGATCACCGCGATCTTCGCCGACATGGGCTTCTCGATCGCCGAAGGCCCGGATATCGAGACCGACTACTATAATTTCACCGCGCTCAACTTCCCCGAGGGCCATCCGGCGCGCGAGATGCACGACACCTTCTTCCTGGAGCCGGACGACAACGGCGACCGCAAGGTGCTGCGCACCCATACCTCGCCGGTGCAGGTGCGCACCATGGAAGCGCAGAAGCCGCCGATCCGCATCGTCATTCCCGGCAAGACCTATCGCCAGGACAGCGACGCCACCCATTCGCCGATGTTCCATCAGGTCGAAGGTCTTGTCATCGACAAGACCGCCAATGTCGGCCACCTGCGCTGGATCCTGGAAGAGTTCTGCAAGGCCTTCTTCGAGGTCGACAATGTCGTGATGCGCTTCCGCCCGTCCTTCTTCCCCTTCACCGAGCCGTCCTTCGAGGTCGACATCCAGTGCGACCGCTCGTCGGGTCCGATCGTCAAGTTCGGCGAGGGCACCGACTGGATGGAAATCCTCGGCTGCGGCATGGTTCATCCGAACGTGCTGCGCGCCGGCGGTCTCGACCCCGACGAATACCAGGGCTTCGCCTGGGGCATGGGGCTCGATCGCATCGCCATGCTGAAATACGGCATGCCGGACCTGCGCGATTTCTTCAACGCCGACGTGCGCTGGATGAGCCATTACGGTTTCCGCCCGCTCGACGTGCCGACATTGTTCGGCGGCCTGAGCGCGTAAGGAGGACAGACCCATGAAATTCACACTCTCCTGGCTGAAGGATCACCTGGAAACCGACGCCACGCTCGACGAGATCTGCGAGCGCCTCACCGCAATCGGCCTCGAGGTCGAGGACGTCGACGACAAGGCCGCCTACAAGCCCTTCGTCATCGCCAGGATCCTCACCGCGGAAAAGCACCCCGAGGCCGACCGGCTGAAGGTGCTGACGGTCGATGCCGGCGACGGTGCTGCGCCGGTGCAGATCGTCTGCGGCGCGCCGAATGCGCGGGCCGGCCTGGTCGGCGCGCTGGCGCGGCCCGGCACCTATGTGCCCGGCATCGACGTGACGCTCGCCGTCGGCAAGATCCGCGGCGTCGAAAGCCACGGCATGATGTGCTCCGAAAAGGAGCTCAACATGTCGGACAATCACGATGGCATCATCGACCTTCCGGACGATGCCCCGGTTGGGACCTCGTTCGCCTCCTATGCCGGCCTAGACGATCCGGTCATCGAGATCAACCTCACGCCGAACCGCCCTGATTGCACGAGCGTCTTCGGCATCGCCCGCGATCTCGCCGCCTCCGGCCTCGGCAAGCTCAAGCAGCCGAAGGCGCCCGAGTTCAAGACCGATGGCGAAACGCCGATCGAGCTGAAGATCGTGCTCGACGACGAGAAGCTCTGCCCGGGCTTCGCCTATCGCCTGGTACGCGGCGTGAAGAACGGCCCGAGCCCGCGCTGGATGCAGCAGCGGCTGCTGGCGATCGGCCTTCGCCCGATCTCGGCGCTGGTCGACGTCACCAACTACATGACCTTCGACCAGGGCCGGCCGATGCACGTCTTCGACGCCGACAAGGTCAAGGGTGCGCTGATCGTGCGCCGCGCTCGCGAGGGCGAGGAGATTCTCGCGCTCGACACCCGCACCTACAAGCTCAACCCGGCCAATGTCATCATCGCCGACGACAACGGCCCGGAATCGATCGGCGGCATCATGGGCGGCGAACACTCCGGCTGCGATGAAAACACCACCAATGTTTTGATCGAATCCGCGCTCTGGGACCCGATCAACATCGCCAAGACCGGCCGCAGCCACGGCATCATCACCGATGCACGCTATCGCTTCGAGCGTGGCGTCGACCCGGAATACATGATGCCAGGCCTCGAGCGCACCACCGAACTGGTGCTGTCCATGTGCGGCGGCACCGCGGCCAAGGCCAGGGTCGTCGGCTACAAGGGTTTCGACCGCAAGACCGTCGACTTCCCCTTCTCCGAGGTGAAGCGCCTCACCGGTCTCACCGTCTCCAACGACGAATCGCGCCAGATCCTGGCCGGCCTCGGCTTCGAGGTTTCCGGCGAAGGCGAGACGGTCTCCGTCGCGGTGCCGTCCTGGCGGCCTGACGTCGACGGCAAGGCGGACCTGGTGGAAGAGGTCATGCGCGTGTTCGGCGTCGACAAGATCAAGCCCGAACCGCTCGCCCCGATCGGTTCGGTCAACGGCAAGATCCTGACGCCGCTGCAGATCCGCACCCGCACCGCCAAGCGGGCGCTGGCCTCGCGCGGCATGCTGGAAGCCGTCACCTGGTCTTTCATTCCGGAAGAGCATGCGAAACTGTTCGGCGGCGGAAGCCGTGCGCTGAAGCTCGCCAATCCGATCGCCGCGGACATGTCGGACATGCGCCCCTCGCTGCTGCCGGGCCTGCTGACCGCTGCACAGCGCAATGCCGACCGCGGTTTCGGCGACGTGGCGATCTTCGAGGTCTCCGGCACCTATGAAAACGACAAGCCGGAAGGCCAGCGTCGCGTCGCCGGCGGTATCCGCCGTGGCACGGCATCGCTTGCCGGCGCCGGTCGCATGTGGTCGAACGCAGTGAAGGGCGGCGGCAAGCCGGTCGACGTCTATGACGCCAAGGCCGATGCGCTCGCCGTTCTGGAGGCCTGCGGCCTGCCGATGTCGAACGTCCAGATAGAACAGGGCGGTCCCGAATGGTACCATCCGGGCCGTTCCGGCACGATCAAGATGGGTCCGAAAGTGGTGATCGGCCATTTCGGCGAATTCCATCCGAAGACGCTGGAAGCGCTCGACGTGTCGGGCGCGCTGTGCGGCTTCGAGGTCTATCTCGACGTCGTGCCGGAACCGAAGAAGAAGGCGACCCGCACCAAGCCGGCGCTCGATCTCTCGCCCTTCCAGATGGTGAAGCGCGACTTCGCCTTCGTGGTCGAGAAGTCGGTGGAAGCCGGTGCGATTATCAAGGCGGCGGCCAGCGCCGACCGCAAGCTGATCACCGGCGTCAACGTCTTCGATATCTTCGAAGGGGCAAGCCTCGGCGAGGGCCGGAAGTCGGTGGCGATCGAGGTGCTGATCCAGCCGGCCGACAAGACGCTGACCGACGAGGATTTCGACGCGCTGACCAAGAAGATCGTCGGCAATGTCGAAAAGACCACCGGCGGCAGCCTGCGCGCCTGAGGCGAAAGACCATTGAATGAAGACAAAAGGCCCGCTCTGCGGGCCTTTTGCATTTCCGGATCGCGGGCGCCGTGCCGGCCGTCAGGCGGTGGCGGGCGTGCGGCGGGGGGCCGGCCTGGTGAAGATCACCACATTGCCGAGAAGCGTGAGGAAGAGGCCAAACAATCCCGCCGCCGTCCAGTGATAGCCTTCGTAGATCGTCGACAGCGAGAGCGCGACGACGGGAAAGAGCACCGTCGTATAGGCGGCCTTGGAGGAGCCGAGGCGCGAGACCAGCATGAGATAGGTGGTGAACCCGACCACCGAGCCGATGGCGGCGAGATAGAGCAGGGCGATCAGGTACTTCGCGTCCGGCGGCGCGACGACCGGCGTGCCGGTGACCGCGATCAGGGCGAGAAGGATGACGGCGCCATAGGCCATACCCCAGGCATTGGCGATGACAGGCGGGATCCCAGCGGCGCTGTTGCGGCGCGAGGCCATGTTGCCGAGCGAGAAGAACAGGGTTCCGAGCGCCGACAGGCCGATGCCCTTCCACGTGTCGGCGTCAAAGTCCAGCACGATGTCGGGGCCGAACAGCAGGACGAGGCCGGTGGCGCCGAGAACGGCGGCCACCAGTGTGCGGCCGGTGATGGGATCGCCGAAGAACAGTCGCGCATTGACCGCATTGTAGATCGTTGCCAGGGAAAAGATCACGGAGATCAGGCCGGACGGAACGAAGCCGGCGGCGGTGTAGAAGCAAAGGAAGTTGCAGCAGAACAGGCAGAGCGCCTGCGCCAGGACGAAGGGCTGATGCTTCAGCGCCGGTATCGTCAGCCTGCCCGTGGCCGCCAGCACCAGCAGGAAAAGCACGGCCGCCGCGGCGAAGCGGTAGAATACCGAAACCAGCACGGGCACAGGACCGACCTGCATGGCGATGGCGATCCAGGTCGTACCCCAGATGATGACGGTCGAGGCGAAAAGCAGAATATTGGTCATGGGCCCTCTCGGATTGAGCCCGAGGCTTAGACCGCCTGATCGCCCGGCTCTTGCATATTCTTGCGGTGAAATGCCGCTGAACGGCGCCCTTCGTAATATTCGGCGGTGGCCTGCGGTGAAGTCTGCGATAGAATGACGGTCTGTTTCGAGGTTATGCCATGTCGTCCCAGCACAGGTCCGTCTTCAGCTTCCTCTCGGCATCGCCGAGCGCGGAAATGATGGGCGCGCTCGATCTGGGCCTGGGGCGATCGGCGGCGATCTGGCGCAATGCCGACGACCGCATGACCTATGAACGCACGGCGGATCACACGTTCAGCCTCTATCTGCAGGGCGGGGTGGGCACGCGCAGGCTGGACGGCGGCCAGAGACATGGTTGGCCGGGCGCCTTCTGCCTCATGCCGCAGGGGACTTCGTCGGAATGGGAGATCACCGACGTCTTCGAGTTCGTCCACCTCTATGTTCCCGACCACGAACTCCGGCGCGTCTTCGCCGAGACCTTCGACCAGGATGCCCGGCTGATGGTGCTGCCCGAGGCGACCTTCGATCATGCGCCGGCGCTGGCCGAGGCGCTGCGCCGGCTGGCGTTCGCGACGCGGTCGCAACAGCCGCTCATGGCCGACGAGGCGATCAACGCCGCCTTCGTCACCCTGCTTGGCGATCCGCGCTATGGCGGCGCGCGCTCGCGCGCCATCCGCGGCGGTCTTTCGCCGGCCGTCCGGCGACGCACCCTCGACTATATCGAAGCGCATCTCGACAGCCAGGTCACGCTGAGTGACCTGGCGTCGATCGCCGGTCTCAGCGAGTTTCACCTGCAGCGCATGTTCACCGCCAGCTGCGGCATCTCTCCCCATGGATGGGTGTTGCGCCGGCGTCTGGCCCGGGCCAAGTTGCTGCTGGCGGGAAACGATCCGATCGCGCAGATCGCATCCGCCTGCGGCTTCAGCAGCCAGAGCCACATGACGCGGGTATTCAGGGCGATGACCGGCATGACGCCGTCCTCCTACCGGCACAGCGTCGCGGTGGCCGCCTGAGCGGCCGGTTACTTGTTCGCCATCTTCGCCATGCGCTCCGGATAGCGTGCCCCCGCCACCTTCTGCGGCGAGAGCATGTCGCCGAGCGTGCTCACCTCATCGACCGAGAGCACGATGTCGGCGGCCGCGACGTTCCTTTCCAGATTGGCGATCTTGGTCGTGCCGGGGATCGGCACGATGAAATCGCCCTGGGCCAGAACCCAGGCCAGCGCCAGTTGGCCCGGCGTCACGCCCTTTTCCGCCGCCATCGCCTCCAGCGCCGAAACCAGCGCCAGATTGGCGTCGAAATTCTCCTGCGAGAAGCGCGGCAGGGACCGACGGAAGTCGTTCTCCGCCATGCCGTCGAGCGTCTTCAGCGCGCCGGTCAGCACGCCGCGGCCAAGCGGCGAAAAGGGCACGAATCCGATGCCGAGCTCGCGGCAGGTGTCGAGCACGCCGTTTTCTTCCGGATCGCGGGTCCACAGCGAATATTCGCTCTGGATGGCGGCGATCGGATGGACTGCATGGGCGCGCCTGAGCGTCGCGGCGCTCGCCTCGGACAGGCCGATTGCCTTGACCTTGCCCTGGCGCACAAGATCCGCCATGGCGCCGACCGTGTCCTCGATCGGCACGTCCGGGTCGACGCGATGCTGGTAGAACAGGTCGATGACCTCGACGCCGAGCCGCTTCAGCGAGGCCTCGGCGACTTCGCGCGCATGCTCCGGGCGCGAATCCGTGCCGCCGGCGCTCGCGTCGTTGGGATTTTCCGTGTTGATGCGAAAGCCGAACTTGGTGGCGATCTTCACCCGGTCGCGATAGGGCTTCAGGCCCTTGCCGACGAGTATCTCGTTGGTGAACGGCCCATAGATCTCGGCGGTGTCGAACAGGGTGACGCCGAGCTCGACGGCACGGGCAAGCGTTGCCAGCGATCCCGCCTCGTCGCCGGTCTGGGTGTAGCCATGGCTCATGCCCATGCAGCCAAGGCCGAGCGAGGAAACGGTGAGGGGGCCAAGTGTGCGTGTCTTCATGAAATTCTACCTCTGATGTTCGATCACCGTCCGTCAGTATAGACGGAGGTGACGGGGCCAAGATAGCGCGGCATCAGTCCGTCGATAATGCATGCAATCCGTCGCGGCTTGTTCTATCAGATAGAACAATGAACAGGATCCAACTCTCGCAGCTTGCCGTTCTCGCCGCCGTTGCCGAAGGCCGCAGCTTCCGCAGGGCCGCCGAGGAGCTGGGCATTGCCCCCTCCGCCGTCAGCCATGCCGTGACCGCGCTGGAGGCGAGCCTCGGTGTGCGCCTGCTCGCCCGCACCACCCGCAGCGTCGCGCCGACGGAGGAGGGCCGCATGTTGCTGGAAACGCTGTCGCCGGCGCTGGCCGACATCGGCGCCGTGCTGGAGGGGTTGGCCGACCGCAGGGGCACGCCGGCCGGGCCGCTGCGCGTGACCATGCCGATGCTCGCCGCCGAAGACCTGATCGCTCCACGCCTCGGCGCCTTCCTCAGCGCCTATCCGGAGATCGAGCTTGATGTCGTCACCAATGACCGCTTCGAGGACATCGTCGCCGAAGGTTTTGACGCCGGCCTGAGGCTCGGCGAACATCTGGAGGCAGACATGATCGCGGTGCGCGCCAGCGGTCCGCAGCGCGGCCTGATCGTCGCATCGCCCACCTACATCGCCGCCCATGGCCGGCCGCAGGCGCCGGACGATCTCATCCATCACCGCTGCATAAGGCGCCGCTTTTCGAGTGGGCGTATCTATCGCTGGGAACTGGAAAAGGCGGGAAAGGTCTTGGCCGTCGACGTGTCCGGTCCTCTGATCCTCTCCGACCAGCGGCTGATGCGCCGCGCCGCGGTCGACGGCGCAGGGCTTGCCTACCTGTTCGACAGGCGGATCGAGGATGACATCGCCGCCGGACGGCTGGTCCCCGTGCTCGAGGACTGGTGCCCGCCCTTCGAAGGCTTCTTCATCTACTATCCCTCGCGCCGCCAGATGCGCCCGGCGCTCAGGGCTTTCGTGGATTTCTTTCGCTTCAAGTCTGGTCCGGATCACGGGCGCGAATAAGCCGTCGGCTGCGATCCGAATACACGGAACTGCGGTGCGCAACTCTGATAATGAGGACGTCGTCGTCGCCCTCGCGCCGGATCTGGCAGACAAGTCTGATATCCCCGACCCTCAGCTTCCAGAAGTCCTTCAGATCGCCGCGATATGGCTGCAAACGCTGCCTTGGATCCTGCAATTCAAGAAGAAGATCGAGCGCCTTCTTGATGCGCCGTTGATCGGCTGTCCCCAGCTGCCAGAGTTCTTCGACAGCGGCGGGATGCCATTCAATCCGCAAGCCCGAGTTCCTTCCACACCTGATCGTTCGGCACGGGCTTGAAGGGCTCTTTCAGGCGGGCCTCCACAGCATAGAGGTCTTCCAGTTCCTCGAGTTTTTCGAGGAGTGCGTCACGAAAGATGTCGTTGCGGTCGAGGCCGTGGGCCTTCGTGATCTTTTCCCAGCGCGCCTCGATTTCGTCGTCAATCCGAATGTTCACGGTCGCCATGACTAAACTCCTTCGAACCCGAATTTAGTACAGACCTCGGCGGCATACAACTTACGCCAGCGCCATCCGATAGCGCACGTGCCCGTCTTCCTTCGCATAGGTATCGTAGAGCTTGCGGGCCGTCGCATTGTCGTGGTTGGTGTGCCAGTAGAGGCGGGACCAGCCCTTCTGCTTCGCAAGCGTGATCAGGTCGTCGATCAGGGCCCGGCCGAGACCGCGGCCACGGAATCTCTCGTCGAGATAGAGATCTTCCAGATAGCAGTCCGGCGTCAGAACCCAGGTGGAATCGTGGAAATGGTGGATGGCAAAACCCGCCATCTCGCCGTCGACCAGCGCCACCCGCATGGCGACGCGGGACGAGGGGTCGAGGATGCGCGCCCAGGTGTGGTTGGTGATCTCGTTGGGCAGGTCGACCTTGTAGAAGGTGAGATATCCCTTCCACTGGCGCCGCCAGGCGGCTTCGTCGGCGGGCTCGGCATACCGTATTTCCATGGTCATGGAATTCTTACGCTCCGGCTTCGGTGAGGCGGGCCATATGGGCTTCGGAAAGTGCAAGCTTGCCGGCGGCGATCAGGCTTTCGAGCTGGCGAAGGCTGGTGGCCGAGGCGATCGGCGCGGTGATGCCGGGACGCGCGGCGACCCAGGCGATGGCGACGCTGGCCGGCGTGGTGCCGGTCTCGGCGGCCACCTGATCCAGGGCGGCGAGGATCCTCAACCCCTTGTCGTCGAGATAATCTCCGACGCGGTAGCTGCGCGCCGCACCTTCGGTGTCCTTCAGGCTGCGATACTTTCCCGTGAGGAAGCCGGCGGCGAGCGCATAGTAGCTGATGACGCTGATCTCTTCCTTGATGCAGAGGTCGGCAAGCGGCCCTTCGAACCTGTCGCGGGTGTAGAGATTGTATTCCGGCTGCACGACGTCATAACGCGGCAGGTTGTTTTTCGCCGCGGCGTCGAGCGAAGCCTGCAACTGGTCGGCCTCGTAATTCGAGCAGCCGATCGCGCGCACCTTGCCCTGCTGCTTGAGCCGGGCAAAGGCCTCCAGGGTCTCCTCGATCGGCACGTCCTCGTCCGGCTTGTGGGCGAGATAGAGGTCGATGTAATCGGTGCCGAGCCGCTTCAGCGAGGCCTCGGCTGCCTCGGCGATCCACTTGGCTGACAGGCCGGTCTTGCGGCCCTGGCTGTCGAAGCCGACCTTGGTGACGATCACCACCTTTTCGCGGGCGACATGGCCGCGCTTCAGCCACCGGCCGATGATCTCCTCGCTCTCGCCGCCCTTGTGGCCATCGACCCAGGAGGAATAGACGTCGGCCGTATCGATCGCATTGTAGCCGGCATCGAAGAAGGCATCGAGCAGGTCGAACGAGGTCTTTTCGTCGGCGGTCCAGCCGAAAACATTGCCGCCGAAGACGACGGGCGCGATGGAAAGGCCGGTGCGGCCGAGCGAACGCTTCTGCATGGGTAAACTCCGTGGGTTCGCGGGAGGCGGCCGAAGGCGGCCGGACTTGAGAGCCTGCAGGTTAGCAACCGCGCCTGTGATCGACCACTCAATTTCTTTGATCGGACATGCGGTAGTGGCTGGGCGGCAGGGAATTGTGCTGCGCCCAGATGCGCCTGAGATGACGCGGCGAGGAAAATCCCGCCCGCTCGGCCACCGTCTCCATGTCGAGGCGGGAATGGGAAAGGATGTCGCGCGCCAGCGTCACCCGCATCAGATTGACGTAAGCGATGACGGACAATCCGGCGTGCTCGCGAAACAGCCGCGTCATGTGGCGCTCGCTCAGATGGCCGAGATCCGCCAGCTGCGACAGCGTCCAGTCGCGGGCCGGATCGGCCATGATCGCATCCTGGATGCGGTGGATCGCCGGGTGCAGGTGGTTACGGCCGGACAGCCAGGGCGACAGCTGCGGATCGGAGCCGCTGCGGCGCATGTAGATCACCATGGTCCGCGCGATCGCCAGCGCCACCGGCGCGGAGGTGAGCTTCGCGACGATGTGCAGCATCAGATCGATGCCGGTGGAGATGCCGGCGCTGGAAAAGCGTTCGCCGTCCTCGACGAAGAGTCGGTTTTCCAGCACCTGCGCCGTCGGGGCGAGACGCTGAAGGTCGTCGATGCAGTCCGCGTGGGTGGTGCAGGCATGGCCGTCGAGCAGACCGGCGGATGCGGCGAGCAGGGCACCGGAGCAGATGGTGACGAGCGTGATGCCCGGCACGACCACGCGGGCGAGCCAGCGCGCGATCTCCGCCCGCTCCGCCGCGACCGTTGCCGGATCGGGGACCGCGCCCATGCTGCCGGAGATGACCACATAGGCGCCGTCGGGCAGGCGATCGGGCAGGGATTGAAGATTGGCGAGCGTCAGGCCGATCGATGTCGTCTGTTCGGTACGGGCGGCGACGAAACGGCAGTCGAACAGGATCTCTTCCTGTTCGCTGTTGGCATAGCGCAGCACCTCGACCGGACCGGCGACATCCATCAGGAGCGTGTGCGGCGGCAGCACGACATAGACGGGGATGGTCCGGCGGTCGGGGCGGGGCGCGACTGTCATGCGGCAAGACCGATCTGGCCAAGCGCCTGTTCCACCGTGGCGATGCGGGCGAAGCGGCCGGCAAGCACCAACTCGGTGCGGATCTTGATGTCGGCCGCGCTGAAGACCTGGCCCGAGGCATGGGTCATCGGGAAGGTCAGCGTCGCCTCGGTCACGTAGTCGACCGCAAAGCCGAGATCGGCGCCGTGGCGTGTCGTCGTCTCGCAGCACTGTTCGGTGCGGATACCCGAGACGATCAGCCTGTTGATGCCGCGCTGGCGTAGCCAGACCTCGAGCGGCGTGCCGACGAAGGCCGAATGGCGGGTCTTGTGGATGATGACGTCCGGCTCGATGTTGAGGCCGGCAAGTGTCGTGACGAAACCGCTGTCGAGGCGAAACTCTGCATCGTCGTCGGTGTGGAAGATCTGCACGACGGCATGGCCGGCGGCTTTCGCCCCGTCGATCAGCGCCTGCTGGCGGACGAGGAAATCGACGACGTCCTCGTCGCGCCAGTAGGGGCGGTGGCGGAAGGATTCCTGAACGTCGATGACAAGGAGGGCTGTGTTGCTGGCGGTCATTTTCTGCATCCTCTGCGTTGATGGGATAGCCGAAAATACCGCATGGGAAAAAGGGAAAAAGTTCCACTCCGGACGATGATGGGACATTTTCGGCCAACTACAGCGCGTCACGCGGTCTGCCGTTGCTTGGGTTCGTGGCCCGTTGCCAAGCGACGGATCTCTGACTAGGGTCGCGCGGCAACGTTACAGGAGGAGCCCCATGCTGCGTTTCGGAATTCTGTCCACGGCCAAGATCGGCCGGGAACTCGTCGTGCCGGCCATGCAGGACGCGGAAAACTGCGTCGTCACCGCCATTGCCAGCCGCGATCTTTCCAAGGCGCGCGCCATGGCGGACCGTTTTTCCGTGCCGCATGCCTTCGGCTCCTACGAAGAAATGCTCGGCTCCGACTTGATCGATGCCGTCTACATTCCGCTGCCGACGGCGCAGCATGTCGAATGGACGATCAGGGCTGCGGACGCAGGCAAGCATGTGCTGTGCGAAAAGCCGATTGCGCTCAAGGCGTCGGACATCGACCAGCTGATCGCGGCGCGTGACCGAAACGGCGTGCTGGTCTCCGAGGCGTTCATGGTCACCTACACGCCGGTCTGGCGCAAGGTGCGCGACCTGCTCGCCGAAGGGGCGATCGGCCGGCTGCGCCATGTGCAGGGCGTCTTCACCTATTTCAACCGCGACCCCGGCAACATGCGCAACATCCCGGAACTCGGCGGCGGCGGCCTGCCGGACATCGGCGTCTATCCGGCGATCTCGACCCGGTTCGCGACGGGTGCCGAGCCGAAGCGGGTGCAGGCGGTCGTCGAGCGCGATGCCGAATTCGGCACGGACATCTATTCGAGCGTCAAGGCGGATTTCGGCGGCTTCGAGCTGAGCTTCTATGTCTCTACCCAGATGGCCAACCGCCAGTCCATGGTGTTCCACGGCACGGAAGGCTTCATCGAGGTCCGCTCGCCCTTCAATGCCGATCGGTGGGGTGCCGAAGAGCTCGAGCTTTCCAACCAGTCTCACAACCAGTCGCAGGTCTTCCGGTTCCAGGACAGCCGGCAATATCGGCGCGAGGCGGAGGCCTTTGCCAGGGCGGCGCTGAGCGGCGATCGCTCGGACGTCGTCAGCCTTGAAAGCTCGCGCGACAACCAGCGCTTCATCGACGCGATCTATCGCGCCGGCGAGAAGGACGGCTGGGAGACCGTCTGAGCCGGAGATCAGCGGCGAAAGACGAAGCGCGAATAGCCGAAGAAGGAAAAGGCCATGGCGGCGATCGAGGCGATGACCAGCGCCGCCATCGGCTGGAGGATCGGCAGCGCCAAGAGCAGCCCGCCATAGATCAGATAGTTAACCATGGCCGAGACGAGGCCGACCGAGCCGTAGCGGAAGCCTTCCACCGCAATCGAGCGGCGGGAGGCGCCGAAGGTGAAGCTGCGGTTGAGATACCAGGTGGCGACGAGCGCCACGGCGATGGCGACGGCGCGGGCGACAAAGGGGCCGAGCGGCGTCGTTTCGAGCAGCAGCCAGAGCACTGTGGCATCGATGACGAAACCGGCGGTGCCGGCGATGCCGAAGCGGACAAGCTTTTTCATGCCGCGTCGGCGGTTCGCGCCGGCTTACGCTTTTCACGCTCCGCGCGGGTGCCCGGCTGCACATGGGCAAGAGCCGGCAGGCTCAGATAGTGGATCCGCAGCTGTTCGGCGCGCGACCGGGCGAGCGAATCGAGGATCAGCCCGGCGGTAAAGGCGAGCAGCGACATCATCATCAGCGCGGTGGCGAGGATCCATGTCGGCATGCGGCTGACCATGCCGGTGGTGAAGTATTCGACGAGAATCGGGGCCATGAAGAAAAGGCTCGCCGCCATGATCGTCGCCGCGATCGCCCCGAAAAAGGCGAAGGGGCGGGTTTCCTTCATCAGCATGGCGAACATCCAGAGGATCTTCGCGCCGTCCCCGAAGGTCGACAGCTTGGAATGCGATCCTTCCGGGCGGCGGCCGTAGTCGAGTTCGAGCTCGGCCACCGGCAGCTTCAGCCGCGAGGCATGGACCGACATTTCCGTCTCGATCTCGAACCCGGCCGAGACGGCGGGAAAGCTCTTGACGAAGCGGCGCGAGAAGACGCGGTAGCCGGACAGGATGTCGGTGAAATCGCTGCCGAACAGGAACCGGTAAAGCCGGTTGAACAGCCGGTTGCCGAAGGCGTGGCCGTTGCGGCCGGCATCGGCATGCACCCCGCGGCGGGTGCCGACCACCATGTCGGCGCGCTCCGTCAAAAGCGTGCGGATCAGTTCCTCGGCGTCCTCTGGCGCATAGGTGCCGTCGCCGTCGGCCATGACATAGATGTCCGCCTCGATGTCGCAGAACATGCGGCGCACCACATGGCCCTTGCCCTGACGACGCTCGCGCATCACGGTTGCGCCGGAAAGCATGGCGGTCAGCGCCGTGCCGTCGGTCGAATTGTTGTCGTAGACATAGATGCGCGCCTGCGGCAGCGCTGCGCGGAAGCCCTGAACCACGGCGCCGATCGTGCCCGCCTCGTTGTAGCAGGGCAGGAGAACCGCGACGTCGAGATTTTCAGATGCTGGCCCACGCATATCGGCTACTCGCGACAGAAGACATGCCTGACTGTGATCGTGTCCGGCCTGGTTTTACTATTTCTTGAGAAGGTTAAGGCTAGGTTTCGCCGATCGTTACCAAACAGTGTTTTTCGCCTCACGCTCCCGGCGCGAGGCTTCCTCTTCGGGGTTTGACGCGCGCATGGCGGATCAAGGAACGACCGGTAAGGCTGCGGCGCAGCTCTGGGGGCGGCTATGGTTCGCCGTCGCCTTCTACGGCGCGGTGACGGTCGCCATTCTCATGCTCATCAACCTGCCCGGCGCGACCGACTATGTGGGCGTCGACAACGACGACGTCATGCGTCTCGTCCAGGTCCGCGACCTCTTGGCCGGCCAGTCCTGGTTCGACCTCAAGCAATACCGGCTGGGGCTCGAGGGCGGCACGCTGATGCACTGGTCGCGGCTGATCGACCTGCCGATCGCCCTGCTCATCCTCGCTTTTTCGCATTTTCTGCCGCCGGCCGGTGCGGAAGCCGCAGCCCTTCTGGTCTGGCCGCTCGCCCTGACGATCCCGCTGTTTGCCGCCCTCGCCGTGGGCGCGCGCCGCATCGGCGGCGTTCCCTCCATGCAGATCGCGCTCGGCCTTGCAGCCCTGCTGGTCCTCACCTCGAACCGCTTCCTGCCGGGCGCGATCGATCATCACAATGTACAGCTGGTGCTGGTCGCCGTGATCGCCGCCATGCTGGTCGATCCCGCCCACAAGCCGGCGAGCTTCGCCCTTGCCGGCCTCGCCGCGGCGCTGGCCATTGCGATCGGTGCCGAGACGACGCCGCTCGTCGCGACGGCCTGCCTCGTGGTGGCGGGCCTCTGGGCCTGGCATGGCGTGGCCTTCCTCAAGGCGGCGCGTGCCTTTGCGCTTACCGTGACGATCAGCATCTCCGCCCTGTTCTTCGCCACCGTGCCGCAGCACCTCTACACGATGGTCACCTGTGACAGCCTGTCGATCGGCTACTACGGGATCGCCGCGGTCGGCGGCATGCTGCTGTTTCTCTCCGCCCAGCTGGCGAGCGGCGCTGCGCGTCCTGTTCGCTTTGCCGTCCTGGCGCTCGATGGCCTGCTGGTGCTCGCCGCGGCGCTCGTGCTTGCGCCGCAATGCCTGCAGAACCCGCTGAACGATCTCGACCCGCTGCTCTTCACCCTGTGGCTCGACTACGTCACGGAGGCCCAGTCGGTGTTCCAGCAGCTCCGCATCGAACCGGCCAGCGTCGGCGGCTTCTATGCGGTCGGCTTCTTCGCCCTGGTCACCTGCCTGTTTCGCATCGGCCGCCGCGACCGCACCGAATTGCATGCGATCCTGCTGCCGCTTATCCTCGTCAGTTGGGTCATCGCGCTCATCCAGCTGCGCGGCGCGGTCTTCGCCAACCTGCTCTCCATCCTGCCGCTGTCGCTGCTGATCGCCGAGCTGCGCCGCAATGCGCGCAGCGACCCCGAGAACCCCAGCGCCGGCTTCGCCTTCGCCGTCTCGACGCTGCTCGCCGTGCCGAGCGTCTGGGTGCTGACCGGCGTCTTCGTGACCGAGGGAACGGCCGGCATTTCGGAGCGCTTCAAGGCCGAGGTGGTCGGTCCGGCGACGGCCAGGGACTGCGATTCCGCCGTAGCGCTCCGTCAGTTGGCCGCGCTGCCCGCCGCCACCGTTGTCGCGCCGTCGAATTCGGGGTCCGAGATCCTGCGCTTCACC
The DNA here is from genome assembly GCA_943370615.1 of Rhizobium sp. Q54. Taxonomy (GTDB): domain Bacteria; phylum Pseudomonadota; class Alphaproteobacteria; order Rhizobiales; family Rhizobiaceae; genus Allorhizobium. Next base: position 146,424 of record CALRRQ020000002.1, read on the forward strand.
GCGCATCGCGTGCTCACCGCGCCCTATCATCGCAACCAGGGCGGCATGCTGACCGAGCTGCATATCGGCCTTGCGAAGCCGGCGGAGGCGGAAGCCTTCCTGCGCGGGGCGGGCGCGACGATCGTCGCCTATTGCAGCTCCGACCTGCAGACGAAGATGATCCGCGACCTCAAGCCCGACGGCTTCTACGCCGCGCTGGAACGCGGCGAGGTGCCGGCCTTTCTCGAAGCCCTGCCGCGCGATCCGAAGTCGGGTCTGGCGCTCTACCGCACGCGGTTCTGAGGCGGCGGGCCTGTCGATGTCGGCGTCGGGGGATGTCTGACGGAAGCTGCGTTTTCAGGCGGTCTTGCGGCGCTCGATGGCGACGAGGCCGAGCAGCAGGGCGATCAGCCCCGAATTGAAGCCTGCATAGGCCGAGGCCAGCGAGAGCCAGGCGACGGGGCTGGGCGAAAGCGTGACGGCCAGCGCGAAGGTGAGACCGATCAGCACGGCTGCGACAACGATGCCGATCGCCGAGCGGGTCAGGCCGGCGGCAAATCCGATCATCATGGCGGTCGGGAAGATCATCGTTGGTCTCGGCCTCGGTACGTGTCCGGCAATTCTAGGGCGAATTGTCTAACAAGCGGTTTCCGGCCGAAGAGCGGCCGGGCGCGGATCCCGCCGCGCCCGGCCCGTCGGTTGCCTTGAGAGGAGGAGGCTCAGGCAAGCCCGACGATGGCACCGGCGGTGGTCCCGGTGGTGCGCACGCGCACGACCCGCAGCGGCAGCAGGCTGCCGGCCGCGACGCCGGTCAGGACCACGGTTGCGCCGGACAGCATGGTGACGGCAAGATCGCCGCCGCTGCCGACATAAAGCGCCCGCGTCGCCTCCGGCAGGTCGGTGTCGTTGCTCGGCACGATGGCGAAGCCGGTCGAGGCCGGACCGGAAAGCGAGGGCTGGAAGTTGGCGAAACGGTCGGTCATGGAAGCGCTCCTCTTGGCGTCTGTTCTCGACCGATTGTCGTCCCCGCCACGGAGGCGGGGAAAACGGTGAGCGAAAATCTTGGTTCGGACGGGGATGCCGGGCGGAATTTCCCTTACAGCGCGGTGGCTTGGCGAAAACCAGAGAGCGCAAAAGGACCGAAGGGGCGGGCTGAACTTCCCCGCTTTTTGCGCTAGGAAGGAAGCATGACCAGCTTCTCCAGCGATGATTCGCGCTCCAATCTCGCCGAGTTCACCGTCTCGGAACTGTCGGGCTCCATCAAGCGCACGATCGAGACCGCCTTCGATCACGTGCGCGTGCGCGGAGAGATCTCCGGCTATCGCGGTCCGCACTCTTCGGGCCACGCCTATTTCAGCCTGAAGGACGACAAGTCGCGCATCGATGCGGTGATCTGGAAGGGCTCCTTTTCCAAGCTCAGATACCGGCCGGAAGAGGGCATGGAGGTGATCGCCACCGGCCGCATCACCACCTTCCCCGGATCGTCGAAGTATCAGATCGTCATCGAGCAGATGGAGCCGGCCGGCGCCGGTGCGCTGATGGCGCTGATCGAGGAGCGCAAGCGCAAGCTCGGCGCCGAGGGCCTGTTCGATCCGGCGGCCAAGCAGCTCCTGCCCTTCATGCCCAAGGTGATCGGCGTGGTGACCTCGCCGACCGGCGCCGTCATCCGCGACATCCTGCACCGCATCGCCGACCGCTTTCCTGTGCATGTGCTCGTCTGGCCGGTCAAGGTGCAGGGCGAGGGCTCGGGCGAGGAAGTCGCCAATGCGATCCACGGCTTCAACGCGCTGGAGCCGGGCGGCCCGATCCCGCGGCCGGACGTTCTGATCGTCGCGCGCGGCGGCGGCAGCCTCGAGGACCTGTGGAGTTTCAACGACGAGATCGTCGTGCGCGCGGCCGCGGCAAGCGGCATTCCGCTGATCTCGGCGGTCGGCCACGAGACCGACTGGACGCTGATCGACTATGCCGCCGACGTGCGCGCGCCGACGCCGACGGGGGCCGCCGAGATGGCGGTGCCGGTCAAGGCCGATCTGGTGGCGCAGGTCGCCAATATCGCCGCGCGGCTTTCGGGCGCCACCTCACGCCAGATGGAAATCCGGCGGCAGGGCCTGCGGGCACTGACGCGGGCGCTGCCGTCGCTCGACCAGCTGCTCGCCCTGCCGCGCCGGCGTTTCGACGAGGCGGCGACCGGGCTCGGCCGGGGTCTCGAACTCAATACCATGGCCAAACGCCGCGCCTTCGAGCGTTCGGCATCGGCGCTGCGTCCCGACATGCTGGCGCGGCGCATCGGCGAGAGACGCCAGAGGGTCGCCGAACGCTCGGCGCTGGCCGAACGTATCGTCGAGCGCATGATCGACCGGCTGCGGGCCAGGGTGGGCGGTGCCGACGCGGTGCTGCGCAATCTGCCGGCGCGGCTGCGCGCCCAGACCGACCGCAGCCGCGATCGGCTGGAGGGGCTCACCCGGCGTGCCGACAGCGCAGTGCTGAACGAACTGAGAGCCAACCGCGCGACGCTCGCCGGCCACGAGCGCATGCTGCAGTCGCTGTCCTACAAGAACGTCCTGCAGCGCGGCTATGCGGTGATCCGCGACGTTGCCGATCGTCCGGTCTCGCGGGCGGCGGGGCTTGGTGCGGGATCTGCCATCTCGATCGAGTTTTCCGATGGCCGCGTCTCGGCCGTCACCGAGGGCGGAGACGGGACGGGGCAGCCCGTGCGCGAACCGTCATCACCTCCTGCATCGCCGGGCGTCGCCGCCAGACCTGCAGCCGCGCCTCGGCCGGCGAAGAAGAGCGAACCGCCGGCCGGGCAGGGCAGCTTGTTCTGAAAAAAAGGCGGGCGGCGCATGCCGCCGCTCAGATGCATTCGCCGCACGATCCGGCGTCATCGTTTCGGTTTTCGCGCTGGGCAACGGCAGCGCCGGCCGTGGCAGGCGCTCAGCGGTAGTAGAGGATCCGGCCGCCATTGGCTGCCGTCTGAACCCAGACCACGTTGTGCAGGGCGATGTTACGTCTCTCGATCGCTGCCAGAAGCGTCGGATCCGCGGCCACTTCGGCCTGCGCCGCGCGCAGGCGGGCCGGGGTCTGGGCGGTCGGCGCTGCGGCGCCGCCGCTGCGACGCTCGGCATGTCCGGGCCAAACGGAAACAGCCGTGACTCCGTCATTGTAGCTGTGCCCGAACAGGATCGCCGCCAACTGTGCATCGCCGGCAAGGGCCGGGGATGTCGCGACGGTGAGCAGCGAGAGGGTCGCCAACAGTGCGCCTGTGATCCGTCTCATGGTCTCTTCTCCTTATTGTGCCGATCGGGCTTGGGCGAGGCCGTCAATGGAGCCGTTCGCGACAAGCCGCTCTTCCTTGAAGATAGGAAATGCGTCCGGGATTTAAATGGCGCCCGCGTGGAGCATGGTCGGACCGATCTATTCGAAGGCGGACAGATGGCGCCTTAGAAGCGCGTCGAATGTCTGGCGCTCCTCGACGGTCAGCGCAGCCATCAGCCGATCCTGATTGGCGACATGCGCAGTCGCCGCCTCGTCGACCAGCGCCAGGCCCTTCGGCGTCAGCGCCACGATCAGGCCGCGCCGGTCATCCGGGTTGGGCAGGCGTTCGACGAGGCCCTGTTTCTCCAGCTGGTCGATGCGGTTGGTCATGGTGCCCGAGGTGACCATCATCGTCGCCATCAGGTCGGACGGCGACAGGCGGAAAGGTTTGCCGGAGCGACGCAGCGTCGCCAGGACGTCGAAGGTCGAGCTGTTCAATCCATGCGCCGAAAGCACGGTGTCGATCTCGCGCGACAGGTGGGTGCGCAGCCGCGCCAGCCTTCCGAGCGGCCCCATGGCGGAAACGTCGAGATCGGGACGCTCCCTGTTCCACTGGGCGAGAATCTGGTCGACGGCATCGGACTTGGGAATGGTCATGGGATTAGCTAGCCGACAATTTCGCTTGACGTCAAGATATATGCCGATAATCTGACGATATAGTTTGAGGTCGAGATAATGGAATTGAAGATAAATTCGCCCTTGACGGTTGTTGCCCTGACAGCGCTGGCGCCGGCAATCTGGGGCAGCACATATATCGTCACCACCGGCCTCCTGCCGCAGGGCTACCCGCTGACCGTCGCCATGCTGCGCGCCCTGCCGGCCGGCCTGCTGCTGCTGGCCTTGGTGCGGCAGCTGCCCTCGGGCCGCTGGTGGCCGCGCGTTTTCGTGCTCGGCGGGCTGAACTTCACCTTCTTCTGGGCCATGCTCTTTGTTTCCGCCTATCGCCTGCCGGGCGGCGTCGCCGCCACCGTGGGAGCGATCCAGCCGCTGATCGTCATCGGTCTCGCCCGGCTGGTGATCGGCACGCCGATGCGCCGGGCCGTGGTTCTGGCGGCCGCCGGCGGGCTGTTGGGCGTGGCGCTGCTGGTGCTGACGCCGAAGGCGGCGCTCGATCCGCTGGGCGTGGCGGCAGGCCTTGCCGGTGCCGCGTCCATGGCGGCGGGCACGGTGCTCTCACGCCACTGGCGCCCGCCGGTTTCCAGCCTGACCTTCACCGCCTGGCAGCTGACGGCGGGCGGCATCATGCTGGTGCCGCTGGCGCTTTTTCTGGAGCCGGCGCTGCCGCCGCTGACGCTCGCGAACTATCTCGGCTTCGTTCATCTCGGCCTGATCGGCGGCGCGCTGACCTATCTGGTCTGGTTCTGGGGCCTCGCACGCCTCGAACCTTCGGCGGTGGCGTCCCTCGGTTTCCTGAGCCCGCTGGTCGCGACCCTGCTCGGCTGGACGCTGCTCGGCCAGAACCTGTCGCCCTTGCAGATGCTCGGCTTCGTCGCGGTACTCGTCAGCGTCTGGTCGGCGCAACGGGCGTCCCGGCCGCCGCCGGCAGTGTCAGCCGAGGTCTGAAGCTGGAAAGGCCGGGCTAACCGGCCTCTCCCGTGACCGGATCGCTCAGGCCCATTCGCCCTTGCGCATCACCGGCACCTTTGCCCCGTCGGCACGCACGCCGTCGATGTCGACCTTGTCCGAACCGATCATCCAGTCGATGTGGATCAGCGAGGAATTGCCGCCCTGCGCCTTGATCTGGTCTTGCGTGAGGGAAGCGCCGTCGACGAAGCATTTGGAATAGCACTGGCCGAGCGCGATGTGGCACGACGCGTTTTCGTCGAACAGCGTGTTGTAGAACAGCACGCCGGAGGCCGAGATCGGCGAGGAATGCGGCACCAGCGCCACTTCGCCGAGCCGGCGCGCGCCCTCGTCGGTGTCGAGCACCTTGATGAGCACTTCCTCCCCCTTCGACGCCTTCGCCTCGACGATGCGGCCGCCCTCGAAACGCACCTGGATATTGTCGATCAGCGTGCCCTGGTGCGACAGCGGCTTGGTGGAGGAGACATGGCCGTCGACCCTGAGCGCATGCGGCGTGGTGAACACTTCCTCGGTCGGGATGTTGGGATTGCAGGTGACGCCGTTCTTCGCCGTGGAGGCGCCGCCATGCCATTCGTGGCCGTCGGCGAGGCCGACGGTCAGGTCCGTGCCGGGGCCGGTGAAGTGCAGCGCCGAGAAGCGCTCGCCATTCAGCCAGCTCGACCGCTTGCGAAGCTCGGCATTGTGGGTCGCCCAGGCCGCGACCGGATCGGCTTCGTTGACGCGCGACGCGGCAAAGATCGCCTCCGCAAGCTTGCTGACGGCCTCGTCCACCGGCAGGCCGGGGAAGACCAGCCTCGCCCAGGAAGGGTTGGGATAGGAGCAGATGTTCCAGTTGATGTCGAAGTTGGAGATGTGCTCCAGCGCCGGCTTGTAGGCGATCGAATTGGCCTTGTTGGCGCGCGCCACCTTGGCCGGATCCTGGCCGGCCAGCAGCATCGGATTGTCGCCGGCGATGGCGAGCCGTGCCGCCCCGCCTTCGAAGGCCTTGGCCATGCCGTCATAGAGCCAGCCGGACGCCTTGTCGAAGCTCTCGTCCGGCGCATGGGCATAACGCGCCAGCGTCGTCTCCTCGTCGGCGTAGAAGGTGGTGACGATGCCGGCGCCGGCCATATAGGCGTGTTTGGTGATGAGGCGCACCAGCGGCAAGGCGGCAACCGGCGCGGTCATGACCAAATCCTGGCCTCTCTGCAGTTGGAGCCCGACCTTGACGGCCACTTCGGCGAGCTTGTCGAGACGGACCGGGTCGACCGGGTCGATGGCGGTATGGAGAGATGCGTTCATCGGATATCCTGCTTCCGTCGATTGCGTTGCGCCCTTTTAGGACGGATTCGGGCAAAACAGAAGACGGATGCGGTGCCGGCTGCCGTTCAGGCCGCCGGCTTCGCCTGCTTCAGGAGGACAGCGTCATGCTTCTCGAGGAAGGCCATGAGCCGGTCCGAATAATCGTCGGCGACAGCGCCCTTGACGCTCGGGCGTGCAGCCAGCGCCTGGCGCCATGCGGTCACCTTCGCCAGGCCCTCGAAGATCCGATGGTCGGCGAGCCGGTCGAACAGGTCGAAATAGCGGAAGATCGGCGCGAAGACCGCATCCACGAGGCTGAAATGCGCGCCGGCGAAGAATGGTCCGTCCCCGAGTTCGGCCTCCAATGTGGCAAATTTGGAGGCGAGCACCTTGCTCTTGGCCTCCAGCGCCGCCTGGTCCTGGGTGGTTTCGAAGACCCAGAGATCGGAGAGGATGGAGGATCCGAACTCCATCCAGCCACGATGACGGGCGCGCGGCAGCGGGTCGGCCGGGTGCAGCTTCTGGCCCGGTTGGGTCTCCTCCAGGTATTCGCAGATGACCGAGCTTTCGAACAGCACGTCCTGTCCGACCTGCAGGAGCGGAACCTTGCCGAGCGGCGATATTTTCACGAACCAGTCCGGTTTTGCCGCAAGGTCGATGTTGATGCGCTCGAAGGGCACGCCCTTCTCGGCGAGCGCGATGGCGGCCCGCTGGACATAGGGGCAAAGGTGGTGGCTGACGAGGCGTAGTTCGGCCATGGGTGTCCTTTCTTGAGCGAAATATATGCAGATGCATGTAGTTCATCTTGCGGAGATCGTCAAGATGTATGTAATTGCATCTATGTCCGACGATAAAAAGACCGCCCCGTGCTCTGCCGAGAGCGCCACGGAACTCTGGATTACGCTGGCCCGCGCGCAGCAGCGAGTGCTCGCGGCGATGGAACGCGACCTCAAGGCGGCAGGCTTGCCACCGCTCAGCTGGTACGACGTGCTGTGGGAGCTCGATCGCGCGGAAGATGGCCGCCTGCGCCCTTTCGAGATCGAAGAGCGCACGCTGTTGACCCAGTACAACCTGTCGCGGCTGATCGATCGGCTGGAGAAGGAGGCGCTGGTGCGCCGCGAGGTGTTCGACCATGACAGTCGTGGGCGCTGGGTCTTGATCACCGAGGCGGGGCGGGAAAGGCGTGCGCGCATGTGGACGATCTACGGGCGCTCGATCGAGGAGCATCTGGGAGCCCGGTTGCGCGAAGAGGAGGCGCAAATACTGACAGGGCTGCTGAAGCGACTGGCCTGAGGTTCGGCCGCGCCGCAGTCAGGCGACCAGCGACGCGGCGATGGCACCCAACGCGTTGAGCGCATCCTGCGGCGAGAGACGGACCTGGAGGCCGCGCTGTCCGCCGTTCATGTAGACCAGCGGTTCCGCCATCGACTCGATCTCGATCGCCGTCGGCACGGGCTTCTTCTGGCCGAAGGGGCTGATCCCGCCTACTACATAGCCCGTCGTCTTCTCTGCCACCGCCGGTTTCATCATCGCCGCATGTTTGCCGCCGAAGGCCGCGGCGAGCTTCTTCATGCTGACCTCCCTGTCGGAGGGAACGACGACGCAGACCGGCTTGCCGTCGAGTTCGGCCATCAGCGTCTTCAGCACGCGATGCGGCGCCTCGCCGATCGCCTCCGCCGCCTGCAGCCCGATGCGTTCGGCGTTCGGATCGTAATCATAGGTCACGGTGGCAAAGGCCACCCCGGCCTTTTCCAGGAACTGGGTCGCGCGCGTCGTCTTCGCCATGGCGTCAGGCCTTCAGCGCGGCGGCGTAGATTTCCGGTTTGAAGCCGATCAGCAGTTTGCCGCCGGCCTCCAGTACGGGGCGCTTGATCATCGAGGGCTGGGCGAGCATGAGCGAGATCGCCTTCTCCTGATCGAGATCGAGCTTCGCCTCCTCGGGCAGCGTCTTGAAGGTCGTGCCGGCGCGATTGAGGACGGTCTGCCAGCCGGCCTCGCCGCACCAGCGCTCGAGATGGTCCCGGTCTATGCCGGAGACCTTGTAGTCGTGGAAGGCATAATCGACGCCGTGGGCTTCGAGCCAGACGCGGGCCTTCTTCATCGTGTCGCAGTTCTTGATGCCGTAAATGCGTGCCTGCATTGGTCAAAATCCGAAGTGAAACCGAACAAGGCAGATAGCACGCGACGGCCTGAAGGCAAATGCACCCGGAGGAGCGGAGCAGGGGCAGGGTGGGTGCAACTTCGGGCGCAGCGGGGCCGGCTCAGGCGGCGAGCGGAGAAGTCGCCGGCTCGATCACCACCCGGTTTCGTCCGCCAGTCTTTGCCGCATAGAGCGCATGGTCGGCGCGCCGGATCAGGTCGTCGAGGTTCTCGTCGGCCGCCCCGGCCGTGCTCACGCCGGCGCTGACCGTCAGGCGCAGCGATACGCCGCTCGCCGTGCCGAAGTCGAGGATCTCGACATTGCGGCGAACCATGTCGGCAATGGCCGCACAACGCTCGACGCTGGTATCGGGCATCATCAGCACGAATTCCTCGCCGCCCCAGCGGGCCAGCAGGTCGCCGCTGTGGACGACCGACTTCAGGATCTGGGTGAATTCGCAGATCACGGTATCGCCGACATCGTGGCCGTATCCGTCATTGACCGCCTTGAACCCGTCGAGGTCGAAGAGGATGACCGAAACGGGATCCTGTGCCTGCTGGCAGCGGGCAAGCTCCCTGGCCGCCAGATTGGTGAAGGCGCGGCGGTTGTTGATGCCGGACAGCGGGTCGGTATTGGCGAGCCGTTCCAGCTCGTGCTGGTAGCCGTGCCGTTCGGTCAGGTCGCGCAGCACGGCGATGAAGACCGGTCCGTCGATGCCGCCGGTGCGCAGGATGGTGGCACCGAGATTGATCTCGGTTCCGTCCGCGCGGTGGCCGATGATGAAGGATTTCCGGCTGCCCATGTATTTCGCATCCACCGGCCCTTCCATGAAGCCGGCCAGGTGGTGACGGTGGATCTGGCGATAGCGCGGCGGCAGCAGCGCTTCAATGGGCTGGCCGACAAGGCTGGCCGGCGTCTGCTGGAAAAGGCTTTCCACCGCGTGGTTGCAATAGAGGATCGTGCCGTCCGCGTCGATCGCGACGATGCCGTCTTCCATTTCGGCGACGATCTTGCGGTAGACCGTGTCGTCGAGGCGCGATGGCTCTCCGTGAGAGGATAGAGAAGCCATGAGAAAATCCTTTTAAAGACAATATGGTTATATTGTAAGATCTATCTACAGGAACACTTATTTCTTAATGGAGCTTTGCCTGCAGGCCGGGGACCGCCCCGACCTGCGGCTATCGTAAACGAAGCATGATGCGGCGGTTCAGGCGGCCGACCGTCTGCCTGGCGCGCCGGACCGTACCCCGGACCCCCGTGCATCCGGCTTGTCGGTGGCGAATTGCCGGATCATCTCGACGATCCGGCCGATCTCGGCGGTGAGTGCATGAGTGGCCGCCGTCGACTGCTCGACCATGGCCGCATTCTGCTGGGTCGCCTGGTCCATGCTGTTGACGGCGGTGTTGATCTCGGTGAGTGCCGTCGACTGTTCGCGGGCCGCCAGGACGATGGCGCCGATATGATGCGTCAGCTCGCCGACATCGGCGGCGATCCCTTGCAGCGCCTCGCCGGTATGGCCGACCAGGGCCACGCCGCTGCGCACCTGCTCGCCGGACCGGGTGATGAGCTCCTTGATCTCGCGCGCCGCCTGTGCCGAACGCTGGGCCAGTTCCCGCACCTCCTGCGCGACGACCGCAAACCCCTTGCCGGCGTCGCCGGCGCGGGCCGCTTCCACCCCGGCATTCAGCGCCAGCAGGTTCGTCTGGAAGGCGATGTTGTCGATCACGCCGATGATGCTGCCGATCGCGCTGGACGAGGCCTCGATCGCATCCATGGCCGAAACCGCCTGCTTGACGATCTCGCCGGAATGCGCCGCTCCATTCTTCATCCGCTCCACGAGCAGGCCCGCCTCGCCGGCGCGCCGGGTGGAATCGCCCACCGTCGTCGTGATCTCGTCGAGCGAGGCCGCCGTCTCCTCGAGCGAGGCTGCCTGCCGCTCGGTGCGCTTGGCCAGATCCTCCGCCGCCTGCCGGATCTCCTCGCTGCCACTGTTGATCTGCTGCATGCCGGCCTCGATGGCGCCTATCGTCGCCGCCAGCTCCTGCGTCGCATTGTTGAAGTCGGAACAGACCGAGTGATAGGCCTCCGGCACGTCCTGGGCCATGCAATGGGTGAGGTCCTTGGCGGCGATGCGCGCCATGGCCTCGCCGAAGATGTCGCAGACGAGGTTGCGCTCGGCGGCAATCGCCTCGGCCTGGGCCTTCTGCTTGGCCGCCTCCGCTTCGTCGATATAGACGGAGATGGCGAGGTCCATGTCGAGCATCACGGCCTTAACCAGCGCCCCGAGCACGCGTCCCGTCTCCCCCGCCTTGACCCGCCCCTTGCCGAACAGGCCCTGGCCGGCGAAGGCCTCGCGCACCACTTCTTGGACGAGATGGTCGAGCACGATGGCGTAGCCGCCGATATACCAGCGCGGCTCAAGGCCGATGCGCGCATGCACCGTGCCGATCGTCCGGACCTTCGCCACATAGTCGGCGCTGAAGTCGCCCTCGGATATGTTCGACCAGTGGTTCACCTGCGCGCCCTTGGCGCGGCTGATATGCTCGTCGGAGCCGAAGAAGCGGCGCACCTCGGGTGTCTCGCGCAATTGCGCATAGAACTTGTCGAGCCCCTTGGGCAGTTCCCGGTCGACGAGTGCCTTCAGGCTGCGGATGCCCTCCCGGTCGCTCTTCGACAACTGCATGAAATCGAGCCGCTGCTCGACACTCGCGCCCGCTGATGGTCCGACTGCTGGCGTGGTCGTGGAATGAACGGCGTCCTGCTTGAAATTGCTCATGGCGGCCCCCTCGCCGATAAATGATCTCTGGAAATTTTGGTTCGCCTAATAATGATCGCGAATCTTCTACGGAAAGGATAGAATTGTATGGTTTACGAATAGTAACTTCTCTATATATTACGATGTTCTCATTTTAAAGATCGTAATTTACATGCGGAAAAGCGAGAAAAATGCCGATATAATTGACAATTGTTAAATAAAGTCAGCCACAAAAGGAATTAATAGTTGCGAAGGCCACTATTTATCGCCGACGGAGCAGAGCAATGGACAGCTAAAGCTGAAGCCCGTACGGCCGAGTTGGTGACAGGTCGGCCTCAGGTCGGGGGAGGGTGGCGAGGCAGAGGTGGATGGCGTGACGCTGTGGGGCCGCGTCGATCCCGTGGCTAACCGCCAATGCTCTCGGCGGCCTTCTTGGCTCTCTCGGCGGCCGACTGGGCGTCCATGATCGCCTGGACCGCCTCTTCTAGACCCTTCGCCGCCTGACCTTCGGCGAGCCGGGCAAAATCCGCACTCGTCCGGGCATGGAGTTCTGCGGCCTCGCGAAACGCCTGGACCGCCGACTGATCGCCGCGGGCCTCGGCCTCCCTGGCATAGTCGACCATGGATTCGGCGCTGATGGCCATCTGGTTGGCGCTGACCGCATAGTGCATGGCGACCTGGGCCTCGTTCAGGCTGGTGACGGTCGAGGTGCCCCTGTCATTCATGAAGGTCGCGTCCCAGTCCAGAGCGCCGGACGAGACGCCGCAATGCGCTTCCACATAGGCCTGGAACTGAGCGGTCAGGCGTCCCAATCCCTCCGAGTCGGACTCCCGCGTCCGCGCGCCCTTTCCCAGCCTGACCCCGTAGTCTACCCCGAGCTTGAAGCCCTCCTGCAGGCCGTCGCCAAATCCGAGACGTTCGTCGCCGGGCAAGAGCGCTTCCGGCGTCGGGACCCTCAACAGGACGTTCGAGGCGTTCTCGACCGGGCTCTTGGACAGGTCGTTGTAGCCGTCCACCACGCCGCGCAGCCATCCGGGATAGGCGCCCTTGCACGCACCGCTGTGAAACTCGGGCGTGTCGCGATCCGCCCGCGCGACGGTCGCGCCCCAGGGGCTTGCGAGAAGCGCCACGATGGCTGCGAAAGCCGCGCACCGCGCCCTCAGGCCTGCTGTGCAAATGAACCTCACCACTTGCCTGCCCTCCCACGTCATCCGGGCTGCACGGCGCCATGCACGGCTGTCCGGATGACATCAAACCTAAGGACAGATCTGGTGAAAGGCATTGACCTGAGTCAGTTCTGCGGACGAAGGGGCGTTCGATCGCCGGGCATTGACGGCAGGTTTCGCCCGTCGGCATGACGCGGCCAAGGTACTAGCATCCGGCAGGGACCGACAATGCGGGGCCGAAGCGGCTGCAGAGGTGCCGTATCGAGACGAAAAGCGTGGTCAGCGGAGGACGAAACGTCTGCCGTTCCGTCCTCAGTGTTCCAGGGAGACCCTGAGGCTCATTCCCACTCGATCGTGCCCGGCGGCTTCGACGTCACGTCATAGACCACGCGGTTGATGCCGCGCACCTCGTTGATGATGCGGGTGGCGGCGCGGCCGAGGAATTCCATGTCGTAATGGTAGAAGTCTGCGGTCATGCCGTCGACCGAGGTCACGGCGCGCAGCGCGCAGACGAACTCATAGGTGCGGCCGTCGCCCATGACGCCGACGGTCTGCACCGGCAGGAGCACGGCAAAAGCCTGCCAGATCGCGTCGTAGAGGCCGGCCTTGCGGATCTCGTCCAGATAGATCGCGTCGGCTTCGCGCAGGATCTCGAGCTTCTCGCGCGTGATGCCGCCGGGGCAGCGGATGGCAAGGCCCGGGCCCGGGAAGGGGTGGCGGCCGATGAAGCTGTCCGGCAGGCCGAGTTCGCGGCCGAGCGCCCGCACTTCGTCCTTGAATAGCTCGCGCAGCGGCTCGACCAGCTGCATGTTCATGCGCTCCGGAAGACCGCCGACATTGTGGTGCGACTTGATCGTCACGGAAGGGCCGCCGGTGAAGGAAACGCTTTCGATGACGTCCGGATAGAGGGTGCCCTGGCCGAGGAAGTCGGCGCCGCCGAGCTTCTTGGCCTCGTCCTCGAAAGTCTCGATGAACAGGCGGCCGATGATCTTGCGCTTGGTTTCCGGGTCGCTGACCCCTTCCAGTTCGCCGACGAAACGGTCGACCGCATCGACGTGGATGAGGTGCAGGTTGTAGTGTTCCTTGAACATGGCGACCACGTCGGCCGCCTCGTTCTTGCGCATCAGGCCGTGGTCGACGAGGATGCAGGTCAGCTGGTCGCCGACGGCCTCGTGGATCAACAGGGCCGCGACCGAGCTATCGACGCCGCCCGACAGCGCGCAGATGACGCGCTTGTCGCCGACCTGGTCGCGGATCGCCTGCACCGCCTTGGCGCGATAGGCCGACATGGTCCAGTCGCCCTTGAGGCCGGCGATCTTGTGGATGAAGTTGCCGATCAGCTTGGCGCCGTCCGGCGTGTGCACGACTTCCGGATGGAACTGCACGGCGTAATATTTGCGCTTCTCGTCGGCGATGAAGGCGAAGGGGGCGTTGGACGAGGTGGCGACGACCTCGAAGCCCGGCGGGATCGCGGTAACGCGGTCGCCATGGCTCATCCACACCTGGTGGCGCGATCCGGCGGACCACAGGCCCTCGAACAGCTCGCATTCCTTGTCGATCTCGAGGAAGGCGCGGCCGAATTCGCGGTGATGGCCGCTTTCGACCTTGCCGCCAAGCTGGGCGCACATCGTCTGCTGGCCGTAGCAGATGCCGAAGATCGGCAGGCCGCTGTCGAAGATGATCTGCGGTGCCCGGGGGCTGCCCTCGTCCAGCGTCGAGGCGGGGCTGCCCGACAGGATGATTGCCTTCGGCTTCAGCCGGTGGAAACCTTCCTCGGCGGACTGGAAGGGGACGATTTCGCAATAGACGCCGGCTTCGCGCACGCGGCGTGCGATCAGCTGCGTTACCTGGCTGCCGAAATCGATGATGAGGACGCTGTCGGGATGTGCTGTCTGGGTCATGGCGAGCCTTTAATGAAAAGCGCGGGTTCTTTCAATCGGAGAATTGTGCCGATTGTCCGCAAGACCGGCGCTTTCCGGCCTAGAACCAAAATACGCCGTCCTCGAGCGCTTCGAAAAGGGTGTCGACGGTGAGCGCCAGCTTGCGGTCGACCACGTGGAGATATTCCTTCCAGTCGTCGACATGCTTGAGTTCCTGCTTGCCGTCGGAAATGCCGCGAAGCCCGATCAGCGGCAGGTTGAAGGCATGGCAGGTCCTGAGGACGGCAAAGGTCTCCATGTCGACCATGTCGGCGTCGATCGTCTCATAGGCCGGGCCGGAAACGATATTGGCGCCGGTCGACAGGCTGGCGGTCGGCACGCCGGGAATGCGCAGGGGCAGTTCGAGCGCGGCCGGCAGGTCGAGAAACGGTGTGCGGCCCTTCTCGAAGCCGAGCGGAGAGGCATCCATGTCGCGATAGGAAACGGAGGATGCCTGATAGATCTCGGTCTGCTCGAGTCTCGCCGAGCCAGCCGAGCCGAGCGAGACGACGAGGTCGGGCCGCTCGTTTTCCTGCTCGAGCTTCGCCAGTGTCCGCGTCAGCGCGATGGCGGCTTCGACCGGGCCTACGCCCGTCATCAGCGGTTCGATCCGCGAGCGCAGGAACGACCCGTATTCGGCCTCGACCGCCATGACGAACAGGATCGACTTGCCTGATACCGACTTCAGCTCGAACGTCATCCGGAAATTCCCTCGCGGCCGCGAACGACCATCATCGTGCTGGTCATGGAGGCGATAAGCTTGGCCGGGCCGTCGCCGATCGCATAGCCGCGCCCGTCGGCGACGACGATGGTGGAGCCGGGCTTGGTGATCTCGCCGCGAAAAAGGAAGCGCTCGCCCTTGCCGGGCGACATCAGGTTGACCTTGAACTCGATCGTCAGCAGCGAGACGTCCGGCTCGATCATCGTATAGGCGCTGTAGGTGCAGGCAGCGTCGAGGGCTGCGGAAATCACCCCGGCGTGCAGGATGCCGTGCTGCTGCGTCAGCTTCTCGTCGAAGGGCATTTCGATTTCGACGACGCCCTGGCTGACGCGGGTGAGTTCGGCGCCAAGCGTGCGCATGGCGCCCTGCCGCGCAAAGCTCTGCCGAATACGCTCGCCGACCGCGTCGCTGTTGATTTCGCTCATGTGGATGCCCTCTCGCAGGTGCGAAATTGGCATGCCCGATGCGCTTCGGCAAGCGGCCCGAGAGCAGATTCGGGCGGCTGTGGTGCTAGTTCATGAGGAAAATCGAGGCGTTGAGCAGGGTGGCGAAGGCGACCCAGGCGGCATAGGGCAGGAACAGCAGTCCGGCCAGCCGGTCGAGTGGCCCGGCCTTCCAGATGAAGCCGAGGATGGCGACCAGCATCGCCACGATCAGCAACAGCGCCAAACCGGTCGCCTGCAGGCCGAAGAAGGTCGGCGACCACAGCATGTTGAGGGCGATCTGGGCAAACCAGATCTGCATCGCGGCGGATGCCGGCGCGATGAGCCAGATGCGGGCGCCGGCAATGGCGATCATCAGGTAGAGCGCGGTCCAGACCGGCGCGAAGATCCAGGGCGGCGGGTTGAAGAACGGCTTCTCCAGCGACTGGTACCATTCGCCCGGCATGTTGGAGACGCCCGAGAGAATGCCGAGCCCGACGACGACGGCGATGAAGACGAGATAGGTGAGGAATTTGCGCATGGTGTGAACATAGGGCGCCACCGTTCCGCGCCAAGGCCGAACTCAAGAAAGGCGGACGATATGCTGGTCCCAGGCGACCGGGCTGCGGTTTGCGCCGAAATGGCCGTCATAGGAGGAGACGGCAAAGCCGGAGGCGGCCGGCGCGATCCCGGCCGCATCGGCGACGGCGGCGGTCGCGATCACCTTGCCGCTTTGTCCGTCGAGCGTCACGGCCAGCCCGCCCTTCGGTGAGGCGATGCCGACGAGACCGTCGCGCCGGTTGACGGCGATGGCGCCGACATAATTGGCAAGGCCTTTCGTCACCGGCTCGGGAAGCGACACGAAGGACAGCGCCTCGCCCCTGGCGAAATGCCCGACCAGCGGCGGCGTATCGTTGCGCGAGCCCTCGTACTGGCAGGCGAACCAGGCGCGGCCATCCCGGTCGACATCGAGATGCCGGGTCGACAGCTGGCTGAGTTCGCGCGGCATGACATGCTTTTCGATGAGGGCGCCGGTCGCCGCGTCGGCGATGACGAGCGACGGCTCCATGCGATCGAGATTGAGCTTGGTGCGGCCGAAATCGGGATGGGTCTCGATCCCGCCATTGGCGATGATCAGCAGGCGGCCGTCGTCGCTGACCGTCATGTCGTGCGTGCCGATGCCGTGGGCCTCGAACTCGCCGATCCGGCGAAACCCATCCGTGGCGTCATAGATGCCGATCATGCCGCGATTGGCGTCGAAATCGTTTTCGCTGGCATAGAGCAGCCGGCCGTCCGGCGAAAAATGTCCGTGGCCGAAGAAGTGCCGGTCGGCCGGCGCGGCGATCACGATCGGCGCGCTGCGTTTGCGCGCATCGAAGATGACCGCAAACGTGCCCGGACGCCGGGCAAACGCGACGGAGAGACCCGTCGCCGGGCTGTGGCCGAGACCGTGAATGCGGTCCGGCAGATCGATCCGGTCGATGAAGGTGCCGTCCTCGGCGACGAGGCCGATGCCGAAACTGCCGTCCGGTGCGCGGAAGCCGGAGGCAAAGACCGCATCGCTGCGCTCCAGCGCGAACAGCGCGCGCGGCGAAAGCGAGGCGAGGAACAATGTCCCAGCCGCCCTGACGAAGGACCGCCTGTCGATCAGCGCCGATCGCCGCATTTCAGTCTCCGTCGGAGAAGGAGAAGCCGGCGGCAAGGCCGATCGCGCCGCCGTAATCGTTGTTGAGACGCAGGATCAGGTCCTTGCTGTTGAGCAGCAGGAAGTCGAGCTTGGCCCGCTCGGCCGGATCGCTGACGGCCGCCTCGACGTCCGGATTGATGTCGTCGGCCACCCGGACGAGCGACTTGGCGACGAAGTCGATCGACGAGACGATCGAGCGGGAATCGTCGTTCAGCAGGTCGACCATGCCCGACTGCTTCATCAGGCTGCGTAGGCCCTCGATATTGCCGTGGATCGCGGTGAAGCTATTGCCGGAACGCCAATAGATCGCCTGCTTGGGAAAGGTGTTGTTCTCCTCGCCCTTGTAGAAGGTCTCAATGCGCTGGTCGCGGATCGCCTCGGCGCCATGCACGAGAATGCCGAGCAGGGCGGTGATCGCCTCGCGTCCGTCGCGGAACTCGGGATTGTCGGAGCCAGGATGCTTCCAGGCGGCCTGTATGCCGTCGGGCTTGTCCCAGGCGTCGGCGAGCTCGCCGCCGAGCCGCACCAGATTGCCGGCGATCGCCGCGCCGTAGCGGCAGCGGAAGCCTTCCTTCTCCTCGACGAGTCCGTCGGATCCCGTGCCGAAGAGCACGAATTCAAGCGCGCCCAGCCCCTGCATGGCGACGCTCTTGTCCTTCAGCGTTTCGACCGAGGTCGCGCTTTCGTCCGGCTTGGCGAGAATGGCCTGGACCTGTTTCAGGCCTGTGCTCTTGCGGTCGGGGTAAAAGAGAATGCGCTCGAAGCGGTTGGCCTCGATCACCGGACCGACGCGGACGATTTCGATCGTCGACCATGCCGCGACCGTGTCATCGAAGGCACCGCGGGCCACGTCGAGCGCGTCGGCCGACGGTGCGGCGCAGAGCGCCCGCAGATCCTTCTCGAGAGCGACCGAGGCGTCGCGGAAGCGGTGGTAGCCGGGACGGATGAAACCGTCGACCGCCTTTTCCATCACGGCCGGGATGGCCTCGCTCTTCAGCGCGGGCGGTGCGAGGTTCGCATCCTGCGCCGCCGCCGGCGCGGCAAGGCTGAGAACGGTGACGATGCCGAGAAGTAAGGGCTTCATAGGGACTCCAGAAAGGCGATGAGCGCCTTGCGATCATCGGCCGCAAGGCCTGCAAAGGTGTCGCGGGCGGCCTGCGCTTCGCCGCCGTGCCAGAGGATCGCCTCGGTCAGGTTGCGCGCGCGGCCGTCATGCAGGAAGAAGGTATGGCCGTTCACCCTCTCGGTCAGACCAATACCCCAGAGCGGCTGGGTGCGCCACTCTCGACCACTCGCATCGCCGACCTCCTGGCCGTCGGCGAGACCCTCGCCCATGTCGTGCAGCAGGAAATCGGAATAGGGCCAGACCAGCTGGAACCGGTGCGCCTTGTTCTCGGCCTTGCGGCTCGTCACATATTTCGGTGTGTGGCAGGCGACGCAGCCGGATGCGTAAAACAGCGACTTGCCCTCCAGCACCGTCGCATCGTCGATGTCGCGCCGGGCCGGTGGGGCGAGGTTCTCCGAATAGAAGGTGACGAGATCGAGCACCGGGTCGGGAGCTTCCGTATCGCCGAGCCGCTTCTGCACGCCGGTCGGCATGACCAGGCATTTCGCTTGCGCTTCCGTGCAGTCGCCGAAGGGATGCGGCGCGTCCGGGGTGGATATGCCTATGTCGCCCTTGAAGGCGCTGGAACTCTGGTCGCGCACCGAGACATTCTGAGCCTTCCAGCCGAAACGGCCGAGCTTCAGTTCGCCGGTGCGATGATCGCGGGCGCGGGCCGCGCGGCCGGAAATGCCGTCGCCGTCCCGATCCTCGGGGTCGGCCCGGGCGAGGATGTCGGCGTCGGCGATCGCCTGGATCAGACCCATGCCGATCATCGGCGTGGCGATGCGCGGCGACAGCGTCGTATCCGGCGCGAGCGGTCCGTAGGCGAGATCGGCGACGCCATAGTGGGGCCGGCGCAGCGACACGGTCTCTCCGCCGGCAAGCGTCACGGGCTCTTCCGAATAGGTGATGACCATCCGCCCTTCGGCCGCGAGGCCGGGCACGGCGAGGTCCTGCAACTGGCCGCCATAGGTCGGGTCCGGGAAGTTGACGGCCTTGAGCTCGGCGACCGCCTGACGTTCGTCCTCGGTCCGTGCCGGGCGGGCGAGGCGAAGGAACATCGAAGTCGAATCGGCGGACCCTTCCGGCGGGTGGCCGCGACCGTCCTTCAGGTGGCAGCTCTGGCAGGCGCGCGCATTGAACAGCGGCCCTAGACCGTCGGAGGCCTGGGTCGAAGAGGGGGAGGAGACCCAGAACTTGCGGAACAGCGCATTGCCGAGCTTGAATTCCTCTTCCTCGGCAAAGGTGATGTTGGAGGAGAAATGCGAAAAGGCGTCGCCATTGACCGGGTTCGTCGAGGTCGCGGCACCGCCCTGCATCAGCTCGAACGGCTCGGGCGCGGAGAAGTCGTTGGTCGGGGCCGTGACCTTCTCGACGCGCTTGAGATCCTTCGGCGTCAGATCTGTGCGGACCGGGGGCTCGTCCGCCGCGGCGGGGGCAAGAACGAGGAGCGACAGGCCGGTGGCGAACAGTGAGCGCCGGAAGGAACGGGCGATGATGCGGGACATGATGATGGAATTCGGGCCACCGGAGAGTTCCGATGGCCCGCCTTTTTGTCTTATTGGAACACGGCGTTAGGATTATCCAGGCTGTCGGAACCTTCAAGCTCGATCGTTCCGAGATCCAGCGACGCAATGACGCGCTCGATGGTCTTGGTCTGGTCGATCAGCCCGTCGATGGCGGCCTGGACGGTGGCGTTGCCCTCGGCATTGCCTTCGCCGATCATCTGGTCATAGGCCTCGACCGTCTCGGCGCGCTTGGCCATGGCGTTCATCGCGTCGAGCGTCTTGGTGAGCTTGGCCTTCATTTCGGCGTCGAGGGCCGCATCTTTGGCGGCGACCAGTTCCGAGAGCGAAGGGCCGGTCATCTTCGTGCCGTCGGCGCGGGTATATTCGCCGCTATAGGCCGAAGCGATGCCGACGGCGTCGTTGAGGTGCGAGGCATGCGTGTTGTCGGAGAAGCAGTCGTGCTCCTCTTCCGGATCATGCAGCAACACGCCGAGCTTCATGCGTTCGCCGGCGAGTTCGCCGTAGGACAGCGAGCCCATGCCGGTGAGGATAGCGGAAATGCCGGCCTTCGGATCGGCGGTCACGGTCTTCGTCGCTTCGCCATCCGGCGCCCAGGCGGTGACCATTTCCTGAAGATCGGAAACCAGCAGCGTGGAGGCGGCCTTGAGGTAAGCGGCGCGGCGATCGCAGTTGCCGTTGGTGCAGTTCTTGGTGTCGAAGTCGGTATAGGCGCGATTGCCGGCGCCGGGACCCGTGCCGTTGAGGTCCTGGCCCCAAAGCAGGAACTCGATGGCATGATAGCCGGTCGCCACATTGGCTTCGATCTCGCCGGCTTCATGCAGGGTCCCGGAGAGGAACTCCGGCGTGATGTTGGTGGCGTCGACATCCTTGCCGTTGATCTTCAGCTTCGGGTTGGCGATCACATTGGCGACGAACAGCGCGTTCTCGTCGCTTTCGGTGCCGTAGGAAGCGTCGACATAGTCGATCAGGCCCTCGTCGAGCGGCCAGGCATTCACCTTGCCTTCCCAATCGTCGACCACGGCATTGCCGAAGCGGTAGACTTCCGACTGCTGGTAGGGCACGCGGGCCTTGATCCAAGCGGCACGCGCGGCCTTGAGCGTCTCATCGCTCGGGGTAGCGATCAGCGCGTCGATGGCGGCGTCGAGCGCCTTGGCGGTGTTCAGCGAGTCCTCATACTTGGCATGGGCCAGCGCCGCATAGTGGTTCAGCACCGCGGCCGCATCGGTGGCGGCGGCCGCGGGGCCGGCCATGAAGCTTGCCGAGGCAATCAATAGCGCAAACGAGGCGCCAAGAATGGATTTGCGGGACATGGTCTCTCCTTCGACGCTTGCGCGCCCTCTGCGTGAAACGAACGACCTTGTCTTGGCGGAAAAAGAAACTGGTGTCAAATAGTCGAGAATAGAAAAGATGCTCACCACTTGCGGTTCGTCAAGTCGGGCTGTCTGGGCGCCTCACCCCTTGCGGCGCATTCGGCAGAAGAAGAAACCGTCGGTATCGGTCGAGGCGGGGCTGAGCGTCACGGTCAGACCATTCTGCGAGCGTGGGCGGGGTGCATCCTTGCCGAACAGGCGGTCCCAGCCGTCGAGCGTCGGCGCGACCTCGAACTCGGGATTGGCGGCGCAGAAGGCGGTCGCCTGCGCGTCGTTTTCCTCTGGCAGCACCGAACAGGTGACGTAGAGGAGCTCACCGCCCGGGCGCACATAGGCGGCCGCTTCGCTGAGCGCCTCCTGCTGCTGGGCGACGCGTTCCTGCAGATTGCGCAGCGTCAGGCGCCACTTCGTGTCGGGACGACGGCGCCAGGTGCCGGTGCCGGTGCAGGGGGCATCGACGAGCACGCGGTCGACATGGCCTTTCAGGCTTTCGATCCCGCGCAGGCTGTCATGCACCTGGACGTTGCGGGTGCCGGCGCGCTTCAGCCGCTCGATGATAGGCGCGAGGCGCTTGCGGTCCGCATCATAGGCATGGACCTGGCCCTTGTTGTTCATAACAGCCGCGATGGCGAGCGTCTTGCCGCCGCCGCCAGCGCAGAAATCGAGAACCTGATCGCCCTCCTTGGCGTCGACCAGATCGGAGACGATCTGCGAGCCCTCGTCCTGAACCTCGAACCAGCCCTTCTGGAAGCTGAGTTCGGCGGTGACGTTGGGAAGCCGCGAGGCGCCTTCGCCGGCGGGAATACGGATGCCGAAGCGGGCGATGCGGGCCGCCTGGGCACTGGTGCGGTCGAGCGCCTTCAGCACCTTGTCGCGATGGGCCTTGAGGGTGTTGACGCGCAGGTCGAGCGTCGGGCGGCCGGCGAGCGCCTTGGCTTCGTCGAGCCAGTCTTCACCGAAGGCGGCTTCGAAGGAGGGCTGGATCCATTCCGGAATGTCGCCCTGTACGTTGAGCGGCGCATCGGCGAGATCGCGGGACGAGAAGGCCGCCAGCTGCTCCGCCGTCAGCGGCTTGGGAGCAAAATTGTCGCCGTCGAATTCAGCCGCCAGTGCTTCGGCGGCAAGGCCCCACTGGCGCAGCAGCACGGCCCAGCCGAGCGCTGCGGCGCTGTCGTCGTCCATCAGCCAGGCATGGGACAGCTTCATCCTCAGCGCATCGTAGACGATGTTGCCGATTGCGGCGCGGTCGCCGGACCCGGCGAACCGGTGCGCCAGGCCCCAATCCTTCAGCGCGTCGGCAACGGGCCGACGACGTGCTTCGATGTCATCCAGTACTTCGATCGCACCAGCGAGGCGGCCGCCCAGACGCATGTTCCATTCTCCTGAATTCGAAGAGAGCGTGGTAGCGGCGAACCGATGGAAGAGCAAGCGCCTAACCGGTCGGCATCGTGTCCGATCCGGGGTGGGTGATCAGCCGATGATCTCGTAGCAGACCTTGCCGTGGCCGGAACGGACCATGCCGATGTTCTGGGCGGCAGCCTTGGAGAGGTCTAGCACGCGGCCGCGGATGAAGGGACCGCGATCGTTGATGCGCACGACGACGCTTTTGCCATTCTTGGCATTGGTGACCTTCAGCTTGGTGCCAAAGCGCAGCGACTTGTGGGCGGCAGTGAGAAGCGACGGGTTCATGCGTTCACCGGAAGCTGTCTTGGAGTGCAACGCATACCAGGATGCGCCGCCGCAGGAAGAGGCCGCATGGGCCGAGAGCGGCAGGCAAGCAGAGAGCGCGACAATTGTTGCGACGGTGAAGCTAGAGCGTCGGATATTCGTCAATTTGCATTTCCCTAGTCGTTGAAACGAGCCGAATTTTGCGCGGCGTCGCCAAAACGAGGGGAAAAATGGCAAAAACGTGCCTTTGGGCAATCACGGAATGTTACGGTCTGTAACATTCGTGATTCGGCATATCGAATCACGTCGTTTACCTTTTGGCAAGATCTAGCAAAAGCAGTTTAATTTCAGACAAAAAGCGGAATGCCATTCCGGAGGAATCCCAAAATGGTGCGATCACGAAAAAAATGACGCAAAAATAATCCGAACCGCCACATTTCCTGCCTGAAATGTGGAGATTCGGGGGCAGACGGCGGTGGATCACTCGTCTGGAGGTCTTCTTCTGCGGTTAAAACGTCTGCGAGCCGGCTTTGTTCCAGCTTCCGTTCTGCCAGAGATCCCGCAGCGACTGACGGTAATCGCCGAAGCGGAAGGCATAGCCGAGCGCCTTCAGCCGCGCGTTCGAGACCCGCTTGTTCTCCCCGTAGAAGGACCGCGCCATCGGCGAGAGTTCGGCAGTCTCGAAGGGCTGTTCCGGCGGAGGCTCCGCGCCCATCAGTCGCGCCGCCTCGGCGACCACGTCCTGCGGCGGGCAGGGCTCGTTGTCGGTGACATTGTATATGCCCGGTTGACGCAGTTCCGCCAGCAGAGCGGTCGCGCCGGCGATGTCCTCGACGCGGATGCGGTTGAACACCTGGTCCTTCTTGACGAGGCGCCGCGCCGTGCCATTGGCGAGGTTGACGAAGGCGTTGCGGCCGGGTCCGTAAATGCCAGACAGGCGCAGGATGGCGAGCGGCAGGCCGTTCTGCCCGGCAAGTGACTGCCAGGCCGCTTCCGCCTCGACGCGCTCGACCGAGCGCTGCGAGACGGGCTTGAGCGCCGTGTCCTCGTCCACCCAGGCGCCGTCATGGTCGCCATAGACGCCGACCGTGGAGAGATAGGCGATCCATTCGAGCTTCGGCATGAGCGCCTTGAGTTGGCTGCCGGCAAACAGGCGGATCAACGGGTCGCCGTCGCGGCCGGGCGCAATCGACTGCACGAGATGGGTGACCGTCGCCAGTTCCGCGGCCAGCACGTCGGAGAATCCGCCGCCGTCAAACTGGAAGGGGTGAATTCCACAGTCGCGCAGGACGGCCTGCTTCTCGAGGCTGCGCGTCGTGCCGGACACCCGGCATCCTCTGGACGAGAGGAGCTGGCCAATGGCCTTGCCGGAATAGCCGGCGCCGAAAATCATCACATGCATCATCTCACTCCGACATCATCCATTCGCGTCTTACCTCGGCTTCGGCTTCGCCCGGAAGATGCTCCTCGCGCAACGCGGTAAATTCGGCCTCCGGCAACAGCCGCGACAGTGCCCAGATCGCCATGCCGCGAACTTCCGGCGCCGCGTCGCCGATCAGGGCGCGGCAGGCCGGGATCAAATCCGGAAGACCGGAATTGCTGGCGGCGATCAGGCAATTGCGCACGAAGCGGTTGCGGCCGATGCGCTTGACCGGCGAGCCGCTGAAAAAGCTGCGGAAGGTCGGGTCGTCGAGCGAAAGCAGGAAGGTGAGGTCCGGCTCGATCAGGTCGGGGCGGGCCTGGAGCTTCATCTCGCGTGCCTCGTGCGCGAACTTGTTCCACGGACAGGCCGAGAGACAGTCGTCGCAGCCGTAGATGCGGTTGCCGAAGGCGGCGCGCAGGTTTGGATCGATGCTGCCCTTGTGCTCGATCGTCAGATAGGAGATGCAGCGCCGTGCATCGATCCTGTAAGGCGCGGGGAAGGCATCGGTCGGGCAGGCGTCGAGACAGGCCCGGCACGAGCCGCAATGGTCGATCTCGGGCGCGTCGACCTCAAGCTCCGCCGTGGTGAACAGGCTGCCGAGGAACAGCCAGGAGCCGTAATCGCGGCTGACGAGGTTAGTATGCTTGCCCTGCCAGCCGAGGCCCGCTGCGGCGGCAAGCGGCTTTTCCATCACCGGCGCCGTATCGACGAAGACCTTGACGTCGACGCCGGCACGCGCGGCAAAGCGCGTGGCGATCTCCTTCAGCCGGCCTTTCATGACGTCATGATAGTCGCGATTGCGGGCATAGACCGAGATCGCCCCCTTGTCCGGCTTGCCCTGCAGGTAGCGCGGGTCGAGATCGGGGCCGTAATTCATGCCGAACATGACGATGGAGCGCACGTCGTCCCACAGCACGCGCGGATCGGAACGGCGTTCGCGCGTCTCCGGCATCCAGTCCATGGTGCCGTGATAGCCGGCCTCGATATAGGCGGAAAGCCGCGCCGGCGCCTCGGGAATGGCGTCGGGCCGGGTGATGCGGCAAAGCTCGAAGCCCTGGGCCTCGGCCTCCTTCCTGATGAAGGCCGTCAGCGACGCACGCTTCTTGTCGGACGATGGGTCGGCCTGCTCCGGCGGCATGGCCCTGTCCCGTCAGAAATCCAGGTCCGCGTAATGCGAAACCGGGGTGAGGCCGCGCAGGCGCTCGGCCAGCAGCGGACGGAAGGAGGGGCGCGACTTCAGCCGCTGGTACCATTCCTTGGCGACGGGATATTCCGACCAGTCGATCTCGCCGAGATAGTCGAGCACGGACAGCGAGGCGGCAGCCGCCAGATCGGCATAGCTCAGCCGGTCGCCGGCGAGCCACGGACGCGAGCCGGAGAGCCAGCTCAGATATTTCATGTGCTGGCGGATATTGCCGCGCGCGGTGCGCAGGACCTTGGAATCGGGCGCGCCGCCGCCGAGCCCGTTCGGGATCAGCAGCTTGTGCACGCGTTCGCGCACCAGCGGCTTGGTGACGTCCTGCTCCATCTTCTGCAGGAACCATTCGGTCAGGCGGCGGATCTCGGCGCGCTGGAACGGGTCTTCGGCCAGGAGCCTGCGGTCGCGCTTCAGCACGCCGTGGGTCTCGTCGAGGAACTCGGAAATGACGACCGGCCCGCAGAGAGCCCTCATATTGTCGTCGACATAGACGGGCAGGGTGCCGGCCGGATTGAGCGACAGGAATTCCCGGCGCTTTTCCCATGTCTGCTCTTCGACGAGATCGACCTGGAAGCCGTATTCGGAGAGCACCAGCCGGATGAACCGGGACGCGGTGGACATGGGGTGATGATACAATGTTGGCATTGTCACTCGAATTCTTCAGGCGTTTGAACACCGGCATGGGCGCGCGAATTGCGGCTGGTCATGACCACGGCTTCCAAGCTATAGGAGCTTGATTGACGCAATACAAGCAAATCGCATTTCCTCCCGCCCCGCTTCTCAAGGACTTTCCATGGAAGATCAATCCATTCTGAGTGCGCTGTTTCTCGGCCTGATCGAGGGTCTGACCGAGTTCATTCCCGTCTCGTCCACCGCGCATGTGCTGCTGGCCGGGCACTTTCTCGGTTTCAAGTCGCCGGAGAACACTTTTGCCGTGCTGATCCAGCTCGGCGCCATCCTGGCGATCCTCAGCGTCTATTTCCGCAAGCTCTTCCTGCTGGCGATCGGCCTGCCCACCGATCCGGGCAGCCGGCGATTCGTCGCGGCGATCCTTCTCGCCTTCCTGCCGGCGGCGGTGATCGGGGCGATTGCCCATGACTTCATCAAGTCGGTGCTGTTCGAAACCCCGACGGTGATTTGCGTCATGCTGATCCTCGGCGGCTTCGTGCTCCTGTGGATCGACCGGCTGAAGCTCACGCCCAGGTTCACCGACGTCACCGAATACCCGCTGTCGCTCGCCTTCAAGATCGGGCTTTGCCAGTGCGTCGCGATGATCCCGGGCGTTTCGCGCTCCGGCGCGACGATCGTCGGGGCGCTGCTGCTCGGCGCCGACAAGCGTTCGGCGGCGGAATTCTCCTTCTTCCTCGCCATGCCTACCATGGTCGGCGCCTTTGCCCTCGATCTCTACAAGAACCGCGATGCGCTGAGCTTCGATGACGGCGCGATCATCGCCATCGGCTTCATCGCGGCTTTCCTGTCGGCACTGCTGGTGGTGCGCAGCCTGCTCGACTTCGTGTCGAAGCGTGGATACGCGCTCTTCGCCTGGTGGCGGATCGTGATCGGCACGCTGGGCCTGATCGGTCTGCTGCTGGGACTGGGAGGAGCCGCCTGAGGGGGCGAAAGAACAAAGAAAAGGCCGGTGAAAGCCGGCCTTATTTTTGGGATCGGGATCGCAGGATTACTGCGTGACCGAGATCGAACCGGTGCTGCAGGGATCGACGCCATAGGCGGGTGCGCAATTGCCTTTGCGCGCAGCAACGGTGGACGGTGCCAGGAACGAGCCGGCGATGATGACCAATGCCGCACATGCAAAAAACAGTGCGATAGACTTACCCATGAAGTGGCCCCTCGAGATGAATTTGTGGTCGTCGCCGGCGGTGTCCGCCGCGTCCGAACTGGTGGTTGTTTACGCATTGCCCGCAGGGGCATCAATAGAAGATCTTGCTAAATTCGCGGTTAACGCAAGGATTCCCTCTCTGCGTCATTTGTGCAACGCGGAGAGGGCCGATCCGGTTCCCCGACGGCTCAGGCGGCCTTGCCCGAACCGGTGAACTGGCCGTGCGGCCGGTACTGGACGAGATAGGTCGGCAGGATCGATTCGACAGAAGCGGGGTTGATGCCCATGCCCTCGAGCGTGCGGCCCTCGGCCTTGGCGGCGTCGGACACGACATTGTCGGACCTCAGCAGCTTGACCTGATCGCTGGTCAGCGCCGGCTTGACGAAGGGGATCATCGACGACAGGCTGCCGATCAGCGAGGCGATGCCGAAAGGCAGCGACAGGAAGGCGCGCTTGCGGTCGACAACGGCAAGCATGGTCTCGAGACACTGGCGGAATGTCATGACGTCGCGGCCGCCGAGTTCATAGACCTTGCCGGGAACGAGCTTGCCGTCGACGGAGCGTGCGACCGCCTCGGCGACGTCCTCGACATGCACCGGCTGGAATTTCGTCTTGCCGCCGCCGACCAGCGGCAGAACCGGCATCATCTTCGCCATGGCGGCGAACTTGTTGAAGAAGCCGTCCTCCGGTCCGAAGATGATCGACGGGCGCAGGATGACGGCGTCCGGCTTGATCGAAAGTACGGCGGCCTCGGCGCGGCCCTTGGACGCGGCATAGTCGGAGCCGGACTTGGCATCGGCGCCGATGGCGGAAACATGGGTCAGCCGGGCACCGGCCGAACGGGCGGCCTCGGCCACGGCGCGCGCGCCGAAGTCCTGCACGGCGTCGAAGCTGTTGCGGCCGCTCTCGAACAGGATGCCGACGCAGTTGACGACATGGTCAGCGCCCTGGACCGCCTGGTCGACCGAAGCGCGATAACGGAGATTGGCCTGGACGAAGGAAATCTGCCCGACATTGCCGAGCGGCTGCAGGAAGAAGGCGAGGTCGGGACGGCGCACCGCGACGCGGATACGGTAGCCACGCTTGGCAAGGGCCCGCACGACATGACGTCCGACAAAACCCGATCCTCCGAACACGGTGACGAGCGGCGGAAGGTTGGACAAGGTCATGGGTTGGCTCCTTGGAATAGGCATGCGCCGAGATGCGCTGAAGGTCTCGCTGTCTTTAGCCGAATCGAAAGGCGAGCGGAAGGGCCGACGACATGCGCGGCCCCGCGAAAAAGGTCTTACTCAGGCCCCTTCGACGACCACCATTTCCGCATCGGCCACTTCCTGGCGGATCTTTGCGGCGATCTGGTATTCGGGCGAGTTGTAGCAGTCGACGGCCGCCTGATGCGAGGGGAACTCGATGACCACGTTGCGGGCCCGGGCCTTGCCTTCGAGCTCGGTGAACGCGCCGCCGCGGGCGAGGAACTTGGCGCCGAACTTCTCGAAGGCGGGCTTTGCCGCCGCGACATAGTCCTTGTAACGTTCCGCGTCGCGAATATCGACCCGTGCGATCCAGTAGCCCTTGGCCATGTTTTCGTCCCATCCTTGACTGGTTATGCCGGTTTATTTCAGTAAATTCACGCCACGGTCAAGGCATCCCGCGCGTCGATGCGCTGCCGGCCATAGCCTGCTCAACAAGGAAATCAGAATGCGCAGACAAGATTCGAGACGAGCGATGATCCTTCCCGGCGGCATGTGGCTGGCCGGGGCCGTGCTGGCGGCCGGCTTTGCCCTTTGCGCTCCGGCGCAGGCCGAGGCCAAGGCCAAGGCCTGCCCCGCGCCGCTCTATGCCGAGTTGCGCAAACCCGCCGACCCGAAGGCACGCCCGCTCGAGATCGCCTGCGACGTGACGCTCGGTCCGAAAGATGTGATTGCCCGGCCGATCGCCTTTTCCGGCGCCAGGGCCTCCGGCGTCACCTTCGACTGCAAGGGCGGAACGCTCGGCACGGCTGACGCGGTGATCGGCGCCAGCCGCCCGACGGTCGTGATCCGCTCGCTCAAGGGCGGCGACGGTCAGTGGAGCGTGCCGGAAGGGGTCACCGTCAGGAACTGCAAGATCGTCGGCAATCTGCGACTGATGGGGCTCGGGCCCAACGGACAGGGTGAACTGGTCAAGCTTTCCTCGCGCCGCCGCGATCACACGGCGAGAGCACAGGCCGCCGCGCCAAGGGATGTCCTGCTCGACAATCTCGACTTCGTCGCCCGCGACACCGTGCCGCTCTATCTCGGCCCGGGCGTAACCAAGGTCACGGTCAACGGATCACGCTTCCGGGGCGAAGCGAAGGGCACGGCTGTCTATCTCGATGCCGAAAGCGCCGAGAACCGGTTCACCGGAAACCTCTTTGTCATGAAGACGAAGCGCCGCGAGCAGATCGCCGTCGACGGCTCGGCCCGCAACGTGATCTCCGGCAATGTCTTCGAAAACCCTGTCAACGGCGGCATCTTCCTCTACCGCAATGCCGGCGAGGGTGGCACGATCCGCCACCAGGCGCCGCAATACAATGTCATCGAGGGCAATACCTTCCGCTACGAGCCAGGGGGTCGTCCTCGGCCGGCCATCTGGCTCAACCAGCGCAATGGCAAGACCTCCCACCGCTTCAGCGATCCGGCCTTCCCCTTCGGGAGCAGCCTTGATCCGCGGGACTTCGCGCAATTCAACATCGTGCGCGACAATCGCTTCATTGGCGGCGGCAGGGGCCTCATCCGCAACACCGACCCGACCAACGAGATCGTCGGCAACGATTGAGCCTTCCCCCGGAGGAAGCGGCCTGCGGTCAGAGGACTTCGGCCATCTCGGCGAGGATCGCGCGCGCGGCGGCCTTCGGGTCTTCGGCCTTGACGATCGGGCGGGCGACGACGAGATGGCTGGAGCCGGCCTTCAGCGCGTCGGCCGGCGTCATCACCCGCTTCTGGTCGCCCTTGTCGGCGCCGACCGGACGGATGCCGGGGGTGACCAGCGCCATGTCCGGGCCGATCACCTTGCGCACGGCGCTTGCCTCTTCGGCCGAGCAGACGATGCCGCCCATTCCAGCGATGCGGGCCTGCTCGGCGCGCTTCAGCACCAGCGTGTGCGGATCGTATTCATAGCCGGCGTCGACCAGGTCCTGCTCGTCCATCGAGGTTAGCACGGTCACGCCGAGCAGGCACAGCCCCGAGCCTTCCGCCGCCTTGACCGCGGCGCGCATGGCCTTCGGATAGGCGTGCAGGGTCAGCATCGACATGCCCATCTTGGCGATGTTCTCGACGCCCGAGGCGACCGTGTTGTCGATGTCGAGCAGCTTCATGTCGAGGAAGATCTTCTTGCCGCTCTGGGCGAGCTCGCGGGCGAATTCCAGCCCGCCGGCGAAGGCCAGCTGATAGCCGATCTTGTAGAACAGGATGTCGTCGCCGAGCGTCCCGACGATGGTTTCGGCTTCCCGGACGGTCGGCACATCCAGGCCGACGATGAGGCGTTCGCGTGGCGTCATGGGTCGATCCCCTTCCAGTCTTCGATCGGCGTCCAGTCGCATGCGATGCGCCGATCCGCAAGAGAGAAGGCGTAAAGATTGCCGCCGCCGGGCAGCTGGTCTTCGGTGCGGCTGATCGGGATGCCGAGCAACCGGCATTTCAGCAGGGTGCCGACGCCCCCGTGGCCGACAAAGGCGATCGGCACGGCCGGATCGTGATCGTCAAGGATGGCCGTAACCGCGCCGACGATGCGGGCCTGGGCATCAGCCGCCCGTTCCCAGCCACGAAAACTCTCCAGCGGATGAGCGAAGAACCAGTCGGCGGCCTTCTCGAATTCGTCCGGCTTCAGGAATCCTGTCGCGGAGCGATCGTTTTCATGCATCGCCTCGACCGTCTCGAAGCCGATGCCGGCAGCGGTGGCGAGGATCTGCGCGGTCTCGATCGCCTTGACTTCGGCGCTGGAGACGATGCGTCCGAGCTGTTTCACCCACGCACATGATGCGGCCTGTTCGGCGCGGGCAGCGCCGATCTCCGAAAGGCCCCATTGCGGAACGGGAATGGCCGGATCGATCCGGACCTGGGGGTGGGTAATGTAGAGGCCGAACATCCGGACGTGCCGCCAGCGGTCAGCCGCGGCGATAGATCCACAGCTGCGCGGGGGGGATGTTGCGCATGACGAAGTCAAAATGCTGGATGTGATAGCTGTCCGGCTTGGCGATGATCGGCGAAACCGCGCCATAGGAAATCTGTACGACGGGCCGTCCCGGCGGCAGGTGGTCGAGCAGCGCTTCCAGCATGCGGATGCGCTCCGCCATCGGGAAATTCAGCAGCGGAACGGCGGAGACGACCGAGTCGAACATCTGGTCGGCGCGCGGGCCGAGGGTCTTTTTAAGATCGAATGCGTCGCCGTGAATGAAGTTGACGCCCGGATAGGTCTGAACCAGATGGTCGTAGAAATCCTCGGAATATTCGATGGAAAAAAGGTTTTCCGGCTTCACGCCGCGCGCCAGGATCGCCTTGGTGATGACGCCCGTTCCCGGCCCGAGTTCCAGAACCGGGAGGCCGGAATTCGGATTGACGACGCTGGCCATTCGACGCGCAGTGATCGAGGAGGTCGGCACGATGGCACCCACGGTCTTCGGCCCTTGCATCATGCCCTTGAAGAAGCGGATCTCCTCATCGAACTTCTTCTCGAACTTTTGCTTCAAGCGTCGTACCATGGCCTAATCCCCACTCAAGACCTAAAGCGCGTACATCCGCGCCCGGCAAATGTCGCCCGGGTTTGTCGCAAAAACAAGGCGAAATGCCGCAACCGACAAAATTGCCTGTGCGAATCGTGACTTAAACCCGCATCGGCATGAGAACATACAGCGCGTCGTCACCCGCGGTGTCGCGGATCAGCGTCGGCGAGCCGGCATCGGCCAGCAGGAAGATTGCGTCGTCGCCGGAGAGCTGCGCGGTGATGTCGAGCAGGTATTTGGCGTTGAAGCCGATTTCCATCGCGTCATTGTCGTAGCCGACGGCCACTTCTTCCGTCGCGCTGCCGGAATCCGGGTTGTTGACGGTGAGCATCAGGTGTCCGTCGGACAGCGCCAGCTTCACGGCGCGGCCGCGCTCGGAGGAAATCGTCGACACGCGGTCGACGGCCTGGGCGAAGGTCTGGCAATCGACCCGCATTTCCTTGTCGTTCGCCGCCGGAATGACGCGCTGGTAATCGGGGAACGTGCCGTCGATCAGCTTCGAGGTCATGACGATCTCGCCGATGGTGAGGCGGATCTTGGCGTCGGAGACTTCGACGGTGACGATCATCTCCGGATTGTCGACCAGCTTCTGCAGCTCGCCGACGGTCTTGCGGGGAATGATGATGCCGGGCATGCCTTCGGAGCCGGACGGCGCCTCGACGTCGGCACGCGCCAGGCGGTGGCCGTCGGTGGCGACCGCGCGCAGCTTCAGCGCGCCGCCGCTTTCGATCGTGTGCAGGTAGATGCCGTTCAGGTAGTAGCGGGTCTCTTCGGTCGAGATCGCGAACTGGGTGCGATCGATCAACATTTTCAGGTCGCTCGCCTTCAGCTTGAAGGAGTGCGAGAAATTGCCGGCGGTGAGGTCCGGGAAGTCGGCTTCCGACAGGCATTGCAGCGAGAATTTTGAGCGGCCGGAGGCGACCGTCATGGAAGCGCCGTCCGGGGTGGTGGCGAGCAGCACTTCGGCGCCGTCCGGCAGCTTGCGGACGATTTCATACAGCAGGTGCGCGGGAACGGTGGTCGCGCCCGCCTGCTCGACCATGGCCGGCGTCGCCTCGGTGATCTCGAGGTCGAGGTCGGTCGCCTTCATTGCCAGGCTCGCACCCTCGGCGCGCAGCAGGACGTTCGACAGGATCGGGATCGTGTTGCGCCGCTCGACCACGCGATGCACGTGGTTCAGCGATTTCAGAAGGTTCGACCGTTCAAGAGTAATACGCATGGACACTACCGCTTTCGACCTGTCGCGGTCCGCACTCCGGGACCGCACTGTTCCTCCCGGCCACCGAAGAGGGCCGGACAATGTGGACGGGCAAAATGGCAGGAATTGAACGAGAAAAGCAAGAGGCAGCTGCGCGGCCTTCGCACCAAATTGACGCAATGGCTAACGCCGGTGCGGAGCCCCGCGCGGCCCTTGCCCAATCGCGGGGGCTGGACGATAAGGAGGGATCAATGCGGAGAGACGGGACGTGACAGTGGCTGAGGACGGCAAAGAGGCGACATCGCCGCAGCGGACCTATCGGGTGAGCGACGTGGTGATCGCCGCCCGGCCGCTGGAGCCGGCGCTCTATCTGGTCGCGACCCCGATCGGCAATCTCGGCGACATCACGCTGAGGGCGCTGGAAACGCTCGCCGGCGCCGATGTGCTGGCCTGCGAGGATACGCGCGTGACCCGCGTGCTGCTGGACCGTTTCGGCATCCAGAACCGGCCCTACTCCTATCACGAATATAATGCCAATGAGGCGGGGCCGAAGCTGATCGCGGCGCTCGAAGCGGGCCGCTCCGTGGCGCTGGTTTCCGATGCCGGGACGCCGCTCGTCTCCGATCCCGGCTATCGTCTCGGCCAGCTGGCGATCGAGGCGGGCCATCGCGTCGTGCCGATCCCCGGCGCCTCGGCGCCGCTTGCCGCTCTCGTCGGTTCCGGCCTGCCGAACGACGCCTTCCTGTTCGCCGGCTTCCTGCCCGTCAAGGACAAGGCGCGGCACGAACGGCTGGCGCAACTGCGCGAGATTCCCGCCACGCTGATCTTCTTCGAAAGCCCGCACCGGATCGGCGACACGCTTGCCGCCGCTGCGGACGAGCTCGGGGCCGAGCGGCCGGCTTCGGTGTGCCGCGAGCTGACCAAGACCTTCGAAGAATTTCGCCGCGGCTCGCTGCGGGAACTCGCCGACTATTACGCCGACCGGGCCGTCAAGGGCGAGGTCGTGCTGGTGGTCGGCCCACCGCTGGAGAAGCCGGCCCCCGAGGCCGGCGAGATCGATCGCATCCTCGCCCGGCTCGCGGAAACCCTGCCCACCGCAAAGGCGGCGACGGAAGCCGCAAAGCTGACCGGTCTTGCGCGCAAGGATCTGTATCAGCGTCTGCTCAAGCTGAAGGGTGAGGGATGAGCCGGTTCGCCCCGCCCGAAAAGCGAAAGCGCGCCGAACGTCGGGGACGATGGTCGGAATGGGTGGCGGCGATATTCCTGATGATGAAGGGCTACCGTATCCTGAGCCTCCGCTACCGCGTGCGCGCGGGCGAGATCGACATCATCGCGCGCCGTGGCGATGTCGTCGCTTTCGTCGAGGTTAAGGCGCGCCGCGACCTCATGGTCGCCATTGATGCCGTGACCTTCACCAGCCAGAACCGCATTCGCGCCGCCGGCGATCACTGGCTTGCCCGCCAGCCCGACGCCGCTCGCCTCTCGCTGCGATATGATATTGTGGCGATTATGCCGCGCGCCTGGCCTCGCCATATTGAAGGCGCGTTCTAGTTTCGTTTTGCTTTCACATTGGGCGTCTTTGTAATCGAAGTGACACAAAACGTTCAATTCCGCGTCACACATCGCGACTAATCCACTCCTCACCCCAATATTGGCGGAGAGGATTTTTCCATGTTCAAGAAGCTTTCTTTGGCCGCTCTGGCCTTGTCCATGACCGCATCGACGACGCTGGCCGCGACCAACATCACCTGGTGGCACGGCATGGGCGGCCGCAATGGCGAAGTGATCAACGAAGTCGCCCAGAAGTTCAACGCCGCCCAGAGCGAATGCGCCCTGACCCCGGTGTCCAAGGGTTCCTACGAGGAAGCCCTCTCGGCCGGCATCGCCGCCTTCCGTTCGGGCGAACAGCCGAACATCCTCCAGGTGTTCGACGCCGGTGCCGCCACCATCATCAACGCCAAGGGTGCCGTCGTTCCGGCCGAAGACCTGATCAAGGACGCCGGCTTCGACTTCAACCGTGACGACTTCATCGAAGGCGTGCGCTATTTCTACGCCGATAGCGAAGGCAAGTTCGTCGGCATGCCGTTCAACTCCTCGGCGCCGATCATGTATGTCAACACCGACGCGCTGAAGAAGGCCGGCGTCGAAGCCCCGAAGACCTGGGAAGAGTTCGAAGCCATCGCGCCGAAGCTAAAGGAAGCCGGTTTCATCCCGCTCGTGCAGTCGCAGCTCACCTGGCAGTTCACCGAGAATTTCTTCTCGCGCCATAACCTGCAGTTCGCCTCGAACAACAATGGTTACGACAGCGTCGTCGACACGACGATCAACGTCACCGACCCGAACCATGTCATGATGTACGACAAGCTGAAGGCCTGGTACGACCAGGGCCTTTTCGGCTACTACGGCGCCGGCTGGAACGACAACCAGAAGCCCTTCGAAGAAGGCAAGGTTGCCCTCTGGATCGGTTCGTCCGGCTCGTTCGGCGGCCTGCAGAAGACCGCGACCATGCCGTTCTCCGCCACCTTCCTGCCCTTCTGGAAGTCGGTCAACCCGGAAGGCGTCCACACCTTCATCGGCGGCGCTGCCCTTTTCGCCATGTCGGGCAAGTCGGAAGCCGAAAACAAGTGCACGGCCTCCTTCTTCCACTTCCTGACCTCGCCGGAAATCCAGAAGTTCTATCACCAGGCGACCGGCTATGTGGCCATCACCAAGGCTGCCTATGAACTGGCCAAGTCGGAAGGCTACTACAACGAGAAGCCGGCCGCCGAAGTCGGCATCCAGCAGCTCTCCCTGCCGGGTGGCGAGTGGGACAAGGGCTACCGCATGGGCTTCTACCCGCAGATCCGCTCGGTGATGGAACGCGAATACAATCGCATCTTCGCCGGCGAGACCACGCCGAAGGAAGCCATGGAAACCATCAAGAAGGAAGCCGACGAACTGCTCGCCCGCTTCGCCAAGACGGCCGGCTGATCAACCACGGGCTATTGCCCCTCACCCCACCCTCTCCCCGCAAGCGGGGAGAGGGAGTGCAGACGCTGCGGCTTCGCCCTTCTCCCCGCCTGCGGGGAGAAGGTGCCGGCAGGCGGATGAGGGGCGCATCCTCACCGTCAGGCGGACTGCCTTCTTTCTCGAAAGACAACACCATGAAGCGCGTCCAGTTCTCCTCGCGATATCTGCCCTACCTGCTGCTCCTGCCGCAGTTCGCGATCATTTCGATCTTCTTCTACTGGCCGTCCGCGCAGGCGATTCATTCGTCCTTCTTCATCGAGGATCCCTTCGGCTTCGGCTCGGCCTTCGTCGGCCTCGACAACTACACCGATGCGCTGACCGCATCGGAGTACCAGAAGATCGCCCGTTTCACCGTGGCCTACAGCCTGATCGTCACCTTTCTGACGCTGTCGCTCGGCCTGCTCCTGGCCTTGAAGGCGGATGCCGTCATCCGCGGCCAATCGACCTACAAGACGCTGCTGATCGTCGTCTATGCGATCGCCCCGCCGGTCGCCGGCCTGATCGGCATGATGTTCTTCGACCAGCATATCGGCCCCTTCGTGCACTTCGTCGCGCTGTTCGGCTGGGACATGAAGGTCGGCATAAACTATTTCGACACGGCCTTCGCCATGGTCGCGGTGGCGGTGTGGAACCAGATCCCTTACAATTTCATCTTCTTCCTGTCCGGCCTGCAGGGCATTCCGGCCTCGATCCGCGAGGCCGCCGCCATCGACTGCAAGTCCGGCACCCGCCGCTTCTGGACGGTCATCCTGCCGCTGCTGACCCCCACGGCTTTCTTCCTGCTGGTCATCAACATGACCTATTCGCTGTTCGACACCTTCGGCGTCATCGATGTGATCGTGAAGGACAAGGCGGCCAACAACCCGATCACGTTGGTCTACAAGGTCTATCTCGACGGCTTCCGCGGCAATGACCTCGGCTCGTCTTCCGCCCAGTCGGTCATCCTGATGGTCATCGTGCTGGTGCTGACGCTCGTCCAGTTCCGTTTCATCGAACGCCGCGTTCATTACGGTTGAGGTCGAGCCATGTACCGCACCAAGTTCTTCGACCACCTCATCCTGATCGCCGGCGTCATCCTGATGCTCGGGCCGCTGGTGGTGGCGTTCACCACCTCGACCCACACGGCGGCCGAGATCCACACCGACGGCCTGATGCTGTCGATCGGTGATCATTTCACCGAGACCTACGAGAAGGTGCTGTTCCGCGGCGGCGGCTTCACCGGTGAGGTCACGGGCCTCACCATGGCGCTGAATTCGCTGATCCTCGGCCTCGGCTTCGCCATCGGCAAGATCGTGCTGTCGATGATGGCGGCCTATGCGATCGTCTATTTCCGCTTCCGTTTCGCCACGCTCGCCTTCTGGCTGATCTTCACCACGCTGCTCCTGCCGCTCGAGGTGCGCATCATGCCGTCCTACAAGGTGATGAGCGATCTTGGCCTGTTGAACACCCATACCGGCCTGATCCTGCCGCTGCTCGCCTCGGCGACCGGCACCTTCTTCTTCCGCCAGTTCTTCAAGTCCGTGCCGGACGAATTGCTGGAGGCCGCCCGCATCGACGGCGCGGGCCCGGTCAAGTTCTTCATCGACGTGCTCGTGCCGCTGTCGCGCACCATGATCGCGGCGGTGTTCATCATCATGTTCGTCTACGGCTGGAACCAGTACCTCTGGCCCATGCTGATGACCACGGACGAGAGCTTCTACACCCTGATGCGCGGCATCAAGCAGATCCTGCAGGTCTGGGTCGGCTCGCAGATCCCCGACTACAACGAGGCATTCGCCATGGCCGTGCTCGCCATGCTGCCGCCCGTCGTCATCGTCGTGATCTTCCAGAGCTGGTTCATCAAGGGCCTGACCGAGAGCGACAAGTAAGAAAGGCGAACCCCATGGCGACCATCCACATCGACCAGGTCTCGAAGATCTATGACGGCGGGGTCCATGCCGTGAAGGGCATCGATATCGCCATCGAGGACGGCGAGTTCATCGTGCTCGTCGGGCCGTCCGGCTGCGGAAAGTCGACGCTGCTGCGCATGGTGGCGGGGCTGGAAGCCATATCCGAAGGCACGGTCAGCATCGGCGGCCGGGTCGTCAACACGGTCGAGCCGGCCGACCGCGACATCGCCATGGTGTTCCAGAACTATGCGCTTTATCCGCATATGAGCGTGTTCGACAACCTCGCCTATGGCCTGAGGAACCGCAAGACGCCGAAGGCGGAGATCGAGGCGCGCGTCGCGGAAGCCGCCCGCATGCTGGAGATCGAACCCTATCTCAAGCGCAAGCCGAGGGCGCTCTCCGGCGGCCAGCGCCAGCGCGTCGCCATGGGGCGCGCCATCGTGCGCAAGCCGGCCGTCTTCCTGTTCGACGAGCCACTGTCCAACCTTGACGCCAAGCTGCGCGTCACCATGCGCGGCGAGATCCGCAAGTTGCAGCGCCGGCTCG
This sequence comes from Rhizobium sp. Q54, assembly GCA_943370615.1. Taxonomy (GTDB): domain Bacteria; phylum Pseudomonadota; class Alphaproteobacteria; order Rhizobiales; family Rhizobiaceae; genus Allorhizobium. The sequence continues at coordinate 184,900 of CALRRQ020000002.1, forward strand.
CCACGACGGCGATCTACGTGACCCACGACCAGCTGGAGGCCATGACGCTGGCCGACCGTCTGGTCGTCCTCAACGGTGGCGTGATCGAGCAGATCGGCACGCCGCTCGAGGTCTATCACCGCCCGGCCTCCACCTTCGTCGCGAGCTTCATAGGCTCGCCGGCGATGAACCTGCTCGAGGGCGCGATCGACGGCGGGCAGCTGGTGATCGGCGACGTCTCGATGGCCTTCGGCATCCCGACCTCGGCCAGCGGGCCGGTGACCGTCGGCATCCGCGCCGAAGACCTGTTGCTGGCCGGCGACGACGTGGCCGGCCTGCCGTTCAAGGTCGATTATGTCGAGGAGCTCGGCGCACACCGGCTGGTGCACGGCCATCTCTCGTCCCAGGCGCTGACGGCGATCATTCCGCTGGAGGCGGTGATCACCGAGGAGCTGCGGCTCACCGTGGCTCCGGAGCGGGTCCATTTCTTTGCCAGGGATACCGGTCGCCGGATCGAGCCGCTGCAGCCGCATCCCGGCAGCCGGGCGCCGATGCCGCTCGCCCGCGAGGCAAGCTTCGCCTGAACCAGGCGCCGGGCGGTTTCTGCGGCTCAATGGCCGATCATTAAAATTCGAGCGATCGGCCAAAGCGAAAGGTAAGAGAGGCCTGCTATCTTTCCGTGCAGAACAAGACAAGTCCTGGGAACGGAAATGCCTATCAAACTTTTGCTCGTCGGCATGGCCGGCACGCTGCTCGCCGCTCCGCGGAGCCAGCGCCTTGACGAAAACCCGCCGGTGGTCTCGGCCCACAGCGATCACCTGGCGCTCAAGCCCGCGCCGATCAAGCCCGAATGGATCATTCGCGGCACGCCGCTCGCCCGCATCGCCGACCATTCGACCAGCACGGACGAGGCAAGCTCGACCGCGGTCTGGGATTGCACGGCCGGCGAGTTCCGCTGGTATTTCGGCTGGGACGAAACGGTGGTCATCCAGGAGGGCGAAGTTCATGTGACCGCCGAGGACGGCTCCGAGCGTCTGCTGAAGGCCGGCGACATCGCCTATTTCCGTGGCGGAACCTGGGCGACCTGGCGCGTCGACGACTATGTCCGCAAGATCGCCTTCCTGCGCAAGCCTTTCCCCGAGCCGCTGGCCACCCTCTACCGCATCCGCAACGCCCTGCGCTCGCCCTCGGCCAAGCGGGTCCTCGGCTGAGCCGAGGTTCAGGAGAATTGATGGTCGCCGACGTTGCCTTTCTCAAGGACCCGGCCTAAATCTCGTTGGCTTTCAACGAGGGGCCGGCCATGGCGAAGATCACCAATATTGCGGTCCAGATGGACCATGTCTCCGGCATCGCGATCGCGGGGGATTCGACCTTCGCGATGAGCCTTGAGGCCCAGGCCCGCGGCTACAAGCTGTTCCATTATACGCCCGACCGGCTTTCCATGCGCGACGGCAAGATCATCGCCACCGTCGAGGCGATGGAACTGCGCGACGAAAAGGGCAACCACTTCACGCTGGGCGCGCCGGAGCGGGTCGATCTGTCGACCATGGACGTGGTGCTGCTGCGCCAGGATCCGCCCTTCGACATGGCCTATATCACCTCGACGCATCTGCTGGAGCGCATCCATCCGAAGACGCTCGTCGTCAACGATCCGGCCTGGGTGCGCAATTCGCCGGAAAAGATCTTCGTCACCGAATTCGCCGACCTGATGCCGCCGACGCTCATCACCCGCGATGTCGGCGAGATCGCGCGGTTCCGCGAGGAGATGGGCGACATAATCCTGAAGCCGCTCTACGGCAATGGCGGCGCCGGTGTGTTCCACTCGACCCGCGATGACCGCAACTTCACCTCGCTGATCGAGATGTTCCACCAGATGTTCCGCGAACCCTTCATCGCCCAGGCCTATCTGCCGGCGGTGCGCAAGGGCGACAAGCGCATCATCCTGGTCGACGGTGAGGCGGTCGGCGCGATCAACCGCGTGCCGGCCGAGACCGACAGCCGTTCCAACATGCATGTCGGCGGTCGCGCCGAGGCCACCGAACTGACGGCGCGGGAAAAGGAAATCTGCGCCCGCATCGGCCCGGCACTGAAGGAGCGCGGCTTCCTGCTGGTCGGCATCGACGTCATCGGCGACTACATGACCGAGATCAACGTGACCTCGCCGACCGGGATCCGGGAAGTCAAGAAGTTCGGCGGCGCAGATATCGCCGCGCTTCTGTGGGACGCGATCGAGAAGAAGCGGGCCTGACGCGGGCTCGTCTTCCGCTCTGATCACCCTTCGTTCCAACTATACAACCCACCGCAACCCGATCGCGAGTATAGCGTGAATTTGTTCCGTTAATGTTCTTGTTTTCGGGCGCGATCCGTGCCAGATTGCAATCCATAACCCGCGCAAGATGTAGTTGCGAAGGGCGGTCTGGGTTCGTGGGGGCGGGCGATGGTAGCGCGTGTCAGTACAGTCGCATTCCAGGGCATTGAGGGCGTGCCGGTCGACGTCCAGGTAATGGTCGCGCCGGGCAAGCTCGGCATGCAGATCGTCGGCCTGCCGGACAAGGCGGTGGCGGAGAGCCGCGAACGCGTCCAGGCAGCGCTTCATGCGTCCGGACTGGCGCTGCCGCCCAAGCGGGTGACCGTCAATCTGGCGCCCGCCGATCTTCCCAAGGAAGGCTCGCATTTCGACCTGCCCATTGCGCTCGGCCTCATGGCGGCCCTCGGCGCCATTCCGGGCGACGCGCTGTCTGACTATGTCGTGATCGGCGAACTCAATCTCGACGGCACGATCGCACCGATCGCCGGTGCACTGCCGGCGGCGATGGGGGCCAATGCGCTCGGAAAGGGGCTGATCTGCCCGGCAGACTGCGGCGCGGAGGCCGCCTGGGCCGGTGCCGACATCGATATCCTCGCACCGCGCAGCCTGATCGCGCTCGCCAATCATTTCCGCGGCACCCAGGTGCTCACGCGCCCCGAGCCGGCGATCCGGGCACTGCCCGCCAATCTGCCGGATCTCGCCGACATCAAGGGCCAGGAAAGCGCCAAGCGGGCGCTGGAAGTGGCGGCGGCCGGCGGGCACAATCTGCTGATGGTCGGGCCGCCGGGCTCGGGCAAGTCGATGCTGGCCGCGCGGCTTCCCTCGATCCTGCCGCCGCTTTCGGCCGCCGAACTGCTCGAAGTGTCGATGATCCATTCGATCGCCGGCCAGCTCTCGGGCGGCAAGCTGTCGGATCGCCGGCCGTTCCGCACCCCGCACCACTCGGCGACCATGGCCGCCCTCGTCGGCGGTGGCCTTCGTGCCCGGCCGGGCGAGGCCTCGCTTGCCCATCGCGGCGTACTCTTCCTCGACGAACTGCCGGAATTCGCCCCGCCGGTGCTCGATGCGCTGCGCCAGCCGCTGGAGACGGGCGAATGCATCATCGCCCGCGCCAACCACCGGGTCGCCTATCCCTCGGAATTCCAGCTGGTGGCGGCGATGAACCCGTGCCGCTGCGGCATGGCCGGCGAGCCGGGCCACACCTGCGCGCGCGGCCCGCGCTGCATCACCGACTATCAGGGCCGGATTTCCGGACCGCTGATGGACCGCATCGACATCCGCATCGACGTGCCGGCGGTTTCGGCATCCGATCTCATCCGGCCGATGGCGGCGGAGAGAAGCGCTGACGTGGCGCGGCGCGTGGCGCTCGCCCGCGACATGCAGCGCGAGCGGTTCGAGGCGGCTGGGATCGGTGGCGTGACGACCAATGCCCGCTGTTCGACGGCGCTGATCGAGAAGCTCGCCGAGCCCGATCCGGCCGGCCTGCAATTGCTGCGCGACGCGGCCGACAAGTTCAAGTTCTCCGCCCGCGGCTATCATCGGGTGCTGAAGGTGGCGCGTACGCTCGCGGATCTCGATGGCTCCCAGCTGCTCGGCCGCATTCATCTGGCGGAAGCGATCTCCTACCGCATCGCCTCGGAACGGCTGTCGGCTGCGGCGTGAAGGGAGCCCGTTGAAGGCGGGCCGGGTGAGACCTCCGCGGTACGGTGGAGACGAGGCGCGTGAAAGGATGGAGCGACGCGGCGGCCTGCCGGCAACCCGGTCAAAACGGCGACTCAAACGACCGCCCGAGGAGAGGGAGAAGCGTCCGCAATGCTGGACAAGACCGGGAGCCGGGACGGCCGTCGTGCCGGGGGGGACCAGACGGCGAAGGCCAGATCCGGCAGTAACGAGAAAGGGCGCCGCCGGGCGCCCCTCCATCAGATTTCGTCAGGTCGAGAAAGAGCCTTATTCGCCAAGCCCGGCAAACAGCGCGGTCGAGAGGTAGCGCTCGGCAAACGAGGGTATGATCACCACGATCGTCTTGCCGGCATTTTCCTCGCGTTGGCCGACCTTGATCGCGGCGGTGAGCGCCGCCCCCGAGGAAATGCCGACCGGCACGCCCTCGAGGCGGGCGACGAGACGGGCGGTCTCGAAGGCTTCGTCATTGGTGACGGTGACGACCTCGTCGTAGACATGCGTGTCGAGGATCTTCGGGGCGAAGCCAGCGCCGATGCCCTGGATCTTGTGCGGGCCGGGATTGCCGCCGGAGAGAACCGGGCTGTCGGCCGGCTCGACTGCGATGATCTTGACCTCGGGATTCTTCGCCTTCAGCACCTGGCCGACACCGGTGATCGTGCCACCGGTGCCGATGCCGGAAACGAAGATGTCGACGCCGCCGTCCGTGTCGTTCCAGATTTCCTCGGCCGTCGTCTTGCGATGGATTTCCGGGTTGGCCGGGTTTTCGAACTGCTGCGGAATGATCGCGTCGGGAAGCGTGGCTGCCAGTTCCTCGGCCTTGGCGATCGCGCCCTTCATGCCCTTCGGGCCTTCGGTCAGCACAAGTTCCGCGCCGAGCAGGGCCAGCATCTTGCGGCGCTCGATCGACATGGTCTCGGGCATGGTGAGGATCAGCTTGTAGCCCTTGGCGGCGGCGGCGAAGGCGAGCGCAATGCCGGTATTGCCGGAGGTCGGCTCGATCAGGGTGGTCTTGCCGGGGGTGATCTTGCCCTGGGCTTCGAGGCTCTCGATCATCGCCACGCCGATACGGTCCTTGACGGAGGCGATCGGGTTGAAGAATTCGAGCTTGGCCAGCAGGTGGGCCTTCACGCCCTTTTCCTTGGCCAGTTTGTCGAGGCGCACGATCGGGGTGTCGCCGATCGTTTCGGTGATCGAGGCATAGACGCGGCCGCGGCCCGGTTTCTTCGTGTCGGACATGGTGGATCTCCCTTTGGATCTGCTTTGACGGCACAATAGGGCGAAAGGCCGCCACCTGCCAGAACCCTTCGCCTAGGCGCGCGCGTTTGATTGGAAAAATAGCGCCGCCGGCGCCACTGACCGCGAAATTTCGTTCAGGCGCGCGCGGCGATATAGGCCGCGGTGCCCGCAAGAATGCTGGCCGCCGAGCGGTTCAGTGCCTTGAGGGAGTTCGGCTTCTTCAGCAGCGTCCGGGCCTGTGATGCAAGGAGGATATAGGGGATCAGCACCGCGATCAGAACGACGAAGGTGATGCCGACGAGAGCGGCATAGTCTTTCGGGCCGATGGCCTCCAGCGGGATCAGCGTCGGCACGAGGGCGACGTAGAACAGCATCGTCTTTGGATTGCCGAGCGTGACGAGCAGGCCGGAGAGGAAGGAAAGCCCGATATGGGTCGAACGCTTGGCCTCGATGTCCTGCGCGATCAGCCCGGTGGTCCAGAGCTTCCAGGCGATGTAGACGAGATAGAGGGCGCCCAGATATTTGATGATCAGGAAGGGCGTGGTGAAGGTCTGCGCCACCAGCGCTAGGCCGAGGATCACGGCGGTCAGATAGCAGAGATCGCCGAGGATCAGACCGAGCCCCATGAAGAAGGTCGGACGGAAACCGGAGCCGAGCGCCCGCGCCACGATCGCCGTCATGCCGGGGCCGGGAATGGCGGCAGCAACGAAAAGCGCGCCGCTATAGGCGAGAAGCGTGGTGGGTGTCATGAGGGCCTCCGTGGATGGTGCATTGCTAGCGCCGCGCGGCCGAACTTGCAATGGTGACAAGATCGCCGTTGCGGCGGGCGAACGGCCTGGCTTAGGTCGTGGACGACAAACGCCAGCCGAGGCCCCGCCCATGCCATCTTCTTCGTCCCTGATCGCCTTCGCCCTCATCTGCCTCGGCATGGTGCTGACGCCCGGGCCGAACATGATCTATCTCGTCTCCCGCTCCATCTGCCAGGGTCCGGCCGCGGGCCTCGTCTCGCTCGGCGGCGTGGCGCTCGGTTTCGTCTTTTACATGCTGATGTCGGCGCTCGGCATCACGGTGCTGGTGATGGCCGTGCCCTTTGCCTATGACGCGCTGAAATTCGCCGGCGCCGCCTACCTGCTCTGGCTTGCCTGGCAGGCGGTGCGGCCGGGCGGCCGCTCGCCCTTCCAGGTGCGCGACCTGCCCAAGGACAGCCCGCGCAAGCTGTTCATGATGGGGCTCGTCACCAACCTCCTGAACCCCAAGGCCGCCGTGCTCTACCTGTCGCTGCTGCCGCAGTTCGTCGATCCGGCGCTCGGCAGCGTGCTTCTGCAGTCCGTGGTGCTCGGCGCCAGCCAGATCGCCATCAGTGTCACGGTCAATGCGATGATTGCGCTGATGGCCGGTTCGATCGCGCTTTTCCTCGCCGGCCGGCCCTTCTGGATGGTCGTGCAGCGCTGGCTGATGGGCACGGTTCTCGCCGGGCTGGCCGTCCGCATGGCGACCGAAGCCCAGCGCTAGGGTTCTAGAAGATCGGCCGCATGAAGCTGCGCTCGTAGCTGACGATGCAGCGTGTCTGCTCCGCATAGGCAAAGGCCGCGAGGCATTCCGCGTCCTCAGCCATGCGCTGGCGGTAGATCTCGTAGTCGGCGAGCGACGGGAAACTGAACAGCGCGAGCGCGATGTTGTTGGCTCCCTCGTGCGGCAGGAAATAGCCGTGATGAATGCCACCCAGCCGGTTGACCAGGGGAATCCAGAGCCTTGCATAGTGCTCGAATTCGGCAAGCTTGTAGGGATCGATGACGTAGCGGAGGCTGCAGGTGATCACGCGCGGTCCTTTCGTGATGCGAGAGCGGGGAGCGGAAGCGGGCTCCAGTTGAGCGTCGTGGCGATCGCGGCAAAGAGGATAGCGCCGCCGCCGATCGCCTGGGCAAGCGTCAAGACATGGCCGAAGGCGGCCATGTCGACCATGACGGCGACCACCGGATAGAGGAAGGACAGTGTGCCGGTCAGGACGACGGGCAGTTTCTGGATAGCGCTGTAGAGAAAGGCGTACATGATCCCGGTATGGACAATGCCGAGCGTGCCAAGCATGGCCCAGCTTTGCGGAGCGGCCGGAAGGTCCTGGAAATCTGCCAGCGGCGCCAGCAGGACGATGCCGGTCAGGACCTGGATCAATGCGATCAGATAGGGCGAGGTGCCTTTCAGCTGCTTGGTGACGAAGGCGGCGATCGCATAGCAGGCGGCCGCAGCAAGGGCGAGCGCAATCCCCAGCAGATAGGTTCGGCCGCTGCCGTCCACCGGCTGGCCGGCGAGCGTCATGACCAGCATGCCGGCAAAGGCAAGGCCCAGCCAGGTCAGCTTTGCGCCGTTCACTCTCTCGCCAAGGAAGGCAAGGCCGAGCCCCACCAGCATGAACGGCTGCACATTGTAGACGATGGTCGTCACCGAAATGGACGCGAGCGGATAGGCGGAAAACAGCGCCAGCCAGTTCAGCACCAGCGCCACGCCGCCGAGCATGGCGAGAAACAAACGTCTTGCGCCGATTGCCGCGATCGAGAGTGCGCCGGCGCGATGGCACAGATAGGCCAGCACCGGCGCGCCGATCAGGCAGCGCCAGAACACCACGTTGATCGGCGTCTGGCCGGATTGCAGCACGAACCAGCCGATCGTGCCGGACATGACCATGGCGAGGGTCATGTCGAGAATACCGCGTCTGATGATGGGTGTCATGGTCGTCTCCTGTCTAGGCCAAGAGTCTAGACAGGAAGGCGGTGGATTTGCTTTCTCGAAATGAGGTGTATCATGCACTTGGTCGAATAGTATGAGGAGATACGGCGATGAACCTGCATTTCGTTCAATCGCTCGATGCCGTCGACCGCAGCATCGTGGAAGCGCTGGCCGCCGATGCGCGCCTGTCGCTGAAGGAGCTGGCGGCACGCGCGGGCTTGTCCTCGCCCAGTTGTTCGGAGCGATTGCGACGGCTCGAAGAGCGCGGCGTGCTCTCAGGCTATAGCGCCGAGGTGGCGCTTGAGGCACTCGGCTATCCCCTGCAGGCGATCGTCCGCGTGCGGCCTTTGCCGGGCATGCTGCATATCGTCGAGAGGCTGATCCAGGAAACGCCGGAAATCACCGAATGCGACAAGGTGACGGGCGAAGACTGCTTCATCTGCCGTATGGCGGTGCGCGGCATGAGCGACCTCGACCGCATCCTCGACAAGATCTCGGAGAAATCGCAGACCAATACGTCGCTGATCAAATCGACACCGGTCAAGCGCCGCCTGCCGCCGTTTGTCGGACGCGAGTAGGTTGTTTCAGACGCCTGTCGAGCCGAAGCCGCCGGCGCCGCGACTGGTTTCCGAGGCCTCGGCGGCTTCCGCCACCCGCGCCTGCACGACCGGCGCGATCACCATCTGGGCGATCCGCATGCCGCGGCTGATCTCGAACGGCTCGTGCCCGAGATTGACCAGCAGCACCTTCACCTCGCCGCGATAGTCGCTGTCGATCGTGCCCGGCGTATTGAGGCAGGTGACGCCGTTCTTGAAGGCGAGGCCGGAGCGGGGCCGGATCTGCGCCTCGAAGCCTTCGGGGATCTCGAAGACGAAACCCGTCGGCACCAGCGTTCTGTCGCCCGGCGAAAGCACGAGTGACTCACCTTCGGCGACCGCGGCCCTCAGATCCATGCCGGCGGCGCCTGCGGTCTCATAGGCCGGCAGCGGCATGTCGCGCCCGTGCGGCAGGCGAACGAGGTTGAGCATGGGGCCGAGAACATCGCGCATGGGGGCTTCCTTCGTGCAGGGGCGTTCCGCTTCCCAATTGCATATTCGACCTCAACTCGCTAGATAACCGGCCAACAAAAGGAATTTCACTTCATGGCCGAAACGCTTGCAGAGGCGGTCTCCCGTCGCCGCACCTTCGCTATTATTGCCCACCCGGACGCCGGCAAGACGACGCTTACCGAAAAGCTCCTGCTGTTCGGCGGCGCCATCCAGCTTGCCGGTGAGGTCAAGGCCAAGAAGGATCGCATCCAGACCCGTTCGGACTGGATGAAGATCGAGCGTGAGCGCGGTATCTCGGTCGTCACCTCGGTGATGACCTTCGAGTATGAGGGCAACGTCTTCAACATTCTCGATACGCCCGGCCACGAAGACTTCGCCGACGACACCTATCGCACGCTGACCGCCGTGGACGCCGCGGTCATGGTCATCGACGCCGCCAAGGGTATCGAGCCGCGGACGCTGAAGCTGTTCGAGGTCTGCCGCATGCGCGACATCCCGATCATCACCTTCATCAACAAGATGGACCGCGAAAGCCGCGACCCCTTCGAGATCCTCGACGAGGTGGAAGAGAAGCTGGCGCTCGACACCGCGCCGGTGACCTGGCCGGTCGGTCGCTCGAAGTCCTTCTGCGGCTCCTACAATCTGGTGGAAAACACCTTCCGCGGCTCCGACAAGCAGGTCGAGGGCCTGCCGGTCAACAGCCCGGCCAATGTCGCCGAGCAGTTGCCGGAAAACGAACGCGCCGCCTTCATCGAAGAGCTGGAACTGGCCCAGGAGGCCTGCCGCCCGTTCGATCGCCAGGCCTTCCTCGAAGGCCACATGACCCCGGTCTTCTTCGGCTCGGCGCTGAAGAATTTCGGCGTGCGCGACCTGATCAATGCGCTGGGCGAAATCGCCCCGCCGCCGCGCGACCAGGTCGCCGACATCCGCACGGTCCATGCGGCGGAAGACAAGATGACGGCCTTCGTCTTCAAGATCCAGGCCAACATGGACCCGAACCACCGCGACCGCATCGCCTTTGCCCGCATCTGCTCCGGCAAGCTGGAGCGCGGCATGAAGGTCCGGCTCGCGCGCACCGGCAAGCAGATCGGGCTCACCGCCCCGCAATTCTTCTTCGCCTCGCAGCGCCAGCTCGCCGACACCGCCTTTGCCGGCGACGTGGTCGGCATTCCGAACCACGGCACGCTGCGCATCGGCGATACGCTGACCGAAGGCGAGCCGCTGGTCTTCCAGGGCGTGCCGAACTTCTCGCCGGAAATCCTTCGCCGCGTTCGTCTCGAGGATGCGATGAAGGCGAAGAAGCTGAAGGAAGCCCTCCAGCAGATGGCCGAAGAGGGCGTCGTGCAGCTTTTCTCCCCGGAAGACGGCTCGCCGGCGATCGTCGGCGTCGTCGGCGCGCTGCAGCTCGACGTGCTGAAGGAGCGTCTGCAGGGCGAATACGGCCTGCCGGTCTCGTTCGAAATGTCGCGCTTCTCGGTCTGCCGGTGGATCTCCGCCGATCAGCCGGGCGAACTCGAAAAGTTCATGACGGCGCGCCGCGGCGACATCTGCCGGGATCTGGACGGCGATCCGGTGTTCATGGCGCAGGACAGCTTTTCGTTACGCTACGAAAGCGAGCGCTATCCGGCGATCAAGATGGCCGCGATCAAGGAATATCACGCCATCAAGGCGGCGTGATTGCCGCTCCGCAGGGCGGCGTCCTGGCCGCCCTCGAGATGCCGCAGCTTTGCCGCGGATGAACGCTGCTTAGATCGCCCGGACGATCTGCATATGGCCCGCCGGATCGACGTGCACGGCCAGCCCCTCGTAGGACGCGATCGTCGGGTGCGGGGTTTCCATGGGATGGCCATGGGTGGCGGTGACCACCATGACGTCGGCCCCTGCGGCCTCGCCCGCGAGCACGCCCGCCAGAACATCCTCGAACACCAGGCAGTGGGCCGGGTCGGCGCCGATGTGCCGGGCACCCAGCCGATAGCCGGCCGGATCCGGCTTGCCGATGACCACATCCTCGGCGGTGACGATCTTCGGCGGCTGCGGCAGGCCGGCGGCTTCGATCCGGGCGCGGGCGAGCGCAACCGGGGCGGAGGTGACGATCGACCAGCGGTCGGACGGCAGCGCGTTCAGGAAATCGATCGCGCCGGGCAGCGCCACCACGCCCTCGACGTCTTCGATCTCGCCGCGCTCGATGACCAGCGCTTCCGCTTCCACGTCGACGCCCGGCAGGCCCAGCCCGCGAATGGTGTCGATGCCGCGCTTGCCGTGCATGGTGGGCAGGAAGGCTTCGACATCGAGACCATGGCGCGCCGCCCATTTTGCCCAGACCCGTTCGGCGGCGGCGATGGAGTTCAGCAGCGTTCCATCCATGTCGAACAGGAAGCCGGCATAGCGCTTGTCATAGACCGTGTGTCGGGCGGTGCTCAATCGGAAGATCCTTGGAAAGGGAAGGGCGGGCGGGAAACCGGGATAGCCGGTTTTGGCCGCTGCGGCAAATGGCTTGTGCCGCGTGTGCACCCACGCCGGCGGATCGAGCCTAGGAGGATCTGGGAGGTGACGTGCGGGTCGCCGTCACTCCACCCGGATCAGCTCGCCCGCCGCATTGAGCGCATATTCGAAGGTGAACCATTTCTCGATCTCTCTGCCGGTCTCGATGCGGAAGGCGGCAATCAGCCGCTTGCCGTTGGTCTTGACGTAGACCGTGCCATAGACGGTGACGTTCGACCGGCCGAGCGTCCAGATGTCGTTGATGATCTTGTCGCGTAGCACCTTGTCCGGCCTGTCATGCAGCTTGAGCACGGCGCTCTGCAGCGATTGCACCAGCTTCTCATCCTCGGTCTCGCGCACCGAGCGTTGCAGCTCTGTCGAGAGAATGACCGGCGCGTCGCCGCGTCCGCGTTTGCCGAGCCGTCCGAGCAGGTCCGGTCTCGGGTGGATATGGCCCTCCTCATCGCCCGAGGAGATGACGAAGGCGGCCGGGTTGACCGCGTCGAGAAAGGCATCGGTCACCTTCTCCGAGCCGTGATGGCAGACCTTCATCAGGTCCGAGCGCAGCCGGGTCGACGCTTTGGCGATCATCGCCTCATAGGCCGGCGTGTCGACCTTCGGGAACTTCGCCTCCCCGCCATAGTAGCAGAGGAGGTACTTTTCCGCCTTCTCGTTGAGGTCGCCGCCAAACAGGATTTTGAAGTCGCCATAGTGAAGGCGAAGGATGACGGAATGGCCGTTCTTCGTCTCGCCATAGTCGCCCAGCACGCGCAGGCGGTCCTTGCCCGCCGCGTCCGGTTCGGGCACCGGTCCGAGCACCTCGATACTGAAGCCCCGCTGGTCGGACGGCGCAAAGCCGGGCAGCCAGCCGCGGCCGTCCTCCTGCGTGCCGTGGCGGGCCGACAGCATGGCGAAATCGCCGATATTGGGATTGTCCAGCGCATGCTTCATCGTCTGGGCGAAGGCCTGCCGCTCATTGGCCGCGACGGTGCCGAAATGCCGCTGAATGTCAGCCCGCGACAGGGCCAGACCGCCGACATAGCTGATGCCGGTCGCGGCATCCTTCATCTTGCCGCCGAGTTTGTCGAAGCCGTCCCCGCCGACACGCTCCACCAGGCCATTCTGGTAGACCGTCTCGAAGCCGAAATTCGGCCAGTCGAAAATCGGCTCGAAGCCGCCATAGTGGTCGATGTCCGGATGGGTGATGATCGCGGCGCGAAACCTGAAGCTGGTGTTGTAGGAGCGGAAGCGCTGGAGCAGGAACTCGTACATATGCTCGGAGACGCCGGCGTCGATGACGACCACCGCCTCGCCGAGATTTTCCTCCGGCGCGATCAGCACGGCGCCGTCGCCCTGACCGACATCGAGAAAGACGATCTCCAGCGGCCGCTCACCGGTCGTATGGTCCTTGGGGATGTAGAGCGTCTCGGGCGTGGTGCCGGTCGGCCCCCAGAGCACCTCCAGCCAGCCGTCCGGCTGTTCCGCCGTCACCTGCAGCCAGTCGCCCCACAGCACCTGGCGTTTTCGGGTCTTCCGGTTGGCGGCGTAGAGATAGGTTTTCGCGGTCTTTCCCCGCGCATCCTTCGGCAGTCCGACGAAACGATGATCCATGCCATTCGCTCCTCGTTGCAGCGCCGCAGCGTCCCGGCGCGCCTGATCTGGGACGGTTCCACCATAGCGCACGCCTTGGCTTCTGGCGAGATTGGTGGCTCAGAATTCGCGTTATGCGGGTATCCGTCTCCCCAGTCTCCTCCATGCACCGGCGAGGCAGGTGACAGCCGCCCTGGCGGTGTCTATAACAGGTCCATTGAGAGACAGGGGCGTTCGTCGCAAGGCGGGCTGAGAAGTACCCTTTGAACCTGAACCAGATAATGCTGGCGGAGGGAGTCGCTCGGGGCCTTTTCGCCGTTCGCGCGCCGTCCGCCCCCTGCACTTGCCCCGCCCGAAAGGGGCAAGATGACCAAGACCGAAACACCCGGAACCCTGCTGACGGAAATGCGTGGCACCGCGCCGCTCGTCCAGTGCATCACCAACTACGTGGCGATGAACGTCGCCGCCAATGTCCTGCTGGCGGCCGGGGCTTCGCCCGCCATGGTGCATGCGCAGGAGGAAGCCGGCGAATTCGCCGGCTTCGCGGGCGCGCTCACCGTCAATATCGGCACCTTGTCGCCCGCCTGGGTGGCCGGCATGAAGGCGGCGATCGGCGGCGCCGTGGCGGCCCGCCGTCCCTGGGTGCTCGATCCCGTCGCCCATTTCGCCACCGGTTTTCGCCGCAAGGCGACCGCGGATCTGCTGGCTCTCGGGCCGGCTATCGTGCGCGGCAACGCCTCGGAGATCATCGCCCTTGCCGGCGGCGTGAGCAGCGCCAGGGGCGTCGACAGCCGCGATCCGGTCGAAGAGGCGGAGGACGCGGCGCGGCGCTTGGCGGGAACGCAGCGCTGCATCGTCGCCGTCACCGGCGTGACCGACCTCGTCACCGATGGACGAAGGGCGGCCAGGATCGAAGGCGGTTCGCCGCTGATGCCGAAGGTCACGGCGCTGGGTTGCTCGCTCACCTGCCTCGTCGGTGCCTATGCCGCGATCCGTCCGGCAGATCCCTTCGACGCAACGATCGCGGCGCTTGCCCATTTCGCCGTTGCCGGAGAGCAGGCGGGCAAGGAGGCGCAAGGGCCGGGCAGTTTTGCCGTGCGTTTCATCGACCTTCTGGCGGAGGTCGACGGCGCCATGCTCGACAATCGCGCCCGGGTGGTGCGGCTGTGAAGCGTTTCGACCTCTCCCTCTATCTCGTGCTCGACCCGGAGCTTTGCCGGCCGCTCGGCATGGTCGAGACCGCGCGGCTGGCCGTCGCCGGCGGTGTCACGATGGTGCAGCTGCGCGACAAGAACGCCTCGACGGCGCAGTTGATCGAGACAGGCCGGGCGCTGAAGGCCGCACTTGCCGGAACCGGCGTGCCGCTGATCGTAAACGACGACGTCGAGGCGGCGGTCGCCATCGGGGCGGACGGTCTGCATGTCGGCCAGGACGACAGGGATGCGCTCACCGCGCGCCGCCTGATCGGACCCGACATGATCCTCGGACTGTCGGTCGAGACCGAAGCGCTGGCGGCCGCGGTCGATCCGGCCGTCGTTGACTATGTCGGTGCCGGCCCTGTCTTCGCCACCGCCACCAAGCCGGGGCACAAGCCGCCGATCGGCATGGACGGGCTTGCCCGACTGGTCGCGGCCACCCCGCTGTCGGCCGTCGCCATCGGTGGCCTCAAGACCGACCATGTCGACGCAGTCCTCAAGACAGGCGCCCGAGGCCTCGCCGTCGTATCGGCAATCTGCGCCCAGCCGGATCCGAAGGCCGCCGCGTTCGAACTCTCCGAAGCCATCCTAAAGGCCCGATCATGATCCGCAACGTCCTCTCCATCGCCGGCTCCGATCCCTCGGGCGGCGCCGGCATCCAGGCCGATCTCAAGGCTTTCTCCGCCCGCGGCGTCTACGGCATGGCGGTGCTCACTGCGCTGACGGCCCAGAACACGCGAGGTGTTTCCGCCGTCCATGCCGTGCCGCCGGACTTCGTCGTCGAGCAGATCCGCATGGTGTTTGCCGATGTGCGTGTGGATGCGGTGAAGATCGGCATGATCGCCAATGCCGGCATTGCCGAAGAGGTGGCCGGCGCGCTCGAGCCGCATCGCGGCATACCGATCGTGCTTGATCCGGTCATGGTCGCCAAGGGCGGCGCCTCGCTGCTCGATCCGCGGGCGGTGGCCGTGCTGACGACCCGCCTTCTGCCGCTCGCCACCCTGATCACCCCCAACCTGCCGGAGGCCGCCGCCCTTTTGGGTGAGCCGGAGGCCACCGACCGGGCGGCGATGGAGGCGCAGGCGCGGAGGCTTCGCGCGCTCGGTCCGGCCGCGGTGCTGGTCAAGGGCGGGCATCTCGGCGGGACGGAGAGCCCCGACGTGCTGGTCACGAGTGCCGGCACGCACTGGGTCGAGGGGCGGCGTGTGCCGACGAAGAACACCCATGGCACGGGCTGCTCGCTGTCGAGCGCCATCGCCGCCGAGCTCGCCAAGGGCTCGGAGCCACAGCAGGCGGTCGCCGCCGCCAAGGCCTGGCTGGCCGGTGCGGTTGCCTCGGCGCAAGACCTCTCCGTCGGCTCCGGCCACGGCCCCGTCCATCATTTTCACGCGCTGTGGAATACGGAAGGAAACCGCTGATGAGCCTGCCATCGAACGAACAGACGGTCCTCGTCACCGGTCGGAATCTGATCGTCGGCTGCGGGCTGATGTTCAACTGAAGGCTTGGCTCACGGCATCTTCGAGGCGAGCGTGATCTCCTCGCCGTCGACCGCGAAGGTGCCATAGCCCTTGTGATGCAGGGTCTTCGGCGCGACCTGCTTCGGATCGTGCCAGGCCTTCACCACATCGAGCACGAAGAGATTGTGGCGTTCGACGAAGTCCCGGTCGACGACCCTGCATTCGAGATTGGCGAAGCATTCGCCGATCAGCGGGGCCGAGACCTCTTCGGCGGAGAGCGCGGTCAGGCCGATCTCGGCGAACTTGTCGGTGTCGCGGCCGGAGCAATTGCCGATCGCGATGACCTTTTCCGCCATGTCGGCCGAGGGAATGGCGATCACGCATTCGCCGGTTCTGAACAGCGCGGTAAAACTGTGGTCGGCGGAACTGACGATGCAGCCGATGCGCGGCGGCACGAATTCCATCATCATGTGCCAGGACATGGTCATGACGTTCGGCTTGTCGTCGATTGCCGTAGTCAGCAGAACCACGGGCCCCGGTTCGATGAGTTGATAGACCTTGTCGAGCGGAAAGGGTTTCACGACTTTTCCTCCTCGGGCCGATTCTTCGTGCGGCGATAGTGCTCCACCCAGGCACGATAGGCTTCCGCATCGCCATATTCGAGGAATTTTTCGAAATGGGGATGCGGGTCGGCAACCCGGCTCGCATGCTTGATCGGGCACCAGAAGCGCTCGGTCCGCCCGGCGATCTCCCGGGCATAGGCGATCACGCCATTGCCGTAGCCGCAATAGACGCAGTTGAGCTTTTCCAGCGCGTTGAGATAGGCGAGGTGCTGGCGGTCGATGACGACGTAGTCACCGCGCTTCACCCGATCGATGCCATAGACGCGAAAACAGGTCTGCTGGTAGATCGTCACCGACAGGTCGAGCAGCGCCAGCGGGATGACGAGACTGTAGATTACTGGCGCCGTCAGCAGATAGGCAAGGTTTCCCCGCGTGACATAGCGCAGAAGGCCGGTGCGATACTGGCGCTGCCATTCCTTCATGTCCTTTTCGAAGCGGACCTTGCCCTGCTGCAGCTGGTAGCGGAAGCGCTCGCGCTGTGCCGCGATGCGGCGGTCGAGCTCCTCCTCCAGTTCCCGGCGCGCCGCGGCGAGCCGCTCCTGAATGTCTTCGAGAACGGTCTTTTCCATGTTTACTGTTCCTTGCCGGGATGCGCGGCGATGCGATGCGGTGGATGCCCGCCTAGCCGAAATGCGTCGCGTGGATAGGGGCGACCGCCGGGTCCTTTGCGATCCTGGCCGCCAGTGCCGCGATCTTCGGGCAATGGGCCGTTAGCCATTCCTGGTCCATCCAGCCGGCCAGCATCCACAGATAGATGTCCGCCATGGACCGCTCGGGGCCCAGGATGAAGGGTCCGACGATCGCTTCTTCCAGGATGGCGTGATGGCGCTTCACATAGGTGTCGGCGCTGGTTCTGACGCCTTCGACGCCGGCCGGATCGTCC
Organism: Rhizobium sp. Q54; assembly: GCA_943370615.1. GTDB lineage: Bacteria > Pseudomonadota > Alphaproteobacteria > Rhizobiales > Rhizobiaceae > Allorhizobium. The sequence continues at coordinate 202,103 of CALRRQ020000002.1, forward strand.
GTATAGCGGTCGGAATAGGCCTTGCGCAGTTCGCCCTCGTAGATGTTGACCGCCATGAAGATCAGCCAGCGGTCATGCTGGGCGCGGGCCGGTGTTCCCGGTGCGGGGGCAAGCCGTGCGGCCGGAAGCGCGTCGGCGAGGTGCAGCATCATCGCCGAGCCTTCCGACATGACCGACCCGTCGGGGAGCCGCAGTGCCGGCACCTGCTGGCGCGGGTTGATGGCCCTGAAATCCTCGGTGAGATGCATGCCTTCGGCGGTCGGCGTCTGGACGACCTGATATTCTGCGCCGCAAAGCGCCAGCGCCGCTTCGACCGATGCGCTGCCCGAACTGTTTGATCCGTAAAGTAGATACATGAAAGAGCCCCAATTGTTCCCCCGGCACTCTATCGCAAGGCGATGGGATGAAAAGGCATGTTTGACGGGAACCGGCGGGAAACGAAAACGCCGGGCGCGGGGCCCGGCGTTTCATGTCTCTGGTTTCGGCCGAAAGGATCAGTGATCGGCCTTGATGAAGGTGCCGTTCTGCAGTTCGCGCATCGCCTGCATCAGCTCCTCGCGGGTGTTCATCACGATCGGCCCGTGCCAGGCGACAGGCTCCTTGATCGGCTTGCCGGTAACCAGCAGGAAGCGGATGCCCTCGTCGCCGGCCTGCACCGTCACTTCGTCGCCGGTGTCGAAAACGACAAGCGTGCGATTGCCCGAGAGGTCGCGGATGTTCAGCTCCTCGCCCATATATTCCTTCTCCACCTTCACGCCGAAGGGCTGTGAGGCCCCGCGGAAGGAGCCGGAGCCGGCGAAGATATAGGCGAAGGCCGAGCGATAGGTGTCGACCGGGAAGCTCTTGCGCTTGCCCGGCTGCACCGAGATGTCGAGATAGACCGGCTCGGCGGCGATACCGTCGACGGGACCCGTCTTGCCCCAGAATTCGCCGGTGATGACGCGCACCACGGTGCCGTCGTCGTCGACGACCACGGGAATGTCCGTGCCCTTGATGTCCTGGTAGCGCGGCGCGGTCATCTTCAGCGACGAGGGCAGGTTCGCCCAGAGCTGGAAGCCGTGCATCTTGCCGGCGAAATCGCCCTTCGGCATTTCCTGGTGCATGATGCCGCTGCCGGCCGTCATCCACTGCACGTCGCCGGCGCCGAGAAGGCCGCGATTGCCGAGGCTGTCGCCATGCTCGACCGTGCCGGCGAGCACATAGGTGATGGTCTCGATGCCGCGATGCGGATGCCACGGGAAGCCGCGGATATAGTCCGACGGATTGTCGTTGCGGAAATCGTCCATCATCAGGAAGGGGTCGGTCATCGACGGATCGCCGAAGCCGAAGACGCGATGCAGCTTGACGCCGGCGCCTTCCATGGCGGGCGTGGCACGGCTCTCATGCTTGACGGGGCGTATGGACATTGGTCGTGCTCCTTTCGAGCGTGTCTTGAACTTGGAGCCAATATAATCGATCTCCGCCGCGCTCGCAGGAGGCGCGTGCCGGAACGCAGTGTTCACAAAAGGCAATGCCGCACCGCAAAAAGTGATTGCCGGCATCGTCAAAATTCTGTCATCAATGACGCCATTGTTTAGATTTCGTTAGCCATTCGAGCGAAGACTGTCGACGTTGCCCGCTTTGCGGTTTCGGACCTGAACCTCCGGACGAGGGGCAAAGGCAGGGCAGACAAGGCCATCGGAGTACGGGAAAGCATGTGTCGTTGGGCAGCCTATCGCGGTGAACCGATCTATCTCGAGGAACTCGTCACCTCGCCCGCCCATTCCCTGATCGAACAATCGCACTGCGCCACCAAGGCGAAGACCGCGACCAATGCCGACGGCTTCGGTATTGCCTGGTATGGCGACCGGCCGGAGCCGGGGCGTTTCCGCGACGTGCTGCCGGCCTGGTCGGACTGCAACCTCAAGAGCCTTGCGCGCCAGATCCGTTCCCCGCTGTTCCTTGCCCATGTGCGCGCCGCCACCCACGGGGCGACGCGTCGCGACAACTGTCACCCCTTCGTCAACGGCTCCTGGTCGTTCATGCACAACGGCCAGATCGATCATTTCGAGCGGCTGCGCCGTCCGATGGAATCCATGCTCGACGACGAGCATTTCCACGCTCGCGGCGGTACGACCGATTCCGAACTGCTCTTCCTGCTCGCCCTGCAGTTCGGCCTGCGCGATCGACCGATCGCCGCCATGGCGGAAGCCATCGGCTTCGTCGAGCAGATCAGCCGCCACCTGATGGGCACGGCCCGGGTGCGCTTCACGGCCGCCTTCTCCGATGGCCGCACCCTCTATGCGGTGCGCTATGCCACCGATGCCCATGCGCCGACGCTGTTTGCCGCGCCCATGGGCGGCAAGGGCGGATACTGCCTCGTCTCCGAACCGCTCAATGACGAGACCGACACCTGGGTCGAGATCCCGGCGGGCAGTGCGGTCATTCTCGATGCCAACGGCCTCGATGCGGCGAAGTTCGAGCCGGCCTGGGAGCGGGCGACCGGGGTGGAGCGCGTGGCCGAACCGGCCATGGCGCTCTGACGCGCAAGGCGCCTCAGGTGAGCGGAACGATCCCCAGCTCGTTCTTCAGCTTGCGGGTCAGGCCCTCGGCGACGAGATCGTAGGACCGTTTCACGTAATGCACGAGGTCTTCCGGCGGCAGGGATGCCTTGTCGGTGATCGACACCCATTTGCGCTTGGCGAAATAGGGCGCCTGGGCAATCCCTTCGAGCGAGGTCAGGATCTCGAAGGTCTCCTCGGTGACCTTGACGCAGATATTGGCGCCGTCTTCGCCGCGATGCAGCAGGGTGAAAACCTTGTCGCCGACCTTGGCGACATGCGATTCCCACTGGTCGACGAGCGTGACGCCGGCAAGACCGGTGACGAAACCATCGAAATCCGTCTGGTCGAAGAGGTTCATGGGCGGTCAGCCTCCGTTCAGCGTTTCGGCGATGCGCCGCGCCAGCCGGTCGGCCACTTCGTCCTTGGAAAGGTCCGGCCACTGCTCGACGCCGGTCCGGGTGATCAGCTTCACGCTGTTGCGCGTGCCGCCCATGATGCCGGTCTCCGGCGATACGTCATTGGCGACGATCAGGTCGGCACCCTTGCGTTCCAGCTTGGCGCGCCCGTTGTCCTCGACATTCTCGGTCTCGGCGGCAAAGCCGACGACCACAGCCGGACGATGTTCATGATGCCCGACAGACTTCAGGATGTCCGGGTTTTCGGTCAGTTGCAGCGGGGCAGGGGCCTCGCCCGGCGTCTTCTTGATCTTCTGCCCGGCCGATTGTTCGACGCGCCAGTCGGCAACGGCGGCGACCATGACCGCGATGTCGGCCGGCAGCCGCCCAATCACCGCATCGCGCATCTCTTCGGCGCGCTCGACATGTACGGTCGTGACCCCCTTCGGATCGGCAATGGTGACGGGCCCGGAGACCAGCGTCACGTTCGCACCGAGCCTTGCGAGTGCGGCGGCGATCGCATGGCCCTGGCGACCGGAGGAGCGGTTGGCGATGTAGCGGACCGGATCGATCGGCTCGTGCGTCGGGCCTGAGGTCACGATCGCGGTCCGACCGGCCAGCGGTTTCGGGCGATCGTCGAGCAAACGCTCGGCGGCAGCGACGATGTCGAGCGGTTCGGCCATGCGGCCCAGCCCGTTTTCGCCGCTCTCGGCCATTTCACCGGCCATCGGCCCGATGAAGGAAATCCCGTCGGCGGTCAGTGTCGCGACGTTGCGTTTCGTCGCCGGGTGCGACCACATCTTCGGGTTCATCGCCGGCGCGACCAGCACCGGCCTGTTGGTGGCCAGAAGCACGGTCGAGGCGAGGTCGTCGGCAAGGCCGTTCGCCATCTTCGCCATCAGGTCGGCAGTGGCGGGCGCGATCACGATCAGGTCGCAGTCGCGCGCCAGACGGATATGGCCGACGTCCTGCTCGTCCTCGCGGGAAAACAGCTCGGTGTAGACATGGCCTGCCGACAGGGCGCCGACGGCGAGCGGCGTGACGAATTCCTGCGCCCCGCGCGTCATGATCGGCCGGACCGTCGCGCCGCGTTCGCGCAGCCGCCGGATGAGGTCGAGGCTCTTGTAGGCGGCGATGCCGCCCGAGATGATGAGAACGATGCGCTTGCCCGCCAAGGTCATGCCAGTGGAGTCTCCCTCAGAGCAATCCCGGGAAAGTGCGAAGCGGCTTTCCGTCCGGAACTGCATCAAAACAAAGAGATAGAGTGTTTTGCCGTCTGGGTGAAACGGTAAGATGCCCTAAGTCGCGGCGACACTAGCCGAAATTCCGCATCGGGGAAATCGCCGTGCAACGGCAGAAATCGCCGGCGAGACGGTGCTCAGCTGCGCGACACCTGGGGGATGCAGATCTGCAGCGGCACTTCGGCGATCGTGCCGCTGGGCGTTTCGAGGTAGCAGATGCCGGGACCGAGGGTCGAAGCCATGGACTTGACGATGCGGCTGCCGAGCCCCGTGCCGGTCGGCGCGCTTCCCGGCTTGATGCCGATGCCGTCGTCTTCGACGCGCAGCAGGGCCTCGTTCTCGCCGGTGCGTTTCAGGCTGACACGGATCTCGCCCCCGCCTGCGTCGTCGGGGTAGGCATATTTGAAGGCATTGGTCACCAGTTCGGTGACGATCATGCCGACGGAAACGGCCCGGTCGGCGCTGAGCGAGATCGGATCGGCATCCAGCGCCAGCTGTATCGGCTTTTCCGGATTCTGCAGCGAGCCCGCGAGTTCGCCGGTGAGGTTCTGCAGGTAGCGGTCGAGTTCGACGCGGCTGACGTCGTCGGAGGTATAGAGGCTGCGGTGCATGCCGGCGATCGCCGTGATGCGCGCCTGGGTCTCGGCGAGTTCGCCCTTGACCTCTTCGCTCTTCGAATTCGAGATCTGCAGTCGGAGCAGGCTGGCGACCAGCGCCAGCGAATTGGCGACGCGGTGATTGACCTCGGCCAGCAGGGCTTCCGCCCTTTCCTTGGCGCGCCGGATTTCCTCGTCGGCGCGCTCCTTGGCGGCGCGCAGCTGGGCATTCGCCACCGAATGCTCGATGGCGCTGATCAGCAGCGGCATGAAATCGTCGCCGACGCTCTTGATGACATAGTCCGAAGCGCCGGCGCGGATCGCCTCGATGGCGATCTGGGCTTCGTTGGAGCCGGTGACATAGACCACGGGCACGGTGATGGCGCGCGCCCGCAGGCGCTTCAACACTTCATGGCCGGTGATGTTCTGCAAATAGTGGTCGAGCACCATCACGTCGAAGCTGTCGGCCTCGAGCAATGCGATGGCTTCCTCGGGCGTGGCGGCATGCGCCAGCGAGTGCCCGAGGCGTTCCAGTGCTTTCTGTACGAGACGGGCGATGGCCGCATCGTCATCCAGATAGAGGATGCGGATGCTCATCGGCCCGTGTCCGCATCACGGAATCTGCATGACCGAGAAAAACAGCCCCAGCTGCCGGATGGCATTGGCGAAATTGTCATAGTCGACAGGTTTGGTGATGTAGACATTCGCCCCAAGATCGTAGCATCGCTGAATTTCGCGTTCGTCGTCGGTCGTGGTCAGGATGACGACCGGCAGGCGACGTGTATGCGGGTTGGATTTGACTTTTTCAAGGATATCCGTGCCGGACATGTCCGGCAAGTTGAGATCGAGCAGGATCAGCAAATAACGGTCGATCGACGCCGCCCCGCTCCGGTCCTTGCCGAGGATGAAGTCCAGCGCTTCGGTGCCGTTGGTGAACGGGATGATCTCGTTGTTCACGCCGGCCCGGCGCACGTTCTTCTCGATCAGACGGGCATGACCCTCGTCGTCCTCGACCATGACGATGGTGACTTCTTTTCCCACGGCTTTCATCTCTCAACTCCGTACAATACGCGACAAATCCGACGGCAGGCGCAGTACGAAGGTCGACCCCGATCCCAGCTTGGACCTAACGGTTATCTCGCCGCCGAGGTTCCTTGCCAGGGACCGCACATGCGCAAGGCCGATGCCTTCACCGGACTTGTCCTGCTGCCCGGAGCGCCGGAACAGCTCGAATATGCGTTCGTGGTCTTCGTCTGCAATGCCGCGACCGTTATCCTCGACCTCGATGCGCACCAGATTGCGGCCTTCCGGCATCGCGCGCACCGTCAGGTTGAGCGGTCTCTCCGGATGTTTATACTTCACGGCATTATCGAAAAGGTTACCAAGGATCTGTTCGAGCGAAAAGCGGTCGGTGTTGATCGACGACACGCGGATGTCCAGATGGACTTCGCCGGCGCTCTCGCTGATCTGGTGGTGCACGCTGGCGCTCGTCGATTCCACGAGGTTCTTCAGGCCGATCTGCTCCGGTTTCAGCGGGCGGCGCCCGTCGCGCGAAATCTTCAGGATCGCGTTGATCAGGCCATCCATCTTCTTCGTCGACGAGCGGATGAAGCCGATCGCCTCCGGCAGGTCTTCCGATGCCGCGAGCCGCGCTTCCCGGATCTGCTCCTCGGTCAGCGTGCCGCCATCGGCCAGAACATAGGTCTGCAGGGCCTTCAGCGAGGCGTCGAGTTCCGCGGTGAAGCCCATGACGTTGACGAGCGGCGCGCGCAGGTCGTGCGTGACGATATAGGCGAAGCGCTGGATTTCCTGGTTGGCCTGCATCAGGTCTTCGGTGCGCTCGTTGACCCGCTCTTCGAGCCCGTCATTGAGCAGTTCGACCTCGCGGCGGGCGCTCGAAAGCGCGCGCACATGCTGGGTGATGATCGCGATGGCCCCGCCCATGACCGCGAGGATCGCGACGGCACCGCCGAGGGTGAACCACTTCAGCTGGCGTGTCGCCTCCAGCTGTTCATCGACGCCGCGCTGCACGTTGGCGTCGGACTGGGTCTTGAAGAATTCGAGAATGGCACGGATGTCGTCCATCAGCACCCGTCCGAGTTCGGACTTGACCAGCAGGATCGCTTCGTCCTGCCGCCCGCTGCGCGTCAGGTCGACGGTATGGATCATCTCTTCGAGCTTGCTCTCCGTCAGGCGGCGGAGCTCCGGTATGCGCTCTTCCTTGATGGGCCGGCCCTTGACCAGTTCGGTCACCAGCGTGAGGTTATTGCGCACCTCGGCCAAAGACTTCTCGTAGACGCCGAGGAAGCTCTCGTCCTGCGTCAGGACGAAACCCCGCTGTCCGGTCTCGGCGTCGACGAGCGTCTGCAGCAAGTCGGCTGCGGCCCGGCGGATGTCGCGTTCCTCGATGATATAGGTAAAGGTCGACTGGTTGCGGTCGACCAGCCAGAGCGAGGAGAGGATGATGCCGGTCAGGACGATGGTCCCGACGATCAGCATCAGGAAGGTCGTGCGAACGAAATTGGCATTGGTGGCCGACATGGCATGTCCCGGATCATGGCGCGTGCAAGGAGCGCAACTGGGTCAGATCGAAATGGAGACGGGAGGACGGCGCTGAAGCGGCCGAACCGACCGCCCATTCCAAGGTGAATGGAGCACGAAGGCGTCGACTAACGGGTAGAAAGGTTTGAGCGGCAAATCAACCGATTTTGACAGCGATCAAGAGCAGAAGTGCGGCGATCACCCACAGAGCCAGCCGCCCGAACCGGCTGTGACGGGCTTCCGAACGGCCGATGGCCTCGGTCGTCTCGGGGTCGAATCTGAGACCGTTCTCGCTCATATGGACGATTTTGCCGTGCAGCTTTTCCGTCTTGGCGGCGATTTCCGGAAGCGCTTCGGCGAGCCTCAGCGCCGCGCGAACGCCATCCTTGAGATCGCCGACGATGCGCTTGGGACCAAGATTGTCGCGGATCCACTGCGAGACGACCGGATCGGACGCCTTCCACATGTTGAAGCGCGGATTGAGCATGCGCGCCACGCCCTCGACGACGACCATGGTCTTCTGCAGCATGACGAGCTCGGGTCGCGTTTCCATGTCGAACAGCTCGGTGACCTCGAACAGCAGCGTGAGGAGCTTGCCCATGGAGATGGTTTCCGCCGGCTGGCCGTGGATCGGCTCGCCGATCGCCCGGATGGCCTGGGCAAAGCTTGCGACATTGTGGTGCGAGGGCACGTAGCCGGCCTCGAAATGCACCTCGGCGACGCGCAGATAGTCGCGGGTGATGAAGCCGTAGAGGATCTCGGCGAGGAAGCGGCGCTCCTTCTTGCCGAGACGGCCGGCAATGCCCATGTCGACCGCGACGATCATGCCGTCGGGCGCGACGAAAAGATTGCCCGGATGCATGTCGGCATGGAAGAAGCCGTCGCGCAGGGTGTGACGCAGGAAAGACTGGATCAGGGTGTCGGCCAGATGGTCGAGATCGTGCCCGGCCGCCTTCAGCGCCTCGACATCCGACATCTTGAGGCCGTCGATCCACTCCATGGTGACGACGTCGCGGCCGGTGCGTTCCCAATCGACGATCGGCACGCGGAAGCCGGGGTCGTCCCGGGTGTTCTCGGTGATTTCCGAAAGTGCCGCCGCCTCAAGCCGAAGGTCCATCTCGACCTTGGTGGTCTGCTCGAGCGTGCGCGTCACCTCGACCGGACGCAGGCGCCGCGTGTGCGGCAGGAACCGTTCCTGCAGGTGCGACACGAGATACATGGCCTCGAGATCCGCAGCGAAGCGCTTGCGCACGCCGGGCCGGATGACCTTGACGGCCACCTTCTTGCGTCCTTCGGGTGTGTCCACCTCCGCCGGGTGGACCTGGGCGATCGAGGCAGCGGCGATCGGCTCGCCGAACGAGGCGTAGAGATCGTCGATCGAACGGCCGAGCGATCCCGTCACGGTCGCCTTGGCGGCCTCCGTCGGGAAGAAGGCCATGCGGTCCTGCAGGCCGGCGAGGTCGTCGGCGAATTCGGCGCCGACCACGTCCGGTCGCGTCGCCAGGAACTGGCCGATCTTGACATAGGAGGGACCCAGCCGCTCGACGGCGCGGGCCAGCCGGTCGGAGCGCTGCTCGCGCCTGGCGCGCTTGCGGGCCAGAAGCCCGGCAGTACCCTTGGCGAAGGCGACGAGCGGCGGAAGGCCTTCGGATGGCAGGGCGGCGATCACGCCTTCCCTGACCAGCACCCAGCCCACCCGCGCCAGGCGGAAATATGCTCCGACAGTGCTCATGAAGATCAGAGTTTCCAGCCGGAATGCAGCGCTGCGATGCCGCCCGAATAATTGGTGAAGGTGACGCGCGAGAAGCCGGCGCTGGAGATCATCTTGGCGAAGTCGCCCTGGTTGGGGAACTTGCGGATCGATTCCACCAGATACTGGTAGGGCTCGGCATCGCCGGTGATCATCTTGCCGAAGCGCGGAATGGCCTTGAACGACCACTGGTCGTAGAAACGGTCGAGCAGCGGCATCTCGACTTCGGAGAATTCCAGCACGAGCAGGCGCCCGCCGCGCTTCAGCACGCGATAGGCCTCGCTCAACGCCACGTCGATACGCGGCACGTTTCGGATGCCGAATGCGATCGTGTAGGCGTCGAAGCTGTTGTCCTCGAAGGGCAGTTCCTCGGCATTCGCCTCGACGAAGGTGAGATTGTCCGAAAGGCCCTTCTTCTCGGCGCGCTCGGCGCCGACGCCGAGCATCGAGCCGTTGATGTCGAGCACGGTGGCGTGCGCCAGCCGGCCGGACGCCTCGACGATGCGAAAGGCGATGTCGCCGGTGCCGCCGGCCACGTCGAGCACCTTGTAGGCTGGATCCTTTCGCGGATTGAGTGCTGCGATCATCGCATCCTTCCAGATGCGGTGCAGGCCTGCCGACATGACGTCGTTCATGATGTCGTAGCGCTTGGCGACCTTGTGGAAGACCTCGTTGACCAGAACCTGCTTCTCGCCCTCGGCGACCTCGCGGAAGCCGTAGGAGGTTTCCATGCCGCCATCGGCGGAAGTGCGGCTCTCGGCCATCAGATCACTCCATTGTCTCATGCGGTCGAAAGACCATAGCGAAATCGCCTCAGGCGCGCTATCTCGGGCCTGGCCGGCCAACGCGCTGTTGCGCTGGTCTACAGACGTTTCAGGCGCCGTTCAAACGGAAAGATGGGATGCAATGCCGGAATTGCCAGAGGTCGAGACGGTCAAGAGAGGGCTTTCGCCGACCATGGAAGGGGCGGTGATGCAGCGGGTCGAGCTGCGTCGTCCCGACCTGCGCTTTCCCCTGCCGCGCGATTTCGTCGCACGGCTGACCGGTCGGCAGATCGTCGGCCTTGCCCGGCGCGCCAAATACCTGCTCATCGATCTCGACGACGGAACCACCCTTATTGCCCATCTCGGCATGTCGGGTTCGTTCCGTATCGAAGAGGGCGAAAGGTCCGACCAGCCGGGCGAATTCCACCACGCCAGGTCGAAGGACGAAAAGCACGATCACGTCGTGTTTCATCTGCAGCAGGGACAGGGCAGGGGCGTCGCGCGCGTCATCTATAATGACCCGCGCCGTTTCGGCTTCATGGATCTGGCGCTGCGCAACGATCTCGATGCCTATCCCGCCTTTCGCGAGCTCGGTCCGGAACCCGTCGGCAATACGCTCGACGCCGCCTATCTCGCCGGCCGCTTCGCCGGAAAGCAGCAGCCGCTGAAGACGGCGCTGCTCGACCAGAAGGTCGTGGCCGGGCTCGGCAATATCTATGTGTGCGAGGCACTGTGGCGATCGCACCTGTCGCCGAAGCGCGCGGCCGCCAGCCTGGTGACTGCGACCGGCCGGCCGAAGAAGGAGCTGCAATCGCTCACGGAGGCGATCCGCGCGGTGATTGCCGATGCGATCGAGGCGGGCGGCTCGTCGCTGCGCGACCATATCCAGACCGATGGTACGCTCGGCTATTTCCAGCACAGTTTCTGCGTCTACGACCGCGAGGGCGAAGCTTGCCGGACGCCCGGCTGCGGCGGTAGGGTCGAGCGCATCGTGCAGGGCGGCCGTTCGTCATTCTACTGTCGCGACTGTCAGAAATAGACTTCAAGAAGAAACGGGAGATACCCATGACCTATGAAACCCTCCTGCTGGAGACCCGCGGCCGCGTGGCGATCATCACGCTCAACCGCCCGCAGGCGCTGAATGCGCTCAATTCGACCGTACTGGCCGAAATGCGCCAGCTGCTCGGCGAACTGCAGGCGGATGACGGCATCGGCGCCGTCGTGCTGACCGGCTCGGAGAAGGCCTTTGCCGCCGGCGCGGACATCAAGGAGATGCAGTCGCTCGAATTCGTCGATGCCTATCGGGGCGACCTGTTCAGCGGCTGGGACGATGTCGCAGGCTTCCGCAAGCCGATGATCGCTGCCGTATCCGGCTTTGCGCTCGGCGGCGGCTGCGAGCTCGCCATGATGTGCGACTTCATCATTGCCGCCAAGACGGCGAAGTTCGGCCAGCCGGAGATTACGCTCGGCGTCATTCCCGGCATGGGCGGCACCCAGCGCCTGACCCGTGCGGTCGGCAAGGCGAAGGCGATGGATCTCTGCCTCACCGGCCGGCTGATGGATGCCCACGAGGCCGAGAGCGCCGGACTGGTCGCGCGCGTGGTGGACCAGGAACGCCTGCTGGACGAGGCGGTGGCCGCGGCGGAGAAGATCGCCGGCTTCTCGCAGACGGCCGTCGGCATGGTCAAGGAGACGGTCAGCCGGGCCTTCGAGCAGACGCTGAGCGAAGGGCTGCGCTTCGAGCGTCGACTTTTCCATTCGCTCTTTGCCACCGAAGACCAGAAGGAAGGCATGGCGGCCTTCACCGAGAAGCGCAAGCCGGTGTTCAAGAACCGCTAAGGGACTCGCAACGCGCGATTTCCTGCAAATTGCGCGTTGACGACCCTGCGCTTTCGGGCTATATGCCCGCCCACGGTTGGGAGAGCCAATGGCTCTTCCGAGAATAGCTCCCGAATTGCTGATATGGCAGGTCGCAACGACCCGACGCGGCGGTGGCGGGTTTTGGTTTGAATTCGAAGAGAGGCATCCATGGCCAATACAACTTCGGCGAAGAAGGCGACCCGCAAGATCGCTCGCCGTACTGCAGTCAACAAGGCTCGCCGGTCCCGCGTTCGCGGTTTCATCCGCAAGGTCGAGGAAGCCATCGCCTCCGGTGATGCCGCTCTCGCCAAGGACGCCCTGCAGGCCGCACAGCCGGAACTGCAGCGTGCAGCCAGCAAGGGTGTGGTTCACGCCAACACCGCTTCGCGCAAGATCTCGCGTCTCGCGAGCCGCGTTAAGGCGCTGGCGATCTAATTTTCGCCGCATTTTTGTCACGATTGAATGAGCCTGGCTGCGAAGCCGGGCTTTTTCTGCGTTTGCTCGGTTCGACTTTGGTCTGCGGTCCGTTTGACAATTGAGTGTCAGCTGGATGACAGAAAAAATACAATAATTTCAGATAGATACGGGAGGAATGCCGGTCGCCGATGGCTTCACTTAACGGCAGGTGGCCTCGGTTTCGAGTCAAGCGAATTTTTATTTTTACGCCATTTTCCCCTCCTCCTCCCCGCCCTTTTTTGAATCTCGTTGATTCAAAAGCGATTCTCCAGATGGCAATTGTGACAGTCTGATGAGGGCGCGGGAGTCAATGGCCGCGGTTTAATTTTGCGTAAAAATCACAGTTGATCTTCACTTTTGATCCTGCCTTAATGCTTCTCAACAAGGGGCGCGGAGTTGACCTCCGGGGTGATCTGAACTGGCAAATTGCGTGTCAGGACCACTCATCGTCTCTTGTGGCGGGATTATCCTATTCCGTTTTTTCAGACAGTGTTGGTCTTGCGCCGGGAATCTCATGGTTTCCGCGGAAGGGGAATTTTGTCGAAAGCGTCGGTGATCAGCCGGCGCGGAAGAAAACGAATGGGAACGGATCGCCGCCGCGGCCAAGGTCTTTCATGTCGAGGATGAAAGATCCGCCGGAATTCGCGGGATGTCAGGTTGCTCTTGCAGCGACCGCGTTTCGTATCGCATGGCTACCCTTTGGCTGGGGCAGGCCACGCGATGAAGGGGTGCGGTCGTCGTCTTCTTGAAGGCGCGTTCCGTCACTCCGCACGGGGATAGAGAATTGCACATCGGACGTTCAGCGCCCGGTGGGACAAAGAAGTGAAAAAGGCGGCGAAATGCAGATGAATACAGTGACGGCCGGTGCGCTGGTTAACAGGGACCATGCACAGACGGCGCTCGGCGCCGTATGCTCCGATGCGGCAGGGGACAGTTCCGAAATGAAGCATGATGTGCTGTTCGAGCGCTTCAGCCAGCGGCTGAAGGCGCAGGTCGGTCCCGATGTTTATGCCAGCTGGTTCGGTCGACTGAAGTTGCACTCCGCCTCGAAGAGCCTCGTGCGCCTCACGGTGCCGACGACCTTCCTCAAGTCGTGGATCAACAACCGTTACCTCGACCAGATCACCAGCATTTTCCAGCAGGAAGATCCGGCGATCCTGAAAGTCGAGATCCTGGTGCGCAGCGCAAGCCGCAACCTGAAAGCCCCGGCCGCCGACGAGCGTCCGGCCGCGGAAACGGCTCCCGCCGCGCCGGTCCGCAAGTCTTCCGCCCAGTCGATCGGCCAGCTCGCAGGTCCGGCCGGTAATGTCGCCACCACGCGCAGCACCCCGAACGGCCCGCTCTTCGGCTCGCCGCTCGACAGCCGCTATACTTTCGACGGCTATGTCGAAGGCGCCTCGAACCGCGTGGCCCTTGCCGCGGCCAAGACGATTGCCGAAGCCGGCGCCGGTGCCGTGCGCTTCAATCCGCTGTTCATCCATTCCTCCGTCGGACTGGGCAAGACCCACCTGCTGCAGGCGATCGCTAACGCCGCCGTGAACAGCCCGCGCGCGCCGCGCGTGGTCTATCTGACAGCCGAATATTTCATGTGGCGCTTTGCCACCGCGATCCGCGACAACGATGCCCTGACGCTCAAGGACTCGCTGCGCCATATCGACCTTTTGATCATCGACGACATGCAGTTCCTGCAGGGCAAGATGATCCAGCACGAATTCTGCCATCTGCTCAACATGCTGCTCGACAGCGCCAAGCAGGTCGTCGTCGCCGCCGACCGCGCGCCCTGGGAGCTGGAATCGCTCGATCCGCGGGTGCGCTCGCGCCTGCAGGGCGGCGTTGCCATCGAGATGGAAGCGCCGGACTACGAGATGCGCCTGGAAATGCTGAAGAGCCGGCTCGATGCCGCCAAGAAGGACGACGCATCGCTCGACATTCCGCTGGAAATCCTCTCGCATGTCGCGCGCAACGTAACGAGCAGCGGCCGCGACCTGGAAGGCGCCTTCAACCAGCTGATCTTCCGCCGCTCCTTCGAACCGAACCTGTCGGTCGAGCGGGTCGATGAGCTGCTCGCCCATCTGGTCGGCGCCGCCGAGCAGAAGCGCGTCCGCATCGAGGACATCCAGCGCATCGTCGCACGTCACTACAATGTCTCGCGCCAGGAACTGGTGTCGAACCGCCGCACCCGCGTCATCGTCAAGCCGCGCCAGATCGCCATGTATCTGGCCAAGACGCTCACGCCCCGCTCCTTTCCGGAAATCGGCCGCCGCTTTGGCGGGCGCGATCACACGACGGTGCTGCATGCCGTGCGCAAGATCGAGGAACTGGTCGGCGAGGACACCAAGCTCAGCCACGAGATCGAGCTGCTGAAGCGGCTGATCAACGAAAACAACGCATGACGGAGGGCCGGCGGAGACGCCGGCCTTTCTCGTTACGGCCGATCGCGGAGCCACGATTTGGAGAACTCACCGGAAAAGCCGATCGCCTTCTATGACGAGAACGCGGCCACCTATGCGGCCCGGCAACGCCAGGAACCGGTCGCGCGGCTGACGGCTTTCGCCGAACTCTTGCCGCCGGGCGGCACGATCCTGGAGCTCGGCTGCGGCGCGGGCGCAGACAGCGCATGGCTGATCGAACGCGGCTTTGCCGTCACCCCGACGGACGGTTCGGCGGCCATGGCGAGTGAGGCCGAGGCAAGGCTTAGGCTTCCCGTCCGGGTGATGCGCTTTTCCGATCTGGCCGAGGTGGCGGTCTATGACGGCGTCTGGGCCAATGCCTGCCTGCTGCATGTGCCTCGCGACGAACTTCCCGATGTCCTTCGCCGCATCCGCCGCGCGCTGAGGGACGGCGGTCATTTCCATGCAAGTTTCAAGGCAGGAGCGGAGGAGGGAGCGGATCGCTTCGGTCGCTACTACAATCGGCCCGACGAGGCATGGTTGGCGGAGGCCTATCGTCTCGCTGGATTTGCCACGCCGCGCATAGAGACCGCATCCGGCGGCGGCTATGACGGCGAGCCGACCGAGTGGCTGTATGTCTGGGCGCAAGGCTGACCGACGGGTCGGTCTCCGACAGCTGCGTCAGGCTTCGGCAATCACGATGATTTCGGGGCTGTGCGGGCGAAGCGGCGTTCCGTCCCAGTCTCCGAGCCATTCGACCGAGGAGAAGCCGGCGGCCGCGATCAGCTGCGCGACGGTGTCCCGGCCCGGAAACCGCAGTGTGCTTTCGCTGATCCGGCGCTCGCCGCTCTCCAGCAGGGTGAAGACGGCGTCGAAGCGGACGAACTCTCCCCATGCCTCCCGCACCTGATAGTAAACCTCGATCGGGCCGATACCCGGCACATCGGTCCGTTCGCGCGTCAGCTCTTCTGTCCAGCCTTGCCACGCCTGCGCCGGCGGGTTGCGACTCTCGAAGGCGAGCCGCCCGCCCTCCGCGAGGTGCCTGCGTGCGCTGGACAGGACGGCAAGCGTCTCGGTATCATCGAAGAAGACCTGGAAGACATGGCCGGTCATGATGATCAGGTCGAAGGTCTCGCCAAGGTCAAAGTCGCGGGCGTCCCCGGCAATCCAGCGGACCGTGCCTGCCTCGTCCTTGCCGCGGGCGACGTCGAGCATGCCGGGTGCGGGATCGAGCCCGGTAACGGTATGACCGAGCCTTGCGAATTGCAGCGCGACGGAACCGGTGCCGCAACCAAGGTCGAGAATGCGGCAGGGACTTTGAGCCAGGCTCAGATAAAAGTCGCCATCGGTGCCGTGAGTGTTGAAGCTGTCATAGAGGATCGCCATGTCGTGGCGGGCAAAGGCGGCATCGACCGGCATGGCGTTTTCTCCTCGTTTCAAGCCTTCTCAGCAGGCGAGATCGGCCACCACCGCGTCGAGGATCAGCATCCCCTTCGGCGTGCAGCGCAGCCGCGAATTGCCCAGGCGTTCGATGAAGCCGTGTTCCAGTAAAGTCTGTTCGCGTTTCGGATCCGGATCGCGGCCGGAAAGCTGCTGCCAGCGGGCAAGGTCCACGCCTTCGCGCAGCCGAAGCCCCATCAAGAGCAGTTCGTCGGCCTGCTCGTCCGATCCCAGCAATTCCTGGTCGATCATGCCATGGCCGTCGCGCTCGACGGCGGCAAGCCAGCCTTCCGGATTGCGCTCGGTCGCGGTCGCAAGCTTGTCGCGGCCGCGCGTCAGCCGGCCATGTGCGCCGGGACCGATGCCGGCGTAGTCGCCATAGCGCCAGTAGGTGAGGTTGTGTCGGCTCTCCGCGCCCGGGCGGGCATGGTTAGACACTTCATAGGCCGGCAGACCTTCGCTTGCCGTGATCTCCTGTGTCGCTTCATAGAGGAGCGCAGCCTGTTCCTCGTCCGGCACGACGAACTTGCCAGCCTTGTGCAACCCGTAGAAGGCCGTGCCTTCCTCGATCGTCAGCTGGTAGAGCGAGAGATGGTCGACCGCATAGGAGATCGCCTCGCGCAGTTCCTTTTCCCAGGCCTCAACGGTCTGGTGCGGCCGGGCATAGATCAGGTCGAAGGACATGCGCGGGAAGATCTCGCGCGCCAGCCGGATCGCCTTCAGGGCATCCTCGACATCGTGCAGCCGGCCGAGGAATTTAAGGTCCGGGTCGTTGAGCGCCTGCACGCCGAGCGAGGCGCGGTTGACGCCGGCTGCGCGGTAGCCGCGAAACCGGGTGGCCTCGACGCTCGACGGATTGGCTTCCATGGTGATCTCGATACCGTCGGGCACGTGCCACTGTCGGGCGATGCCGTCGAGGATCGCGCCGACGGTCGCCGGATCCATCAGCGAGGGCGTGCCGCCGCCGAGAAAGATGCTGGTCACCGTCTTCGGTCCGCTCAGCCGCCGCATTTCCTCCATCTCGCGCAGGAAGGCGGCGACGAAGCGTGGCTGGTCCACGGGCTGGTGGCGGACATGGCTGTTGAAATCGCAATATGGGCATTTGGCCGCGCAGAACGGCCAATGCACGTAGATGCCGAAGCCCGGTTCGCCGGTATCGGGCAGGAGAAACGGCGGGGCCTCTAGCATCGACGTCTCACGCCTCCAGGCAGGTTTCCACGAAGATCTTGAAGGCGCGCGCGCGGTGCGACAGCGCCTGCGCATCGCCGGGCTTCCAGCCGTGCTTTTCTTCCGCCGTCATCTCGCCGAAGGTCGTGTCGTAACCTTCCGGCTGGAAGACCGGATCATAGCCAAAACCCTTGGTGCCGCGCGGCGGCCAGACGATCGTGCCCTCGACTTCGCCGCGGAACATTTCCGTGTGGCCGTCGGGCCAGGCCAGGCACAGCACGCTGACGAAACGCCCGCTGCGCTGTCCGGGCGTCGTGGCGCCGCGTTCGGCAAGGGCCTTTTCGACCTTCTCCATTGCCATCACGAAATCCCGGCTGCCGTCCTCGCGCTCCGCCCAGTTGGCCGTGTAGACGCCGGGCGCCCCGTCGAGCGCATCGACGACCAGGCCGGAATCGTCCGACAGTGCCGGCATGCCGGCGGCACGCGCCGAGGCGAGTGCCTTGATCGCGGCATTTTCCTCGAAAGTCGTGCCGGTTTCGTCCGGCTCCTCGAACTTCAACTCTGCCGCGCTCTTGGCGGAAAAGCCGAACGGGCCGATCAGGTCGGCGATCTCGGCGATCTTGCCGGCATTGTGGCTGGCGACGACGATGGTGCGGGTGTCGAGCTTGCGCATGCGGTCAAATCCTATTCGAGGTTCCAGAGCCGGGGCTCTGCGCATTCCAGACTGTTGCCGGCCGGATCGCGGAAGTAGATGGAGCGCGCCCCGTTCGGCCAGCAGAAGTCCGATTCCAGCGGCACGCCAGCCGTCCGCAGGCGTTCGACGATCCCGTCCATTTGCTCGCCGTGCACGCGGAAGCAGACATGTCCGGGGCCAGTTGCGCCGTGGCTCGGTACCGGCAGCGCGCCGGCCGGGACAGGCTTTGCCGTCTCGGCCGGATTGAAGATCAGGAGGATGCCGGGTCCGCAGCGGTAGAAGAGATGCCGGTTTGCCTGCCGGGTCACCTTTTCCAGGCCGAGCACGCCGCCATAGAAGGCCTCGGCCGCATCGAGGTCAGCGGCGTAGATCGCTGTCTCCAGGATACCGTCCAAGGGATGCGTCACGTCTGCCGGTCCTCTGTGGTCGTTCCGCTTAAAGGATCGACTGCTTCTGCATTTCGACGAGTTCGCCGATGCCGCCGCGGGCAAGCCGCATCAGCGTCAGGAATTCGTCTTCCGAGAACGGCGCGCCTTCGGCAGTGCCCTGCACCTCGACGATCGCGCCCGAGCCGGTCATGACGAAATTGGCATCGGTTTCGGCTGCCGAATCTTCCAGATAGTCGAGGTCGATGACCGGCTGGTTGGCAAAGATGCCGCAGGAAATGGCCGCGACATGGTCTTTGAGGACCTTCTCGACCTTCACCATGTTGCGGGCTTCCATCCACTTCAGGCAGTCGTGCAATGCAATCCACGCACCGGTGATCGATGCCGTGCGGGTGCCGCCGTCTGCCTGGATGACGTCGCAGTCGAGCGTGATCTGGCGCTCACCAAGCGCTTCGAGATCGACGATGGCGCGCAGCGAGCGGCCGATCAGCCGCTGGATTTCCTGCGTGCGGCCGCCCTGCTTGCCGGCTGCGGCTTCGCGCTTCATGCGGTCGCCGGTGGCGCGCGGCAGCATGCCGTATTCGGCCGTGACCCAGCCCTTGCCGCTGTTGCGCAGCCACGGCGGGGTCTTTTCCTCGAGGCTCGCGGTGCACAGCACATGCGTGTCGCCGAACTTGACGAGGCAGGAACCCTCCGCGTGCTTGGAAAAATTGCGCTCGAAGGACACCTTGCGCATTTGGTCGGTTTTTCTGCCTGATGGCCGCATTGCCCACTCCTAGGATCGTTAGAGGCCTTCTACGGTCCGTGGTTGCGATTTGCAAAGAAAAACCATGGAGCAGGCCGATTCCGGCGGAACTTGGCGAAATTCCCCATTGGTGATCGCTGCCGGAGTGACTATATTTCAGGACAATGACAGTCCAACAAAGCCTGCGCGACGAATGAAATCACCGACGTCACTGTCCAAGGACGTGGCAGCTTCCCTGGATGACCGCTCCCGGGAGGTCTTTCGGCGTATCGTCGAGACCTATCTCGAGTCCGGCGATCCGCTCGGCTCGCGCAACCTGTCCCGCCTTTTGTCCACGTCCCTGTCGCCTGCATCGGTGCGCAATGTGATGGCCGATCTCGAGGATCTGGGCCTGATCTATTCGCCCCATATCAGCGCCGGCCGCCTGCCGACGCAGCAGGGGCTGCGCTTCTTCGTCGACGCCTTCATGCAGGTCGGCGACCTGACCGCCGAGGAGCGCGGCAGCATCGAGCGGCAGATCCGCCCGCCAGGGCCGGCCCAGCCGATGGAAAGTCTGCTGACCGAGGCCAGCCGCATGCTGTCCGGCCTGTCGCGCGGCGCGGGTCTCGTCATCTCGGCCAAGAACGACCCGGTTCTCAAGCATGTGGAATTCATCCGGCTGGAGCCGACCAAGGCGCTCGCCGTTCTGGTCGGCGAGCACAATCAGGTCGAGAACCGCATCATCGACCTGCCGGCCGGCATCACCGCTTCGCAGCTGACCGAGGCCGCCAACTTCCTCAACGCCAACATGACCGGCCAGACACTGCCTGAACTGCGCACCCAGCTCGTGCGGCTGAAACAGCAGGTGGCCGGCGAACTCGACACCCTGTCGCAGGATCTGGTAGAGCGCGGCCTTGCCGTCTGGTCCGGCGGCAGCGACGAGGAAAAGCCGACGCGGCTGATCGTGCGCGGCCGTGCCAATCTGCTGGAAGGGCTCGCCGGTTCCGAGGACATAGACCGGCTGCGGCTGCTGTTCGACGACCTGGAGCGCAAGGAGAGCCTGATCGAGATCCTCAATCTCGCCGAAAGCGGCCCCGGCGTGCGCATCTTCATCGGCTCGGAGAACAAGCTGTTTTCGCTTTCCGGCTCCTCGCTGATCGTCGCGCCCTATCGCGACGGCGAGGACCGGATCGTCGGCGCCGTCGGCGTCATCGGCCCGACGCGGCTCAACTATTCCCGCATCGTGCCGATGGTCGACTACACGGCTCAGCTGATGGCGCGACTGTCCCGGACGGGGCTGTAGCGCGCCGGGCGCGAGACTTCTTTCGCCCAAGCCTTGATTTTTCCACCTTAAACCCTGATATCGGGCACGAATTCCAAACACTGTCACTCGGAGGACGTCATGACCGACGAAGCCAACAACAACGGACCTGACGCAACGGCTGGCGAGACCGCCGCAGCCGACATGACCCAGGACGCAGCGACCACGCCCGGCGAGGAAGCGGTCGACCCGTTGGAGGCGCTGAAGGCCGAAAATGCCGAACTGCGCGACCGTTTCCTGCGGCTGGCCGCGGAGATGGACAATCTGCGTCGCCGCACCGAGCGCGAGCTTAAGGACGCCAAGACCTATGCCGTCACCGGCTTTGCCCGCGACATGCTGGCGGTATCCGACAATCTGCGCCGCGCGCTCGAAGCCCTGCCGGATGAAGCCCGGGCCGCTGCCGACGCAGGGCTTTCGGCCCTGGTCGAAGGCGTGGAAATGACGGAGCGCGGCATGCTGTCGACGCTCGAGCGCCACGGCGTTCGCAAGATCGAGGCGGAAGGCCAGAAGTTCGATCCGAACTTCCACCAGGCGATGTTCGAAATTCCCAATCCGGACGTGCCGAACAACACCGTCGTGCAGGTGGTCCAGGCCGGCTACGCCATTGGCGATCGCGTACTTCGCCCCGCCATGGTCGGCGTCGCCAAGGGCGGGCCGAAGGCCGAGGTCAATGGCGAGGCTGCGGACGCCAAGAACGCCTGAGCCGCATCGTCGGCATAGAGAACGAAAAAAGCGCCCGACGGGCGCTTTTTTCTTGGAACCATGTCTTTGTGGTCAGGCCGCGTTCGAAGCCTGTTCCTCGTTGAGGAAGGCATAGATGGCCGAAGCGGAATCGGTCGCGCGAAGCTTGGCGACGAGATCCTGGTCGCGCAGCACGCGGGCAATGCGTGAAAGCGCCTTAAGATGATCGGCGCCGGCGCCTTCCGGCGCCAGCAGCAGGAACACGAGATCGACCGGCTGGTCGTCCAGGGCCTCGAAGTCGACCGGCGTTTCGAGCCGCGCAAAGATGCCGGTGATGGTATGGATGCGGTTGAGCTTGCCGTGCGGAATGGCGATGCCGTTGCCCACCCCGGTGGAGCCGAGCCGCTCGCGCTGCAGAATGACGTCGAAGATTTCCCGCTCGGGAATGCCGGTCAGTTTCGCGGCCTTGGCCGCCAGTTCCTGCAGCAATTGCTTCTTGGAGTTTACCCGCAGGGCGGGGACGACCGCATCTTGTTGCAGCAAATCTGCCAAGGCCATTTCAAAATCCTTCATGCCGCCGAGACAAGGTGAAGCAAGCGGCGGCGAGCCGCCGCCTGCCATTGGGCTCTTCAGCCCTTGATGTTGGCGGAATCGATCCATCCGATATTGCCGTCGGTGCGACGGTAGACGATGTTGACTTCCTGATTGCCCGGGCTGCGGAACAGCAGGACCGGTTCGTCGGTCATGTCGAGTGCCATCACGGCATTGGCCACCGACATGGTCCGCAGCCGCTTGGTGCTTTCGGCGACGATCGTCGGCGCGTAGTCCTCGGGCACTTCATCATGTTCGTCCGGCACTGCGTCCATCACGGTATAGGCGATCTCGACCGAAGGATTGGACTGGTTGGCCGGGTGGTGATCCTTGAGCTTGCGCTTGTAGCGGCGCAGGCGCTTCTCGATGCGGTCTGCCGCCATGTCGAAAGCGATCTGCGGATCATTGGCGGAACCGGTGGCCTGCAGGTTGGCACCCGCGTCCAGGTGCACCATGCAATCGGCTACGAACTGCGCTGCAGCGGCTGCCGACTTGGTCACGGTCACCTGACCCGAATACCCTCCGTCGAAGTACTTCGTGACGGCGTCCTCGACCCGCTCACCGATCTTCTGCCGGAAAGCATCGCCGATTTCCATATGTTTGCCGGATACACGAACACTCATGGCGTTTCCCTTCTTATCATTGGTTGGCGAAATCAGTTTACGCCAAGCCCCTTCCGCATCCAAGCTTTTCGAGCGCTAAAGTCGGTTCGTTTCCTGTATGCCGGGCGCGTGCTGGGGATAAGTCGGACTGTCTGTGAACCCGTATCGATCGCGGCGGGCTTCTAGCCCCGCCGCCTGTAAAAGTCAACGTCTTCTTAACTTTTCCTCAACCTGACCCGTATTTGCGCAATCCTAAATTGCCGCGACCTTGGCGATCGCTCGCTTCTCGCGCCGCCGCTGCACCGAGGACGGAATGTTCATCGCCTCGCGGTATTTTGCCACGGTGCGGCGCGCCAGATCGACGCCCGCGGACTTCAGCGTATGCACGATGTCGTCGTCGGACAGCACCGCCTCCGGGCTTTCCTGGGCGATCATCGTGCGGATGCGGTGACGCACGGCCTCCGCCGAGTGGCTGTCGCCACCTTCGGCCGAATTGATCGACACGCTGAAGAAATATTTGAGCTCGAACAGCCCGCGCGGGGTCAGCATGTATTTGTTGGACGTGACCCGGCTGACGGTCGACTCATGCATCTTGATCGCATCGGCCACGGTCTTGAGATTGAGCGGGCGCAGATGGTCGACGCCGTGCTGCAGGAAGGCGTCCTGCTGGCGGACGATCTCGCAGGCCACCTTGACGATGGTGCGGGCGCGCTGGTCGAGGCTGCGCGTCAGCCAGTTGGCGTTCTGCAGGCATTCCGACAGAAAGGCCTGGTCCTTGTCGGAGGCCTTGCTGCCCTTGCCGACCGCCGTCACGTAATTCTGATTGACGAGAATGCGGGGCAGGGCATCCGGATTGAGCTCGACTTGCCAGGTGCAGTTCGGCGCCGGGCGCACGACGACGTCCGGTACGACCGATTCGAGAATGGTGTTCTCGAAGCCGCTGCCCGGCTTGGGGTTGAGCTTGCGGATCTCGGCCAGCATGTCGATGAGGTCTTCCTCGTCGACGCCGCAGAGCTTCTTCAGCGTGTTGAAGTCGCGCTTGGCGAGCAGTTCGAGATTGTCGACCAGCGACTGCATGGCCGGGTCCAGCCGATTGCGTTGCCTGAGCTGAATCGAAAGGCATTCGCTCAAGGATCGGGCAAATATACCGGGCGGATCGAGGTTTTGCAGGACGTCCAGAACGGCCGTGACCCGCTCAAGGTCCTCGCCAAGCCGCATGGCGACTTCGCTGAGATCGGCCCGCAGGTAGCCGGCCTCGTCGAGGTGATCGGTAAGCACCGCGGCGATCAGGCGATCGCCCGGCTTGGCAAGGGCGAAGGGGATCTGCTGGCCGAGATGGTCGCGAATGCTGATCTGGCCTGCGACGAAATCGTCGAGATCGTATCCCTCGCCGGATTCGGCGCCGCCGCCGGGCATCGACTTCCACTGGCCGAGCAGTTCCGGAGCGTCCGCCCGGGTGGCAGTGCCCTCGTCGGAAAGAGCGCTGTCGAAATTGGAGTCCAGCCGGTCGTTCAGGCTGTTGCCGTGGCCGGGCTCGTACCATTCGCTGTCCAGCGAAGCGCCGGGCGCGCCTTCGTCGCTCGCATTGCCGTCGGCCTGGACGCTCGACTGTCCGTCGTCGTTGGCGCTGGATCGCGCCTCGCCGATCGGTTCGCCTTCGTCCGACGTCATCTCGAGCAGCGGATTCTTCTCCACCTCCTGCGAGATGAAATGAATCAGTTCGAGATGGGTCATCTGCAGCAACTGGATGGATTGCATCAGTTGCGGTGTCATGACCAGGGACTGGTTCTGGCGCAGGAATAGGTTGGCCGACAAAGCCATGCGGACGCGAAACTCCCCTACATTTCCCTGGAATCTCCAGCGCGATGGTGCCGGAAATTCCGCTAAACTCCACTTGGCCCAAAAATTGCTTTTTTGAGAGGTTTGGTCAAGCCGAACCGTGAAGGGCAGGTGAATTTCTTAAGTAGGGGTGTCAGAGGCTGAACTTGTCGCCGAGATAGAGCCGGCGCACATCGGCATTGTTGACGATGTCGTTTGCGCGTCCATGGGTCAAGACTTCACCGGCATGAATGATGTAGGCGCGGTCGATCAGGCCGAGCGTTTCACGCACATTGTGGTCGGTGATCAGCACGCCGATGCCGCGGGCCGTCAGGTGGCGCACCAGGTTCTGGATGTCCGAAACCGAGATCGGGTCCACGCCGGCAAACGGCTCGTCGAGCAGCATGAAGGTCGGGTCGGTGGCGAGCGCCCGGGCGATTTCGAGGCGGCGGCGTTCGCCCCCCGACAGTGCCACGGCCGGTGCCTTGCGAAGCTTCTCGATATGGAACTCGCTCAGCAGCTCGTCGAGCTTGGCTTCGCGCTTCTTGCGATCGCTCTCGTGCAGTTCGAGAACCGCGCGGATATTTTCCTCGACCGTCAGGCCGCGGAAGATCGATGCTTCCTGCGGCAGGTAGCCGACGCCGAGGCGCGCGCGCCGATACATCGGCATGCCGGTCACTTCGTTGCCGTTGATGGCGATGGTGCCCGCGTCGACCGGGACGAGGCCGGTGATCATGTAGAAGCAGGTGGTCTTGCCGGCGCCGTTCGGGCCAAGAAGCCCGACCGCCTCGCCGCGGCGCACGACGAGCGACACCCCGTTGACCACGCGCCGGGTATTGTAGCTCTTCGTCAGGCCGTGGGCGATCAGCGTGCCCTCGTAGCGCGCCTTGTCGAGGCGCGTTTCCGCAGGCTTCGGCTGCTGCGCCTGCTTTGCGCCGATCAGGTCTGAGACGACGGGAATCTTCACGTTGGGGCCGATGCTATTAATTCTTCTTCTGGGACTTGGGGTCGAGCTGGATCTGCACCCGGCCGCCGCAACTGTCGAGCTTCGCTTCCCCGGAATTCATCTGCACCGTCAGCTTGCAGCCGACGAAGACGTTCTGGCCTTCCGACAGCACCACGCGGTCGCCCTCGAGCACGAAGACCTGGGCGTCGAGATTGAAGGTGCCCTTGTCGGCGGTCGCCTGCTGCGTTCCCGAAGACAGGAACACCTTGTCGGTCACGTCGATCTTCTCGATGTCGGCATCGCCATTGGTGACGCTCGTGCCTTCACCACGGTAGTGCACCGTCATGTTGCCGGACTGCAGGGTGGTCGTGCCCTGCACGACCTTGACATTGCCGGAGAACAGCGCGGTCTTCTCCTGCTCGCGGATCTCGAGCGCATCGCTCTCGATCTGGATCGGCTGCTCGTTCGACAGCTTGAGGCCGTTCAGGTTGCTCTTCGTCGATTGCGCGAGCGCCGCAGGGGATACGGCCATCAGGGCGAAGCCCGTGGCGATCAGCAGGCCGGTCGGCAGAAGCGGAATGCGGCGTTCGAATATCATGACTGGCCCGGCTCTCAATTGCCCGTTTTGCGGATGGCGGTCGGCTGGATGTTCACCCGGACGGCCCCCTGAAAAGTGATAATGCGTCCCTTATCCGTTATCTTGAGCGACTGCGCAACAATGGACGCTTCGTCGGCCTTGATGGCGACCGGCTTGCTGGTCTCCATCTTGCCGCCCTTGATGTCGAGATGGGCCGACTGGAAGCTGGCTTCCAGCCCGGTCGACAGCTTGATGGTGAACGGCTTGTCCATGTCGAGAAGGTCGGAGGAGCGGTCGAAGACGCCGCTCAGCGCCTCGACCCTGGCGATGATCTTCTCGTTCAGCGGCACGGCGGCGGCGATCGTCTCGAGCGCGATGATGTTTGGGTTCTTGATGTCCTGGAGCGCGCGCTCGGCGCGCATCGAATAGCTGATGCCGTCTTCGTTGCGCCCGGCGATCGCCGGCTTTTCCATCACGACCTTGCCGTTCTCGATCTTGGCGGAGGCAATCTGCAGGTTTTCCGGCAGGTAGGCCCTGACCACAGAGACGCCGAAAAAGGCGAGCGAGATGATGAAGGCGCCGATCGGCAGCAGGATCTTCAGCCGCTTGACCCGTGCCGAATGGCTGACCGCAAGACGATAGGGATCGCCGCCTGGCCGGCCGCCAGCGGTCGTCGCACTATAGTCCACGCGATTCAGCATTCATGAGGCCTGTTCGGGTTAGCCCGCCCGGAAACGCTTTGGGAGGAATCCGGCTGACATTTCGCATTATTGCGTTCGCTTGCCAATATGGAAATTGCGGCTGCGAATACAAGCCGCGGCGCATTGCATGGGCCCGATCGCCCGTCGGCAGAGATTCTGACCGATCCTCGGCGCCCGAGATGTCGCAATGCGGCCGCGAAGGTTGATTATCGCGTGACATTGTGGTGTTTTACCGGCGGCCCGACAGATCGCCTCGGGCTGGTTAAGTTGTTCCTTGACGCTGCTTTTTTGGTTTGGCACGTTTGGAGCGACAAGGTTTACTCAACCATTCAGGGGGCGCGCGTGATCAAGTCGGAACTGGTGCAGATTGTCGCGGCGCGTAATCCGCACCTCTACCATCGTGACGTCGAAAATATCGTCAATGCGGTGCTGGACGAGATCACCGACGCGCTTGCGGCGGGCAATCGCGTCGAACTGCGCGGCTTCGGCGCCTTTTCGGTGAAGAACCGGCCGTCGCGTTCGGGACGCAATCCGCGCACCGGCGAGACCGTTTTCGTTGAAGAGAAATGGGTCCCGTTCTTCAAGACCGGCAAGGAACTGCGCGAGCGGCTCAACCCCGGCATGGCCGACGAAGGCGACGAATAACGGATCGAAGCCGGAGCGCTTGAAAAGCCCCCGGTCGGGCTTAACTTGGAGGCATCCGCCGAGCTGAACCCGGATGCGTGGCGGCAGGCCGCCGAGGAGTAATGCGCTATGGTCAAGAAAGTCGTCAGTCTGGTTGTCTTCGTGCCCCTGGCGATCGTGCTGATCGTCCTGTCGGTCGCCAATCGACAGGCCGTGACTCTGGCGCTCAACCCCTTCAAGCCCGACGACGCGCTTCTGTCGCTGACCGCGCCGTTCTTCGTCTTCCTGTTCGTCGCGCTGATCCTCGGCCTTTTGCTGGGCTCTGCCGCGACCTGGCTCGCCCAGGGCAAGTATCGCAAGAAGGCGCGCACCGAATCCCGCGCGGCGGTGCGCTGGCAGACGGAAGCCGACCGCCACAAGGCCCGCGCCGAACAGATCGCAGGCCAAGGGCTTCAGCAACTGCCGACGAAGTAAGCCGGCCCGCCGGCCTTGCGACGGTCGCGATGGCGTGAAAGCGCTTTTCCCTGCATGGCGGTGGTGCTAAGGCGTTCGCTCAGTTTCAGGACAAGCAGGATCAGCGTGTGAAGAACAAGGAACGCCGGCCGATGCAGAAGGCATCCGCCGGAAAAGCCGGCAAGGCGATCAAGCCCGTCAAGGGTGGCCCGCGCGAGGCGGAAAAGGCCGCTGCCTCCAAGCCGCGTGGCGATCGTCGTCCCGAAGGTGCGGCGCGCGCGCCGCGACCGGCCGACACCCCTTCGGTATCGGAACCCGTGAAGGTGCCCGCCGAGCCCCAGCGCACGCTGATGGTGCGCACCGGAGAACGTCCGGCCGAGCGCGTTCCGCTGATCCTCGAATCCCAGGGCGCCGGCGATTTCCACCTGATCGACAGTGGCGAGGGCGAGAAGCTCGAACAGTATGGTCCCTATCGCATCGTCAGGCCCGAGGCCCAGGCGCTCTGGCCGAGGACCCTGCCTTCGCATGTCTGGGACAAGGCCGATGCGGTCTTCACCGGCGACACCGAGGAGGACGGCATGGGCCGCTGGCGCTTTCCGCGCGAAGCGCTCGGCGAAACCTGGCCGCTTTCGCTGCTGGGTATCGACTTTCTCGGCCGTTTCACCGCCTTCCGTCATGTCGGCGTTTTCCCCGAGCAGATCGCCCATTGGAGCTGGATGAAGGAGCGCATCGAGACCGCAGACCGGCCGCTGAAGGTGCTGAACCTGTTCGGCTATACCGGCGTCGCCTCTCTGGTCGCGGCTGCCGCCGGCGCCGAGGTCACCCATGTCGATGCCTCCAAGAAGGCGATTGGCTGGGCTCGCGAGAACCAGTCGCTGAGCCGCCTCGACAAGGCGCCGATCCGATGGATCTGCGACGACGCGATGAAGTTCATCCAGCGCGAGGAGCGGCGCGGCCACCGCTACGACATCATCCTGACCGACCCGCCGAAGTTCGGCCGCGGGCCGAACGGCGAGGTCTGGCACCTGTTCGAGCACCTGCCGCTGATGCTCGACGTCTGCCGCGAGCTGCTGGCGCCGAAGGCGCTCGGCCTTGTGCTGACCGCCTATTCGATCCGCGCCAGCTTCTACTCGATCCACGAACTGATGCGCGAGACGATGCGCGGCAAGGGCGGGCTGGTCGAGTCGGGCGAACTGGTGATCCGCGAGGCTGGCCTCGACGGCAAGACGCCGGGACGGGCGCTTTCGACCTCCCTTTTCAGCCGCTGGGTGCCGAAATGAGCGACGACTACAGGAACGACGGTCCGCGCCGCGTCGGCCAGGTGAAGGAAATCACCAGCCTCGCCAACCCGATCATCAAGGACATCAAGGCGCTGTCGCTGAAAAAGGCGCGCGACGAGACGAAGACCTTCATGGCCGAAGGCCTGAAGCTCGTGATCGACGCGCTCGAACTCGGCTGGACGATCCGCACGCTGGTCTATTCCAAGGCGGCCAAGGGCAAGCCCATGGTCGAGAAGGTCGCCGCCCGCACCATCGCTTCCGGCGGCCTGGTGCTGGAAGTCAGCGAGAAGGTGATGTCGGCGATTACCCGCCGCGACAATCCGCAGATGGTGGCCGGGGTGTTCGACCAGCGCTGGAATGCGCTGAAGGACGTCCGCCCCTCGGGCTCGGAGACCTGGGTTGCGCTCGACCGCGTCCGCGATCCCGGCAATCTCGGCACCATCATCCGCACGGCGGACGCCGCTGGTGCCTCGGGCGTGATCCTGGTCGGCGACTGCACCGATCCCTTTTCGCTGGAAACCGTGCGCGCCACCATGGGCTCGCTCTTCGCCGTGCCGCTGGTCAAGACGACGCCCGCAGACTTCCTGCGCTGGAAGAAGGACAGCGGCGCGCGTCTTGTCGCGACCCATCTCGCCGGTGCGGTGGACTATCGCACCATCGACTACCGCAGCAAGCCGGTCGTGCTGATGATGGGCAACGAACAGTCGGGCCTTCCCGACGATCTGGCGGGGGCCGCCGACGCGCTGGCACGCATTCCGCAGGTCGGCCGCGCCGATTCCCTCAATCTCGCCGTCGCGACCGGCGTCATGCTGTTCGAGGTGCGCCGGCACCTCCTGACGCTCGACGGACCCAAATGAACGCTTTCCTCGCACCCTTCAGCCGCCCCTTGCCGGCGGCCATCTTCATCGTCGTCGCCTTGCTGCTCGATCAGGCGATCAAGCTTGCCGTCGAGCTTTACCTGCCGCTGCACGAGGCCGTGCCGGTCATGCCGATGCTGGCGCTCTACCGCACGCACAATCTCGGCGTCGCCTTCTCCATGCTGGCCGACGCCCATGGCTGGTTCATCGTCGGGCTGCGCATCGCCATCGTCGCCTTCGTCATGTGGCTGTGGGGACGCACCGGCCCCGGGCATCACATCGCCCATCTCGGCTTTGCCATGATCATCGCAGGCGCGCTCGGCAACATCATCGACCGCTTCATTTACGGCCATGTCGTCGATTACGTGCTGTTCTACACGCAGACCTGGTCCTTTGCTGTCTTCAATCTTGCCGATAGCTTCATTTCCGTCGGCGCAGTTCTCATTCTGGTCGACGAGATACTGGCGCACCGCGCCTCGAAGGCGTAAACTGAAGTGCGCCGCAGATCGGACATTCGACGACGCAGGTGAAGCAGAGGGTCTGGCGCGGCACGTCGCGATTATGCCGCAGGCCCTGTCACTTTCTTGTCGCAGATCCATGGTTTATGGCTTTGAACGCTAGCTGGACGAGTCGCTATGAGCATTGAACTTTTGGATCGAGTGTCCCTGGTCGATGGTGCTGCGCAGTCCAATGGCGCAGCGGCCAGGCCGTCGGAAGGTCTGCTGGGCCGCATCGGCAATCTCGAAACCCGGATCGCCCGCAACGAGCGCGAGATCGACGCCGCCCAGGCGGTTCGTTACCGCGTGTTCATCGAGGAGATGGGCGCAAAGATCGCCCCGGACGCGACCCGCCGCAAGCGCGACGTCGATGCGTGGGACGCCGTCTGCGATCATCTCCTGGTGCTCGACCGCTCGGTCGAGGGGGATCCCGAGGATCAGATCGTCGGCACCTACCGTCTGCTGCGTCATGACGTGGCGCGAAACCACGGCGGCTTCTACTCGGCGACCGAATTCGAGGTCGAGGCCCTGATGGCACGTCACCCGGAAAAGCGCTTCATGGAACTCGGCCGTTCCTGCGTCCTGCCGGAATACCGCACCAAGCGCACCGTCGAACTCCTGTGGCAGGGTTGCTGGGCCTATGCGCTGATGCACCGCGTCGACGCCATGTTCGGCTGCGGTTCTTTCCCCGGCATCCGGCCGGAGGAGCATGCGCTGGCGCTCTCGTTCCTCTACCATCATGCGGTTGCGCGCGGCGAATGGGCTGTCCGGGCATTGCCGGAGCTCTATCGTGAAATGGACCTGATGCCGGTCGAGGCGATCAACCCGCGCAAGGCGCTGGCCGCCATGCCGCCGCTGATCAAGGGTTATCTGCGTCTGGGCGCGATGATCGGCGAGGGCGCTGTGGTCGACCACGCCTTCAACACCACCGACGCCCTGATCGTGCTGCCGATCTCCAGCATTTCCGACCGTTACCGCAACTACTATGGTGCCGACGCGGGCCGGTTCGCCAGCTGATCACCGGACATTCCGGTCTCCGCGCATGGCTCCGCCAGCCCGCGGGCTCTGCCTGCTGAACGCTTGACAGTCACGCCCGTCGCTCGGCGGCGGCACGAGCGGCAGGTCGGCAAGCTCGCGCGCCGACATGGCGGCAATCGCCGGATGGGCGAGCGGATCCTGTGACCAGTCGTCGTCCGCCCGTTTCCAGTCTCTGCGGGATTGCTGGCGGCCGAAGAAAAACTTCAGCATCGGCATGCTCCTTCCCTGACGCGTCAAGACGAAGGCCGGCTCGGGAGAACCCGCGGCCGCTTGCTTCATCCAGACAATAATCGGTCCGTCCGGCATGCCTCGCAATTGAGTTTCGCGGGGAGAGCCTTTAGAAAAGCTATATGCGGAATCTCAATCTCATCCATCTGAACGGCCTGCGTGCGGTGGAGGCGGTCGGCCGGCTGGGCTCGCTTCCGGCCGCGGCCGAAGAATTGGGCGTATCGGTCGGTGCCGTCAGCCAGCAGGTGATCAAGGCCGAGCAGCAATTGCACCACAAGCTGTTCGAGCGGCAGCCGAAGGGCATGGTGCCGACGGAGGCGGGCCGCGACATCCTGCCCCGGCTGGCCGAGGCCTTTCGTCTGTTGTCGGGAGCGGTCGCTGCCGCCCGTCACCGCAATGACGACCTGCTGACGATCTCGGTCGCACCGGTCTTCGCCGCGCGCTGGCTGGTATACCGGCTGGGGGCCTTCTCCGAGCGCCACCCCGACATCAACTTGCGGATCGACGCCACGACCCGGCTCGTCGATCCGGCGGTGTCGGACGTCGATCTCTGTATTCGCGTCGGCAAGGGCAACTGGCCCGGGGCACGGGCCGAATTGCTGCTCGAACAAAAGATCTTTCCGGTCTGCGCGCCGGCCCTCGCCGAACGGCTGTCCGCTCCGGAGGATATCCTGGAATTGCCGGCGATCATCGACGGGAGGGCCATGTTCAGCTGGGATGTCTGGCTCGGCGCGGTCGGGCTCGCGGGCCGACCGGTGAATGTCCGCCATGTCTTCAACGAGGCGTCACTCTGCCTCGACTCGGCGATCTCCGGCCAGGGCGTGATGCTCGCCTGGCAGACCATCGCCTCCCATGCGATCCGGGCCGGCCAGCTGGTCGTACCCTTCGGCCCCTGGGTGGCGACGGGCGACGGCCATTATCTCGTCACGGCCGATACCGCCCGTCCCGACCCCAAGGTCGCGGCGTTCCGCCGCTGGCTGAAGGAGGAATTGGTCGAGGATATGGAGCGGCTCGCGAAAGCCGCCCCGGACCGGCTTCACTCGCCGGCATTATAGGCGGCAATCGCCGCCATGTTGACGATGTCCGTGTCCTTGGCGCCGATCTGGGCGATCTGGACCGATTTCTCCAAGCCGACCAGCAGCGGGCCGATGACGGTCGAACCGCCCAGTTCCTGCAGCATCTTGGTCGAGATCGACGCAGAGTGGATCGCCGGCATGACGAGCACGTTGGCCGTGCCCGACAGGCGGCAGAACGGATACTGCTCCATGCGATGGGCGTTGAGCGCCACGTCGGCCCCCATTTCGCCGTCATACTCGAAGTCGACGCGGCGCGTGTCGAGGATCTTGACCGCTTCGCGCAGCCTCTCGGAGCGCTCGCCGGTCGGATGGCCGAAGGTCGAATAGGCGAGAAGCGCGACGCGCGGCTCGTAGCCGAGACGGTGGGCGAGGCCGGCCGCCTCCTCGGCGATGTCGGCGAGTTCCTCCGCCGTCGGCATGTCGTGCACGGCGGTGTCGGCCACCAGCACGGTACGACCGCGGGTCAACGCCAGCGAGACGCCGATCACCCGGTGGCCCGGCTGCGGATCGATGCAGCGGCGCACGTCTTCCAGCGCGGTCGAGTAGTTGCGCGTCGTGCCCGTCACCATGGCGTCGGCATCGCCGAGCGCCACCATGCAGGCGGCGAAGTGGTTGCGGTCGGTGTTGATCAGACGCTGGCAGTCGCGGTGCAGGTAGCCTTTGCGCTGCAGGCGCGAGTAGAGATATTCGGTATAGGCCTCGACGCGGTTCGAGACGCGGGCGTTGACGACCTCGATGCCGGGCCGGTCGAGATCGATGCCGGCGCGTTCGGCGGTTTCCTTCAGCGGTGCATCGCGACCGAGCAGGATGGCGGTGCCGAGCCCCTGGTTGGCAAACGAGATCGCCGCCCGCATGACCTGTTCCTCCTCGCCCTCGGCGAAGACCACGCGTTTCGGGTTCTGGCGCACCCGCTCGTAGAGGTGCTGGGTCGTGGCGGCGATCGGATCGCGCCGGGCCGAAAGCTCGCGGCTGTAGGCGCCGAGATCTTCGATCGGCTTGCGTGCGACGCCGGTCTCCATGGCCGCCTTGGCGACGGCGACCGGAATGGCCGAGATCAGGCGCGGGTCGAAGGGCACGGGAATGATGTATTCAGGTCCAAAACGCGGCCGGTTGCCCTGATAGGCCGCGGCAACATCGTCCGGCACGTCTTCGCGCGCCAGGCTGGCAAGTGCACGCACGGCCGCGATCTTCATGGCGTCGTTGATCTGCGAGGCGCGCACGTCAAGCGCCCCGCGGAAGATGTAGGGAAAGCCCAAAACGTTGTTGACCTGGTTCGGATAGTCCGAACGACCGGTTGCCATGATCGCGTCGTCGCGGATCTCGGCGACTTCCTCCGGCGTGATTTCCGGATCGGGATTGGCCATCGCGAAGATGATCGGGTTTGCCGCCATCGAGCGGATCATGTCGGAGGAGAGGGCCCCCTTCTGCGACAGGCCGAGTACGACGTCGGCGCCTTCCATGGCTTCCTTCAGCGTGCGACGGTCGGTCTTGACCGCATGCGCCGACTTCCACTGGTTCATGCCCTCGATGCGGCCCTGGTAGATCACGCCCTTGGTGTCGCACAGGATGACGTTGGCGGGATTGAAGCCCATCGCCTTGATGAGCTCGATGCAGGCGATCGCGGCAGCGCCGGCACCGTTGCAGACCAGCTTCGTGCTCTTGAAGTCGCGGCCGGTCAGTTCGAGCGCGTTGATCAGGCCTGCCGCCGCAATGATCGCCGTGCCATGCTGGTCGTCATGGAAGACCGGGATGTCCATGATCTCGCGCAGGCGCTGTTCGATGATGAAGCAGTCCGGCGCCTTGATGTCCTCGAGATTGATCCCGCCGAAGGACGGGCCGAGATAGCGCACGCAGTTGATGAATTCCTCGACATTTTCGGTATCGACTTCGAGGTCGATGGAATCGACGTCGGCGAAGCGCTTGAAGAGCACGGCCTTGCCTTCCATCACCGGCTTGGAGGCGAGTGCGCCGAGATTGCCGAGGCCGAGGATTGCCGTGCCGTTGGAGATCACGGCGACCATGTTGCCGCGCGTCGTGTAGTCGTAGGCGGTCGCCGGGTCGGCGGCGATCGCTTTCACCGGCACGGCGACGCCCGGCGAATAGGCGAGCGAAAGGTCACGCTGGGTGGCCATGGCCTTGGTCGGGGTGATCTCCAGCTTGCCGGGGCGTCCCTGCGAATGGAAGTCGAGCGCTTCCTGTTCCGTGACGGACGTCTTGCTGCGCGGGTTGCGATCCTTGCTTGCCATGTTCCCTCGAACCTTGTTGTGGGCAGCCTTGCCCTGGCTGTCCTTGGTGGTTGTTTTTGTTTGCTATAGGTCGTTAGTGTTGCACGACTTCCTTTTCAAGAAAACTTTAGACAGTGACAATCAACAGCGCCCCCACCAACGAGGTCCTGAACGCCGCCGAGCTTGCCTCGGAGGAGAGCCGCGCGTCCGCCACCCCGATGATGGAACAGTATATCGAGATCAAGGCCAACAATCCGGGCAGCCTGCTGTTCTACCGGATGGGCGATTTCTACGAGCTGTTCTTCGAGGATGCCGTCGACGCCTCGCGGGCACTGGGCATCACGCTCACCAAGCGCGGCCAGCATCTCGGCCAGGACATTCCGATGTGCGGCGTGCCGGTCCATGCCGCAGACGACTACCTGCAGCGGCTGATCTCGCTCGGCTTCCGCGTCGCGGTCTGCGAACAGGTGGAAGACCCCGCCGAGGCGAAGAAGCGCGGGTCGAAATCGGTGGTCAAGCGCGACGTCGTGCGCCTGGTCACGCCCGGCACGCTGACAGAGGAAAAGCTGCTTTCGCCCTCGGAATCCAACTACCTGATGGCGCTCGCCCGTATCCGCGGAGGCTCCACCCCGCAGCTGGCGATCGCCTGGATCGACATCTCGACCGGCATCTTCCGTCTTGCCGAGACCGACGAGGGCCGCCTGCTCGCCGATATCCTGCGGATCGAGCCGCGCGAGCTGATCGTCGCCGACACGCTGTTCTTCGATCCCGACCTGAAGCCCGCCTTCGACGTCTTGGGCCGCGTGGTCGTGCCCCAGCCCGCGGTGCTGTTCGACAGCGCCACGGCGGAGGGGCGCATCGCCCGCTATTTCGGCGTCAAGACGCTGGATGGTTTCGGCGCGTTCAGCCGCGCCGAGATCGCGGCTGCCGCCGCCGCCGTCGCCTATGTCGAGAAGACCCAGATCTCCGAGCGCCCGCCGCTTGGACTTCCCGAGCGCCAGAGTGCGGCCGCGACCCTGTTCATCGATCCGGCCACCCGCGCCAATCTCGAGCTGGTGAAGACGCTGTCCGGCGATCGCAATGGCTCGCTGCTGAAAGCCATCGACCGGACGGTGACCGGGGGCGGGGCCCGCCTTCTGGCCGAGCGCCTGATGTCGCCGCTGACCGACCCGCATGCGATCGCCTGCCGCCAGGATTCCGTCGCCTTCCTGCTGTCGGAGCCTTCACTTTCCGATCGGCTGCGCGACGGCCTGAAGCGCGTGCCCGACATGCCGCGTGCGCTTTCGCGCCTGGCGCTCGATCGCGGCGGCCCGCGCGACCTCGGCGCCATCCTGCAGGGGATCGCCACGGCGGGCGAAGTCGCTGGCTTGCTGGGCGCTGCGGTTCTTCCCGAAGAGCTTGCCGGTGCCGTCGCCGATCTCAAGGCCCTGCCGCAAGGCCTCGCCGATACTCTCGGCGCCATGCTGGCCGAAGACCTGCCGCTGCTGAAGCGCGACGGCGGCTTCCTCAAGAGTGGTGCCGTGCCCGAGCTCGACGAGGTCCGGGCGCTGCGCGACCAGTCGCGGCGCGTCATCGCCGGCCTGCAGCTGCAATATGCCGAAGAGACCGGCATCAAGTCGCTGAAGATCAAGCACAACAATGTGCTCGGCTATTTCATCGAGGTGACCGCCGGCAATTCCGGCACGATGACGGAAGGGGAGCTGGCCAAGGCCCGTTTCATCCACCGCCAGACCATGGCAAGCGCCATGCGCTTCACCACGACCGAGCTTGCCGATCTCGAAACCCGCATCGCCAATGCCGCCGGCCAGGCGCTGGCGATCGAACTCGAGGCCTTCGAGCGGATGACGGCGGACGTGGTGGCCGCCGCCGAGCCGATCAAGGCGGCGGCGCGGGCGCTTGCCGTGATCGACGTCGCGGCAGGGCTGGCAGCCCTTGCCGAGGAGCAGGGCTATTGCCGCCCGCTGGTCGACGACAGCAACATGTTTTCGATCGTCGCCGGCCGCCATCCGGTGGTCGAACAGGCGCTGCGCCGCCAGTCGGCGAGCCCCTTCATCGCCAACGACTGCAATCTCTCGCCCTCCGAAACCGGTTCGGACGGGGCGATCTGGCTGCTGACCGGCCCCAACATGGGCGGTAAGTCGACCTTCCTGCGCCAGAACGCGCTGATCGCCATCCTGGCGCAGATGGGTTCCTTCGTGCCGGCGGGTGCTGCCCATATCGGCGTGGTCGACCGCCTCTTCTCCCGCGTCGGCGCTTCCGACGATCTGGCGCGCGGCCGCTCGACCTTCATGGTCGAGATGGTCGAAACCGCGGCGATTCTCAACCAGGCGACCGAGCGCTCGCTCGTCATCCTCGACGAGATCGGCCGCGGCACGGCGACCTTCGACGGCCTGTCGATCGCCTGGGCGGCGGTCGAGCATCTGCACGAGGTCAATCGCTGCCGCGCGCTGTTCGCCACCCATTTCCACGAACTGACGGTGCTGTCGGAAAAGCTCGGACGTCTTTCCAATGTCACCATGCGGGTCAAGGAATGGGACAACGACGTCATCTTCCTGCATGAAGTCGGACCCGGCGCCGCCGACAGGTCCTACGGTATCCAGGTGGCGCGCCTTGCCGGCCTTCCGGCCTCGGTCGTGGCCCGGGCGCGCGACGTGCTGACGCGGCTGGAGGACGCCGACCGCAAGAACCCGGCGAGTTCGCTGATCGACGACCTGCCGCTTTTCCAGGTGGCGGTGCGGCGTGAGGAGGCGCGAAAGGCGGGTCCCTCGAAGGTCGAGGAAATGCTCAAAGGCCTCGATCTCGACGACATGACGCCGCGCCAGGCGCTCGACGCGCTCTATGATCTGAGGAAACAACTTGGCAAGCCTTGACGGCTAATATCCCTGTCCAAGGCGCCTGAAAGGCGTTATAGCGCCATCCGTCGCCGGCCCTCGGGCCAGCGGACAAGCCAGGAAAGCAAGCCGCAACAATGGCCATGACCGAACTCGAATACGGCGATCTGCTCGACGTCGCCGCCCTCAAGGCCGACTGCGAGGCCGTCGCCCGCGCCCATGCCGGACATCTGCTCGACATTCGCGCCGGCCTGCTGCCGATCCTCAAGAAGGCCAGTGCCGATGGACGCGAGCTGGCCAAGGCCAGGCTTTTCGCCGACGGCAGCGGCATTCATTGCGCGCAGCGCATTTCCTGGATCCAGGACCAGCTGATCTCGGTGATCTTCGACCTCGTCGTCCGCCATGTCTATCGCGACAAGGCCGACATGATCGCGATCTCGGCGGTTGGCGGTTATGGCCGCGGCACGCTGGCGCCGGGCTCGGACATCGACCTCCTGTTCCTCACCCCACCGAAACTGACCGCCGACATGCACAAGGCCGTCGAGTTCATCCTCTATTTGCTGTGGGACATCGGCTTCAAGGTCGGCCATGCAACGCGCAC
Source organism: Rhizobium sp. Q54 (assembly GCA_943370615.1). Lineage (GTDB taxonomy): Bacteria > Pseudomonadota > Alphaproteobacteria > Rhizobiales > Rhizobiaceae > Allorhizobium. Next base: position 239,997 of record CALRRQ020000002.1, read on the forward strand.
GGTCGACGAATGCATGCGCCTGTCGAAGGGCGACATGACGATCCGGACCGCGATCCTCGAAACCCGTTTCGTCTGCGGCCAGGAAAGCCTCGTCGCCGAACTGCAGCGCCGGTTCGACCAGGAAGTGACCAACAATACCGCGCCGGAATTCATCGCCGCCAAGCTTGGCGAGCGGGACGAACGCCACCGCAAGGCCGGCGACAGCCGTTACCTCGTCGAGCCGAACGTCAAGGAAGGCAAGGGCGGGCTTCGCGACCTGCAGACGCTGTTCTGGATCGCCAAGTACAAGTACCACGTTCGCGATGCCGGCGATCTCGTCCGGCTCGGCGTCTTGTCCCGCCAGGAATGGCAGCTGTTCCAGAAGGCGGACGACTTCCTCTGGGCGGTCCGTTGCCACATGCACTATCTGACCGGCAAGCCGGAGGAACGTCTCTATTTCGACATTCAGCCGGAGATCGCCCGCAATCTCGGCTATCAGCCGCGCCCGGGCCTGTCGGCCGTCGAGCGCTTCATGAAGCACTATTTCCTGGTGGCGAAGGACGTCGGCGACCTGACCCGCATCTTCTGCGCGACGCTGGAAGAACAGCAGGCGAAGGCCGCTCCGGGCCTCACCGGCGTGATCGGCCGCTTCGCCAACCGGCCGCGCAAGATCCCCGGCACGCCGGAATTCATCGAGGATCGCGGCCGCATCGCGCTTGCCGATCCGGAAGTGTTCAAGCGCGATCCGGTGTCGATCATGCGGCTCTTCCATGTCGCCGACCTGAACGGCCTGGAATTCCACCCCGACGCGCTGAAGGCAGTCACCCGCTCGCTCGCCCTGATCAACCATGATTTCCGCGAGAACGAGGAGGCCAACCGGCTTTTCCTCGCGGTACTGACCTCGCGCCGTGATCCGGGGCAGATCCTGCGCCGGATGAACGAATCCGGCGTTCTCGGCCGCTTCGTGCCGGAGTTCGGCAAGATCGTCTCGATGATGCAGTTCAACATGTATCATCACTACACGGTCGACGAACACTTGATCCGCACCGTGGAGGTTCTTGCCGAGATCGACAAGGGTAAGGCCGAGGAGATCCATCCGCTCGCGGCCAAGCTCATGCCGGGTATCGAGGACCGCCAATCGCTCTATGTGGCGGTCCTGCTGCACGACGTCGCCAAGGGCCGGCAGGAAGACCATTCGATCGCCGGGGCGAAGGTCGCGCGCAAGCTCTGCCCGCGCTTCGGCCTCAACCCCAAGCAGACCGAACTCGTCGTCTGGCTGATCGAGCAGCATCTGCTGATGTCCATGGTCGCCCAGACCCGCGACCTGCACGACCGCAAGACGATCACCGACTTCGCCGACAAGGTCCAGTCGCTCGACCGGCTGAAGATGCTGCTCGTCCTGACCGTCTGCGACATCCGCGCCGTCGGCCCGGGTGTGTGGAATGGCTGGAAGGGCCAGCTGCTGCGCACGCTCTACTACGAGACCGAGCTCCTGCTCTCCGGCGGCTTCTCGGAAGTCTCGCGCAAGGAGCGGGCGAAGCACGCCGCCGAACAGCTCGGCAAGGCGCTCGGCAACTGGAGCCAGAAGGACCAGAAGACCTATACCAAGCTGCACTACGAGCCTTACCTGCTCTCCGTCGAGCTGGAGGATCAGGTCCGCCACGCCCATTTCATTCGCGAGTCTGACAAGGCGGGCAAGGCGCTGGCGACCATGGTGCGGACCCATTCCTTCCACGCCATCACCGAGATCACGGTGCTCTCGCCCGACCATCCGCGCCTGCTGTCGATCATCGCCGGCGCCTGCGCGGCGGCCGGGGCCAATATCGCCGACGCGCAGATCTTCACCACCTCCGACGGCCGAGCCCTCGACACCATCCTGATCAATCGCGAGTTCCCGATCGACGAGGACGAGATGCGTCGCGCCGCCACGATCGGCAAGATGATCGAGGACGTGCTGTCCGGCCACAAGCGTCTGCCGGAAGTGATCGCCACGCGCAGCAAGGGCAAGAAGAAGAACAAGACCTTCCCCGTCCAGCCGGATGTGACGATCTCCAACGCCCTGTCCAACAAGTTCACCGTCGTCGAGGTCGAGTGCCTCGACCGCATCGGCCTGCTGGCGGAAATCACCGCCGTGCTGTCCGACCTGTCGCTCGACATTCATTCGGCCCGCATCACCACCTTCGGCGAGAAGGTGATCGACACCTTCTACGTCACCGACCTGGTCGGCCAGAAGATCACCAACGAGAACCGCCAGGCCAGCATCGTCACCCAGCTGAAGGGCGTCATGGCCGAGCAGGGTGACGAACTGCGCGACAGAATGCCCTCCGGCATCATCGCCCAGGCCGTCCAGCGCTCGGTGCCCGCCCAGAAGAAGGCCAAGGTCTGACCATGGGACTGGTGAAGAAGTTCATGACCGTCGGCGGCGCTACGCTCGGCAGCCGCGTTTTCGGCTTCGCCCGCGAGACGCTGATGGCGGCTGCCCTCGGCACGGGGCCGATGGCCGACGTCTTCTATGCCGCCTTCCGTTTCCCGAACCTCTTCCGCCGGCTGTTCGCCGAAGGTGCCTTCAACGCCGCCTTCGTGCCGCTCTTCGCCAAGGAGATCGAGGCGAACGGCGTCGACGGCGCCAAGCGCTTTTCCGAGGAGGTCTTCGGCGTCCTGTTTTCGGTGCTCATGCTCATCACCATCGTCATGGAACTGTCCATGCCGCTGCTGGTACGATGGGTGATCGCGCCGGGCTTTTCCGATGATCCGGAAAAGCTCTCGCTGACCGTCCGGCTCGCTGCCGTCATGTTCCCCTATCTGATGTGCATGTCGCTGACGGCCATGCTGTCGGGCATGCTGAATTCGCTGCACCATTTCTTCGCCGCCGCGATCGCGCCCGTCTTTCTCAACGTGATGATGATCGGCGCACTGTTCTGGGCGCTCTACAACGGTGCCGATCCCGCCTTGACCGCCTGGTATCTGTCCTGGTCAGTGCTCGGCGCGGGCCTGCTGCAGATGGCCGTCGTCTATGCCGGCGTGCGCCATGCCGGCATGAGCATCGCCTTCAAGTTTCCGCGCTTTACACCCAATGTGAAGCGTCTTCTGGTGCTTGCCGTTCCGGCGGCCGTGACGGGCGGCATCACCCAGATCAACCAGCTGATCGGCCAGGCGATTGCCTCCGGCAAGGAAGGGGCCATTGCCGCCCTGCAATATGCCGACCGCATCTATCAGCTGCCGCTCGGCGTCGTTGGCGTTGCCGTCGGCGTCGTGCTCCTGCCCGAACTCGCGCGCGCTCTGAAGTCCGGAAATATGAAGGAAGCCGGCAATATCCAGAACCGCTCGATGGAATTCGTGCTGTTCCTGACGCTGCCGGCCGCGGCCGCGCTCTGGGTTCTGTCCGACGAAATCATCCGCGTGCTCTACGAGCGCGGCGCCTTTTCGCAGGAGAACACCACGGTCGTCGCCGCCATCCTGGCGATCTACGGCATCGGTTTGCCGGGCTTCGTGATGATCAAGGCGCTGCAGCCGGGCTTCTACGCCCGCGAGGATACCCGCACGCCGATGCGCTTCACCGGCATTTCGGTGGTAATCAATTCGGCGCTGGCGATCTCGCTCTTTCAGATCCTCGCCGAGCGCGGCATCGCGGTCGCCGAGGCGACGGCCGGCTGGGTCAACACGATCCTGCTTTTCGCCACGCTGCACCGGCGCGGCCACCTGACCTGGGAATGGGCGCTCGTCACCCGCACCCTGCGCCTCATGGTCGCCGCGGCGATCATGGCGGCCATGCTCGTCTACCTGTCGGACTACTGGTCGGCCTGGCTGGCGCCGGAAGCCTCGCTGCTCCATCAGGTCACGGCGCTCGGCGGTCTGGTTGCCGTCGCCATGCTGGTCTATTTTGCCATTGCCTTTGCCATCGGCGGCGCCGACCTCGGTATGCTGCGGCGAAACCTCAAGCGCAAGTCGAGGGTCTGACCGGGCACTTGCGCTAGCGGCGCTTGCAGTGCGTCCAGGTGCGCTTCGGGCCAATGTCGACGTGGACGAGGCCGTTGCAGTAGCGGCCGATGCCGCCGATGCCGGGTGCGGTCGCCGCCGCCGCCAGCACGCGCTTTTCCGAGACACCCGGCACGCGAATGTCCGCGGCATAGCAATGACTGTGTTGTGACCCGCCCGCATGCGGCCGATGGCCTGACGTGATGACCGGCTTACGGCCGGTCTTCACGGCGATATGGGCGAGAATCCGTCTGAGTTCCGTGGGAAAGCAGTTGGCCCTGACGCTCACCCGCTGCAGCGTATAGGCCGCTGTGTAATCGTGATTGAGCTTGGTGACGCGGCGATTCTGGCTCTCACCGGCTTCGACGGTGGCATTGAGACCGAGCGCCAAGAGACAGGCAAGCGCGACGCGAAAAGTAATGCGCATGGCATCCCCCGAGAAAAGACCTTTCGTCATGAAAGGCTGCTTAGGTTGCGGGGGAGTATTTCATTTCCAAAAGTGACATGAATAAGGAGCAATTTGCTTCAATTTGGGATTTATGCTGCCTCAATGGTTAAATTGACTTAACTTTTCGACCAAATCGACCTTTCCTCCCCCGCTCGGCGAACCCGCCGGCCGCCGCCAGTCAGGAGCCCTATGCCCTCCCAGTCGCTCTTCCTCGTCGCCCTCGTCGTCGACGACTATGCCCGCGCCAGGCATTTCTACTGCGACATTCTCGGTTTCGACTGCTTGGAGGACACACCTCAGCCGGATGGAAAGCGGTGGCTTGTGGTCAGGCCCAAGGGCGGGGAGGGGGCGGCTCTGCTGCTGGCCCGCGCGGACGGCGCCGAGCAGGCGCGGGCGATCGGCAACCAGACCGGCGGACGCGTCGGATTCTTCCTCAAGACGGACGATTTTGCCCGCGACCACGCGGCCTATCTTGCCGCCGGTGTGGCCTTCCTCGAGGCGCCGCGTCACGAACCCTATGGGACCGTAGCGGTCTTTCAGGATATCTTCGGCAATCGCTGGGATCTCATTCAGCCTGTCGGCTGAGCGGTGCCGGAAACAGCCCCTTGATTGTAGGCGATCCGGCGTGCATAAGCGCCAGCGTATTTCGATCGACAGATCGGGCCCTCCACCAGCCTGTTGAGGACAATCATGGGTGAGTTCAAGCCGCTGGTCTTTTCCGGCGTTCAGCCGACCGGCAACCTCCATCTCGGCAACTATCTCGGTGCGATCCGCAAGTTCGTCGCGCTGCAGGAACACAACGACTGCATCTATTGCGTCGTCGACCTGCACGCCCTGACGGCACAGCTCGTCCATGACGACATGCAGGGCCAGATCCGTTCGATCACCGCTGCCTTCCTGGCGAGCGGCATCGACCCGAAAAGCCATATCGTGTTCAACCAGTCGGCCGTGCCGCAGCATGCCGAACTCGCCTGGATCTTCAACTGCGTCGCCCGCATCGGCTGGATGAACCGCATGACGCAGTTCAAGGACAAGGCCGGCAAGGACCGCGAGCAGGCCTCGCTCGGCCTCTATGCCTATCCGAGCCTGATGGCCGCCGACATTCTCGTCTACCGCGCCACCCATGTGCCTGTTGGCGAGGACCAGAAGCAGCATCTGGAACTGACCCGCGACATCGCCATGAAGTTCAATCTCGACTTCGTCGATCATATCCGCCGCACCGATTACGGCATCGACATCACGGTCGGCGAGGAGCCGGTGCACGCCTATTTCCCGATGGTCGAACCGCTGATCGAAGGCCCGGCACCGCGTGTCATGAGCCTGAAGGATGGCACCAAGAAGATGTCGAAGTCGGATCCGTCCGACCTGTCGCGCATCAACCTGATGGACGACGCTGAAACGATCTCGAAGAAGATCCGCAAGGCGAAGACCGATCCCGACGCGCTTCCGAGCGAGACCGAAGGGCTGAAGGGCCGCCCTGAAGCCGACAACCTGGTCGGCATCTTCGCAGCCCTCTCCGACCGCACCAAGGAAGACGTGCTCAAGGAGTTCGGCGGACAGCAGTTCTCGGTGTTCAAGCCGGCGCTCGTCGAGCTTGCGGTCGAGGTCCTGTCGCCGGTCAACGGCGAGATGCGCCGCCTGATGGGCGATACCGCCTATATCGACGGCGTGCTGCGCGACGGCGGCGAAAGGGCGCGGGCACGCGCCGAAAAAACCATGAAGGAAGTCCGCGACATTATCGGTTTCGTGCAGTAAAGTCGCCGCGATCCGCGCGGCTGGGGCTCTGAACCAGCCGCTGAACGGCCGAAGTTCAACCCATCCTGCGGCGGGGTTTTCTATGGTTTCAACACGCCTGTCACGGCTCGAAGGTCACCGCCGCAAGTTCATGGCGGTGATCGACAATACGCCGGAATGCTCCCGCGCGGTCCACTATGCGGGACGGCGCGCCAAGAATTCCAATGGCGGCCTGGTGCTGATGTATGTGATCCCCGAAGGCGACTTCCAGCAATGGCTGGGGGTGGAGGAGATCATGCGCGCCGAGGCCCGCGAAGAGGCCGAAGCCGTGATGGCCAAGGCGGCGCAGACGGTGCGCGAGACCATCGGGATCGAGCCGGAAATCGTCATCCGCGAGGGAAATTCCACCACGGCGATCAACGCCCTGATCGAGGAAGACCGCGACATCGCCATCCTCGTTCTGGCCGCCGGCTCGACCAAGGAAGGCCCGGGGCCGCTGGTCTCGATGATCGCCGGACGCGGTGCCGCCTTCCCGATCCCCGTGACCGTCCTGCCGGATTCCCTCACCAATGAGGAAATCGATGCGCTCTGCTGATCGACGCCATGGCAAAAGTCAGATCCAGACTTGAAGGCCGCTGCGTTCGGGCTTATTTCTTTTGAAGCATTCTAAATTGAACGGCGGTCCTTGAAGCCGCTCGGAGGTTCCCATGTTCATACAGACCGAAGCCACGCCGAATCCGGCGACCCTCAAGTTCCTGCCCGGCAAGGTGGTGATGGAGTCCGGCACCGCCGAGTTTCGCGATGCCGGCAGCGCCGCCGTCTCGCCGCTGGCGGCCCGCATCTTCTCGATCCCCGGCGTGACCGGGGTCTTCTTCGGCTATGATTTCGTCACCGTGACCAAGGACGGCCCGGAATGGCAGCATCTGAAGCCGGCGATCCTCGGCACGATCATGGAGCATTTCATGAGCGGCGCGAAGGTCATGGGCTCGGCCGCGACCGCCAATGACGAAGACGGTGAGGAAGAATTCTTCGAGGCCGGCGACGAGACCATCGTTGCCACCATCAAGGAACTGCTGGAAACGCGCGTCCGTCCGGCCGTCGCCCAGGATGGCGGCGACATCACCTTCCGCGGCTTCAAGAACGGCAAGGTCTATCTCAACATGAAGGGCGCCTGCTCCGGCTGCCCGTCCTCGACCGCCACGCTGAAGCACGGCGTGCAGAACCTGCTGCGCCACTTCGTGCCCGAGGTCCAGGAAGTCGAGGCGGTCTGACGATCGTCGGACGAGGAGCAGGGGAATGATCGTACTGGCGATCGATACGGCCGGGGGCGATTGTTCCGCGGCCGTCTATGACGGCACCGCCAGGCGTCTGCTGGGCGTGTCGACCGAGATGATCGGCCGCGGCCACGCGGAAAAGCTGATGGCGACGATCGATGCGGCGCTGGCGGCGGCGGATCTCGATCTCTCCGACGTCGAGCGCATCGCCGTGACCGTCGGACCTGGCTCTTTCACCGGCATCCGCGTCGGCGTTGCGGCCGCACGCGGTCTGGCGCTGTCGCTCGGCGTCGAGGCCGTCGGTGTATCCACGCTGGAGACGCTGGCGAACACGGCCGAGGAAACCGGTCGTCCGGTGCTGGCCGCCATGGATGCGAAGCGCGACGAAATCTATCTGCAGCGCTTCTCCGCCGCCCGGGTGCCTGAGGGCGAGCCGGAAATGGTCTCTCTCGATCGCTTTCGCGAAATCGCAGGATCCCGCGAATGGCAGGTCACCGGGTCGGCGGGCGCACTGCTTGTGGACCCGGACGCCGAGACAGAGAAGGACCGCTTCTCCATCTCCGTCGTCGCCAGGCTGGGCGCGGAAGCGAAAGCTGCAGGCAAGCCGAAGCCGCTATACTTGCGGGGCCCCGATGCAAAACCGCAGACGGGCTTTGCCGTTTCCCGAGCGTGAAAGCCTATGCTGGATACCTATCTCAAGCGAAAGCCCGAATTCGAAATCGTACCCATGTCCACCGAGCACTGCGCGGCGGTCGCCGAACTGCATGCCCAGCGTTTTTCCAAGGCATGGAACGACGGTGAATTCCTGAGCCTGCTGCTGCAGCCGAATTCCTTCGGTTTCGTCGTCTGGCAAACCAACACGCTGATCTTCAAGGCGCCGCTGGCGGGTTTCGTGCTGGCGCGTGAAACGGCCGGAGAGGCCGAAATCCTGACGATTGCCGTCGGCGACAAGTTCGCCCGGTTCGGTCTCGGCTGGCGGCTGATGCAGGCGGCGATGCGCGAGGCGGGTGGGCGCGGCGGGGAAGCCATGTTCCTCGAAGTGGACGACGGCAACGAGGCGGCGCTTGGTCTCTACCGCAAGCTCGGCTTCCAGAAGGCCGGCGAGCGGCCGGCTTATTACACCGACGCAAGTGGACGGCGGTCGTCCGCGCTTGTCATGCGCCGCGATCTTCGATAGTTGCCTCTGTCATACGTCCGACATGCGCGGGAACCATGTGGCCATGAGCGAAGCACCTAAATCGCTGGAAGACTTGTGCGTCGAGCGCGGCATGCGCATGACCGAGCAGCGCCGCATCATTGCGCGCATTCTCGAGGAGTCCGCCGATCACCCCGATGTCGAGGAACTCTATCGCCGCTCGGTGAAGATCGACGCGAAGATCTCGATCAGCACCGTCTATCGCACCGTGAAGCTGTTCGAGGATGCCGGCATCATCGAACGCCACGATTTCCGCGACGGCCGCTCGCGCTATGAGACGGTTCCGGAAGAGCATCACGACCACCTGATCGACCTGAAGACCGGCGTGGTCATCGAATTCCATTCGCCGGAGATCGAGGCGTTGCAGGAGCGCATCGCGCGCGAACACGGCTTCCGCCTCGTCGACCATCGGCTGGAACTTTACGGCGTGCCGCTCACCAAGGACGAAGGCTGAGCTCATGCATCCGCCATCGAGGGTGATTGCGTGATCAACTGGCTGAGAGTCGGGCTTGCCTTGTTTCTCGTGCTGCTCGTGACGCTGGTACTGGCACCCCTGCAGTTGCTGGCGCTGCGCTTCGACTGGAAGCTCCGCCGCCGCCTGCCGCGGCTGTGGCATGGCATCACCTGCCGGCTGATCGGTATCCGCATCCGCGCCCACGGAACGCTCGAACAGCACCGGCCGCTGATGATCGCCGCCAACCACGCGTCGTGGAAGGACATCCTGGTGCTCGGCGCGCTCGCCGACGTGGTGTTCATCGCCAAGACCGAAGTGGCCGACTGGCCGGTCTTCGGCATGCTCGCCAAATTGCAGAAGAGCATCTTCGTGGTGCGCGAGCAGAAGCGCCGCACCGGCGACCAGGTGAGCGAAATCGCCGAGCGCATGGCCGATGGCGAAATCGTCGTGCTCTTCCCGGAAGGCACGACCTCCGACGGCAACCGCGTTCTCGACGTCAAGACATCCCTGTTCGGCGCCGCGGCCGCAGCCCTGCCGTTGGCGCCCGAGGGTGTGGTTTATGTCCAGCCGGTGGCGATCGCCTATACCCGGGTGCACGGCATGCCGATGGGCCGCTATCACCGCCCGATCGCCGGCTGGCCGGGCGACGTGGGCATGGTGCCGCACCTGATGGGCGTGCTGAAAAGCGGCGCGATCGACGTCGATGTCAGTTTCGGCGAGGTGGTGGAGTACCGCGAAGGGGGCAATCGCAAGCAGGTCGCCGGCCTTGTCGAGAAGCGGATCCGCAGCATGTTGCTCGATCATCTGCGCGGTCGGCTGTGGCGCCGAGGATGACGCGCCACTTTTCGGTTTAATCCGCAGGGAAAAACCACTAAATAGCCCGCATGACACAGGACACCGCACTTCTCGACGCCACGGGCCAGCCGGAAGGCGCCACCGCCGTTGCCGAACGCAAGGTCTTCATCAAGACCTATGGCTGCCAGATGAACGTCTACGATTCCGGCCGCATGACCGATGCGCTGGCCGCCGAGGGCTATGTCGCGACGGAGACCATGGACGATGCCGATCTGGTCCTCCTGAACACCTGCCATATCCGCGAGAAGGCCGCCGAGAAGGTCTATTCGGCCCTTGGCCGCCTGCGTGAAACGAAGAAGGCGCGTGCAGCCGAAGGCCGCGAGTTCATGATCGGCGTTGCCGGTTGCGTCGCCCAGGCGGAAGGCGACGAGATCGCCCGCCGCGAGCCTGCCGTCGACGTCGTGATCGGCCCGCAGACCTATCACCGCCTGCCGCAGGCGCTCCGTCGCGCCCGCACGGGCGAGCGCGTGGTCGATACCGAATATGCGCTCGAAGACAAGTTTGAGCATCTGCCCGATCCGGCCAAGGCCAAGGGCGGGTTGCGGAGCGTCACCGCCTTCCTCACCGTGCAGGAAGGCTGCGACAAGTTCTGCACCTTCTGCGTCGTGCCCTATACGCGCGGGTCGGAAGTCTCCCGGCCGGTCGCCCAGATCGTCGCGGAAGCGGAGAAGCTTGTTGCCTCCGGCGTGCGGGAACTGACGCTGCTCGGCCAGAACGTCAATGCCTGGCACGGCACGGATGCCGCGGGCCGGGCGATCGGCCTCGGCGAACTGCTCTATAGACTGGCGGAGATCCCGGGGCTCGCCCGTCTGCGCTACACGACCAGCCATCCCCGCGATATGGATGACAAGCTGATCGAGGCGCATCGCGACCTGAGGATGCTGATGCCCTATCTGCATCTGCCGGTGCAGGCCGGTTCGGACCGCATCCTGAAAGCCATGAACCGCCGCCACAAGGCCTCGGAATACATCGCCCTCGTCGAGCGGATCCGGGCCGCCCGGCCCGACATCGCCCTGTCCGGCGATTTCATCGTCGGCTTTCCCGGTGAGACGGAAGCGGACTTCCAGGCTACCATGGATCTGGTCGAAACCGTCGGCTACGCCCAGGCCTATTCGTTCAAATATTCGACCCGTCCCGGTACACCCGGCGCCGACTTGCCGGATCACGTGGCCGAGGAGGTCAAGGTCGAACGCCTTGCCCGGCTCCAGGAATTGTTGCTGAAACAGCAGCAGGATTTCGCCCGCTCCTTGATCGGAAGCGAAATCGACTTACTTCTGGAGAAGCCCGGTCGCATGCCCGGTCAATTGATCGGACGATCTCCTTGGCTGCAATCGGTGAATGTTGATGCAAACGCATCGAAAATCGGTGACATTATCAATGTACGAATCACCGCAGCCGGCCCAAACAGCTTGTTTGCCGAGGTGGCAGAGGGTTAGAGTGAGGGCCTTGACCTGATCGAACAGGAGCCTGATCGCTTGAACGCACAAGAAGTGATTTCTTCATCTTCACGCAATCTCCAAGCCGCCGTGACCGACGCCAATCACTTCATCTTGACGTTCGAGAACAATCGTTTCGCCAGCGAGCTTTTTGGTCAGTTCGACCAGAACCTGAAGCTGCTGGAAGATCGGCTGCAGATCCAGGCGCGCGCGCGCGGCAATTCCGTGTCGATATCCGGCGAACTTCTGGCGACCAACCAGGCGCGCCGGGCGCTCGATTTCCTCTATGCACGCCTGCAGAGCGGCGGTTCGGTGGAAGCCTCCGACGTCGAGGGGGCGATCCGCATGGCGGTCGCCGCCGACGATCAGCTGACGCTGCCGACGATGGAGCGCAAGGCCAAGCTCTCCATGGCGCAGATTGCCACCCGCAAGAAGACCATTTCCGCGCGCACGCCGACGCAGGACGTCTACATGCGTGCGCTCGAGCGCTCGGAACTGGTCTTCGGCGTCGGCCCGGCCGGCACCGGCAAGACCTATCTGGCGGTCGCCCATGCAGCCCAGCTGCTGGAGCGCGGCGTGGTCGACAAGATCATCCTGTCCCGTCCGGCCGTTGAGGCCGGGGAGCGTCTCGGCTTCCTGCCCGGCGACATGAAGGAGAAGGTCGATCCCTATCTTCGCCCGCTCTATGACGCGCTCTACGACATGATCCCCGGCGACAAGGTCGAACGCGCCATCACCGCCGGCGTCATCGAGATCGCACCGCTGGCCTTCATGCGCGGGCGTACGCTGGCCAATGCCGCGGTCATCCTTGACGAGGCGCAGAACACCACGTCGATGCAGATGAAGATGTTCCTGACCCGCCTTGGCGAGAATGCCCGCATGATCGTCACCGGCGATCCGAGCCAGGTCGACCTGCCGCGCGGGGTTAAATCGGGCCTGGTGGAGGCGCTGCAAATCCTCAACGGCGTGGAAGGCGTGTCCTTCGTGCGCTTCAAGGACGCCGATGTCGTGCGCCACCCGCTGGTTGGACGCATCGTCCGGGCCTATGACGCGCAATATGCGGTTCAGGACGAAAGCGAGCAGACCGACCGTTAGGCCGGATCAGGATCATGCAGCAACTCGACATCCAGATCGCCGTCGAAGCCGATGGCTGGCCGGAAGAAGCAAAACTCGAGTCCGTCTCGGGCCATGTGCTCGAGGCGGCTGCGGCCTTCCTCAAGGCCGAGGAGAAGCAGCCTTTCCCAGCGACACCTCCCGAGGTGTCGCTGGTCTTCTCCGACGACGCGCAGGTGCGTGCGATCAACGCGGAATGGCGCGGCCAGGACAAGCCGACCAACGTCCTCTCCTTTCCGGCCTTCCCGCTGGTTCCCGGCGGAAAGCCGGGGCCGATGCTGGGTGATATCGTCATCGCGCGCGAGACGGTGGAGCGCGAAGCGGCCGATCTCGACAAGAGCTTCGACGACCATCTGACCCATCTGATGGTCCACGGTTTCCTGCATCTCTTCGGCTACGACCACATGAACAGCGAGGAGGCGGAAAGAATGGAGAGCATAGAGACTCGCATTTTGGCCACGCTTGGCTTATCTGATCCCTATGCGGGCCAGGACCCGGTTTGACAGTTTGGAATAATGAGCGATTTTTCGACGAGAGTGGCCTCTGAGGCCAATGAGGGATCGGACGGTTCCTCTTCGGAAGAAGGCGGCAGTCCTTCGCGGCCGGAGAGTTCCGGCCGAGCACACACTTCCTTTTGGGCGCGAGCCGCCCGCATACTGAGGCCGTCGCAGGCGTCCAGCCTGCGCGATGACCTGACGGACGCGCTCAGAGCCGATGCCGGCACGGGTGACGTCTTCACGCCCGAAGAACGGGCGATGCTCAACAACATCCTGCGCTTCCGCGAGGTTCGGGTCGAGGACGTGATGGTCCCGCGCGTCGACATCGAAGCGGTCGACCAGAGCATCAGCATCGGCGAACTGATGGTGATCTTCGAAGAGTCCGGCCGATCGCGCATGCCGGTCTATTGCGACACGCTCGATGATCCCCGCGGCATGGTGCATATCCGCGATCTTCTCTCCTATGTGACGAAGCAGGCCCGCAACAAGCGCCGCAACGGAGCCCGGACGACCCCGGACAAAACCGACAAGACGGAAAAGCCGGTTCGCCCCGCCAAGACGGATTTCGACCTGGCGCGCGTCGATCTGTCGAAGACGGTCGCGGAATGCGGCATCGTCCGCTCGATCCTCTTCGTGCCCCCGTCCATGCTGGCATCCGACCTTCTGAGCCGGATGCAGGCGGCCCGCACCCAGATCGCCCTGGTGATCGACGAATATGGCGGCACCGACGGACTGGTGTCGCATGAGGATATCGTCGAAATGGTCGTCGGCGACATCGAAGACGAGCATGACGACGAGGAGGCGATGTTCAGCCGCCTGTCGGACGACGTGCTGGTGGCCGATGCACGCATCGAGCTGGAGGAGATCGCCGCGGCGATCGGCTCCGATTTCGACGTTCGCGATCAGCTCGACGACGTCGATACCCTCGGCGGCCTGATCTTCGCGGCGCTCGGACGCATTCCGGTGCGCGGCGAGGTGGTGCAGGCACTGCCCGGCTTCGAGTTCCACATTCTCGATGCCGATCCGCGCCGCATCAAGCGCGTGCGCATCGTTCGCAAGCGCCCGGCGGCCCGGCGACGCGTCGCCAAGGGTGACGGCGAGGCACCGGTCCGGGCGGGCAAGGCGCGGAACGCCGCCGCGCTGGACTCGGCCGGCATGGACGAGGCCCATTCCACGGACGCCGGCAGCAACGCCTGACATTTCGGTCTCCGGCGCCAAAGTCCCTATCCGCACGACAAGCCCGGTGTTTTTTGGAACACTGCGCACGAAACGATTCGCGGACATGGAAAGGGACGAGGCATGGAACGGCTGGCCGGGAGGATCATGCTGCTCGGGGGAGCGAAACGTGCGGTCCTGACGTTTCTCGCCGGGGCGCTCGGCGCACTCGCGCTGCCGCCCTTCGGCTTCTTCGCGGTGATGTTCGTCTCCTTCCCCCTTCTCGTCTGGCTGTTGGACGGCATTTCCGGCAATCCCGACCGCAGCCATTCCTTCGGCCTGCGCTCCGCATTCGTGACGGGCTGGCTGTTCGGCTTCGGCTATTTCACCGCCGGGCTGTGGTGGCTCGGCAATGCGCTTCTGTTTGAGGCCGAGGAGTTCGCCTGGGCCCTGCCGCTGGCCGTGCTCGGCCTGCCCGCGGTGCTGGCGATCTTCTACGGGCTGGCGACGCTGCTTGCCCGCCTCGTCTGGTCGGACGGCATGGGGCGCATTGCAGCACTTGCCGCGGGCTTCGGCCTTGCCGAATGGCTGCGCAGCTTCGTCGCGACCGGCTTCCCCTGGAATGCCATCGGCTATGCGGCGATGCCGATGCCGCTGATGATGCAGTCGGCCGCACCACTCGGCCTGTTCGCCGTCAGCACGCTTGCCGTCTTCGTCTTCGCGGCCCCGGCATTGCTGGGCACCCGCAAGGGAATGGTTCCCGGGCTCGCGCTCGCCGCGCTCCTGTTTGCCGCCCATCTCGGCTACGGCGCCTTCGTGCTCCACGAACCTCTGCCGGCCGGCACGAACAATCTGACGGTGCGGCTGGTGCAGCCGGCGATCGACCAGGCGAAGAAGCTGGAGAATGCCGATCGCATCGACGTGTTCAACCAGCACTTGGCGCTGTCGGCGCAGCCGGTGACGCCCGGCCAGCCGGAGCCGGACATCATCGTCTGGCCGGAAACCTCGATCCCGTTCATCCTGACCGAACACCCCGACGCCTTGTCGCGGATTGCCGACATGCTGAAGGACGGCCAGGTGCTCGTGACCGGTGCGGTGCGTGCCGAGGAGCAGGGGGCGGGGCAGGCGCCGCGCTACTACAATTCGGTCTACGCGATCGACGACAAGGGGCAGATCCTCTCCGCCTCCGACAAGGTGCACCTGACGCCCTTCGGCGAATACGTGCCGTATGAGGAGGTGCTGCGCCGGATCGGCTTCGACAACCTGATCAGCCTGCCCGGAGGCTTCTCGCCGGCCTCGCAGCGCACGCTTCTGACCCTGCCGTCGGGGATCGGGCTCTATCCGCTGATCTGCTACGAAATCATCTTTCCCGAGGAAGTCGACATCCCGCCGGGCAAGGCCGGCGCCATCGTCAACCTGACGAACGACGCTTGGTTCGGCGCGACGCCCGGGCCCTATCAGCACTTTCTCCAGGCGCGGATACGCGCCGTCGAGGCCGGCCTGACGCTCATTCGCGGCGCAAACAACGGCATTTCCGCCATTGTCGATCCCCGCGGACATATTATTTCTGGGGTGGCGCTGAACGCCAAAGGAGCCGAAGATTCAACCTTCAGTGTCATTGCTGTCTCGAATTGGAACAACAGTGATCGCAAACTAAACTTCTGGTTGGTTATGCTTGCCGTCGTGTTGACGGCTGTCATTTCACGCATGGGTTTTATTTTTCGGAAGAATTGACCAAAAACCCCTAAAATTGCATAGTGGATTGAACCATAGGTCCGTACGTATGCTCGAAGTTCATGAATGGCGTGTGCAACGCCACGTTATGGTCCGTCCGGCGCTGAGGGTCATGGTGGAATTGCCAACACTTGTCAGGATCGCAACATGATCGAGAATAAAAAGAAGCCGAACCCGATCGACATTCATGTCGGCAGCCGGATTCGTCTTCGCCGCACCATGCTGGGCATGAGCCAGGAGAAACTGGGCGAGAGCCTCGGGATCACCTTCCAGCAAATCCAGAAATACGAAAAAGGCACGAACCGTGTCGGCGCCAGCCGCCTTCAGAACATTTCCAATATTCTGAACGTCCCGGTTTCCTTCTTCTTCGAGGATGCGCCGGGCGAACAGTCTTCGGGCGCCAACGGCATGGCCGAAGCATCGAGTTCCAACTATGTCGTCGACTTCCTGTCGTCGTCGGAGGGCCTGCAGCTGAACCGCGCTTTCGTCAAGATCGCCGATCCCAAGGTTCGTCGCAAGCTGGTCGACCTCGTCAAGGCACTGGCCGCCGAAGCGGACGCCGACTGACCTTCGGGCCGGGCGGGCATGAAAGAGAGCGGCCATTCGGTCGCTTTTTTTCTGTCCATAGGTTGCCGGAAATGTCGACATAAAGATATATTTATGTCGTTGTCTGCTTGTTTTTCGCGCGTGAACTGACTAACAAGGGCAAGGCCTGTTCTTTGAGGGGAATCCCGAATGCGCGCGAACTATCTTTTCACCAGCGAATCTGTGTCCGAAGGTCACCCGGACAAAGTCTGTGACCGCATCTCCGATGAAATCGTGGATCTGGTATACCGGGAAGCCGCCAAGACCGGCGTGGACCCGTGGGGCGTGCGTATTGCGTGTGAAACCCTGGCGACGACCAATCGCGTCGTAATCGCCGGCGAGGTTCGCCTGCCGCCGAGCCTGATGAAGCTCGACAAGAACGGCAATGAGGTCATCAACCCCTCCAAGTTCAAGTCGGCCGCCCGCAAGGCGATCCGCGACATCGGCTACGAGCAGGACGGCTTCCACTGGAAGACGGCGCGCATCGACGTGCTCCTGCATTCGCAGTCCGCGCATATCGCCCAGGGTGTCGACAAGGCCGCCGACCACAGCAACAGCGAAGGCGCGGGCGACCAGGGCATCATGTTCGGCTATGCCTGCCGCGAGACGCCCGACCTCATGCCGGCGCCGATCTACTACGCCCACCGGATCCTCCAACTGCTCGCCGCCGCCCGCAAGAAGGGCGAGGGTGAAGCTGCCAAGCTCGGCCCCGACGCCAAGAGCCAGGTGACCGTGCGCTACGTCGACGGCAAGCCCTCCGAAGTGGCTTCGATCGTTCTGTCCACCCAGCACCTCGACGAGAGCTGGGACTCGAAGAAGGTCCGCTCGGTCGTCGAGCCCTATATCCGCGAAGCGCTGGGTGACCTGAAAATCGCCGACGACTGCAAGTGGTACGTCAACCCGACCGGCAAGTTCGTCATCGGCGGTCCGGACGGCGACGCCGGCCTGACCGGCCGCAAGATCATCGTCGACACCTATGGCGGTGCGGCCCCCCATGGCGGCGGCGCCTTCTCCGGCAAGGACACCACCAAGGTCGACCGTTCGGCCGCCTATGCCGCGCGCTACCTCGCCAAGAACGTCGTCGCCGCCGGCCTCGCTGACCGCTGCACCATCCAGATCTCCTACGCGATCGGCATCGCCCAGCCGCTGTCGATCTATGTCGACCTGCATGGCACCGGCAAGGTGACCGAGGACGAGATCGAAGCCGCGATCCGCAAGGTCATGGATCTTTCGCCCTCCGGCATCCGTCGCCACCTTGACCTGAACAAGCCGATCTATGCTAAGACGTCGGCCTACGGCCATTTCGGCCGCAAGGCTGGCCGTGACGGCTCCTTCTCCTGGGAGAAGCTCGATCTGGTCAAGCCGCTCAAGGATGCTCTCAAGGCTTGAAGGCAAAATGACGGAAGCGGAACGCAGGACACGGTCGACCGAGGCCTTCTTCGGTCGACGCAAGGGAAAGCCCTTGCGCGACCAGCAGGTCGAGCGAATGGAAACCCTCCTGCCGGAGCTGAAGATCGACCTGGCGTCCGAGCCGCCGGCCGACGTCAAGGCCCTCTTTCCGCATCCCGTGGACAAGATCCGTCTCGAGATCGGTTTCGGCGGCGGCGAACATCTCGTCCACCGCGCCCGCACAAATCCGGACACCGGCTTCATCGGCGTCGAGCCTTTCGTCAATTCCATGGCCAAGCTTCTGGCCGTGGTCGAGGCGGAGGGGCTGAAGAACATCCGTGTTCACGACGATGACGCCACCCAGCTGCTCGACTGGCTGCCTGAGGGTTCGATCGATCAGATCGAGCTGCTCTATCCCGACCCCTGGCCGAAGAAGAAGCACTGGAAACGCCGCTTCGTCTCGCAGGTCAATCTCGACCGCTTCCACCGCGTGCTGAAGCCGGGCGGGCTGTTCTGCTTCGCCTCGGACATCGATACCTATGTCAACTGGACGCTGCAGCATTGCCGGCAGCATGGCGGCTTCGACTGGACGGCGCGCAACGCCGCCGACTGGCTGACCCCGTTTGCCGGATGGCCGGGCACGCGCTACGAAGCCAAGGCGAAGCGCGAAGGCCGCGCCTCCGCCTATCTCACATTCCGCAGGATCTGACGGAAACGGTCAGTGAAGGCTGACCGTCTTGAGGTCGTCCTCTGCCGCCTTGTAGAAGGTGCTGGAGCGGTTGTCGGTCAGCAGGATCGGCGTGCCGTCCGCGCCGAACAGGGCCCAGAGATCGAGGCTGGGGTCGATATCCGGTGCCTCGGGAAAGCAGCGGGATACTTCTTCCGAGCGCATCTTGCGGATATAGCCGACTTCGCCGGCGCCGAGATGCGCCAGTTCGGATTGGGTCAGGCGCCCGTTCACTTCTCTCATCAACATTCCGATCCTCCGCCACTGAGGGAGCTACGGCACGATCATGCCGTTAACCCTACTGTGCAGCGGAAATGTTAACTTTTCGCACCATCTGGGCCGATTGCGGGCGCACGAGGTCGATCGACAGAAGGCCGTGGCGCAGCGTCGCGCTGCGCACGTCCATGCCGCTTTCGAGCAGGAAGACACGCTGGAACTGGCGGGCCGCGATGCCGCGGAAGAGGTAGTTGGGCTCGTCGCGCTCGGCCTGCCGTCCGCGGATGATGAGCTGGTCGGCCTCGACCAGCACCTCCAGCTCGTCTTCGCCGAAGCCGGCGACGGCCAGCGTGATTCGCAGGCGCTCGGCCGCCGCCTCGCCGCTGCCCAGCCGCTCGATGTTGAAGGGCGGATAGCCGTCATTCGCCCGGTTGACGCGTCCGCTAGCCGGGCCGCCCATCCCGAATCCGATCAGCAGCGGCCGCGCCGATGTCTTGCTATTTCTCATCGATAGTCCTCGTCCAAGGGCCGCTTTCGGCCAGGACCGAAATCGTCGCGACCCTGAATATGGGTTGGGCGAGGTGCCTCCGCAAGCGCTTCGGATCTTGACAAGCGTTGCTATCGGGCTCAACTGGCGGGCCCTCAAATTCGAGATCGGACGCATGACTGAACGCAGAAAGATCATTATCGACACCGACCCCGGCCAGGACGACGCCGCCGCGCTGATGCTCGCCTTCGCAAGCCCCTCGGAACTCGAAATCCTCGGCATCACCACGGTCGCCGGCAACGTCCCGCTGCGGTGGACCAGCCGCAATGCCCGCATCATCTGCGAACTGTGCGGCCGGAC
This sequence comes from Rhizobium sp. Q54, assembly GCA_943370615.1. GTDB lineage: Bacteria > Pseudomonadota > Alphaproteobacteria > Rhizobiales > Rhizobiaceae > Allorhizobium. Next base: position 259,610 of record CALRRQ020000002.1, read on the forward strand.
CGACATCCCGGTCTACGAAGGTGCCGACCGGCCGATCGAGCGTCCGCTCGTCACCGCCGAGCATGTCCACGGCAAGACGGGCCTCGACGGCGCCGTGCTCGACGAGCCGACCATGGCGGTCGAGCCACAGCATGCGGTGGACTTCATCGTCGACACCCTGCGCCGCGAGCCGGAAGGCAGCGTGACTCTCTGCACGCTCGGACCGCTCACCAATGTGGCGCTCGCCCTGAAGAAGGCGCCGGATATCGCGCCGCGCATTCGCGAACTGGTGCTGATGGGCGGAGGCTTCTTCGAAGGCGGCAACATCACGCCGGCCGCGGAATTCAACATCTATGTCGACCCGCAGGCCGCTGCCATCGTCTTCGGCTCCGGCGTACCGCTCGTCATGATGCCGCTCGACGTCACCCACCAGTTGATGACCACCAAGGCCCGCGTCGCGCGCCTTTCGGCGCTTGGCACCCGTCCCGCCAAGGTCATGGTCGAATGGCTGGAATTCTTCGAGCGCTTCGACGAGGAGAAATACGGTTCCGACGGCGGCCCGCTGCACGATCCGACGGTCATCGCCTATCTGCTGAAGCCGGAACTCTTCTCGGGCCGCCACTGCAATGTCGAGATCGAGACGCGGTCCGAACTGACCGTCGGCATGACGGTCGTCGACTGGTGGCGTGTGTCCGGAAGGGCTGCCAATGCGCAGGTGATGCGCAATGTCGACGCTGACGGCTTCTTCGATCTGCTGATCGAGCGCTTCGCGCGGCTCTGAATGCCCTGAAACGAAGAAAGGCCGCCGGATCGCTCCGGCGGCCTTTCTTGTTTTCCGTCTGCCGGGTCCCGGCTGTCGTGGACCCGCTCAGAATTCCTGCCAGTCTTCCGCCACGGCGGCGGCGGAGCCGCCACCGGCAGCGCGCTTCGGTGCGGGGCGGGATGCGACAGGGGCGCTCGGTGCGGCCGTGCGCATGGTCCGGGCGACCGAAGTCAGCGACGAGGAGAGGGCCTGCGGCGACGTCCGGTAGCTGTTCGCCCCCGTCACAGTGAAGCGCGACACGAGATCTCTCAGGTTCTCGGATTCGTTCTTCAGCGTCATGCTGGCGGCGGTGGTCTCCTCCACCATCGCGGCGTTCTGCTGGGTCACCTGGTCCATCTGGTTGACGGCCGAGTTGATCTCCTTCAGGCCCGAGGCCTGTTCGCTGGCGGAGGCGGAGATCTGGCGGATCAGGTCGTTGATCTGCATGACCTGGCCGGCGATCTTGTGCAGCGTGTGACCGGCCTGGCCGACCAGTTCGACGCCGTCCTTGACCTGCGCACCCGAGGTGGTGATCAGCGTCTTGATCTCCTTTGCCGCGCTGGCCGAACGCTGGGCCAGTTCACGCACTTCCTGGGCGACGACGGCAAAACCCTTGCCGGCCTCGCCAGCGCGGGCGGCTTCGACACCGGCGTTGAGCGCCAGAAGGTTGGTCTGGAAGGCGATCTCGTCGATCACGCCGATGATGCGCGAGATTTCCTGCGACGACTGGGCAATACCCTGCATCGAGGTGACGGCCTTCTGCACGACTTCGCCCGAGCGCTCGGCGTCCTCGCAGGCGAGGTTGACGGTCGCCGCCGCAGTGTTGGCGTTGACGGCGCTGGCATTGACCTGCTCGGTCAGTTCGTTGAGGGCCGCCGCGGTCTCTTCGAGGCTTGCAGCCTGCTGCTCGGTGCGCTTGGAAAGATCCGCAGCGCTCTCGGCGATCTCGCCGCTGCCGGCGCCGATGTTGACGACGCTTGAATTGACCGCGGTGATGGTCGATTCCAGGCTTGCCAGCGCATCGTTGAAGTCGCGCTTGAGGGCGGCGTATTCGCCGGGGAACTCCTCTTCGATGCGGTAGCCCAGATTGCCCTGCGACAGCTGCGACAGGCCGGTGCCGAGAACGCCGACGACCTGCTGCTGCACGCCGATCGAATGGCTGCGCTCCTGTTCCGAGCGGCGGCGTTCGGCATCGGCCGCACTGCGCTGCTCTTCGGCTTCACCTTCCAGCTTGCGGCTGTCGGCGAGGCGGTGGCGGAAGCCGTCGAGCGCCTTGGCCACGAGGCCGAGTTCGTCGCTGCGCTCCTGGCCCTTGACCGCGGTTTCGTAATTGCCCTGGCCAAGCCGTCCGACATCTTCGAGCAGCGCCTGCAAGGGCTTCTGGGCAAAGGCGCGGACTGCCAGGAAGAGGCTCGCCATGACGGCGCCGAGAACGATCAGGCCGGCGATGATCATGATCGTCGTCTGGGCCTCGACCGCGGCGCCGGTGGCGCTGTGCGGAATGTCGACGATGACGGACCAGGTGGCGTTGACGCCCGGGACCTGGAAGGGGAAGAGCAGGCGGTCGAACGTGTCGGCGCCGTTTTCCTCGAGATCCTTCACCAGGCTGCTCTTGCCGGACGACAGCGCCGTCTTCAGCGCATCGGCGCCAGCCACCTCATAGGGCTTCATCAGCAGGTCGTCGGTGGGGGCCACCAGCCACTGGCTGTTCTGTGCCACCAGCATCACGCGGCCGGTCTCGAAGGGACGAAGGGCCTTGAGCTTTTCCGACAGCGAGGCGAGCGAGATGTCGACGCCCGTGACGCCGATCATCTTGCCGCCGGACATGACCGGATAGGCGATCGAACTCATCGTCGTCGGGACGTCCGTGCCTTCGGCGAGATAAGGTGCGGTGATCGCGCCCTTGCCGCTCTTCGCCGCGAGCGCATACCACTCGGCGGCATAGTCGTTCTTGAAGGTCGAGAACTGGATCGCGCCGTTGCGGTCCTTCGACCAATAGGGCGTGAAGACGCCGTTGGCGTTCGCCCCGAGCTCGGCATTGTCGACCACGTCGTCCTTGCGTCCGTCGAAGGCCTTTTCCTCCTCGGCAAACCAGCTGCCGAAGGCGAACGGGTTCTGTTCAAGATTGGCCTTGAGCAGGTTCATCGCGCCCTTGCGGTCGAAGGACTGGCCTTCGTGGCCGCGGCCCAGCACGCCCGACATCGTTCGGGCGGCGCTGGCCAGTTCGCCGATGTCGCCGGCGATTTCTTGGGCGATGGCTTCCGCCTCCGCCGTCGCCTGCTGCATGGTCAGCGTCTGGACGCGGTCGCGCGTCTCGTAGATCAGGAAGAGATTGGAGAGCATGAGGACGAAGGCGATCGCCACGCCGGTCACGACGAGCAGCTTCGCCGCGATGGAGCGGGAAATGAACTTCAGCATGGAAACCTCGTTACGCACGGGGGGAGGGCTCAGAGACGCAACCGGGCGGTCCACACCATCATGGTGCGCTAGTACAAGTCGCCCCTTTCCAAAGGGGAATGTACGCCAATTGGAGCCAATAAGAGACCCGAAAGCTTAACGAGATTTGAAGTCACACTGCATTTTCTTGCATGGCCCGAGTAGCACCCGATTGGGACTGTCGCACAACGGAACAAAGTTGTTCTAAACGCGCCGTTCGACCTCCTCGACCGTCGGAATCGACGGCTGGGCGCCGGGCTTCAGGCAGGCTAGCGAACCGGCGACGGCGGCACGGCGGAGAGCCTGCTCGAAAGCGATGCCCTGGTCCAGGCCGGCCGCGAGATAGCCGCAGAACGTGTCGCCCGCGCCGACGGTGTCGACCGGCTCGATCGCCAGGCCCATGGTCCGGCAAAGCTTGGAATCCCGGGCGGCGATCACACCGTCGGCGCCGAGCGTGACGATCAGCGTCTGCCCGGTCTCCCCGTGCAGCCGCATCAGCGTCTGCTCGCGTTCGGCCGCATCGAGTGCCCCGCGACCGGCCAGCCGTTCGAACTCCGTCTCGTTGGCGATGACGATGTCGGCCATGCGCCCGAGTCGAGCGGCATCGGCCGTCAGCGGCGCGATGTTGAGAATGGTCGTGACGCCGCGTGCCTTGGCGTCGGTGAGAGCCCGCTCGACCGAGGCTGCCGGCACCTCGAGCTGAAGCATGAGGAAATCGCCCGGCTGCATGGCGGCGACGGCCGCCTTGGCCTCCTGCTCGCCCACCGCGCCGTTGGCGCCGGGAACCACGGTGATCATGTTCTCGCCGTCGCCACCGACCAGGATGACCGCAATGCCGGTCGGACCATCGACATGTCGGACCTTGGACAGGTCGTTGCCGGCTTCGTCCAGCAGAGCCAGCGCCGGGCCGGCGAATTCGTCGCGTCCCACGGCACCAATCATGCGCACGGTCGAACCGGCGCGGCGGGCCGCCAGCGCCTGATTGGCGCCCTTGCCGCCGGCGGCGGTCGAAAAGGCGCTGCCCGCCACGGTTTCACCCGGCCTCGGTAGCCGGGGCGTCGTTGCGATGAGATCCATGTTGATGGAGCCGAATACAGTGATCATGCCTATGTCCGTCCTTGGTCTCGGTCTTCCGGGGAGCCGATCCTATTCTTCGTCGACGATCCGAAGCTTCAGGAGGCCAGTCCGGCTTTCCACCGATCTCTGGCCGTCCTCCGGCGATGGCCCCGCGACGGTCTGAAACTCCAGCGCCTCGATCTTCGCGCCCCGTTTCGTCAGTTTGTCGGCCGAGGTCAGGATCATGTCCACATCTTTCTGCGCCGCCAGGAAATGTCCCTGCAGCTTTCTCGTGCGCTCGTCGAGGCGAACCAGATCTTCCATCAGGTGGAGGACCTCGCCCTGGATCAGGTGCGCCTGTTCGCGCATGCGCTGATCCTTGAGCACGGCCTGAATGACCTGGATCGACAGCATCAGCAGCGAAGGCGAGACGATCACGACGCGCAGGCGATGGGCCTTCTGGACGATGGCTTCATAGTGTTCGTGGATCTCGGCAAAGATCGATTCCGATGGCACGAAGAGGAAGGCCATGTCCTGGGTTTCGCCGGCAATCAGGTATTTGGCCGCGATGTCACGGATATGCACCTCGATATCGCGGCGGAAATTCTGCCCGGCCGCCTTCTTCTCCTCCGGCGTCTGGGCGTCGCGGATGGCGTTCCAGGCTTCGAGCGGAAACTTCGCGTCGATCACCAGCGGCGGCGAACCGTTCGGCATGCGGATCGTGCAGTCCGGGCGCATGCCGTTGGACAGGGTCGACTGGAAGGCATAGGCGCCCATCGGCAGGCCGTCCGCGACGATCGTCTCCATGCGCGACTGGCCGAAGGCGCCGCGCGTCTGCTTGTTCGACAATATCGCCTGAAGCCCGACCACGTCCTTGGCGAGCGACTGGATGTTGTTCTGCGCGGCATCAATGACGGCCAGCCGCTCCTGCAGGTGGCGCAGGTTCTCATGCGTCGATTTCGTCTGCTCGGTGATCGTCGCCCCGATGCGATGGGTCATGCCGTCCAGCCGCTGGCTGATCGTCTGGTTGAGCTCCGACTGGCGCTTGCCGAATACGTCCGACATCGCGGCGAGCCGTCCGTGCATCTCCGCCTGGGCCTTGAGCAGCTCCGAGAGTCTGGCCTCGGCCACCGCCTCGCGTCGGGCGGCCTCCAGCGCAAGCTCGGCGCGAAACCGGCTGGACCGGCGGATCGACAAAAGGACCAGCACAAGGGCAGCCAGCAACACCGCGCCGACGATGCCGGCAAGGGCCGCCGAAGAAAGACCGAAGGCGTTTGCGGCGAGTGCAGTGAGGTCGGTGCTGTTCATGGCGGCGGAGACTAGCAGATTCGCGGTGGAGCGACAGATCAAATCGGGAACATGCCGCTATTGAAACGCCTTCTGCGTCGATGCGACCAGCGAGCGGCCGGTGATTATCTGAGGTTGTGGGTATAAGGACCGGCAGAATGCCCGGCCACCGCTGGCCTGGAGAGACGTGCATTCGCGGAAATTTTCTCGCAATGAGATAAATCGTGTTTTAGTTAAATTAAATATTTACCATTCCCGGTAAGTTATAAAGAACTAAATAATGCATCGCACCAGTAATCTTCAATACTGACTTCAGCGCTCGGGGGGCGTCCATGACCACACATACTGAGAAAAGCAGTCTAGATGCCCGCCTCGACTTCCTCGGGCTCGACGAAAAGGCCCGGCAGCAGCTGCGCGCTCTTGCTCCCAGCATCGGCAAAAATATCGGCGCCGCCCTCGATGTCTTCTACAAGAAGGTCCGTGGCAATCCCGAAACAGCCGCCTTCTTCCGCAGCGAAGATCATCTCCAGAGCGCCAAGAAACGCCAGGAAGGTCACTGGGGCATCGTAACGACGGCGCAGTTCGATGAACGTTATGTCGAGGGGGTCACCGCGGTGGGAAAGGCCCATGCCCGCATCGGCCTGGAGCCGCGCTGGTATATCGGCGGCTATGCCCTGCTGGTCGAACAGCTCATCCACGCCGTGGTGCGCGAGCGCTGGCCGTCGCGTTTTGCCCGCAAGGAGGGCAAGGTTCTCGGTGAAGAGATCGGCGTGCTGGTCAAGGCCGCGCTGCTCGACATGGACTATGCCATCACCGTCTATCTCGACATTCTCGCCGCCCAGCGTAAGGCGGCCGAAGATGCGCGCGCCAAGGCCGAGGAGGAGCAGGTTCTGGCGCTCCGGGCCTTGAGCGAGGTGCTGAGCCGGCTGTCCGGCGGCGACCTCGAGGCCAAGCTCTCCCCCGAGCAGCCGGAGAATTTTGTCGGCATGGCGCAGGACTATAATGCCTCGGTCGAGAAGCTGCGCGACACGATCGGCACGGTGCGCAGTGCCGCCGAGGAGATCCTGCGCTCGACGTCAGCCATTTCCGATGCGTCGAACCATCTCGCCCAGCGTACCGAACAGCAGGCCGCCGGCCTGGAGGAAAGCACGGCCGCGCTGCACGAACTGACCCAGAACGTCACCCTGGCGGCCGACGGCGCACACAAGGCGGCCAGTGTCGTCAGCATCGCCCTCGACGAGGCACGGGCCTCGGGCGAAGTGGTGACGCGCGCGGTGAGCGCCATGGGAGCGATCGAGAAGTCCTCCGACGAAATCTCGAAGATCATCGGCGTCATCGACGAGATCGCCTTCCAGACCAATCTTCTGGCGCTGAACGCCGGCGTCGAGGCAGCCCGCGCCGGCGAGGCCGGCCGCGGTTTCGCGGTGGTCGCCCAGGAAGTGCGCGAACTGGCGCAACGCTGTGCCAGTGCCGCCCGCGAGATCAAGGGCCTGATCTCCCAGAGTTCCGGACAGGTCGAGACCGGTGTCGGCCTCGTCAACAATGCCGGTGAGGCGCTCGACAAGATCATCACACGGATCGGCGAGATCAATGGTATCGTCGCCGGCATCGCCAGCGCCGCTTCGGACCAGTCAGGCGGCCTCAGGGAAGTCAACACGGCGATCGCCAGCATGGACACGATCACCCAGCAAAACGCCGCCATGGTCGAGGAGACCTCGGCCCAGACCTTGACGCTGAGGGACGAGGTCGAGCGCCTGGTCGCCGCGCTGCGCGGGTTCAAGACGCGCGACGGCAGTTCCGCAAATGCGACCTCCAACGCACGCCGTTCACAGGACAGCACGTCGAGCTATCGCCGCGCCGGTTGACGGCATCGCTAAGGCAATCCCGCCTGTCCGAAAGGGGCAGGCGGCCTCTGCCATCGTGACTTCTCGCACCCCGCGTTCATGCTCCATTTAGGAATTTCACGAATTGTTGTGGCATATTCCTAAAATTTAGGGGGCATGCCCCAGCCCCCTCGGAAGGCATGGCGATATTATGAGTGCAGAAGCTGACACGAGTTTGAAGGAACGTCTGGCATTTCTCGAGATTGACCAAAAGACGTCCAAGACATTGAACTCCCTGCGGCCGACACTCGGTGAAATACTCGGCGGCGTTCTCGACAAATTTTACGCCAAGGTCGGCGCCACGCCGCAGATCGCCCGCTTCTTCAGCGGCAAGGACCATATGGCGGGGGCGAAGAACGCCCAGATGAACCATTGGGACAAGGTTTCCAAGGGAAGCTTCGATCCGGACTACGTCAAGGGCGTGACCGCCATCGGCAAGGCCCATGCCCGCATCGGCCTCGAGCCGCGCTGGTATATCGGCGGTTATTCCATGCTGATGACCGAGCTGGTCGCCGGCGTGCTGGTCAAGCACTGGCCCTTCCCCTTCGGCAAGCATCACGCGGAGGCGCTGGCCGACAAGCTCGGCGCGCTGATCAAGGCCTCCATGCTCGACATGGACTATTCGATCTCGGTCTATCTCGATTCCCTCGAAGACCGGCGCAAGAAACTCGAGGAAGACCGCAAGCAGTTCGAAGCGGACCAGCAGCTCGCCATGGAGCACCTGCGCCGTGGTCTCGAAGCGCTCGCCCGCGGCGACTTCGAGAACCGCATGACCACCGACCTGCCGGACAATTTCAGGCAGATGGCGACCGATTACAACGAGACGGTTGTCAGGCTCAGCGAATCCTTCGCCTCTATCCGCCGCGCGTCGGAAGAAATCCTCGACGGCACCGAGACCATCGCCAAGGCCTCCGACGACATCGCGGTCAGCACCGCCAAGCAGGCCGCCGGCGTGCAGCAGAGCTCATCCGCCCTGCAGCAGCTGTCGGTCAGCGTCGGCCAGACGGCGACCAATGCGGAACGCGCCTCGATGGCGGTGCATGATACCCAGCAGCAGGCGCGCAGCTCCGGCGACGTCGTCGCCCAGGCGATCTCCGCCATGGCGGAGATCGAGAAATCCTCGACGGAAATTTCCAAGATCATTGGCGTCATTGACGAGATCGCCTTCCAGACCAACCTCCTGGCGCTGAATGCCGGCGTCGAGGCGGCACGTGCAGGCGATGCCGGCAAGGGCTTTGCCGTGGTCGCCCAGGAAGTGCGCCAGCTCGCCCAGCGCAGCGCCGATGCCGCCAAGGAAATCAAGCGCCTGATCTCGCAGAGCAGCAATCAGGTCAACGAGGGCGTCGGCCTGGTATCCAACACCGGCACCGCCCTTGCCGACATGATCAGCCGCATCGACACGATCCATTCCATCGTGTCCGAGATCGCCACCGCCGCCAAGGACCAGGCGACCGGCCTCAAGGAGGTCAACCAGGCGACCCAGAGCATGGACAAGCTGACGCATCAGAACTCGACCATGGTCGAGCAGACCTCGGCCGAGACCCAGCGCCTGCGCAGCGAAGTCGTGGGCTTGGTACAGCTCCTTGCGCAACTAAGCACGCGCTCGGGCGCCGATGGCGACCATGTCTCCGAGCGCCGCCAGCCCTCGCGCAGACAGGCTGCCTGATCCGCGACGCTGGCCAGGTCTTGTCGGAAACGCGGGCAATGTCCGCGTTTTTTCAATTCCATCGCCGCAAAAGATGCGTTATGGGAGCCCCATGACGATCAAGCCCCTCATAATCCTCCCGGATCCCCTGCTGCGACAGGTTTCCACGTCCATAGAACGTGTCGATGCCGAGCTCCAGAAGCTCACCGACGACATGCTCGAAACCATGTACGAAGCGCCGGGCATCGGCCTTGCCGCCATCCAGGTCGGCGTGCCGCGCCGCCTTCTGGTGATCGATGTCTCCAAGGAAGGCGAGGACAAGCAGCCCCTGGTCTTCATCAATCCCGAGATCATCAAGTCGTCCGACGAACGTTCCGTCTATGAAGAGGGCTGCCTGTCGATCCCCGACTACTATGCCGAGGTCGAGCGCCCGGCAATGGTGACGGTCAAGTCGATCGACCGCGATGGCAAGGAACAGATGACCGAGGCCGACGGCCTGCTGGCCACCTGCCTGCAGCATGAAATCGACCATCTGAACGGCGTTCTCTTCATCGACCATATCTCCCGGCTGAAGCGCGAGATGGTGATCAAGAAGTTCACCAAGGCGGCAAAGTCGAAGGCACTCTGATCATCGGCCGGCGATCCTCGCCGGCGGAGACGGGCGTCGATCGCGGAAGGGGTGGAAACCATCATGGCACTTCGCATCATCTTCATGGGCACGCCAGAATTCTCCGTCGCGACGCTTGAGGCATTGGCGGCCGCCGGCCACCAGATCGTCGCGGTCTACACGCAGCCGCCGCGGCCCGGCGGGCGGCGCGGCCTCGACCTGCAGAAGTCCCCCGTCCATCTCGCCGCCGAGCGTCTCGGCCTGCCGGTCCTGCATCCGCTGAATTTTCGCGAGGCGGAAGAACGCGAGCGCTTCCGCGCCTTCAACGCCGACGTCGCCGTGGTCGTCGCCTATGGCCTGCTTCTGCCGGAGGCGATCCTTAACGGCACGCGGCTTGGCGCCTATAACGGCCATGCCTCGCTCCTGCCGCGCTGGCGCGGCGCTGCTCCCATCCAACGCGCCATCATGGCCGGCGATGCCGAGACCGGCATGATGGTGATGAAGATGGACAAGGGGCTCGACACCGGCCCCGTGGCGCTCACCCGCACCATCGCGATCGGCCCCGACATGACCGCGGGCGAGCTGCACGACCGCCTGAGCGTCATCGGCGCCGAAGCTATGGTCGAGGCGATGGCAGCGCTCGAGGCCGGCACGCTTCAGACCGTGCCGCAGCCCGAAGAGGGCGTGCTCTATGCGGCAAAGATCGACAAGGCCGAGACGCGCATCGATTTCTCCCGCGACGCCGTGCAGGTGCACAATCACATTCGCGGCCTGTCGCCGTTTCCGGGCGCATGGTTCGAGCTGGAGGTGAACGGCAAGCCCGAACGCGTGAAGGTTCTCGGCTCGACGCTGGCCGAGGGCGAGGGCGTCCCGGGCACGGTCCTCGATCAGGCGCTGACCATCGCCTGCGGAAAGGGTGCCGTACGGCTCATCCGTCTGCAGAAGGCGGGGGGCAAGCCGCTCGATGCGGCCGATTTCCTGCGCGGAACGCCCGTTTCGCCCGGAACGGTGCTTCGCTGATGCCGCGTTTCCGCATGACCGTCGAATATGACGGTTCCCCCTATGTCGGCTGGCAGCGCCAGGACAACGGCCATTCGGTGCAGACGGCACTCGAAAACGCAGTGCTCTCCCTGACCGGTGAGACCGTGTCGGTCCGCGGCGCGGGGCGTACCGATTCCGGCGTGCATGCCAAGGGGCAGGTCGTGCATCTCGACCTGACGCGCGCCTGGGTGCCCTATAAGCTGCGCAATGCGCTGAACGCCTATCTGGGGCTGGCCGGCGAACGGGTGGCCGTGCTGGATGTCCGCGCGGTCGACGACGGTTTCGACGCGCGCTTCTCCGCCCTCCGCCGCCACTATCTTTATCGCATCATCACCCGCCCCGCCCGTCTCGCGCTTGAAGCCGAGCGGGCCTGGTGGGTGTCGAAGCCGCTTGACCACGAAGCCATGCACGCGGCCGCCCAACGTCTCGTCGGCCACCACGACTTCACCACGTTCCGTTCCGCCCATTGCCAGGCCAACAGTCCGATGCGGACGCTCGACCGGCTGGACGTGACGCGGGACGGCGACCTGATCGAGATCCGCGCCACGGCGCAGAGCTTTCTGCACAACCAGATCCGCTCCTTCGCCGGTACGCTCAAACTCGCCGGCGAAGGCCGAATGACGCCCGACGACGTGCAGGCCGCGCTCGAAGCGCGCGACCGCGCCGCCTGCGGGCCTGTGGCGCCGCCGGAAGGACTGTTCTTCCTGCGGGTCGATTACCCGGGCGACGAACCCGCCTGAGCGGCGGTCGCGCCGGACGCTTGTCAGGCGCTCGGAAATGACATATCCATATTTCAAGAAATCTCGAAATATGGAGAAACCCGTGGCCGTCACCATCTACCACAATCCCGCCTGCGGCACGTCGCGCAACACTCTCGAAATGATCCGCCAGTCGGGCGAACAGCCCGTGGTCATTGAATACCTGAAGACCCCGCCGAGCCGCGAACGGCTGGTCGAGCTGATCGGCAAGATGGGCATTGCGCCGCGCGAACTGCTGCGCAAGAAGGGCACGCCCTACGAGGAGCTCGGCCTCGATGACGCCGGCCTGTCCGATGATCAGCTAATCGACGCGATGATGGCGCATCCGATCCTCATCAACCGCCCGATCGTCGAGACGGACAAGGGCACGCGCCTCTGCCGGCCCTCGGAGACCGTTTTGCAGCTCCTGGACAATCCGGTCGACACCTACACCAAGGAAGACGGCGAGGTCGTCAAGACGGGTGGTGCGGCGGAATGAGCATGGATGATACCTATACGCCGAACATCGACGACAGCCAGTTTCGTGCCGTCGACGAGGCGCGGCTGTTCCGGCCTGAACGCATGACCCACCCACCGCGCATCCTGATGCTCTACGGCTCGCTGCGGGAGCGCTCTTATTCCCGGCTGCTGACGGAAGAGGCGGCCCGCATCCTGCGCCGCTATGGGGCCGAAGTCCGCATCTTCGATCCGCATGGCCTGCCGCTCGCCGACGAGGTCGAGGCGTCGCATCCCAAGGTGCAGGAGCTGCGCGATCTGTCTCTCTGGTCCGAAGGCCAGGTCTGGTGCTCGCCGGAGCGTCACGGCGCCATGTCGGGGGCGATGAAGACGCAGATCGACTGGCTGCCGCTGTCCATGGGCGCGATCCGTCCGACCCAGGGGCGAACGCTGGCGCTCATGCAGGTCTGCGGCGGATCGCAGAGCTTCAATTCGCTCAACCAGATGCGCGTGCTCGGCCGCTGGATGCGCATGGTCACCATTCCGAACCAGTCGTCGGTGCCGAAGGCCTTCAGCGAATTCGACGAAGTAGGCCGGATGAAGCCGTCCTCCTATTACGAGCGCGTCGTTGACGTGATGGAGGAACTGGTCAAGTTCACGCTTTTGGTGCGCGAGCGCTCGGACTATCTGGTCGAGCGCTACTCCGAGCGGGTCGAGACCGCAGCCGAACTGTCGAAGCGGGTCAACCAGCGTTCGATCTGAGCCGTCTCAGCCCGGATAGATGTCGAGATAGCGCTCCAGCACCTCCGACAGGATCATGGTCGGCACCAGCAGCACCATCGTGACCGTCGCGATGGTCAGCACGTGGTCGCCGAGCACCATGCGGAAGATGCGGAAAAGCGTGATGACGAGCGCCAGCGCCAGCAGGTAGGACAGGATGACGGCGAGCCCGGTAAGGCTCGGCAGCAGCATCATGATCAGCAGGACGACGGCATATCCGTAAGCTACCGGCAGCGTCAGCCAGTTGGAAATGACGACGATCGACAGGAACTTGTCACCGATCCCGACGAGCCAGCTGAGCAGGCCGACCAGCACCAGCGGCACGATCCAGTTGGCGACTTCGACCAGCGCGAGCCGGAAGAAGAACAACGCCCCGACGTCCGCGCCCTCGGGCAGGGTCTGCAGATAGATGCTGCGCCACCACAGGAAAGTGAGCAGCGTGGTCGGCAAGACGAAGAAGGCCGCCCAGAACGATCGCAAGGCGCCGCGGTCGGAAAAGTCGAGATGGGCAAAGCCCTTCGGGTCCTGCTGGAACAACAACCACAGTCCGGTCAGGTAGAATTCGACCTCCTTAAGCGTTGGCATTCGCGAACCACTGCTCGATGAAGGTCTTGTAGATCCGGGTCAGCGTTTCCAGGTCTTCGACCGCGACCCGCTCATCGACCATGTGCATGGTCTGGCCCACCAGCCCGAATTCCACCACCGGGCAATAGTCCTTGATGAAGCGCGCGTCCGAGGTTCCGCCGGTCGTCGACAGCTGCGGCGTCGAGCCGGTCACCGTCTCGATCGCGCCGGACAGGGATGCGATCAGCGCGTTGTTGCGCGTCAGGAAGACGTGGCTCGGACGCTCCGACCAGACGATCTCGTAAGCGACCGGATCGCGGCCGGGGCGCAGATGGCTGTCCGCCGCCGCCTCGTCGAGCCGGCGCAGGATCTCCGCCTGCACGGTTTCCGCGGTCCAGACGTCGTTGAAGCGGATGTTGAACTTGAAGCTCGCCGAGGCCGGAATGACGTTGGTCGCGGGATTGCCGACGTCGATCGAGGTGACCTCCAGATTGGACGGCTCGAAATCGTCGGTGCCGTGGTCGAAGGGCGGATGCATCAGCGCATCGGCCAGGCGCACGGCGCCGCGCACGGGATTGTCGGCGAGATGCGGATAGGCCGCATGGCCCTGGACGCCGCGCACGGTGACGGTCCCCGAGATCGAGCCGCGCCGGCCGATCTTGATCATGTCGCCGAGCTGGTCGGGATTGGTCGGCTCGCCGACCAGGCAGGCGTCCCAATGCTCGCCCTTGTTCTTCGCCCATTCGAGCAGCTTGACCGTGCCGTTGACGGCCGGGCCTTCCTCGTCGCCGGTGATGAGCAGCGAGACCGAACCCTTCGGGGGCCCCTTCTCCTCGACCAGTCGTGCGAGTGCCGTGACGAAGCAGGCGATGCCGCCCTTCATGTCGACGGCGCCGCGGCCGTAGAGCATGCCGTCGGCGATCTCGGCGGCAAATGGAGGATGGCTCCAGTCGGCCTCGTTGCCGACCGGCACGACATCGGTATGGCCGGCAAACATCAGATGCGGGCCTTCGCTGCCGAGCCGGGCATAGAGGTTTTCGATGTCGGGCGTGCCCGGCTCGCTCGCCGTCATGCGCTCCACCTTGAAGCCGAGCGGCTCGACGAGGGCCTGCAAGGTCGTGAGCGCGCCGCCCTCGGCGGGGGTCACGGACGGGCAGCGGATGAGGGCCTGGAGGACTTCGGCGGGATTGGTGCTGTTCATGATCTCTGGGCGCTGTCGAGGTCCGGCAGCATGGCTGCCGCGACCGTCTGGGAGGTTGAGTGAGGTTTAGCGGATCGGCCGGCGCCTGTCACGAGCCAAGGCCCGGCTCAGCCTTTCGGCCAGTCGGACGCCGGGCCGTAGGCATTCGGACCCGGAGTCGAGGGCCAGAGGCAGAGCACGAAGAGCATGACGAAGGACACGGCGGGCACGAACAGGACGAAGACCAGGATGCCCGGCAGGCCCATGTCGTGCAGCCGCTTGATGCTCATCATCATCGTCGAGGCGACGGAGACCGTCAGTCCGGCAAAGAACAGCAGGCTGAACAGGCGGAACAGATCCTCGTCCTCCTGGTGGAGGGCGAGGGAGGCGACGGTGTAGCAGTTGAGCACCATCCAGAACAGCCAGCCGAGGATGAACACCTGCCGTCCGGCGCGGCCGGACGGGCTGAAGAACAGCCAGCTGACGGTCGGCCGACGGGCCGGAGCCTGCATCGGGATCAGTCCCGCAGAAGCTCGTTGATCCCGGTCTTGGAGCGGGTCTTTGCATCCACGCGCTTGACGATCACCGCGCAGTAGAGGTTCGGCGCCGGCTGGCCGTTGGCCATGGTCTTGTCGCTCGGCAGCGAGCCGGCGACGACGACGGAATAGGGCGGCACTTCGCCATAGGAGATCTCGCCGGTGGCGCGGTCGACGATCTTGGTCGACTTGCCGATGAACACGCCCATGCCGAGCACCGAGCCCTCGCGGACGATGCAGCCCTCGACGACTTCCGAGCGGGCGCCGATGAAGCAGTTGTCCTCGATGATGGTCGGGCCGGCCTGCATGGGTTCCAGAACACCGCCGATGCCGACGCCGCCCGACAGATGCACATGCGCGCCGATCTGGGCGCAGGAGCCGACGGTCGCCCAGGTGTCGACCATGGTGCCTTCGCCGACATAGGCGCCGAGATTGACGAAGGACGGCATCAGGATGGCGTTCGGCGCGATATAGGCCGAGCGGCGCACGACGGCGTTCGGTACGGCGCGGAAGCCGGCGCGCTCGAATTCATTGGTGCTCCAGCCTTCGAACTTGGAGGGCACCTTGTCCCACCAGGTCGAACCGCCCGGGCCGCCGCTGACCACTTCCATGCCGTTCAGGCGGAAGGAAAGCAGCACGGCCTTCTTCAGCCACTGATGAACCGTCCAGTTGCCGTCCTCGCCGCGCGTTGCGACGCGCGCCTTGCCGCTGTCGAGCAGGTTGAGGGAGGTTTCGACGGCGTCGCGGATCTCGCCGCGGGTCGAGGTGTTGACCGTATCGCGATTGTCGAATGCCGCTTCGATGACGTGTTCGAGGGCGCTGAGATCCGTGGCGTTCATCTGAATTCCTTAAACTTCGTTGTCTATCGTTGAACCGGACGATATCCGCATTCGCAATCGGGAACTGACCTTTGCTCTAGCGCATTCGCCCGGGGTTGAAAACAGCCGCCGGCGCATTCGGCGTCTCCGATCGCGACAAAGAAAGGCATGAAAAATGGCAAAACCCTCCAATGGCCGGGAACGCAGCAAGGACGGCTCGTGGGTCGCTCTGAAGGACAGCCAGACCGACCGCAGACGCGCCGCCGAAGTGCCGCGTACGCCGCAGTCCGAATCCCCGTCCTACCGGCTTGCCTATGTCGACGACGATTTCATGATGCGCGAGGAGTTGCGCCCGGTGCGGCTGCAGCTCGAATTGCTCAAGGTCGAGATGATCCTCGCCGAGCGCGGCATCAAGTCGACGGTGGTCATGTTCGGCGGCGCGCGCATTCCCGAGCCCGGCAAGGATGCCTGGGCGGCGCGCAACGAGACCCAGCGCGACAATCTGATGGCAGCATCCGTCTACTACGAGGAGGCGCGCAAGTTCGCCCAGCTTTGCGCCGCCTACGGCGCCCTGCATGACCATCGCGAATATGTCGTGACGACGGGCGGCGGACCGGGCGTCATGGAGGCCGGCAATCGTGGCGCCGCGGAAATGGGTGCCCCCACCATCGGCCTCAACATCGTCCTGCCGCACGAGCAGGCGCCGAACCCCTATGTGACGCCGGAGCTCAGCTTCAACTTCCACTATTTCGCCATCCGCAAGATGCATTTTCTCATGCGTGCCAAGGCGATCGTCATCTTCCCCGGCGGCTTCGGCACGCTGGACGAGTTCTTCGAGGCGCTGACGCTGATCCAGACGAAGCGCATGGCGCCGATCCCGCTCATCCTGTTCGGCGAACAGTTCTGGCGGCGCATCGTCAACTTCGAGGCACTGGCGGAATTCGGCACGATCGCGCCGGAGGATCTTGAACTGCTGCATTTCGTCGAGACCGCCGACGAGGCCTGGCAGATCATCGCCGACCACTACGATCATTGAAACGCACGGCGCACGAAAAAGGCCCGCGAGCATGCTCGCGGGCCCTTCTTTTGATTCGGAGGCGGTGATGCTTACGGCATCCAGAAGCCGCGCTTCGGGAAGTCGTCGGCGGTGATCGAACCGTCCTTGTCGGTGTCCATCCGCGTGAAGATCTTGTCGGCCAGCGCTGCGGCCTCGTCCTTGCTGATCTGGCCGTTCTCGTCGGTGTCGGCCATGCCCATCATGCCGTGCCGACCCATCCCACCCATGCGGTCGCCCATCGGTCCGCCGCGTTCCATGCCAGGGCCGCGATTGCCGTCACGCATGCCATGGTGTTTGCCGTTACGCTCGCCGTCGTCGCCCCAGCCATGGCGCTTGCCGTGGCGAGGACCGTCGCAATCGTCGCCACGCGGGCCGCGGTCGCCGTCGGGACCCCAGCCGCGCTGGTTGCCCGCGCCATCGCGCGGCGGCTGAGCGTTCATCGGGCCGCTTCCGTCCTGGGGACCCTGTCCCTGTCCGGCAGCCTTGCCCTGCGTCTGGTCGGCAGCGGGGCCATTGCCCTGGTCGTCGGCATCATCCTGTTCGTCCGCCGCCGATGCATTGGCCTGCATTTCCGCCTGGCGCGCGGCGCGCATGGCCTCGCGGTGCTTGCGGAACTCGCCGGGGATCAGCACGCCGTCCTTGTCCGCGTCGATCGTGGTGAACATCTTGTCCCTGGCCGCCGTGGCCTCGTCCTTGGAAATCTTGCCGTCCTTGTTGGTGTCGAATTCCTGCAGCATGCGCACGAACATGCCTGCGCCGCCGGGGCCGCGGCCCATGTCCTGGCGTGCGAGAACGGCCGAAGCCGAGGTGCTGATCAGGAGGCTGCCGATGATCGCCGCGAGGGTCAGTGTCTTGCCGGTCATGGGGTCGTTCCTTTCATCATCTGGTGATGAGAGGAAGGTAGGGCGGCCGAATGCAAGAACCTACTTAAACATCGGTAAGCTGGGTGAAGCTTTGGTAATGTTTGAAATTCGTCAGAGCGCGGTGTCGACCAGCCGGCCGAGGAAACCGGCCAGGTCATCCGTGACATAGTCGATGCTCGCCGGGTCGGTATTGTCGGCCAGTTCCCAGCTTTCCAGCACGACATCGCCGAGATTGCGCGGCACGAGCAGCACCGTCTTCATGCCCAGCGCCTTCGGCACCGCGAGATTGCGCGGTAAGTCCTCGAACATGGCGGCATGGCGCGTGTCGATGCGGTTGAGGCTGGTGAACTTGTCATAGGTGCTGCCGGCGGGCTTCGGCTGGTAGCCGGCGGCGACGATATCGAAGATGTCGTCGAAATGGTCGAGAATGCCGAGCGCCCGCGCCGCATCCTGCGCATGGGCAACCGTGCCGTTGGTGAAGATGAACTTGCGTCCCGGCAGCGCCTTGATGGCCGCGCCGAGCGCCTCGTCGGGCAGGAGCGCGGAATAGTCGATCGCGTGGGCCTTTTCGAGGAAGTCGTTCGGATCGACGCCGTGATGCTGCATCAGGCCGGCAAGCGTCGTGCCGTGGTCGTGATAGTATTTCTTCTGCAGCACCTTCGCCTCGACCGGATCCATCTGCAGCAGCTGCGCCACGTAAGCCGTCATGTTGCGGTCGATCTGCGCGAACAGATTGATGTGATGCGGGTAGAGCGTGTTGTCGAGGTCGAACACCCAGTCGCGGACATGGGCGAAGTCGTCTTGATGCGGAAGGAGCGCTTTGTCGGTCATGCTGGCGTTATGACAGGACCGTCGGATTTGGCAAGCTGATCTGCGTCGACCGGCGGCCGAAGGCGCCCGCATTTCCCCGAGACGAAAATCCCCTCGCGACGCCGGCCGCGAGGGGATCTTGTGTCGATCGGGCGAGCGGCGCCCGATCACTTCATTTCGTAGATGTCGATCGGGAAGTACTTCTTGTTGATCTCGGCATATTTGCCGTTGGCGCGGATGGCGTCGATCGCCGCATTCAGCTTGGCGAGTAGGTCGGTGTCTTCCTTGCGCACCGCAATGCCGGCGCCTTCGCCGATGAACTTCGGATCGGCGATCGGTGCGCCGACCAGTTCGCAGCACTTGGCGCCGTCGCCCTTGGAGAGCCAGTCCATCATCGGCAGCATGTCGCCGATCTGGACGTCGAGGCGGCCGTTGATCATGTCCATGTTGACCTCGTCCTGGGTCGGATAGAGCTTGATGTCGATGTCCGGATAGGTGGCGGTGGCATATTCGGCCTGGGTCGTGCCCGACTGCGCGCCGATCACCTTGCCCTTCAGGCCCTCGTTGGAGAAGTCGGTGATATTGGCGCCCTTCTGGGCGATGTGGGTCATCGGCGCCTTGTAGTAGGACTTGGTGAAGGCGACCTTCTCGGCGCGTTCCGGCGTGATGAACATCGAGGCGATCATGAAGTCGAACTTCTTCGCCTGCAGCGCCGGGATGATGCCGTCCCAGTCCTGCGTCACCACTTCGCATTCGACCTTCATCTCGGCGCACAGCGCCATGCCGATCTCGACGTCGAAGCCGCCGACCTTGCCGTCGGCAGAAACGAAGTTGAAGGGCGGATAGGCGCCCTCGGTGCCGATGATCAGCTTGTCGGCAGCGTGGGCGGAAAGCGCGGTCAGGGCGGTGAAGGCCAGGGCCAGAATGGTTTTCTTCATGATCGTTCCCCTTGTTGTGACGCCTTTCGCGGCGCCTTGCCGGCCAGTCTATGCAGCGCCAGAGCATCAGCGAAATAGATAGTTGCAATAGTCGATATCAACGTGATTTATTGCGGGGCGCCTTTCACCGGGATGAGCCCATGGCCAACAAACGGCTTGAACGTTTCGCCCACAATCTCGATTGGAATCTGTTGCGGACCTTCGCCGTCGTGGTCGAGGAAGGCTCGATCACGGCCGCCGCCTCGCGCCTTTTGTTGCAGCAGCCGGCCGTCTCCATGGCGCTGAAACGGCTGGAGGAAACGACCGGTCATCGGCTGATCGACCGCCGTCCCGGCCGCTTCGAAATGACGGAGGCCGGGGAGCGGCTGTATCGCCAGGCGCGCGACATCTTCGCTGCCGTCGTTCGCCTGCCGGATACGCTGGAAGGCGCCGGCGCCGACATCACCGGCCATGTCTCGGTCCATGCCGTCTCCCACGTTCACCACCCCGGCTGGGACGAGCGCACCGCCCGATTCTTCGAGGCCCATCCCAAGGTCACCATGAATGTGACGATCGAAACCACGGCGGATGTCATCAGTTCGGTCGAACGCGGCATAGCCAGCATCGGCATCTGCGACGGCATCATTCCCGATCACCTGGCCAAGGTGCCTTACAAGCTGGAGCGCTACGCGCTTTATTGCGGTGCCGGCCACCGGCTGTTCGGTGTGGAGGGCGCATCGCTCAACGACCTGCGCGGCGATCCCTATGTCGCGTTTACCGCCGACGTGCTTGGCGGCCAGCACATGAATGCGGTCACCGCTGTGCGCGCCGTCGGCTCGTTCGGCCAGGAGGTGCGGGCCGTGTCCAGCCATGTCGAGGAGGTGATCCGCATGGTCGCCGCCAATATCGGCATCGGCATGCTGCCCAATCATCTGGTGCGACCGTGGGTCGAGGCCGGCCGGCTCTGGCAATTGCCGCCCTACGATAACCTGCCGGTCAGCGAGGTCTTCCTGATCAGCAATCCCAATGCCATGCTCAATCCCGCCGAACAGGCCTTCGTCGCCGCGATGGACGGGCTCGAACTCTTCGAGGACGAAGTGCTGCATCAATTTGGTTGATGCTGGCTTTTCTCTCTATAAATTTGAATGGGGGTGTTGTCCCCGGCTAGCATGCGGCCTTCATTCGGGAAAACCATATGCAGACCTATGACATCGCCATCCTCGGCGGCGGCATCGCCGGCCTCTCACTCGCCTATTTTCTCGGCGCCAGCCGCTCGGTCGTCGTGCTCGAGCGCGAAGAGAATCTCGGCTATCACTCGACGGGTCGGTCGGCTGCGGAATTCGTGCTGCGCTACAACAGCCCCGAAGTCTGCGCGCTCGCCGCCATCAGCCGCGACTTCTTCGACCAGCCGCCCGAGGGTTTTGCCGAGGTGCCGCTGCTCGCGCCGCGCGGCGGGCTGATGATCGCCAATGCGGAAAAGCTGGAACGGTTCGACGCTCATTTCGCCGCCGAACAGACCAGGACCGACAAGCTCACGCGGCTCTCCGTCGAGGAGGCCGTCGCCGCGGCGCCGATTCTCGACCCCGCCTATGTCGCCGGATGCTATCACGATCCTGAGTTCTGGGACATCGAGGTCGAGAGCCTGCTGCAGGGCTATGTGAGGGGTGCCCGCCACGCCGGTGTCGAAATTCGCCAGAAGGCAGGCGTTGTCTCGGCCCGTAACGACGGCAATTGCTGGCTGGTCGAAACCGAAGGCGGGACGGTCTCGGCGCGGATCGTAGTGAACGCCACCGGCGGCTGGGCCGATCCGACGGCAGAGCTCTTCGGCGTTGCGCCGGTCGGCATCGTGCCGCATCGGCGAACTGCTATCCTCGTCGACCTGCCGGACGGCGTCGACGCCCGCACCATGCCGGAAATCAACGAACTGGACGACGAGTTCTATATCAAGCCCGACGCCGGTCGCCTGCTCGTCTCGCCGGCCGACGAGACGCCTTGCGAGCCGGGCGACGTGCAGCCCGAAGAGATCGACGTCGCCTGGGCGGCGCATCATCTGGAAACCGCGACGACGATGAATGTCCGCCGCATTGCCAGGAGCTGGGCCGGCATGCGCAGCTTCGCGCCCGACCGCCTGCCGGTGATCGGACCGGCTCTCGACAATCCGCGCTTCTTCTGGCTGGCCGGGCAGGGCGGCTACGGCATCTTGAGTTCTCCGGCGCTGGGTGCGCTGGCCGCCAGCCTGTTGACCGGAATCAAGGCTCCGGAGGGCTTCCGGCGGGCGGGGCTGACGGCGGCGGCCTTTTCGCCGCAACGTTTCTGAGCCGGCAGGCCGCTTTCCGCGGTTCGATGGCTTTTCCGCCCCGCTGCCGGGTGCTAACAGCACCGCATGTCCCCCTGGATCCTCATCACCTTCGCCAGCGCATTCCTGCAAAACCTGCGCTCCGTCCTGCAAAAGCATCTGAAAGGCCGAATGGGCACGACGGGCGCGACCTTCGTGCGTTTCGGCTACGGGGTGCCCTTCGCGCTGACCTATCTGGCCGTGCTGCACTACGGCCTCGATCGGCCGCTGCCCGTGCCGGACGGCGCCTTCGCCTTCTGGGCGGTGATCGGCGCCTTTGCCCAGATCTCGGCGACCTTCCTGCTGGTCCACCTCTTCTCGTTCCGCAACTTCGCCGTCGGCACGGCCTATTCGCGCACCGAGCCGGCCCAGGCCGCCCTGATCGCGCTGGTGCTGTTCGGCGAGACGATCACCGTTCCGACCCTGATGGCCATCCTCGTCTCGGTGCTCGGCGTCATGCTGATCTCGGTGGCGCGCACGACCCTCACCCTGCCGTCGCTATTCACCTCGGTCGTCAGCCGCACCGCGCTGATCGGCCTGCTGTCCGGCCTGTTCTTCGGCATATCCGGCATCGCCTACCGCTCCGCCTCGCTCGCGTTGCAGCCGAGCCTGCCCGCCCCCGACAGCGTCATGCAGGCGAGCTACACGCTGGTCGTCGTCATCCTCGTGCAGACCTTCGCCATGCTGTTCTGGATGCTGTGGCGCGACCGCGACGAGCTTCGCCGCGTCGGCGCCGCCTGGAAGGTCGGCGTTCTCGTCGGTTTCGTCGGCGCGACCGCCTCCTTCGGCTGGTTCACGGCGATGACGCTGCAGCAGGTCGCGGTGGTCAAGGCGCTGGCCCAGGTCGAGATGCTCTTCACCTTCGCCTCCTCGGTCTTCTTCTTCAAGGAGAAGATCAACCGGCTGGAGGTCGCCGGCTGTCTTCTGATCGTCGCCGGGGTGCTGCTGCTGCTCGTCGTCTGAGCATTCGCCCGGTTCAGGTTAGTCAGCGCTGATTGCGGCGATCCGAGCGAGCCTCTATCATTCCTTCTCGACGAGCGGGAGGACTGGCTCACGTGACGGAAGCATTGTCTTGCGAATGGTTCGACAGCCCCGTCGGCGATCTGGTCGCCGTCGCCGACGACTCGCGACTACTGGTTCTCGGATTTGAAGATGACGGATCGCCGGCCGAAAGGCTGGAGCGGCAGCGCCGCCGTCTCGGCCGCGACGTCATCGCGACGGGCAATGCCATCACCGGCGAGGCGCGGCGGCAGATCGAAGCCTATTTCGCCGGCAAACTCTTCGACTTCACCCTCCCGCTCTCGCCGGCCGGCAGCGAATTCGAGCAGAAGGTCTGGGTGGAGCTGTTGAAGGTGCCGCTCGGCGAGACCTGTTCCTATGGCGATATCGCCCGGAATGTCGGGGGCATGGAGACCGTGCGCGCGGTCGGCAAGGCCAATGGCGCCAATCCGATCGCCATCGTCATTCCCTGCCATCGCTGCATTGGGTCCGACGGTTCGCTGACCGGTTATGGCGGAGGCCTGTGGCGCAAGAAATTTCTCTTGCGCCACGAAGGCGAGATGCGGCCGGTGGGCCTGTTTGCCCTCTGATCGCTTCCGACCAGACCGGCAAAGCCCCGATCAGGGAACGATCAGCGTGCCGGCACCGTGCTCGGTGAAGATTTCCAGGAGCACCGAATGCGCCGTCTTGCCGTTGAGGATGACGACGCCCTGAACGCCGGCGTTGATCGCGTCGATGCAGGTCTCGACCTTGGGGATCATGCCACCGGAGATGGTGCCGTCCTTGATCAGCGCGCGCGCCTGGGCGACCGAAAGCTCCTTGATCAGCTCGCCATCCTTGTTCAAGACGCCCGGAACGTCGGTGAGGAACAGCAAGCGGGTGGCCCGCAGCGCCCCGGCAATGGCGCCGGCAAAGGTGTCAGCATTGATATTGTAGGTATGGCCGTCGCGGCCCGGCGCCACCGGCGCGATGACCGGGATCATCTCCGACTTGGCC
This sequence comes from Rhizobium sp. Q54, assembly GCA_943370615.1. Lineage (GTDB taxonomy): Bacteria > Pseudomonadota > Alphaproteobacteria > Rhizobiales > Rhizobiaceae > Allorhizobium. The sequence continues at coordinate 283,394 of CALRRQ020000002.1, forward strand.
AGCAGGTCGAGCAGCGTACGGTCGACTTCCACCACTTCGCCGACGAAGCCGAGGTCGAGCACTCGTTCGATGTTCGAATCCGGATCGATGACGGTCTTCTTGGCCTTTTCGGCGAAGACCATGTTGCCGTCCTTGCCGCAAAGGCCGATCGCCCATTCGCCGGTCTGGTTGATGAGGGCGACGATCTCCTTGTTGATCGAGCCGGCCAGCACCATTTCGACGATCTCGACCGTTTTCTGGTCGGTGACGCGCAAGCCCCCCTCGAACTTCGATTCGATGCCCATCTTGGTCAGCATGGCGCCGATCTGCGGGCCGCCGCCGTGGACGACGATCGGGTTGACGCCCGACTGCTTCAGAAGCGCGATGTCGGCGGCAAAGGCCTTGCCGAGCTCGGCATTGCCCATGGCATGGCCGCCATATTTCACCACGATCGTCTTGTTCTCGTAGCGCTGCATGAAGGGCAGGGCCTGAGCAAGGAGCCGCGCCTGGGTTTCGCTTTCGGATGCCGTCATCGGATGCCCTCGTGATTGGTTCGCGGCCTTTTAACGCAAGATCGCCCGCGATGGAATAATCCGGGGAAAGATATGCGTCACCGATGATCCGGTGATGAACGGATGGCGTAGACGCCTGTAGGACACGACAAAATTGCGCCCGGGGGGAGGGCTGTCTGGAGGAGAGGGCCCGAAAGCCGATGCCTAGCGACGAAATCGCCGTACTGCTGAGCCGAGTGGCCCTCAAGGACCGCTCCGCATTTTCCGTGCTCTATAATCGATCCTCACCGAAACTTTTTGCCATCTGCCTTCGTATATTGCGAGACAGGGCCGATGCCGAGGAGGCGTTGCAGGATGTCTTCGTCAAGATCTGGCAGCGGTCCGAAAGCTTCGCCTCGTCGGGAAACGGTGCCATGGGTTGGCTCGCGGCGATCGCGCGGTATCATTGCATCGACCGCCTCAGGGTCAGACGCCCGCCGGCGGAGGAACTGGAGACGGTCATCGACCTCGCCGACAGCGCGGCCGATCCGGAACAGAGCGCGGTGCTGCGCTCGGAAGGAAAGCGGATTGACACCTGTCTGCAAGCATTGGATCCTGATCGCGCGCGGGCCGTGAGGCATGCCTATGTGGAGGGACTGTCCTATCAGGAACTGGCCGATCGGTTCGCGGTGCCGTTGAACACGATGCGCACATGGCTGCGTCGCAGCCTGTTGAAGTTGAGAGAGTGCATGGATGACGACGCCAGACCAGAGCAAGGGTGACCGCTCGCGTGACGAAGTGCTCGCCGGCGAATATGTGCTCGGCGTGCTGGGGGTCGAGGATCGCCTGCAGGTCGAGGAAAGGCTGCGCCATGACCGCAGCTTTGCCGTCATCGTTCGGCGCTGGGAGGACAATCTTTCCCAGTTCAACGAGGACTACGGTGTCGAACTGCCGCCCGAGGCGCTCTTCGCCAGGATCGAGGGCAAGATCTACGGCCAGCCGCAGCGTGCTCCGTGGACGTCGGCTTTCGGCGGTCTGTGGAACTCGCTTGTCCTCTGGCGCGGCCTGGCCTTTGCCGGCGTGGCCGCTGCCGCGGTCGTCGCCGGAACCGAGGCTGGACTTTGGGACCAGTCGCGAGGCGGCGAGCCTCTGGTGGCGGAACTTGCCGGCAAGGACAGCGTCATCAGCCTCGTCGCGCGTTACGACAGCGGTTCCGGCAAGCTGCAGGTGACGCCCGTCGCGACCGGCGCTGAGCAGCAGAAATCGCTGGAGCTCTGGCTGATCGAGGGCGAAGCGGCGCCGCGTTCGCTGGGCGTACTGCCGCAGACCGGCGAAGGCGAGATCATTGTGCCCGACACGCTGCGCAACCGTTTTGCCGAGGGCGTCATTCTCGCCGTCAGCCTCGAGCCCTTCGGCGGCTCTCCGACCGGCCAGGCCACCGGCCCGGTCATCGCGCTCGGTCCGGCCCATCTGTGACGGAGGCGCCGTCTCGGCGCGTCGTTCTCAATAAAAATATAGAAATATCAAAATCATAGAGAAAAATTTCGGATTTCTGCCCGACGGCTGAAACTTCCTCGCCCGAGCTCTCGTCCTCTGTAGTGTTCCCGACAAACGGGATCGAAACAACCGCCCGGATGGCAATCCTGCCGCCGAGGACGGATCGAGAACACCAGGACAGAGGAAACCGAAATGTTCAAGACCACCCTTCGCCCGCTCACCCTTGCCGTCGCGCTTGCAGCCGGCACCGTTGCCGCCCATGCCGAAAACCCGATGGTCGGTGGCGCCGCCATGTACGAAGACAAGAATATTGTCGAAAATGCCGTCAACTCCAAGGATCACACGACGCTGGTCGCCGCCGTCAAGGCTGCCGGCCTGGTCGAGACCCTGTCGGGCAAGGGCCCGTTCACGGTCTTCGCGCCCGTCAATGCCGCCTTCGACGCGCTGCCGGCCGGCACGGTCGACACCCTGCTGAAGCCCGAGAACAAGGATCAGCTGACCAAAGTTCTGACCTGCCACGTCGTCGCGGCTGACGCGATGTCGTCTGCCATCGGCAAGATGATCGCCGACGACGGCGGCACTCATCCGGTCAAGACGGTCGGCGGCTGCATGCTGCAGGCCAAGATGGACGGCGACAAGATCACGCTGACCGACGAGACCGGCGGCGTGGCCACCGTGACCATCGCCGACGTCAAGCAGTCGAACGGCGTGATCCACGTGATCGACAAGGTCCTGCTGCCGAAGGCCTGAGCCGAACTTCTGCCCCGCCTCTGGCGGGGCAATGTCTAGGCCGGGCGTACTGCGTCAGGTTGCCTGGCCGATGGCCTCGAGGATTGCCCCGCGCAAATCGTCGAGGCCATTGCCTTTTTCGGAAGAGGTGGCGACGATGAAGGGATAGGCGGCCGGACGCTTCTTGATCTTTTCCAGCGTCTCCGCGATCAGGCGCGGAACGCCGGCTTCCTTGATCTTGTCGGTCTTGGTCAGCACGATCTGGTAGGAAACCGCCGCCTTGTCGAGAAGGTCGAGCACCTCGTCGTCGTTCTTCTTGATGCCGTGGCGGCTGTCGATCAGCACGTAGACACGCTTCAGCGTGGCGCGGCCGCGCAGGTAGTCGAAGACCAGCTTGGTCCAGGCATCGACATGTTCCTTCGGTGCCTGGGCATAGCCGTAGCCGGGCATGTCGACCAGCGCCATCGGCGGCAGGTCGCCCGCCTCGCCCGAATAGCCTTCCGGAACGAAATAGTTGAGCTCCTGGGTCCGGCCCGGCGTGTTCGACGTGCGGGCAAGTCCCTTCTGGCCGACCAGCGCATTGATCAGCGACGACTTGCCGACGTTCGAGCGGCCGGCGAAGGCCACTTCGAGCGGACCTTCGGGCGGCAGGAACTTCATCGACGGCACGCCGCGGATGAAGATCCACGGGCGGCCGAACAGAGGCTGATCTGTCTTCTGGTTGTTGTCTGTCATGGGATCGCCTTTCGCATGTCCTGTGAAATCCGGGTTTTGACCGGCAAAGTCAAGACGCGGTGGGCACGCGCGGCCCCAGTTCGCGGCGCATATGGCCGATAAGATAGGTGAACAGCGCCACGAGCACGATGCCGCCGCCGATCATGGTGCGGGCCGAGGGAACCTCGTCGTGGAACAGAACCATCCAGACCGGAGCCAGGATCATCTCGGCGGTTCCAAGCAGAGCGGCAAGCGCCGACGGAATCATCCGGGCGCCCGTCACATACATTGCCATGCCGAGGCCGAGGTTCAGCGCGCCGAAGGCAAACAGCCGCGCAAGATCCGGCGGGGTGACGGCAAAGCTCGCAGTCTGGGTTGCGGCGATCACCGAGGCGATGAAACAGCCCATGCTGGCCGCGGGTGTCATGCGGATTTCCGGATGCCGCCGTGTGAGCACCGTCATGCAGGCGAAGATCACCGGGATCGAGGCAGCCAGGGCAAGGCCGACCATCGAGCCGCCTTCGCCGATCGATGCCGACACCATGATCGCCACGCCGACGATCACGGTGGCAATTGCCCCCCAGGTCACGGCGGTGATTGGTTCGCCGAGCAGCACGCGGGCGAGCAGCGCGGCAAACAGCGGAATGGCTGCCATGAACAGCACGACATTGGCGACCGGCGTCATGCTGACGGCCAGGACGAAGCAGGTCGAGACCGCGGCAAAGCCGATCGCAATCATCAGCCCGGGCCATCCCATCGCCCGGAACAGCCGGATCGTCCCGGCGTACCCGTCGCGGATCAGCATGAAGCTCAGGAGGAACAGGCCGCCGAAAAGGCATCGCCAGAAGACGATCGCCCAGCCGTCGTGCAATTCGATATATCGCTGGATCGCGCCTCCATAGCTCCAGGCGGTGGCGGAGCCGAGCACCAGGGCGATGCCGAGCCAGGGGCGGGCGGCGGGTACGGGCGAAGAGCGTAGGGCGGTCATCGGAGCTCGTGCGTGTGGCGGTCATAAAAGAAAGCCCCGGACTGGCCGGGGCTTTCGGGGATTACTTGGTCTTGGCGGGTTTTCGCCGGAACAAGCCCTTGAGATTGTCGAACAGCTCGATCTTGGCGCCGTGGCGCTTCATGATGATCGACTGCTGGGCGATCGAGAGCGTGTTGTTCCAGGCCCAGTAGATGACCAGACCGGCCGGGAAGCTGCCGAGCATGAAGGTGAAGATCAGCGGCATCCAGTTGAACAGCATCGCCTGGGTCGGGTCCGGCGGGGTCGGGTTCATGCGCATCTGCAGCCACATGGTGATGCCCATGATGATCGGCCAGACGCCGAGATGCAGGAAGGTAGGACCTTCGAACGGCAGCAGGCCGAACAGGTTGATGAACGTGGTCGGATCGGGGGCCGACAGGTCCTGGATCCAGCCGAAGAACGGCGCGTGGCGCATTTCGATGGTGACGTAGATCACCTTGTAGAGCGAGAAGAACACGGGGATCTGCAGGAGCACCGGCCAGCAGCCGGCGATCGGATTGATCTTCTCGTCCTTGTAGAGCTGCATCATCGCCTGCTGCAGCGCCATCTTGTCGTCGCCGTGCTTGGCTTTCAGCTCTTCCATCTTCGGCTGCATGCGCTTCATGTTGGCCATGGAGGCATATTGCTTGCTGGCGAGCGGGAAGAAGAGCGCCTTGACGACGATGGTGGTCAAAAGGATCGCGATGCCGAAATTGCCCACCTGACGGTAGAAGAAGTCCATCAGCTTGAACATCGGCTTCGTGAAGAAGTAGAACCAGCCCCAGTCGATCAGGAGGTCGAAGCGCGGCACCTCATAGCTCTGAACGGCAGCGGGCTCGCTGGAGCGCAGGCTCGAAAACAGCTTGCCGAACCAGGACTTGTCGAGCGCATAGCCGTCGACAACAGGCACTTCCTTGGCGCCGGCGAAGACCAGCTGCTTGATCGTCGTGCTCTGGCCTGCGGCCACGGTGGCCGGATCGCTCTTGTAGTCGGCCTGGAAGCGCGGCTGGCCGTCGGTGAAGTGCGAGAAGCGGCTTTCATAGGCAAGGGTTTGCTGCGGGATGAGAGCCGAGGCCCAATACTTGTCGGTGATGCCGAACCAGCCGCCCGTCGCCTTCTCGTTGGCCACGGCTTCCTTCTCGATGTTGCTGTACTTCTCTTCGAGCAACCCGTTTTCTGAACCGATGACACCGAGGAAACCCTCGTGCAGGACATAGACGGAGGCGGTCGTCGGCTTGTTGTAGCGGGTGATGCGGCCGTAGGGCGCGACGGTGGCGTTCGCCGTGCCGGTGTTCTGGATCGTGTCCTCGACGGTGAACATGTAGTGCTCGTCGACGGAGATCTTGCGCAGGAAGGTGAGGCCGGCCTCATTGGTGAAGGAGAGCGTCACCGGCGTCGTCGCCGTCAGCTTGTCGCCTTCGGCCAGCGTCCAGACGGTTGTCGGGCCGGGCACCGCTCCGGCGTTCTCGCCGGCAATGTAGCCAAGTTCGGTGAAGTAGCCGTCCTTGGTGTCGGCCGGATTGAACAGGGTGATGATCGGGCTCGTCCGGTCGACGGTCTCGCGATATTCCTTGAGCTTCAGGTCGTCGAAGCGTGCGCCGGTCAGATTGATCGAGCCGGCAAGCGCGGGCGTGTCGATGGCAACGCGCGGGGACTTGGCGATCGCCTCCTCGCGGTTGGTCTCGGCAGCCGCCTGGGCGCTGCTGCCCGGCAGGTTGCCGGCAACCGTGCCTGCCGCGGGAGCGGCGGCATTCGGCTGCACCTGGGTCGTCTGGGCTTCCTGGGCAAGGCGCGCCTCTTCGGCGATGCGCTGTGCCTCGATCCTCGGACTCATGATGAAATACTGCCAGCCGAGAACGATCAGCACAGACAGGGCAATCGCGATGAAGTAATTGCGGTTGTTTTGCATCATACTTTCCTGGAATCGGTCGCGGAGGACCCTGCGTTTTTCGGTCTGGCCTTGATCCGCTCGGCCAATTGCGCGGCAATCTTCGCAAAGGGTGCGTGGAGCACGTCCCTGCGGGCGACAACCACATAGTCGTGTCCGGGCTGCATTGCAAACGCCGCATTGAGCCGCACGGCTTCTTTTAGGCGCCGCCGCATACGGTTTCGTTCGACTGCGTTGCCGTGCTTCTTGGTAACGGTAAAGCCGACCCGCGCTTCGGTGTCGGGCTGCTGGCGGTCGAGGACCTCGAGGAGGAACAACCCGCCCTTGCGCTTTTCGCCGGCGCGAACGGCAAGAAACTGCGGCCGGCTTTTCAGCCGCCCGACAGTTTGTTTCTTTTTAGGTGCATTCATTCGCCCGGTCCCGGGCAAACCCGGCCTTAGGCCGAGAGACGCTTGCGACCGCGAGCGCGGCGAGCAACGAGAACCTTGCGGCCGCCCTTGGTTGCCATGCGCGCACGGAAGCCGTGGCGACGCTTGCGAACAAGCTTGGAAGGTTGGTAGGTACGCTTCATTTATTTAATACCGCGGTGTGCGGCCCTTCTTGGGTTTGCATTTCTGCAAGAGCGTTGGATTTGACGCACGGCTCCACATCCGCCAGAGGGGCGGGTCGGTCCGAACGTGCGCGGCTTATAAGGGCGATGGCTTGCGGAGTCAATTCCCGCCGTTTGCGGTGTCCAAGAGCGCGCGCGAGGTCTCGCCTTTGCTTGTTAACCATTTCCCCAGATGCTGAAATGCGGTTTTAGGTCTATTTCTGTCTATTCAGGCGTATTCGTGATCGGATTTGATCGTTTTGACTGAGGTGACGCTCAAAATTCGAATTATGACGCAGGCGTCACCGATAAAACAGCGTATTTTAGCGTCGCAATAGTTCGTTAACGGCGGAACCTTATTTTAGTAAAAATAAGGGGGCTTGCGGCCCCTGTCTTTTACTTGGGAGTTAGTCCGTGAAGATCAGCGGCAAAGTCTATTCATTGGTTGGAATTCTCGGCTTTGCGGCCATAGTCATCGGGGCGATGGGCATTTTCGTCACCACACAGTATGGCGCCAAGTCGGAACAGGTGAGCGAGGTATCCGAGCGTGTCTATCTCGGCGAGCGGCTGAACCGCCTCGTCACCGGGGTGGTGATGGAAGCCCGCGGCATCTATGCTTCCCCGAGCACCGAAAAGGCCGAGAGCTTCGCCAAGGGGTTGATGAAGAACCTCGACGAAATGGACAAGGTGCTGGCCAGCTGGAAGCCGCTCGTGCCGGAAACCCAGAAGGCCACCTTCGATGCGATGACGGCGCGCTCCGCCGAGTTCCGCACCTTCCGCTCAGAAACGGCCCGCCTGGGCACCACGGTCGATCCGAAGGCCGCCAACGAGCAAGGCAATACCGAAGCCAACCGCGCCAACCGCAAGGCCTTCCAGGCCGAGATCGACGCCGTCGTCGACGCCGACAAGGGCGAACTGCAGGCCTTGCAGGATTCGCTGGCGAGCTTCCAGCAGACCATGCTGGTCATCATCTCGGGCGTGACCGTGCTGTCCCTGGCGATCGGCGCCGGCCTCGGCATCCATATCGGCGTCAATCATCTCAGCCGCCCGATCCGCAACGTCACCGACGCGATGAAGAGGGTGGCCGACGGAGACTTCGCCACTGAAATTCCCTATGAAGGCCGCGCCGACGAGATTGGCGACATGGCCGCCGCGGTCGAAGTGTTCAAGCGCAACGGTCTCGCCGTGCAGCGCATGAACGCCCAGGAAACGGCCATGCGCGCCAAGAGCGACGACCTGCAGTCCAGCATGTCGGTGGTCGTGGCATCCGCCGCGGCCGGCGATTTCGCCAAGCGCATCGACAAGGACTATGACGACGAGAACCTCAACCGCTTCGCCGCCAACATCAATACGCTGTTGTCGTCGGTCGACCAGGGCATCTCCGAAACCCGCCGCGTCATCGCCAGCCTTTCGGCCGGCGACCTGACCCAGAGCATGCGCGGCGATTTCCGTGGCGCCTTCGCCGAACTGCAGACCAACGTCAATGCCACCTTCGAGCGGCTGCGCCACACGATGACCGACATCCGTGGCAAGACGGACCTGATCAACGGCAATACCGGCGAGCTGACCTCTGCGACCAACGACCTTGCCAAGCGCACCGAGCAGCAGGCTGCGGCGCTCGAAGAGACCTCGGCCGCCCTCGACGAGATCACCGTCGTCGTCCGCGGCTCGAGCGAAAGGGCGCAGGAAGCCAGCCAGATGGTGACCGAGGCCAAGCAGAGCGCCGCCCAGTCGGCGATCGTCGTCTCCGACGCCGTCGACGCCATGGGCCGCATCGAACAGGCCTCGCGCGAAATCTCGCAGATCATCAACGTGATCGACGAGATCGCCTTCCAAACCAACCTTCTGGCGCTGAATGCCGGTGTCGAGGCCGCCCGTGCCGGTGATGCAGGCAAGGGTTTTGCCGTGGTTGCTCAGGAAGTGCGGGAACTCGCCCAGCGCTCCGCCAACGCCGCCAAGGACATCAAGGCGCTTATCACCAAGTCCGGCCAGGAAGTGGCCGGCGGCGTGAAGCTCGTGCAGCGCACGGGCGAAGCCCTGTCGGAAATCGAGGTTCGCGTCCTCAGGATCAACGACCACATCCATTCCATCGCCGCCGCGGCGAAGGAACAGTCGACCGGTCTCGCCGAGGTCGCCACCGCCATGAACCAGATGGACCAGGTGACCCAGCAGAATGCCGCCATGGTCGAGGAAACCTCGGCTGCGACCCACAAGCTCTCCGGCGAGGCCAACGGCCTTGCCGCGCTGGTCGCCCAATTCCGCACCGGCGACGAGGGCCGCAGCCATGCGGCACCGGTCGTCGCACGGTCGACCCAGCATCGGCCCGCGCCGTCGCCGGCCCGCCAGATGATGGGCTCGGTGGCCAAGGCGTTCGGCGGCGGTCGCGCCGCCACCGCCAAGGCTGCTGTCCAGGAAACGGAAAGCTGGGAAGAGTTCTGATCCGTCGCCTCGGGCGGAACAATCTAAATAGAGGCGCCGCGATCTTCGGGTCGCGGCGTCGTCGTTTGCGGGCGGCGCTTGGTGAGCGGAGGGGCCCCGCGGTCTGCGCCGGAGATGCCATTGGCCAATCCCCCCGCGTCGGCTAATATGACGAAACTGCAATTTGTCGAGCCGGGTCGGGAAACAACCGGTCCGGACCAGGATGACGACGGGAGTGGGCGATGGCGCGACTGAGCGAAGCCGGTCGGCAAGCCGAATCGAGTGAGCCGTCGGTCATGCCGCACCGCTTGCGTGGCCTTTCGGGCAAGCTGCTGTGGCTGACCATGGCCTTCGTGATGATGGCGGAAGTGCTGATCTTCGTGCCCTCGGTCGCCACCATGCGCCTGCGCTGGCTGGAGGACCGCCTCAACACGGCCGCCGCCGCCGGCGTCGTCATCGACGGCCTGCAGCCGGCCGAACTGCCGCGCGCCGTGCAGGATGACACGTTGATGGCCACCGGCACCAAGGCGATCGCCCTGCGCAAGGACGGGACCTCGCGCCTCCTTGCGGTGGAGGACATGCCGGTGCAGGTCGATGCCAAATACGACCTGTCGGACGTACCGGCGCTGCAGTCGATCGGTGATGCGCTCTACACGCTCGTCCTCGGCGGCGACCGCCTGCTGCGGGTCTATGGACCCGTCGGCGACAGCGACATGGTCATCGAACTGGTGATGGAGGAGAAGAGCCTGCGTCAGGCGATGCTCGCCTATGCCCGCAGCGTCTTCTCCGTGTCGCTGATGATTTCGCTGATCACCGCCTCGCTGATCTACATCGCCATCAACCGGATGATGATCCGGCCCATGCGCCGGCTGACGAGGAGCATGCAGGCCTTCGCGGAGAATCCGGAAGATCCGGCCCGCATCCTGCCCTCGGCGCCCGGCGACGACGAGATCGCCCTGGCCGGCCGCCATTTGGCGCTCATGCAGGAACAGCTGCAGAGAACGCTGAAGCAGCAGCGCAACCTGGCCGACCTCGGTCTGGCCGTGTCGAAGATCAATCACGACATGCGCAACATCCTCGCCTCGGCGCAGCTGATGTCGGACCGTCTCGTCGATGTCGACGACCCGATGGTCAAGGGCTTCGCCCCCAAGCTTCTGCGTACCATCGATCGCGCCGTCGGCTACACCAACGAAGTGCTCGCCTACGGCCAGGCGTCCGAGCCCGAACCCAAGCGCCGGCGCTTCCCCCTGTCGGGGCTTTGCCAGGAGGTGCGCGACATCCTGGCGATCGGTCCCGACAGCGGCATCGACTTCGTCGATATGATCGGCCCGGACATCGAAGTGGATGCCGACAGCGAACAGCTGTTCCGCGTCATTCACAACATCTGCCGCAATGCCGTCCAGGCCTTGGCCAATCACGGCGTGGACGATCCGGGCGTGGTGCGCCGCATCACGCTTTGCGGCCAGCGGATCGGCAGTGTCGTCGCCATCACCATCGACGACACCGGCCCCGGCCTGCCGGCCAAGGCGCGGGAGAACCTGTTCATGGCCTTCCGCGGATCGGCGCGCTCCGGCGGCATCGGGCTTGGTCTGGCGATCGCCCGCGAACTCGTGCTTGCCCATGGCGGGACGATTGCGCTGGTGGAAAAGCCGGGTCCGGGCACGCTCTTCCGCATCGAAATCCCCGATCGGCCGGTGGCCCTCGACGACTGGCGTGCCCGCGCCTGAAAAAAAGATCGGCCGGAAATGCTGGGAGACGACCGCCACATGACGGCAAAATGACTCTTTTTTCCGAAAGGTGCTTGCAATCCTTCGCGGCACGTTTTAGAGGATCGCCACGCCGCCGACGACAGTCGGACCGGTACGCACCCGTAGCTCAGCTGGATAGAGCACCAGACTACGAATCTGGGGGTCAGGAGTTCGAATCTCTTCGGGTGCGCCATTCTTTCCAATGATTTAGAATCGGTATCGGCTAGCGCCTAGCTTCCTTGTCACAGTGAGGCACAAATGGCTACTCTGCGTAAGCGGAACGGTAAGTGGCAAGTGCAGGTGGGACGGCAGGGGCATTCGCCGGTCTCCAAGAGCTTCCTCAATCGCAAAGATGCGGAGGCATGGGCTAAAGATGTCGAGAGGCGTCTCGACCAAGGTGAGGCGCTGCCTGCTCGACAGGCCTCGGATTCAAGGACGTTGGGCGATCTACTTGTCACCTACGGAGATAAGATAACCCCCCAGAAGAAATCAGCATCCGTAGAGCGCTATCGGATCGACAAGATCCTGCGGCATTCGATTGCGAATACCCCGGCAGCGAAGCTGATGCCGGCTCAGGTGGCATCTTACCGTGATGAGCGCTTGGAAAGCGTCTCGGGTTAGACAACACGACAAGACCCTGTCTTGTTGCGTCAGGTGCTGGACGTGGCTTGACGGGAGTGGGGTTTGAAGATTGCCGCTAACATCGCGGTAAGAGACCCCGACGACTGAAAAATCCCCTCACATTTGAGGCCGCCTTCAAGGGTTATACAGGTTGTTTTCGGCTTCGCTCTATTTGAACTTATCGGTTCGCCTTACTTAGTCCTTGATACTCTCATTGCCGACTTGGTGAATGCGAAGCCGCACACAGTGGTTACACGGCCCTAAGCGTCTTTCCATCCCTGCGCTGCAAACACGAGAACGGTGTCCAAAAACTGCTTGTTGAAATGATTTTCTGTTCTCGCGGCGTCTTTGACGGCCTCAATCAGCCCGGTTAAATCAGGCTGTCCACTTTCTGTTTCGAAGCACATTTTCAGTGTGCGCAATGCTGCGGTATGACCGTCTTCTTCGATCATGTGTCCCTCCAAACAAAATTGATAGGCGAGAGTTTAGTATAATGGCATTTGATTCTGCTACTCTTTCATTGTTCGTCGTCGCCGCGCCATTGATCACCTTGGCAGGTTCGGCAGTCGCGTATGTCGTAAAACTGTTTCTCGACTCCGGTGAACGCCGTAGGAAACAGTTCTTCGAGCTAATGCAATTCATCGATAGCCAAGCCCCAATCGCGACAAAAGCCGCCGCTGTGTATGAGCTTCGCCAGTTTCCTCAGCATCGAGAGTTCATCATTAGATTTTGCGAAAGTCAGCGTAGCAATATCGTCGGCGGTGGCGCGCACATTCTCCAACAGGAGTTCGATGCAACGAAAGCTTACATGCAAGCTCTGAAAAACTAAGTTTCAGGATATCGGGGATAACCCAAACGCCACCATCGTCGTCATGGTATTCTTCTTCAAAAGGAGATTCGCATGGACAGGATGAGCCACAAGGCATCGAAATTTATCGCGCTTGCGCACTATCTCGAACATGCCGATCAGCACGGCAATCCGGCGAATGCCTATACGAAAGCCTTCGCTTTCGAGCCGACCGCTACCATCGAGGATGTGTTCGCGGCGATTTGGCCTCAGAATGGCCTTGTGCATTTCATCACACCGCCCCCGGTAAAAATCGAGATCATGCCGGATCACAACTCCATTCCGGCTGAACCACGCAGTGAATTTGACGATATGCTGGAAGGAAAATAGTAATTTTTGCTACCGTTTTTGCTACTGAATTTGCAGCGGGTGCAGAAATTTATGTTAACCAAGTATCTGATAAATATGGGAATAATGTTCGGACGAGTTTTTGAATGGAGGACTTCGGGTGCGCCACTTCCCTCTCTTCTGAAATCGCTTTGACTTCCACGGCATACGTTGCCGCCGGCATCTTCGCGCGGCCATTCTCGACAGTCATTGCTATGCGAAAAACGCATGGCAGATAAGCGTGCAATGCGACTGAAGAATGATTGCGTTTTCGCGCCGCGGGCCTTTAAGCCATGGCCTCTGCCCGTCGGAGGACGATCGGGCCAATCTGCGTTGTCTCATGAGGATGGATTATGCTGCGTGACCGGATCCGATTTAAGCCGCTGCTCGACAAACTGGTCAGTGCGGAGGAGGCAGCTGCCTATATCCAGGACGGTATGACAGTCGGCATGAGCGGGTTCACCCGCGCCGGCGAGGCGAAGGCCGTGCCGCTGGCGCTCGCCGAGCGCGCCAAGGCCCATCCGCTGAAGATCACCCTGATGACCGGTGCCTCGCTCGGCAACGATCTCGACAAAACGCTGGCCGAGGCCCATGTGCTGGCGCGCCGCATTCCCTTCCAGTCGGATCCCGGTCTTCGCAAGGCGATCAATGCCGGCGAGGTGATGTTCATCGACCAGCACCTTTCGGAGACGGTCGAACAGCTGCGCACCCAGCAGATCAAGCCGGTCGACATCGCCATCATCGAGGCGGTGGCCATCACCGAGACCGGCGGCATCGTGCCGACCACCTCGGTCGGCAATTCGGCGAGCTTCGCCATTCTCGCCGACAAGGTCATCATCGAGATCAACGTCTCCCAACCGGCGACGCTCGAGGGCCTGCACGACATCTATATCCCGTCGCGCCGCCCGACCCGGATGCCGATCCCGATCGTCACGCCCGAAAGCCGCGTCGGCCTGCCCTTCATCCCGATCCCGCCGGAAAAGATCATCGCCATCGTCGTCTCGGAAAAGCAGGACAGCTCGTCGACCATCCTGCCCCCGGATGCCGAGACCAACGCGATTGCTGGCCATCTGAGCGATTTCCTCCTCAACGAGGTCAAGCAGGGGCGGCTCGGCTATGAACTGCAGCCGTTGCAGGCCGGGATCGGCACGATCGCCAATGCCGTGCTGCACGGCTTCATCGACACGCCCTTCCATGACCTGAAGATGTATTCGGAAGTGCTGCAGGATTCGACCTTCGAGCTGATCGATTCCGGCAAGATGACCTTTGCCTCGGGTTCGTCGATCACGCTGTCGGCCGAAATGTACAAGAAGGTCCTGCCCCGGCTGTCCGAGTACAAGCATCATCTGATGCTGCGCCCGCAGGAGATCAGCAACCATCCGGAAGTGATCCGCCGCCTCGGCCTGATCTGCATCAACACTGCCCTCGAGTTCGACATCTACGGCAATGTAAACTCCACCCATGTCGGCGGCACGCACATGATGAACGGCATCGGCGGCTCCGGCGATTTCGCCCGCAATGCCTTCATGTCGATCTTCGTCACCAAGTCGATCGCCAAGAACGGGGCGATTTCCTCGGTCGTGCCGATGGTCAGCCACGTCGACCATACCGAGCACGACACCGACATCCTGGTGACCGAAGTGGGACTGGCCGACCTGCGCGGCCTTGCCCCGCGCGAACGGGCGGCGGTGATCATCGCCAACTGCGTCGACAAGGAATACCGCGATCCGTTGCAGGACTATTTTGATCGTGCGGTTAAGCGCGGCGGACATACGCCGCATGTGCTCGAGGAAGCGCTCTCCTGGCACGTGAACCTGCGCGAGAAGGGGACGATGCGGCCGGCTTGAGGCCGGTCGTTGTCCATGTCCGGAAGGGGCGCCGCGCGAATGCGGCTATACGGCGCAGAAGCTGCCGTAGAGGGCGGTGATGACGTTGCGCGCCGGTTCGCTCTCGATGTGATACCAAATGGTCTGGCCGTCCCGGCGGCCGGAGATGATCCGGTCGCGGCGCAACAGCGCCAGGTGTTGCGATACCGTCGAGTCGCGAATTCCGAGGAATTCGGCGAGCTGGCCGACCGAACGCTCGCCGTCGATCAGCTGGCACAGAATGAGCAGGCGGTGGCGATTGGCGAGCGCTTTCAGCAACTCGCTGGCATCGTCGGCGGCCGTCTGCATGGAATCGGGGTCAACTTTCATTCTTGCGTATCTACGTTATTCCGAATATATTGTCAAGCCGGTGCCCCGGTGTCATGGGGCTTGGAACCGCAGGAATACGCAAGATGCAGAAAGACAGAAAGATCGTTTGTCCTCAGTGTTCTGCCGTCAATCGCCTGGCGGCCGACCGCCCGGCCTCCGAGGCGCGCTGCGGCCAATGCGGCCACGCCATGTTCGAGGCCCATCCCGCCGATGCCGATGCCCCGAGCTTCGAAAAGCACATGAGCCGCAACGAGATCCCGGTTCTCGTCGACGTCTGGGCGCCGTGGTGCGGACCCTGCCGCATGATGGCGCCGGCCTTCGCCGAAGCCGCCGGCGTGCTTGAACCGGACGTCCGCCTCCTCAAGCTGAATTCGGAAAACGAGCCTCAGCTGGCCTCGAAGCTCGGCATCCGCGGCATCCCGACCATGCTGCTCTACAAGGGCGGCCGCGAGATCGGCCGGGTGTCCGGCGCCATGTCGGCGCGCCAGATCGTCGACTGGACCCGTGCGCAGCTCGGCACCGCCTGAGGCAGGGCCGCGATCGGTTGCGCGAAAAGGCTGGAAAGCGCATGCCAAGCCCGGTATGACGCAAGCGTAGCTGTCATCGTCCGGCGTGGAGAGAGCGTGCATCCCATCAGCAACGATACTGCGTTCGCGCTGTCCCGGCTCCGCAAGGCGCCGCTGCGGGCAGCAATGCGCCGCGGTGCGCTGTTCGCCGGCCTCGTCCTGGTTCTGGCCGCCTGTGCCGGCCGGCCGATCGGCGTCATGGAGCCCACCAATCATACCGCCAACGGCACGACCAAGGTCGAGCTGATCGCCGCGACGACGCGGGCGCCGGCGCTCGACAAGGCGGTCCTCTTTACCGGCGAGCGCGGGTCCGGCCTGATGATCGACGCGGTGACCCTCTCCATCCCGCCCGACGCCAATCGCGAGATCGGCCAGGTCCAGTGGCCGAAGCGCCTGCCGGCCGATCCGCAGAAGGAATTCACGACGGTCGCCGTCGATCCGATCAACAACGAAAAGCAAGGCGATGCCTGGCTGAAGACGCATGTGCCCAAGAGCCGGCGCGTTCTGGTCTTCGTCCATGGCTTCAACAATCTCTACGAGGAAGCCGTCTACCGCTTTGCCCAGATCGTCCACGATTCCAAGGCGGACGTGGTGCCGGTGGTCTTCACCTGGCCGTCGCGCGGTTCGATCTTTGACTACAATTACGACAAGGAAAGCACGAATTATTCGCGCGATGCGCTGGAGGACCTGCTGACGCAGATCGCCCGCAATCCGGCTGTCGGCGAAGTGACGGTGATGGCCCATTCCATGGGCACCTGGCTTGCGGTCGAGGCGCTGCGGCAGATGGCCATCCGCCATGGCCGGGTCGATCCGAAGATCAGCAATGTCATCCTGGCGGCGCCCGATCTCGACGTCGATGTCTTCGGCCAGCAATTCCAGAGTTTTGCCGGCAAGGCGCCGCACTTCACCCTGTTCGTCTCGCGCGACGACAGGGCGCTGACCATATCGAAGCATATTTCCGGCAATGTCGACCGCCTCGGCCATATCGATCCGACGACCGAGCCCTACCGCTCGCAGCTGGAAATGGCCGGCATTTCCGTGCTCGACCTCACCAAGCTGAAATCGGGCGATGCGCTGAACCATGGGAAATTCGCCGAAAGCCCCGAAGTGGTGCGGCTGATCGGCGACCGGCTGATTGCCGGCCAGGCGGTGACGGACTCGTCCGTCGGGCTCGGCGAGAGCCTGGGCGCCGTCGCCATTGGCGCCGGCACCACGGTCGGTCAGGCGGCGAGCACCGTCATCAGCGCGCCGATCTCCATCTTCGATCCGCGCACTCGGCGAAACTACGGCCGCCAGTGGCTGCTGCTCGGCAATTCCGCCGGCAACACGATCGGCGCCGCTGGCACCGTGCTGACCCCGACCCGGCCTTGAACGCAGTAGTCGGCCGGCCGGCCTGAAGCGCAGACCCGGCCGCTAGAGGTCCGCTGCGTGCAGTTCGAAAAGCGGCGTGCCGTAGCCCGCAAGCACGCCCTTGGGCGCCAATTGACGCGAAAGCACGCCGTCGGACGGCGCAAGAACCGGGCGCAACAGGGCGCCCGCCTTCAGGTAACCGATGATCTCGCCGCGCCGCACGAGGCGGGGCAGGGCCGCGTCCTTTGCGCTGGAGGGATGCGCGGGAAGGAAAAGCCCGATATGCGGCGCGGTGATCGTTTCGGGGCGACGTGACGCTGGCCCGACCGGCTGTTCGGCCGTTTCACTGACCTCGAACAACTCGCCGCCGCTCGTCACGACGTGCCGGGTGTCGTCCTGATATTCGAATTCCGCGATGCCGTGGCGCCGCATGAGCTCGAGCACGGTTTCGATCCACGCGTCGCTCATAGGGGTCTCCCGAAGCCGCCGGCCATCAACCGTTCCAGATGATGGATGTCGATGCCGCCGCCGGAGAAGCCTGGTTCGTCGAGCAATGCCAGATGAAGCGCAGCCGACGTCTCCACGCCCTCGATGGTCAGTTCGCCGAGCGCCCTGCGCATGCGGGCGATCGCGCTTTCCCGCGTTGGTCCATGGGCGATCAGCTTGGCGATCAGCGAATCGTAGTTCGGCGGGATTTCATAGCCGGGATAGAGATGGGTATCGAGCCGCACGCCCGGTCCGCCGGGCGCGATGAAGCGCGTCACCTTGCCGGGCGACGGCGTGAAGTTGAAGGCGTGTTCGGCATTGATCCGGCACTCGATGGCATGGCCGCTGACGCGCACCTCGTCCTGGGTCAGCCCGAGCTTTTCGCCCATGGCGATGCGCAGCTGTTCGCGCACGATGTCCACGCCGGTCACCTCTTCGGTGACCGGATGCTCGACCTGCACCCGGGTGTTCATCTCGATGAAGTAGAACGCGCCATCCTCGTAGAGGAACTCGAACGTGCCGGCGCCGCGATAGCCGATGGCGAGGCACGCCGCCGCGCAGCGCCGGCCGATGGCGTCGATGGCGGCCGGATCGATGCCGGGCGGCGGCGTCTCTTCGATCAGCTTCTGGTGCCGCCGCTGGGTGGAGCAGTCGCGCGCGCCGAGGTGGATCGCATTGCCGTGATTGTCGGCGAGCACCTGGATCTCCACATGGCGCGGAAACTCGAGGAAGCGTTCGACATAGACCTCGGGATTGCCGAAGGCGCGGCCGGCCTCCTCGCGCGCCATCTGTACGGCCGCCGCCAGCGATGCGGGATCGCGAACGATGCGCATGCCACGCCCGCCGCCGCCACCGGATGCCTTGACGATCAGCGGATAGCCGGTCTCCGCGCCGACGGCCGCAATGCGCGTCGGGTCTTCCGGCAGGGCGCTGTCGGGGCCGGGAACGCAGGGCACGCCGGCTGCGATCATCGCCCGCTTGGCAGCCACCTTGTCGCCCATGACGCGGATCGCAGCCGAAGGCGGACCGACGAAGATCATGCCGGCCCGTTCTACCATCTCGGCAAAGTCGGCGTTTTCCGACAGGAATCCGTAGCCCGGATGGATCGCGCCCGCGCCGGTCAGTTGCGCTGCCAGCAGGATCTCATGGGCGTCGAGATAGCTACGCGCCGCCGGTGCCGGTCCTATGCAGAGCGCCTGGTCGGCGAGCGCCACATGGCGGAGGTTGCGGTCTGCCTCCGAGTGGACGGCGATGGTCTTGAGGCCAAGGTCGCGGCAGGCCCTTAAGATCCGCAGGGCGATCTCCCCGCGATTGGCGATCAGCACGCTGTCGAACATGCGCGTCAGTCCGAGGACAGCAGGATGAGCGGCGTGCCCGGCGTCACCGGTTCGCCATCCGCGACGAGAATGGAGACGATGCGGCCGGCGCGGGGCGCCTCCACCGGATTGAGCATCTTCATCGCTTCGACCAGCGCCACGGTCTGGCCCTCCTCGATCAGGTCGCCCTCCTGCGCATAGGGTTCCGCGCCGGGTGCAGGCGCGCGATAGAAGGTGCCGGAGAGCCCGGCGACGATCACGGCTTCGTCCGTCTCGGCGATATCGGGAAGCGCCATCAGGGCGGCGATCTCGGCTGCCGCCATGGCCTCCGGCGTATCGCGCAGCACCGGGCGGGTCGCCTGGGCGCCGCCGTTTCGAGCGGCCGTCTTGGCAAGGCGTATGCGCATTCCGTTCTCGCTGACTTCCAGCTCGTTGAGCGTGGAGTTTTCCAGCATCTGCATCAGTCGCTCGATCGTCGAGAGGTCCATGTCGGCTCCGTCAACGCAGGAAGTTGGTGATGGTAATGCCGTCGGCTTCGAGCGCCGCGCGGATCGTCCGGGCTATGTCGACGGCAGACGGCGTGTCGCTGTGCACGCAGATCGAATCGACCGGGGTGACGATGACGCGGCCGGTGATCGTCTCGATCGCGCCGTTCTTCACCATGCGCACCACGCGCGCCGCGGCAGTGTCCGCGTCATGGATGACGGCACCGGGCTTGCTGCGGTGAACGAGGAAACCCTCGTCGGTATAGGCCCGGTCGGCAAAGATCTCGGACCGGCATTCCAGCCCCATCTCGCGCGCCAGCCGCTCCTGATGGCCGAGCGCGATGGTCAGGCAGACGAGTTTCGGATCGACGGCCTTGATCGCATTGTTGACCGCCTGCGCCACGCTCTCGTCCTGCTGGGTCAGGTTGCCGAGCGCGCCATGCGCCTTGACATGGGTGATCGGGTGGCCGGCATAGGTCGAAAGCGCCTGCGCCGCGCCGATCTGGTAGGCCACCAGCCGCTCGATCTCGCCGGACGAGAAGGGGATGTTGCGCCGGCCGAATCCCCAGAGATCGGGGAAACCCGGATGGGCGCCGACCGCGACGCCCTTCGCCTTGGCGATGGCGAAGGTCGAGGCCATGATGTCCGGATCGCCGGCATGCATGCCGCAGGCGATGTTGGCCGAGCTGACGATCGACAGCATCGCGTCGTCGTCGCCCATGCGATAGGCGCCGAAGCCTTCGCCCATGTCGGAATTGAGGTCGACGCTGAGTGACATGCCGCTTACGATCCCTGTTGACGTGTTCCCGAATTGTAGGTCGAGCCCACGGGAATGCACAATGGCCGGACGAAGAAATGCTCTTGGTCTCCACCATATTCTGATATATCACCACGGGAGGCACGACGATGAAGGCAGGCATGCAGGAGCACGCAGACAATCCGCGGATCAGCCCGGAAGGGGCAGGGGCGCTTCTGTTCGATGTCGCCGGCCCGGTTTTCGACGCATCCCTGCAGGAACGCATCTGGGTCTTCGCCGATGCGCTTCGCGCCTTGCCCGGCGTTTCCGAGGCCGCACCCGGCATGAACAACCTGATGGTCGTCTTCGACCCGCTTCGCCTGGATCCGGACAGGCTTGAAGCCCACATGCTCGGCCAGTGGAAGACGACCATGGCCGCTCCGGCCGCCGGTCGCCTGGTAGAAGTCCCCGTCGTCTACGGTAATGAAGGCAGCGATCTTGCCGAAGTCGCTGCGTCAAAGGGGCTGACGGTAGAGCGCCTGGTCGCGATGCACGCCGCGCCCGTCTATTCCGTTGCTGCTGTGGGCGCGATGCCGGGCTTCGTCTATCTCTCCGGCCTCGATCCGGTCCTCGCGCTGCCCCGCCGCGCGGTGCCTCGCATGGGCGTGCCCGAAGGTTCCGTCATCATCGGCGGTGCGCAGGCCGGCATCATGCCGCTGACGGCGCCTTCCGGCTGGCACATTCTCGGCCACACCGATTTTCACCTGTTCGATCCGATGCGCGAGCCGCCCGCCGCCCTTCGCGCCGGTGACCGTATCCGTTTCGTCGTCAAGGAGATCCGGGCATGATCGAGATCCTGACGACAGGCGCGGCCAATTCCGTGCAGGACCTCGGCCGCTTCGGCTATCTCGACGCCGGCGTCTCGCGCTCCGGCGCCATGGATGCGCCG
>CALRRQ020000003.1:0-282804 GCA_943370615.1 Rhizobium sp. Q54
CAACCGGAACAGACCGCACTCGTCGCTGGGCAATATCACCCCCAGCGAGTCGCAATAGAAATGGCTATGGAAAAACAGGCAGCATGAGGGCCAGATCAAAAAACCCAAGACCCTCCCGAAAACTGGAGGGAAGTCGGGGCTCAGGTCACAAGTTATGCCCCAAATGCTAGCCGAAATGCTTCGCGTGTGCAGGTCAAAACCATCCCCGGCAGCCAAAACAAGTGAATATATCTCAACACATGCCAATCTAAACAAGGCTCCTAAGCCCCCGCGCCGCGGAGCTCCGGTGCCTTGCCGTCCGTGTCGACCTCCCCGATATCCGGCGTGACAACGGATCTTGGTTCGCCATCGTGGACGGCTGACCGCCTAGGCCAGCACCGAAGCCAAAAACTCGCGCGTGCGGTCCTGTTTGGGCGCTTCGAAGATCTCCTCGGGTGAACCCTGTTCGCAAATGCGACCCTTGTCGAAGAAGCAGACTCGGTCCGAAACCTCCCGTGCAAAGCGCATTTCATGCGTGACAAGAAGCATGGTCAAATCGTGCTCGTGTGCCAGTCCGCGGATGACGGAGAGCACTTCGCCCACCAATTGAGGATCAAGCGCCGACGTCGGCTCATCGAACAGCAGAACGCTCGGCCGCATGGCCAGAGCGCGGGCAATCGCGACGCGTTGCTGCTGTCCGCCCGAGAGCTGGGCCGGGTAATGGTCTTTCTTGTCCGCCAGTCCGACCATATCGAGCAGTTCGATGGCACGCGCTTCCGCTTCCGCCCGCGCCATGCCCAGTACGCGGACCGGCGCTTCTACGACATTGCGCAGAACCGTCATGTGCGGAAAGAGATTGAAGCTCTGGAAGACCATGCCGACATGGCTGCGGATCTGGCGCAGATGTCTCTCGGATGCCTGGAACGGACCTTTGCCACGCTCTTCATGGTAGGACATGTCGGCCAAGGTCAGCTTGCCTTCCTGGAAGGGTTCCAGCGTCATCAGGATGCGTAAGACCGTGGATTTTCCGGAGCCTGAGGGCCCGATGAGCGTAACCTTTTCGCCCTTAGCCACGCTGAAGTTGAACTGGTCGAGCACCGTCAGAATGCCGAAGCGCTTCGTGACGTCGGAGAACTCTATGAAAGGATTATGAGCATCGGTCATCGCATCGGGATCCCTGCTTTGGGGAGCGCTTTCTGCAGGCGGTGGAGGCCTACCGAGCAGATCAGCGTCAGGAGAAGGAAGATAAGGCCCACCAGCGTCAGCGGCACGAGATATTCGAATGTGCGTTCGCCGATCATGTTGGCGAGGCCCATCATCTCGAGAACCGTCACAACGGAGAGAACAGGTGTTTCCTTGATCATCGCAACCATATAATTGCCCATCGCCGGCACGATGCGCGGAATGGCCTGGGGAATGATGATGTCATGATAGGCCTGCATGCGTGTTAGATTGAGCGCCGTCGCAGCCTCCCACTGGCCGCGATGCACGGCCTCGATCCCCCCGCGATAGACCTCGGACGTATAGGCCGCATATTGAAGACCAAGGGCAAGCGCGCCGGTGAGGAAGGCCGGCAGGACAATGCCGAACTCGGGCAGGACGTAATAGAGAAAGAAGAGTTGCACCAGAAGTGGCGTATCGCGCAGAAACTCGACAACGAATGCGGTCGTCCAGGAGATCGCCTTGACCCGGCTACGGCGCAGCAAGGCGAAGGCGAGGCCAAGGGACAGCGCAATTGCGAAGCCGGCAGCCGCCGCCTTCAAAGTCACGGTCAGGCCGATCAGAATGATCGGAAGGATCGAGATCGTGTAGGTGATCCAGGTGGTCGTGTCCCATTCATATCCATACATCATGACGGCAGGATCCTCACGAATGGCCCGGACGGGGCAGGGCGTCGCCGCGTCGCACGAAGCGCTCGATAACCTTGATTGCCATCGTCAACACTAGCGACATCGCGAAGTAGCAGAGGAGCGTGATCGAGTAGATGCTCGTGCTGTCGAGGGTCAGGTTGCGGATCGACTGGGCCGCGAATGTCAGATCCGCGATGGAGATGAGCGAAACGAGGGAGGAAAGCTTGAGGGTCTCGATGGCGAGATTGCCGAAAGCGGGCATCATCTCGACGACCGCCTGGGGCATTGAAATCCGAAACAGCGTCTGGAAGCGATTGAAGTTCAGGGCACGAGCGGCTTCCAACTGATGCTGGGAGACAGAGGAGAGCGCACCACGGACGATCTCGGCGCCATAGCCCCCCACATGCGCGGCCAGCACCAGAATGCCTGTGGTGATCGGCTCGAAACTCAGTCCCACCAATGGCAGTGCATAATAGAACCAGAAAAGCTGAACGAAGAGCGACGTGCCACGAAACACTTCCGTGTAGCAGAGCGCTATACCCGACAGAATGGGGCCGCCTTCGACGCGCAGGATGCCGAAGAAGAAGGCCAGGGCTGCTCCCACGGCAATCGCCGCAAGCGTGATCGTCATCGTGACGGCCGCGCCTTTCCAGAGCATAGGCAGATAGGCTGTCCAATCCATCTGTGAACTCTCCCGGTTTCAGGTCTTGTGGCGCCCGGTCAGGACTGGGCGCCATCTACCGTTATTTGCCGGCGCACAGATCGGTCACGTTCTTTTCCGCAGCGGCCGCGATGCTTGCTTCGGAAACGCCATATTTTGCAAGGATCGTCTTGTACTCGTCCGTCTTGCGAAACTCGACAAGCGCGGCGTTGAAGGCGTCGCGCAATTCCTTGTCTTCCGGCCGGAATGCAAAGCCACCGTAGTTGCGAACCGGTGCATCATTGACGATCGGATCTTCGAAGGGGGCGACCTGCTCGACATTCGCCTGACCCTTGGCGAGCTCCGAAACGGTCAGCTCCGTGGCGGCGTAGGCGTCCACTCGGCTTTCCACCGTCGGGATTGCATCGGCATTGGCCGGAATGAAGACGATCTGGTCGTCCTTGACGCCCACAGCCCGAAGGAAGTCGACATTGTTCGCGCCCGACACGACGGCGACCTTCAACGACGGGTCCTTGGCGATGTCGGCATAGGTGGTCAGACCCTTCGGGTTGCCCTTTTTCACAAGAAGGCCTTCGCCATAGGACGAGTTCGGTTCCGTAAAGGAGACCTGCTTGCAGCGTTCAGGCGAAATGTTCTGTTCGGCCGCAGCGAAGTCGAAACGGCGAGCTTTGAGGCCCGGGATGAGTGTGCCGAAAGGCGTCACCGTCCAGTTGACCTCTTCGATCCCGATCTGTTTCAACACGGCGTTGGCGACATCCGGACCGATGCCCGCGGAGGTGCCGTCAGGCTGCATGTAGGAATAGGGCATTTCATTGGCGGTGGCTGCACGAATGTAGCCCTGCTCCTTGACCTCTTCGAGGGTAAGGGCACTGGCAGATGTGATGGACATGATCAGGGCAAGGGCGGAAAGCCCGGTGATCTTGGTGATGCGCATGTGAATTCTCCTCTGGTTCCATTGTTTTTGTTTGTCCGTTCCGGATCTCGTGCCGGTTTACCGGGCAGGTTCTCCCGTAACCGTAGCGATTACGGAAAGGCAGTCGCCGGCCTTGATCAGGCCGGGAACGTGACGTGCCGCAAGCACGCCATCCATGGTGGCTCGATAGTCGACCGGCGCGAGGCCTGTCTTACCCACGGGATAGACGCGAGCAATGGTTTCGCCGGTTCTGACGATCTCGCCGAGGTCCCGTGCAAAGGCGACGAGGCCGTCATCCTCGGCAAACGTGAAGCAATCGCTCGACGGCATGTCCAGCCACCGAGTCGGTTGAACATCAGGAGCGCCAGGCAAGATGCCCGCGTGGCGCAACAGGTTGAGGCTGCCTTTGCGGGCGATCCGGATCGAGGCGGCACTTGCCGTGCCGGCGCCGCCGAGCTCCGTGGTGACGAATACCTTGCCCATGCCCTCGACGGTGGTGTCGAGCATCCCGATTGCATCGATTTCCAGCATCTTCATCGAATAGGGGGCGGCAAAAGCCGCCACGGCGTCGAAACAACGCGCCTCCTGGGTTTTGTCGGGCAGCTCATGTGCTGCGGCGTATGGCAGAAAGTCGAGCGTCTTACCGCCTGAATGGAAGTCGAGGACCAAGTCGGCGAGCGGTGCCAGATAGCGCGTCACGTAGTCGGCGATCTTTTCAGTCACCGAGCCGTCCGGGCGTCCTGGAAAGCTGCGATTCAGATTTCCCCGATCGATTGGAGAGGTTCGTGTGCCGGCGCGAAAGGCGGGATAATTGAGCGCCGGAACGATAATGACACGTCCGCTCACGTCAGCCGGATCCAGCGTCTGCGCCAATTCGAAGAGGGCCGCCGGTCCTTCATATTCGTCGCCGTGATTTGCTCCGGTGAGAAGAGCGGTCGGTCCTTCGCCGTTGGCAATGACGCAGATGGGGATCATCACCGAACCCCAGGCGCTGTCATCGCGGCTGTAGGGCAGGCGCAGATGACCGTGCTGTACCCCCTTGGCATCAAAATCGACGGAAGGGGTGATCGGCGAGGGGAGGGACAGGCTGGTCAACATGTTTAGCCCTTCACGAACAGCTGACGCGGAACATTAGAAAGACATTCGACACCGGTTTCGGTGATCGCGATGCTTTCGGTAATCTCGAGCCCCATGTCCTCGAGCCACAGCCCCGTCATGAAATGGAAGGTCATGCCGGGTTTGAGCTCGGTTCGATCGCCGGGGCGCAGGCTCATCGTGCGTTCGCCCCAATCCGGCGGATAGGAAAGACCAATGGGATAGCCGGTGCGGTTGTCCTTGATGATCCCGTATTTCTTCAGGACGGCGAAGAAGGCATTGGCGATGTCTTCGCAGCTATTGCCTGGCCTTGCTGCTGCCAGCCCCGCCTCCATGCCTTCGAGGGTCGCCTTTTCGGCATCGAGAAAGGCCTGCGTTGGCTTGCCCAGAAAGACAGTCCGCGAGAGCGGGCAGTGATAACGCTTATAGGCGCCGGCGATCTCGAAGAAGGTCCCTTCGCCGAGGCGCATGGGTTTGTCATCCCATGTCAGATGTGGTGCGGAGGCGTCTGCACCGGACGGCAGTAGCGGCACGATCGCAGGATAATCGCCGCCGAACTCGGAGGTGCCGCGAATGCCGGCGTCATAGATCTCGGCAACCAGGTCGCACTTGCGCATGCCGGGCTCGACGACGTCGACGATCCGCTTGTGCATCAGTTCGACGATTTTGCCGGCCTTGCGCATGTAGTCGAGTTCGGTCGGGCTCTTGATGGAGCGCTGCCAGTTGACGAGACCTGCGGCATCCTTGAAGCGGGCGTTGGGCAGGTGCTTTTGCAGCGAGGCGAATGCCGCCGCCGAGAAATAGTAGTTGTCCATCTCGACGCCCACGGTGAGGCTTGACCATTTGCGCTCGTCAATGATCTGCGACAGCAGATCCATCGGGTGCCGCTCGGTCGACTGCACGTAGTGATCCGGGTAGCCGATGATGTTGGCGTGGTCGAGATAGGCCGTACGCTTGGCACCATTGGCGTCCTGCTTGCGACCATACCAGATCGGTTCTCCGCTTGGCGGAACGAGCACGCACTGATGCACATAGAAGGACCAGCCATCATATCCTGTCAGCCAATGCATGTTGGATGGGTCCGTGACGATCAGCAGATCGATGCCCGCAGCCTCCATGGCTCGACGGGTCTTGGAAAGGCGCTCGGCGTATTCCTCGCGCGTAAAGTTCAGTGTCACGCTCACGCGGCGTCTCCCTTGTCTATTGTGTTATCGATGGTTTGTCCGCTGCCGGCGTCGCGCGCCCGGCTGACGGCCAGATTGGCAATGGCGGTGTCCTGCACGCCGGTGCCCGTCAGGTCCGCGAAGGTGATTTCTTCGGCGCTTGTTCTGCCCGGCGTCTTGCCCGCGACGACCGCTCCGAGCTCGTCGAAATGCTGGTCTGCCGCAACCGCTCGGGCCTTGATGGCGTGGTGCAGCTCGCCAAGAAGACGCGTCTGGGTGATGCGATCGGCGATGTATCTGGCCCTGGCGAAGACGGCGGGATCGATCTCGTTTTTATGTTCGGCATCGGATCCCATCGCCGTAAGATGCTGACCGGGCTCCAGCCAGTCTGCAAGCAGAACCGGTTCTTCGGCAGTCGTCGTCGTGACGATGATATCGGCATTGCGGGCGGCCTCCCGAGGGTCAGCCACGGCAGCCACGTCGATTCCATGCTTGCTGGTGAAATCGGCGGCGAGCTTGCGCGCTTTTGCAGGGTCGCGCGCCCAGATCCGCGCCGACGTCAGCGGCCGTACCAACATCAGGGACTGAAGCTGCAACTGTGCCTGCATGCCTGCACCGAAAACCGCAGCGACGGAGGCGTCTGGACGCGACAGATGCCGCGCCGCGACCGCGCCTGCCGCAGCCGTACGCACATCTGTGAGATAGCCATTGTCGAGCAAAAGCGCCTCGACCAGCCCAGTTTTCACGCTGAAGAGGATCATCAGCCCGTTGAGGCTTGGCAGGCCGAGCTTGGGATTGTCGAAGAAGCCTGGGCTGACCTTGATCGCAAAACCATCAAATCCAGGAACGTAGGCGGTCTTGACGTCGACCTCGCCGCGGAACTGGGGAATGTCGAGCCGTAAGATCGGAGGCATGGCCACGTCCTGGGTGGCCAGCGCCGCAAAGGCGCGCTCGATGCAGTCGACCGCAGAGACGTCCAGTTGGACGACTGCTCGCAGGTCACTTTCCGTCAGGATCGTGATGCGGCTCATGCGTCTGCTCCCTCTGTTATTCTCTGGTGGAGCTTCGGATCGATGTTGCCGCCCGACACGATGACGGCGGTAGGGCCGGATAGTTCGATCTTCCTCGCCAGAATGGCGGCAATGCCGACCGCTCCGGCGCCCTCGACCGTCTCGCCTTCCTCGCGCCAGGCATGGCGGATGCCTTCGGCAATTTCGCTTTCGCTCAGAAGAATGACATCATCGAGGAGACTGCTGCAAAGCGCGAAGGTGACGCGGTTCGAGAGGCCAACGCCGCCGCCCAGGGAATCGGCCAGAGTTTCCTCTTCGCGGACTGCCACCGGTCGTCCGGCAGCCATCGACGCCTGCATGGCGGCCCCCCGGTCCATGGAAATGCCGACCAGGCGTGCTTGGGGGCGCAGGGCCTTGACGGCGACGGCAATGCCGCCAGCGAGGCCACCACCGGAGAGCGGAACCAGCACGGTCGCCAGATCAGGGATGTCTTCGAGGATTTCGAGGCCGATCGTTCCTTGACCGGCGACGACATGCGCGTTGTCGAAAGGCGGGATCGCCGTCAGACCGCGTCCCTCGACCAGTCGTTCGACCTCATCTTGTGCATCGTCCTGCGAGACGCCGACAATGCGGACTTCGGCGTCAAGTGCGCGGACGGCGTCGACCTTGTTGGCAGGAACGAGCGACGACATGCAGACAGTGGCCGGCACGCCCAACGCGCATGCCGCATAGGCAACCGCCCGCCCGTGATTTCCCGTAGAAGCCGTGACGAGCCCGCGTCGGCGCTGGGCATCGTCAAGCGACAGGATTGCGTTCATCGCCCCGCGCAGCTTGAAGGCGCCGATGGGTTGGTGGGTCTCGAGCTTGAGATACACCGACTGGCCGGTGTGTTCAGACAGCGAGCTGGAACGAACGAACGGGGTTCGGACAACGTGGCCGTTTATCCTTGCCGCCGCGCCTTTGATGTCCGCCAGACTGACCGGCAGAATGTTCGTGTAGGCCGATCGGTGGGAGGTTTCGCTCTTCATGATTGTCATGTTGTGAGTGAAATAAAATCATGTCAATTATTATATTGTAATGATCCAATGATTGTCGATGTGCAGCGTCAGCCGATCGACCCTATGTCGTAGACCGGGGGCAATTGTTCGAATGTCTCACGTACGGTGGTCAGTGCTTTGAAGAGGCTGGTCTGGTTCAGACGTCCGCCTAGGCAAATCCGGATACCGCCGCCATGACCGGGTCCGGCGATGAAGGGCTCGGACGGCGTGACGGCGACATTCTGGTTGGCAAGCGCACGCACGAGACTGTCCTCGGTCCAGTGGGAAGGGACCCTGAGCCAGGCGCAGAGTGCGAGCGGGTGACTGGAGGCGATATGATCTGCCAGAATTTCTACGGCCACCTGCTGGCGCCTTCGCGCTTCTTCGCGCTGGATGGCAACCAATTGCCGTGCCATGCCATTCTCGACCCAGCGTGTTGCGATTTCACCCGCCAGATAGGTGCCGCTCCAGCTCGTGACACGCAAGATGGAGGCCGCCCGAATGGAATAGGAACGCGGCACGACCAGATAACCGACGCGCAGCCCGGTAAGGACGGTCTTTGTGAAGCTGGTAACGAAGAAGCCGAGATCGGGGATCATGTCGCAGATCGAGGGCAGGTCTTCCTCGATCATCGGCCGATAGACTTCGTCTTCGACAACAAAGACGCCGTATTGCTCGGCGATTGCCGCAATTTCGCGCCGGCGCGCTGTACCGGCTACGTGGCCGGTCGGATTGTTGAGTGTCGGGATAAGAACCAGAGCGCGCACCCCGCCGAGCGAGCAGGCGGCCGCAAGTGCATCCGGCAAGATGCCTTCCCCGTCTGTCGGCAAACCTTTGAGACTGAATCCGAGGACGTTCGAAAGTCCGATGATGCCATGATCGGTCAAGTTTTCGCATAGGACGACATCGCCGGGACGGACGACACAGCTCAACGCCAGAAAGATGCCGTGGGCCGCTCCGTTGGTGATGAGGATGCGTTCGGCCGTCGCATCGACGTTCAACGTTCGCAGCCAGTCGCGTGCCGTTTCCCGATGACGCTCAAGGCCCGCAATCGGGCGGCAAGGCCTCATGAAACTGGCATTGTCGCCCTCTGAGAGCTCTCGAAGTATGTCGCGGGAGGCGTTTTCGTGCACGTCGAGATACACGCCCCGAACAATCGAAAGATCGAGCACCTCATTGGCGCTGTGGTCGAGCATCATGCGACCCGCCCGATCCGTCACACGGGCCTTGACGAAGGTGCCGCGCCCGATCTCGCCGCTCAGGTAGCCGAGACGTTCGGCCTCCTTGTACGACAGGCTGACGGTCTGGACGGAGAGGCCGAGGTCGCGCGCCAGGTCTCGATGTGTCGGCATTCGGTCCATCGGTTTCAGGATGCCTGCGTCGATGTCCGCTATGATGCGCTCTGTCAAAGCGGCATGCTTGGTCTCCCCCTTCAGCTTGGCGAGCTGAGGTCGCCAAACCACGGGCTTGGCGACGGTCATCGGCTCGCGGGCGTAGGGATTGGATTGTCGGCGCATGAAATTGTCTCGCTCGAACGACGTAAATTTCATGACATTATGCACGCTTCGCTTCATAAATGAAGCGTCATGCAATCTAAGGCGGGAACGCCTCAGAATTTTTCGCATTCCTGGCTTTGGTTGCGCGCGATTCCGCGGGCGGCGAGCATTTCGCCGGTCGCTCGTCAGATTTCTTCGCCTGCCTTTACCAGTTCATCCATGACGGATCGCACAGCGGATTCGGCAATGGCGACGATTTGGTCAATCTCTTCCTTCGTCGTGACGAGGGGAGGGGCAAACCCCAGAATGTCGCCATGCGGCATCGCGCGTGCAATCAGCCCGCGGCTCCGGGCAGCCTTGGAGACACGCGCGCCGACGGACAGCGAAGGGCTAAAACGTATCTTGTTTTCACGATCCGCCACGAATTCGATCGCGCCCATCAGGCCTACACCGCGAACCTCGCCAACGATCGGAAGCTGCGCGAACTTTTCCTTCAGCTGCGCCTGGAAATAGGCGCCGACCTTGCGGGCGCTGCCCGGAAGATCCTCCTTTTCGACGATGTCAAGAACCGCATTGGCGGCTGCCGCGCCGATCGGGTGGCCCGAATAGGTATAGCCATGTGAAAAGGCGCCGACGCGATCGGCCCCGTCTTCCATGACCTTGTAGACCTTTTCGCCGACGATTGCGCCCGAGAGGGGGAAGTAGGCGGAAGTGAGGCCCTTGGCCACTGTGATGAGATCGGGTTCGATCCCGTAGTGCTGCGATCCAAACATCGAGCCGGTCCGGCCGAAACCGGTGATGACTTCGTCAGCAATCAACAGGATGTCGTATTTCCTCAGGACCTTTTGAACTTCTTCCCAATAGCCCTCAGGCGGCGGCGTGATGCCGCCCGTTCCAAGGACGGGCTCGGCGATGAACGCGCCGACCGTTTCGGGATCTTCGCGCAGGATGAGAGCCTCGAGTTCGCCAGCGCGACGGATCGAGAATTCGAGCTCCGTTTCCCCGGCTTCAGCGCCCCAATAGTGATGCGGGACACCGGTATGGAGGATGCCCGCGCGCGGCAGGTCCATGTGGTCATGATAGAAACTCATTCCGGTCATGGACCCCGAAACGACGCTGCACCCGTGGTAACCGCGCTCCCGGGAAATGATCTTCTTCTTGTTCGGCTTGCCGCGAAGATTGTTATAGTACCAGACGAGCTTGGCCTGAGTCTCGTTCGCATCGGAACCCGACATACCGTAGAAGACCTTGCTCATCTTACCCGGCGCCATCCTGACCAGGCGGTCGGAGAGGATGGCAAGTTCATCGGTCGTGTGAGCCGCATAGGAGTGATAATAGGCGAGGCGATAGGCCTGTCGGGAAATGGCTTCCGCGACCTCGGTCCGGCCATATCCGACGTTGACACAGTACAGTCCCGCAAAGCCGTCGATCAACTGGTTTCCGTGCGCGTCCTGAATGCGGATGCCCTTGCCGGTCTCGACGATCGTGGGATCTCCCATCTTGCCGCTGGCAAAATCCTTGAGTTGCGTGAAGGGGTGCAGGACAGAATTGCGATCCATCTCGGCGATCTGGTTCAGATTGGCATTCATTGGGTCAAATCCTTTCAAGCAGCGAGATTTCCGAAGCAGACGTATTTTGCCTCGAGATATTCCAGGAGGCCGTGGCGCGAGCCCTCACGGCCCAGGCCGGATTGCTTCCATCCACCAAAGGGGATGGGGGCGCCGGTGAATTTCGGCGTATTGACG
Source organism: Rhizobium sp. Q54 (assembly GCA_943370615.1). Classification (GTDB taxonomy): domain Bacteria; phylum Pseudomonadota; class Alphaproteobacteria; order Rhizobiales; family Rhizobiaceae; genus Allorhizobium. The sequence continues at coordinate 10,950 of CALRRQ020000003.1, forward strand.
GCGACCATCCCATATTCGAGCCTGTCCGTCAGGCGCATCGCCCGGCCGATGTCACGGGTATAGACATAGGCTGCCAGACCCATCTCGGTGTCATTCGCCCGCGCAAGCACCTCGTCTTCGTCATCGAAGGGCAAGATCGCGGCGACCGGACCAAAGGTTTCTTCTCTTGCGATCAGCATGTCGTCTTCGACGTCGGCCAGCACCGTCGGCATGACGAAATTGCCGCCCAAGGGACTGTCCTGTCCGCCGCAGACGAGGCGCGCGCCGGCGGACAGTGCCTGGGAAATTTGCTTTCGGCATTTTTCCGCCACGGAAGGACGCGTCATCGGCCCGATGTCGATCTCCGGCTCAAGGCCATGCCCCACCTTGAGTTGCGATGTCGCTTTGGCGAAAGCGTCAACGAAGGGCTCGTAAAGCCGGCGCTGGACGTAGATGCGGTTTGCCGCGAGGCAGTCCTGCCCTGATGTCGCAAACTTTGCACCAATGCACCCCCTCACCGCTTCCGTCAGATCGGCATCGTCAAAGAGGATGAACGGCGCATTGCCGCCCAGTTCAAGGGATGCTTTTTTGATCGTCGCGGCAGACCGGGTCAGCAGAATTCGCCCGACTTCCGTAGAACCGGTAAAGGAGAAAGCCCGAACCTCGGTGTGTTCGAGCAGTCGGCTGGACAGTGGCGCAGCCTCACCGGTCAGAACCTGATACACGCCTGCCGGCATTCCTGCCTGCTGCGCAAGCTTTGCCAAAGCCAGAGCCGAGAGCGGCGTTTCGGGCGCAGGTTTGACTATCATGGTGCAGCCCGCCGCGAGTGCTGCGCCGGCCTTGCGGGTGATCATGGCAGAGGGGAAGTTCCACGGCGTGATGGCCACGGTCACGCCGACCGGCTGCATCTGCACTGAGACGCGGCCACCGGGCAGGTGGCTCGGGAGTGTTTCGCCATAGGCACGCTCGCCCTCGGCGGCGAACCAGTCGAGAAAGTTCGCTGCATAGGAAATCTCGCCCTCAGACTCTGTCAGAGGCTTTCCTTGTTCCGCGGTCATGATCACGGCGAGATCCGCCGCATTGTCGCGCATCAGTTTTGCCCATGCGCGCAGGATCCGTCCGCGTTCCAGGGGCAACATGCTCCGCCAGGTCAAGAACGCCCGCCCGGCGGCTTCCACGGCATTGTCGGCATCTTCGAGGGAACACGCCGCGACATCCCCAAGATGTTCTTCGGTGGCTGGATCGGTGACAGAGAGTGTTTCGGCACGTTTGACCCAAGCGCCGTCGAGGAAGGCGCGGTGCTCGAGCAGGCCGGGTTGCTGCAGTGATTTCAGCGCAGTGCTGGCGATACCATTCATGCGTCTCTCCTCAAACGATGTGTGGTAGCTTAGCAGCACCGCGTGAGCGTTTGACTGCGTAGTCGACCGCGTTTATGCAGAAGTAGGACTTGTTTTCCCCATTTGGCGCGGAATTGCTGCATGACTTCATTGGATCGAGCCGACAGAGCGCTCTTGGATGCCGTTCAAAAGAACAATCGCCTGACATCGGAAGAGTTGGCGCGCATCGTCAATCTTTCGCCGACGGCCTGCCAAAGGCGGCTGAAGCGGCTGCGGGAGGAGGGGGTGATTGAGGCGGATGTCTCGATAGTATCGCCCAAAGCCGTCGGACGGGGCATCACGATGATCGTTCTGGTGTCGCTGGAGCGCGAACGCGCCGATATCGTCGATCGATTCAAGGCTGCGATCCGGGCCACGAAGGAAGTCATGATCGGGTACTACGTCACGGGTGATGCCGACTTCATTCTAGTAGTGACCGCAAAGGACATGGAGGACTACGAGGCGTTCACTCGGCGCTTCTTTTACGAAAACCACGATATCAAAGGGTTCAAGACCATGGTGGTCATGGATCGAGTGAAGGCAGGATTTGCGTTTCCAATCGACAACTAGCGGATCGGGGATCGCGAAGGATCTGGGAAGTGCTGTTTGCCAAGATGACCAGGCGGTTGCCATGGTCCATAGGCTGCTCTTGTCCCGGCTAAACGTAATCATGTTGATCGCCGGACAATAGTTCTGCTGACGATATCGAGCATCAGTCGGGGCTTGAATAAGTGCTTTACCGTGTGCGGATCGAATGCTCTGATCGCCGCTGTCTGCACCAGCGCCAAAGGAAGCTCCAAAATTCTGGGTAGCTATCCCTGCCTCAGGCCACAGCTTGCCGGACGAAATTGACCGCCTTTGTCAGGGTAAAGGATGACAATCTTGTCCGTCTTTTCGCGGGCGTGCGTTGCGCATAGAAACGACGCCGCTGAGGCACGATATTCTGTGTTGTGCCCTATGCCATTCCCGCGCCGGACGTCGAACCACTCTTTTGCTTCGAGTTCCCGGATCGCACGCTGGATGGTCTTGACGCTCTTGCAGGGTAGCGTCGGCAATCGTTTGATAGGACAGCCACGCCTTCTCGGTGTGCCCGTTCAAATGTGTGGTGACGATGTAGAGCGCAACGGACCGCGCGCTGTCGCTCAGATCCCTGTCGCAGCTCAACTGTTGAAGCCACTGCAGCTTCGTAAGCATCCGGTGACTACCGGATTGTCGACCGTTGGGTCACATCAATCGGGCTCGACACAAACGCCTACGGCACCCACTCCATGAAGAGAACCAAGGCAGCACAAATTTACAAGAAGACGGGCAATCTTCGGGCGGTTCAGATTCTGCTCGGTCACACGCGATCGTCTATGTGCGATGCTCGCGGATGTCTTCGCCTATCTACTGTCGGCGCTCGCATATCAGGGGATCTTCGTCGTTGCCTGGGTGGCGGTCGCCATGGCGCATATCCTGATCGACCGGTACAGCGTACTGGTGGGCGGTACCATCGAGTACCGCTCCAGCCATGTGCCGGCCTTCAACCCCCTTGGCATCGGCGCTTGGTTTGTCGCCGCGGCCGTCGGCATCTGGCTCCATGTCTGGGGCGGCTATGCGGAATTCTCTGCGCCCGCAACCGCCGTCATTGCCTTTTGTATCTATGCTGCTGGCCTGACACAGGCGCGCCGCTCCTGGTTCTTGGCGACCGGCTGATTACGCGGACCGTGCCCCACCCACGGGGCACGGTCCGGGATCATGGCTCGTCTCCGTCTATGCCCCACATATTGCCAGGGCACCGACAGGCGCTGCAGGAGTTTGACGTCCGTCAGCGTCAAGCCGATCGGCGCGCTGATCTATGTCTGTCTTTGCGACAATCCGCCTGCCGACATTGTCGATCTCGAGCAGGCGATGGCGCCGCGTCTGGCGCCCCATGACATCCCAGTGCCCGGATTGCCATCAGGTCGATGAGAAGAACTGGAAGCTGACGATCGAGAGTAGGGGGAGTGTTGCCCCTGTTGTGCCAGCCATCCCGTTTATTGATTGATTGGCCTCCCGCAAGACTGTTCGCGTGGCGATCAATCGGCTTGACATTGTTATTCTAGCGAATCGGCGTCCTCCGATTTTCTATGGCCGCACGGCCGACGGTCGCCGGGCAGTTTTGCAATGGACTGCAACAAGCCTCCCGCCAGACCGCACTTACAATTGCACCTCATCCGGCGCTGATCGCGGTGGGTACGGCCGTCTCCGTCCGAAGCAGGGTCTCGGCGCACTTCCAGACGTTCTCCACCAGCTTGCTCTGGCTGCCAAGGTGGCGGTAGAGGTGGATTTCGAGGTCGAGTACCCATTCGGGACCGGTCGAGGCTTCGACCAGGAGGCCGGACTCGAGTTCGCCCTGGATCAGGCTGAGCGGCAGCCAGCAGAGGCCTGCACCGGTGAGCGCCACCGTCTTCAAGCCGGCGCTGATGGCGTTCTCGTGCACCTGGCGACGGAGAAACGGTGCTCGCTCGGCAAAGAGACGGCCGAGTGCCACGCCGAAGAACGAGCTGAAACCGTAGCTCAGATAGGGAAGGGTGATGCCGTCGCGCACTGCGGCGTCGAGAAGGCCTTTGCCAGACACCCAGCGCTCGCGTTGCAGCTTCACCTGGGGAGCGGTCACCGGAACCAGACGATCACGACCGATGGAAAGGTGGTCGAAGCGCTGCCGGTCTAGATGGAAGGGCACGCGCGGATGGGCATAGGTGAGGAAGAAGTCCGCCTCGCCATCGATCAGCGACGCCAGATTGGCCTCGATACCGCCGCGGTCGGGAATGAGGCTGATGCGGATATCCGGCATTTCCTGTTCCAGCCGCTGCAACCATGCCGGCACGAAAGTGACGGTGAGTGTGTGAAGGGCGGCAAAGCGCGCCATGCCTGATTCCGAGGTCGGCCGCAGCGCTTCCTGCGCCGAATAAAGGGCGCGGATCGTGTCCTGCGCCAGCGGCAGGAAACTACGTCCGGCCGGCGTCAATTCCGCCGGCATGGTCCCCCGGTTGATCAGCGCAGCGCCGAGCCAGACTTCCAGCTGTTTGATTCGCCGGCTGAAGGCCGGTTGCGTGACGTTCCTGAGTTCCGCCGAGCGGGAAAAGCTGGAGGTTTCGGCGAGCGTCACGAAATCCTCAAGCCATTTCAATTCCATTTTTTCAACACTCCAGGCTTTGTCCGGGAGATTTTCGGACCCGGATTTAGCGACTAAGATTTTGATTTTTCGCAATTATGCATTTATTGCATGATCTTCTGTTTAAAGCGAATTGGTCAAGTCCGCCCGCGCCCCTCACAGTCGCCGCCAACAACAGATTTGCCGGACCGGAGTGAAGGAAATGGGCAGGATTGTATATTGCGCGGGTCAGTTCGTCCCGGAAGAAGAGGCGCATGTCGGGCTGTTCGACCGTGGCTTCCTCTTCGGCGACGGCGTCTACGAAGTGACCGCGGTGATCGGTGGCCGGCTGATCGATAACGACCTCCACCTTGCCCGCTTCAAGCGATCGCTGGCGGAACTGGCGATCCCGCTGCCGGCCTCGCTCAAGGCGATAGAAGAGATGCAGACGGCGCTGATCGCGCGCAACGGCCTGGTCGAGGGCACGGTCTACCTGCAGGCGACGCGGGGAGAGGCGGACCGCGATTTTCTTTATCCGGAAGGGCTCGTTCCGACATTCGTCGCCTTCACCCAGGCGCGCCAACTCGTCGCCACCAAGGCGCAGAAGGAGGGGATCGCGGTTGCCCTTGCTCCCGACCCGCGCTGGGCGCGCCGCGACATCAAGACGGTGATGCTTCTCGGTCAGGTGCTGGCCAAGCGCGAGGCAAAGGCTTCAGGCTTTGCCGATGTCTGGCTCACCCAGGAACGCCAGATCACCGAAGGTGCATCCTCCACCGCCTATATCGTCACGTCAGACGGAAAGATCCTGACGCGCGGCAATTCCCAGGTCATCCTGCCGGGCTGCACACGCCAGGCGCTCCTGAAGCTGTGCAAGCGCCACAAGCTGGTGATCGAGGAGCGCCCCTTCAGCCCGGCGGAGGCCAAGTCTGCTGCCGAAGCTTTCCAGACATCGGCCTCCAGTCTTGTCACGCCGGTCGTGCGCATCGGCGAGGCCGTCATCGGCAACGGCAAGCCTGGACCTCTCACCCGGTCGTTGCAGTCCTATTACCTTGAAGCCGCGGGAGTCATCGAAGCGACGTCTCACTAGATCCAGAACAATAAGAACCAGAAGCTAAACCAACAGAGGAATGAACAAAATGATCCATCAATCCAAGATCTTCGGCCTGGCGCTCGCAACCGTCATGGCCTTCTGCGCCCCCGCGCTTGCCAGCGAAGGCTATGGCGACTGCAAGCTCTTCGGCAAGCAGGGCACCGAGAAGGCCGAAACCGCCGTTCCCGGCCAATTCACCGTCATCGTCAACCTGCCGGCCGTCGGTGAGTTCAACGGCGACACACCTGAAGCGATCACCAACGGCCGCGAATTCTGCATGGCGGTCAACATCGCCTACCGTCTCGGCATCGACAAGGTGGTCCTGAAGAACGCCTCGTTCGATTCGATCGTCGCCGGCCAGAACAAGGAATTCGATATCGCTCTTGCGCTGATCTCCGTCACCGAGCCACGCAAGAAGGTGGTCGACTTCTCCACGCCCTATGCCAGCGGTGCCTTCGGCCTTGCCACGCGCACGGATTCCCCCCTCGATGAGGCCAGCATCAAGACGGCCAAGCTCGGCACCCAGGCCGGTACGATCATGGTCCAGTGGGCCCAGGAGAGCCTGCCCGAGACCTCGCTCTCCGTCTTTGACGACACCGGCGCCATGTTCACCGCGCTCGCCGCCGGCAATGTCGACGTCGTCATGACCGATCTGTCCGTCATTCTCGGTCAGGTGGCCAATTCCGGAGGCAAGTTGAAGGTGGTGGGCCAGTATCCGAGCGGGCGTGACACCGCCGGCATCTATCCCAAGGGCTATGCCCAGAAGCCAGTGATCGACAAGATCATCGCCGACATGGCCGCCGACGGCACGCTGAAGTCGCTGGAGAGCGAGTATCTCGCACCGGCCTGGGGCGGCGTGACCCCGGCCGACGTTCCGGTCTGGAAAAACTGAGCCGATGACGAAGTCTCTCCTGTCTGAGACCGGCAGCGAGACCGGGCACGCCACGCGGCGTGCCCGGAGCGCTGCGCGGACTCATCGCACCCGGTCCGGCCTTGCCGCCGCGGCCGCTTTCTTGACCCTCGTGCTCGTTGCGGTTTCGGCTCAGCACCTGGGAAGCTTTGCAGTATCACAGGGTGTTTCCACGATCGCCGCCGCCGTGCCCGGTTTCCTGGCCTCGGCCGCTGCCGCCTACGTGCTTCTCACCGCCGGGCTCGCCTTGTCCAGATCGCTCAGGGCCTCGAAAACGACGGATCTTCATGTTGCCCGTGCGCTCGGCGACGAGGCCTCGCTCGGCTCATGGAGGGCCCTGTCCTGGAGCGGCGCGCTGCTGATCGTCACGGCGCTTGCCTGGTTCATGGCCGTCAACAATGCCGCCGTCAGCCGGACCTTCTTCGATCTCGCCCTTATCCAGAGCTCCGCCTGGAAGGTGATTCAGGCTTTCGGCACCAATGTCACCATCTTTGCCGTTTCGGCGGTGCTGATCCTCGTCTGGTCGCTGCTGGTCGCGATCGCGCGCACCCTGCCGGGACCAGCCGGACGACCCTTGCGCTTCCTTGCCATTGCCTATGGCGACCTGTTCCGCGGGCTGCCGGCAATCATCACCATCTATCTGATCGGCTTCGGCCTGCCGCTCACCGATCTGCCTTTCGTCTCCGACCTCTCCTCGACGTCCTATGCGATCATCGCGCTGACGCTCACCTATGGCGCCTATACGTCCGAGGTCTATCGCGCCGGCATAGAAGGCGTGCACCACAGCCAGATCGCGGCCGCGCGCTCGCTCGGCCTCAGCCACGCCAAGACGATGCGTTATGTCGTCGTGCCGCTGGCCCTACGAAACATCGTGCCGCCGCTGATGAACAACTGCATCAGCCTGCAGAAGGACACGGCGCTGGTGGCGATCATCGGCACGATCGACGCCTTCAACCAGTCGAAGATCATCGCGGCGAACAACTTCAACTTGTCGGCCGTGACGACCGTTGCAATCCTCTTCATCGTTATCACCATTCCGCAGGCCCGCCTGGTCGACAAGCTGATCGACCGCGACCGCCGCCGCATGCGGGCAGGGGGCTGAAACCATGGCAATTCTGGAAATCGATCACATCACAAAGCGCTACGGTACACTTGAGGTCATCTCGGACCTGTCGCTGAGTGTGGAAGAGCACGAGGTGATCTGCCTGATCGGCCCCTCCGGCTGCGGCAAGTCTACGCTCCTGCGCTGCATCAACCGGCTTGAGGAGATCGCGTCGGGTGAGATCCGCATCCATGGTGACCGCATCACCGGGCCCGGTGTCGATCTCGATCGGCTGCGGCGCGACATTGGTATCGTGTTTCAGGGCTATAATCTGTTTCCACACATGACGGTGCTGGAAAACACCATGCTGGCACCGACCAAGGTGCTCGGCATGCCGAAGCGCGAGGCCGAGGAAAAGGCGATGGCCTTCCTCGAGCGGATCGGGCTTACCCACAAGGCCGGCGACTATCCGGACCGGTTGTCCGGCGGCCAGCAGCAGCGGGTGGCGATCGTGCGGGCCTTGATGATGAATCCCATGGTCCTTCTTCTCGATGAAATCACATCCGCGCTCGATCCGGAACTGGTGTCGGAGGTGCTCGATATCGTAAGGGATCTTGCGCAAGGCGGAATGACCATGCTGCTTGCCACGCATGAAATGGGCTTTGCCCGCGAGGTGGCCAATCGCGTGTGCTTCCTGCAGGCCGGCAAGGTCTATGAGCAGGGTCCGCCGGCCCAGATCTTCGGCGATCCGAAAGGTGAGCGCACACAGGCATTCCTGCGCAGCCTGAAAAAGGCCGGGCGGTTGTAGTATAGGAGGATGGTGGATGACGACAGCGCGCCAGCTGGAACTATGGTCGGATGGCAAGAACAGCCTGAAGCCCGGCAGACACAATGCGATCACCGATGTGCCGGGCGTGCGTGTCGGACATTGCACGCTTTCCGGCGACGGCGTCGCGACCGGTGTGACGGCAGTGATCCCGCACGCCGGCGACCTTTTCCGTGAAAAGGTGCGCGCCGCCGCCGAGGTAATCAATGGCTTTGGCAAGTCGGTGGGCCTGGTGCAGGTGGCCGAGCTCGGCACCATCGAAACGCCGATCCTGCTGACCAACACGTTTGGTGTCGCCGCCTGCAGCGAGGCGCTGATCCGCCACGCGATCGCCGACAATCCGGCTATCGGGCGCGAGACCTCTACGGTCAATCCGGTCGTTTGCGAATGCAATGACGGCCAGATCAACGACATTCAGACGCTTTCCGTTCGGCCAAAGGATGCGCTCGCCGCTCTTTCGGCCGCGCATGACGGCCCGGTCGAGCAGGGAGCGATCGGGGCCGGGCGAGGCATGACGGCCTTCGGCTTCAAGGCCGGCATCGGCAGCGCCTCTCGCTGCATGCATCTGGCCGCGCGGGATTTTACGCTCGGGGCGCTGGTGCTCGCCAATTTTGGCCGGGCAGGCGATCTCGTCTTGCCGGACGGGCGGCGTCCCGATCCGCGCCAGGTAAGCCGTGCGGAAAAGGGATCGGTGATCGTCGTGCTGGCGACCGACCTGCCGCTGTCCGATCGGCAATTGCAGCGCGTCGCCCGGCGCGCCGGTGCGGGCCTGGCAAGGCTCGGCGCCTTCTGGGGACATGGCTCCGGCGACATCGTCCTCAACTTCACCACCGCCGATCCGGTGGCACATGACGGGCCGGCCTTGCGCTCGATCATGGTGATCGACGACAATCTGATCGATCTGCCCTTCAGGGCGGCGGTAGAGGTGACGCAGGAGGCGGTGCTGAACGCACTCTGTGCCGCGCCGGCGGAGACCGGACGCACGGGAAAACGCTATCCGTCGCTTGCGGATTGGGCCAGGGAGAACGCATCGTGAAGATATTTCTGTCAGCCGACATCGAAGGAACGGCCGGGATCGCTCATTGGGACGAGGCCGATCGCAATCATGCAGACTACGCCGAGTTCCGCCAACTGATGACGAACGAGGTTCTTGCCGCCTGCGAAGGGGCCCGTTCGGCTGGGGCAACCGAGGTTGTCATCAAGGATGCCCATGACAGTGGACGCAACATCATCCTGGAACGTCTGCCGGCCTATGCGCGCATTATGCGCGGCTGGTCGGGCCACCCGGACGGAATGATGTTCGGTCTTGGCCCGGAATTTGCGGCCGCGCTCTACACTGGCTATCATGCCAAGGCCGGTTCGGAGGCCAATCCTCTTGCGCATACGACGACGCTGCGGATCTCGCGGCTTCTGCTGAATGGCGAGGTCGCCTCCGAGTTCACCGTCAACGCCCTTTGTGCGCGGCGCCACGGCGTGCCCTCTGTGTTCCTGTCGGGTGACGCCGAGATCTGCTCCGATGCGCGTCGTCTCGTCCCGGGGATCGCCACGGTGGAGACCTTGGAAGGCTTCGGCCGGGCGGCGCTGTCGATTGCGCCGAGCCGCGCCTGCGAGGCGATCCGCGAAGGGGTCGCTGCCGCATTGTCGTCACTGTCCGCTGGAGCCGTTGCGCCGCCCAAGGGGTCCTTCGAGGTGATGATCGAGTTCACCAATCCGACCGACGCCTGGCGCGCCTCGTGGTATCCGGGGGCAGAGATTTCTGGGCCTAGAACCGTAGCCTACCGCTCGGCGGATTTTTTCGAGGTCCAGCGCGCTTTGCGGTTTCTCACCGCCTGAGCAAGGACCGGCGCCTTTGATGTCGAGCGCACAACCTCTCCGGTATGGCCGCTATGCCTATCGTCGCATCATCGCGATGCTGCATCAGGCTGGCTGGATTGTGGACGTCAAGCGGGTCGAGCGTATCTGGTGGGCACCGGGCGCCTCTCCTTCACTTTAAAAGTGCAAGCATGCAGTGTCTCACCCAGTCGCACAACGCAGGCGACCCCTATGGTTCCGTAGACCTGGAGGCTGTCTCAGCTCGAATCTCTTGAACGTCATATCCGTGCAGGCCGGTTGCTGGCCCAAGGGGCGGCCTTTTTCCGCTCCCGCCACTATACCACCGTCAACCGATACCCTAAGATGCCACGGCAATCATACGTCGAGGTCATATGATGACTGTTGTAAAGTCAGGTTCGCGTGGAGCAGGTCAGAGATCGGGGGCGACGGGCCGTCGCCCGTCATTATCGTCGCAGGTGGCTGATGTCATCCGAGGGCAAATCGAAGCCGGCTATTATGCCCCGGGAGACAAGCTGCCGACCGAACCGGCGCTGATAGACAAGTTCGGTTTCAGCCGAACGGTGGTGCGTGAGGCGATTGCTGCGCTGCGCGCCGATGGCTTGGTGGAATCCCGGCATGGATCCGGTGTCTTTGTGGTCGGGCCGCGTCAAAGCGATCCGGGATTGCGGCTTTTCACCGGGGAAACCAACAAGATCTCCGACATCATCGAGGAGCTTGAGCTTCGGATCGGAATCGAGGTCGAGGCTGCGGCCTTGGCCGCAGTGCGCAGTTCTCCTGCGCAGGAGGTCGAGATCCAGTCCCAGGTCGACCACTTCGAGCGCCTGGTCGCTGAGGGGAAGCCCACCGACGATGCGGACTTTCAATTCCATATGGCCATCGCCGCGGCGACCAACAATGCGCGGTTTCGCACATTCCTGGAGCATATCGGCAGGCGCATGATACCGCGTGTCAAGTTTCGCTCGGTGATGGGCGGCGTCGATCCGCTGCCCAGCAGGGATGAGCCGATCCTGCGCGAGCATCGAGAGATCGCCGAGGCGATCATGGCGCGCGATCCGGACCGGGCGCGGGAAGCGATGCGTCGCCATCTCGTGACCGGCATTAAGCGCTACCGTTCTCTGACGTCCTGGCGACGTGATGAAAAAGAGGATGGAGGCGGTTGACTCATCCTAGTAGTCATCATATGAATTTCTCCGTCATAAGCGCATTCCGCTGGGAGGAAGTTCATTGTCGCCTGAAGAAATCAAGTCGCGCGTGGGGTCGGGGCTTCTGTCTTTTCCCGTCACGCATTTCACGCCGGACTACCAGCTCAATCTGGACAGCTATCGCCGGCATGTGGAGTGGCTTTCGGGTTTCGGGGCCGCTGCCCTCTTCGCAGCCGGAGGAACGGGTGAGTTCTTTTCTCTGTCTCCTGCGGAAGTCGGGCAGGTCACCCGCGCGGCAAAGGACGTCTCCGGGGATGTTCCCATCATTGCAGGCTGCGGCTATGGCGTGTCGCTGGCCCGTGAGACGGCAAGGATTGTCGAGCATGCCGGCGCAGACGGCATCCTGCTCCTTCCTCACTATCTGACGGAGGCGCCCCAGGAGGGAATCTTCGCCCACGTGAAGGCGGTCTGTGAATCAACGAGCCTTGGCGTCATTCTGTACAACCGTGCCAATTCCGTGGCCAATGCTGATACGGTGGCGCGCCTTGCGGAGGCCTGTCCCAATCTGATCGGCTTCAAGGATGGAACCGGCAAGGTCGACCTTGTTCGCCATGTCACGGCGAAGCTGGGGGACCGGCTCTGCTATATCGGCGGTATGCCGACGCATGAGCTTTTTGCCGAAGGTTTCAATGGAGTAGGTGTGACGACCTATTCCTCCGCGGTCTTCAATTTCGTCCCCGAGCTTGCGCAGCGCTTCTATCGGGCGATGCGCGCCGGCGACAGGGATGTCATGGAGCAGATCCTCGGCACGTTCTTCTTCCCATTTGCCGCCTTGCGTGACCGCAAGGCCGGTTACCCTGTGTCGATCATCAAGGCAGGGGTCGACCTCGTTGGATTCGGCTGCGGTCCGGTGCGTCCGCCGCTCGTGGATCTCGATGGGGAGGAACGCGAAATCTTGCGTGCGCTGATCGAAGTGGCGCGTGGCTGAACCGGCATGCGGAACAGGCGCCGGGAGGACGGTGCCTGTTCCGGAATCGTCATCGTTTCATCTGGGAGGAACACATGAAAAACTCGTCAACTCGCATCATCGCTGGTGCAATCGCAGTCGCCGGCTGGGCGGGCGCTGCGCTTGCGCAAAATGCATCCGAGATCAACATCGTCCTGCCCGAGCAGCCGGCAAACCTCGAACCATGCGGCACGATCATTACCAATGTCGGCCAGATCCTGAGCCGAAACGTCGTCGAGCCGTTGACGATCATCGATCCGGCCACCGGCCAGCCGACCGCAGGCCTTGCAACCGAATGGAAGCAGACCGACCCGAATACGTGGCAGTTCAAGCTGCGCGAGGGCGTGAAATTTCAGGATGGCGCAGCGTTCAACGCGCAGGCGGTGAAGTTTTCGATCGAACGTATGACAAGCGGCAAGCTCACCTGCAGCAACATGGCCAAGTTCGGTGACGCCAAGCTGACGGTCGCCGCCATCGATGACCTGACCGTGGAAATCAAGTCTGACAAACCCCAGCCGATCCTGCCGACGCTGTTGAGTGTCATCATGGTCGTTTCTCCGAACACACCGCTCGACAAGGCTGTCAACGATCCCGTCGGAACCGGACCCTTCCAGCTTTCCAGCTTTACGCCGCAGACCGTGGTGCTGGAATCCTTCGACGGCTATTGGGGCAAGAAGCCGGTCATCACAAAGGCCAGTTATGTGTGGCGCCCCGAATCCTCGATACGCGCAGCCATGGTGGAGACCGGGGAGGCCGATCTGACGCCATCCATTGCCATCCAGGACGCAACCAATCCGGCCACGGATTTCGCCTATCTGAACTCCGAGACGACCGCCATCCGCATTGACGCGGGGTTTGCTCCGCTTGATGACGTGCGCATCCGCAAGGCGCTGAACCTCGCCATCGACTGGGAGGGGCTGTCTCAGCTGTTCGGCGCTGATGCCCAGCGTGCCTCCCAGATGGTTGTCAAGGGCATCAACGGCCATGACGAGTCTCTGGCGGCCTGGACCTTCGATGCGGATCAGGCCCGCGCGCTCATCGCCGAAGCCAAGGCCGCAGGCGTTCCGGTCGAAACCGAGATTGAGCTGATCGGCCGCAATGGCATCTATCCCAACGGCTCCGAGGCCATGGAGGCCATGATGGCCATGTGGCAGGATGTGGGTTTGAAGGTGAAGCTCACCATGCTCGACGTAAACGACTGGCTGCGATACCTGCAGAAGCCGTTCCCTGAAGGTCGCGGCCCGAACCTCCTGCAGATGATGCACGACAACAACAAGGGCGACGCCGCCTTCACGATCCCGATCTTCTATAGCTCGGCCGGCAGCTATTCGACCATCAACAATGCCGAACTCGACAAGGATGTGGCCGATGCGATGGCTGCGACAGGCGAGGATCGTACGGCAAAGTTCAAGGCCATCTTTTCCAAGGTCCATGATCTCGCGATCGATATCCCGATGTTTCACATGATCGGTTATACGCGGGTCGGAACGCGGCTGGCCTGGAAGCCGGACATCACCACCAACAGCGAAATACCTCTCGTCAAAATTGGCCTCAAGAACTGAGCCTTTGCCGTCTGGCGAACGCGGGATTGGTTTCCCGCGTTCGCATGCACTCCGGAACAAGCAGAGGCTTCGCATGATGTTTGGCTATATCGGCCGGCGGGCGTATCACAGCACCTTATCTGTCATCGGCTTGCTGACGCTCGTCTTCTTCCTCACGCGTCTGACCGGGGATCCGTCGGCGCTCTACCTGCCGCTCGATTCGAGTATCGAAGCCCGCGAGGCCTTCGCGCGCCTGAATGGCCTTGACCTGCCAATCCACACCCAGTTCGCCCAGTATCTGCAAAACCTCCTGTCCCTGGATTTCGGTCAGTCGCTCCGCCAGAACCGCTCCGCCATCGACGTGGCGCTCGAAGCGTTCCCCGCCACTCTCAAGCTCGCCGCAGTCGCGGTGACGCTTTCCACGGTTCTCGCTGTCATTGTGGGCGCACTGGCCGCCGCTCGCCCGGGCAGTCTGTTTGACCGCTCCGCCAGCCTGATCTCGCTGGCCGGCGCGAGTACGCCCGATTTCTGGATCGCAATCGTCGGCATCCTCGTCTTCGCCGTCGGACTGGGCATGCTGCCCACGTCCGGCACCGGCTCGGCGCTGCACTGGATCATGCCGATTGCCGTGCTGATGCTACGACCATTTGGTCTTTTGATGCAGGTTGTGCGAGGCACGATGATCTCGACCCTGGCCGCCCCCTACATCAAGACGGCGCACGCCAAGGGGTTGAAGCGACATCGCATCATTTTCGGCCACGCGCTGCGAAACTCCCTGCTGCCCGTCATTACCGTGGCCGGGGATCTGGCAACGGGCCTCATCAACGGGGCGGTCGTCGTGGAGACAATTTTCGGTTGGCCCGGCATCGGCAAGTTGATGATCGACTCGATCATCCAGCGCGACTTCGCCGTCGTGCAGTCGACAATCCTGGTGACCGCCGTCGCCATCTTCGTCGTCAATATCGCGATCGACCTGCTCTATGTCGCTCTCGATCCGCGCATTCGATATTGAGGAGGTGGCCGATGGCCGACGTAACGACGATCTCTTCGGCGAAACCGCCAGGAAAGCTGCGGCAGTTCGCGATATATCTCGGACGCGACAAGCTCGCACTTTGTGCGGCACTCTTTCTGGTCCTGCTGATCGCCTGTGTGCTGTTCGGGCCGCTGCTGGTGGGCGAGGCTGCCGGCAAGCTCGGCCTGAGACAGCGGAATCTGCCGCCCTTCTCGTTTGAGCACGGGCTGACCTACTTTCTCGGCGCCGATACTCTTGGTCGCCCAATTCTGGCCCGTCTTATCGTGGGGGCTCAGAACACGCTCGGAATCGCGGCGGCTGCCGTCATGTTCTCGATGATCGTCGGCGGCACGCTTGGCCTTGTCGCAGGCTATTCCGAGCGCTGGTACAGCCATGTCATCTTGCGGCTTGCAGATGTGGTGATGAGTTTCCCCTCGCTCCTGCTCGCCCTGATCGTGCTCTATACGCTCGGACCGAGCATGACAAACCTCGTGATTGTTCTTGCGATCACGCGCTTGCCCATCTTCATCCGGACCGCGCGCGCCGAAGTGCTCGAATTGCGCGAGCGGATGTTCGTGAGTGCCGCGCTGTCGATGGGGGCAAGTTCCGGGCGCATCCTTTTCCGGCATATTGCTCCGCTGGTTCTTCCGACGCTGGCGACGATCGCCGCCATCGACTTCGCTACGGTCATCCTGGCGGAATCGTCGTTGAGCTTTCTCGGCCTTGGCATCCAGCCCCCCGATTTCACCTGGGGGGCGATGGTAGCCAACGGTCGTGGCTATCTGTCATCGGCGTGGTGGATCGCCTTCTGGCCCGGTCTCGCCATCCTTATGACCACCCTCTCCCTCAATATCCTCGCCAGCTGGGCCCGGACCGTTGCCGACCCGCTCCAGCGTTGGCGGCTGCAATCGCTGCGAAAGGCTTCAAGATGACGCGGGCGGACAGTTCCATTCTACGGATCGAAAATCTGACAGTGGACTTTCTGTCAGAAGGTGACCCGGTGCGCGCCGTGGACGACGTTTCCTTCCATGTATGTCCGGGCGAGACCCTGGTCATCCTTGGCGAGAGCGGATCGGGCAAGAGCGTAAGCACGGGAACGGTGATGGGGCTGATCGACTGCCCTCCGGGTGACATCGTCTCGGGGTCGATCGTTTTCGACGATACGGACCTGTCGTGTTTCGACGAGGAGGGGCGCCGCAAACTGAACGGACGAAGGATTGCGATGATCTTTCAAGATCCGCTCGCCTATCTCAATCCGGTCTACACGGTCGGCCGACAGATCGCTGAGGTTTTCGAAAGCCATGGCGAGCGCGAGAAAGGCGAGGTGCGTGACAAGGTCGTCAAGCTCCTGCAACGGGTCGGCATCCCTGAACCGGACAAAAGGATCGATCACTATCCTCATCAGTTTTCGGGCGGCCAGCGCCAGCGCGTCATGATAGCCATGGCAATCGCGCTGAGACCGGAAATCCTGATTGCCGACGAACCGACGACCGCGCTCGACGTCAGTGTGCAGGCGCAGATCCTCGAACTTCTGAGAGACCTACAGCGGGAAACCGGCATGGCTCTGATCATGATCACCCATGATCTCGAGGTGGCGGCGGCCATGGCCGACCGCATCATTGTCATGACCGGCGGCAAGGTAGTGGAAAGCGGCAGGGCCGAGCAGGTCTTCACCAATCCGGCCCATGAATATACGCGTCGGCTGATCGCAGCGGTGCCGCAGGCGGGTCTGGAAAAACAGAGGTCGCATCGGCTCGCCGAAGGTGATGTCCTCTTGCAGGTGGAAAACCTGAGCAAGCACTACATGCTCACTTCAGGTCTCTTTTTGCCCAAGAGAGAACTCAGGGCGGTCGACGATGTCAGCTTTAATCTGCGTCGTGGAGAAACGCTGGGGATCGTCGGTGAGTCCGGATCGGGCAAGTCCAGCATAGCTCGCATGCTTCTGCGACTGAACGAACCGACGTCCGGAAGGGCGCTGTTTGCCGGCGAAGACATCTTTCAACTCGAAGGCAAGGCACTCCATGCCTTTCGCCGGCGGGTCCAGATGGTGTTCCAGGATCCGTTTGGCTCCATGAATCCGCGAATGACCGTGCGCGCAATCATTTCCGAGCCGTTGGCGATCCATCGCGACATCCTACCGCGCGCGGACTGGCATCATCGCGTGGACGAGTTGCTGGAACTGGTTGGGTTGAAGGCGGAGCACGGCGACCGCCACCCCCACCAGTTTTCGGGCGGTCAGAGACAACGGATCGCGATTGCAAGGGCACTGGCCAGTGATCCGGAGCTGATCGTGTGTGACGAGGCCGTGTCGGCACTCGATGTCTCGATCCAAATGCAGGTTATCGAACTTCTGAGCGAGCTGCAGCTTCGCCTGGGCCTGTCCTACCTCTTTATCACCCACGATTTGCCGATCGTACGGGAATTCGCGGATCGCGTGCTGGTCATGCAGAACGGAAGGGTCGTGGAAGCGAACGAGACCGAAAGCCTGTTCGCGTCCCCCAGTCATTCCTATACGCAGGCCCTGCTGAGCGCAGTACCGAAACCAAAGTGGATGGCCGTCGGGTGATCCATATGCGACCTCGCACGATTACCGTGATGGTGAAAGACCGTTGGAACAGGCGATAAAGCGGTTGAGCAAGGTGACGAGGCGGCTCCGTGACGAGGCGGACCACGGCCCTTCGAAGGCCGCCGTCGTCGCTCTTCGAGCAGACAGCGAGTCCCGGTCCATTTGGCCAGATGCCTGCCGTGGTCAGATGCGGAGAGCTATTCCGCATCTGGATATCGCCGATCCACCTCAGAGCGTCCGACTGGCTGGAGTGAGGCGTTACATTGTCGTCAAACGGCCGCCGATACAACGATTTCGATACGCATGTCGGGATCGGCCATGAGCACCTGGCCACAGCAGCGCGTGGGCGGGTTTTGGGGATCGATCCACGCGTCCCAGATCTTGTTCATGTCCGCGAAGTCGGCCATGTCACGGAGCCATATCTGAGCCGTGAGCAGTCGCGATCTGTTCGTGCCGGCCCGTTCGAGCAGGTCATCGATCTTGGCGAGTGTCTCCTGGGTTTGCCGGGCTATGTCGCCGTCCGAATCGGAAAACTGCCCTGACAGAAAACACATGCCGTTATACTTCACCATGCGGCTGCGGCGATGATTCACATCCTGACGCTCGATATTCATTCCATACTTCTCCTTGATTGATGCTCGGGTCCGGTCTGGGCCATCTAGCGGATCGCGTCGCCTAGGCAATCGCGCAAGTCGTCCATGACCTTCGGCAACCAGTCCTCCGTCATCATTTCGAGCGGGGCGGTGAAGGAGATCGCGACATCGACTCCGTAATTGCCTGATCGCCGCAAAGGCAGGCCAAGGCCGCCCTCTCCTGGCAGGTAGTATCCCATGTTGACTGCAAAGCCGCGGCGCTGGGCGTCGAGGATCTGGCCCAGGACGACCGCCTTGTCGACATATTGCACCGACGGATGATTGAGGTAGCGGGGGGCGTTCGTTTCAAGCAGCTGAAGGTATTCCGCCTCCGACATCATCGACATCAAGGCAACACTGCCGGCCGCAATGCCCATCGGTACCCGGCCACCCACACCCATGGAGAATTGTCGGCTAGGGGAGCGCGTAACCATCTCTGCGCACACGGCATCCACACCGGCCTGCACCATCATGTAGACCGCATGGCCCGTCTTGCGCGAAAATTCCGCCATGCCGGGCCTGTATTTGAGGATCAGCGGTTCAATGCGGGTCTGCCGTCGGGCCAGCATGGGTATGGTTGGTCCCAGCCTGTAGTACCCGTGTCGGCCAGCGGGTTCGGCGAAGCCTTTTTGTAAGAGCGATACAAGGCTGCGATGGACAGCGGGCTTGGCCTCGCCAATCTGTTCGGCAAGGTCCGCGAGCGCGAGGCCATCCGCACCGCCTTCTCCCAGGAGAATGAGAATGTCGAGCGCGCGAACCGCGTTTGTCGAGGCATTGGCTGTCAATGCGTTTCTCCATCGTTCTAATAATAAGAACATATACCAAAAATCGTTTCAATAAAAGGAATCGTTTGACTCTGCGGTTCCTTTTTGTTGTCATTCGTCAGGTCAAGCGATCCTGAGCCGAGGGAGGAGTGCTCAAGGATCGGATGCGTCGTTCGCGGCTGCATTCGCGAACGCTTGTCCTCGTGCTCCTCCTGGAATCCGCTCTTGGTGAGGAGAGGCGAATGGTTTCATTCCTGGTAAAACGATTGGGATTTGCGCTTTTCACGCTGTTCAGCGTCCTGACGCTTGTCTTCTTGATTGTGCGGGTTCTGCCGGGTGATCCCGCCCTGGTTATTCTTGGTGACCAGGCCAGTGTGGAAAGCATTGCCGCGCTTCATCATCGACTGGGGCTGGATCGTCCGGTCATCATTCAATATTTGCAGTTCATGCTCGGTGTTGTGCAGGGAGATCTCGGCACCTCGATGATCACTGGCCGATCGATCGCCGCCGAGATCATGAACGTCCTTCCCTATACAATGGAACTCACCGTCGCCTCGCTTCTGCTGGGTCTGATTCTTGGTGTGCCGGCAGGGGTATGGGCGGCGGTGCGACGCAATCGTTCAGCCGACTTTGTCCTCAGGTTCGTATCGCTGATCGGCCTGTCTCTGCCAGCTTTCGTGGCTGCAATCATCTTGCTGATGGTCTTCGCCATCGATCTGCGATGGTTTCCGGTCATCAGTGCCGGGGGAGGGGATGGTCTGCTCGAGCGTCTGCGGCAGATGGCGCTTCCCACGCTTTCGCTCGCTCTCATCATGATGGCCTACATCACCCGCGTCACTCGCTCGGCCATGCTGGAAGTTCTCAACCAGGATTTCGTGCGCACGGCGCGCGCCAAGGGCGCTTCCCCACATGCCGTGATCTGGCGCCATGCGCTTGGCAATTGCATGATTCCCATTACGACCGTCGTCGGCCTTTATCTGGGGATCCTGATCGGCAATTCGGTGCTGACCGAAATTGTCTTCTCGCGACCGGGGCTCGGCAAACTGATCCTCAACGCGCTCACCCAGCGCGACTACACGCTGCTTCAGGGGATGATCGTGATCTACACACTCATGGTCGTGGCGGTGAACCTGCTGACCGACCTCACCTATGGCTTCTTCGATCCGCGAGTTCAGTACAAATGACCATTCCGATTTCAGGCGCCCCTTCGCCGAGAATGCAATCCGTATGGGCAGTCCTCGGGCGGCTGAATACTTCGACCTGGCTCGGGGTCGCGATTGTGGTGGCGCTCGTCCTTTGCGCGGTCTTCGCGCCGCTGATCGCTCCCTACAATCCCAATGAGCAGAACATCATCGTGTACCTGTCGCCGCCGAGCTGGGAGAACCTGCTTGGTACCGACCAGTTCGGCCGCGATGTGCTATCCCGCCTGCTTTACGGCGCGCGCTACTCACTGACTATCGGTTTCCTTGCGATCGTGACAGCGTTGATCATTGGGTCGTTTATCGGAATGATCGCCGGCTATGTCGGCGGCAGGATCGATATCATCCTGATGCAGATCATGGATGTGGTCCTGGCATTTCCGTCCCTCATCCTGGGCCTTGCACTCGTCGCTCTCATGGGCGCAACGCTAACAAACATCGTGATCGCGATCGCGTTCACGGCGATTCCGGCTTTTGCCCGTATCGCGCGTGCAGGTGTGTTGACACAGCGCGATCGTGAATATGTGCAGGCCTGCCATGCAATGGGCTTTTCCAACGCGCGTGTTCTGTTCGGCCACATTCTTCCAGCGATCTTGCCGGAGATCATGGTCATGACATCTCTCTGGATGGCGACTGCAGTTCGCACGGAAGCCTCCCTTGCCTTTATCGGCCTGGGCCTTGCTCCGCCGACCCCGACCTGGGGCGGCATGGTCCGGGAGGGTTTCGACAATATCCTGAGCTCATTTCACCTGGCTCTCTATCCAAGTCTGGCGATCCTGGTGCTCGTTCTTGCCCTCAACCTGATCGGCGATGGCCTACGTGACGTAATCGATCCGCGCCTGAAGGATGCCAGCTAGATGACGGACCACCCTGCACTCACAGTCACGGATCTCCGGATCTCGTTCTCGCGCACACCTGTTGTTCATGGGATCAGCTTCGAGATCCTGCCCGGCAAGACCATGGCGCTTGTCGGTGAATCTGGATCGGGCAAGAGCATCACATCATTGGCCATCATGCGGCTCCTTCCTTCGCACATCGCGAGGGCAGAGGGCTCCGTGCGCCTCGGCGGGCGCGAGCTTCTGACGCTACCGGAAGCCGAGATGCGCCAGGTCCGTGGTGGGCAGATCAGCATGATCTTTCAGGAGCCGATGACATCGCTCAATCCCGTCCAGACGGTCGGCGCCCAATTGGGTGAGGTGCTCACGATCCATCGCAACCTCAGGGGCGCTGCATTGCGCGAGGAGGTGCTCAATTTGTTGCGAAAGGTGCGAATCCCCGATCCCGAACGGCGCATCGCGCAGTATCCCCACACATTTTCCGGCGGCATGCGCCAAAGGGTGATGATCGCAATGGCTCTGGCCTGCAATCCGGCGCTGATCATCGCCGATGAGCCTACCACCGCGCTGGACGTGACCGTGCAGGCGCAGACACTCGAACTTTTGAAGGAATTGCAGCGCGAAACCGGTACGGCGGTCCTGTTCATCACCCATGACATGGGCGTGGTCGCGGAAGTGGCTGATGATGTCCTCGTGATGCGACACGGGCGGGTCCTCGAGCAGGGCTCGGTTCACGAAGTCTTTGGTAACCCGAAAGAAGAGTATACGCGCAGCCTCATTGCGGCCGTTCCCAGCTTGGTCGGCAAGTTGAAGGCACATGCCGTGCCCGCGCAACCGGTCGAGCATTTGCCGGAAGTTGCCGCGGGGGGCGCCGTGCTTGAGGTGCGCGATCTCTCGGTTCGCTTCCCTCATCGCGCAGGACTGCTTGGGCGAATCAAGGGCGCCGTCCATGCCGTCGATGGTGTTACCTTCTCCATCGGCAAGGGCGAGACGCTCGGTCTGGTAGGCGAATCCGGTTCGGGAAAATCCACAATCGGTAAGGCAATCGTCAACCTTGCACCGGTTCACGGCGGATCTGTTACCGTGGGCGGCCAGCAGGTGGACTATGGCAGTGCCGGCAGCCTCGCGCTGATGAGACGCCAGGTGCAGATGATCTTCCAGGATCCGTTCGGCTCGCTCGATGCGCGCCAGACGATCGGTTCGGCCATCGCGGAGCCGATGAAGGTTCATGGACTGGAGACGGGACGCGCGGCCGTTCAGAAGACGGAGTGGCTGATGGAGCGTGTCGGATTGGAACCCAGGCGCGCGAACAGCCTGCCGCACGAGTTCTCGGGAGGGCAGCGCCAGCGCATCTGCATCGCCAGGGCGCTTGCCATGTCGCCCAGGGTCATCATTGCCGATGAGGCGGTTTCGGCACTCGATGTCACGATCAAGGGACAGATTATCGAACTGATGATCGACCTGCAGAAGGAATTCGGGGTCTCCTATCTCTTCATCAGTCATGACATGGCCGCGGTCGAGCGGATCTGCAACCGCGTGGCCGTCATGTATTTCGGAGAGATCGTCGAGATCGGCCCGCGGGACGAGGTTATTGGACGTCCAGGGCACAGCTACACCCAGCGGCTGCTGTCGGCAATTCCCATCACCCATCCCGATCAGCGGGAAACCCGCGTGCGTCGTTCGACCGATGTCGCACCGCCGCAAAGTCCGCTGAAGCCATTGGGCTACACCCCGCCCGCCGCACGCTGGAGCATGGCGGCGGAAGGTCACTTCATTCGTCAGGCAAGCTGAACTCCCTGGAGCGTTGAATGCATATGATATCCCGACTTGCTGACTTTGTCAGTGGCCACCCGCGAGGCGAGCTGCCGCAGCAAACCCGTGAAGCGATCTCGCTTCTCCTGCTCGATCTGATGGGAGCCACTGCGGCAGGGCTCATGGGGCCACTGGCAGCATCTGCCCGCAAGGCGGCTGCAGATATTTATGGGACCGGCAATGTGCAGGTCTGGTTGACGGAAATACGTCTGAGCGTCGCAGGCGCGGCGATGGCCAACAGTGCTGCGGCCAGCGCGCTCGATATCGACGATGGGCACCGCGGCGCAGCCGGTCATGCCGGCGCGGGCGTCATCCCGACCGCGTTGGCAGTAGGGCAGTCGATTGGCGCGTCCGACGGGGAAATCCTCGATGCGATTGCTCTGGGTTACGACGTGGCTCTTCGCGTTGCTGCTTCCCGCCCGACGAGGACAATCGAAACCTATGCGAGCGGCAGGTGGGTCAGCTATGGAGCCGCGGCGGCGGCTGGTCGACTTCTCCGGCTCGATTCCAATCAGCAAGCCCATGCGCTGGCGATTGCCGGTGCCGAGGGCCCGATCGTCTTCCCGACAGGATCCTCGAAATTCCAGGGCAGCACTGTCAAGGAAGGCATTCCCCCCGCGGTCGTCGCAGGCTTGACCGGTGCCTATCGTGCCCGAGCCGGCGCGACCGGGCCGCTCGATCTGCTTGACGACGCGACGCGCTATGAGCCCACGCTGCTTGCGGGTGGGCTTGGCGAAAGCTGGGAACTGGAGAAATGCTATCTCAAGCCCTATGCCTGCTGCCGTTACATGCACGCCGCCATCGATGGCATTCTGACGCTGCGGCAGAGCGGGCGGGAAATTCGCAGGCTTCGGATCGAGACATTTCCGCAGGGGCTGCGTCTTGGAAACGAGCGTGCACCGCGCTCGCTCGAAGGGGGGCAATACAGCTTCTACTTTAGCTGCGCGCTCGCCGCGTTGCGCGGACGAGAGGCACTGCAGCCGGTCGATCCGGACACCCTCAAGGACGCGGAGATACTGGCACTTTCGAGCCAGATTGAGCTCGACGTCTCGAGCGATTTTACTTCGGCCTTTCCGGTGGGCACACCAGCCCGTGTCCTGATGGATCAGGGCGAGGGCTTGGAGGAAGTGGTCATCGACTATCCGCTTGGCGACGTAGCCAATCCGATGAGCTGGGACCAGATAGCAGACAAGTTCAAGAACATTGGAAGACAAAGCCTAAGCCGGCAGCGGCAGGAGCACATCATCTCGGCGATCAGCGGCCTTGAGACCGCAGGTTTTGCTCCGCTGTTCAATGCTCTTTCAGCGTCCGAGCCTTTTAACCTGCAATGAGGAGGAAATTGCAATGAAGAACCAAACACGTCTGAGCATGCGACTACTGGCTGCGCTTCTGGCGTCTGCCGCCCTTATCCCTGCCGCAGCGATTGCGGCCCAGACGGAGCTGCGGGTTGGCGCTGCTTCAGCCGATATCGGCAATCTGGATCCGCACTTCGCGTCCAGCACGTCGGACCGAACGCTCGTCGCTTGGATCTATGGCGGACTGGTTCGCTTTGCCCCGGGTTCGACCGATCCCTCCTCCATCGAGGGGGATCTTGCAGACAGCTGGGAAGCGAGCAGCGACAATCTGGTCTGGACCTTCAAGCTCCACCCCGGCGTTCAGTGGCAGCACGGCTATGGGGAGGTGACGGCTGACGACGTCGTCTTCAGCCTTCAGAAATCCGCCGATCCGAAGCGCTCCGCCTTCGCGACGGACTACAAGGCCATCAAGACTGTCGAAGCAGTCGACCCGCATACGGTTCGCATCACGCTTGCCAATCCGGTGCCGAGCCTGCTTGGCTTGTTGACCAACTATTCCGGCGGTTTCATCATCAGCAAGAAGGCCTATGAGGAACGCGGAGAAGGTTTCACGCGCAATCCCGTCGGCTTTGGGCCCTTCCAGTTCGAGTCCGTGGATCCGGGCGTAGCTGTGAACTTGGCGTCTCACAAGGATTATTTCCGCGGCGCGCCGAAGATCGAGAAGGTAACCTATCGCTTCCTGAATGCCGCGGCAGGGCGAGACCTCGCCTTCACGGCAGGGGAAATCGATGTGGCCGCTGGCACGACCGATCAGCGCTGGCTGCAGCGAATGAAGGAGATGCCGGGGGCCAAGATCGATATCTTCGATCCCGCCGAGCTTACCGTCATTCACCTCAATCGGAACCAGAAGCCGTTTGACGACATCCGTGTTCGCCAGGCCATTGCCCACGCGATCAACCCCGGTGAAATTGCGCAGTTCCGCGGAGCCGATTTCACGCGTGTGGCAAAGTCCGTTATCCCTTCGAACAACCTCGGTCTGAATGCGGAGGTGGGTCTGCTGCCGCACGATCTTGAAAAGGCCAAGGCTCTGCTGGCCGAGGCTGGCTATCCCGATGGCCTGACCATCAAGATGATCTCGAGCCAGATGCCAAGCTATGCCACGACCGATCAGCTTCTGCAGGCGCAACTCGCAAAGGCTGGAATTACGCTCAATCTCGAGCCGGTTGAGCATGCCACCTGGCACCAGATGATCCGCAAGGACCTAAGCCCGCTTGTCGACTATGGCGCAGCACGTTTCCCGGTTGCCGATACCTACCTCACGCAATTCTACCACTCCAACAGCGCTATCGGAGCGCCGGGTCAGGTGACTAACTTCAGTCATTGCAGCGTTGCGGATCAGCAGATCGAGGCCGCACGCACCGAAGCCGATCCGAACAAGCAGATCGAACTGTGGCAGGAAGCGCAAAAACTCATCGTCGCCGATGTTTGCGGGGTTCCGGTCACCGAAACTGGCCAGGTCTGGATTCGCAAAGACAATCTGGACTGGGGCTTCGAACTGAAGGGCTCGATGTCCCTCGGCCCGCTTCTGACCGAACAAAGCCATTTCACGGAATAATCCGCATGGCCCGGGACCGGCAGTTCCGCCGGTCCCGGAACTCCTCTGGACGCCAAGATGACAAAGCTGATCTATCCGGATTACTCCAACCTTTGCGGTTGGAACGCTCTTTTGCCAAGACGAAGCCCGAGACCTGCCTTGAAGCAGGACACGACCGTCGATCTCGCAGTCGTCGGCGCTGGCTTCACGGGGCTCGCGATCGCACGCCGCTATTCTGAGCTGGATCTGCAGGCACGGGTCGCGGTGCTCGAGGCGACCACGGTTGGCGAAGGCTCCTCCGCCCGCAATTCTGGATTTACCGGTGCCGAAGTTTTGCCGCGCAACGCGTCAATCGAGATGGCGGAGAAAGCAAGGGTTCAGTCCGCTTTCTTCAAGGAAGCGTTCGATTGGCTGATGCAGATCGTGCGCGAAAACGCGATCGAATGCGATCTCCAGCAGGTTGGCTCCATCCGTGGCGCCGCAACCGAACTTGGCGAAGCTTCGTTGCGCAACGTGCTGGAAGTCGCGCAGGTCAACGGCATCGCCCACACGACGCTGTCCCGGGATGATATT
Organism: Rhizobium sp. Q54; assembly: GCA_943370615.1. Classification (GTDB taxonomy): domain Bacteria; phylum Pseudomonadota; class Alphaproteobacteria; order Rhizobiales; family Rhizobiaceae; genus Allorhizobium. The sequence continues at coordinate 37,093 of CALRRQ020000003.1, forward strand.
CATCGTCGTATCGGCTCGTCCTATTATCGCTTCGGAATCCACATGCAAGACACGTGGCTGCTTCAGCCAGCTGCGCTGATGCGCGGTCTTCTGGAGGCATTGCCTTCCCCAGTCGAGGTTTTCGAGAACACGCATGTGCTGCAAATGCACCAACGCGATGGCTGGATACTGGAGACCCCCGGAGGCGTCGTTAGGGCCAAGAAGGTAGCGCTTGCAACGAACGGCTTCATCCGGAAGTTCGGTTATCTCAAATCGCGCATGGCCACCATCTATACCTATGCAGCCGTGACCGAGGCGATTTCGGATAACCGGATCCACGAACTCGGTGAGTCCGCCAGTTGGGGTCTTTTGCCCTCGCATCGTCTCGGCACGACACTTCGGCGGATCGGGCGAAACCGTTTGATGGTTCGTAGCCTTTATGCGCACGAAGCCGAACTGGAAGAGCGCGATGCCAAACGCAATCTTCGCGATCGATTTGAGCGGCGGTGGCCGGGTCTGAAGGATGTCGAGTTCGAGTATCTCTGGGCCGGTACGACCGCATTTACGATGAACGGCGCTCCGTGGTGGGGGAAGATCGCGGAAGATCTCTACGCTTCTGGCGGCTGCAACGGCAGTGGGATAACCAAAGGCACGATGTTGGGTCGGCACCTTGCCGAATCGATGCTTGGCTTCGGCGACCACACTCAAATGGCCAACAGCATGGGCACGGCAAGCTGGATCGCCCCGGAGCCATTTCGGTCGATCGGCTTCCGTGTCATTTCGGCTATCGAAAGCCGGAGGGCGGGGCTGGAAAAGTAGTGGCCAGATGAGCGGAATATTTGCTCCGTTCTCCGCCCATCGAGACGGTTGCGCCTCTCCAATCGCGGAAAATCATCGAACACCGACCTTGGCGGCGAGTCATTCCGAAGAGGATGCACGTGCCGTCCTGGCTTGGCACAACGGTGACGCCCGGGCGGCGAATTTCACGCTCCTTGATGATTTTCGCCATCTGCGCCATCAATTGGCGCTGACCGAAGGCACCATGAGCCGCGGTACGACGCGCGGCTGGACACCGAGCTTCAACCGAGGCGAATAGCCATGCTCGGCAGCAATTGCCGCGGCCGGGCTCATCAGTTTCGAAAACAAGATTCCGACAACGGACGATGAGACCGCAGCCATCATGAGCTGATGATGCTCGTTGGATTGCCGCGCACGCGCACTCAGTGCCGCTCTGGCCGGATGCGGAAGGTAAGGGTCTCAGGTCATTTGGTTAGATATTTTCATTGCATGCTCCTCTTGTTGGAGCATGCAAGTTCACTTCAACATCGATAAATATCGTGGCGTTGATCAGGTCCCAGCAACATCCCTACCCGATACCTGTCACGCCAAGTGGCAGACGGCCTCGATGTTGTTGCCATCGGGGTCTATGATAAAAGCCGCATAATAGGTTGGACTGTATTCGGCGCGTGTCCCCGGTCGGCCATTGTCCTTTCCGCCGGCGATCAAACAGGCTTCGTGGAAGGCGTCCACGGACGCACGATCGATTGCGGCGAATGCAACATGACAGGAACTCGCGACCGCACCGCCACCGATCCAAAAGTTCGGAGCATCTCGCCCAAATCCTGCGCCGCCATCCCAACCAGTGAGTTTGGTGATGCCGAGGGGCGCGAGCGCGGCCTCGTAGAACGCTATCATGCGGTTGGGCTCAATGGTACGTAATCCGATATGGTCAAGCATTTGGAAAGTCCTCAGCGGGAGAAAGAGATTACCGTCGCACCGGCACAAATCAGCACCGTGCCTAGGGCAACGAGGGAGAGATTGAGGTTGCGCCATTCGGCAAAAACTGCCGCACCCACGATGACGGCAACCAGTGCATTACTGTTGGTCAACGGTGCGATGATCGAAACGGGCAGTTTCAGCACACCTATGCCATACGCCATGCAGGCAATAGCCGTCGCCCAGGTCGCACCCATCGTCGCGGCATAGAGTATCGGCCGTAGGGAAGGCATCGGGCCACCTGTCCAAAGGAGCATCGACCACCCAATCAATCCTACGACACTGCCAACAACGGCCAGATACAATGGAATGGAGGCGCCAGCGCCGAGACTTGCCCGCATCAATACGGTTCCAAGTCCCAGGCACATAGCTGGGACAAGTCCGCCGATCAGAAGTGCAGAGGGCGTCATGATCGACTCCCTTCACTTCGGGAAATGTTCGACATGGGTCTCGGCCGTGCGACCAAAATAGACCACGCGACGGCCAAGAAACGAGACCAGGTATCCCGCGCAGCCTGCCACTTTGACCTTCTGGCAGAATGCGACATAGCTATAATCGGCGGGGTTTGCCTGGGCCCAACGTACCAGGAGTTCGACCGTGTTGGCATCGAACTCAGGAGCTACACTCCCGGACGAGGGTGGCATGTCCAGTATGATGCTGTCACCATCGGGCAAATAGAAAGCCTGGGTATTTCGACGGTAGTCGACGGCGTAGCCCTCGAAGCCGGCAGCGATCAATTTGCCCACGATCTCCGGAAAGCTCAGCCTTCCAGTGTGGGCAGCATGCAGGCAAGTCTGGGCAATAGAAATCCGTTCCGCGTCCATGGCGGTTCCTTTCATGTCAACGTTGATATTGGGTGGGCTCAGTCCACCGGGGTTGCGTTAAGCCCGCGTCGCTCGGCGAGTAGCTTCAGAATTCGGTTGAGCGTTTCGTGCTCTTCCGTCGTCAAGGTACTGAAGAACTCCGCGTCATTCTCATCGGCAAGCGCTGCAAGCACCGGGATTTTGTCCCGGCCCTCACTCGTCAAGGAAAGGCTGTGGGCGCGCTTGTCTTCCTTGCTTTCCTTGCGCGCGACAAGTCCCTTGGCCAGCAGCCTTTCCGCAAGTTTGCTGATCGCGCCTTTCGTCATACCCATCTTCTCGGCGAGAATTGACGGGGGCATTGGTTCAGAATCATAGAGTGCCCGCATGAACGACCACTCGGCGACCGTGACATCTTTGCCAGCCACCTTCCGGGCAAACTCCTGCGACACGGCGTTCGATACCATCCGCATCCAATACCCGGTGTGATCGGTCAGTTTCGAGGTGTTCAAAATAGCTCTCCATCTCGTTGACTAGGAAACTACCAAGATTTAGTTTCCTAGTCAACGAGATTCTTCAGAGTTCACAGATGACGCGATGTGGATGCTATACCGCTTCTGGTGTCAGGCTCCGGACTTAGCATTCCAGCCGCGGATGCGCCGCGAGTTAAAGCGGTGCCCTGGCAGGATTATGCCGAACCACCGCGCGGCTGAATGGAAGGGCCTCAGCCCTGGAAATCGGCTATGCGGCATAATCAGGCTTTCGGCATAATGGATGGTTCCGTGAGGCTCGTCCGTGTATTCGGATAGAGACCGGTCGGTGGGCGATGGCAATCGTGGCTCGTCGTTTGGTCTGACAGCGAACTTGAGGGACTTGAGCGTGCCGGCAATCATAGACGTCTGGAGTACCGACACTTTCGATCCGGACTTGCAGAAATTCCTCGAAGCGCATGCGAGGCTGATCCGCGCCTATTTCGACATCGACAACGCGATATTTCTTTCTTACGACCTCGGACGCGGCCATCCCCGCCCCGTGATCCGACCGGAAAACCCGCACGCCTTGAACTTCTACCGCCTGCTGGAGGATGCAGGTCGGCTGATGACCCAGCGCACGATCCGCGCTTTTCACTACACCCGCCTCACAGATGATGAAGCCGCCGATCTCTCCGTTTCCGGGGTCCGTCTATCGACGCCGGAACGCTGCTAGGACGTTTCAAAGCCTTAGTCGCGTCGTCCATTCTGTTGCCTGCCATTGCCGATAGCCTGTACGCGCAAAGCCCGTTTCACAGCGACCAGCATGACGCGCGGACCGGAAAGTTCTGGATGACGTCCCATCCCACAGAGCCTGGGGACAACGGCGTCGTGCCACTGATGAAACACTGGGGCGGCGAAGTGGCCTCAATGTGGGTGAGAGACACCGAACTGCTGGCCCCGCTCCGCGAAATCGGCAGGCCACGGATTATCGAGATTGCCGTCCCCTTGGCGACCACACCTGATAGCTATAGCGCGGCCAAGGCTGTCGTGGCGACCTTTGGCCGATCGATTGGGGCGATCCCAGGCAAGGGCGCATTCGACCTCTATACCAGTCAAGCCCTGCCGCCATCCGCAGTTCTTGCCATCCACACCGAGGGTGATCCCACCTTCGTCGCGATGGGGCGCACGTACCCCGCCGGGTTTGTGGATGTCGATGCAGGCCGCTGGAAAGAACTCACCGGCGAGGATGATTGACTCTGCCGCGCAAAGGTCAGCTCGGCGACGGTTGTCGACCACCCAGCCACTCCTCGCGCGGTCCTGATCGATCATGATCATCGCCGGCTGACCCTCGGCGTACAATTCTTCCTGGAGTGAACGCAACATCACGCGCTTGAGGGCGGCATTGCGATTGACCCCGAAGTCAGCGTTTCCCTGCCGATGCCGGTCCCGTCGCATCTGTTCGTACTGACCATCGGAGATGTAGCTGTAGAGCATGGAGGCACCTGACCGCTCGACCAAAGAGCTCATGAAGTTGAACATCGCAATCCGGTCGGAGACACTGACATCGCGCCAACGTGACCCCTTTTCCGGATTGCAGACCTCCGCGCCGTGAAATTCAATTTGGCTAAGCTCGCGCAGGCGGTCGGTGAGGGCCGCATCGATCTCGGCGTAACGACCTGAATCCAGCTTCACCGCCGCGAGCACGCGCAGGTCGGGCGCCAGACGGCTCACGCTGTCGCCATGAAAATCGGTGTCGTCCACAAAGGCCAATGTCGTCCCCGGCGCGCATGGCGGAAAGAACATGGATGGGATCGAACACTTTGCTGGCCTCCGTCATTTCGACTCTCCTTTACTCCCGCGAGCCTGCCATAGACGCGATATGCTCGCAGATTGAAAAAATCGAACGCCATCGCTGCGCATCTTCTCTACCCGCCTAGACGGGACAAAACCGCTCGACATGACGTGGAGGGACCAACGGCTGGCTCAGCTCGGGGGCAAGAACAGCAGCTATCGCCTTGGCCTGTTACAAACCGGTCGGTCCGAATCGGCCTTGATCATGCCGATAGTCGGGCGTGCTGGGAAGGACGGCTTTCGGGAAGCCGTCTGTGATTTCGGAACGACAGCGATGGGGTGGAAGCTGCATTCTCCAGATTTGCCGACAATGGCCGCTATTTTAATTTTGTTCTTATAAGCCGATATTCTGCTCTCGGCCCCGTTCCGGACGTACCGACAGAACCAGATGTCTGTTCTGCCGCACAAATCAACCGGCTCGTATCCAAAGTGATAGCAGGCCGGTGGCTCGACTCCCTTCAAGGCCGTCAGTTTACAAGTCTCCGTGCAATCAGGCCCCCGCAACCAAATCATTCCATAAAAACCCAATAAAACAAACCCCCGCTCGGTGAAAACCAGCGGGGCGCGCTCGCGTTCGGAACAGAGGGGGCGCGGGGCAGGACCCAAGATCGATGGCTTCGGCATAGGCCAGGTAGCCGACGAAGGCTGCTGCCGGCACGCGCAGGAAGTCGATCGGCATGATGACAGAAGCGCCAAGGCGCTTCAGCGCCTGGGACTCGCTGTAAAGGACTGCAGGCGCGCTGACCTTCCGCCAACTCTGCTCTCTTTCAAGCGGTATGATCGTGGTCGTCCGCCCCATGGAGGCAAGGTCAAGCCATCTTTGAGAAACTGTCGCACCTACCTCTGGCCGGCGCATGCCTTGATGATTCGATAGCCGCCGATTGATCTATTGCCGCTGCGAAAAAAAATCCTGCCGCGGCAGGATTGGAGGTGGGCTGTGCTGCACTGCCGGGGAGGAGGGGAGAATTGTTGTGGTGCCCGATCCGGTACGCGAAGCATTGATCCGGCAGCGGGAGCATGTCACCGCAAGCCGACAAGCTTCATTGCCACGGCATGCTAGAAGTGCTCACCGATCTGGTGAAGCTTATCGAGCTTGAGCACGACGACGCATCGCGCACTGCGCAGACTGATAACGCCCATGTCGCGAAGCTTTGAAATGCTGCGCGACACCGTCTCGATCGTGAGGCCGAGATAGTCGCCAATATCAGTCCGGCTCATCGGTAGATCTATGACATGGCCACCGCCCTGCCGCTCGAGAATTTCGGCCAGGAAGATGGAAACCTTCTCAAGCGAGCTCTGTCGTCCGACCACGAGAAGGTGCTCCTGAGCACGCACCATGGCTTTGAGCGCGATTTCCACCAGTTCCACCCCGAAGGTGCCGTCCTGCATGTACTCAACGGTCGTGAGGCCGGTGTTCGCTACAGCTTCGGCGTAGAAGCTGTTTACGCCGCCGACTTCGAAGCCGAATGTCTCACCTGTCATGTAGAAGGCAACCACCTGGCGGCGGCCATCGGCAAGCAATCGATATATTCTGACCGCCCCATATTCGATCCGGTAAAGCAGTCCGGCGCGCTCGCCCTGTGCATAGATGACATCCTCCGGCCCATAGAAGGTCACGGGGCGGATATGGGCAGCACCCCGTGCGCGCGGTGCAGGGGGCATAAGGCATTTGGACATGGTCGAGGCGGAAGATTGCATGGCAGGTTCCCTCTTTGATGAGGGGATCATGCTGAATGTCGGGTCGGCTCGCTATTGGGTTCTTCCACTACGTATTTCCACGCAATGTCGCGACCGCATCGGCGATATCGGATCCGTTGAGGGGCTTGGACAAGACCTGGACGGGGAACTCGATGTTCGACCCCGCGTCGCTTTCTGTGAGAAGCACTACCTTAATGCCCTCCGTCGAAAGCATCAGGCCCGCACGTATGTCGGCCGGAGGCAAGCAGCCATCCAGCACAACGCAATCCGCCTTTCTTGCTGCGCCGGCTGCATTCGCCCAGTCGCCAAAGGGCTCGACTGCTTGCCCATGCGCGTTGAGGGCAAAGGTGATCGACCGAAGGAGGGCCGGGTCTTTGACGATAACAACGATTGCGGCCGCAGTGGACAATTGAACTCCGGAAGCTGGGCGAGGGCGTCTGCCAAGCTTCTCGGTCGCACATCGGGCCCCCCCAAACCTTGTTTTGGATCAAGCCAGACGGCAGGTTTTCTCGCTGATCGACTATGGGCTGATCGTCAGTGACATGCGTACAAGATCAGGCAGGCTGCGAGCCTTCATCTTCGTCATGACATTGGCGCGGTGTACCTCAACAGTGCGCGGGCTGATCTTCAGGTCGAACGCGATCGCCTTGTTGGGCTGTCCTGCGACCACAGCGGCGAGAACCTCTCTTTCCCGCTCGCTCAGGCTCTCCACGCGCGTCTTGATGTCCTCGGCATTGACTTCACCAGATGACCTATCGTCGAGCCGGCCAGCTGCGCGACGAATCGCCTCGACGATCACGGCCTCCTCGAATGGCTTCTCGATGAAATCGACCGCCCCGGCCTTCATCGCCTCCACCGCCATGGGAATGTCACCATGTCCGGTCACGACGATCGACGGTATTGCACGGGATGCGGTTGACAATCGGCGGATCAGATCGAGCCCGCTCATGTCGGGCATTCTCATGTCAGTCACCAATACGGCCTGGCTCAGGTTTGCGGCGATCTGTGCAAAGGCCGTGGCTGAGTCATGCACACGCACGGCAAAGCCGTTGACGGTCAACATGAAAGCGAGCGATTTGCGCAGCGCTTCTTCGTCATCCACGATGTGTACGGTGAAGTCGTCAGGCTGCATCCCGGTCCTCATTGTCTTCGGGGAGGGTAAATCGGAAACAGGCACCTCCCAGATTGCTTCTCGAGACAGTCAATTCCCCGCCATGGGCTTCAATAATTCGTCTCGATATGGACAAGCCGATCCCCATGCCGCCGGCCTTCGTCGTCGTGAAGGGCTTGAAAAGATCTGCGGTTATTTCGTTCGGGATGCCGGGACCGGAATCCTCGACTGCCACCACCAGCATTCCCGTGTCGGAGGTCACGCTCACCGAGATCTGTTTGACCGGGACGGCCGTCATTGCCTCGATCGCATTCCGCATGAGATTTGTCAGAACCTGCTGAATCTGGATACGATCGACGACGACGGTGTCGCGGCCGCGGCCGAAATCGAACATGGTACGAACCCCCTTTTCGCGCGATCCGACAAGCGCAAGCGCGGCTGCTTCTTCCACGAGTTGACGCAGGCTTTCCGGCGCCTTCTCAGTTTCGCCTTTCGTGACGAACTCGCGCAGGTGGCGGATGATCAGTCCGGCGCGAATGCTCTGTTCGCCCGCATCCTTGAGCGCATGGCGAACCTGCTCATCGCGCTCACTTGTTGATCCCTCCAGCAGGCGAGCGCAGCCGTGAATATAGTTGGCGATCGCCGACAGAGGCTGGTTGAGTTCGTGTGCGAGTGTCGAGGCCATTTCACCCATCTCATTCAGTCGACCGAGTCTCGCCAGTTCCGCCTGGATTTCCTGCAGGCGGGCCGCCGATTCTTCTCGCTCGGTCAGATCCCGGACGAAGCCGGTGAAGAGCCGATTGCTGCCGCGGCGGGTTTCTCCGACGGTTAGCTTCATCGGGAACGTCGATCCGTCCTTGCGCTGGCCGACGACCACCCGGTCAATGCCGATGATTCGCCGCTCACCCGTGGTCATGTAGCGGCTCATGTAACCGTCATGCTCCTGCCGGTAGGGTTGCGGCATCAGCATTCTAAGGTTCTGGCCGATGGCCTCCCCTTCTGAATAGCCAAATTGACGGACGGCCGCCGTATTGAATGAAAGGATGTTGCCCTCCTGGTCGCTGACGATGGTCGCATCTGGCACCGTGTCGAGAATGGAATGCAAGCGGGCCTCCCGGTCCGCAAGCTCACTTTCCAATCTTGCGCGCGCAGAACGGGCGGAGCTGCGCGCCATGCCGAAAGCAACTGCCAATAGCGCGATGACGAGCGCCAGGCCCAAGCCAGTAATCGACAATCGAGGATCATCTGGGATGCCCCTGTAAAGGAGCGCAAAGAATGCAAGCGCGGTTGCAAGTGACGCCGGGCCGGTACCGCCAATGAGCGCGGCCAGGAAGAGTTGGCAAATGAGCAGCATGCCAATGGCCGCCGGTTCGAACGTTTCTCCGATTATGGATGGACCAAGGGCTACCGGAACGATTGAGGCTGCGACAACATAGCCCCCGCCCTTGGCCATTGATTGCAGACCGACCGCTGTGAGGGCGGCTGCGAATCCTCTCGAGGGCCAACCGTGCCGACTGTCTTCTTGTGACATTCTCAGTGCCCTGTGCTTCGGATCCACATTCAAGAATGTAGTCGCGCGCAGGATTTGATAAAAGCCAAAAAATATCCCTGACACTACCCGTAATCTAAGAACGATAAGTCGCTGGTACCAGCGCGGAGAATGTCAAAGTCAAACCCAGCCTCGGCAGTTCGGCCGTGATGGATGGGTTTGCTGCAGGCTGTCCGCTAACCTGGGAAATTCGGTGGCGAGGCCCATGACGACGACAACTACACGGGCAGCAAGACGAGGGTCGATTCCCTGCGGCTGTTCGCCAACCACGTCCTGACGCCCACGATCCAGATCGAAGCAATGCTGTCCAGGGACTTCAACGTCGAAGGTGGACCTTCAAATACCGTGACGCAGCTGCGTCTTCTGAAGGTCTTCTGATCGTCCGAAGCGTTCAAGGGGCATCGGGTGGCATCTTCCTCAGCGAGGGAGAGGCTTGCCTGATGCCCCTTGCATGGCCGCTACTCGTGGTCGAGCGAGCTCAAACTGTCTCAGCCCGGCTGCTCCAAACCTGCAATTGGGGGGATTGGTGTCTGGCCCTTCATGCTCGTCCCATCAGGCAGTTCGCTGCTGCGACAGCGTCAGCGCCAGATCCTCGATCATGTCTTCCTGTCCGCCGACCATGCCGCGGCGACCCAATTCCAACAGCAGGTCGCGGGCCGGCACGCCGTAACGCTTCTCGGCGCGTTCGGCAAACAGCAGGAACGAGGAATAGACGCCTGCATAACCCAGCACCAGCGAACCGCGGTCGACACGGATCGGCCGGTCCATCATCGGCACGACGAGATCCTCGGCGACGTCCATGATCTTGAACAGATCGACGCCCGTCTCAGCCCCCATGCGCTCGAACACGGCGACCAGCAGTTCGGTGGCGGCATTACCGGCACCGGCGCCGAGACCGGCAATGGCACCGTCGACGCGGTTCGCACCAGCAGCAACCGCGGCAACCGAATTGGCAATGCCCATGCCGAGATTGTGGTGACCGTGGAAGCCGAGCTCGGTTTCCGGCTTCAGCGCGGCACGGATCGCCGAGATGCGTGCCGTCACGTCCTCAGGAAGCATGTGACCGGCCGAATCCGTGCAGTAGACGCAGTTGGCGCCGTAGCCTTCCATCAGCAGCGCCTGTTCGACCAGCTTTTCCGGATCGGCGCGGTGCGACATCATCAGGAACCCGACCGTATCGAGACCCGTCTTGGCGGCATAGGTGATGTGCTGCTCGGCGCAATCGGCCTCGGTGCAGTGGGTCGCGACGCGTACACCCGATATGCCACAGTCGATGGCTTCCTTCAGCATGTCGACAGTGCCGATGCCAGGCAGAAGCAGGGCGGATACCTTGGCCTGCTTCATCTTCGGTACGACTGCACGCAGATAGTCCGCGTCCGTATGGGCGGCAAAGCCGTAATTGACAGAAGCACCGCCCAGGCCGTCGCCATGGGTCACTTCGATCCACGGCATGCCCGCCTCGTCGGCGGCCGAGGCGATCGCGACCATCTGGTCGGTCGAGATCTGGTGGCGCTTGGCATGCATGCCGTCGCGCAGGCTCATTTCGTGAAGGGTGATCTTGCGACCTTCAATAGTCATGGTTTCTCTCCTCAGCCGCGGGCCGGCAGGCTGACGACGCCATTGGCCGCCTCCTGTGCGAACAGTTCGGCGGTGCGAAGCGCTGCCGCCGTCATGATGTCGAGATTGCCGGCATATTTCGGCAGGAAGTCGCCGAGACCTTCCACCTCGAGGTAAATCGAAACGCGTTTGCCGTCGAACACCGGGCCGTTCACCAGCTTGTAGCCGGGCACGTACTTCTGAACCTCGGCCACCATGGCCTTGACGCTCTGGATGATGGCTGCCTGGTCGGGCTCGCCTTCGGTCAGAACATGGACCGTGTCGCGCATGAGAAGCGGTGGCTCGGCCGGATTGACGATGATGATCGCCTTGCCGCGCTTGGCGCCGCCGACCTTCTCGATCGCCGATGCCGTCGTGCGGGTGAACTCATCGATGTTCTTGCGGGTGCCCGGACCGACCGAGCGCGACGACACCGCAGCGACGATCTCGCCGTATTCGACGGGCTGCACACGCGACACGGCTGCCACCATCGGAATGGTCGCCTGGCCGCCGCAGGTCACCATGTTGACGTTCATCTCAAGCTTCTTGGCATGATCGGCGAGATTGACCGGCGGAATGCAGAACGGTCCGATCGCCGCCGGCGTCAGATCCACCATGATGACGCCGAGCTCGTTGAGCTTTCGGGAATTTTCCGCATGCGCATAGGCCGAGGTGGCATCGAAGGCGACGCGGATGTCGTCGGCGATGACGTGTTCCAAGATGCCGTCGACGCCGGTCGCGCAGGCCTTGACGCCCATGTCGGCGGCCCGCTTCAGGCCTTCGGAGGCCGGATCGATGCCGACCATCCAGATCGGTTCGACCCATTCGGAACGCTTCATCTTCATCAGGAGATCGGTGCCGATATTGCCGGGGCCGATGATGACCGCCCTCAGTTTACTGCTCATACTGGTTTCCTTTGACTTACATTCCGAAGACGGCGGGCAGCGCTAGCGAGAGCGCCGGCACATAGGTGATGAGAAGGAGCACCACGATCATCACCAGCGTCGGCGTGATCGCGCCCTTGACCACCATCTCAAGCGAGAGGCCGGACACGCGCGAGGCGACAAAGAGATTGACACCGACCGGCGGGGTCACCATGCCGATGGCGAGGTTGACGATCATGACGATGCCGAAGTGTTCGGCGTTGATGCCGAGCGCGGTGACGAGCGGCAGCAGGATCGGCGTCAGGATGATGATCGCGGCGATCGTCTCCATGAAGGTGCCGACGACCAGCAGGATCACGTTGATCGCCAGCAGCAGGAGCCAGGCCTGATCGACCGCCGAGGTTATGGCGTTGGCAAGCATGACCGGCACACCCTCGATCGCAAGCGCACGTCCAAAGATGGTCGCCGTGCCCACGATCAGCATGATGGTCGCGGATGTCAGGGCGGAGCCGGCGAAGATCTTGTAGAGATCCTTCAGCTTCAATTCGCGATAGACGAGAGTGCCGACAACGAGCCCGTAGATGACGCCAACGGCCGCGGCCTCGGTCGGGGTGAAGACGCCGCCATAGATGCCGCCAAGGATGATGACGGGTACCATCAGCGCCCACTTGGCGTCATTAAGCACGGCAAGCATTTCGCGACGGGTCGGGCGATAGTCGCCCGGCTTCTGGCCGTCTTTCCTCGACTGCACCCACGCATAGGCAATCAGGGCAAAGCCGATCAAGAGGCCCGGAACTACGCCGGCCATGAACATTTTGGAGACGGAGACATTGGCCGAGGTGGCATAGATGACCATCGGAATGGACGGCGGAATGATGACGCCGAGCGAACCGGAGCAGGCCACCAGGCCCGACGAGAAGCTTGTCTTGTAGCCGTCTCTCGCCATGGCCGGCAGCAGGATCGTGCCGACGGCTGCGACCGTTGCCGGACCCGAGCCCGAAATGGCAGCGAAGAAGATGCAGGTGACGACGGCGATGATGGCCATGCCGCCGGTATAGCGGCCGAAGAACATGCGGCCGACATTGATCAGGCGCTGCGACAGGCCGCCCTGGCCCATCAGGTCGCCGGCGAGGATGAAGAAGGGAACCGCCATCAGGGGGAAGCTGTCGATCGAGGTCACCAGGCCCTGCGGCACATAGGAGCCGGACACCTTGCCCGACACGATGAGCGCCACCGTCGAGGCGATGCCGAGCGAGATGGCGATCGGAACGGAAAGTAGCAGGAGAACGGCTAGAAGGCCGAAGAGGATGAGCGAGATCATCGGGCAACTCCCTGTCCGACGGCTCGCAGGTCGACGACGATTGCCTGGATCAGCCGCAGCACGACCAGCAGGAAACCGGAGAACGGCGCCAGATAGATGATGCCCATGGGCATGCCGAGGGAGGCGGACTTCTGGCCGAAGCGGAAAGTCTTTTCGACCATGAACCAGCCCTGGTACATGACGAAGAGCGCAAAGGCACCGAAGATGACATGGGTCAGGATGCGGACATAAGTCTGGCCTTTTGCCGACAGCAGGTCCGTGCCCATGGTCACGCGGATATGGGCGTCCTTGCGCACCGCATAGGCGATGCCGACATAGGTCGCCCAGATGAAGAAGTAGCGAGACAGCTCCTCCGACCAGGAGAGCGACGCTCCCATCACATAGCGCATGAAGATCTGCACGCCGATCAAGACAGACATCATGGCCATCAGGGCCACGACGATCGCCTCTTCGAAATGCTCATCGACGAGTTTGAACATGAACTCCTCCCGCGCCTCGCAGGGTTGACCCGCCGGCGCCAGTTCAACAGAAGATGCCGGGAAAAGGCCCGGCGACGATTGCGCCGGGCCTCAAAGATCCGTCAGCCTACTTTGCTGCGGCCAGGAGGCGATCCACGAGGTCGGCACCGGCCTTCTGCTTCACCAGATCGACGATCGGAGCCACCTTGTCGGAGAAAGCCTTCAGCTCTTCCGGGGTGAGCGTCGTGAACGTTACGTCGGTCATCGCGGCTTCGGCCTTGTCGTCCGCTTCCTTGGCAAGGCCGCGCTGGTAGTCGGTGGCGGCCTTTACTGCGGCGTCGAAGATCGCCCGGTCTTCGTCGGAGAGGCTTGCAAGCTTGTCCGGGTTGGCGAGCAGCGGCCACGGCGAATAGATGTGGTTGGTCTTCGAGATGAACTTCTGCACCTCGTTGAACTTCATGTCGTAGAAGAGGTTGATCGGGCCCTCCTGCGCATCGAAGGTGCCCTGCTGGAGCGCCGTGAACAGCTCGTTGAAGGCGAGCGGCGCCGGGTTTGCACCCTCGGCACGCCAGGCGGCGATGTGCACTTCGTTTTCCATGGTGCGCATCTTCATGCCGGCCAGATCGTCGGGAGAGCGAATTTCCTTCTTGCTGTTGGTCAGCTGCCGGAAGCCGTTTTCCCAGTAAGCGAGACCGACCATGCCCTTGTCGTTGAGCGAGCCGAGGATTTCCTTGCCGACGTCACCGTCGAGCACCTTGTAAGCCTGCTCACGATCCTTGAACAGGAACGGAATGTCGAAGGCGAAGAATTGCGGCGCGAAGGATGCGACCGGCGCCGACGATACGAAGGTCAGATCGACATTGCCGAACTGGATGTTCTCGACCAGCTCGCGCTCGCCGCCGAGCTGGGAGTTCGGGAAGATCTCGAGGCCGATGCGGCCGCCGGACTTCTCACGTAGCTCCTTGTCAAGGAATTCGAACGCCTTGTGGCCGGTCGACGACGGCGTCGAGGAATGGGCGGCGCGCAAGGTGATTTCCGGCGCCGCGGCAGCGGTGGTGCTGAAGAGTGCGGCCGATGTGAATGCGGCAACGAAACCTGCGCGCAGCGTGTGCGCGGCTTTTGTAAGCGACATGTTTGTCCTCCCTGTGATGCGGAAAACCGTTGCCGGTTTCCTTCTGGCTCTTGCCGGGATCTGTCGTGGGCCCGAGCGCAAGGCGGGCGCCTCCGATCCTCCCCTGGCGCGGCCGAGATAAACAGAGACGCTCGCAAGTGTCAAATAGTAAAATCAGTTTGCAATATGTGCAATTTTCCGGCAAGTGCCATCCTAAATCATACCGGGAGGAAGGCATGAACCTCGACAGATCGACGGCAGGGCTCATCACCGCGCTGGAGCGCGCCGTGGGAAAAAGCAACATCCGCAGCGGTACAGATGTGCCCGAAGCGGCGCTGCGCGACTGGAGCGACGAACGCGGCGGCACCCCGCTCGCACTGGTGACGCCGCGCGACACGGAAGCAGTGGCTGCTGTCATGCGGCTCTGCCACGACTATGACACGCCAGTTGTGCCGCAGGGGGGGCGCACGGGCCTTGCCGGCGGCGCGGTCCCCTCGGAGGGCACCGTTCTGCTTTCGCTTGCCGGCATCGATCGGATCGAGGAGATCGACACGGCATCGGGTCTGATGGTCGTCGGTGCGGGCTGCATCCTGCAGCGCATCCAGGACGCTGCGCTCGATGCCGGGTTTTCGTTTCCGCTCGACCTCGGCGCCCGCGGTTCCTGCCAGATCGGCGGTAATATTGCCACCAATGCCGGCGGCAACCGCGTCATCCGCTACGGCATGACGCGCGATCTGGTTCTGGGTCTCGAGGTGGTGCTGGCAGACGGCACGATCCTTTCGATGATGAACCGCATGCCGAAGAACAATGCCGCCCTCGACCTCAAGCATCTGTTCATCGGCTCGGAAGGCACGCTCGGCGTCGTCACCCGCGCCGTCCTCAAGCTGCATCCCGGTGTCGGCGGGGCCAATGCGGCGCTGGTGGCGGTCGCCGATTTCGAAGCGGCGGCAGGTTTGCTGCGGCATGCGCAACGCGCTCTGTCGGGTCGCGTTACCGCTTTCGAGCTGATGTGGAACGACTATTACAGCGCGGCTCTCGAAGAGACCGGCGTTCGTGCACCGGTGGAACCGGACCACGCGATCTACGCCCTCATCGAAATGCAGGGCGCGGATGCCGATGCGGAGCGTCCGGCCTTCGAAGCCATGCTTGAGGCCGCCTTCGAGGCTGGGGTGGTCGCCGATGCGGCGATCGCCCAGTCGCAGCGGGAGGTCGAAGCCTTCTGGTCACTGCGCGACGGCATCGCCGAAATCCTGTCGCGCCGGGCGCCGACGATCAATTTCGACGTATCGGTACCGCTCGCCCGGATCGGCGCCTGCGTCGACGAGATCCGCGCCGCACTCGAAACGACCTTCCCCGCTCTCCCGGTCATCTTCTTCGGGCATGCCGGCGACAGCAATATCCATCTGGTCGCGGGACCGATCACCGACATTGACCCCACCGGCCACGGGATTGAAAAGACCGTCTACGAAATCATCCGCGCCTATGGCGGATCGGTTTCCGCCGAGCATGGCATCGGGCTGCACAAGAAGCCCTGGCTCGCCTACAGCCGCTCCGAAAACGAACTCGCCATGCTCCGCCAATTGAAGCGAAGCCTCGATCCCAAGGGCATCCTTAATCCAGGCAAGGTTCTCTGACCTTCGGCGCAGCCCTTCGTGCAGACGACGAACAGGAAGGCGCGGCTTAGCGGGGCCGCGCGCCCAGATCGGCGGAAATCGCCGCAGCCACTCTCTGTACCTCCGGCACCAGGTCGCGCATGCGCTCCGGTGACATGTATTCAAGCGTCGAGGATACCGAGATGGCAGCGATGATCCGACCCGTCGCATCGCGGATCGGCGCCGCCACGCAGCGGATCGACGGCTCGTCTTCGCCGAGGTCGTAGGAATAGCCGCCGCTGCGATAGTCCGCCATCAGTTTCAGCCAGCCGGCTTCCGTCATGCTGGCGGGTAGCAGATGGTGGTCCCGATGATAGAGTCTGGACAGGGCTACCTCGGGCTCGTCGAGTATCAGGGCCTTGCCGACCCCCGTCGAGATGACTGGTTTGCGCCCGCCGATCCGCGAGCTGATTTCGACCGGGCGGGCCCCGCGCAACTTGTCAAGATAGGAGACTTCCCAGCCGTCGAGCTGCGCGAGATGGACAGTGTCGCGTGTTTCGCGTGACAGGTCCTCCAGTCGCGGGCGCGCGATCCGAACGAGATCGGTCTGGGAATAGGCGGCAAAGCCGAGCTCGATCAGTCTCGGCCCCAAGGCGAATTCGCGCGGGTTCTCAGCCTTGAGGAAGCGCCGCTCCACGAGGACCGAGACGATCCGATGCACGGTGCTGTAGGTGAGCCCGGTCATGGAGGCGATCTCGGCAATGGTGCGCGGCTGATCGGCCACCGCATCAATGATCTCAAGCCCTCGCACCAGGGTCTGGCTGCGCGGTGTTCGCTCTTTCTCGTCTTCGCCCCCGTCAGCAGCCATGATTGTCCTTTCTGCAGTTTTGCCCTTTCTAACCGCCTCTTGTCGGACATGAAAGAGCCGTCGTCCGCACGCTGGGAGCTGTCGATCCCGACTGACACTTCTGGAGCGCTGTGCTCACGCTGCTGCGGTAACCCGTTCAACCAGTCTTGCGGGTGGCGAACGGCTTTGGCAGTCGCGCGAGCTGCCCTTAGCTTTCGGAGGGGGGTGGCATGCGAGTAACGAAGCGACTTTACTAGTCTAAGCTAGGGCCGGGCCTCAATGGGGGCGAAAGCGAGCGATGGATCGGACTGGACTATTCCAGCGCGGATTGCGCGACAGCAGTTTGCCGGCGGATACCCGCTCAACCAGTCAAACCGTGCGGAGGTAGGCTAGCACCGCATCGGAAATCAGCTGTTTGTGACGGTTGTAGAGTGCCGGCTCACTGAGGTCGCGCTGGAAGATCGTGCCAAAGGTGTATCGGTTCGATACCCGGAAAAAGCAGAAGGCGCTGATCAGCATATGCAGGTCGATGGCATCGACCTTGCGCGCGAAGATCCCCTCGCGCGTGCCCCGATCGAGAATCTCCTGAATGGTCCGGATCACGGAGATGTTCAGTTCTGCGATCTCCAAGGAGCGCTTCATGTGCATCGCATGATGAATGTTCTCAATGCTGACCAGCCTGACGAAATCCGGGTGCTGCTCGTCATGATCGAAGGTCGACGATATGAGCTGGCGCAAAGCCTGATCCGGCGGCATGTCCGCCAGCTCGAGATCGGATTCCAGAGAGCGGATCTTGCGATAGGCCTTTTCGAGTACTGCGAGATACAGGCCTTCCTTATTGCCGTAATAGTAATAGATCATGCGCTTGGAGGTACGCGTCTTTTCGGCAATCGCATCGACACGGCCTCCGGAGAGGCCAAACTCGGCAAACTCTGCAGTCGCTACATCAAGGATATTCTCCTTGGTCCTCTCCGGATCGTTCTTTCGCGCGTCGCCGGCTGGTCTTGCCATCTTTTCCACACTCCCGATGCCGCGGCGAACCGGAAAGTCGCGCCGCGAACATAGCCGTTGAGGCTCTTGCTCCCACCGCTTCTTAGTCACCTTGCCACGGCTATTCAACTGGTGACCAATTGACACGAACTAGTTCGTACATTATTCGGGTTGTATCCGTCGTCTAGTCGATCGGCGAGGGGCCGGACCTCGCAAGGTGAAATTTACGCGACGGCCTTTCTGACGGTGGAAGTGGTGAGCAAAGAGGGTACGGCAATTATCGTCGAGGAAAAGCGCGCAGGGCTCATAGGTGCCGGAATTCAACGCTCGCTGACGCCGGCCATGCACATGGCCGAAGGTGCGGCGCAAGGCTTTCCCTATCGATATGCGCTGATCGATCTCGATAGCCTTGGCGCCGGACCATCTGTCTTGCCGGAGCTAATTCGACAGGCAGAGGACGATGGCCTTTGTGGCTTGAACATTACCTATCCGTGCAAGCAGCAGGTCATTCCTTTGCTGCACGAATTGTCGGACGACGCGGCGAAGCTCGGCGCGGTGAACACAGTGGTTCTGCGCAACGGTCGGCGCATCGGACACAATACCGACTGGTGGGGCTATGCGGAGGGGTTTCGACGCCAACTGCCCCATGCTGATCTCGCTCGCGTTGTACAGCTGGGTGCTGGCGGAGCGGGAGCCGCCACGGCCTTCGCACTTCTCAAGATGGGGGCGAGGGAGCTGACGATCTTTGATGTCGACGAAGATCGGGCCGCAGGATTGGCGAAGGCGATGGCTGCGCATTTCCCGTCTGCGGCGATTGAAGCCGGTTGCGACCTTGGGCGGGCGATGGAGGTTGCCACCGGCCTCGTCCATGCGACGCCGACCGGGATGGACAAGCTTCCCGGGCTTCCCTTGCCGGCCGATCTCCTCCAAAGCAACACCTGGGTGTCCGAGGTCGTTTACTTCCCGCTTGAGACCGCTCTGCTGGCCGAGGCGCGCAAGCGCGGCTGCCCGGTGGCGGATGGTGGCGGCATGGCCGTATTCCAGGCCGTCCGCGCCTTCGCATTGCTGACCGGAAGACAGCCGAATGCCGAACGCATGCTTGCGCATTTTTCCTCGCTGACCAATCCGGGTCTGCTGCGGGCCGAGCGTTTGGCTTGAACGGTGGACAAGGCAGGGCAGGCTTCGACTGGGGACGCGAGGCAAGGGCGCGTCGCCCCGGGCTTCGCAGCGCGGCGTCCGCGTTTCGGAGTAAGATGCGGTTCAGAAACTGGTGTTCGCCGGACCGAAACTGATATTGACAACGATCAGTTCACAGCGGGCTCTTGACATAAACGAACTATTTCGTACAAAAATTTACCGGGGCGACCGGCGGTCGATCCGATGAGGAGAGGTCCTGAACCGTGGAGGCGGGGAGGGACATTGAGGAGGAAAGAAATGACAATCGAACTCACGCGGCGCCATTTGCTTGGCGCATCCCTTGCCGTCGCTGCAACCGCCACGGTTATGCCGATGCCGGTGCTTGCCCAGGAACCCGTTACCCTGAAACTATCCGCTGTGTTCTCCGAGCAGGACATCCGCGCCAGCATGGTGAAGATGTTTGCCGACGAACTCAAGGATGGCTTCAAGGTCGAGCCCTTCTATGGCGGCACGCTGTTCAAGCAGGGAACGGAACTGGTTGCGCTACAGCGTGGCAATCTGCAGATGGGCAACATTGCCCCGCAGGACATCTCCAAGCAGGTGCCGGAATGGTCTGTGCTGACCTCGGCCTATCTCTTCCGCGACGCAGCGCATGTGCGCACTTTCTTCGCCAGCGAGCTTGGAGCCGAATTCAAGAAGATGGCGGAGGAAAAGGCCGGCGTTCACATTCTCGGCCCCACCTATTTCGGCGCGCGACAGGTCGGACTGAAGCCCGAGAAGAAGATCTCGACGCCGGCGGACCTAGCGGGTGTCAAGCTGCGCATGCCGGGCGGCGACGCCTGGCAGTTTCTGGGCGAGGCGATCGGCGCCAATCCCGTCCCCATGGCCTATGCAGAAGTTTATACAGGCCTGCAGACCGGCGCCATCGACGGCCAGGACAACCCACTTCCGAACGTCAAGAACATGAAGTTCTACGAAGTGATGTCTCAGATCGTCATGACGTCGCATCTGATCGGCTACGACCTTCTGACGATTTCCGCCGATGTGTGGAACGGGCTCTCTGCCGAACAGCAGGCGAAGATCCAGGCTGCTGCCGACAAGGCGATGAAGTGGAGCGAGGACCAGCACATCGCCCAGGAGGCGAAGCTCGTCGAGGAGTTCAAGGCCGCTGGTCTTCAGGTCTACACGCCGGACCTCGAGGCCTTCCGCAAGTTCGCCAACGAGAAGTATCTCGGTTCGGATCTTGCCAAGAGCTGGCCCGAGGGCATCCTGGAAAAGGTCGCCGCCCTCTGATCCATTGGTCACCGAGTGAGGCGAGCCGGCCACCGCCGGCTCGTTTCGTGAAACAGGAAAGTGACAAGGGATGACGTCAAAATTTTCCATGACGGGAAAGTGGCTCAGGCGCCGCGCCGAGAACCTGATCGCGCTCATGCTGTTGGGCATGTTCGTGATCTTCCTGCTACAGATCGCGTTCCGCTATTTGCTCAACTTGTCGATCGGCTGGACCCATGAGGCAAGCGTCGCACTCTGGATCTGGATGGTCCTCTTCGGATCCGCTTTCGTGATCAGGGAGGTCGACGAAATCCGTTTCGACCTGATCTGGGGGGCGGCGAGCGATGGGGCGCGTCGCGTCATGCAGGTCATCACGGCCGCTTCGCTCGTGCTCCTCTTCGGTTGGTCTCTGCCCGCCGTCGTCGATTACGTGACCTTCATGAAGGTCGAAAGCACCGCCTACCTGAAGATCCGCTTCGACTATCTCTATTCCATCTATGTCGTATTCGCCGTGGCGATGATCGTTCGCTACATCTGGCTTTGCGTCCTGGCCATTCGCGGGCGGGCACCGGATGGCTTCGATCCGACAAAAGCGAGTTCCGGCGTATGAACCTGGCCAGCCCCTTTTCCCTTGCCATCGTTGCCATCACCATCCTGGCTTTTCTGGGTCTGCCGATAGGCCTGTCGATGATCGCCGGGTCCGTCCTTTATCTTTTGTTGTCCGGCGCCGACATGGGGATCGTTGCCGAGCAATTCCTGAACGGCATGTACTCGAACTACGTCATCCTGGCCGTGCCGCTATTCGTGCTTGCCGCCGAATTCATGAACATCGGCTCCATGACAGAACGTCTCCTGTCATTCTGCAACGTTCTGGTCGGGCGCTTCCGGGGCGGACTGGCGCAGGTCAATGTCGTGCAAAGTATCATCTTTGCCGGAATGTCCGGCTCGGCGATCGCAGACGCAGCGGGCACTGGCGGTATGATGCAGAAGTTGATGACAGCGGGTGGACGCTACACGCCGAGCTTCGCCGCCGCCCTGACCGCGGTCACTGCGGTGATCGGCCCGATCATCCCGCCCTCGATTCCCATGGTCATCTATTCACTCGTTTCTGATGCATCGATTGGCTACCTCTTCCTGGCGGGTATGGTGCCCGGCCTCCTGATGGCCGCGTTGCAGATGATGCAGATTGCCATTACCGCGCGACGGAGCAATTTTCCGGTTGAGGAACCAGTGCCGCTGCGCGAAATCCCCGGCATTACATGGCGCGCGTTGCCCGCCCTCATGATGCCGATTCTGCTGCTCGGCTGCATCTATTCCGGCATCACGACGCCCACCGAGGCAGCCGCGTTGGCTGCGGCCTATGCCCTGTTCATCTCCGCCTTCGTTTATCGCAGCATCAGCTTTTCGGCCTTCTATCAGGCGCTCTTTGCCAGTGCCAAGATCTCGACTTCGATCGGCATGCTGATCGCCGGCGCGCTCGTCTTCAACTACGTGGTAACGGTCGAAAACATCCCGGAAAGCATCAGGATAATTCTGACGGGGTGGGAGATGTCGCCGACCACGTTTCTCATCTTTGTCAATGTATTGCTGCTGTTGCTTGGCTGCGTGCTCGAGGGCACGGCTATCCTCTTGATCGTCGTTCCGGTCTTCATCCCGACGGCTCAGGCGCTCGGGATCGACCTGGTGCATTTCGGCGTTGTCGTGGTCGTCAACATCATGCTCGGCCTCGTGACGCCCCCCTACGGTCTGCTGCTGTTCATCGTGGCGAAGATTTCCGGCGCACCGGTGCGCGACATCATCCGGGATGCCGCGCCATTCATCCTGTGGATGGTCTTCTGCCTCGGCGTGATCACCTTCATTCCGGGCATCGTGCTGTGGCTTCCCCGCCTCATGGGTTACCAGGGCTGATTTGAGATCGAGATGACAGAACTTAAACCGATCTACATCCTGAACGGACCGAACCTGAACAGGCTCGGCAAACGTGAACCGGAGATCTACGGCTCCGACACACTGGCCGAGGTCGAGGCCTGGTGCAGACAGGCCGCTGCCAAGCGGCCCGTGGTCTTTCATCAGACGAACAACGAGGAGAAGCTGATCGACCTCGTTCATGAGGCGATCGACGAAGGTGCGGGGATCATCATCAATCCGGCCGCATTCACCTTCACGTCGCTCGCACTTCTCGACGCGTTGAAGATGTTCAAGGGGCCGATCATCGAGTTCCACATCAGCAACGTGCATCGGCGGGAGTCGATCTATCACCGCTCCTATGTGTCGATGACCGCAACCACGGTCATGGCCGGTCTGGGAGCCAAGGGCTACCCGATCGCGGTGGAGGCGCTGGAACTTTTGATCTCCGAAGGCAAGCGCTAGCCGGCAGATGCCCGTTATCGAGGATCGCAGGATCCGGCAGCCAGGAGCAGGCAGATGAAGACGTCAATCGCAACGGTGTCGATCAGTGGGGACTTCGAAGTCAAGCTCGCGGCGATCGCCAGAGCCGGATTTGACGGCATCGAGATCTTCGAAAACGATTTTCTGGCATTCGATCGTTCTCCGGCCGACGTGGGCAAGATGGTTCGCGATCATGGGCTGGAAGTGACCCTGTTCCAGCCGTTCAGGGACTTCGAAGGCATGCCGGAACCGTTTCGCAGCCGGGGTTTCGAAAGGGCGGAACGCAAGTTCGACCTCATGGCCGAGCTGGGCACGGATCTCATGCTGATCTGCTCGAACACGTCCGCGGTCTCTCTCGGAGGTATCGACCGGGCGGCCGCTGATTTTCATGAACTCGGCGAGCGTGCCGCCCGGCGTGGGCTGCGTGTCGGCTACGAGGCACTCGCCTGGGGCCGGCATATCAACGACCACCGCGATGCCTGGGAGATCGTTCGCCGTGCGGATCATTCCCATGTCGGTCTCATACTCGACAGCTTTCACACGCTGGCCCGCAAGATCGACGTCAATTCGATCCGCTCCATTCCCGGTGACCGCATCTTCATCGTTCAACTGGCGGACGCTCCGCAGATCGAGATGGATCTGCTCTACTGGTCGCGCCACTTCCGCAACATGCCGGGCGAGGGTGACCTGCCGGTGACGGACTTCATGCGGGCCGTGGCCGCCACGGGCTATCGCGGCTATCTGTCGCTCGAGATCTTCAACGACCAGTTTCGCGGCGGCTCGCCGACGGCGATCTCGGCCGACGGGCATCGCTCCCTGGTCTATCTGATGGACCAGGTGAAGCGGGCAGAACCGGAAATCGCCATGAACGTGCCGGAGATGCCGGATCGCTCGGACGTCAGGCAGATCGCCTTTGTCGAATTCGCCGTCAGTGGCAGCGAAGGCGTCGAGTTGGAAGACCTGCTGCGCGTGCTCGGTTTCCAGGCGGTGGCACAGCACAAGTCGAAGGCCGTCACTCTGTTCAGGCAGGGGGAAGTGAACCTTTTGCTGAACCGTGACGAGAAAGGGTTCGCCAATGCCTCCTATCTGGTCCATGGCGCGAACGCCTATGCGATCGCCTTGATGGTCGATGATGCCGCTGCTGCGCTTCGTAGGGCCATCGCCCTCGGCGCTGAGGTGTTCGAGCAGCCAGCCGGCCCCGGCGAGGTCATTATTCCTGCTATCCGCGGCGTCGGCGGCGGCCTTGTCTATTTTCTCGATCAGCAGGGAGAACTCGGCAACATCTGGGAAGTCGATTTCGATCCGCTGCCGCATTCGCCCAACGAAGCCAATAGCGTCGGCCTCACTCGGCTGGATCATGTGGCACAGACGGTCAGGTATGACGAGATGCCGACCTGGCTCTTGTTCTACACGTCGCAGCTTCGGGCGAGGAAGACGGCGATGGTAGACATCATTGATCCGGCCGGCGTGGTTCGCAGTCAGGTGGTCGAGAGCGATAACGGCGCCTTGCGGATTACGCTGAACGGGGCAGAGAACCGCAACACCCTGGCCGGTCATTTCATCGCCGAAACCTTCGGCTCCGGCATCCAGCATCTCGCCTTCCAGACCGACGACATCTTTGCGACGGCCGATGCCCTGCGGCGCAACGGTTTCAGGCCACTATCCATATCGCCAAATTACTATGACGACGTCGAGGCACGCTTCGGTCTCGACCCGGACCTCGTCGATCGGATGAAACTGAACAATATTCTCTATGATCGCGACGAAAACGGCGAGTATTTCCAGATCTATTCACCGACCTATGCGGAGGGTTTTTTCTTCGAAATCGTCGCGCGGCGTGGTTACCAGGGATATGGCGCGGCCAACGCGATCTTTCGCATCGCGGCGCTACGCCGGCATCTTCGCCCAGCCGGCATGCCGTCAATGGGGCGGCGGCCCTTCGATGCTGATGGGCTTGGATGATCCAGATCCGATGGCCTTCTGGTCGGCCGGGCTTGCGCTCCACAAGGCCCATCACGGTTCCGCCGGCGCGGAATAGCTTGATGAGGCGGTATGCGGTCGCTTGACTGATTTCGAGTTCGGCCCCAAGCAGGGTCACTTCGGCCACCGACATCTTTCCAGTGCCGTTTTTCAGGAACTCTCGAATTGCGTCTGCGCGTCGACACGCTTCATCCCAAACGCCTCGTCAACTTCGTCTGGAAATGGCTCACTCACAGCAAAACACCGTCGATTGCCTCGATCGTCTGATTCTTACATGAAGTGATCATTCTCAAATTAAATGCCCCGCTGTCTCTCTGAAATCTTTCAGGTCGATTCTCGGGATTAAGTGCAAAGCGACACTAGGCATCTGACCTAATTCCGATCATGTAATGTCCGCTTCAGGTGACCAGATGCAGAGAGCTTTCTCCATCTGGAGATCGTCTGGACTGCTGGTCTTCCCGCCTGCGCTGCCGCCCAGACTTGGTCGAGGACTTCGTCGCAAGTGCTGCCTGCTCCGGCGGCAGGAACGACGTTATGCTGCTGAGCGAAGCAGAGTGACCCGTCGCGGATCGATTCCAGTTCACCCGCATGCCGATCTTCCCTTATCCCGTGGGCAACGTCGATACCCGCGGGAAGAACCAGGCCTTGCTCTGCGATGCAGATGCGCGGATTTGGCGTCGATCCCCGGTCAGCCGAAACGTTGGCTCGGCTTGCAGAAGAAGCACAACTCGCTCCCCGCGGGAGAATTGATGCTGGCGAAGATGATGGCGCCGTCATAGGGGGCGCGAATTTCGTCTCCGGTGACCCGCGTTCCGATGGGCTCGCCCTCGCGGACCGGTTCGCCCGCCGAAAACTGGCGCACCAGCCGGTCCTCGTCGCTGTTGGCCATGACAGCTTCGTCGATTTCCCATACCTGGGGCGCAATGGCGCCGGGCAGGAGGGGCGCTTCAATAAGCCCGAGATGCGCAAGCCCGTTGAGGATGGTCCGATAGGCGAGGCGCGGGCCTTCCGGGTCGTCGTGGCTGCCGCACTCGACTGTCACGGCATATCCGCCGGCGAAGCGCATGTATTCCGCAGTGCCCACGCCATGGGACACCGCCTCATACGGATAGCCCTTGCCGGCCCGAACAAGGGAGGCGCGTTCATGGGCGCTCATCCAGCCATGCAGGATCATCGGCAGGCCGAGTGCCTTGACGAGCTTTTCCTCCTGCATTGCCTTGTCGAACGGTTCGAGCCCGTCCTGATTGTCCCTTGGGCCGATCAGCGCGAAGGGAAGGCCGGATGCGCTGAACGAATGCAGGTCTATGAGAACGTCATGCTCCCGCAGAAGCGGGCACAGGACATTGGCGATACGATCCTCGTTGTCCACCGGCACGGGCTTTTCGCTGAGGTTACGATTGAGATTGCGGTCGCCTTCTCGACGGTTCCAGCGATAGGCCAGTGCGTTGACCACCGGGACAAAGGTCACGCTGCCGCGGGCGAGCTTCAGCCGGCCGGAGCGGAATTCGGCAATGATGCGGGAAATCGCCAGCGGCCCGCAGGTCTCGTTGCCGTGCACGGAGCCGGTGACGATCAGCCGCGGTCCCGGCTGGAGCGCCCGGAACGTCACGCATTCCATCACGTCCGTGGATGTGGCTACGTCTCTGTCCTGCGCTTCATCGGCCGGCGCGATGTCGATCATCATGCCGGGTTGAAGCCGGCTGGCGAATTCGAGCAGCTGATCGTGGGCAATGGCGACGCAGCCCTGCGTACCGCTGAAATCCGGCCGGGCGGCATGCATGAAGATGGCGCTGCCGCCTGCCGCCCGCGGGGTGGAGTCGTTCCAGCCGACGGGGATGAAGAGATCGAACAGCCGCTCGCCCGTGCGAACCTTCGCGTCCGGCGACATGTCGAGCACGAACTGGTTGTAGAACGGGCTTTCCGGGTCCTCGATCCAGTTGTAGTTGGCGGGCTTCTCGAGGAAGGGAAAGGCAAAGGAGCGCGGCGCGTCGCCCAGCGCTTCAGGGTCGTAGAAACCGTATCGCAGCGGGAAGGTGCCGATCGGGGTTGCGCCGTCTCCCTCGCGCTTCAGCGCCGGAACACGCAGGCCCGAGCGGCCGACAGCGCAGGGCACCGTCCAGTTGCCGATGGTGAGCGTACCCCGGTGGGGCTGGTCCGGATCCTGTCCGGCACGCACCTTGATGACCGGCTGGACGAGAAGCGAAGCGGAAGTGTCATTCATGTCTAAGACCTTGGCAAAAGATGGCAACGCGCTTGATGCGTTGGTGACAAAGCGGAGAATTCGGGAACAGGGCCGGCCCGGCAGACCGCCATCGCCTGGCTGCAGCGCGGGTTGAACGCGCAGCCCGGCGGCGGATCGAGCGCCGAGGGGATTTCACCGTGAAGACGGATGCTGCCGGAGACCGGGTTCATCGGATCGGGGATCGAAGCGATCAGCGAGCGGGTGTAAGGATGGGCCGGCGCGGAGAAGATCTCGTTCCAGTCTCCCTGTTCGACGATCCGGCCGAGATACATGACGGCAATGCGATCGCACATGTGCTCGACGACGCCCAGATCGTGGGAGATCATCAGCAACGCCACCCCGAGTTCGTTCTTCAACTCCAGAAGCAGGTTGATGATCTGCGCCCGGATGGAGACGTCGAGCGCCGATACCGGCTCGTCGCAGACGACGAGTTTCGGTTCGACGATCAGGGCGCGCGCAATGCAGATGCGCTGCCGCTGGCCGCCGGAAAACTCGTGCGGATACCGTTTGGCCGCATCGGGACGGAGGCCCACCTTGCGCAGTATTTCGCCGACGCGGTCTTCGCGCTCGGCGGCATTGCCGATGCCGTGCAGCTTCAGCGGCCCGCCAAGGCTCTGGCCGACGGTGTGTCTGGGGTTCAGCGACGCGAACGGGTCCTGAAACACCATCTGCACGATGCGGGCGCGGTCCAGCCGGTCGGAGTGACTGCTCGCGCCGCTCACGTCCTGTCCGTCGAGCACGATCCGTCCGCCGCTCGCCGGCACGAGGCCGAGAATGGACTGCGCGAGCGTCGATTTTCCGCAGCCCGATTCCCCCACGAGACCGAGACATTCCCCGGCCTTCAGGTCGAGGTTCACGCCATCGACGGCCTTGAGCAGGCCGCGCCGGAAACCGAAGCCCTGACGAACGGGATAGTGGACCCTGAGATCTTCGATGCGCAGGATATCGGGACGGTCGGCCTCAAGATTTTTCATGGTGACATCAGCCATTGAGATAGCACCTTTTGCGGCCGCCCCAGGAAAGCGGCGTCGTTTCCGGCGCGGCTGTCAGGCATTGCGGCATGACTTCGGCGCAACGCGGAGCGAAGCGGCAGCCCTTGCCGTATTCGACGATCGGGGGAACCACGCCGGGTATTTCGGCAAGCTTCGCCTGACCGGCGACGAGACGCCGGCCGAGCCGTGGCAGCGATGCGACCAACCCCCGGGTATAGGGATGCTGCGGATCGGAGAAGATCTTCTCCGCCGGCTGTTCCTCCACCAGATGGCCGGCATACATCACCGCCACCCGTTGGCAGACGCGGGCGACAAGCCCGAGATCGTGGGAGATCATCAGCACTGCCGTACCGCGGGCGCGGCAGAGATCGAGGATCAGCTCGATGATCTCGGCCTGAATGGTGACGTCGAGTGCCGTGGTCGCCTCGTCGGCAATGAGAAGATCAGGATCGCAGGCGAGCGCAATGGCGATCATCACGCGCTGGCGCATGCCGCCCGAAAGCTGGTGGGGAAAATCGTTCACCCGCCGGCTGGCCCCCGGCACCTGCACCTGTTCCAGACACTCGATCGCGCGCTTGCGCGCCGCCCGCCGGCTCATGCCCCGGTGCAGCACGAACATCTCGCCGATCTGGTCGCCGATGGTCATCAGCGGGTTGAGCGCCGTCATCGGCTCCTGGAAGATCATGGCGATGCGATTGCCGCGCAGCATCCGCATGTTGCGATTGGGCAGGCGGGCGATGTCGTTGCCGTCGAAGCGGATCTGCCCGCCGGTCACCCGCAAGGGACCGCCCAGCAATCCCGCGACGGATAGCGCCGTCAGGCTCTTGCCGCAGCCGGACTCGCCGACCAGGCCGACGACTTCACCGCGGGCGATCGACAGGTTGAGACCCTCGACCGCCGGGTAATCCTCGCCGTTTGCCGAGAGTGAGATCCGCAGATCCTCGATATTGAGAATGAGATCCTCGCTCATGCGCGCCGGGCCTTCCCCTGCGGATCGATGAGGTCGCGCAGACCATCGCCCAGCAGATTGAACCCGAGAACGGTGAGAAAAAGCGCGGCCCCGGGAAAGATGGCGATCCAGGGCGAGACCATCAGCTGTTCTCGCGCGTGGGAGAGCATGGAACCCCAGCTCGGCGCGGGCGGCACGACGCCCAGTCCGAGGAAGGAGAGCGAAGCCTCGGCCATGATCGCCGAGCCGATGCCCATGGTGGCAATCACCACCAGCGGACCTGCGATATTCGGAAGAAGCTCGCGGAACATGATGTGAAAACGCCCGTAGCCCATGGTCTGCGCCGCCTGCACATAGCTGCGCGACTTCTGCGACAGGACCTGCGCCCGGCTGATGCGACAGCTATAGGCCCAGTCGGTCATACCGAGCGCGATCAGCAGGCTCGTCACCCCTGGCCCGAGCACGGCCATCAGCGCCAGCGCGAAGACCACCGTCGGGATGGAGAGCATCAGGTTGGTGAGGCCCTGGACGAATTCATCCCACCAGCCGCCGAAATAGCCGGCCGAAAGTCCGAGGGTCACGCCGATGCAGGTGTTCATGAGCTGCACGACGAGGCCGATGGTGAGCGAGATGCGGGCCCCGTAGATCACGCGGCTGAAGATGTCGCGACCCTGTTCGTCGGTTCCCATCAGGAATGCCCCGCCCGGCGGCTCCTCGGCATAGATCAGGTTGGCGTCGAGAACGGGATCATGGGTGGCAATCAGCGGCGCGAACAGCGCGAGAAAGACCATGATCACCAGGATCAGCCCGCCGACGAACAGATTGGGGCGCAGGAGTTGGAGGAGTTTCATCGGTAGCGGATCCTCGGATCGATCAGCATGTAGGCGATGTCGACCAGCGTGTTGATGAGCAGGAAGAACAGCACGATGACGAGAATGCAGCCCTGCACCGCGGGAATGTCGCGCAGCGAGACGGATTGGATGAGCAGCGATCCGACCCCCGGCCATGCGAACAGGCTCTCGATCACCACCGAGCCGCCGAGCATGGAGCCGAACTGCAGGCCGATCGTTGTCAGCACCAGAACGAAGGCGTTGCGCGCCAGATGCCGGGTGACGATGCGGGTCTCGCTCATGCCCTTGGAGCGCGCCGTTCGGATGAAGTCGGCGCCGCGCACTTCGAGCACGGCCGCCCGCGTGGTTCTGGCGAGAAGCGCCATGGGGCCGATGCCAAGGGTGAGCGCCGGCAGCACGAGATGCCGCAGACCGCCTTGCCCGTAGCCGAAGGTCGGCAGCCAGCCCAGTTGCAGCGAGAAGAAATACATCGCCAGCAGGCCAAACCAGAAGCCGGGCACGGAAAGCCCCGAAACCGCTCCCATCATCGCTGCCATGTCGATCCAGCTTCCCGGCCTTGCAGCCGCGATGAAGCCCAGCGGCAGGCCGATGGCGACGGCGAACAGGATGGCGGCGCAGGCCAGCCGGAAGGACGCGACGATGCGGCTTTCCAGCATGTCGATCACCGGCCGGCGGGTGGAGAAGGAGGTTCCGAGATCGCCGCGCGCGAGGTCGGCGACATAGCGGCCGAAGCGCTCGGGCAAGGGATCGTTCAGATGAAGCTGTTCCTCGATCCGGGCCATGACCTTGGGATCGATATCGCGTTTTTCACCGACCAGCGACGTGACGAAGCTGCCGGGAATGACGCTGAACAGCAGGAAGACGAGCGTCACCACGACGGCGACGGTCAGAAGCGCCTGCATCAGCCGCCGCGCAATCACCATCAGCATGAAATGTTCCTCTGTTCCGGACGCGGACGGCGCATGGATGACACGCGACGCCCGAGCCGGAAAGGTTGGATTGGCTGAAACCGCCGGACTTACTCGCGTCCCGGAGCGTTCTCATCAAGCCAGATCTGGTCGACTTCGAGGATCGCGGCTTCCGTTACGTTGGAATCGACGCCGTGCACCCAGGGCTGCGTAGCGACGACGGCCTTGTTGTAGTTGTGGAACCACACCGGCGCCTGCTCGAAGATGTAGCCATCGGCTTCCTTGGCCAGTTCAATGCGGCGCTTGGGATCGGGGTCGGAAGAGGCGGCATCGATCATGGCGTCGAACTTCGGGTCGGCATAGCCGCTGCGGTTGCAGGCCGAGCGGGAGACGCGGCTGTCAAAGCAGCGCAGCGCGCCGACCGGATCAGGGCCCGTGCCGTTGGAGCGGAACCATGCGATGGCCTCGCCGGCATTGATCGCATCGAGCAGAACACCCGATTCCACCACCTTCGGCTTGGCGGTGATGCCGACCGCTGCGAGGAAGGGTGTCATCGCCTGCAACACGCCGAGCGTGCTTTCGCCATCGGTGACCATGGCCTCGAATTCGAAGCCGTCGCCGTAGCCCGCTTCCTTCAGGAGCTGCTTGGCCTTTTCCGGATCATAGGCATAGGGCGTGCGGTCCTTGTCGAAGGCGACCGAGGTCATCGGCAGCCAGCCAGTGGCCTTGAACGCCTTGTCCTTCAGCAGCTTGCGGATGATGATGTCGCGGTCGACGGCATAATTGATCGCCTGGCGCACGCGAACATCGTTGAAGGGCGCCTTCTGGACGTTCATGCCCATGTGGCGGGTGAAGAGTTCGGGCACCTCGATCAGGCCCTTCGACAGGTCCGGATCGGCCTTGTAGGCGGCATAGGCGCTGCCGGAAAGCACGGTGGCATCCAGTTCGCCGGCGCGGAAGGCGACGTCGAGGGTGCTGTATTCATCGGTGATGGTGAACTCGACGCGATCCGCATAGGGCTGGCCGGGCTTGTAGTACTTGTCGAATTTCTCGCCGACGACGCGCGAACCCTCGACGTGCTCGACGAAGCGGAAGGGGCCGAGACCGACGGGGTGCGACAGGAATTCCGGCTTGTCTGCCTCTTCCTTCGGCAGGATGGCGGTCACGGCCTCGAACAGCAGGGTGCCCGGTTCGAGGTAGTTCTTGAAGGTGATCTCAAGGGTGAAGTCGTCGATCTTCTTCAGGCCGGAGATCGAGGTGGCCTTGCCGGCGGCGTAGTCGTCCGCGCCGACGATTTCCGAGATCATCGGCGAACCCGGATAGCCCTTCTGCGGATCCATGATGCGGGTGTAGGACCAGATCAGGTCGTCCGCCGTCATCTTGCGGCCGTTGTGGAAATAGGCGTTGTCGCGGAGCTTGTAGGTGAAGGTCTTGCCGTCGGCCGAGGTTTCGACCGCGGTCGCCAGATCGAGCGTCGGCCGGTTTTCGGCCGAGTTCCAGGTGTAGAGCGCGCGGTGGAAGGCCTTGGAGACGGCCATGTCCTGCGATTCATAGGTGATGTGTGGATCGAGCGATTTCAGCGCCGAGCTGTAGGGCGCCGGCAGATGCAGCGTGCCGCCGGGGATCGGGTCCTGCGCCATCACCGGCGAGAACTGGGTCAGAACGCTGATTGCGGTCGCGGCAAGCAGAAGGCGGGCCGAACGCAAACAGCCGGCGGATGTCTTGAGTAATGTCATGGCAGTATCCCTCTATTGGTTCTTTTTGTATCTTCATGCATGCGAGCATTTCTTGTGATGCTCTTTCCGCCCCGCGGTGGGCCGCGAGGCAAATCTGTCGTCAGGCCTGCTCGTGAACGTCCTCAAGAACGGCCTCGTGGATGAGCCGCCCGATATCCGGAAACAGGGTCGTGTCGGCCGCCGACCAGCGGCTGTCCGTCATCACACAGGTGACGAAGCTCGGCCCCGATGCCGTCTCGGCATAGACGAGATCATGGCGGGTCCAGCTGGTGTGGCCGGCCTTCGACCACAACAGAGTGCTTTCCGGCATGCCTTCGCCGAGAAAGCCTCGCACCTGATCGCCCTCGGGCGGAATGCCGGTTTCCGCAAAGGCCCGACGCTCGCTTGTGCGGTCCATCAGTTCCATCATCCAGGCCGGTGACGCTGCGGCGCCGCGGGCAATGTCGTGCATGAGCGCCAGACATGCCCGCGCCGTCAGCCGGTTTCCAGGCGAGCGGGACCTCGCCTGATAGGCGCAGCCATAGGGGCTGTCCTCATAGGTGGCGTGCAACACGTTGATGTCGCGGAATTCGGGTTTGCGGAGACCGGTCAGCCAATCCTGCACGCCGTGGCGGGCACGAAGCCATGCCGTCAGCGCATCGTCGTCCAGACAGGGACCGTCGAATGCGCCGGTGAGGCGCCCCATCAGGAATGCCGTGGCCTCGTTAGAGGAGAGCTCGATCATGGCGCGGGCGGCGCGCCGATCCTCGTCATTCGGTGTGAAGCGGCCCATTGCCTCAAAGGCCGTGAAGGCATGCAGGCAGAAGAGCTTCACCACGCTTGCAGGATAGACCGGTACGTCGCACCGGTAGCTGAAGGACGGGACCGAAGACAAGGGGCCGGGGTCGGCGACGCGCAGCGGCCGGTTGTAGATCGCAAGTGCGATGCCGATATCGCCGGCCTCCAGCTTTCCGCCGCTGCGTTCGACCGCGAGGCTGATGATCCTGTCGAGAAGTATGCCGAAGCCTGCCTTGTCCACGTGTCAACCCGAGATAGCAGATTGCCTTTCCAGAAACGGCGCGAACCGACCCAGATTAAGTGCAACGTCATGATTTACATGCGTGAACTCTATGTCCGATCCGGATATGCCGATACGAAAGATTCGCTGCCAGTTCATTCAATTCTGATATGATTGGCATGGTCGAGGACTGGAGAGGCGAACGAAAATGGGTGAACTCAATCTGCGGCAGATCGAAGTGTTTCGCGCCACGATGAAGTTCGGCACGGTGACAGCCGCCGCCGCGGCCCTGGCTTCGTCGCAACCGACGATCACCCGCGAACTCCGGCGTCTCGAGGATACCGTCGGTTTCCTGTTGTTCGAGCGCCGTCGCCAGCGCCTGCATCCGACGGCCAGAGCTCTGAAACTCTACCACGAGGTCCAGGCGTCCTTCATCGGCCTCGACCGCATCAATGCCTGCGTCGAGGGGCTTCGCCGTTCCTATGACGAGATCCTCTATATCGCCACGTTGCCCGCCTTCGCGCAGAACCTGTTGCCGGAGGCCTTGCGCCGGCTGATGGGCAGCCATCCGCATGTCTCCGTGCGCATCGATACCGCCGACCCGCGCAACCAGTCGCCGATCTCCGGCTTCAACTTCGACATCGGTCTGGTCGAAGGCAGCTATTCCTCGGACAATGCCGAGGTGGTGACCGTCGGCAGGTTCGATCAGGTCTGCGTTCTGCCGGTCGGCCATCCATTGTCGGAAAAACGGGTCCTCGCCCCGGAGGATTTTCGCGATGTGGATTTCATTTCGCTTGGCGAGAACGATCCGTTCCGGATGCAGATCGACCGCATGTTCGACGAGGCGGGCGTGACGCCGAAGATGTCGATCGGAACGCAGTCCGCCAACGCCGTCTGCGAGATGGTGGCCTGTGGCCTCGGCGTGGCGATCGTCAATCCGCTGACGGCACTGAGCTACCGTGACAGACCGGTCGTGATGCGGCCGATCTCACATCGCATCAATTTCCTCGTCTCGGCGTTGCGGCCGGCGAGCCGACCCGCGGTCAACAGCGGCGAAGCCCTGCTCGGCCATCTGGTCGCCGTTTGCGACGAGCGCGCGAAGCTGCTGGCAAAGATCCTGAACAATGACGCACCCGGTACCCGCCGCCAATGAGCGGCAGGGCTGCCTCAGATGCCTGCGGCCGCTGGGCCTTCGGTTGCCGGGAATGCCGCAGCGATCAGGCTTTTCGTGTACTCTTCCTGCGGATCTTCCAGAAGCGAGAGGGTGGGGCCTGTCTCGACGATCCGGCCGTTCTTCATGACCAGGATCCGGTCCGACATGGCGCGAACGACGGCCAGGTCATGGCTGATGAACAGGTAGGAGAGCGCATGCGCCGCCTGCAGGTTCCGCAGGAGATCGACGATCTGTTTCTGCACCTGGCGGTCGAGCGCCGAGGTCGGCTCATCGAGCATGAGCACCCGCGGCTTGAGGATGATCGCCCGGGCGATGGCGATGCGCTGGCGCTGTCCTCCGGAAAATTCATGGGGATAGCGATTGCGCATTGCCGGATCGAGATGGACCTCCTCCAGCGCCTGGGCGGCGCGCATGTCCCGTTCGCGGGCGCCAAGTCCCGCTTCGTGCACGCTCAGCCCCTCGGTTACGATCTGCCCCACCGTCATGCGCGGGCTGAGCGAGCCGAAAGGATCCTGGAAGACCACCTGCAACTGGCGTCGCAGCGGCCGCATGTCCGCTCGGCCGTAGTCGGAGATATCCGTGTCGCCGAGGCATATCCGGCCGGAGGAGGGCAACAGTCTCAGCAGGGCTCTGGCCAGCGTCGATTTGCCCGAGCCGCTTTCGCCGACAATGCCGATCGTCTCTCCCTCGTGGAGCGTCAGCGATGCATCGGAAACTGCCTGGCGCCGATAGAGGCCGCGTCCGTAGGTCACGCCGAGGTTCGACGCGGACATCACCGCAGGGGCGTCTGCGGCCGGTGGCGGCTTCAGACCCGATGGGCCGGCCGCAATCAGCGCACGGGTATAGGCATGCTGCGGATTGCCGAAGACGTCCTCCGTCGGGCCGGATTCGACGACATCGCCCCGACACATCACGTAGACCCGTTGGGCAATGCGGCGGACCACGCCGAGATCATGCGATATGAAGATGACCCCCATGCCGAGCCGGGCCTGAAGATCGGCGATCAGGTCGAGGATTTCCGCCTGGATGGTAACGTCGAGGGCCGTCGTCGGTTCGTCGGCGATCAGCAACTCAGGATTGTTTGCGAGCGCCATGGCGATCATCACCCGTTGCCGCTGGCCACCCGACATTTCATTCGGATAGGCATCCAGCCGGGTTTCGGGGTCGGGTATGCGCACGAGGCGCAGCATTTCCAGCGCCCTGGCTCTCGCCGCCTTCCCGCCGATGCGCTGGTGGCGCATGATCGGCTCGATAAGCTGGCTGCCGATGGTGTAGAGCGGATCGAGCGATGTCATCGGCTCCTGGAACACCATGCCGATGCGGTCGCCGCGGATGCGGTTGAGCGCCGCCTTGTTCATGCCGATCAGGTTTTCGCCGTGGAACAAGATGCGACCCGTGGCGCGCCCGTTCTTCGGCAGCAGGCCCATCGCCGCCATCATCGACTGGCTCTTGCCTGATCCGCTTTCGCCGACGATGGCAATGGTCTCTCCGGGACGAACATGGAGAGAAATGCCATGCACAGCTTCCACCGGACCTTCGTCGGTCTGGAACCCGACCCGCAGGTCCTCAACCGCCAGAAGGCCGGGCTTGTCATTGGCGTCCTGCATCATGTCAGTGGTCCTTGGGATCGAGCGCATCGCGCAGGCCGTCACCGATGAAGTTCAGCGCAAACAGCGTGGTGATGAGGAAGGCGGAGGGAAAGATCAGCAGCCAGTTGGCCGACGGCATGGAGCGGGCGCCCTGCGCGATCAGCACGCCCCAGCTCGACATCGGCTCCTGCACGCCAAATCCGAGATAGGACAGGAAGCTCTCGAGGATGATGACGTTCGGCACGAGGAGCGTCATGTAGATGACGACCGGTCCGAGCAGATTGGGCACGATATGGCGCAGCAGGATACGCGCTCGGGAAACTCCGAGCGCTTCGGCTGCCTCGGCAAATTCCTGCCGCCTGAGCGACAATGTCTGTCCGCGCACGATGCGCGCCATGTCCAGCCACAGCACCGCGCCAACGGCGACGAACATCAGCAGGAAATTGCGCCCGAAGAAGACGACCAGCATGATAACGAAGAAGATGAATGGCAGCGAATAGAGAACGTCGACGATGCGCATCATCACCTGGTCGGTCCTTCCGCCGATGAAGCCGGCGGCGGAGCCGTAGAAGACGCCGATCAACACCGCGATCAGGCCTGCGAGCAGCCCGATGGAAAGCGACACGCGTCCCGCCATCAGGGTGCGCGCGAGAAGATCGCGACCGGTACTGTCCGTGCCGAAGAAAAAATAGCGCTTTTCAAGGGCGGCCGAGATCGTCATGGAGCCGGACGCGCTCGTCTTCACCTGCGCGTCCTCCAAAAGGTCCGAACGGTCGATATAGCGGGTCACGCGCGGATCGATATCGCCCTTGGAGGAGAGGCGTATCTCGACGAGCTCGTCCTTTTCCTCCCACCCATCGAGAGTCATCCGAGCGCGGGCGGCCGCCTCCTCGATGGCCGGACCGACCATGTCCGCGGTTGGATATGCTGTCAGGCTCGGTGGCACCCGGGTATAGTTCTGGTAGATCATCTCGTAGCTGTTCGGCAGCAGCATGGGCCCGAAGACGCAAACGACCGCCATCAGCAACAGGTAGACGGCGCTTGCCATGGCCGCGCGATTGCGCGCGAAGCGCGAGCGGGCGTAACCCCATAGTGAACGGCCGACGACCGCGGGGCTCTCGCCCGTCAAGGCGATATTCTCATTCATAGCGAACCCTCGGATCGATCACCGCATAGAGGATGTCGACGATGAGGTTGAAGAGGATGGTGAAGACCGCGACGATGACGACCCCGCCCATGACGACGGTGTAGTCGCGGTTGAGGGCTGCATCGACGAAGTAACGGCCAATGCCGGGGATGGAGAAAATTGTCTCGACCACCACGGATCCGGTGAGCAATTCCGCAGCAGCCGGTCCCGCATAGGAAACGACGGGCAGCAATGCCGAGCGCAGGGCATGGCGAAGCACGATGGAAAAGTCCGACAGACCCATCGCGCGGGCGGTGCGGATGTGATGGGCATGAAGGGACTCGATCATCGCCCCCCGCATCAGCCGCGCGACGATGGCAAGCTGTGGCAGCATCAACGTAACCACCGGCCCGATCTTGTTGACAAGCGCACCATCGCCCCAGCCGCCAACCGGCAGCCACTTTAGCGTCAGCGCGAAGAAGAGCTGGAAGAGCGGCGCGATAACAAAAGTCGGTATCGTGCTTCCGGCGGTCGCAACAGCGATCACGGCGACGTCGGGAGCACGGTTCTGCCGCAGCGCCGCGACAATGCCAAGCGCGCCGCCAAGCATGA
The DNA here is from genome assembly GCA_943370615.1 of Rhizobium sp. Q54. Lineage (GTDB taxonomy): Bacteria > Pseudomonadota > Alphaproteobacteria > Rhizobiales > Rhizobiaceae > Allorhizobium. Next base: position 75,082 of record CALRRQ020000003.1, read on the forward strand.
GCGCAAGGATGAGCGCGAGACCACCGAGCTGCACGGAGACCGGCAGCCCGGCCATGAACAATTCGGCGACAGTGAATTCCGGCATGGTGAAACTCGGTCCCAGGTCACCACGCATGAGATTGCCCAGATAAATGAGATACTGGTGCCACAACGGCAGATCGAGGTGATAGGCCCGCTCCAGATTGGCGCGGATCACGGGATCGAGGCCGCGTTCCTGATTGAACGGCCCGCCCGGAGCGATGCGCATCATGAAGAACGACAGCGTGATGATCACGAAGATCGTCGGGATGGCGGTCAGCAACCGCCGCAGGACATAACGGATCATAGTGGGCTCACGAGGTGGAGACGGGCGGATCGGTCGGAACGGCCATCGCCGCGACGACAGGCCAGGATGGGTTGCCCCCGCCGACAGACGGAGGCAAGTCCTTCGCTTCTGTTAGTTCAGCGTCAGGAAGCGGGTGGGATGGATATCCATCACGTTTTCCTGCCAGCCGCCGACCTTCGCCGAAACGAGGTTGTGGTAGCTGTAATACATCAGCGGCATGACGCAGAGATCGCGCGCAACGCCGATTTCCTCGGCATCCGACAAGAGCGTCAGGCGTTCGGCAGGTTCGGCAGCAGCAGCCTTGGAGAGCAAGCCGTCATATTCGGCATTTGAATACTGCGTGTAGTTGTTGCCGGTGCCGGTCTTGCAAAGCGCCAGAAAGTTTTCCGGATCAACATAGTCGGCATACCATGCGGCGCGCGCAACATCGTAATTGCCCTTGGCTTCGAGCAGGCCGTAGTGCGACTTGGTATCGGCATTGACCAGCGAGACCTCGATGCCGAACGGACGCAGCATTTCCTGGATGGCAACCGCGGTGTTCGAGTTGTTGTCCGAGGTGTTGAAGCGGATTTCCATCTTCAACGGCGAAGACGGGCCATAGCCCAGCTCGGTCAGGATCTTCTCGGCCTCGTCTTCGCGGTCGATCTGGTCCTTGTCGGCATATTCTGGCGCCCGGGCCGTATAGCCCTCGATGCCCGGCGGCACGAAGGAGTAGGCCGGCAGCATGGTATCCTGCCAGACCTTCTTGGCGAGGAAGTCGCGATCGATCAGCATCGAGATCGCCTGACGCAGATGCGGATTGTCCCAGGGCGCCTTGTCGGTCTTGAAGCCGTAGTAATAAGTTCCGAGGATCGGCCCGACGCGCACTTCGTCACCGAACTTCGCCTTCAGGTCAGCGGTCTGTTCGGTGGGGAAGTCACGGTTGACGTCGAGCTCACCCGCCTCGAAACGCTTCACGGCCGCGGCGTTGTCCGCCGTCGGATAGTAGTTCACCTGGTCGATGGCGACATTGGCGGCGTCGTAGAATTCCGGGTTCTTTTCGAGCGTGATGTGATCGTTCGGCACGAAGCCTGCGAGCTTGTAGGCGCCGTTCGAAACGAGATTGCCGGGCTTGGTGAAATCGGTGCCGAAGGCCTCGACATTCTCGCGCTTGACCGGATAGGTCGACTGGTGGCTCAGCATGTCGAGAAAATAAGGCGTCGCGGCATTCAGCGTCACGACGAGGGTCAGCTTGTCCTTGGCTGAAATGCCGAGCTCTTCGGGTTTCTTCTTGCCGGCGGTAATGTCTTCCGCGTTGACCACCGGAGCCAGCATGTAGGCGTATTCGGCAGCGGTTTCAGGCGTGACGACACGGCGCCAGGAATAGACGAAGTCCTCGGCGGTCACCGGGCTGCCATCGGACCAGCGGCCGTCGGCGCGCAGATGGAAGGTGTAGGTCTTGCCGTCTTCGGAAACGTCCCAGCTTTCGGCTGCGCCCGCAATGGTGCGGGCGGCGGCGTCATGGGCGGTCAGCCCGAGAAACAGGTCCCGCATGAGATTGCCTTCGGCCATCGTCGAGGTGCGGTGCGGGTCCATGGATTCCGGATCGTCGACATTGCCGCGGTCCAGAACGGTTTCGGCGAATGCAGCCGGCGCGAATGCCACCGGCAGCAGGGCCAGCGCCGAACCGAGAAGCAGCGACCGCAACGAGAATTTGTGATGTGATGTCATGCAGGATCCCTCTTTGTTGGTGATATTTGTGGCTGATCTTTCCTGATCGGCAGGGGAGGCAGCGCCGGCAAGGCCGGCGCTCGACTGGCGGTCAAGCGGTTCCCCAAGGGCCGCGGTAACCGCAAGGGCAATCGTCGCTTCGGTTGTCCTGCGACGTGTGTTCATGAGGCGAAGCGATCGGTTGCACGAACCATGGCATCCGCGATGCCAGGCTCCACGCCGGAATGGCCGGCATCGGGAACGATGGTGAAGGCCGCGTCCGGCCAGCGTTTCGCCAGGTCATGGGCCGTCTGCATCGGCGTCACCAGATCGTAGCGTCCCTGGATGATTTCGCCCGGCAGGCCTGCGAGTGCGGCCGCCTGATCGATGAGCCAGCCATCATGGGCGAAGAAGCCACCATTGACGAAGTAGTGGCATTCGAGCCGGGCCAGTGCGACCGCTGTTTCCTCCTCGGCAAAGGATGCCTCGCGCTCCGGGTCCGGGATCAGGCTCAGCGCCGCCCCTTCCCAGGCGCTCCACGCCTTGGCAGCCTCCATCTGGGTGGCCGCATCGTCGCCGGTCAGCCGACGGTGATAGGCGGCAAGAAGATCGTTGCGTTCCGTTTGCGGGATAGGTGCCAGATATCGCTCGAAGGCATCGGGATAGAGCAAGCTCGCGCCGGATTGATAGAACCAGCCGATTTCGGACTTCCGTGCGGCGAAGATGCCCCGTACGATCAGTTCGGTCACGTGCGCCCCATGGGTGACGGCATAGGCAAGCGCCAGTGTCGAACCCCAGGAGCCTCCGACGACCTGCCAGCGATCGATGCCGAGATGCTGTCTCAGCTTTTCGATGTCGGCCACGAGATCCCAGGTGGTGTTGTCGGTCAGCTCCGCATAGGGCGTCGATTTTCCGCAGCCGCGCTGGTCGAAGAGGATGATGCGGTAGCGTTCGGGATCGTGTCCCTGCCGCAGGAACGGCGATATGGCCCCTCCGGGGCCGCCATGAAGCACGAGCGCCGGCTTTCCGTCCGGGTTGCCGCATTGTTCGTAATAGATACGGTGCAGGGGGCTCACCGGAAGAAAGCCCGTGTCATAGGGTTCGATGACGGGGTACAGGCTGCGCCGTGCCGTATCGCCGGTTTCTCTCATGCGGTGACCTCCGCTCCGGCCAAATGCTCGACAAGAATTCGGCCGATATCGTGGAAGGCCTGCGGATGATCGACGCTGAGTTCCTTGCCCTGCGTCATCACCACGGCGATCACCGCCGGTCCGTCTTCGGGCTGGTAGCGGATCATGTCGTGCTTGAAATAAGAGGCGTGGGGATCTCCCGTCCAGGTGTTGTGGCCGGCCTTGCTCCAGTAGGGCAGGTGGGTCGGTAGGCCGCGCCCGAGGAACTCGGTCACCTGATAGCTGGAATTGCTGGCTTCGGGGCCGGCCAGATCCCGGCGCAGTTCCTGCCGGGCGCGGGCGCGCGCGGCGTCCGAAAGCGGCAGCCTGCCTTCGAACAACTCCCACATCAGCCGCGCGGCCGAAAGCGGCGTGAGCGCATTGAGATAGGACCGGTCGCGCCCCGCATATTGCGCCTCGCGTCCGTAACGCGTGTCATCCATCAGCTTCTGGGTGATGTTGCAGCCAGAAAATTCACTCCATCCGAGGTTCAGGAAGTAGCGGTTCAGCACCTCCCTGCGCTCACGCCATTCTGCGAATTCCGTCTCGGACAGCAGCGTATCGCCGGTCGTACCGGTAATCAGGTCGATCACGTAGTTGGTGGCGGTGTTCGAAGACCACAGGATCATGTCGCGCATGGCGCGGTCGAGATCCTCATGCGGTGTCAGAATACCCTGATCCAGCAACTCCAGCGCATGAACCAAATGGAACGCCTTCACAAGGCTGCACGGATAGCAGACCCAGTCACCACGCCAGGAATAGCCGACGGGGTTGCCGTTCTCCGGCGTGACGATCACGAGACCCAACCGCTCCTCGCGCAATCCTCGGGAGGAAAGCTGCTCCAGCAGCTTCGCAACAAGCCTGTCCCCGCGCTGCTGCCATTCCTGGGTCTGGGTGAAGAACATGGGCATTTCCTTGTCTGTATTCTCATTTCGCAATGGACGTCCGAGGACAAAGCTAGCCCCGCATTGGAGATTGTGTAAAATTATTAAAAATGCGTCTTCTATCATTCCGCTGATAGTCTTCTCACGGAAAGGCTCCTCATGAATCTCCGGGAACTCGAGCTCTTCGGTACGCTGATGCGCGTCGGAACCACGATCGGGACGGCAGCCGTCCTTGGAATCTCGCAGCCAAGCGTCAGCGCCCAGATCAAGCGAATCGAAGCCCGCCTGCGGCTCACCCTGTTCCAGCGCGTCGGCAACCGGCTGGAGCCGACCGCCGAGGCCCATTCCCTGTTTGCGCAGGCCGCGCCGATCTTCACTGTCCAGGCGGAAATCCGGTCCCGAATCGAGGGGCTGGCGAGCGCTGCCCGCGCGCCGGTAACGATCTCCGCCACGCCGGCGATCGTCGAGGGCTTCCTTGCCGAACGGCTGGCGACCGCGGGTTACGATAACTGGCGGAAACATCTGCGACTGTGGGTGACGGAGCCTGAAACGGATGTGAGAAGTGGGCGGGCCGATATCGGTCTGCAGATGGCGGTACCGGCCAAGGCGGATTTTCACGCGGAAACGCTGATGGACGTGGCGCTCGGTGCCGTGATGCGCCCAGATCACCCGCTGGCGTTGAAGGATTGCCTGAGCGTCACGGATATCGCCGCCGAGCCGCTGGTTTCCTATGATCCGGCATGGTCGCCCATGGGCGCGGTCATCCAGGAGGCCTTTCGGGCCAAGGGACTGAAATACAACCTGTCCTGCGAAGCGCCATTCTGCTCGACCGTCTGTCACTTGGTCGAGGCATGTGGCGGGGTGGGCGTCATCGATGCCCTGACGGCCGGCCGACTGACGAGCCCCGCTCTGGTCTGGAAGCCGCTTGGCAATGTCCCGACCGTTCCGCTGATCGTGTTCCACCGCCGCAAGGAACCCTTGCGCAGCGCCGTCCTTTCGCTACTGACACTTCTCAAGACACCGTCGGCACCGAAAGGAAAGGGGAGCAATGCTCAATCGGAATAGGCGCTGCAGGCCTGTTTCAGGTAGCGAATGAACGCGGCACTGTGGCGTGACAGCACCCGCAGATCGCTGTGAAGCGCGACTGTGTTTAATCCTATGTCCGGTTTCACTCGCAGTATCTCGACCGCGCGGTCCTTGAACGAGGAAGCGGAGTAGGCATCGACAATCGTCGCGCCACACCCTTTTTCGGCAAGTTTGCAGGCGATGGAATGGGTCTGCACCCGGATTGCCGGCGTCGCGACCATGCCAACCGAACGCATTTCCCGGTCGAGCAGCCGGCCGACGGGATCGCTTTCCATCAGACCGATCAGTTGTTGCGGATCGATCTCGGGGAGCCGGATCTCCTTCCTCTGCGCACTCCGATCACGTGCAGGACCGACATACAGCAGATTGGAGTGCCCGAGCTTCTCCGCCCGGATACCCACATGCGGCTCGGGATCGAACGTGACGGCAATGTCGATATCCTGCGCCATCAGGCTCTGGATGAGCTGCGCCGTGTGCTGGGTGCTAACTTCGTAGGAAATCTCGGGATGTGCCTTCTGAAAGCGCTGTATGGCGTCCGGCACGACGCTCATGCCAAGGCTTGGAATGCAGCCGACCCGGATCCGGCCCTGTCCATGGGGCGCAAGGTTCTGGCCGAGCCGGCGCAAATGCCCCAGCTGGTCGAACACCTTGGCGATTTCCGGCGCCATCATTTCGGCTTCGCGGGTGGGGACCAAGCGGCCCTTGATGCGCTCGAAAAGCCGGAACCCGAGTTGCTGTTCTGCATGCTTTATCAGCTTGCTGACCGCGGGCTGGCTGATGCCGAGAAGGCTTGCGGCACGGGTGATTGCGCCTGTCTGGAAGACAGCATGGCAGGCTTCTATGTGGCGCAGTTGAAGCACGTCAGCTCGCGATCAGATCATAACTTTTGTTTGTATATATACGAAACAAAGGAAATTGCTCAAGCCGTGGCTTCTGGCCATAGTCCCGCCCATAGGGCAAAGGATTTTCCACATGAAGATTTGCATTCTCGGCGCGGGTGTCGTCGGACTGACCACCGCATATTTTCTGGCGCGCAATGGTCACGAGGTCACGATCGTCGACCGAAACGGACTGCCGGCACAGGAAACCAGCTTCGCGAATGGCGGCCAACTCAGCTATTCCTATGTCGCGCCGCTTGCAGCACCTTCCATCTTTCCAAGCCTTCCCAAATACCTCCTGGACCGGCAGTCTCCACTCGGCTTCCAGCTTCGCGCCGATCCAAGCCAATGGCGCTGGCTGTTGAATTTTCTTCGGGCATGCAGGCCCGCTACCTTCCAGAAGCACGCCGCAGAACTCGCCATGCTTGCGAGTTTCAGCCGCACGGGGATGCAAGATCTCATGCAGACCGAAGCACTGGACTTCGACTTCAACCGCTTCGGAAAACTGGTGATCCATCGGGACCGAAAGAGTTTCAAAAACGCAGTCGCCCTCGCGGCCTACCAGAAGGAACTCGGGGCAGAGCAGGACGTCCTCGATGAGGAAGCCTGCATCGCCCTCGAGCCGTCGCTTGCGGGTCTCAAGGGACAATTCAGCGGTGGTGTCTTCACTTCCTCCGAAGAAACAGGCGACTGCCGCAAGTTCTGCGAAGCGCTCGATACCGTGCTGCAGGAAAAGTACGGGGTAACGACGCTTTACCACCATAAGATCGGCGCTCTTCGTGCCGAGCAGGGGCAGGTGCGGGCTGTTTCCACCGATCGTGGAGATATCGAGGCAGACCGTTTCGTCATGACGGCGGGACTGGCAAGCCGGGAGTTGATGCGCCCGCTCGGCGTCTCGTTGCCGCTCTGTGCGCTCAAGGGCTACAGCCTGACGGTTGCGGTTCCGGAGGGCGCTGAAACCGCCGCACCGAAGATCAGCGTCACGGACAGCCAGAACAAGATCGTCTATGCGAGACTGGGAGACAGCGTGCGCATCGCCGCCATGGTGGACATCGGCGCGCCCGACGCCGCGGTCGATCCGCGCCGGCTGGAGACGCTGAAGAAACAGGTGCGTTCGACCTTTCCAGGTCTTGCGGGGCTCGATCGGGCTCGGTCCTGGGCAGGCCTGCGCCCGGCCACGGCCGAAGGAAAGCCGATCATCGGCAAGACAGCCTACAGGAACCTGTTGCTCAATGTCGGCCATGGCGCGCTGGGTTTCACGCTGGCAAGCGGCAGCGCGCGCCTCATCCGCGATCTGATCGAAGACCGGGCGCCTCCGGTCGAAATGGCGCCCTTCGCCTTGGGGCATGTGCGCTGAGGCGCGCCGCTCTCTTGCGTTGAGCCGGACCGGGGCGATATGCGTGTCGTGTGCCGGTCTGCGTCACGTCTTTCGGCGCATAAATGAAGTTTTTTTGCAGTAAAATCAATTCATTATACCGGAAAAACAGAAGAGTGGGAGTGACGGATACAAACGGCGGCAACAGTGTGGTTTCTGCGGTGGTTTCGGTATTTGATTGCCATTCGCTAGCCGCCGCAGCGTTCTTGATCTGCTCTTCCTGCGGCGGCTTCTAGTCGATTAAATCTCGCTGTACCGAACTCTGCGATTCCCGCGATCTAGCCGACATGGGCGTCGATCCAAGCGCGCGTTTGCTCAAGAACCTCGTCAGATAAGTCAGGATCATCGACCGCCCTGGCGAGGATGATGGCCCCCACCATGGCCGCCCAGCTTCCGATTGCTGCGCGGCGGGTGTCTGCTGAACCCGACTCCGGCAGCGCCTGCTCGATACGTGCGATCTGCGCGCGCAGTCCTTCGGTCATGGCGGCTTTTGCGGCGGGCGTCTGGTGACGAATGGCGGCGGAAAGACCTGCCGTTGGGCATCCATTGCCGGGATTATCCCGGTGACGGGGGGCCAGATAGGACCGGACGAAGTCGCTGAAGGTGCCGCCATCAAAACTATCTGCTGAAAGCGCGTGCGCCAGCGTCTGGGCCACCAGATCGTCCTTCGAACTGAAATGTCCATAGAACCCGCCATGGGTCAGACCGGCCGCCTGCATGACCTCGGCGACGCTGACCGCATCGAACCCCTTGTCCTTAAACAACCGGCTGGCGACGTCCAAAATCCGGCGACGGTTCTCCGCCATCTGTTCTCGGCTGACCTTCATTTTCAAAATTCTCCGCAACGCCCGTTGACATTTACATGATGATCATCATATTTAAGTCCAATCATGATGAGCATCATGAATATAGGATCAGTTACAGAAAAGAGCAATCCGATGAGCCAAGTTTCCGCAGTCCTGATAACCGGCGCCTCCACGGGCATTGGTGCCACCTATGCCGAGCGGTTTGCTCGACGCGGACATAACCTCGTGCTGGTCGCACGAGACGTGGTTCGCATGGACGCGCTTGCGAACCGTCTGCGCCAGGAAACCGGCGTAACGATCGATATCCTTCCCGCCGATCTCACCCAAGCGACGGATCTTGCCAAGGTCGAGACCAGACTGCGGGACGATGCGCGCATCGGCATCCTCGTCAACAATGCCGGGACGGCAATCGGTGGAACCTTCATCGACCAGAGCATTGATGACATGAGCAAGCTTATCGCCCTCAACGCGACCGCGCTCGTCCGGCTTGCCGGCGCCATTGCTCCACGTCTGGCCAAGGCTGGCGAAGGCGCGATCATCAATATTGGCTCGGTGGTTGGTCTGGCGCCGGAATTCGGCATGACCGTCTACGGCGCGACGAAGGCCTTCGTGCAGTTCCTGTCGCAGGGGCTTGCCCACGAACTTGGCCCCAAGGGCGTCTACGTCCAGGCCGTGCTTCCTGCCACCACCCGGACCGAGATCTGGGATCATGTCGGCGCCGACGTCGACGCCATGAGCAATGTCATGGAAGTGGGCGATCTGGTGGATGCGGCCCTCGTCGGCTTCGATCGTCGTGAGCCAGTCACCATCCCGCCGCTGCATGATGGCGGCCAATGGGACGCCGTCGATTGCGCGCGCAAGGCCATGCTCGGCAACCTCGTCAACGCGCTTCCGGCCGAACGCTATCGCGCGCTTGCCTGAGCATCGCCTGTTCGGCGAGCCGTTACAGCAGAGAACACAATAGGTATATCATGACCAACAATACGCTTTTCGAACCCTATGCCCTCGGTGGCATCACCCTTGCGAACCGGATCGTCATGGCGCCGTTGACACGCAACCGTGCGGCTGCGGGCCTGGTGCCGAGCGAGTTCGCTGCGGAATATTATGCCCAGCGCGCGAGCGCCGGGCTCATCATCACCGAAGCAACTCAGGTCTCAAAGCAGGCCCAGGGATACCAGGATACGCCCGGGCTCTACACATCGGAGCAGATCGCGGGCTGGCAGAAGGTGACAGACGCGGTTCACGCCAAGGGCGGACGGATCTTCGTTCAGCTATGGCATGTCGGTCGCGTCAGCCATGTCGATCTTCTCGGCGGTGACGCACCGGTCGCACCCTCAGCAATCCGTGCCGCGACCAAGACCTTCGTGAACAACGGTTTCGCTGACGTTTCTGAGCCGCGTGCGCTTGAGCTTGATGAGCTTCCGGGCATCGTCAACGACTTCCGGCTGGCGGCAGCCAATGCCATCGAAGCCGGTTTCGATGGGGTCGAGGTTCACGGGGCCAATGGCTATCTGCTCGAGCAGTTCGCCAAGGACGGCGCAAATGTCCGGACGGATGCCTATGGCGGCTCCGTGGAAAACCGCGCGCGTCTGATGCTGGAGGTGACTGCGGCTGTGGCGGAGGAAATCGGTGCTGAGCGCACTGGCATCCGGATCTCGCCGGTCTCGCCCGCCAACGGCATCACCTGCAGCGATCCCCAGGCGCAGTACGACTATATCGTCGATCAGCTCGACGCGCTCGGAATCGCCTATATTCACGTCGTCGAAGGCGCAACCGGCGGCCCGCGCGACATCGCACCTTTCGACTACGCATCGCTGCGCCGCCGCTTCAGCAAAACCTATATCGCCAACAACGGCTTTGATCTCGAACTCGCAACATCTCATCTCGCCGAGGGCAAGGCGGATCTGATTGCCTTCGGACTCCCGTTCATCGCCAATCCGGATCTCGTGGAACGGCTGCAAACCGGTGCGCCGCTGGCAGACATCAATCCGGCCACGATCTATGGCGGCGGTGCTGCGGGTTACACCGATTATCCCCGCTTCAACGAAGCCTTAGGCAGTTGAGCCGTCAGGGGGCGCATTTCGGTGCGACCCCGCTCATGCCGATCTTCATCAATCCCTGACCCTTAAAGGCCGCGCACCGGGTGTCGCGCGCCAGATAGAGACCAAAGCTATGGCAACCTCTGCATCCAAAGGACAGAAGACTGCATTCGTGACCGGCGCCTCCAGCGGTATCGGCAAGGCGGCGGCCTTGGCGCTCAGCCGGGCGGGCTACCGGGTGATTGGCACCAGCCGCAAAGCGACACCCGGCGAAGTCCGCGACGGCATCCGGACGATCGCTTGCGACGTGACGTCGGACGCTTCCGTGGCCGCCGCCGTGGCGCTCGCCCATGCCGAGCTCGGCCGCATCGACCTCCTGGTCAACAATGCCGGTTACGCCATTTCAGGCGCGGCCGAGGAAAGCTCCGTCCAGCAGGTTGGTGCGCTGTTCGATACGAACTATCTGGGCGTTGTCCGGGTGACGAACGAAGTCTTGCCGATCATGCGCCGGCAGGGCAATGGACGCATCCTGAACATCGGCTCGGTTGTCGGGCTTATTCCCGGTCCTTTCGGCGCCCACTATACTGCGAGCAAGCACGCGATCGAAGGCTATTCCGAATCCCTGGACCATGAGGTGCGGCCGTTCGGCATCCGGGTCGCCGTCATCGAACCCTGGGCGACCAAGACCTCCATCGAAGCTAACTCACCGCAGGGCGATCGGCCCGTTGCGGCCTATAGCCAGACATTCGCCCGCTACCAAGCCGCATTCGCTGCAGCCATGGCAGGCGGTGACACGGCGGACGATGTCGCGGCGACCATTGTTGCGGCGGCCGAGGCCAGGAAGCCACGGCTGCGCTATCCCTCCGGCAAGGAGGCCCGACAGACCGCCTTTGCCCGGCGGTTTCTCCCGCGCGCGCTGTTCGATCGCATCCTGCGCAAGCAATTCAACATCGCCTGAGACAAAAATTTCATCCGATCGGCCCGTGCGCGGGTAAGGCAGTACCATCATGACCCAATCATCAGCAAAGACGACAACGCCAAACCAGTACCGCTACGCTCCCAACCAGTTCGTCACGGTGGGCAAGATCCGCTTTGCCTATCGCGAGGTTGGTCCACGCGGCGGAGTTCCGCTGGTTCTGCTCAACCACTGGGGCGCGGTTCTCGACAATTTCGATCCGCGCATTGTCGATGGACTGGCCACCTCCCATCACTTCATCGCACTGGACTATCAGGGCATCGGCCTTTCCGAAGGGATTGCCCCACTAACGATCGATGAAATGGCCCGCGACATGATCGCCGTCATCGGCAAGCTTGGTTTTGCCACGGTCGATCTGATGGGTTTTTCGCTGGGCGGCTTCGTCGCGCAGGACATTGTGCTGAAAGCCCCGGGCCTGGCGCGCAAGCTGATCCTCACAGGGACGGGCCCCGCAGGTGGAACCGGCATCGCAAAGGTCGGGGCCGTCTCATGGCCGCTGATCTTGAAGGGAATGCTGACGCTGCGCGACCCGAAGACCTATCTGTTCTTCACCTCGACCGCCAATGGCCGTCGGGCCGCGAAGTATTTCCTGACGCGCCTGAAAGAGCGTCAACTCGATCGTGACAAGGATCTTTCACCACGGGCATTCTTGCGCCAGCTGAGCGCGATCAAGGCCTGGGGGCGTCAGGCGCCGCAGGATCTGGGGCAGATCCGCATTCCTGTTCTCGTGGCCAACGGCGACAATGATATCATGGTCCCGACATCCAACAGCCGCGACATGGCGCGACGCCTACCGAATGCGGAACTGGTGATCTACCCGGATGCCGGCCATGGCGGCATCTTCCAATACCATGCCGACTTCGTGCCGAAAGCCCTGGCTTTCCTCGCTGCCTGACCTGACAATCGTCTCAAACCGGAGAGCCCCCGTGAAAGCCTTCGTCGTCGACAAATACAAGAAACATGGCCCGCTGCGTCTGGCCGATATGCCTGATCCTCAGATCGGGGCTAATGATGTGCTGGTTCGCATCCGTGCCACCGCGATCAACCTTCTCGACTCCAAGATCCGTGACGGCGAATTCAAACTGTTCCTGCCCTATCGCCCGCCCTTCATTCTCGGTCACGATCTGGCTGGAACCGTCGTCCGCGTCGGCGCCAGTGTCCGCCAGTTCAAGGAAGGCGACGAGGTCTACGCGCGTCCGCGCGACGGCCGGGTCGGCACCTTTGCGGAGATGATTGCGATCGACGCTGCAGATCTTGCGCTGAAGCCGGCAAGCCTCTCCATGGACGAGGCCGCCTCGATCCCGCTCGTCGGGCTGACCGCCTGGCAGGCCCTGGTCGAGGTCGGCAAGGTCAAGCCTAGCCAGAAGGTGTTCATCCAGGCCGGTTCCGGTGGTGTCGGCACCTTCGCCATCCAGCTCGCCAAGCATCTCGGCGCAACCGTCGCCACGACCACAAGCGCCGCAAACATTGAGCTTGTGAAAAGCCTCGGCGCTGACGTGGTGATCGACTACCGAAATCAGGACTTCGAGCAGGTGCTGTCCGGTTACGATCTGGTGCTCAACAGCCAGGATGCCAAGACGCTGGCAAAGTCGGTGAATGTGCTGAAACCAGGCGGAAAGCTCATCTCGATCTCCGGCCCGCCGGACGTCCCTTTCGCCAAGTCACTGAAGCTGAACCTCGTCTTCCGCTTTGTGATGCGCATGCTCAGCCGCAGCATCCTGAAGAAGGCGAAGAGCCGGGGTATCGACTACTCCTTCCTCTTCATGCGCGCTGAAGGTCAGCAACTAGGCGAGATCGCCAAGCTGATTGACGCCGGTGTGATCCGTCCGGTCGTGGACAGGGTGTTTCCTTTTGCGCAGACGACCGACGCTTTGGCGTATGTCGAAACCGGGCGTGCAAAGGGGAAGGTTGTTGTTGCCGTTTCTCAACGGCCGCAGGGCCAGTAATAGGCCGCCTTATTCAAAGCATAATGTCCGCTTCCATTGCCCTAGGGACAGGAGCGGACATTCTCCTCCCGGCCCCGTTCCGGACGTACCGACAGAACCAGATGTCTGTTCTGCCGCGCAAATCAACCGGCTCGTATCCAAAGTGATAGCAGGCCGGTGGCTCGACTCCCTTCAAGGCCGTCAATCTACAAGTCTCCGCGCAATCAGGCCCCCGCAACCAAACATTCCATTAAAACCACTCAAAGCCCCGCTCGGTCCCCGACGGGGCCGCTTGCGTTTCTCCTCCCTGTCAATCGCACCGGAAGCAATCCCCGCCAGCAGGGCATGGAAGGAGGGGTACGACAGCAACAGACCGCACTCGTCGCTGGGCAATATCACCCCCAGCGAGTCGCAATAAATGGCTATGGAAAAACAGGCAGCATGAGGGCCAGATCAAAAAACCCAAGACTCTCCCGAAAACTGGAGGGAAATTGGGGCTCAGGTCACTTGGTATAAATTGTGCTGCCATGACTGGTGCGTCCAGCATGGCGTAGTATCGGTCTTCGGCTCGACTGGTGGAATGCCCGTCACCACGGGCCGAGAGCCAAAGGTCACTACAGCGGCGGAACGTTTTCTTTCTCGTCAAAACTCCGACACCTTGCCCCAGGCCGAGTTCGCGAAGCGGGAGGGATGGTAGGGTTTCGGATCGACGATGGGTTCGGCGCCCGAGGCGATGTCGGCGATCAGATGGCCGGCGCCCGGTCCGATGCCGAAGCCGTGGCCGGAGAAGCCGGCGGCGAGGATGAAGCCCGGCAGGCTCTCGATTTCGCCGATGCCCGGTACGCCGTCGGGAGTCGAGTCGATATAGCCGGCCCAGGTACCGGTGATCTGCGTGGTCTTCAGCGCCGGCAGCAATTCCAGCGCGCGTCGATGAATGAGGCGGAGCGTTCCCTGATCCGGCTTGGGATCGAGAATGCGCATATGCTCCATTGGCGTGGGCCGGTCGAGCCGCCAGCGGGATACCGTCTCATGCCCGCTTCGAATTCCTTCGAAACCGCCGGGAGACAGCAGCTGCCAGCGCTTGACGAACATGGGCAGGAATTGCGGCAGGAAGCGCAGCTGCTGCGGCGTGAGATCGACGCGGGCGCGACCGCTGATCGACAGCGTATAGTCGCCATTGCTGCGGCTCGTGACTGAAATGTCCTTCGTATGCAGCGCCGGCGGGATACCCGCCGCACCGGACACGGCGACGATGGAGGAGCGGATCGAGGCTTGCGGGAAGCGAATGCCGATCTGTCGGCAGAAGGACGAGGCCCAGGCACCGCCGGAGAGAATTGCGATCCTGGTGCGGATCGTGCCGCGCTCGGTGACGACGGCGCTCAGCCGGCCGCCTTCGGTCTCCACGCCGCGCGCCGCGCAATTCTGGATGACGATGCCGCTGAGCTTCATCATGGCGCGGGCGACGGCGGGGGCCGCCTTGGACGGATCGGCAATCCCGTCGGTCGGCGAAAACACGCCGCCTTTCCACGAGCGACCCGTCGCCTGGCCCTTTTCGGCCGCCTCAGTGGCGGAGAGCACATGCGTGGTCACGCCGGCGGTCTTTGCAAAGTCACGCCAGCGCGCCCAGCCTGCGATCTCGGCTTCGTTGTTGCTGAGATAAAGCAGGCCGCAGCGCCTGAAGCCGACATCCTCGCCGGTTTCGGCGACGAAGCGCTCCCAGAGGTCGAGGCTCTTCGTGGCAATTGGCAATTCGCGCGCGTCGCGGTTCTGCTGACGGCACCAGCCCCAGTTCCGGCTCGACTGTTCCGCGCCGATGCGGCCCTTTTCGATGAGAACGGTCTTCAGCCCGCGCTGCGTCAGGAAATAGGCCGTGAAGGCCCCGACAATGCCGCCGCCGATGACGACGACGTCAGCCTCTTGCGGCACGGTCGAAGGGGTTTCGATGAGGGTCAACGGTGCGGGCATCGGAATCTCCATGTCTTGAGCCCACACTAGGCGCTTGCTGTGCGCATACGGAACCGCAGTTTCTGCCGTGGCGGCAGAAAATTCCGGTCTCGCGTCACGCATCGAAATCTTATGCGTCGTTTCACGTTTCCCGGCTTGATGGACAAGCGATAAGTCCATGGTAACGTTGTTGTGGACAAGCGGCAGAATTTTATGCTGCGACAGATGACGGAAGGCGGCTGGCCCATGATGAAACTCGACCGGACGGACATCAAGATTCTCTACGAGCTGCAAAAGAACGGTCGCATCACCAATGTCGAGCTGGCCGATCTGGTGCACCTGTCGCCAAGCCCTTGCCTGATGCGCGTCAAGCGCCTGCAGGCGGAAGGCTATATCGAGGGCTATTCGGCTCAGATCAATCTCGGCAAGCTCGGCCAGACGCTCACCGTTTTCACGGAAATCACGCTGAAAAACCATCGGCAGGTCGATTTCGCCCGCTTCCTCGCCGTGGTCGACAAGGTCGACCAGGTGATCGAATGCCATCTGGTCTCCGGTGGCTATGACTATCTCGTAAAATTCGTGACCGCCGGCATCGGCGAATATCAGACGATCATGGAACGCCTGACCGACATGGATATCGGTATCGACAAATATTTCAGCTTCGTCGTGCTGAAATCGCCGATCGTGAAGTCGCATCTGCCGCTGACGAGTCTGTTTCCGGTGTGATATCCAGTCTGGAACGGGGCCTCACGCTCCGCCGTACTGCCGCACCAGTTCCGGCTCCAGCACCAGAGTGTCGAGCCAGGTCGGATCGAGCTTCGGCACGGAGGAAAAAAGCAGTTTCGAATAGGGATGCGCTGGCGTCTTCACGTCGTCACGCGTCAGGTGCTCGACCTTTTCGCCGCGATACATGACCACGATCTCGTCGCAGATCGCCTCGACCACCGAAAGGTCGTGGCTGATGAAGATGTAGGAGAGGTCGAGCTCGCGCTGCAATTCCTTCAACAGCTCGATGATGGCGGCGGCGACCACTGTGTCGAGAGCGGAGGTAATCTCGTCGCAGATGATCAGCTTGGGATTGGCGGCAAGCGCCCGCGCAAAGTTGATGCGCTGCTTCTGCCCGCCGGACAGTTCCGACGGGTGGCGATAGCGCAGCGCCTTCGGCAGATGCACCATGTCGAGCAGTTCTTCGACGCGCGCCGCGCGGGCCTTGCCCGTCAGGCCGTGATAGAAGCTCAAGGGCCGCCCGAGGATATCGTCGATGGGCTTGGCCGGATTCAGCGCCGTATCGGCATATTGAAAGACGATCTGCATTTCGCGAAGCTGGTCGCGTGTGCGCCGGCGCGCGGCGTGGTCGAGTTCCTTGCCGTCGAAGGCGATAGTGCCGGCATTGGCGGGCAGGATGCCCGCGATGCTCCGCGCCAGCGTCGATTTCCCGCAGCCGGATTCGCCGATGATGCCGAGGTTTCGTCCCTTTTCCACCGAAAGGCTGACCGAGCGAACGGCCTGGACCAGGGGCAGGCCGTTCGGCTGGATCGGTCCATAGCCCGCAATGAGTTTCTCGATCTCGAGTAGCGGGCGCGGCTTTTCGACAGGCTTGTCGGCGAAGTGCGTTTCCTTCGGTTCGAAGGCGGCCAGAAGTTCCTGCGTATAAGGGTGCTTCGGTGTTGAAAGGATCGCCTGCGTCGTGCCTTCCTCCTGCACCTCGCCGCCCTTGAGCACAACGATCCGGTCGGCGATCTGCGCGACGACGGCAAGATCGTGCGAGACATAGACGCCGGCAATGCCGCCGGCCTTCATCACCGATTTGAAAGCCCTGAGCACGTCAATCTGCGTCGTGACGTCGAGCGCGGTGGTCGGTTCGTCGAAGATGACGAGCTTGGGGTCGCCGATCAGCGCCATGGCGGCGGCAAGCCGCTGCAATTGCCCGCCCGAGACCTGATGCGGATAGCGCCCGCCAATCGTTTCGGGGGTAGGGAGTGACAGCGCCCTGAAGAGCTCGATCGCCCGTTCGCGCGCCTTGTCCGGCGTCATCAGGCCATGAATGCGGGTCACTTCGATGACCTGATCCATGATTGTCTGCGACGGATTGAAGGCGGCGGCCGCGCTCTGCGGCACATAGGCCACTTCCGTGCCGCGCACGGCGGAACGCTCGCGCTCGGAAAGCTTTGCCATATCCTTGCCATCGACCAGGAGCGCGCCATCCGAAATGCTGCAGCCGGGGCGGGTATGGCCCATCAGCGTCAGCGCAATCGTGGTCTTGCCGGAGCCGCTTTCGCCGATCAGCGCGACGATCTCGCCCTTGGCGATCTCGATATCGACGCCCTTGATGATCTCGATGCGACGGCCGGAATCGGTGGTGGCCTCGACATGCAGGTTCCGGATTTCGACAAGCTTGTTCATATCAGGCGCTCCGGTCGCGGATCTTGCGGGGAAGGTTGTCGATCAGCAGGTTGATGCTGATCGTCACGCTGGCAATGGCGATCGAGGGTGCGATGACGGCGGCCGAACCGAAGGACAGGCCCTGAATATTCTCATGCACCAGCGCGCCCCAGTCGGCGAGCGGCGGTTGAACGCCGAGGCCGAGGAAGGAGAGACCGGACAGCAGCAGCACGATGAAGACGAAGCGAAGACCGAAATCGGCCAGCACCGGCCGGATGATGTTGGGCAGGATTTCCGAGACCGCGAGATAGAGCGTGTTTTCACCGCGAATGCGGGCAACCGTGATGAAATCCATCGTGTTGACGTTCACCGCCAGCGCACGCGCGAAGCGATAGGATCCCGGTATGTAGATGACCGCGAGCGTGAGGATGAGGGCCGGCAGTGACGAGCCGACGGCGGCAACGACGACCAGACCGAACAGCTTGCTGGGGATGGAAATCATCGCATCCATGAAGCGGCTGAGCAGGGTATCGAACCAGCCGCCGATCACCGCCGCGGCCATGCCGAGGATGACACCGCTGCTCGAGGCGATGAGCACGCCGGCCAGCGCGATGCCCAGCGTGTAGCGCGCGCCGAGAATGATGCGCGAAAGCATGTCGCGGCCGAGATAATCCGAGCCGAGCCAGAACTTGGAACTCATCGGACCGAAATAGTCCATGTCGACGATCTTGCCGATGGGATAGGGTGCAATTTTCGGTCCGAGAATGGCCACGGTCGCCCAGAAGAGGATCACCAGAAGGGCGAGCATACCGACGGGGCTGAACGAGTATCCGAAAATGCCGGAGTTAGAGGTCGATGGGGCGCTTTGCGTCATCAGCGGAGCCTCGGATTGGACAGGATGGCAATGATGTCGGCAATGGTGATGAGGATCAGGTAGCCGAGGCAGAAGATCAGCGCGCAGGTCTGGATCAGCGGCAGGTCGCGGGTGGCCACCGCATCGACCATGAGCTTGGCGATGCCGGGATAATTGAAGATCGTCTCGATGATGATCACCCCGCCGATGAGATAGGAGAGCGAGAGCGCCAGCGCGTTGACGATGGGGCCGAGCGAATTGGGCAACGCGTGTCGCAGCACGATCCGGCTGCGAGAAGCACCCTTCAAGAGCGCCATCTCGACATAGGGCGTCGACAGCGTTTCGATGACGGCCGCGCGGGTCATGCGGATGATCTGGGCCGAGACGACGAAGGTCAGCGTCACGACCGGCATGGCATACATCCGCAGCAGATCGTAGATCGAATGCACCTCGTTGACGAAGGAAATCGCCGGCAGCCATTTCAGATAGACCGCGAAGATCAGTACGGCGGTTGAGGCGACGACGAACTCCGGGACGGAGATAACGCCGATGGTCAACACCGTGACGACGCGGTCATAGATCGAGCCGCGCATGACGGCGGCGGTGATGCCGAGCGTCAAGGCGAGCGGGACCGCGACCAGGGCCGTGATGCCGGCAAGTTCCATCGTGTTGAGCAAGCGGTGTCCGATCAACTGTGCGATCGGCATGTTGTTGGCGTATGAGGTACCGAGATCGCCGGTCAGAACCCCCGTCAGCCAACGCAGGAAGCGCAGCAGCGCCGGTTCGTCGAGATGCATGGCGTGACGAAGCCCCGCAACCGCTTCCGGCGTTGCGGCCTGGCCGAGCAGAATGGCGGCAGTGTCCCCCGGCAGCATGTTGGTGGCGAAGAAGACCGCGAAGGAGACGATCAGCAGCGTGATCAGGCTGAGGAACAGCCGCTTTCCGATCATGCTTGCGATTTCAGCGTTCATGAGAGATCTCCAGCCGCATGATCGAGGAACGACAGCCACACCACGTCTTGGATTAAAGCATGCCGCGCCAAAATAAGCTGCGGTCTTGTTTTCCGGGGCATGCCTGACCTGGTCTCCGTCGACGGAGCCGGCTGCTGCTGTCCGGAGCATGCGAAGGCCAATTGCCGGCCTTCGCATGTCGCATGAATGAAAGTCGGTCCTTTAGGGCCTGAGCCCTCCGAACGCGTTCATTTCCATTCGGCCAGATCAGGCTTCCAGCCAGACATATTCGGCCATGGCGTAGCCCATCATGCCACCGAGCGGGTTGACCTCGAGCCCCTTGACCTTGGCGGAAACGCCGTCGGCATTGGTCGTGTAGGCCGGGATGATGGTGCCGGCTTCCTCCGAGATCATGGTCTGCAACTCGTTGTAGATCTCGTGGCGCTTTGCGTCGTCGAGCAGGCCACGGGCTTCCAGCATCATCGAGTCGAACTTCGGCGACTTGAACTGGCTTTCGTTCCACGGTGCATCGGACGAGTAGAGAAGCGAGAAGTAGATGTCCGGCGTCGGCCGCGGGTTGATGTTGCCGAAGTGGATCGGCGCCTTGAGCCAGTACTTGTCCCAGTAGCCATCCGAGGGCACACGCTGGACGTCGAGATTGAGGCCGATTTCGGCACCCGCAGCCTGGATGATCATCGCCATGTCAATGGAGAAGTCGGCCGCCTCCGAGGCGATGACCGGAATCGACTGGCCGAGTACGCCGGCCTTCTCGAAATAATGCTTGGCCTTGTCGGGATCGAATGCCTTGGGCTTCAGATCCTTGTTGTGGAAGACATTGGCCTTGGAGATCGGCTGGTCGTTGCCGACGTCGCCGAAGCCACGGAGCGCGGCCGCGACGATCTGCTCCCGGTCGATCAGATGTTTCATGCCCGTCACGAAGTCGGGCTTGTTCATGTCGAGGCGAATGTTCAGGTTCGTGTAGTTGCCGACGGTTGACCGCGAAAGCCGGAAGCCATCTTGGCCATCAACCAGCTTGGCGGCACGGGGATCGACGGAGGAGCAGAACTGAATGTCGCCGGCCAGCAGCGCGTTAACCCGGGCTGTCGCATCGGGAATGGCAAAGAACTCGAAGGAATCAAGATGCGGGAGGTTTGGCTTCCAGTAATTCGTGTTCTTCTTGACGATGGATCGAACGCCGGGCTGGAAGGTTTCCAGAACGAAGGCGCCGGTGCCGATGCCCTTGGAGAAGTCGGTTGTGCCGTCCTGCACGATCATGAAGTGATGCAGCGCCAGGATGAAGGGAAGGTCGGCATTGGCGGCCTTCAGCACGATTTCGACAGTGGTGGGGTCGATTGCCTTGATCTCCGTCATCTGGGCGGCGATCTTGGCGACCTTCGAGCCGACGGCGGGATCGAGATGGCGCTTCAGCGCGAACACCACGTCGGCTGACGTCAGGGTCTTGCCATCGTGGAACGTCACGCCCTTGCGCAAGGTCACGGTCCAGGTTTTGGCGTCCTTGGTTTCGAGCTTTTCGGCCAGCTCCATCTGCGGAACGCCGGTTGCGTCGATGAAGGTCAGGCGGTTGTAGAGCGAGCAGCAGCGCGAATAGTCGGTGCCGAGCGAGGCTTTGGCCGGATCGAGCGTGTCTGCATTCGAGGAGGAAATGCCAGCCGCCTTCATGTGGCCGCCGGAAACCGGCGTTGCGGCAACGGCGCGCTCGGCGCGGCCGAAGACGGCGCCGCCAGCGGAGAACGCCACGCCGCTTGCCATCATCATCTTCAGAAGATCGCGACGGGTCGCGCCGCGACGGATGGCATCCTCGACGCGGGCGTCGTCCGATTTCGTCCAGTTGGTAATCTTGTCGGTCATGTCATTCCCCTTCTTTGCTTTGATTGGGTGACGTCCGTCTTTGGCGGACTTTTCGGCCCCGGTGAATACTTGCTCGCATTGTCCCTTTCGCGCCTTCTCCCTGTGAAGCGCCGTGTGACCGGCGCGGGCGCTTGGGCTCTGTCTGCCTATTCCGCTTGCCCAAGACTGCTGTCGTCCTCGGGCTCGATGTCTATAAGTCTGTCATGTCCGCCGGGGCGTATCGTTCGATTTGGTCCGGGCGGGCAGCATAAAATTGCGAACTTGCTTCCTGCGCCGCTATTTCGGCGAAATGCCGCCAGCAGCCGTGTCGGGTGTTCAGGCCAGTGCCTGCCGGATTTCCGGGTCTTCCAGCGTCTGGTCGAGCGTCTTGCGGGTCCGATCGATGATCGCGTCTATATCGGCATCCGTGCAGCAGAGCGGCGGTGCATAGCCCAGCACGCCCTGCGGGAAGGCGCGGATGACCAGACCGTTATCCCAGGCCCGGTCAAAAATGCGGCGGGCCGGCTGGGACGCTGCCGGAAGCGGTGTCTTTTTCGCCTTGTCGGTCACGAGTTCGACGCCATAGAGCATGCCGCGACCGCGAATTTCGCCGACCAGCGGATGGTCGCGCAGGCTGTTCAGTCCGTCGAGCAGGCGCTTGCCGGCTTTCAGACCATTTTCGAGAAGCCCGCCTTCATAGAGTTTCAGCACTTCCAGCGCGACGGCTGCGCTGACCGGGTGGGCGGAGTAGGTGAACCCGTGGCCAACGGCGGCCTCGCCCGCACCATCGGCGATCACGTCATAGACATGATCGGCCATGAAGACCGCGCCCATCGGCACATAGCCGGAGGTCAGCCCCTTGGCGACCGTCATCATGTCCGGCACGATGCCTTCGTCGGCTGAGGCGAACAGAGGTCCGGTGCGGCCGAAGCCGGTAATGACCTCGTCGGCAATGAAGAGGATGCCGAAGCTCTTGCAGAGATCGCGCATCGCCTTGATCCAGCCCTTCGGCGGTACGATGACGCCACCCGACCCCTGGATCGGTTCGGCATAAAATGCTGCCACGCGGTCTGCGCCGATCTCCTCGATCTTCGCCTTCAGGCTGGCAATCGAGGACGTGATGATCGCCGCATCGTCGGAGCCGACCGGGTTGCGATAGGGATAGGGCGAGGGGATCTTATGCTGCCAGTCGAAGGGCAGGCCGAAACCGGCATGGAAGGCGGGAAGGGCGGTCAGCCCCGCGCCTACCGTGGTCGAGCCATGATAGCCCTGCTGGATCGAGATGAACTGATCGCGCTGCGGCTGACCCTTGGCGTTCCAGTAGTAACGCACGAAGCGGATGGTGGAATCGACTGCATCCGAACCGCCCAGCGTGAAATAGACGCGGTTGAGATCGCCGGGCGCCCGTTCGGCCAGCTCTGCGGCAAGCCGGATCGCCGGCTCCGAACCGAGATCGAAATAGCCGGTCGCATAGGGAAGTTCGCGCAGCTGCTTCGTCGCGGCCTCGACAATGCTCTCATGCCCGTAGCCGGCGTTGACGCACCAGAGACCGGCAAATCCGTCGACGAGCTGATGGCCGTTGGCCTCGGTCACAGTTGCGCCGGAGGCGGATTTCAGCACACGCACGCCCTGGCGCTCATGCCCCCGATAGGAGGAGACGGGGTGGATCAGGTGGGCGCGATCGAGTTCGATCAGGGAATTGGCGAGCATGGTCGATCTCCGGATGGCCTCAACCGAGGGCCTGGCTGAAAAGGGCAAAGATTTTGTGCTGCGGCTCATCGCCGTCCTCGATCAGCGGACGCCGCATCGTCACGCCGCCGCCGACATGGGCAAGGCCGATCTCGGAAAGCCAGGGGGCGATGCCCGTTTCGCTTCCCGTGTCGACGCGCAGGAACGAGCCCTGGCGGGAGGAGGCGAAATAGGCAATCAGTGCGCAGGCGGTCTCGACATCCGGCGCAATGACCGGGCCGATGACCTCACCGCGTCCGAAGGGACGGATCGCTGCCCAGGCCTTGATGGCGTCGCCCTTGCGCACGACAGCAATCTGTCCGCGCTCCAGCAGTGCATCGAGAAGCGCCAAACGGTCGGCATTATATGCTTTGCGGTCGAGCGCCCTGATGGCCTCTACATCGCCATCCCGCATGTCCTCGACGCCTTCGGGACGCTCGACCGCACGAACCTCGCCCTGATGCTGTCGGATCGTGCCGGTGGCGACGAAGCCCAGCTTTTCATAAAGCGGCAGGCCTTCCTTCGTGGCGACGAGGCGCAGCGGTCGCTTGCCCGCGAGTTCGAAGGCGCGCTCCATAAGCTTGCGGCCAAGGCCGAGGCCACGCATGGACTTGTCCACGATCACCATATTGATCGTTGCATAGACATCACCGAACGGAGTCATGAACGTCGTGCCCTTGACACGGCCGGTTCCGTCGATCGCGACAACGCCGGCACTCAATTGCTGGACCATCGCCCAGTCTTCACGGCGATGAGGCCAGCTTTCGGCGCGCGACAGCGCAACGGCTTCGTCAAGATGCTCAGGCCCGAAGGCGACGAGGTCGATCTGGTTCTGCATGGACATTTCCTTTCGTGACAGGAAGTCTCGGTCAGGATGGGGAAGCTATTCGTCTGAATGGCGCGACTGGCGCGCTATCTTTCGCCGAAGCGTGATGCCGGTGCCGCATCTTATGCTGCGATCTCGGCGGTGCGGGTCTTTGAACCGGGTCGCGAAGGGCCGAAATATCCCCGGGCCTGCAATAGTGTGCCAAACGGGACGGCAGATTAAAAACTTTGTGCTTTCCGGACAGGCGAATTCGGACCGCCCACGCCGCATGACCCGTCTTATGATCGGGTCAATGAAACAGAACGTCAGAGGAAGAGCTTTATGGCCATTCGCCCGAAATACGTGTCCTTCGACTGCTACGGCACGCTGATCAATTTCGACATGGCGGGTGCGGCCCGCGATCTCTACGGCGACCGGCTCGACGAGCAGGCCATGCAGAAGTTCATCAGGAACTTCTCCGCCTATCGCCTCGACGAGGTCATGGGCGCTTGGAAGCCCTATGCGGAAGTCGTGCACAATTCGCTGTCGCGGACCTGCAAGGCCAATGGCGTGACCTTCAAGGACGAAGACGCGCAAATGGTCTATGAGCGCGTGCCGACCTGGGGTCCGCATGCGGATGTGCCGGCCGGGCTTGCCAAGGTGGCGAAGGAGATTCCGCTGGTGATCCTCTCCAACGCCATGAATTCGCAGATCATGTCGAATGTCGAAAAGCTTGGCGCGCCCTTCCACAAAGTCTACACGGCCGAACAGGCGCAGGCCTACAAGCCGCGCTTCAAGGCATTCGAATATATGCTCGACATGCTCGGCTGCGGCCCGGAAGATGTGCTGCACGTCTCCTCCTCCTTCCGCTATGACCTGATGTCGGCGCATGATCTCGGCATCAAGAACAAGGTCTGGGTCAATCGCGGCCACGAGCCGGCGAACCCCTATTACGGCTACACCGAGATTGCCGATATTTCGGGGCTTCCGGGCGTGGTTGGTCTCTGACGAGGCCAGCCGCAGTCGCTCCAGACAAAAAAGCAAAGGCAAGGCCGATGAAATTCGTCTCCTATTGGCATGACACGGCGCCGGTCTTTGCGGGGGCTGCGCAAGGTCCGGTCGACGGCCATTACGATGTGGCCGTCATCGGCGCGGGCTTTACCGGGCTTGCCGCCGCGCGGCAGCTGGCAAGAGCGGGCGCGAAGGTCGTCGTGCTGGAAGCCGAGCGTGTCGGCTTCGGCGCGTCCGGACGCAATGGCGGGCATCTCAATAACGGGCTGGCGCATAGCTATCTCGGCGCCAAGGCCGAGCTTGGAAAGGAGCGCGCCATCGCGCTCTATCATGCTTTGGACCACTCCATCGACACCATCGAAGCGCTGATTGCCGAAGAGGGGATCGACTGCAATTTCCGTCGCTCCGGCAAGTTGAAGCTTGCCTCGAAGCCGCAGCATTTCGAGGCGATCGTCCGCAATTTCGAGGCGCTGAACAGGGAATGCGATCCGGACACTGCGCTTCTCACGCCGGAAGACCTGAAGCGCGAAGTCGGCTCGCCCTTTCATGGCGCGATGCTGTCGAAGAAGAGCGCCATGATGCATATGGGCCGTTATGTCGTCGGTCTGGCGCAGGCCGCTGCGCGCCACGGCGCAACGATCTTCGAAGGCACGACGGTCACGGAGCACACGGAGGCCAATGGCCTTCATACGCTGCGGACCGCGCGCGGGACGGTGACGGCCGCCAATGTCATCGTGGCGACCGGTGCCTATACGACGAAGAATTTCTCCTGGTTCCGCCGCCGCATCATTGCAGTGGGCAGTTTCCTCATCGCCACGCGCCCGCTGACGGACAGCGAAGCTCAGGCGGTGATGCCGGGCAACCGGACCTGCGTCAACACGATGAATATCGGCAATTACTGGCGGCTTGCGCCCGACAACCGCCTGATCTTCGGCGGCCGCGCCCGCTTCTCGGCGACTTCCGATCAGCGCTCCGATTCCAGGAGCGGTGAGATCCTGCGCGAGAGCATGGAGCGCATCTTCCCGCAATTGAAGGGTATCGACATTGCCTATTGCTGGGGCGGGTTGGTCGACATGACCGCCGACCGCTATCCGCGCGCCGGCTTCCATGACGGTCTCTGGTACGCCATGGGCTATTCCGGCCATGGCGCGCAGCTCTCCACCGATCTCGGCATGATGGTCGCCGACGCCATTCTCGGCCGCGCCGACCGCAATCCCATGCGCGACTACCCCTGGCCCGCCGTCCCCGGCCATTTCGGCAAGCCCTGGTTCCTGCCGCTGGTGGGCCAATATTACAAGATGCTCGATCGGTTTCAGTGAGCCTCCTCCCGGCTCAAACTTGAGGCGCGGATTGCAAGCAATCCGCGCCTTTTTTTATTTCCGATTGTCAGCGAAGAAGGACGGGCGAGCTTTCGGCCGCCCGTTCCCTATCGTCAGGCAAGCCCGCCCATGTGGAAGCTCTTGGTTTCAAGATATTCCTCGATCCCCATC
This sequence comes from Rhizobium sp. Q54, assembly GCA_943370615.1. GTDB lineage: Bacteria > Pseudomonadota > Alphaproteobacteria > Rhizobiales > Rhizobiaceae > Allorhizobium. The sequence continues at coordinate 101,245 of CALRRQ020000003.1, forward strand.
TGGGAGCCCTCGCGGCCGAGGCCGGATTGCTTGACGCCGCCGAAGGGGGCGACTTCCATGGAGATGAGGCCGGTGTTGAGCCCGACCATGCCGAATTCCAGCGCCTCGCCGACGCGCCAGGCGCGTTTCATGTTCTCGGTGTAGAAATAGGATGCGAGCCCGAAGGGCGTGCCATTGGCAATCGCAATGGCCTCTTCCTCCGTCTCGAAGCGGAAGAGGGGAGCCACGGGGCCGAAGGTTTCTTCCGTGGCGAGCTGCATTTCGGTGGTCGCGCCGGTCAGCACCACGGGCGCGGTATATTGCGCGCCGTTCGGCATGACGGGCGTTTCGGTGATGATCTTCGCGCCCTTGGACAGGGCATCCGCTAAGTGGCGCTCGATCTTTTCGATAGCGGCGGTGTTGATCATCGGGCCGATGGAAACGCCGGCCTCAGTGCCCGGACCCACCTTCATGGCATCGACGCGGGCCTTCAGCTTGGCGGCGAAGGTGTCGTAGACGCCCGATTGCACGAGGATGCGGTTGGCGCAGACGCAGGTCTGGCCGCCATTGCGGAACTTGGAGGCAAGCGCGCCTTCGATGGCGAGATCGAGATCGGCATCGTCGAAGACGATGAACGGCGCATTGCCTCCGAGCTCCAGGCTCAGCCGCTTGACGCTGTCGGCAGCCCCGCGCATCAGCAGCGAGCCGACGCGGGTCGAACCGGTGAAGGAGATCTTGCGCACCGTCTCGTTGGCCATGAGTTCGTTGCCGATCTCCGTCGGCATGCCGGTGACGATGTTGATCACGCCGGCCGGAATGCCGGCGCGTTCGGCGAGAACGCCCAGCGCCAGCGCCGAATAGGGGGTGAATTCCGAGGGCTTGATGACGACCGTGCAGCCGGCGGCGAGCGCAGGCGCCACCTTGCGGGTGATCATCGCATTGGGGAAGTTCCACGGTGTGATGATGCCGCAGACGCCGACCGGTTCCTTCATTACGAGAATGCGGCGGTCGCGAGCGGGCGCGGGGATCATGTGGCCGTTGATGCGGCGGGCTTCCTCGGCAAACCATTTGACGAAAGAGGCGCCATAGCGGATTTCGCCGCGCGCCTCGTCCAGCGGCTTGCCCTGTTCTGAGGTCAGGATCAGCGCCAGATCCTCGAGGTTTTCGATCATCAGGTCGAACCATTTTTCGATGATCAGGCCGCGTTCGGCGTTGGTCTTCGCCTTCCAGAGCTTGAAGGCCGCTTCGGCGGCGGCGATGGCCGCGCGGGTCTCCTCGCCGCCCATGTCGGGCACGGTTCCGATGGCGTTTTGCGTCGCCGGATCGATCACATCGACGGTCTTGCCTGAGTGCGCGACGACCCATTCGCCATTGATGAGCCCAACCTGACGCAGCAGGCTCTTGTCCTTGAGGTTCAGCATGGATTCAGTCCTTCGAAGAGCTGAGGGCGGCAATGACCGCAGCGGTGATCGCATCGGTGGAATCCTTGCCCGGAACGGTGCCGGTCCCCTTTGCCGTGACGCTCGACAACGCTGACATCAGGCGCGCTGTGGCAGCCGTTTCGCCGAGATGGTCGAGCATCATCGCGCCGGACCAGATGGCGGCCATCGGATTGGCGATGCCCTTGCCGGCAATGTCGGGGGCCGATCCGTGGACGGGTTCGAACATGGAGGGTGCTGAGCGGCCCGGGTTGATGTTGGCAGACGCCGCAAAACCGAGGCCGCCCTGGATGGCCGCGCCGATGTCGGTCAGAATATCGCCGAAGAGATTGGACGCGACGACGACGTCGAGGCTTTCCGGCGCCATGATCATGCGGGCGGAGATCGCATCGACGTGATAGTTTGTCACCTCGACATCCGGATAGTCGGCGGCGACTTTCCGGGTGATCTCGTCCCAGAACACCATGGAATGTTTCTGCGCGTTGGACTTGGTAACCGAGGCGAGCTTTCCGCGGCGCGCGCGGGCCTGCTCGAAGCCGAAGCGGAGGATGCGCTCGACAGCCGTGCGGGTGAAGATCGCGGTTTCCACCGCCACTTCATCCCCCGTGCCTTGATGAACACGTCCGCCGGCGCCGGAATATTCGCCTTCGGTATTCTCGCGGATGCAGAGAATGTCGAAGCCTTCGGCCTTCAGCGGTCCCTCGACGCCCGGCAGCAGCCGGTGCGGGCGGATATTGGCATATTGCACGAAGGCCTTGCGGATCGGCAGGAGAAGTCCGTGCAGCGACACCGAATCCGGCACCTCTGCCGGCCAGCCGACCGCGCCGAGCAGAATGGCGTCGAAGCCGCGCAGGGTCTCGATCCCGTCCTCCGGCATCATCCGGCCGGTTTCCTTGTAGAAGGCGCAGGACCAGGGGAATTCGGTGCCTTCCAGTGCAAAGCCGGAGGTTTTCGCGACGGTTTGCAGGACGGCCCAGGCAGCATCGGTGACATCGCGGCCGATGCCGTCACCGGGGATCAATGCTATTCTATGTGTGTTCACGATGTTTCCTCCGCCGGTTTGGGTCAGTTGACGACGACGTAGATCTTCCGGACGGTTTCGATGGTCTTCCAGACACCGGTGAAGCCTGGCTTCATCACAAAGCTGTCGCCGGCCCTGTAGATGACCGGATCGCCGCCATCGGGAGTGATTTCGACGACGCCGGAGAGAATTTGGCAGAACTCGAAGACTTCGCCCTTGATGGATTTCGTTTCGCCGGGCGTTGCTTCCCAGACACCGGAAAGAACCTTGCCGTCCTTCGCCTCATCCATCGCCCAGGTCTTGAAGGCGGGCGATCCGGCGATCAGCCGCTCGGGCAGCGGGCCGGATTCGCGGGGCGCAAAGGTCGGGTTCGGGTCGAGGGTCTTGAGGAGGGACATGTCAATCCTTTCGCGGGTCGGTTTGATGGGAGAGTTGAAGCTGGTCGATGGTACGACCGCCTGTGAGATGATCGTTCACGCGGTGCAGCGGTCGCCGAGCGCTTCGATGAAGCGCTGGCAGGCAGCAAGCTCGCTTGTCAGGATGAATTCGTCCGGTTTGTGGGCCCTGCCGATATCGCCGGGGCCGCAGATGATCGCGTCGACACCCGCCGCCTGATAGAGCCCGGCCTCTGTGCCGTAGCTGACTGCGCCAATCGGTGTCCGGCCGGTCAAGTCTTCCACGAGTTCAGCCAGTGGTCTCTTGGGAGGCAGCGCCAGCGCCGGATAGGCGCTGACATCTTCCCATTCCACCTCGAAGCCTGCCGCGCGGAGCGCTTCGGCCTTTTCCCGGACCGGCGCAAGCAGTCCGTCCGGGTTCACGCCGGTGATGGCGCGGGCTTCCAGCTCCAGCGTGCAGAGATCGGGGACGATGTTGATCGCCTTGCCGCCGGCAATCGTGCCGACCTGAAGCGATGAATAAGCGGGCTCGAATGTCGCGTCGAAGGGACCGTGTGTCAGCTTGTCGGCCTGCGCGATGGCTGCGTTGAGCACGCTTGCCATGGCATGAACGGCGTTGAGCCCGAGATCCGGCCGCGACGAATGTCCGGCACGGCCGCGTAGCGTGACGCGGGCGGCGGCCTTGCCCTTGTGCGCGAGCACAGCGCGCATGTTGCTCGGTTCGCCGATGATCGCGCCAAGCGGCGGCGCGCAGAGTGTGGGAAGCCGGGCGATCAGATGGGGCACGCCGCGGCAGCCGGCCTCCTCGTCGTAAGAGAAGGCAAGATGGATCGGCCGCTTGAGCCCGGCCTTTACCAGCTGCGGCACGGCGGCCAAGGCTGCCGCGAGATAGCCTTTCATGTCGGTCGTGCCGCGCCCGTAGAGTTTTTCGCCGTCGCGACGCATGCGGAACGGTTCCGTCGTCCATTCTCCGGCTTCGGCCTGCACGACATCCATATGGCCGGAGATGATATAGCCGGGCACGTCCGGCCGCCCGATCGTGGCGAATAGGTTGCTGCGATCGCCTTCCGGTCCGGCAAATACGGCCGCATCGATGTCATGGGCTTTGAGATAGTCGCAGATCCAGCCGACGATTTCGCCGTTCGGCGTGCCGACGACGGATGGGAAGGACACCAGCTTTTCCAGAATTTCGGTCGCGTTCATGTATTCCCCGATGCGGCTTTGGCCCGTCTGTGACATGGTTCGGCGGTGCTTCAGGATGGCGTTTTTCGGCAGGATTCCATGCCGAACCTGCTTGCGTTTCGGTCGAATGTTGCGCGTCGGCGGAATTTTCGAGCAAATTGTGCGGCGAGGGCGTTTTATGATGTGTCTGCTGCCGCGCAATGCTGTGGCAGACTGGTCGTGAACAGTTCAAGAATGGATCGGTGGCCGAAACCATGATGCCGAGCGAGAAACTTCAGATCGATGCCTTCGCGATGGAAATCGGCGATGTGGCAGATGCGGATCTTGAGCAGCTTCATGCACTGTCGATTTCGGTCGGGTGGCCGCATCGCGCCGAGGACTGGCAGTTCCTGCGCGAGGTCGGCAAGGGCGTGGTGGCGACCGACGAGATCGGCCGCATCATGAGTTCGGCCATGTGGTTCAGCCAATCGGCGGAACTGGCGACGATCGGCATGGTCATCACCTCGCCGCGCCTGCAGACGCAGGGCACCGGCCTCTGGCTTATGGAATATGCGCTGAAGGACCTGGCCGGCGTCAATCTTCGCCTCAACGCCACGCGGGCAGCCCAGCGCCTTTATCTGTCACTCGGCTTCAAGCCCGAGAAGAAAGTCTACCAGTGCCAGGGGGTTGTTACCCACCCTCCAGCCGATCTGCCCGTCTCCGGTGAACTTCGCCTGTTGACGGATGCCGATCAGGACGCGGCTGTAGGACTGGACGCGGGCGCGTTCGGCGTGGCGCGGACGGGATTGATCGCCAAGCTTTTCCAGCACTCGCGCGGCTACGGTCTCTTCCGCGACGGGCGCCTCGTCGCCTTCGCGCTGTGTCGCCGCTTCGGACGCGGCCATGTCGTCGGCCCCATCGTTGCCTCGAACGATGAGGATGCGATGGCCGTCGTTGCGCCGCATATCCGGGATCATGAAGGCCAGTTCCTGCGTCTCGACACCCATTTCGAGACGGGCGAGTTCGCCCTTCTCGTCGTGCGCAGCGGCCTTGCCGTCTTCGACACGGTCCTGACCATGTCGCTCGGCAAGTCGCTTGCGGATTTCGCGTCCGGCGAGGCGGATGCGCCCATCACCTATTCGCTGGTCAGCCAGACGCTCGGCTAGCGACCTGTCGCCAAAATTTGTGCCGGGCGCGCTGAGGCAAGCCCGGTCTTCCATCGAGCTTTCGGCGCGAGCCGATTGCCCGCCCTTACCCTTTTTGCCCTTTCGGCCGAAGCGCTCGAATGGCCGTCATGTTACAGCGCAAGGACACTTCCATGATCGAACGAGAAAGCAGTTTCTACATCGACGGCCGGTGGCAGGATTTCACGGATGTGGAGCGTTTGCCCGTGATCGATCCGGCGTCGGAAATGGTGACGGGCCATGTGGCCGGCGGCAGCGCTCGCCATGTGGATCTGGCCGTTGCCGCCGCCCGCAAGGCGTTTCCGGCCTTTTCGCAAATGCCTGTCCCGGAAAGGCTCGCCCTGCTCGGCAGGATGCACACACGGCTCAAGGAGCGCGCCGAGGTTTTTGCGGAGGCGCTTGTTATGGAAATGGGCGCGGCGATCAGCTTTGCCCGTGCCTCGCAGGTGCCCTTTGCCGCCGAGCATATCCGGGTGCAGATGGAGGTGCTGGAGAAATACCGGTTCGTGACCGTGGACGGGAACCGAGCCACGGCCAAGGAAGCGATCGGCGTCTGCGCCCTGATCACGCCCTGGAACTGGCCGCTGTACCAGATCACCGCCAAGGTCGCGCCGGCCATTGCCGCAGGCTGCACCATCGTGCTCAAGCCCAGCGAATTGTCGCCTTACAGCGCGCTCCTCTTTGCGCAATTGATGCATGACGCCGGCACGCCGCCGGGTGTGTTCAATCTGGTCAACGGCACCGGCGAAAGCGTCGGCGCGGCCCTGTCGAGCCACCCGGAAGTCGACATGATCTCGATCACCGGCTCCACCCGCGCCGGTGTTCTCGTTGCCCAGGCTGCCGCGCCGACCGTGAAGCGCGTCGTGCAGGAACTCGGCGGCAAGTCGCCGAATATTCTTCTCGATGACGCCAATTTCGAAGAGGCGGTTTCGAAAGGCGTGTTGGCCGGCATGCGCAATGTCGGTCAGTCCTGCAGCGCGCCGACGCGGATGCTCGTGCCCGCGCGTCGGCTGGCGCAAGTCGAGGAACTGGCGGCGAAGGCCGCGCAGGCCCTCGTCGTCGGCGATCCGCACGATCCGCAGACCAGCATGGGCCCTATCGCCAACCGCGCCCAGTTCGAGCGCGTGCAGACGATGATCCAGGCCGGCATCGATGACGGCGCGAAGCTCATTTCCGGTGGCCTCGGGCGGCCGAACGGGCTGAACCATGGCTTTTACACGCAGCCGACGATCTTCTCAGAAGTGACGCCCGACATGCGCATCGCGCGCGAGGAAATCTTCGGCCCCGTGCTGTCCATCATGGCCTACAAGGATGAGGAAGAGGCGGTCGCGATCGCCAATGACACGGAATACGGGCTCGGCGCCCATGTTCAGTCCTCCGATCGCGAGCGGGCGCGCAAGGTCGCGACCCGCATCCGGGCGGGCCAGGTCCACATCAACTATCCGGCCTGGGACGGCGCGGCCGCCTTCGGTGGCTACAAGCGGTCGGGTAACGGGCGCGAATATGGAGTCTATGGGCTCGAGGAATATCTCGAGACGAAATCGATCCTCGGATTTTGACGCCGTCAGCACTGCAAAGAAACAACATCGGAAACCAGCGGAGATGGAACGGATGGAACAGGCCATGGCCGATATGAGCCGCACGGAAGCGGCACAGACTCTCGAAACCCTGGAGACACCATGCCTGGTGCTGGACGTCGAGCGGATGGAGCGGAATATTTCGCGACTGAGAACCCGGCTGGACGGTCTCGGCGTTTCGCTGCGCCCCCATCTGAAGACGGCCAAGTCTGTGGAAGTGGCCCGCCGCGTCATGACGACGCCCGAAGGGCCAGCGACCGTTTCCACGCTCAAGGAAGCCGAGCAGTTTGCCGCTGCCGGTGTTCGCGACATAATTTATGCGGTCGGAATCACGCCGTCCAAGCTGGCGCGCGTTCTGGAACTGCGGGCCAATGGCGTGGATCTCGTCGTCATTCTCGACAACGTGGATCAGGCTCGTGCGGTCGCGGAAGCGTCGGTGAATTCCGGAACGCGGATCCCGGCCATGATCGAGATCGATTGCGACGGCCACCGCTCGGGCGTTGCGCCGTCCAATCACGCCCTGCTTCTCGAAATCGGCCAGACCCTGGCGGCGGGCGCGGAACTGCGCGGCGTGCTGACCCATGCCGGCGACAGTTACAAGGGCGGCGGTCCGGAAGCGCAGGAGCGGTTCGCCGAAGCCGAACGCGCCGCGGTTGTCGAGGCGGCACATTTCCTGCGCGCCTCCGGCCTGACTTGCCCGGTCGTCAGCGTCGGTTCGACGCCGACCGCCCACCACGCGGTGGACCTGACCGGCGTCACGGAAGTTCGCGCCGGCGTCTTCGTCTTCTTCGATCTCTTCATGACCGGTGTCGGCATCTGCCAGGTCGACGATATCGCGATGAGCGTCATGGCGACGGTCATCGGCCACCAGCGCGAGAAGGGCTGGATCATCACCGATGGCGGATGGATGTCCTTGTCGCGCGACCGCGGCACCAGCAAACAGACTGTCGATCAGGGCTACGGTCTGGTCTGCGACATCGAAGGCAAGCTCTATCGCGATATCATCGTTGCCGATGCCAACCAGGAACATGGCATCATCGCCGTACGACCCGGTTCCTGCGCGCAACTGCCAGACCTTGCGGTCGGCGACCGGGTGCGCATCCTCCCGAACCATGCCTGTGCGACGGGTGCCCAGCACGATGCCTATCATGTCGTGCGCGGGAAATCCCACGCCGTCGAGGCCCGTTGGTCGCGTTTCGGAGGCTGGTGAGATGGCCGCACATATCGACGTCAACACGGATCAGGCGCCGGCTCCGGCAGGCCACTATGTGCAGGCAAAGATCGCCGGCCAGCACGTCTACATTTCCGGCCAGCTCCCCAGCCGGCCGGATGGTGCGCCACTCGACAATGACGCCTTCGAGACGCAGGCCGAGCAGGCCATCGACAACATGTTGGCGATCCTGAAGGCCGCCGGCGGCACGCCTGCCGACCTCGTCCGGGTGACCGCCTATATTGTCGGCGTCGGCAACTGGCCTCTCTTCAATCAGGTCTATGCGCGGAAGCTGGGCGATGCGAAACCGGCGCGCTCCGTCGTGCCGGTGCCTGAGCTTCACTACGGATACCTGGTCGAAATCGACGCAATAGCGCTACTCGGGACGTCTCCTTCCACCACGTGATCGAAGAAACGAGACGGCCGGTGCTGAACGTCGGCTTGAACTGCGCCCCGTTTCGACCGGACACACAAGGGGATTGCCCGAGGTTGCTAGATCGACCCTCATTCGCTTGACAGGGTGGCACCATAGTCGGTGGCGCCATGCAGAATATGGATGATGACTACGCCCGCCCGCGTCAGCGCGCGCCTGCCCGCGCCGTTGATTGCGTTGATCCTGCATTTGCGGTGGCGACTACTGGCTCGCACTGCGATTGATCGGTCGAGGGGATTAGTCGCCTGTTGAATACTCTCCACCAATCATCGTTGTATGTTTGCAGAACGATTCTCGACCGCGATGCACAACCTTATGGAAACATCCCTCTATCTGCCGGTTAAGGCCTTTCTCGAGACATTTGGCTATGTCGTCAAAGGTGAGGTCGGCGGCTGCGATCTTGTTGGACTGAGCGAAGGCGAACCGCCCGTCATTGTCATCTGTGAACTCAAGATGAGCTTCAATCTGGAACTGGTTCTCCAGGCGGTCGACAGGGCCGCCATTTCCGATGAGGTCTGGATAGCGGCGAAGATCTCGGCCAAAGGCAAGGGACGGGAAGCGGACAAACGCTATCGCGATCTCTGCCGGCGGCTCGGGATCGGCATGCTCGGCGTTTCCGGTGACGGCGATGTCAGCGTCATTGTCGGATCCGTATCACCCATGCCGCGGACCAATCCGAAACGGCGTTCACGGCTGCTGCGCGAACACCAGAAAAGACGTGGCGATCCTGCGCTCGGTGGAAGTACCCGAATCCCTGTGATGACGGCATATCGCCAGCAGGCACTCGACTGCGCGGCAATTCTCTCAGTCGGACCATCCCGTGTTCGCGATTTGAGGGCCTCCATACCAGACGCAGGCAAGATATTGCTCTCCAATGTCTATGGGTGGTTCGAGCGTCTCGACAGGGGCGTCTATGGCTTGACCGGTGCTGGCCGTGAAGCCTTGGAGCGCTGGCCCCGGCCGGACCCGTCATCGTGTTGATCTCCGCTACGGTCATTCGCCTTTCGGCGAGAGCGGAAACAACAGCCTGACGGTCGTCCCTTCACCGGGCAGGGATTTGATCTCGACCTCGCCCCCGGACTGACGCACGAAGCCGTAGACCATTGCCAGACCGAGACCCGATCCTCCCGTTTTCGACCGTGTCGTGAAGTACGGCTCGAGTGCCTGGTCAAGCACTTCGGGAGACATGCCCACCCCCGTGTCGACTACCGCGATCACCAGGGTCGCATTCCCAAGGCTTGCCGATACTTTCACCACGCCACCGTTCGGCATGGCCGAAGCCGCATTGAGGCACAGATTCAAAACCGACTGCTCGAAGAGCGCCGGATCGAGGTTGATGGTGGGCAGGTCGTCGGCAAGCTCCAGTTCCAGTGTGTTGGCTGATCCGATGGCCATTTCGAGCACGTCCGCCGTGCCGCGCAGGACCGCGCCGATGTCGACCGGGCTCGGCCTGATCTGTTGCTGGCTGCCGACCGAAAGCATGCTCGAAGCGAGAGCCCGGCCGCGCTCGGCAGCCTTGCGGATCCGGGCGATATGCCTGTTTTGACTTTCGTTTCGGGGTTCGCGTTCGAGAAGCCCCAGGCTGCCGGTTATGATCCCGATCATGTTGCCGACCTCGTGGCTGACCTGATGCGTCATGCGCATGATCACGTCCAGGCGCTGGGCGCGCGCAGCCTCAACCTCCTGTCGGTCCATTGCCGTGACATCGCGCGCCAGCAGCACGACGCCACCGTCCGGCTGACGCGAAGCCGACATCTCGACGACCCGCCCATCATCGAAACGGTGACGGTGCGACAGCCGTTCGACCAGCGATCCTTGCTCGCCATCTGACGGCAGGAGCGTTCCGTCGATCTCGGGAAAGGTCTCGACGAAGCGGCGTAATGCCATCTTGCGCGAAGAACCGGCCTGCCGCACCAGTTCGATGATCCGCCGGTTCATGGTGATCGGCCGTCCCTTCGGGTCGAAGAGAGCGATCCCCTCGTTCATTGTACGGAACGTGGAGCGGATCGTGCGTGCCGCAGCCTCGGCCTTCTGTCTCAGCCGCGATACGCGGTCGACGCTTTCCTTGAAGGCGCGAAACGCCTCGAGAAGCCGGACCAGCTCGGTTTCGGTCCCGGCATATCGTGGCGGCCCAACATCCGGCTCGCCCTTGGCGAGGGCGTTCATCCCGTTGGACAGATCGACGATGCCGCGCGACACCCGCATCACAGAGCGGATCGACAAGATAGCGAGGATCACGACGGCCAGCGATGCCAAAACCACCATCACCAGGAGACGCCGGAGTGCGGCGGACGCAGATTCAAGGTTGCGGTTGAGGCTGCGGGCCACGGATTCGCTCTGCGTCTCCGTGGCATGGGACAGATCGCGCGACACGATGTGCAGCCGTGCGACCGCTGCCCGGATGGTGAACATTTCCATCAGATAGAGCGTCTGCGCCTCGAACAGCCGCTGGTAGGCATCGAGTTCGGGCTCGGAGACCATCAGAGCCGTTCCCGCCGTCCGCCGCGTCGCGGTCTCCGCGACATAGCGCCGTTGCAGTTCGCCGAGCTGCAAGAGGCTGTCAGAGGTCGAGGCCGACTGGACGATGCTGTTCAGTTTCTGTCGAAACTCCGCGTCGCCAATGCTGCGTCCGGTCGCGATCTCTCCGAGTGCGGCGGCGGCATCAGCCTTGTAATTTTGCGCTGCATCCGCGTTACGGGCGAGGTCCAGCGTCTGCTTCTGGATGTCCTTGAGCAGCGCGATGATCCGCCGGCCGCCGAAGCCCTCGATGGCGAGCCCCTGTTCCTCCGGCGACATGGTCTGCAACAGGGCGTCGACCTGGGCGACGACCGCACGGCTTTCGCTCGAAACGCGGTAGGGCGAGGTCGCGTTCATCAGAAACGGCGCGCTCGATACCAGATCGGACACCTGGCGCGATACCAGCGACGCCTTGGCGAGGCTCGAAAACGCCTGCACGCTGTAGCTCGACATCTCGTTTCGCGCCTTCTGCAGGCCATAGATAGCGACCGCGGACAGAAGAAGGACGGAAACGCAGATGAAGGCGATCGCGAAGGGAAGCCGAAAGGCAATCGATGATAGAAATGCGCGGCTTATCAAGATGGCGTCCCGGACTCATCCGTATGCAGCACGTATCCTTTCCCGCGCCGGGTCTGGATGTGGCGTGGCAGGTCCGGATTGCCCTCTATTTTCCGGCGCAATCTCAAGACCAGCACATCGACATTGCGATCGATGAAGCGATCCGTCTCCGCCCCGAGCCGATCAAGGATATGGGCGCGGCTGACCGGGACGTTCGGCGTCTCTGCGAGAATTTCAAGCAGCGCGAATTCTGCCGCCGTCAGTGTCCGGCTTGGATCTCCCAGACACACTGCCCTTCGGCGAGCGAGGTCCACCGCCCAGTCGCCCAGTCGAAGTGCTGTCTGGTACTGGTCGCGCTCGGTTTCCTTCTCCTGGCGAAGTTGCGGATGCGTACGGCGCAGGACCGCCTTGATCCGTGCGGTCAGTTCGATCGGTTCGAACGGCTTGACAACGTAATCGTCGGCCGCTGTCTCAAGGCCGAGCACACGGTCGGTCGCACTTCCGGCGGCCGTGACCATGACAATCCCGACATCCGTCCCGGCACGCAGGCGCTGGGCAAAGGCGCGGCCGGACAGTCCCGGCAGATTGTGGTCGATCAGCACCAATTGGAAGGTTTCGTGCTGGAGCATGTCCTGCGCCGTCTCGGCGGATGGCGCCGTTGCAGCCATCCACCCCTCGGCTTCGACCAGGTCGCAGATAAGCTCCGCCATATCCGGGTCGTCTTCGACGATCAGAATTTTAAGCTTCTGAGTCAACAAGTCGCAGTCCTCCCATCCTCATCATAGCCGGGCCTGCAGAAATCTCCAAAACAATGGTGGTTATGTGCCTCGTCATATTTGTAACAATTGAAATGCCTGACATCTTGGCTGTCACCGCGTTGAAAGATCGGTAACCATTCTTCGATTGCCTGATGTCGTCCATGCGGACATGCTCCATTCGAGATTGGAACGGGGAGGTTCCAAGGGAGGATGACCTTGACGCTTTTGAGGACGCTGGGCGCAGGCCTCTGCATGACGCTTGTCGCGGCCACCGGTGCCGCCGCATCCGGCACGTTGCGCGTTTTGTGCGGTGTCGATGAAGCCTGGTGCGCGACGATGGAGCGGGCCTTCGAAGACAAGAGCGGGCTCACGCTTGAAATGGCCCGCAAGAGCACCGGGGAAATCCTCGACCAGATCAGGGCCGAGAGAAGTGCTCCCATGATCGATGTCTGGTGGGGCGGGACGGGTGACACCCATCTTCAAGCCGCCTCCGAGGGTTTGCTGGAGGCCTATGCGCCGCCGCGGGAGGCCGAGATGCTGCCCTGGGCACGCAATTTCTTCGCCCTGTCCGGCGGTCGTTCGGCCGGCATCTACGCCGGCGCGCTCGGGTTTGCCTACAATGTCGAACTCCTCGCCGAGGCTGGGCTCGCTGCACCCAATTGCTGGAAGGACCTGACAAAGCCGATCTACAAGGGGCGGATCCAGGCGGGTAATCCGAATACCTCCGGCACGGCTTTCACGGCGCTTGCGACGCTCGTCCAGCTTTTCGGGGAGGACGAAGCCTTCGCCTATATGCGGGAGCTCGATGCCAATATCGTCGAATATACCAAGGCCGGTTCGGCGCCGGTCAAGGCGGCGGGACGTGGCGACGTGATGATCGGCATATCGTTCATGCATGACGCCGTCACCCAGAAGGAGGCCGGCTCCCCGCTGGTCATAGTCGCTCCCTGCGAGGGCACCGGTTATGAAATCGGGGCAGTCAGCATCATCAAGGGTAGCCGGAACATCGAGGCCGCGCGACGTTTTGTCGACTTCGCGCTCAGCCCCGAGGGCCAGGCGACGGGCGCTCTGGCGGGTCAGAACCAGGTGCCGTCCAATGCCCGGTCAGCGCTCCCGCTCGCAGCCCCCGACATCTCCATAATCAAAATGGTCGATTACGACTTCGCTACCTTCGGCTCGCCGGATGAACGAAGTCGATTGCTGACGCGCTTCGACGCCGAGATCCACCCGACCCACTGATGTCACCTCAACCGATGCCGGACGAAACGGTGCCCTTGCCGCACCGCCGCCGAAGGCATGTCGGCAGTCCGCGATTTCCATCAGACGCAACCAACAGGAGGATACCATGCGACTGACACTGCTTTCTACTTTGCTCATAGCCGGGACGGCCATCGGCTCGGGATCGGCGCTGGCTGCCGGAGAACTCAACCTCATCTGCGCCGCCGACGTCGTGATCTGCGAGCAGATGAAGGGCGACTTCGAAAAGGACCACGACATCAAGGTCAATATGGTACGCATGTCCTCGGGCGAAGCTTATGCCAAGATCCGCGCCGAGGCCCGCAATCCAAAGACCGATCTCTGGTGGGCCGGCACGGGTGACCCCCATCTGCAGGCCGCCTCCGAAGGGCTGACGGCGGAATACAAGTCGCCAATGCTGGACCAGTTGCAGGATTGGGCAAGGAGCCAGGCCGAAAGCTCCGGCTTTCGCACGGTCGGCGTCTATGCCGGTGCTCTCGGCTGGGGTTACAACACCGAAATCTTCAAGCAGAAGGGCTTCAAGGAGCCGGTCTGCTGGGCTGATCTTCTGACCCCTGAGCTGAAGGGCGAGATCCAGATCGCCAATCCGAATTCGTCCGGCACCGCCTATACCGCGCTGGCCTCGCTCGTGCAGATTATGGGCGAGGAGAAGGCCTTCGAATATCTGAAGGCCCTCAACGACAACATTTCGCAATACACCAAGTCCGGCTCGGCGCCGGTCAAGGCGGCCGCCCGGGGTGAAACCGGCCTCGGCATCGTCTTCATGCATGATGCCGTCGCGCAGACCGCCGAGGGCTTCCCGGTCAAGTCGGTCGCACCTTGCGAGGGCACCGGCTACGAGATCGGCTCCATGTCGATCGTCAAGGGTGCGCGCAACCTGGACAGCGCCAAGGCCTGGTATGACTGGGCGCTCAAGCCGGAAGTCCAGTCGCGCATGAAGGATGCAAAGTCGTTCCAGCTCCCCTCGAACAAGACGGCGGAGATTCCAAAGGAAGCACCGAAGTTCGAGGACATCAAGCTGATCGACTACGACTTCAAGACCTATGGTGACCCGGCAAAGCGCAAGGCCCTGCTGGAGCGCTGGGATCGCGAGATCGGTGCCGTCGCCAACTGATCCCGCAGAGCTTCTCCGGTCGGCAGCCGTCGTGGCTGCCGCCCCCCTTTCATTTTCAGAGGTGCATGAGTGAGGTCGACCATGAGACACGGCAACCGCAGACTGGATATCCTCCTGGCCTTGGGGGGCGCATCCTTCCTCCTGCTCCCGTGGTACAGGGTGGATACCGGCTTCTTCGGCTTGCGTTGGCTTGCCGGCTTTCCTTTGGCACCGGAAACTTCCCCGGGGTTGCTGCAAATGCTGTTCCACGGCCGGTCCTGGTTGATCGGTGTGGTGCTTTTCTTATGCCTCGGCGCGGCGGCCCGTTTCGTCGCGGATCCGTTGCGGCGCGGCGCTTTTTTCGCCTCTGCAGGGGCGGCGGGGCTCGTCTACCTATGTCTGCAGGGGCTGGCGATCGGCTTTTCCGGCTGGACCTGGACCATCAGTGAAGATCTCTTCGGCATGCTTGCCGATGGTCAGCCTTCCATGGGGGCTGGGGCCGTTACGATGGCTGTCGTCTTCGTCCTGATGTTTGCCTTCGGGCTCGTCGAGCGCGGTGTGATGAAGGGCGATGCCTTCATCGTCGGCTCGATCTCGATGCTCGTCTCCCTTGTCGCGGTCTTTGTCTTTTATCCCATCGGCAGCATGTTCAGCGCCGCCGTCCAGGACTTCGACGGGTCCTTCAATCCCGACGGCTTCATCCGCAATTTGCAGGATCCGGGCATATGGAGCCTGAACTGCGTGGTCGGGGCCGGGCGATGCGGCGTCGCCTGGCGCACCCTGACACTGGCCCTGATGACGGCGTCCGCCTCCACCCTGCTTGGCCTCGCCTTTGCACTGATCGCGACCCGCACACACTTTCCCTTCAAGAAGGGGCTCAGGCTCCTCACCATCCTGCCGATCATCACGCCACCTTTCGTCATCGGTCTGGCGCTCATTCTTCTCTTCGGTCGCGCCGGCGTCGTGACGGAAAGCCTGTCGAGCCTGTTCGGCATCGAACCGGGCCGCTGGCTGTACGGCCCCATCGGCATCTGGATTGCCCAGGTCCTGTCCTTCACCCCGATATCTTTTCTCGTCCTGATCGGAGTCGTCGAGGGCGTCAGTCCCTCCATGGAGGAGGCGTCGCAGACCCTGCGTGCCGGACGCTGGCGCACCTTCTGGCGTGTATCATTGCCTTTGATGAAGCCGGGCCTCGCCAACGCTTTCCTCATCGGTTTCATCGAAAGCATGGCTGACTTCGGCAATCCGCTGGTGCTCGGTGGCAGCAACGGGGTGCTGTCGACCGAAATCTTCTTCGCCGTCGTCGGTTCGCAGAACGATCCGTCGCGTGCAGCGGTGCTGGCGCTGGTTCTCCTCTTCTTCACGCTGTCGGCCTTCCTGGCTCAGCGGCTCTGGCTTTCGGGCAAGAACTTCGCCACCGTCACCGGCAAGGGTGACAGCGGCGCGCATATCGCCCTGCCACGCAGCCTGTCGATCGGACTCCATGCCGTCGTCATTCCGTGGATGATCTTTACCGTGGTGGTCTATGGCATGATCCTGGTCGGCGGCTTCGTCACCACGTGGGGCCTGGACAATAGCCTCACTCTTGCCCACTACGTCCGCGCCTTCTCCGTCAGCGTCGAGAACGGCTCCATCGCCTGGACCGGCGTCGCCTGGAACTCCTTCTGGACGACAATGGAAATCTCGCTCATCTCAGCTCCATTGACGGCCGCAGTCGGCTTGCTCACCGCCTATATCATCAACCGGCAGAAGTTCGCGGGCCGCAACCTGTTCGAATTCGCCCTGATGATGAGCTTTGCCATCCCGGGCACGGTCATCGGCGTCAGCTACATCATGGCCTTCAACCTGCCCCCGCTCGAAATGACCGGCTCGGCCCTGATCCTCGTCGCCTGCTTCGTCTTCCGCAACATGCCAGTGGGCGTGCGCGGCGGCATCGCGGCGATGAGTCAGCTCGACAAGAGCCTCGACGAGGCTTCGCTGACCTTGCGTGCCGACAGCTTTCGCACCGTGCGCAAGATCATCCTGCCGCTCCTGAGACCTGCGATCATGGCGGCGCTCGTCTATTCCTTCGTCAGGGCTATCACCTCGATCAGCGCTGTGATCTTCCTGGTCAGCGCCGAATACAACATGGCGACGTCCTACATTGTCGGCCTCGTCGAAAACGGCGAATACGGCGTGGCCATCGCCTACTCCTCGATGCTGATCATCGTGATGATCACCGTCATCGCCGCCTTCCAGCTCCTCGTCGGCGAACGCAAGCTACGCCGCCAGAATCGCGTTGCCGACCTCGGTAACGCTCGTCCCGTTCCCCTCGGTCAGGAGAAAACCGCATGATCACCGTCAAAGCCGGATCCGTCGCCTTCCAGAACGTCCGCAAGACTTTCGGCGCCTTCACCGCAATCCCCGACCTTTCGATGACGATTGAGCCGGGAACGCTTGTCACGCTGCTCGGTCCATCGGGTTGCGGCAAGACGACGACACTGCGCATGCTGGCCGGCCTCGAACATCCAACCTCCGGCCGTATCCTGATCGGCGGGCAGGACGTCACCATGCTGCCGGCCAACGAGCGCGACGTCTCCATGGTGTTCCAGTCCTATGCGCTCTTTCCCCATATGACCTCGCTTGAAAATGTCGCCTACGGCTTGCAATCGTCAGGCCTCGGCAAGAAGGAGGCGCATGAAAAGGCGGAAGAAGGTCTGAAGCTGGTCGGCCTCGCCGGCATGGGCCACCGCTTGCCCGCAGAGTTGTCGGGTGGTCAGCAGCAGCGTGTCGCCGTCGCGCGTGCCCTTGTCCTCGAACCGCAAGTGCTCCTGCTGGACGAGCCGCTCTCCAACCTCGATGCACGCCTGCGCCGCCGGGTCCGCACCGAGATCCGCGATCTGCAGCAGCGGCTCGGCTTTACGGCCGTCTACGTCACCCACGACCAGGACGAGGCGCTCGCCGTGTCGGATCGGATCATCGTCATGAAGGACGGAGAGATCGCCCAGTCAGGCGCGCCACGCGAACTCTATGAGGCGCCCGCATCGCCTTTCATCGCCGACTTCATGGGCGAGGCGAACGTGCTGCCCTGCGAAATCCTTCGTGCAGGCGCTGGCGAAGTCCTGGTGCGGGTCAGTCACCTCGAACACTGCCTGCGCTCGGCTGCGCGGCCGGGTCCGGCCAAGCTTGCCGTGCGGCCCGGTGCCATACGGATCGGTGCGCCTTCGAGCGGGGGCCTGAACGGTCGCGTTCTCCACTCCGCCTATCTCGGTGGGCATGTCGAATACGAGGTCGCGACCGATGTCGGCACCCTCTTCGTCATCGACCACGAGGTCGACCACGCCCATGCGCCCATGAGCGATGTCACCTTGACGTTCAAGAACCGTGGCATTGCCGTCATCGACGGCTGAGCCCTTCCACAGCTCCAATGAAGGAAAACAAAATGACAGTGAACGATGCAGCGCTCTCCGCGCGGTTTGCACTCGCCAAGGCCCTTGCTGCGGAAGCAGGCGCCATGGCGCTCGACTATTTCAACCGCCGCGACACGCTGGTGATCGAAACCAAGCGCGACCTGCAGGACGTGGTGTCCATCGCCGACCGCAATGTCGAGACCTTCCTCAAGACGCGCGTTGCCGAGATCTACGCCGATGACGGGTTTCTCGGGGAAGAATTCGGCCACGACGAAGGCATGTCCGGCTTTACCTGGGTGGTCGACCCGATCGACGGCACGGCGCCCTTCGTCAATGGCATGCCGACCTGGTGTGTCTCCGTGGCTATCGTTCGCAATGGCGAGCCGGTCGTCGGCGTGATTCACGTTCCATGCTCGCACGAACTATACGCCGCCGCCAAGGGCTTCGGTGCCGCGCTGAACGGTAATTCGCTCATGCTTGACCCGTCCCGCAATCTGCAAAATGCCATGACGGGCATCGGCTGCAACACCTATGTCACGCCGGAGCGTGTCGGTGCGATCATTTCGAGCCTGATGAACAAAGGCGGAAATTTCATCCGCAACGGCTCCGGCGCGCTGATGCTGGCCTATGTCGCCGCCGGTCGCCTTGTCGGCTATTACGAGCCTTACATGCGCGCCTGGGATTGCATGGCAGGATTCTGCCTGGTCAGGGAAGCCGGCGGCAAGTTCATGCCCTTCCCGACAGAAGGCGAGGAGTTCCTGAAAGGTCATCCCGTTCTGGCGGGCAATGTTTCGGTCTACGATGAATTGTTGGCCATTCACCGAGCGTCGAACTGAGACCCTGATGGCTGCCCTCCGATCGGGATGAAGACGCCATCGCGTCGCCGTCGCCAGCCCGGTGGCGATCGTGAACGCAGATGGTGCGCGTAATGGAATGCTTTGACTGCTTTCCGCTCCGGAATGGGAAAACGGGCAGCGAAAACTTCGTTGGCAGCAAACAGCCCGTTGAACGCCGCTGGAAAGCCGGCATGAACCGCATCATTCAGCGCGCCTCGATAGAGACTTTCTATTGTGGCGTCGCGGTCAGCGCCGCGCCGGCCTCCAAGCAGGATGCGGATTTCAACCTCCGCAAAATGGCGCTTGCGTGTCGCGCGGCGTTCCATCTTCACCTCAACGGCAGGAAGATGTCCGCTTGTGGAAGGCCCTGAAGGTCGCCCCCCCGGAGTGGCCCGTTCGGTGACAATCCAGTCTTTGCGCCCAACCGGTAGCGCGTCCGGATGAAGTGTGGAACCGCGCGGGGAACCGACCATCGATTGCTTCATTACCTCCTGAACGCCGACATCAAGCTATACGGGGAGGATTTGACTTTGCCGATTACTGGCACGGCGGCCTGGTCGATTCCGAAGACTGTGGCCGATCGGTTTGCCCGGGAGGGCAGTGGGCTGGCGCGATACGCATCGGTGTTCGCCGGGGTGGAGATCAATTCCACCTTTTACCGCCGTCATCAGCCGTCGACCTTCGCCCGTTGGGCCGGGTCCGTACCAAACGGCTTTCGATTTTCGGTGAAGGTCCCCAAGGAGATCACGCATGTGCGGGCGATGAAGAATATCGACGCGCAGTTCGATATCTTCCTTCGGGACATAGCGCCGCTCGGTGAAAAGCGTGGGCCTCTGCTGTTCCAACTGCCGCCTTCGCTCGCGTTCGATCCTGATGAGATGGCGGGGACGCTCAAGTCGGTACGCAATGCGGAGCAGGGCCCGATCGTCATCGAGGTGCGGCACAAGAGCTGGTCTTCGGACCAAGCGGTCGCGCTCTTGAGGACATATCGGATCGACCGGGTTCTCGCCGACCCTGCGCTGGTGTGGCCGGCCGAGGGTTTCGCTGATCCGCCACGTTATGTCCGCCTGCACGGCACGCCAAAGGTCTATTATTCAAGCTATGCGGACGAACAGATCAGCTCCTTCTCGCGGCTTTTGGCGCCCGACAGCTGGTGCATCTTCGATAACACCGCCTCGGGGGCTGCGATCGAAAACGCGCTAACAATGCTCGAACTGTAGCGAGCCCCCTCTAGCATCGTGGACCCGGGAGCGTGGAGCCCTTGAGCGGCGCAAGCCTGGGGAAGTGGTTCGTCGTGCCCACCGTCCCCGAACCAGCGCCGCTTTCCAGCCTGGTTCGCCCTGTCCCTTCGTCCAAAGGTGTGACGGCAATTCTTTCCGGGAATTGTGCGTTGGCTCCCCCCGGTCGTGGAGGAAAAGGCTGCTCCCTAAGGAAGCTGCGCCTCGATCGCGGCCTTGTCGATCACCGACCATACTCTGGCGATCTTCGCGCCCTGGAAGTCATAGAAGACATGCTCGTGGAAAGTCACGCGCCTTCGGTTCACCGCAAGGCCCATGAAGGTGGCCTTCGGCGAGCAGTCGAACTTCAGCCGTGCGGCAAGCCGGAGCGGCTCGCAGACGAGCAGTTCCGGCTCAAAACGGAGGTCCGGAATTGCAGCGAAATCCGCAATCAGCATGTCCCGATAGCCGGCAAGGTGAAGCGGCCGGCCATTGTGCTCGACCTCCTGGTCCACATAGTCTGCCAATTCGGACCACGCCTGCCGATTGAGGCAGTCAAGATAGGCGAGATAGGTTTCCTTCAGTTGCGTCATAGCGCCTCCGGATCAACATTCAGACAATTGGCCAGTCACGGTCACCAGGATGGCAGCAACGCCGGCTGGCGCAGCGACGTCGGCCGCGTGAGGAATGACTCAGAGATATTGGCGTTCGACGTCCTCGCAGGAATAGCCGAGCGTGGCCAACCCTTCTGCCAGATGGTCACCCAGTAGCGGATCGCCGAGAAGATAGTCGGCCGTGCGGCTGTTGTGGGCTTCCGCCGCCTGGCGGCGAAGGTCGGTCCAGTCCGTGGCGTCATTGTCGTCGCGGCCAAGCCAGGCCAGCGCCACGAGGTCGATCTGCTCGTCGATCGACAGGTCTGCGATCAGCGAGCGTATCTCCTCCTCCACCGGATCGTCCGGCGTATCCTCGAGGACGGAGATTTCCGCGTCATCCGACGGATTGGAGCCGGAATCCGGGTCGGTATCCTCCTCCTTCACGTCGAATTCCCTCGCCTTCATGATGAGGAAACATACTTTTTCGACCGGGATCTCGATCTCGATCGGTTGCGGATCGTCGTCGTGGGTCTTCATCGTTCTTTCCCTCCTGTCGTTCGACGCCCCTATGCAGGAGCATTTGACCTTCGGTGAGCATATCACCTGAAGCCGGGCGCCGCCGTCATCGGCCGGGGCCTATAATGCCGGCAACTGGCGCGTCGTGGGAAGCCCTGCAGAAATCTGGTTGCTCCCACGCCGGTCATAAAATGGCCGGCGGTCGGGGCGTGACAAGGCCGCCTGCCCCGGCTGCCGCCACCTACGCAGTCGATCGACCGCCGACGTGTCAGCTTCAGCAGGGAGGTGATCTTGCGGGATAGCCTCCGGGATCAGATCCGGCGGCCGGGAAGCTTCGGCAGGAGGACCGTCAGAAGCCCGAGAAGCGGCAGGTAGGAGCAGACGCGGTAGACGAATTCGATGCCTTCCCGGTCGGCGAAGACGCCGAGGACCGCCGCGCCGATGCCGCCGAAGCCGAAGGCGAAACCGAAGAACAGGCCGGCGATCAGACCGACCCGGCCGGGCACCAGTTCCTGGGCGAAGACGACGATCGCCGAAAAGGCCGACGAGAAGACGAAACCGATGACGACCACCAGCACGGAGGTCCAGAACAGGTCGGCATAGGGCAGGGCCAGGGCGAAGGGGATGACGCCGAGGATCGAGAACCAGATGACGGCGCGCGATCCGAAGCGGTCGCCGATCGGTCCGCCGAGCAGCACGCCGGCAGCCGAGGCGCCGAGAAAGAGAAACAGCATCATCTGTGCCTGCTGAACGCCGACCTGGAATTTCTCGATGGCAAAGAAGGTGAAATAGCTCGAAATGCTGGCGAGATAGGCGTTCTTGGTCGCGGTCAGAACCGTCAGGACGCCCAGCGTGGCCAGGACCTGATTTCGCGGCAAGGGCAGCGCGCGGTCGGTTCTTGCGCGGCCTGCGGCGCTCCGGCGGTGGCGGTTGTGCCACAGGCTGACCCAGGACAGGACGGCAAAGCCGGTCAGCGCGATCAGCGAGAACCATCCGAGGCTCTCCTGTCCGCGCGGGATGACGATGAAGGCCGCAAGCAGCGGCCCGATCGCCGTACCGGTATTTCCGCCGACCTGGAAGAACGACTGCGCCAGACCATGCCGTCCGCCCGATGCGAGCCGCGAGACGCGCGACGCCTCGGGATGGAAGATCGCCGAACCGATGCCGATCAGGCAGGCGCCCAGCACGAGAAGGCCGAAATCATCGGCAAAGGCGAGGGTGAGCAGGCCGGCGCATGTGGAAAGCATGGCGGCGGGAAGCGAAAAGGGGATCGTCCAACGGTCCGTGATCATGCCGACGCCGGGCTGAAGAAGCGAGGCCGTCACCTGGAAAGCAAAGGTCAGAAGGCCGATCTGCACGAAGCTCAGCGCATAGTTTTCCTTCAGCAGCGGATAGAGCGACGTCAGCAGGGACTGCATGATGTCGTTGAGCATGTGGCAGAAACTGGCTGCGGCGATGATCGGAAGGACCAGCGCCTCGGGTCTCACTTGTGTTTCCGCGGTCACGCTCGCCATGATGGTCCTCCCGGGGCAAGTTATCTCGTATCGGGCGCCACCGCCCGAAAACGAACCTGTCTACACGGCTTGTCGCTGGCCTGCCTTTGTGGTCTGGTCATGTTTTTACGAGAGTGGGCCAGATGCCATTCCACAACGAGAATGCGGCTTCGCCTGCGATGATCGGCCTTCACATGGAGAGCCTTCATCGCATCGACGGGACCAATGAGGCGGTCTTTGCACTCGCGCGCCTCTATCCGGCCGGATTGCGGGTGCCGCGGCATTCGCATGCGAGGACACAGTTCTGGTTTGCCCGTCGAGGCGTCGTCCTGGTCAATACGGCCCACGGGCGCTGGATGATCCCGCAATCCCATGGCCTCATCATTCCCGCGGGGCTCGAACATTCGACCGAGATGGTGAGCGAGGTCGAGATGCATTCGATCTATGTCGCACCCGGTGCTGCCGGCACGGACGGTCCACGCGTCGTTGCGATGAGCGACCTTGCCGGCTGCCTGATCGCGGAACTGGTCAACGAGGACGCGCCCACCCTCGAGCAGCGCCGCCGGCTGGTCATGGATCTCCTGCTCGACGAGATCACGCGCCTTGAGGAGAAGCCGCTCGGGCTGCCCTTTCCGGAGGATCAGCGCCTGGCCGGTCTGTGCCGCCGGTTTCTGGAGGCGCCCGATGCGCGTGCCAGCATCGACCAGTGGGCCGGTTTGCTCGGCGTCAGCCGTCGCTCGTTCAGTCGCTGGTTCCGGGTGGAGACGGGCGTGAGCTTCGGGACCTGGCGGCAGCAGGCCTGCATCCTCGCGGCACTGCCGAGACTGGCGCGGGGCGAGCCCGTCACCAATGTGGCGCTCGACGTCGGTTACGAGAACATTTCCGCTTTCACGACGATGTTTCGGCGCATGCTCGGCAGTTCGCCGAGTGCCTATCTCAAGTCACGTACTGCGTGAGGGGCCGCCGGGGGCGTCTCGTCTGAAGATGAGTTGCTTCGACCGGCCGATCGCCGGGCCTCTCCAACGCGCTCCTAACGGGACAACCAGTCCGATGCGCCCTGCCGGTAGAGCCGCGGGGAGACGGCCGTATGGTTGCGGAAGAAGCGGCTGAAGTGGGCGGGGTCGGAAAATCCCAGGCTGCTTGCCGCCGCGCTCAGGGAATCCTGCGTGTCGATGGTCAGGCGGATCGCCTGTTCGAGGCGCACCACGTTCTGGAATAGACCCGGCGACATTCCGGTGCAGGCCTTGAACTGCCTGAAGAAGTTCGCCCGGCTCATTCCCATGTCAGCAATCAAGTATTCGATGGTTTCGAAGTCGCCGCTGTTGTGCTGCAGGTATTTGACGGCCTTGCGGATGCGCCAGTCGACAAGCTGCAGGCGGCCGGATTGGGCCGCGGTGCCGGTTCCCGGACACGGCTGGTGAAGTACGGAAAGCACCAGATGGCTCAAGAGATGTTCGATCTCGGCCTTGGAGGGGGCCGCGCCATTCAGGCAATCGACGATCGCCATGAGGATGCGGTAGGTGGCGCGGGAGACATGGCCCGAACTGGACTTGAAGAAGTGCAGCGGATTGAATTCGCCAAGGTCGGAGCTGAGCGAGGAAAGCCAGTCCGAATCCATGTAGAGCGCGATGATCTGGGTCGGGGGCTGGCCCGGCTTGTAGACGAATTCGTGCTTGCGCCAGGCGTCGACGAGGACGACGGAGTCATCGGTCAGCGGGATCGGCACGTCATCGACGATGAAATTGGTGTCTGCGCCGCCGACCTTGAACAGCATGTGGCAATGGGGATGGGCATGGCGCACGAGGCCGTGCCCCAGTTCAACGAGAGCAACCCGGCCAAAACCACCCAACATGACACGTACAGCTGCCGTCATGATCGCACTATAACAAAGTCCCTGGTTTGAAAAAGAGGGGAACGAAGTCCCGCCGACAAGAGGTGAATTGACTCGCCGCAGGTGTGAAGCGATACGATAGCCACTCGGAAAACGAGAGTGGGAGAAGCCAGTTGGCCGAAGACGAGTCCCTGCGACAGAAGCTGGTTCCTGCCGTGGAGCGCGCGTCTATCATTCTCGACATGGTGGCGGTTTCGAAGCGCTACCCGACCGTCTCGGACCTTGCGCGCGAAACCGCGCTTCCCAAGAGCACGGTTCACGGCCTTTGCACGACCCTTGTGCATCTTGGCCTTCTGATCCGCAGGCCGGACCAGACCTTCGTGCTCGGGCCGCATCTCCTCAAATGGTCCAACGCCTTCGAGCGCCAGACGGACATCGCCGCGGAGTTCGCCGCGCTCTGGGACCAGTCGGAAGAGATCGCCGATTCCGTCGTTTCCTTGTGCATTCTCGACGAGACCGACGTGGTGTTCATCGCCTCCCGCCAGGCCAATGCCCTCGAGCGTTTCACCGTCCGTCCCGGCATGCGTCTGCCTGCCGCCTTTTGCGCGGCAGGCAAGGCGATCATGGCGCGTTGGCCAGACCATGAGATCCATCGCGTGTTCAAAGCCCGCTTTCCCGAGGCCCTGACCGAGCGATCGGTTGGCGGTGTCGCCGAACTGCTGGAGGAGATCCGGCAGATCCGGGCAGATGGCTCCGCCGTCGACGTCGGGCAGTGCCAGCGAGGTGTCACCAATTTTTCCGCAGCCGTGGTCAATTCGCTCAACCGGCCGGTGGCCGCCGTGCTGATCAGCGTCGATTCCGAGGAACTCCCGGAAGAGGCAAGCGAGGCGCTGAGCGCGAATGTGCATGCGCTGGCAAGCCGGCTTTCGCTCCGCCTGGGGGCCGAAGCGGCCGGCTGAGCCATATCCCTGGGGCTCCCGCGAGCGGCCGATGTAGGCCTTGTCCGGTTCAGATCGCGGCATGCGCCACCACGCGCTCGTCCCGACCGAGAACCCTGGGTTCCGCCAGATGCCCGCAGATCAGGTCGAGCACCACTTCGGTGCTGTCATGCTGCGGATAATGCCCGTCGTGCTGAAGGATGACCCATTTCATCGGCCCCTGCACGCGCGCCGAAATGGCGGCCATCTGGCCTGGCGCGCCGCAATCGTCCTTCAGGCCCTGGATCAGCAATAGCGGCGCGTCGAGTTTCTGGATGCGGCCGAGCACGCGATCCGGGTCGGTCGCCAGGGCAAGCCTTGCCGAATGCCAGCACGCCACGGCAAGCTTTGGGTCCAGATGACTGGCGCCGAGCCTGTCGATCTCGGGGAAGCATTCCTGCTCTGAAGGGACTTCGTCGCGCGCGCCAAGGTCCGGCTCGTTCGCATGCACCTGCGGCGAGATGGCGACGATGCGGTCCACCAGCCAGGGATGCGCGCAGGCGAAAAGCATGGCGACGGCGACGCCGTCGCTGTGGGCGACGAGATCAGCCTTGATCACGCCCAAGGCCCGCATGATGGCGGGCAGGGCCAGGCAGGCCTCAAAGGACAGATAATCGACATTCTCGGCTGTATCGGCCGCGGGGCTGTTGCCGCGGCCCGGCCGCGAATAGGCGATGATCCGCCGCCCGGGAAACCGGGATTCCAGGCCTTCGGCGATCTCCTGGAAGGATTCCACGCTTCCGAGGCCATGCGTTATCAGTATGATCGCCTGTGCCTGGCTTTTGCCGATATCGAGGATGTCCACCACGCCCGCATCGGTGCTCACGAGATGCCGGCGCGAGGCCGCAACCTTCGTCATGCGTGCGGCATTCGCACTCTTGTCCTGTCTGAAATACAGCATCGATCCCCTCCCAAGGCCAGGCTCGCGCTTTCCTCGCATGGACCTCGCGCCAACCCGCTGGGATGATGGCATTGTCGGCTGTTCCTGATAAGTCCTCGGACCCCCTGGAACTTGCCCAAAAATCTCATTTTTATGATTGCCGTCAGCGGGCCGGGGTGCCCGCTTCGCCGGAAGCGGAAACGTCGGCCCCCATGCGGTGGGACAGGCGGCTCGCCATCCTCAGCACGTTTGCGATGATGGAGGTGCGGTCGCCGATGGCCTCCGCATCCATGGACAGGCTGACGGCGATGCCGGCGATCGGCCGGTTGCGCGAATCCAGCACCGTGGCGCCGAAACAGACCATGCCCTCGGCGACCTGCTCCTCGTCGCAGCTGAAGCCGTCGCGGCGAACGTCCCGCAGTTCGAGCAGCAGGTCGTCAATGGTTCGCACGCTGCGGCTCGTCCTTGCTTCGGGGATGCCCTGAACGAAGAGCCGGCGGATCTCATAGTCGCTCAGATGGCTGAGAAAGGCCTTTCCGGTCGCGGTGAAAGCCGCAGGCAGCCGCATGCCGACGCGAAATTCCATGGATGGGCGGATGCCCTTGGAATTGCGGGCCGCGATGTAGACGACCTCGGTGCCGTCCTGGACCGTGAGCGTGATCGTCGCGCCCGGAAGCTCGGTTTCCTGGTCCCAGATGGCGGCGAACTCCGTCGCCACGTCGGATTGTCTCGTGAACGCATTCGACCAGCGCATCACGTGAGGGCCGAGCTGGAACGTCTGATCGGTGCGCCGGATCAAGAGCTCGAGATCGACCAGCGTGTGGCACAGGGCATGGACGCTGGAACGGGCGATCCTCAATTCGCGTGAGAGATCCGAGAGGCTGAGGAAGCCCTTCGATCGCGCCACCAGATCGAGAATGCGAGCGCCCCGTTCCAGCGCGGGAGACTGCGGCGGCTTGTGGTCGTCTGGGGCCATGAAGAGATCCGCAAATTCGATGATCAGCAATTTTTCTTCTTGACATTCGTATAGCCTGCCGACTAGCGTCCAGTCCAGTGAAAAGTGTTCAGCATATTGAACGATAATCGAAATGCGGGATTGCCTGGTTTGCGTTGGACTGACAAGGCGGACCGCAGTGGGAGGTTAAGGCATGGTCATGAGCGTGCGCGATTGGGCTGTCCGCTTCGGGGAGGCCTCGGACCGAGACCCGACGATCGGGGCCATGGCACGTTACTTCACGTGCAGCTATCTCTGGGACATGGGCACCCAGAAGGTGATCGTCGAGATGCTGGACGGCAAGGTCTATCGCATCAACACGGACCCGCAGCCGCTCGATTCTTATGATTTTGCCTTGAGGGCAAGTCCGGCCACGTGGCGCGAATTCGCCAAGCCGGTGCCGGAGCCCATGTATCACGGCATCTGGTCCGCGAGCTTCCGCCGTGACCTCAAGATCGAGGGCAACATCCTCGTGATGATGCAGAACCTGCGCAATTTCACCGTTCAATTCGAGCTGCTTCGCAAGGTCGGCGTGCCGGTCTGACGTCGTCCCCCATCAATTACAGGAATACCCGGAATGGCCAAGCACTCTCCCGTTATCGGTCGTTACGTCACCATTGATGTGGACGGCTACGAATACAAGGTCTTCTACCTGCGCAACGGCACGGGCATACCGCTGGTGTGCCAGCACACGGCCGGTTGCCACAACCACCAATGGCGCGGCCTGCTCGAGGACGAGACCGTCACCGACCGGTACGACGTGATCGCCTATGATCTGGCCCGGCACGGGAAATCCGATCCACCGCTCAATCGCGAATGGTGGAAGGAAGAATATACGCTGACGGCCCGCCACTACATGAATTTCATCATCGCGTTCTGCGATGCGCTCGAGCTCGACCGCCCCATCTTCATGGGGTCGAGCTTTGGCGGCAATGTCGCCTTGCAGCTCGCGCTCAATCACCCCGACAAGTTCCGCGCCGTGATCCCCGTCGAGGCCGCCGAGCATGCGCCGGGCTTCTATCTCGACTGGTGGCGCCATCCGCATGCCAATGCCGCACAGGTATGCGCCAGCGGCGTCTGGGACCTGATGGCCCCCCAGAGCCCGGACCGGGATCGCTGGCTGACCTGGCACTACTACACGCAGGGTTCGGAGGCCTTCAAGGGCGACCTGTTCTTCTACTCTGTGGACCACGACCTTCGTGGCAAGCTCGGCAATATCGATACGAGGCGTTGCCCGGTGATAATGATGACCGGCACCTATGATTATCTCACCCCGCCGGAAGCCACCGAGAACACGGCCAGGCAGATACCGGGAGGGATCTATATCGAGATGGAGGACATCGGGCACTTCCCGATGTCGGAAAACTATCCGCTCTTCGCAGTCTACTTGAAAGAAGCGCTTCGACTTATTGAAGCGCGTACCTGACGCAGATTCGGAAAGTGGATTTTGACCATGAAGATCATTGAATTCGACGACAAGGGACGCCGCATCGAGACGGATGCCTCCTCCGCCTCGCAGCAGACCGGCAGTTCCTCGCTGGCGCCGCGCCCGAGTTTCTCCCCGGCCCCGAAGGACGCACCGCGCATGCGGCGCAAGTCTTCGGGGATCGAATTGCACATGTTCCAGACGGGAACGCTGAAGACCAAGACCAAATACATCAAGATGAACCAGGGCGAGGACGATTTCGAGATCCCGGTGCCGTGGTTCCTCATCAAGCATCCGCAGGGCCATGTCGTCATCGACGGCGGCAATGCGGTGGAAGCCGCCATTGACAAGCGCGGCCACTGGGGATCGGTCGTCGATGCCTATGATCCTGTCATGGCCGTGTCCGAGAACTGTGTCGACCAGCTGAAGATGGTCAACGTCAATCCGCAGGACGTCCGTTACGTGGTGCAGTCCCATCTGCATCTCGACCACACCGGCGCGATCGGCCACTTTCCCAAGGCGCAGCACATCGTTCAGCGCATCGAATATGACTATGCCTTCAAGCCGCACTGGTTTTCCGCCGGGGCCTATATCCGCGCCGATTTCGACCGGCCGGGACTGAATTGGAAGTTCCTCGGCGGCGAATTTACCGACAATTTCGACCTGTTCGGCGATGGCACCGTGCGCATGATCTTCACCCCGGGCCATTCGCCGGGCCATCAGTCCTTTCTGATCACGCTGCCCGAGAGTGGTCCGATCCTTCTGACGATCGATGCCGCCTATACCGTGGACCATTGGGAAAACCGCGCGCTGCCGGGCCTCGTTGTTTCCTCCGCGCAGGCCGCCGATTCCGTCGCCAAGCTGCGGCGTATCGCCCACGACACCAATGCCATGGTGGTGACCGGACACGATCCGGTGACCTGGCCGGGATTTCGCAAGTCCCCGCAGGATTTCTACGACTGAACGCATGACTGTACTGCAACTAGGAGGAGAGTTGGAATGTTACGCAAACTGCTAAGCGCGGCCGCGATGTTCGCCATCGCCGCCACGGGCGCCCTTGCCGAGGGCGTCGATGAACTGAACCCCGATGTAGCCAAGAGGCTCTACAACAAGGAAATGCTCGATCCGATGCAGCCGATCGGGCCGAGCAAGTGGCGCGACTTCAAGGCCAAGAAGGGACCGCCGTGGAAGATCGGCTATGCCTCTTCCTACGCCGGCAATACCTGGCGCGCAGCCGCCATGGACGAATTGCAGAAGGTGATCATTCCGGAATGGCAGAAGCTCGGGCTTCTCTCCGAGGTCGTCGTCACGCAGTCCAACCTCAACGATCCGACGCAGATCCAGCAGATCCGGCAGCTCGTCGACCAGGGCGCGGACGCCATCATCCTGTGCTGCTCGAACCCGACCGCGCTCAACGCGTCCGTCAAGTATGCTGCAGATAAGGGCGTGCCGGTCTTCTCGATGACTGGTTATCTGACCTCGGAATATGCCATCAACTCCTCGGTCAATTACCAGGTCGGCGGCTACGAGATCGGCAAGGCCATGGTCGACCAGCTGGGCGGCAAGGGCAACGTACTCGTCGTCGAAGGCATCCCCGGCACGTCCGGCTCCGACAGCCAGAACCGCGGTGTTCTCGCCGGTCTTGCTTCCTCGCCGGACATCAAGGTCGTCGGCTCGGTCGCCGGTATGTGGACCGACCAGGTCGCCCAGGGCGAAGTGCAGAAGTGGCTTGCCACCAATCCCGGCAAGCTCGACGGCATCGTCGTCCAGTCGGCGGCTGAAATGGGCGTCCTGCGTGCCGTTCAGCAGGCCGGACGCGGCGAGATCCCGGTCGCGATCGGCGGCGAGTTGGGTGCCCTGTGCTACTGGCGCAAGAACCCCGACTACATCAACGCGTCCTACCAGCTCTGGCCGGCGGCCGACGATATCGAGCTGATGTGGCACATCATGATGCGCACGCTGCAGGGTCAGGGTCCGAAGATCCAGTCCGTGCTCGTCGATCCGGTGAAGCTCACCTATGACGATCTTACCAAGATCATGGACGAGAACTGCAACCTTGACAGCGCCGAATGGCTGAAGGTCGGCGCGAAGCGCTGGGGTTACGACCCGTCCTACCTGGACGACTTCTTCCTGCACCCGGCCGATCCGCGCGCCTACAAGCCCTGATCGCAATGGGGACCGGCCGCGCCGACAAGGCGCGGCCATCCCTCGCATGACGCCCTTTCCATAACCGTTTCATCCTTGTCATCGGCCATCGCGGCCAGATGGGTAGAACCATGACGTCCTCCGCTCCAGATATCGCACAGCCTGCCGGCCGGGAGACCATCCTGGTGCGTGGCGTGAAGAAATATTTCGGGCCGACCCGGGCGCTGGACGGCGCATCTTTTTCCGCCCGCGCGGGGGAGATCCACGCCATCGTCGGGGGTAACGGTTGCGGCAAGAGCACCATGGCCAAGGTCGTGTCCGGAATCCTGCCGGTCGACAGCGGATCGGTTTCCATCCTCGGCGAAACGCCGTCTACCCCGGCTGAAAGCCGCGCGCTCGGCATTTCGACGGTCTATCAGGAAGTGCTGGTCGCCGACGAAAGCTCCGTCGTCGACAACATCTTCATGGGATCCGATCGTCTGTTTTCCAAGACGGTTTCCCAGGAGCGCAAGGTCGCCCGGGCGGCCGAACTGATGGAAGAGCTCTCAGGCGAGCCGGTCGATCCCCACGCCCTGGTCGGCACCCTGCCGCTCGGGTTGAAGCAGTGGATCACCATCGCCCGCGCACTCCTTTCGGAGCCGCGCATCCTCATCCTCGACGAGAGCTCGGCCGCTCTCGACTTCGATTCGACCGAGCGCCTGTTTGCCAAGATGCGCGCCTTGCGCGACCGCGGCACGACCATCCTGATCGTCACCCATCGCATCGCAGAACTGGTTCGCATTTCCGACCGCGCCACCGTGTTTCGCGATGGCCGGGATGTCGGCGTGCTCGAGAAGGCCGAGATCACCGAGAAGAATCTGCTTCGCCTCATGACCGGTGAGGATCGCTCCGCTGGTCATAGCACTGCCGTCGCTCCCGTGCCGAAATCCGCCGAGCGGGCGATGAAGGTGCGAAAGCTCGCAGTCTGGCCAAATTCCAAGCCGTTCGCCTTCGACCTGCGTCGCGGCGAGGTGGTCGGTGTCGCAGGCCTCGACGGTCAGGGGCAGGATGCCTTCGTGCGCATTCTCGCCGGTGTCATGAGCCCGAGCCAGGGGCTCGTGCAGGTGGCGAGCCGGGACGGAAACTGGGCACCCGTGCGCAATCTCGGCGAAGCCATCGCCGGCAAGATCGCCTATGTCTCCGGCGACCGCAAACGCGAGGGCATCTTCGCCTCGCTGTCGATCTTCGAAAACATGGTGATGCCGCTCTACCGCGAGAAGAAGCGCGGCGGCATCCTGAGTTTCATCGACCGGGGAACGCTTTCCACGCTGTTCAAGCGTGAGGCCGAGAACCTTTTGATCAAGTTCGGCGTCAAGGAAGACCGCATCACGTCGCTCTCGGGCGGTAATCAGCAGAAGGTGCTGATCGGCCGTGGCTTTGCCATGCGGCCGGATGTGATCATCCTCAACGACCCGGCGCGCGGCATCGACGTCGGCGCCAAGAGTGAGCTCTACAAGCATCTGCGCGCCTTTGCCGAGGAGGGCAGGGCCGTCGTCTACCTTTCTTCGGAAATCGAGGAATTCCTCGGCTTCGCCACCCGGGTCATCGTGTTTCGCGACGGGGCGCCGTTCGATGTCTTTGACGGACGGGACCTCGAGCCGAAGCGCGTGCTGGAGGCAATGTTCGGTCACACCAGCGGCGAGGGCCTGAACGCCTCCTACGGTCTTCGTCCCGGCGCGCCCCATCCGGCGGGCGAGGACGCTGCGCGTGCGCCGGTGCTCGAAGACGGCCTGCGGGTCCGAGTGACCGTCCCCGAACATCTGAAACCGTCGGCTCCCACAACGGTCGAAGCCCGGCCTGCTTGTACTGCCGAGCCCGCATCGACGGCGCCATCGCTGGACCTTCCGGGGTCCCGACCGGTCCCCAAGACCATCAAGCCGATCCGGATCGTCGAATTCGGCGAGAATGGCACCAGGATCGAAGGAGGGCGGCCATGAGCCTTCCCGTTTCAGAGGTCTCGCAACCGGTCGCGGCCAAGGCCGAACTTCAGGGTGGACGTTCCAATCCGTTCCTGCTGATGCCGATCACCTTGTTCTTCTTCCTGCTCTCCGTTGCGGTCCTGCGCACGCCGAGCCTGATGACGGCGTCCGGCATCGGCGCCGCGATCATCGTGGTGACGCCGCTCATTCTCGCCACCTACGCGCTGATGGCATCGACCATTTCCGGCCGCGGCACGGTCGATCTTTCGATAGGGCCGCTCATCGGCTTCATCAACGTCACCATGATCCAGCTCAATGCCGCCGGCATGCTGGAAAACCCGATCCCTGTCTTCCTCTACTGCATGGCGGTCGGCGCGGCCTACCAGTTCATCTTCGCGCTGATCGTCATCTATGTCCGCGTCCAGCCGATCATCGTTTCGCTGTCCGGCTATCTCGCGCTCTCGGGCATCAACCTGGTGATCCTGCCGCGGCCGGGCGGCATGGCGCCGCCCTTCATGGCCGAATGGGGCTACGGCACGTCGATCTTCTCGCCGGTGCTCATCATCCTGCTGATCGCCTCGGTCGGCTGGCTGCTGTTCACCGCGACCGCCTTCTACACCCATCTGCGGCTGATGGGTTCGGACGAGCGCGCGGCCTACACCTCCGGCGTGCCGATCACCGTCGTCCGCATCGGCGCCCATCTGATCTCCGGCTGCTTTGCCGGTCTCGCCTCGATCTGTTTCACCGCGCTGATCTCTTCGGGTGACCCGTCGCAGGGCACGACATATACCCTGATTGCCGTGACCGCGCTCGTTCTGGGCGGTGCTTCGCTGGGCGGCGGCCGGGGCGGCGTGTTCGGTTCGGCGCTCGGGGCGCTGAACCTCTACATGATCACCTACGTCCTCTCGACGTTCAATTTCGGTGCCGTGCAGAGCTTCGTCACCAACCTGGCCTATGGCGCCATCCTGGTCATCTCGCTGCTGCTGACGCTCCTCATTCCGGTGATCCAGCGGCATATCCGGAATTTTTCGCCGCTTCTCTACTTCGTCTCTCTCTCGGTCGTGGTGCTCGGCATCATCCTGCACGCGACCTTCGACTACGCCGCCCTCGGCGAAGTGCCGGCCTATCTCCCGGGGCCGCTCGATCTGCAGGCCGCGCTGACCGGCCCGCTTGAAATAGCCACGCTGTCGCCGGAGACGCTCGACCTGCGCCTGCAGGTGGCGCCCCTGGTGCTGTTCACCATCCTGCTCGTGGCGATTGCCGTGTTCCTCCGGCTCGCCGTCGGCCAGTCCAGCCGCAAGAGCGTCGGGCCCGTCGTCGCGGTGATCGTGGCCGCCCTGGTCGTCGGCGGTGCCTATGCGATCCGCGAGACGGCGAGCGTTTCTGAAGTGGAGGCCGTCAACTGATGGAAAAACTGCCTCAGATCAGCTTTCCCGCGCGCATTCTCGGCCTGGTCATAGCCATCATCCTGGCCGGTCTCGGCGCCGGATTCGGCTTCGCCCAGGGCCTGGCGGTTCAGGTCGTCATCCTGTCGTCGATCGCGACGCTGGCGCTCTTCGTCCTGGCCTGGCGCTTCGTCCTCGGCCAGTTCCTCGACGGCGCGCCGACGGGTGGTGAAGGACCCGGGCAACTTCATCAGGCCTGGACGCAGTACCGGTGGCCGCTCATCGGTCTTGCCCTGGTGCTCGCTGCCTTCCTGCTGCTTTCGCTGACGGTCGAAGGTTTCTTCAATCCCTGGAACGTCATCTCGCTCGCCATCCTGCTGGCGATCCTGGTGCTGACGCGAACGCTCGGCCGGCAATTCCAGCAGAACCGTTCCGCCTTCATCGGCATCATGGTGCTGGCCGGCCTGTTCTCCGTGGGGTCGATGAACATCGAAGGCTTCTCGTCCGGCAACAACATCAAGTCGATGCTGCTCTTCGCCTCCTTCCTCGGCATCGCCTCGATCGGTCAGACGCTCGTCGCTCTGCTGGGCGGCCTCGATCTCTCCATCCCCTTCATCATCGGCGGCGCCAATGTCGGCCTGCTCTACCTGATCGGACTCGGCGTTCCTCCCTGGCTCGCCACAGTGATCGTTCTGTTCATCGGCACCCTGTTCGGCGTGATCAATGGGCTGCTCAGCTATCGGCTTCAGGGACAGGCGCTGATCGTCACGCTCGGGACGGGATTTGCGATCTCGGGCGGCGTGCAGATCGTGACCTCCATCGGCTCGGCCTACTCCGGCAACGTGTTCGGCACCGTTCCGCCCTGGCTCTCCAACATATCCGCCATGAACGGCACGACCTTCGGTCTGCCCTTCCCGCCGGTGATCGCCATCTGGGCCTTGATTTCGCTCATCCTGATCATCGGTCTGCGCACCACCGTCTACGGCCGCTATCTCTATGCGCTTGGCGTCAACCGCACCTCGGCCAGCCGCGTGATGATTTCCGAGATGCGGTACTGGGTGACGATGTACGCGCTCTCCGGCTTCTTTGCCGCGCTGACCGGCGGCCTGCTGCTCGGCTGGTCCGGTGGCGGATTCATCGGCGTGGGCGACCAGTATCTTTTCCTCACGCTTGCCGCGGTCGTGGTCGGGGGCACTTCGCTGCTCGGCGGAGCCGGCGGCTATGGCTTTACCGTGATCGGCGTCCTCGTCCTGCAGGTGCTTTCGAGCTTCCTGGTGGGCATCGGCCTCGATTTCAAATGGCAGCAGTTCATCTTTGGCCTGCTCATCCTTCCCATGGTGGCGCTCTATGCACGTTCGCCACACATCCGGACGCAGATCTGAGGAGGACCTGGTGCAACACGACGATTTCCTCGAAGGGAGACAATGATGATGGCGGTCTATCAGACATCCGACCTGACTGCGGCGAGCTACTCGGTCGCCCTGTTCGGCCTGGCCGCGACGACTGTACTTCTGTTGCTTGGCCAGGCCTGGGTGGACCGCAAATGGCGGTTGCCCGTAGCACTCTGCGCCATCGCGGCACTCGTCGGGATCGGTGCCGTCTACGAGGCGCGCGACGCCTGGCTCGCCGGCAACGGCGTGCCGGTTGTCTATCACTATGTGGGCTGGTCGGTCTCGATGCCCCTGCAGGTGCTGGCGCTGTTCTTCCTGGTGGGCACGGCCGGCAAGCTGAGCGCCGGACTGTTCTGGCGCCTGGTGGTGGTTTCGGTGCTGATGGTCTTCGTCCGCTATCTCGGCGAAGCACAGTTCATGCATCCCACGCTCGCCTTCCTGATCGGGCTCGTCTTCTGGCTCTATCTGCTTGGAGAGTTCTACTTCGGCCGCATGGACGACATGGTGCGCGGCTCCACCGGTGACTATCTGCGGCGCGGCTTCTTCTGGTTGAGGCTGATCGTCACGGTCGGCTGGGCCATCTACCCGCTCGGCAACTTCCTGACCGCCTTCGCCGGCATTGCCGACGATGGCAGTCTCTCCGTCGCCTACAATTTCGCAGACATCCTCAATCGCATGGCGTTTGGCATTGCGGTGCTGTCGACGGCCGTTCTGGCCAGCGAGGAAAACTCCCATGCCTGAACTCCATCTCTTGCCTGAAACCCCTGCTCATTCAGAAGGAACACGTCCATGAAGGGTGCAGACGTCATTGCCATCATCATCCTGGCGGCCATCGTCATTGCCGTTGCCGCCTATCTTCTGCACTGGCTGTATCGCCGCTCGACCAAGGATGTGAGCTTCGTGCGCACCGGCTTCGGTGGCGAAAAGGTCGTCATGGGCGGCGGCGCCCTGGTCCTGCCGATCCTGCACGACCTGACCGAAGTCAACATGAACACGCTCCGCCTGGAGGTGACCCGCGCCCGAGAGAAGTCGCTGATCACCAAGAACCGGATGCGCGTGGAGCTGACCGTCGAGTTCTACGTCCGGGTGTCGCCGAATACCGACGCCGTGGCCACGGCCGCGCGGAGCCTCGGCAACCGCACCATGGATGCCGAGCAGCTGAAGGACCTGATCCAGGGCCGGTTCGTCGACGCCATGGGTGGCGCTGCCGCCAAGATGACGCTGGAGCACATCCACGAAAACCGCCAGGCCTTCGTCAAGGAAGTGAAACAGGAGGTGGCGGAGAGCCTCGCGCTCGACGGTCTCGAGCTCGAATCCGTCTCGCTCACCTCGCTCGACCAAGCCGACATCAAGCTCTTCGATCCGTCCAACACCTTCGACGCCGAAGGTCTGACGCTTCTGACCGAGCAGATCGAAAGCCGCAAGAAGAAGCGTAACGACATCGAGAAGGACACGGCCGTGGCGATCCGCGCCAAGAACCTCGAGGCGGAAATGCGGAGCCTCGAGATCGAGCGCGACAGCGAATATGCGCGCCTGTCGCACGAAGCCCAGGTCTCGATCGAGCGAGCCACGAAGAAGTCCGAGGTTGCCGCGCAGAACGCCCAGCGCGAGCGTGAGATCGAAGCCGTCAAGCTGCGGGAACGGGAAGCGGTCGAACGCACCCGCATCGATATGGAACGCGAAGTCGAGATGATGGAAATCCGTCGCCGCGAAGTCGTCCAGATCGAGGAACAGTCCCGCGAGATCGCCGTATCGCTGAAGTCCAAGGAGCGTTCCGAAGCGCAGGCCGAGGCGGAAAATGCCCGCGCCGCCATGGTCGAGGCTCAGGAAAAGGTCCAGACCGTCAGGGATACCGAGATCGCCAACCGCCAGAAGGCCATCGACCGTATCGAGGCCGAACGCGAGGCGGGCGCCGAAGCTGCCCGGCTGCGCATCCTGGCCGAGGCCGAGAAGGCCGCCGCCCAGGATCGGGCCGATGCCGATCGCATTGCGGTTGCCGCTCTCGAAGAGCGCATGAAAGTCGAAGCCGAGGGCAAGGAAAGGCTCAATGCTGCGGAGAACATGCGTTCCGATGCCAGCCGGCGCTCCGGCTTGCACAAGGCGCTGGTCGAGAACCTGCCCGCGATCATCCGTGAAAGCGTCAAGCCGATGGAGAAGATCGAGGGCATCAAGATCGTGCATGTCGAGGGACTGCCCGGCCTTTCGGGCGGCCAGGGCGGCATGGGACAACCCGTTGCGGGTGTCGACGGCGGCTCGCCGCGCGAAGGCAATCTGGCCGAACAGGTGGTGACCTCGGCGCTGCGCTATCGCACCCAGGCACCGTTCGTCGACACGCTTCTGGGGGAGATCGGCCTTACGTCGGAGACCATTCACCGGCCGCATGCGCTGAGCGATCTGTCGAAGATCGTCTACACCGAGCCGTCCGCCGCGACGCCGGCCGGCAAGGACAAAACCCGTCCCAACTGAACGTGAATGCCGGCCGGGGAGAGCCCGGCCGGCGCGCTCCGCTCGCGGGAAGCCACAGGAAGACGTGCCATGAAACAGACCGGCTCCAGTATTGAACGCTCCATCCTGATCTTCGCGATATGGGCCGTGCTCGGCTTTCTGGGCCTCGGCGTGTTTCTCGAAGGCATGAAGACCGACATCTGGCTCGTGTCGGCCTGCGGTGTCTTGGTCATCGTCCTCGCCTTCATCGCCCACATCATCGTCAACGGCGTCTTTGATACGGGCTTTTCCGCCGGCGAGACTTCGCTGGGACTGGGCGCCTATGGCGTCCTGGGCTTCGTTTTCGTGGTCTCCGCCGCCGGCGGTTCCCTGACGATGGCAGACTATTACTCCGGGCTGACGCTGTTCGGCGTGCTGGCCGCCGGCTTCCTTGCCTATCTCTTCACGCGCCATGGCCTGCGCGGCGCCTTCTCCCGGTTCCACGTCAAGCCCATGGACAAGCGGGAGGCCAGCCTATGATCTGGTTGCCGCTTTACGGACTTTTCTACGCCGCCGCCACGCTTTACTGGGCGCGCCTCAGCGCGCGGGAAAACGGCGACTACCAGAGCTTCTTCTCGGCCGCGCACGGGCTCCCGCCCTGGATGTCCGCCCTGGTCCTGGCCGGTGCGAGCATTTCCGGCTGGGCCGTGCTCGTCGGTGCGGAAGAAATCGGCCGGAATGGCTTCGGTCTCGCCGCTATCCTGCAGGCGGGCGTGGCGCTGGCCTTGCCGGGCGTGATCTTTTTCAAGCGTATATGGCTGCTCGGCCGGCATTTGCGGATTTCCTCGCTTCCCGAACTGCTTCGCGCCTACTGGCAGTCGGAGTTCCTGACCGCTTTCGCCGCGATCGTTGCCGTGCTGTTTGCCGTCGCCTTTGCCGGCCTTCAGCTCTCTGCCCTGTCGAAACTGCTGGCGCGGCTCAGCGATGGTGCCCTGTCGCCGGAAATCGCAGCCACGCTGCTCGGGCTGCTGCTGTTCGGCTATGTGGTGATCGGCGGGATGCGAGCCATCGGCTATTTGGGCGCGCTCCAGGCCTTGCTCGCCGGCGCGGCCCTGATTGGACTTGCCGCCTTTTCCCTGATCTCGATCGGCGGGGCCTCGGCTCTCAATGCCGGGCTCTTGCGGCTTGCCGCAGACCCGGCCACGGCCGGCCGGTTCCTCGTCTCGGGCGTCGTTCAATTCACCGCTGGCGTGGGCAAGCAGGCTGCCGTCGGCCATGCGGGCACGGCCTTGGCGAGCCTGTCCTTTGCCTTGGCCCTGATGGGGTTGCAGGCCAGTCCCATGGTCATGAAGGTGGTTCTGTCGACGTCCAGCCCGCGCGGTTTCGCGGCCGGGCAGACATGGGTCATGGCCGGTGCCTTCGGTGCCATGTTCGTCTTCTGCATGGCCGTGATCGGCGCTGGCGAACTGATCGATCCCGCCCTTGGCCTTGCGGGCCTGCTGACCAGTCTTTCGCCGTGGATTTCGGCCTGGCTCCTGATCGGCCTGCTCGCCGGCATTCAGCTGATGGCGGGCCT
The DNA here is from genome assembly GCA_943370615.1 of Rhizobium sp. Q54. Lineage (GTDB taxonomy): Bacteria > Pseudomonadota > Alphaproteobacteria > Rhizobiales > Rhizobiaceae > Allorhizobium. The sequence continues at coordinate 140,858 of CALRRQ020000003.1, forward strand.
TGCCCTCCTCAGCGCCGCGGAAAGCCTCGTGCGCAACATCTACAAGCCGCTGTTTCACAGCCAGCTATCGCGGCGCGAGACGGTCACGCTTACACGGATTCTGATCGGTCTTCTGGTGGTCGCGACCGTGCTCATGCAGGTGTTGACCCCGGTCACGCTGTCCATGCTTGCCTCGCTCGCGCTGCCGCTGTCGTTCCAGCTCTGGACGCCTTTGCTGGGCATGACATGGCTGCGCTGGATCACCAGGCCCGCCGTGGTGACCGGCGTGGGCTTCGGGGCGGCGGCCGTGCTGCTGACCGAGCCGTTCGGCATATCCCTGCTCTCCTATCTTGGCCTCGATCTGCCTTGGGGTCGCAATCCCTGGACCATCCATTCTGCCGCCTGGGGCATGGCTGCCAACCTGGCCGCCACGCTGCTCGTCTCGGCGTTTACGCAACGCCGCGGCTTCGGCGAGGCCGCGGAGGAGGCGAGACGGTTCCTGTTCGACGAGCTGCGCGGCAGTGCCAGGGTTCGCGCGCTTCGCTCCACGGCATGGTCCGTCTCGCTTGCCTGGATCTTTCTCGCCATCGGTCCCGGCCTTGTCTTCGGCAATTACGCCTTCATCGATGCAGACGGGCGCTGGGTGCTTGGCCTGCCCTCGCTCTGGGGCTGGGCGCTGTCGATGTGGGTGGCCGGCCTCGGGTTGGTCTGGTTCCTGTCCTACAAGATGGAAATGGCAAGCCCGCCCGCCGTCGATGTTCCTTTCTACACACCACGTCCGAAGCTGAGGACGAGCCAGATCGAGGCCGAACGGGAACGCCGACGCAACTTTATCATCACGATAGCCGTTGGTTTCAGCCTTGCGGTCGTTGCCGCGCTGTCCTTCGGCCAGCCATGAAAAAGAGATACGAGGGAAGTTGAGATGAAAGCCAGAATTGCGCTTCTGAAGTCCATGGGCGCTGCACGCCCCTATCAGGACACGAGACCGCTCGAGATCGTCGAGGTTGATCTCGACGAGCCGGGTCCGGGCGAACTTCGCGTCAAGATGGCGGCGGCAGGGCTCTGCCATTCCGACCTCTCCGTCATCAACGGGGACCGGCCCCGCGACATGCCGGTCGCGCTTGGACACGAGGCGTCGGGCGTGGTCGAGGCCGTTGGCCCCGGCGTCAACCGCTTTTCTCCCGGTGATCACGTTGTGCTGGTCTTCGTTCCCTCCTGCGGCCATTGCGTGCCCTGCGCCTCGGGCCGTCCGGCGCTCTGCGAACCGGGCGCCGCCGCCGCGGCCAAGGGAACGCTGATTTCCGGCGAAAGGCGCCTGCGCTACAAGGGCCAGCTGATCAACCATCACATTGGCGTCTCCGCCTTTTCGACCCATGCCGTCGTGTCGGAAAATTCCTGCGTGAAGATCGACAAGTCCATCCCGCTCGACCGGGCTGCACTTCTCGGCTGCGCCGTGCTGACCGGCGTGGGAGCCGTGCTCAATTCCGGCGAACTGAAGATGGGGCAGAGCTGTGCCGTGATCGGCCTTGGCGGTGTCGGTCTGGCCGGTCTTCTGGGCGCGGTTGCCGCCGGCGCCGAGACGATCATCGCCGCCGACCCCGCCGAGCACAAGCGGGCCTTGGCGCTCGAACTCGGCGCCACCCATGCCATCGATCCGACGGATGATAACGCCGTCGCCGAAGTGAAGGCCATCACCGGTGGCGGTGTGGACCTGGCGGTGGAGCTTGCCGGTGCCGCAGCCGCCCTGAAGTTTGCCTATGACATCACCCGCCGCGGCGGCACCACCGTCACGGGCGGTTTGCCCAACCCGAAGGCGGAACTGAGCATTCCGGCCGTCTCCCTGACGGTGGGCGAGCAGACGCTGAAGGGGTCCTATGTGGGCTCATGCGTGCCGGTGCGGGACATCCCGCGCTTTGCCGCGATGATGCAATCGGGAAAGCTGCCGATCGAAAAACTGATGACCCATACGATCTCGCTCGATGAGATCAACGAGGGTTTCGAGCGTCTTGCAGCCGGCGACGCCATCCGCCAGGTCATCGTGTTCTGAGGACCACGGTGTCCATGGGGCCTGCCTTCCGTCAGGAAGCGCGGGTGCCCTGTGGGGGTGCGGGAGAGATCATCGACTTGGCCCTGATCTTTGCGGCCTTGCGATAGGCGCGGGGCGTCAGGCCCGTTTCCATGCGAAAATAGCGATTGAAGTTCGACAGGTTGTTGAAACCCGCCTCGAAGCAGATGTCGGTGATCGGCAGGTCGCTCTCCGACAAAAGGGTGCGCGCCAGCCATACGCGGACCGAACGGCTGTAGTCGGAGAAGTTCATGCCGGTGAGCCTGCGGAAGGCGCGTGAGAAGGCCGAGGGTTCGAGACCGACCCGCTCGGCAACTTCGCGCATCTGGGACCCGGGGCTCGACTGCATGATCTGAATCGCCTGGTCGATCCTGCGATGGCGCCTGTCCGACAGCTGATTATAGACGGAGATGAAGTGCTCGCTGGCCAGAAGCCGTTTCTGGGGAGCTGCTTCGATGGCATTCAGGATCTCGATGAAGAGGCCGAGCCCGCCGCGGTTTCTGGATTCATGCAATGCGAGGATCTTCGCGCCGATTTCGTGCGCCTCCCTGCCGACGATCTCGATTCCGCGTTCCGCCATGGGCTTCAGGCGGTGCAGGACCTCAAACTCGGGGCAGATAGCCCGCACGCCCATCAAGGCATCCGCATCGAACTGCAGGACCATGTCGCGCCCGGGCAGGGGCGGCGCCCCGGGCGTGATCCAGTTGTGCGGCAGGTTGGTTCCTGCCAGCACCAGATGGCCGGGTTTGAACGGGCCGATGTAGTCGCCGACATAGGCAAAGCCGTGGGCGTCGGGGATGAAATGGATTTCCCACTCGGGGTGATAGTTCCAGATGCAGATCGGGTTCGGGTAGTCGTCGCGGCGGATCAGATAGGACGCCTCGCCCGGCAGCACGATCTGCTCGCGCGTCGCCGTGAAGGTGTCGGAAACCGATATGGGGAAATCTGATGCAATAGGCATTGGTCGACTCGTGTTGCAGCGCAGAAATGTCAAAATAGTATCAATTCTGTGGCAAGGGCAAACTAGTTCAGGTCTTCCGCTTGGGCAAGATAGCGCCTGTACATGGCAAGGGAGTTTTGCCATGCGAGGGAGGAAATCATGACATTCAACAGTCTCCGCGCCGGCTGCGCGGTTATCGCATTTCTTGCGGCTTCCAATGCTTTCGCCGCTGCCCAGTGCACCGACGACGTACGCATCCTGGCGCAGCCGCGCGACGGCCTGACGCTTCTCGAAGACTATGTCGACGAGTTCGAAGAGCTCTCCGGCGCCGGCTTCGAGATCAGCTATCTGAACGAGAACGATCGCCGCGCCAAGTCGCAGGCCGACGCCTCGACCGTCGGCAGCTTCGACGTCTACTATGTGGACGAAGCGAACCTCGCCTTGTTTGCCTCGTCCGGCTGGATCGTGCCGCTCGACGGCTATTACCCGGCGGAATACGACTATAATGATTTCGACGCGGGCATGCGGGCTGCGGCCACCTATGACGGCAAGCAGTGGTTTGCTCCGATCCAGGGCGGCGGCGACCTGATGGTCTACCGCACGGATCTCCTGGAAAAGGCCGGCATCGCGCCGCCGAAGACCTGGGACGAATATCTCGCGGCCGTGAAGAAGCTGCATGACCCGGCCAATGGCGTCTACGGCACGGCGCTGCGCGGCCAGCGTGGCTCGGGCGCGAACGTCTGGCGCTGGATGCCCCTGTTCAAGGCCAATGGTGGCGAATGGTTCAAGGACGGCAAGCCGGCCTTCAATTCCGAAGCTGCTGTGAAGGCGACCGAGGCCTATCTCGACCTGTTCAAGTATTCGGCTCCGGGCACGCAAACCGGTTCCTGGGACGAGTCGACCGGTGCCTTCCGGGCCGGCAAGGTGGCGATCATCGTCGAATCCGCGCCGCTGGGCGGCATGTCCGTCGACAAGGCGCAGAGCCAGGTGGCCGACAAGGTCGCCTTCTCCGTGCCGCCGTCGCCTCTGCCGGGCGGCGGTTATGCCCACGGTTTCGCCATCGCCTCCAAGGCCAATGCGACGGATGAGGAAAAGGCCTGCGCCGGCCTGTTCGTCGCCTGGGCCACGTCGAAGGAGCAGGAGGCGCGTCGCCTGGCCGCCGGCCAGCCCGGTGAGCTGACCCGCACCAGCACCTATCAGAGCCCGGAATACGCCAAGACCTTCGGCCAGAACCTTGCCGATGCAATGGCCGCCACCGGTGCCAAGACCCAGGTCACGTTCTGGCAGGATCCGCGCTGGCAGGAACTGGGCAACCAGTGGGGCATCATGCTGGAAGAGCTGATCACCGGCAGCCGCACCGACATCAAGGCGACGCTCGACGAACTCGAGGCCTTCGCCGCCAAGCTCTGACGTCTCCCAAGCCGTCAGCGGGCGCGTCGCAAGGCGCGCCCGCTCCTGTCACGCGAGGATCTGCCATGCGCCGCGGCCGTTCGCTGCCTTACGTCTTTCTCGGCCCGACTTTGGGCATCCTGATCGTTCTGGCGCTCGTGCCGACGATCTATGCGATCAATATCTCCCTGCAGAACCGCACCCTGGCGCAGCCGGAGGCGGAGTATGTCTGGTTTGCCAATTACCTGGCGCTGTTCTCCGATGCACGCTTCCTCAACGCGCTCTGGGTATCGTTCAAATGGGAAATCCTGAGTGTCAGCGCGACCATGGCCACCGGGCTTGTCCTCGGCATTGCTATGTTCGAGGCGGCGAGCCCGCGCATGCGCAACATTCTCTGCGTGCTGTTCATCATCCCCGTGCTCCTGCCGCGCGTCTGTGCCGCCTTCGTGTGGAAATTCTCGTTCCATCCGCTCTATGGCGCGCTGACCTGGCCGGTCCGTGAACTCACCGGCAGCACGCCCGACATCCTGTCGACGCCGCTCGGGGCGCTGCTCGCGGTCGCCTTCGTCGATGTCTGGCAATGGGGGCTGTTCTTCGCCGTGATCATCCTGAAACTTCTGGAGTCGCTGCCGCCGCAACCGCTCGAGGCGGCCCGGATCGATCGCGCCAGCCGCTTTGGAATCCATCGCTTCGTCACGCTGCCGATGCTGAAGGCGCCGCTGATCAGCCTGCTGCTGGTCAAGGCGATCGAGAGTCTCAGGTCCTTCGACCTCGTCTATGTCATGACCCGCGGCGGACCCGGCATCTCCACCGAGACGCTCGACATGTATGCCTATTCGCAGGGCTTCATCGAGTCCGGCAAGATCTCCTACGCCTCCTCCATGGCCGTCATCATGATGGTGCTGACCATCGTCACCTTCACCTTCACCTGGAAGAGGCTGAACCGATGAAGCTCTCGACCTTGCTGCTCAAGCTGCTTCTGCTGCTGGCGGCCGCCCTTGTCGTGCTGCCGCTGCTCTGGACCCTGCTCAACGCGTTCAAGACCAATGCCGACCTCCTGGTCAGCACGCCGAAGCTGGTCTTCCAGCCGGTCTGGGACAATATGAGCTATGTGCTCAATCGTCGGTCGGTTGCCCGTGCGCTGACGAACTCGCTGATCATCTGCTCAAGCGCCGTCGTGCTCGGGGCGCTGCTCGGCGTGCCGGCGGCCTATGTCATCGCGCGTTTCAAGAACCGGATTACGGCCGAGGCGCAGTTCTTCGTCCTGTCGCTGCGCTTCCTGCCGCCCGTCGCGATCGCCATCCCGATGCTGGTCATCTGGCTCGGCCTCGACCTTTACGATACGCGGCTGTCGCTGGTCGTCACCTATCTGATCGTCACCGCCTCGATCACCGTCTGGCTGTCGGTGCCGGCCTTCGAGCGCGTCAGCCTGCATGTCGAGGAGGCGGCCCGCGTCGACGGGCTCGGGCCCTATGCCACCTTCTTCCGCATCGCGTTGCCGATCGCGCGGTTTCAGGTCTTCGGTGCGATCGCCTTCTCCTTCGTGCTGGTTTGGAACGAGTTCCTGCTCGCCATGATGCTCACCACCTCCAAGGCCAAGACCCTGCCGATCATCGCCTCGGAGATGTCCCAGCTCGGCATGAACGTGCCCTGGGGCATCCTCAACGCCGCCGTCGTCCTGCTCTCGCTGCCGCCGTTGATCCTCCTCGGAGTCCTGGCCGGCGGGCTCAATGCCGCATTTTCCAAGAAAACTGATCAAGGTTGACCTTCATGAAAGCACTTGTCCTCGAACGCGTCGGCGAACTCTCCCTGCGCGACATCGACCTCCCGCAGGACATGGGTCCGGACGACGTCCGCATCCGTCTGCACACCGTCGGCGTATGCGGCAGCGACGTGCACTATTACACGCACGGGCGCATCGGCGATTTCGTGGTGACGGAGCCAATGGTGCTCGGCCATGAGGCCGCGGGAACCGTCACCGAAGTCGGCGCCAATGTCACGAATCTCAAGCCGGGCGACCGGGTGTGCATGGAGCCGGGCGTCCCGGATCCGCTGTCGCGTGCCTCGCGGCTTGGCCTCTACAATGTCGACCCGGCCGTCACCTTCTGGGCCACGCCGCCGGTCCACGGCGTACTCTGCCCGGAGACGGTGCACCCCGCCGGCTTCACCTACAAGCTGCCGGACAATGTCTCTTTTGCCGAAGGGGCGATGGTCGAGCCTTTCGCCGTCGGCATGCAGGCCGCCACGCGGGCGCGGATCACGCCGGGCGATACGGCGGTCGTCACCGGCTGCGGCACGATCGGCATCATGGTGGCCCTGGCGGCGCTGGCCGGTGGTTGCTCGCGGGTGCTGATCTCGGACCTTTCCGAAACGAAGCTGAAGCTGGCCGAAACCTATGACGGCATCACGGGGATCAACCTGCGCGAACAGAGCCTCGCCGAGGCGGTGGACAAGGCGACCGAGGGCTGGGGCGCCGACATCGTGTTCGAATGCTCGGGCGCGGCTGCCGCCGTGCGCGACCTGTTCAAGGTCGTGCGACCGGGTGGAACGGTGGTTCTGGTCGGCCTGCCGCCCGAGCCGGTGCCGGTCGATCTCGCCGCCGCCTGCTTCCGCGAATGCCGCATCGAGACTGTGTTCCGCTATGCCAATGTCTTCGATCGGGCCCTGGCCCTGATCGCCGCCGGCAAGGTTAACCTCAAGCCGCTGGTCTCCGGAACCTATGGTTTCGACCAGTCGATCGCCGCCTTTGAGCGGGCAGCCGAAGGGCGACCGGAAGACGTGAAGCTGCAGATCATTGTGGACGGGGAGGGGAACTGATGGCGACTGTCGAATGCCGCGGCATCCGCAAGGTTTATGGCGCACTCGAGGTCATGCGTGACTTCGACCTCAAGGTGGAGGATCACGAATTCGTCGTCTTTCTCGGGCCGTCCGGCTGCGGAAAGTCGACCATGCTGCGCATGATCGCCGGCCTTGAGGAGATCTCCGGCGGCGATCTGTTGATCGGCGGCGCGCGGATGAACGACCGCGACCCAGGCGATCGGGGCATTGCCATGGTCTTTCAGAACTATGCGCTCTATCCGCATATGAGCGTGCGCGAGAACATCACCTTCGGACTGGAGCGCGCAGGGATCGGCAAGGCCGCGATCGAGGAGCGCCTGGCGCCCGTCGTCGATGCGCTCGGTCTCGGCGTCTATCTGTCGCGCAAGCCGACGGAACTGTCGGGCGGTCAGCAACAGCGCGTGGCGATTGCGCGGGCGATGATCAAGACGCCGGAGGTCTTCCTCTTCGATGAACCTCTTTCCAATCTCGACGCCAAGCTGCGCGGCAATCTGCGCGTCGAAATCGCACGGCTGCACCGCGCCCTGAAGACGACGAGCATCTATGTCACGCATGATCAGCTCGAGGCGATGACGCTGGCCGACCGCATCGTGCTTATGAAGGACGGACGCATCGAGCAGATGGGAACGCCCGAGGAAATCTACCAGGCGCCGGCGACCCTTTTTGCCGCGGGCTTCATCGGCACGCCGAACATGAACTTCCTGCCCCTGCAGATGATGGACGGGGTTGCCGGCGATGCGCTCGTCCGCTTCGAGGCGCCGGCCGGCATTCGGTCGGGAGAGGTCATGATCGGCATCCGCCCAGGTTCGTTCCGGCTCAGCGACGATTCCCGGGCTTTCCGCGGCATCGTTGAGCGGAATGAGTTCCACGGCGAGACGCGGCTGATCAGCCTGCGCAATGATCTGCACGAGATCGATGTGGCCGTCCCGGCGTCGTGCACGCCGCGGATCGGCGAGGTGCTCGGCCTGGAGGTCGATGTGGCGGACCTGCACATATTCGATCCGGGGTCCGGACGGCGTCTGAATTGAGGCCATAGGTCGGGGCGGTCGAAGGGAGAGCGGGTGCTCTTCAACCAGCCGTTCCGAATGCCCGCGACCGTCAGACGCTGCCGGAGATCGCGAAGCATCGCACGGGGGCACTCCGTCGAGGAGGCCCGGAAAGCTATGCACGCGACGTAATCGGCCTTTCGCCGACACCCTCCTTCTGCGGGATGCTGGCTCAATGAGAGCATGAGCATCAAGAAGCCAGAGCGGGGATGCCAAACTCGCCGCTCTGGCGTTTTCGCTTTCGGGCGCCTCTGACCGTACAGGTCCTTAAGCATACTGCGGGCAACCCTTTGACGCCCCGAACCTCATCGAAGTCACTCGAGGTTTTCTCTCACCGTCGCCAGCCGGAGAGCGAGCTCCAGTGCCGCGACGGGGCCTTGATCCAATCTCTCAGCGTGTCCCCCAGATAGGTCCAGCCCGGCGTGAATGGCCGATACGGTGGAGGGATCCGGCGACGTCACCGCACCACTCGTACGCCGTACACACCCGCCAGATCCGCGATGCCCGACCGCCCTTGACACGAAATGAAAAAGGCGCGATGTTTCGTTCAAGGGAAGAGTGTTCTGTACAGCGATACAATATTGGGAGGAATGGCATGGATTTGAGGAGCGGAGCGGGTTTCCGTCAGCGTTTCGTCGAGCGCGAGGCGCTTTTCGGAACCTTCCTGAAAACACCGACGACCCATGCGAGCGAGATTCTGGGATCGGTTGGCTTCGACTTCGTGGTGATCGACGAGGAGCATGCGCCGTTCAATCGGGAGACCACCGACCGGATCCTGTTGGCCTGCCGCGCGTCCGGCATCGCAGGCATCGTCCGGGTCCAGGGCCCCGAAGCGCCCTTCATTCTCTCCGTGCTGGATTGCGGCGCGACGGGCGTCCTCGTTCCCCATGTCGACAGCGTCGCCAAGGCAAAGGCCGTCGTCAGCGCCTGCCGTTATGCGACCGGCTCGCGCGGTTTCTCCAACACGACCCGAGCCGGGCAATTCGGCAAGGCGACGCTCGCGGAGCATGTGGCGGACCAGGATCGGGCCGTTACGGTCATTGCCATGATCGAGGATCCATGGGCCGTCGACGAGGTCGAGCAGATCCTGGCCGTGGACGGCATTGACGGCGCCTTCATTGGCCGCGGCGACCTGACCGTGGCTTATCGCCAGGCCGGGCAGGGGGTCTCGTTGGTCAAGGAGGCGACCGACAAGATCCTCAGCGCGGCCCGCAAGGTCGGCAAGCCCGTCTGCATTCTGGCGAGTTCACACGAGGATGCGGCGGAGCTGTCGCAGAAGGGGGCGTCCGCCTTCATCCTGTCGTCGGATCAGGGGCTGATGCGCCAGGCGGCGATCCAGACGCTGGCCGGCTACGGCCAGTCGCTCGCCAGCAAGACGACGATTCCGGCGGCTTCCTGAAAACTGCGAATGCAACGAATTTGCGGTCTCCAGAAAGAGACCGGCAACGCCTTCGCGCCAGTGCGTGCCGGAGGGAGAGGATGAAAGAGGAGTTATTCTATGAATGCGGTCACTGAAACACGGGAACAGGAGATTGCGGAACTGCTGGTCGGGGCGATCGACCTGCATTGCCACAGCGGTCCGGCGGCCATGCCGCGCATTCTTGACCATCACGAAGCAATGCTCGATGCCGCTGCGGCAGGCTTCCGTGCGGTCCTCTACAAGGACCACTTCTATCTGGGCGTCGCGCATGCGGTGATCCTCGAAAAGCTCGTTACTGATACCGGCGTCAGGCTGTTTTCCGGACTTGCCCTCAACAATGCCTCCGGCGGCATCAATCCCCATGCCGTGAACCATGCGATCAATATCGGCGCCAAGATCGTCTGGCTCCCCACCCTGTCTGCGGCCAATCACATCGACCAGACGCAGGGCCAGGCGAAGAATTTCCCAAAGACCGCCAAGCGCATGCTGGATCCCATTCCGCTGACGGCGCTCGACGCCAATGGCAGGATCACCGACGACACGAAGATGGTGCTCGACCTGATCGCCGAGGGCGACATCATCCTCGCGGGCGGGCATCTTCCGGCGAAGGAGCTCATCCAGGTTTTCGAGGAGGCGGGCCGGCGCGGCGTCAAGCGGATGCTGGTGAACCATCCGACCTATGTGGTCAATTGCTCGGACGACGACATGAAGACGCTGGTCGAGCTGGGTGCCTATCTCGAACACTCGATCTGCATGTTCATCGAAGGGAAGTCGCTCGAATTCAGCCCCAGCGATCTGGCCCACTACATCGAGCTTGCCGGACCGGAACGCACGGTCCTTTCTTCGGACCTCGGGCTGCAGGGCGCCCCGCGACCGATCGAGGGTTTTCGCCAGATCGTCGGGATGCTGCTCGATCTGCAGTTTTCCAAGCAGGACATACGAACAATGATCGGAGACAATGCGGCTTGGCTTCTCGACCTGAAATGAGATCAAGTCGCCTAGCATAACATGTGAAAAGGGAGGAGAACCAATGTTCACACGTCGGACTATGCTGAGGAACGGAATTGCCGCCGGTGCGGCCCTGTCGATGCCGTGGGTGGCGCGGGCGGCAGCCCGCACGCTTCGGTTCGCCCATGCGGCCGCGGAGACCCACCCGGGTCACAAGATCGCCACCAGCTTCGCCGAGGCGCTGGAAAAGCTCGTTCCGGGCGCCTTCGAAATCCAGATCTTCCCGAACCGGCAACTGGGCGACGACAAGCAGGGCCTGGAATCGGTGCTTTCGGGCACGATCGAGCTCTGCAATGCCAGCGGCGTGCAATATCCGCTGGTGACGGGGCGCCCCGCCCTCGACGCCTATCAGTTGCCGTTCCTCGTTCGTGACTATGACCACTTCGCGGCACTGTCGAAGACCGACATCGCCCAGAAGATTCACGATGACCTCGAACCGGCTGGACTGATCGGCCTGGCCACAGCCGACATCGGCCAGCGCCATTTTCTCTCGGTGCGGGATACGGTCAAGACGATCGACCAGTTCGCCGGTCTGAAGACCCGCATCGTGCCGGTTCCTCTGCACAAGGCGATCTGGGAAGCGGTCGGGGTTTCGCCCGTCGGTCTTCCCTATGGCGAGGTCTATGGTGCGCTGGAGACCAAGGTCATCGATGCTGTGGAAATCAACGTCTCCTCCATGCTGGGCGAAAACCTCTTCGAAGTCGGCAAGCATCTGACGCTGACGGGCCACTATCCGTGGCATGCGACCACGTCGATGAACAAAATGGTGTTCGACGAACTCGAGCCGGACTTCCAGGCCGCCATCCGCGAGGCAGGCAGGCAGTCCACCGCCGCCACACTCGCCTATGCCAAGGAGCAGGACCTTGCCGGGCGCGACGAACTCCGGAAAAAGGGTGTGGAGATCGTCGAGCTCGAGGGGCTCGACAAGGTCAGGGACAAGGTTTCTCCGTTGGTCGGCCAATGGAGCGAGAAGTCGCCCCTGATCGCCGAATTCGTGAAGGCCGCGAGCGCCGCCTGAGACGCTACGTTGTGACAGGGCTCCCCTGCCGGGCCGGAGGGCGCGGCAGGTCGGAGCTGCGGAGGAGAACAGCATGACACTACCTGCACCGCATGGGCGGCGTAAGCACCGCTGCGCCGCGAGGGGCGAACCCGCCCGCTCCGGAGATCGGACAAGCGGCCGCCACCGTCCTTCGCACGCCTTGACGTCTATCTTCGGCTCCGAAGGATGAATGGTCCTATGATGCACTCAGGCCTTTCAAGGACATTCGCGCTTTACGAACGCATCATTCGCCTGTTGGCTGGTCTGTCGACCGGGACCATCGTGGTGGTGATGGTTGTTCAGGTCATCGCACGCTACGTCTTCAATTCCTCGTTGATATGGGCGGAGGAACTCTGCCGCTATGTGCTGATCTGGCAGACCTTTCTCTTCATCGGCTATGCCTATCACCAGGGCGAACTGGTGGTCCTGGACCTGTTCAGCGCAAAGACGTCGCCCCGTCTCTATCTGGCGATTCGGCTGCTCACCGCGATCCCGATCACGATCTTTCTCTACTTCATCATCAATGCCGGGATCAGCCATGCGCTTCGCTATTCCGCGCAGATCATCCCGGCCTTCGACTTCATCTGGATGTCGCTCACCGGCGATGAACTCAAGGTGCCGATCTTCTGGATCTATGTGGCGGTGCCTGTCGGTTGCGTGATCCTTCTCATCCATTTCCTCGCTCGTCTGGTGCGTGACGCCTGGTGCGTCGCCAAGGGCTTGCCCATCGAAGTCTCGAAACCTGCGGAGACCATGACGTGATTGCATTTCTCGGTATCTTCGCAACCTTCCTGCTCCTCGGCATTCCGATTTCACTCGCGCTGGGCGTCGGAGGGCTCGCCTATCTCTGGCTGAGCGGCAACGGCATGCTGGTCGTGGCCATGCCCCAGCGCATGCTTCAGGGCATCGACCAGTTCGTGTTGCTCACCATCCCGCTCTTTCTTCTCGCCGGCAACCTGATGAACCTCGGGGGGCTGAGCGGCCGCATGATCGGCTTTGCCAATGCACTGGTCGGCCATTTCCGCGGCGGGCTGTCGCTGGTCACCGTGCTTGCCAGCACGCTCTTTGCCGGCATCTCCGGCAGCGCCATCGCCCAGGCCTCGGCAATCGGAAGCTTCATGATCCCGGCCATGGCCCGGCAGGGCATTCCCGCCGCCTATGGCGCAGCACTTGTCGCCATGAGCGCCGTGATCGACCCGCTCATCCCGCCGAGCATCACGATGATCATCTTCGGTGTCCTGTCGGGAGCCTCGATCGGGCAGATGTTCATTGCCGGCATCGTGCCGGGCCTCATTCTGGGCGCGTCGCTGCTCGGTTATGCCTGGTGGAAGGCCGCCAAGAACAACTATCCACGCATGCCGCGCATTCCGTGGAGCGAGCGCGGCGTGTCGCTGGTGGCGGCCATTCCGGCGCTGATGCTTCCCGTCATCATCGTGGGCGGCGTCAAGACCGGCATCTTCACCGTCACGGAATCCGCCGCCGTCGCCGTCGCCTACGCCCTTCTGGTCGGCCTGATGCACCGGGAGCTGTCGTGGGACAAGATATGGCAGGCGCTGGTCACGACCGCGATCGCGACCTCGGGTCTGCTGTTCATTCTCGCCATGGCAAACATCGTCGCCTTCGTGCTGACCATCCAGCAGGTGCCGGCATCCTTTGCCGAGATGCTGCTCGGTGTCAGCGACAACAAGCTGGTCATCCTGCTGATGATCAACATCATGCTGCTTGTGCTCGGCAAGTTCCTCGAACCCATCACCGTCATGATCGTCACCATGCCCATCCTGCTGAAGGTGGCCGATGTGATCGACATGGATCTGGTGCAGTTCGGCGTGATGGTGACGCTCAACGTCGTCATCGGCATGGTGACGCCACCCGTCGGCGTGTGCCTCTTCGTCGTCTGCGCGATTTCCGGGCAGTCGCTCGGAGCGGTGAGCCGGGAGGTGATCCCGATGTTCCTCATCTGCCTCGGACTGCTCGCACTAATCGCACTCGTGCCGGCCGTGACGCTCTGGCTGCCCAACTTCTGGGCGCCCCAGCTCTAGCCGTCCGATGGAACCCGCCGTCGTCCCCCCGGCGGCGGGTTCTCACCCCACTCAAATTTCAGGAGAATTTTCATGGCTAAGCACCCGCGCAAAGTCATCATTACGTGCGCCGTCACCGGCTCGATCCACACGCCGTCGATGTCGCCCTATCTGCCGGTGACACCGCAGGAAATCGCCGATGCGGCCGTGGGCGCAGCGGAAGCCGGCGCCGCCATCGTCCATCTGCATGCACGAGATCCGAAAAACGGCGAGCCCGTCCAATCGCCCGAGAGCTTCGAGCCCTTCCTGCGGTCGATCAAGCAGCGATCCGACTGCGTCATCAACCTGACGACGGGCGGGGCGGCCACCATGACGATCGAGGAGCGGCTCCTGCCGGTCGCGACCTTCAAGCCCGAAGTCGCCTCGCTCAACATGGGCAGCATGAATTTCGGCCTCTATCCGATGCTGGAGCGGTTCAAGGACCTGAAGCACGACTGGGAATATCCCTATCTCGAAGGTTCGCGCTCGCGGGTCTTCCGCAACACCTTTGCGGACATCGAGACCATTCTGAGGACGTGTGCCGACAACGGCACCCGCTTCGAGGTCGAGTGCTACGACATCGGCCATCTATACACCTGCAAGCATTTCGTCGATCGCGGTCTGATCAAGGGGCCGGTCTTCATCCAGTCGGTGTTCGGCATCCTGGGGGGCATAGGCACACACCCCGAAGACGTGATGCACATGAAGCGCACTGCCGATCGCCTGTTCGGAGACGATTATCACTGGTCCGTGCTGGGCGCAGGACGAAGCCAGATGCCGATCGGCCTGCAGTCGATGCTGATGGGCGGCAACATGCGCGTGGGGCTCGAGGATTCGATCTGGGCCGGACCCGGAAAGCTGGCCGTCAGCAATGCCGAACAGGTGGAAAAGGCGGTCCGGATGGTGCGCGATGCGGGCCTTGAGATTGCCACGCCCGATGAGGCCCGAGCCATGCTGGGGCTGAAGGGCGGGGATCAGGTCGCCTTCTGATGGGATCGAAAAACGTCCTTGTGGTCCTGGCCAACCCGGAGCCCAGTTCCTTTTGTCATGCGCTCGCTTCCAGCGCCAAGGCTGCCCTTGAAGCGCATGGTCATAGGGTGACGGTGAGCGATCTCTACGCGATGGGGTTCAATCCCGTCGCGGGGCGTCACGATTTCACCAGCGTGGCGGATGGCGGCCGTTTTCACTATCAGACCGAGCAGGCAAAGGCGGCCCGCGAAAACGCCTTCTGCGAAGAGATCGCGCGCGAACAGCAGAAGGTCGCGGACGCGGACATCGTCGCTTTCGTCTTTCCGCTCTGGTGGGGCTCGCCGCCGGCGATGCTGAAAGGCTGGTTCGAGCGGGTGCTGGCCTATGGCTTTGCCTATGTCGACGGATTTCGCTTCCAGACGGGGTTGTTCAGCGGGCGCCGGGCGACTTTCGCGGTCACGACCGGAGGGACGCCGGCACGCTTTGCGCCCGATGGGACTTACGGTCCGATCGAAGACATCCTGATGCCCTTGCGCCGACTTGGGCTCGAATACATGGGCTACGAGGTGTCCGAGCCCTTCGTCGCCTATGCCGCGCCACGGGTGGACCCGCAAACACGCCAGACCTATCTCGATGCCTTCGCCGCCCATGCCGTCGCGATCGCTTCGCTGCCGGTTGCGCCGGTTTTCCGCGAGGTGCATCCCTTGGACCTCGTCCCGCAGGATGCCTGGAGCAGGGGAGGTTGACGCCGGTTTGATCGGATCCCTGCGTTGACTTCGATCGCGCGGCTCCCTACTGTTCTGTTGTTCGAAACGCATTTGCGTTTTCGTGCACATACGATCCTTTTTGGCGGCACTGACGGCTTGCGCCACCTCAACTCGGGGATGGGCCAGCCTCGAAGTTGCCCGACATGGATCGTCGGGACGTAACAAGGAAGGGAGCCGGGACCTATGCCCCGTATCGAAGGCAAGAGCGGAGACGGAGTTCAAGCCGTCCATCTGGCGCTCAGCATCATTGAATTTCTCGCAAAGGAGCGCCGTGCGGTCGGCGTCACGGCCCTTGCGCTGGCCCTGGGGACGACGAAAAGCCGTATCCACCGCCATCTCCAGACGCTGGTCCAGGAGGGCTATATCGTCCAGAACAAGGATTCCGACCGTTATGAGAGCGGGCCGCGTCTTGTAGCGCTCGGCCGTGCGGTCAGCGACAATCTCGATCTGGCCTATCTGGCGGCCGATCCGCTGATGGAACTGCGCGACGCGCTCGGCCACTCGGCGGTCGTCTCGCAGATGACGCCCGACGGCATGCGGGTTCTCGCCACGGTTCCGGGTCGTTCTCCCATCGAAATCGGCGTCCGCGCCGGGTCGATGCTGCCCTATCACTGTTCCGCGCAGGGCAAGGCGGCCCTCGCCTTCGCCTCGATGGAATTCCGCGACCGGGTGCTGCGCGCCAAGCTCGAAGTGTTCACCTCCTATACCGTCGTCAGCCCGGCCTTGCTCATGGAGGAGCTGGAGCGGGTGCGTCTGCGGGGCTGGGCAACGGCTGCCAATCAGACGAGTGTCGGCCTCAATACACTGGCGGCTCCCATCTTCAATGCGGACGGTACGGTCTGCGGCGCGGTCGGCGTCGTCGACATGATCCAGTTCATCCCCGACACGCCGTCGGAAGATCAATGCGTGCGAACCATCGCCGCAGCGCGCCGGGTCTCCAAGGCCCTCGGCTACGAGGCTCTCTAGCCTCTCCCTCTTCTCTCTTCGCAGACGAAAACTTCGGCCCTTGACAGGGGCCGAAGGCTTGTTATTCTCAAAAACAGAACATAGTTCTGATCAATGGAACGACGTGTTCTGAGGAGTGAAGCCTGGAGGAGGAGGGCGCGGTCTCGTGCGGAGGTGCACGTGGGCGCGGATCATCCTGATTTCGAAGTTTGGTCGGTGACTGTTTGCAGCGGGGCGTGCCCCTGACTCGCCGTCGCAACGGCGCGCCGACGCGCGCGGCTACTGCCGGCCGGCGAGTTTTGACTGCGGCGGCGATATCCGCGTCACGGACGCGCCCGGAGAATTGGAAGAAGGAAGAGTGCATGTACAATAGCAGCGATCCCCGTACGTCCCTTGCCACCGCAAAGTCGGGACCGACCGCCACAGAATTCTCTGCCGCCGAATATCTGAAATTCTACGACATGCGGCCCTCGCAGGAGGATGCGAACGGCAAGACCTGGTTTGGTCGCGGACAGAATTTCGTCATCGCCTATTCCGAAAGCCAGCCGGGCGCCGCCTTCGGTCGCGAGGCACAGGTCGACGAATATGTCGTGCTGCTTCCCGACCGCGAGTCCTCGGCCACGATCACATGGGAAGGACGGAAGGAGACGGTGGCAGGCTATTCGATCGCCTTCGTACCGCCCGGCGCCAGCACGGTCTCGATGCCCGACGGCGGCCGGCTCGTGCGTATGTTCACCACCCGCTCGGACGATCTGGCGTCGGCCTGCGCCAATGCCGAGGCCTATGCTTCGCAGCATCCCAACATTCCACCCTTCGAGCCCTGGCCGGAGCCGCGGGGCGGCTTCAAGGTGCGCAGCTATTCGCTCGACGTGCCGGCACAGCCGGGCCGCTTCGGCCGCATCTTTCGCTGTACGACGTTCATGGTGAACTGCCTGCCGGAAGAGCAGGGCCCCCGCGACACCACGCGTCTTTCGCCCCACTATCACGATGATTTCGAGCAGTGCTCGCTGGCCCTTCAGGGCACCTATACGCATCACATCCGCTGGCCGTGGACGGCCGATCTGCACGCCTGGCGCGCCGACGAGCACGAGCAATGCGGCTCGCCTTCGATCACGGTCATTCCGCCTCCGGCGATCCACACCTCGCGTGGCATGGAGCAAGGTGTCAATCAGTTGGTCGACATCTTCTCGCCGCCGCGCGTCGATTTCTCGCAGAAGCAGGGTTGGGTCCTGAATGCGGAGGACTATCCCATGCCTGACATGATGGAGCGGAACTGATGACGGTGGCTAACGGCGTTCGGGGAAAGGTCGCGGTGGTTACCGGCGGATCGCGCGGCATAGGTGCTGCGATCGCCCAGAGATTTTCGTCGCTCGGCTATCGCGTGGTCATCGGATACCGTTCCGACCAAGCCTCGGCTGAGGCGCTGACGGCCAGTCTGGGTCCGTATGCCGAAAGCCTTGCGGTCCAGGCCGACATCGCCAGGCCGGAGGATATCGAGCGTCTGGTGGCAAAGACGGTCGAACGCTTCGGCGCCATCGATGTGCTGGTCAACTGCGCGGCCATCGGGCCTTACCGTCCGCTCGGCAAGATGGATGCGGACTTCATCCGGCCGATCCTCGAGACCAACATCATGGGAACGGTCCTCCTGACCCAGGCAGCGCTTCCGCACATGCCGGATGGCGGGCGGATCATCAATTTCGCCTCCGCCCTTGCCTATCGGCCTATTCCGACGAGTTCGGTCTATTCCGCCTCGAAGGCGGCGGTCGTCACGTTGACCCATGCCTTCGCCAAGGAGCTGGGTGCAAGGAAGATCACGGTCAACGCGGTCGCCCCCGGTGTCATCGAAACGGACATGACGACGCAGATCATCGCGGAACGCGGTGAGCAGATCATGGCCATGACACCGCTCGGCCGCATCGGACAGACCGACGACATCGCCGGCATCGTTGCCTTTCTGGCCTCACCTGAGGCGGGCTGGATTACGGGCCGGACCATCATCGCCGATGGCGGCGTGACCTGATGACATTCGCTCGCCGGCCGGCACGACCCGAAGGGGCAGGCTCCTTCGGCGCCGGCTGCCACTGTACTGGTGCAATCTTCAACGGAAGCGACGATGCCTGTAGTTGACGTCTCGACCCTAAGGGAGCTCTCGGAGCGCGCCCTGCATGTTGCCGGCGTGCCCGGGGAGTATGCCAGAACGCAGGTCGATCTGCTGCTGGAGGCGGAACTGCGCGGCGTGCCGTCGCACGGCTTGCTGCGCCTGGAGCGCATCGTGCGGCGCATCGAGAACGGCGTTTCGGATCCAAATGCGACGGGGAGCCACACATGGCGAAGCCCCGCCTTCCTGTCGGTCGACGGCAACAGGGGCCTTGGGCCGGTGGTCGCGGGCCGGGCACTCGAGGTGCTGGCAGGCCCGGCGACGCGGAACGGCGTAGCGGTCGCGGCAGTGTTGAACTCGAACCATCTCGGCATGCTCGCCTGGTATACGGAGCGCCTTGCTGGCCAGGGCTTCACGACCATTGCCCTGTCGACGAGCGAGGCGCTGGTGCATCCGTGGGGAGCCAGGCGCGCGATGATCGGCACCAACCCGATCTCCATCGGCGTGCCGACGGGCGGTGCACCCTTCGTCATGGATACTGCGACCAGCGTCGTGTCGATGGGCGAAATCCATGATCATGCGCAAAGAGGTGCTTCGATCCCGGACCACTGGGCCCTCGATGCGCAGGGCAATCCGACCACGGACGCGCGAGCCGCCAAAGACGGGGCCATCGCGCCCTTCGGCGGAGCCAAGGGCTATGCGCTGGGCCTGGCGTTCGAACTGCTGGTCAGCAGCCTTGCGGGAGCGGCAATCGGGACGGCCGTTCGTGGAACGCTGGATGATACGGAGGTCTGCAACAAGGGCGACCTCTTCATTCTCATCAAGGGACCGCATCGCGACCTGCAGGCCTATCTGCAGGAGATCAGGGACATGCCGCCGGCTCAAGGGTTCGGCGAGGTGCTTATCCCGGGCGAGCGGGGCAGGGCCTGCCGTGCGGAGCGTCTCGAAGGTGGGGTGCCGCTTCCCGACGCCCTTTGGGACAAGCTACAAGTTTTGGCCGGCACCGCAGCCGCCGCCTAGAAACGGAAATCGGAGGAACCCATCTTGTCATTGTTCGCCACGCTGCGCATGCCGCGCAATCTTGTCTTTGGCGCAGGACAACGGCATGCCCTTGCCGGCTATGCCGCCGCGCTCGGTCGCCGCGCCCTGGTCGTTACGGACGAACGGTTCGGCGCAGACCCGGAATTCCGGAGCCTTGTCGATGGCCTGAAGGCCGCCGGTTTGCAGACGCGGATCTTTGACGGCACCATCGCCGAACTGCCCGTCGAATGCATCGCCAAGGCCGTCGAATCCGGCCGGGCTGCGGATGCCGACCTTGTCATCGGGATCGGCGGCGGCAGCTGCCTCGATGCCGCCAAGGTGGCGGCGCTGCTGCTGGCCCATGGCGGCCGCGTGTCGGACTATTATGGCGAGTTCAAGGTTCCGGGCCCCGTCCTGCCGCTCATATCGATGCCCACCACGTCGGGCACTGGCTCGGAAGTCACTCCGGTCGCCGTGGTCACCGACCCGGACCGGGCGGTGAAGGTCGGGATCGCCAGCCCGCATCTGATCAGCCACACGGCGATCTGCGATCCGGAACTCACCTATTCCTGCCCGCCGGGATTGACGGCCGTATCGGGCGCCGATGCGCTGACGCATGCCATCGAGGCTTTCACGACCCTGCGCCGCCAGCCGACGGGGACCATCGTCCACGAGCACGTCTTCCTCGGCAAGAATGCGCTCAGCGACCACTATGCCCTGCTGGCCATCTCGCACATCGCCGCCAGCCTGAAGCGTGCCTATGACAATGGCGGTGATATCGAGGCGCGGGAACGGCTGATGCTTGGTGCAACCGCTGCCGGCCTCGCCTTCGGTACGGCCGGAACGGCCGCCGCCCACGCGGTGCAGTATCCGATCGGGGCGATGACCCACACACCGCACGGCGCCGGCGTTGCCGTCATGATGCCTTATGTCATGGAGTTCAACCGCGCCTATTGCGAGCCGGAGCTTGCCGAGATCGGAAAGGCCATGGGGCTCGAAGGCGCGGGACGAACCGCCGGCGAGCAGGCAGGCGCCGCCATCGATGCGGTGGAGCGGCTCTTCGCCTCGATCGGCATTCCGAAGACGATCGCCGACCTCGGCGTCAGATCCGAGCAACTGGCGCAGGTGGCCGAGCAGGCCATGGGCAGCGCCCGACTGATCAAGAACAATCCCCGTCCGATCGAACTCGACACCATGACGATGTTGGTGGACGCCGCATTCACCGGTGAGCGCACCCGCCTGCATGGCGCCGCGTCCGAACGAAAGGCCATTTGACCATGAGTATCATGCAGAAGATTTCCGCGAGCATCAGCTTCGACGTCGCCTCCGTCCCGACGGACCTCCATATCGGCGGCCAATGGCTCGCCGGCTCGACCGGCAGGCGGATCGCCGTCATTGATCCATCGAGCGGTGCAACAATTGCAGAGGTGGCGGATGCGAGTATCGATGACGCGCTCGCCGCGGTGACGGCGGCTCACCAGGCGGCGCCAGCCTGGGCCGCGACTGCGCCGCGCAAACGGTCCGAGATCCTGCGCCGCTGCTTCGAGCTGATGATCGAGCGCAGGGACATGCTCGCCGAACTGATCAGCCTGGAAAACGGCAAGGCACTTGCCGACGCCCAGGGCGAGGTCACATATGCCGCGGAATTCTTCCGCTGGTTCTCTGAGGAGGCGGTGCGCCTCAACGGCGAGATCTCCACCGCGCCTTCGGGCGCCAACAAGATCGTGGTCCAGCATCAGCCGATCGGCGTGGCGGTGCTCGTCACCCCGTGGAACTTCCCGGCCGCCATGGCCACGCGCAAGATCGCGCCCGCCCTTGCCGCCGGATGCACCTGCGTGCTGAAGCCTGCCACGGAAACGCCGCTGACCGCCTATGCGCTGGCCAAGATCTATGCCGAGGCCGGCGTGCCCGCAGGCGTCGTCAACGTCATCACCACGGGACGCGCGGGGGAAACCGTGAGCGCCATGCTGCATGATCCCCGGGTGCGCAAACTGTCCTTCACCGGTTCGACCGAGGTCGGGCGCCGGTTGCTGCGCGAGGCCGCCGATACGGTCATCTCCTGCTCGATGGAGCTTGGCGGCAATGCACCTTTCATCGTCTTCGACGATGCCGATCTCGATGCGGCGATCGAGGGCGCCATGGTGGCCAAGATGCGCAATGGCGGCGAGGCCTGCACCGCGGCGAACCGCTTCTATGTCCAGTCGGGGATCGCCGACGCCTTTGCCGACAGGCTCACCCAGCGCATGGCGTCCCTTCGCGTCGGCCCGGGCTATGATGGTGCCACGCAGTGCGGCCCGCTGATCAACCAGGGGGCCGTCGACCGTGTCGCCGGCCTTGTCCGGGACGCGACGACGCGGGGCGCCACGGTATTGACGGGTGGCGAGGCGCTGCAGCAGGACGGTTACTACTTCCCGCCCACGGTGATGACGAAGGTTCCGGCCGATGCGCAGATCGCCCATGAGGAGATTTTCGGGCCGATAGCGGCTCTGTCGACCTTCGAGACGGAGGATGAAGTGATCGCGGCCGCCAACGACACGGAATACGGCCTGATCGCTTATGTCTTCACTCGCGACCTCGGCCGTGGGCTGCGCGTGTCCGAGAAGCTGGAGGCCGGCATGATCGGTCTCAATCGCGGCCTGGCATCCGATCCGGCCGCACCTTTCGGCGGCATGAAGCAGAGCGGCCTCGGTCGAGAGGGCGCCCATCACGGCATCCTGGAATTTTGCGAAACGAAGTATATCGCGGTCACCTGGTAAACGGCTCCTTCGCTACGCGGTTCTTGTGAGTCCAGAACGTCCTTGGCCCTTCCGCCTGGTTGCGGGCTGGCCGAGGAGGTTCCCGCGTGAGGTGATGCAGCCACTGACCGGTCTTCCGCGAGTGAAACCGATCAGGTTTCCTTTGACCGCCCGAATGCTCCGGCCTACCCGAGCTGATTGACCCGCAGCGAGGCGAGCAGGGTCTCCTTCGAGGTCGCCAGATGCGTCTGAACCGCCGCCTGGGCCGCATCGGCATCGTGCGAGCGCATGGCGGCGATGATGCGCAGATGCTCGCCCACGGCCGCCTGGTTCCGGTCGCGCTCGCGCTGTTTGTCCCATTGATAGTGATAGTGGAAGATCAGCGAGATGACCTTCTGGAAATCGCTGACGAAGCGGTTCTTCACGACGGCGTTGATCGTACCGTGGAACTTCTCGTCCAGGCGCGAGAAGTCGCGGAAATCGGTGTCGATGCGGTCCAGGAGCAGCAGGTGCTCGCGCTCCAGCGCATCAAGGGCGGCCCATACCGGATGGGTGTCGGGCAAGGCGCTGACGGTGCGGGCGGCATTGACCTCGAGCAGGGTGCGGAATTCGGACAGTTCCACCGCATAGTCGCCGGTGAAGCCCAGAAGCCGCCAGCCGCCACGCGGACGTCGTTCGACCAGGCCGAAATGATCCAGGCTGGCGAGGAATTCCTGCAAGAGATGCGGAGGAACCGAAAACTGCTTGGCCAACTGCGCCACGTTGAGCGGCGTGCCGGCAGGAACGTCGAAGCGCAGCACCCAGTCGAGAAACCGTCCTTCGAGCTCACGCAGGGAAATGTATTCCTCGCGCTCCGGCAGGCGGTCGGCCTCGGTCGTCGTGCGCAGCAGCGACTTATGGCGTCCGTCCAGCCCGATGATCCGCTCTTCGGCGAGCCGCTTCAGCACGCCGCGCACCACGGTGCGACTGACCTTCAGTACCTTGGCCAGCTTTAATTCGGAAGGCAGCGGTTCTCCCGGCGACTGGCCGGCCAGTTCGTCGAGCGTCTGGTTATAGGCGGCGCGAAAGCGGACGTCGGTGCGGGCCATGGCAATCTGTTCTTTTGTTTTAATCCATTAAAAACAATTTACATGCCCTCCATCCGCCGTCTAGTGTTCTTTATGATAAAAGTCCAAAGGCGAGGGGAGGCGCTGGAATGGCCGAGATGATGCTCTGCGGCACCTGCATTGCGCCGGGTCGCTTCGAACTGGTGGCGGCACCCGTGCCGCAGACGGCGCCCGAAGGCTGGGTGCTGGTCGATATCGCGGCAGCGGGGCTTTGCGGCACCGACTACCACATTTTCACGGGCAAGCAGCCTTATCTGAGCTATCCCCGGGTGATCGGCCACGAGCTTTCGGGCCGTGTGGCGGTCTCGGCCGCCGGATGGGGCCGTGGCGTGCCCGTGGTGATCAACCCCTATATCTCGTGCGGCCATTGCCGGGCTTGCCTGCGCGGCAAGCCGAATTGCTGCACGCGGATCGAGGTGCTCGGCGTCCATCGCGACGGCGGCATGTGCGCCCGCATCGCGGTTCCGGCCAGCAATCTCTATCCTGCCGGCGACCTGCCGCTCGAGGCGGCGGCGATGGTCGAGTTCCTGGCGATCGGCGCGCATGCAGTACGCCGTGGCGAGGTCACGGCCGGTGATCGGGTGCTGGTGACGGGGGCGGGGCCGATCGGCCTCGGCGCGGCGCTGTTCGCCCGGATGCGCGGTGCCGAGGTGCATCTGCTGGACACCACGCCCGCCCGGCTGGAGCAGGCCGGGGCATTCGGCTTCGAGCATCTGCATTCGGCCCTTGGTCCTGAACATGCGGAAGGCTTCGACGTGGTGTTCGACGCGACAGGCCATGCCGGCGCCATGGAGGCGGGCTTTGCCCATGTCGGCCATGGTGGCTCCTATGTGTTCATTTCGGTGGTGCAGAACCAGATCACCTTTTCGGATCCCGAGTTTCACAAGCGCGAGGCCCGGCTGATCGGATCGCGCAACGCCACTGCGGAAGATTTCGAAGTGGTCATGGCGGCGTTGCGCTCCGGCGCGGTGCGGGCTGATGCGCTGCTCTCGGAGCGGATCGCGCTGGCCGACCTGCCCACCCGGTTGCCGGAACTGGCGGCCGATCGCGGCCGCCTGATCAAGGCCATCGTCACCCTGGACGCCCGGCCATGACCGAAGTCATCCGCATGAACGCCATCGAGAAGCGTTTCCCGGGGGTTCATGCCCTGCGCGCGGCGCGGTTCGATCTGGTGGCGGGAGAGGTTCATGCCCTGATGGGCGAGAACGGAGCCGGCAAGTCGACGTTGATGAAGATCCTCGCCGGGATCTATGCGCCCGACAGCGGCAGCATCTCGGTGAACGGCGAGGACGTGCGCATTGCCGGCCCCCGCGCGGCGCAGGCGCTCGGCATCGGCATCATCCACCAGGAGCTGGCGCTGATGCCGGACTTGACCGTGGCGCAGAACATCTTCATCGGCCGCGAACCGCGCAGCCGCTGGGGCGTGCTGGACGAGGCGCAGCTGAACCGAGACGCCGAGGCGATCTTTGCCGCGATGAAGGTGCCGCTCGATCCGCGCGCCGAAGTACGCAGCCTGACGATCGCCAAGCAGCAGATGGTGGAAATCGCCAAGGCGCTTTCGTTCCGCTCGCGCATCCTGATCATGGACGAGCCGACCGCCGCGCTCAACGACGCGGAGACCGAGGAACTGTTCGCCATCATCCGGCAGCTGAAGTCGGAAGGCGTGGCCCTGGTCTATATCAGCCACAAGATGGACGAAATCCGTCGCATTTCGGACCGTGTGACGGTCATGCGCGACGGCGCCTATGTCGGCACCGTGGCGGCGGCCGAAACGCCGATCGAGACCATTATTTCCATGATGGTGGGCCGCGAACTGGACCAGTCCGCAGCCGAGATCCCCGACCTGTCCTCGGCGCCTGTGGCGCTGGCCGTGAACGGGCTGCGGCGCGGGCGGATGGTGCGCGATGTCAGTTTCGATCTGCGCAAGGGCGAAATCCTCGGCTTTGCCGGGCTGATGGGCGCGGGGCGCACCGAGGTGGCCCGGGTCATTTTCGGCGCCGACCCGCGCGAGGCCGGCGATATCGAGGTGCATGGTCGGCTCTGTTCGATCCGCAGCCCTCGCGATGCGGTGGCGGCAGGCATCGGCTACCTGTCCGAGGACCGCAAGCATTTCGGTCTGGCGCTCGGCATCGACGTGCGCGGCAATATCGCGCTGACTTCGCTGGAGCGGTTTTCCGATCGTTTCCTGCGGGTGGACGAACCGGCGCTCGCCCGGGTCGCCGCCGACTATATCGAAAGCCTCGCCATCCGTACCCCGTCGGATCGCCAGGAGGTCCGGCTGCTGTCGGGTGGCAACCAGC
This sequence comes from Rhizobium sp. Q54, assembly GCA_943370615.1. Lineage (GTDB taxonomy): Bacteria > Pseudomonadota > Alphaproteobacteria > Rhizobiales > Rhizobiaceae > Allorhizobium. Next base: position 166,579 of record CALRRQ020000003.1, read on the forward strand.
AGAAGGTGGTCATCGCCAAGTGGCTGCTGCGCGACTGCGACATCCTCATTTTCGATGAGCCCACGCGCGGCATCGACGTCGGGGCCAAGGCCGAGATCTACCGTCTGCTGCAGAGCCTCGCGGCAGCGGGCAAGGCCATCATCGTCATTTCCTCGGAACTGCCCGAGGTGCTGCGCCTGTCGCACCGCATCGCCGTGATGTGCGAGGGGCGGCTGACCGGCATCCTGCCCGGCGGCCCCGATACCAGCCAGCAAGAAATCATGCGCCTGGCGACCCAGCGCGACACGGCATCCGAAGGAGCATCCGCATGACCGCAACCCTCGCCGCAAAGCCCCGCCTGATGGCCTCGGGTGCGCAACAGAAGGTCCTGGCCTTCGCCAGCCTGATCGTGCTCCTGCTGTTCTTCTCTCTGGCCTCGCCGAACTTCCTGCAGACCGCGAATATCCTCGCCATCCTTCAGGCCACCAGCGTGAACGGCGTGCTGGCCATCGCCGCCACGCTGGTCATCATCACCGGCGGCATCGACCTGTCGGTCGGGACGCTCATGACCTTCACCGCCGTGATTGCCGGGGTGGTGCTGACCATGTGGGGTCTTGCCATGCCGCTCGGCATCGTCGCTGCCATCGCGGCGGGCGCGGCCTGTGGCTTCATTTCGGGCTCGCTGATCGCGCGGATGAAGATCCCGCCCTTCATCGCCACGCTGGGCATGATGCTGATCCTCAAGGGCCTGTCGCTGGTAATCTCGGGGACCAAGCCGATCTATTTCAACGACACGCCGAGTTTCCCGCTGCTTTCCACCGGATCGCTGATCGGGGCTGTGGTGCCGGGCCTGCCGGTGCCCAACGGGGTGCTGGTTCTCTTCATCCTGGCGCTGGTGATCTCCTGGGTGCTGAACCGCACCACACTCGGACGCTATTGCTTCGCGCTCGGGTCCAACGAAGAGGCCGTGCGGCTTTCGGGCGTCAATGCCGATGGCTGGAAGGTGGCGATCTATGCGCTGGCCGGCGGCATCTGCGGCATTGCGGGGCTGCTCATCGCCTCGAGGCTCAATTCGGCGCAGCCGGCGCTCGGCCTCGGCTACGAGCTGGACGCCATCGCCGCCGTCGTGATCGGCGGAACCTCGCTCGCCGGCGGGCGCGGCTCGATCCTCGGAACCATCATCGGCGCGCTGATCATGAGCGTGCTGCTCAACGGGCTTCGCATCATGTCGGTGGCGCAGGAATGGCAGACCGTGGTTACGGGCGTCATCATCATTGCCGCCGTCTATGCGGACATGCTTCGCCGGCGCCGTGCCGGCTAATCGAAAGAGAACGGGCAACGTTCCGAAATACAACGTCAAAAACCTCAAGGAGAACACTATGTTGAACAGAAGAGCACTGATGGCTGCGCTGTGTGCAGGCAGCCTGATTGCATCCAGCGGCATGGCACTGGCGCAGGACAAGCTTTACATCCCCCTAATCTCGAAAGGCTTCCAGCATCAGTTCTGGCAGGCGGTGAAGGCGGGCGCCGACAAGGCGGCGACCGAATTCGGCGTCGAGGTCACGTTCGAGGGCCCCGATACCGAAGCCCAGGTCGACAAGCAGATGGACATGCTGGCGGCCGCGCTGGCAAAGAAGCCGGCCGCCATCGGCTTTGCCGCGCTGGACAGCCAGGCAGCGACGCCGCTTCTGAAGCAGGCGCAGGATGCCGGCATCCCGGTCATCGCCTTCGACTCGGGCGTCGACAGCGATATTCCGGCCACGACCGTGACCACCAACAACCTGGCCGCTGCAGCGCTCGCCGCCGACAAGATGGCGGAACTGATCGGGGGGTCCGGAAAGGTCGCGCTCGTCGTGCATGACCAGACCTCGCGCACCGGCATCGACCGCCGCGACGGCTTCGTCAACCGCGTCAAGGAAGCCTATCCGAACATCGAAATCGTCGACATCCAGTACGGCGCCGGCGACCAGCTGCAGTCGACCGAGATCACCAAGGCGATCCTGACCGCCCATTCCGACATCAAGGGCATTTTCGGTGCCAACGAAGGCTCGGCCATCGGCGTGCTGAATGCCGTGAAGGAGACCGGTAAGACCGGCGTTGTCGTGATCGGCTACGACTCGGGCAAGCTGCAGAAGGATGCGATCCGTGCGGGCGAAATGGCCGGCGCGATCACCCAGAACCCTGTCGGCATCGGCTATGAAACCGTCAAGGCGGCGATCGCCGCCGTCAAGGGCGAGAAGCTGGCCGGCACCATCGACTCGGGCTTTGCCTGGTACGACAAGACCAACATCGATGCGCCGGAAATCGCAGCGGTGCTCTACGACTGAGGCCGGGTGAGGCCTGTCTGAAATCCACCGGCCCCGCATGTCCGGGGCCGGTTCTTTTGACGAGGAAAAACAAGATGGAAATGGGTCTGAAGGGCAAGGCGGTCATTGTGACGGGCGGTGCCGCGGGCATTGGCGGCGCGATATCCGAACTCCTGGCCGCCGAAGGGGCGGTGCCGGTGATCTTTGCCCGCCGCGCGCCCGAGGCAAGCTGGCTGACGGGGCTCGGACCCGACGCCGGCTGGGTGCAGGTGGAGCTTTCCGACGACGACCAGTGTCGCGCCGCGGTCGACGAGGCCCGCGCACGCTTTGGCCCGATTTACGGTCTCGTCAACAATGCGGGCGTCAATGACGGTGTGGGTATCGAGGCTGGTCCTGCGGCCTTCCGGGCCTCGCTGGACCGCAATCTCATCCACTACTACACGCTGGTTCACCTTCTCGCGGAGGACCTGAAGTCGCAGGCCGGGGCCATTGTCAACATCAGCTCGAAGACCGCCGTCACAGGCCAGGGCAATACGTCTGCCTATGTCGCTGCCAAGGCGGCACAGCTCGGCCTGACGCGGGAATGGGCCGCGGCCTTTGCGCCCCAAGGGGTGCGGGTCAATGCGGTGATCCCGGCCGAAGTCATGACACCGCTTTACGCCCGCTGGATCGAGACTTTTGATGATCCGACCGCCAAGCTGGCCGAGATCACGGCTCGCATTCCCTTGGGCCAGCGCATGACGGAGGCCTCGGAGATCGCCGCCATGGCGGTCTTTGCCCTGTCCAACCGGGCGCGGCATCTGACCGGGCAATGGCTGTTCGTCGATGGCGGCTATACCCATCTCGACCGGGCTCTCGCGGGAGTAGGCCAATGAAGCCTGACCATATCATCCTGTCGCCCGAAGACGACGTCGCGATTGCACTCGCCGACCTGCGGGCGGGGGCGGTCGTGGCGGGCGTCACGCTGACGACAGCCGTTCCGCGAGGCCACAAGATTGCCCTTCACGCGCTTGGGGAAGGGGCACCGGTGCGCCGTTACGGCCAGATCATCGGCCAGGCCAGTTGCGCCATCGCCGCGGGCGAGCATGTGCACGTCCAGAACCTCGGCATGTCGGCACACGCGCTCGAGCATGACTTCGGCGCAGACCTGCGCCCGCTTCCGGTGCCGGCTGAGATCCGCACCTTCCAGGGCTATCGCCGCGCCGACGGACGCGCGGGGACGCGGAACTATCTGGGCGTCCTGACCTCCGTCAACTGTTCGGGCTCGGTGGCGCGCTTCATTGCGGAGGAGGCGGAAAAGACCGACTGGTTCCGCGCTCTGAAGAATGTCGACGGCATCGTGCCGATCGCGCACAGTTCGGGTTGCGGCATGGCGGGCGACAACGAGGGATACGAAACCCTGTTCCGCACCCTGCAAGGCTATGCCAAGAACCCGAATTTTGCCGGCATCCTGCTGGTCGGCCTGGGCTGCGAGGTCATGCAGATCCCCGCCCTGGTGGGCAAGGCCCGGCTGCGCGCCGACGGCCAGTTCAAGCACATGGTCATCCAGGATCAGGGCGGCACCCGGCGGACGGTGGAACGCGGGGTCGAGGCGCTACGCGAACTCGCCGAAGTGGCAGAAAACTGCCAGCGCGAGCCGATCCCCGTTTCCGAACTGGTGATCGGCATGCAGTGTGGCGGCTCGGACGGCTATTCCGGGATCACTGCCAATCCTGCGCTCGGCGTCGCATCGGATCTTCTGGTCGCCCACGGCGGCACGATGATCCTGTCGGAAACCTCGGAAATCTACGGTGCCGAGCACCTACTGACCCGTCGGGCCGTCAGCCGCGAGGTGGGCGAGAAGCTGCTGGATCGCATCCGCTGGTGGGAAGACTACACCGCGCGCAACAAGGGCGAGATGAACAACAATCCCAGCCCCGGCAACAAGCGCGGCGGGTTGACGACGATCCTCGAAAAGAGCCTCGGGGCGGTGGCCAAGGGCGGCTCGGCGCCGCTCGCGGGCGTCTACCTCTTTGCCGAGCCGATCGATACCAAGGGGTTCGTCTTCATGGACAGCCCCGGCTATGACCCTTGCTCTGTCACGGGGCAGGTGGCGTCGGGGGCCAATCTGATCGTGTTCACGACCGGCCGCGGCTCTGTCTCTGGCTACAAGCCGGTGCCCTGCATCAAGGTTGCCACCAATTCCGAGATGTTCGTGCGCATGGAAGAGGACATGGACCTGAACACCGGCGACATCCTGGAGGGCGTCACGCTGGAGGAGAAGGGCCGGGAAATGTTCGAGATGTTCCTGCGCGTGGCGTCCGGCGAGATCACCAAATCCGAAAGCCTCGGATTTGGCGGGGCGGAGTTCGTGCCCTGGCAGATCGGCGCGGTGATGTGATGCCGCCCGCGGCCGGGACTGCCGCTACAGGAGACTGTAGCGGCGCAGAATCTCGGCCACCTGCGCGTCCTGGGCAGCGTTCGGCAATAGGGCCGGCTGGCGGCTGGCGCCAACGGAGGCATCCTGCAGATAGAGCGCGCGCTTGACCATGGCGGGTGCGAAGCCGAGCGCATAGAGATCGGTGCGGAAGGCGGTGTAGATCGCCTGCTGCCGCTCGGCCTCGGCGATGTCGCCGGCATTGAAGGCGTTGAGAATACCGGCCAGGACATGCGGCATGGCATTGCCAAGACCGGAGATACAGCCGGCCGCGCCATTCTGCAGGGCCCAGAGCACCAGATGGTCCGGTCCCGAATAAACCTCGAAGCCATCCACTTCCTTTGCCACCTGGAGATAGGCCTCCAGCGTCTCCCGGGCGCCGCCCGAATCCTTGATGCCGGCGATATTGCCGTGGCGGGCCAGCGTGCGGGCCGTTTCCGGCTCGATATGGTTCTGCGTGCGCGCCGGGATGTCGTAGAGGTAAATCGGCGCCTGGACGGCATCGGCGAGGGTGGAGAAATGGCGGATCAGGCCGTCCTGGGTGCAGGCGATGAAGAAGGGTGTGATCACAGCGATGGCATCGACGCCGATGCGATCGAATTCGCGCGCCAGTTTCAGGGTTTCGAAAGTCGCGGGCATGCCGGCATTGACGATGACCTTCACGCGGTTGGCCACCTCGTCGACCACCTCTTCCGTCAGCCTGATCTTCTCGTCGAAGGTGAGGGCGGAGAAATCGCCGTTGGTGCCGGCGCACATGATGTTGTTGCCCGCCTCGACCTGGCGGCGAACCTGGGCGCGGGTGGCTTCATAGTTGATCGTCTCGTCTTCGTTGAAGCAGGTCACGAGCGCGACGAAGGCTTGTCTGGTCATGTCAGTCTCCTGTGAAAGGGGCGGGCGCCTCAGGAGGCGCGAGCGAGGCGGGCGGCACGATGGGCCGCCTGCACATCCGGATCGGGGTCGAGGCCGGCGGCGAGAAGGGCGCGCGTATAGTCTTCGCGCGGCGTCTCGAAAACCTCGCGCACCGTGCCGAGTTCGACGACATGGCCCTTTTGCATGACCATGACGTGGTCGGCGAAATCGCGCACCACCGGCAGATCGTGGGCGATGAAGATGAAGGCAATGCCCATCTGTTTGCGCAGCCCGTCGAGCAGGGCGATGACCTGCGCCTGGACCGAGACGTCGAGGGCGGAGACCGCTTCGTCGCAGATGATCAGCTTGGGCTCGAGCGCAAGGGCGCGGGCAATGGCGATGCGCTGGCGCTGGCCGCCCGAGAACTGGTGCGGATAGCGGCCCATATGTTCCGGGCCGAGCCCGACCTGGACCAGGAGTTCGGCGACGCGTTCCCGCCATTTGGACCGGGGCAGGATGTCCGGGTGGATGACCCAGGCCTCCGAGATCAGCTGGTAGACCGTCATGCGCGGATTGAGCGACTGGGTCGGATCCTGGAAGACCATCTGCAGATCGCGACGCAGCTTGTAGAGCTCAGCCGGAGAAAGGGTGAAGAGGTCGCGGCCCTTCCACAGCGCGCTGCCGCCGTCGGGCTCGTCGAGGCGCACAAGAATGCGGGCGAGCGTGGACTTGCCCGAGCCGCTTTCTCCGACCACGGCCATGGTCTCACCCGGCATCAGATCAAAGGAAATGCCCTTCAGCGCTTCGAAGGCGCCGTAACTCTTGCGGACATCGCGGACGGAGAGGACGGGCTCGCCCGGGGCTGCCGGTGCGTGCATTTCGCCCTTGCCGGGGGCGGCCGCGATCAGCTTCTTCGTATAGGGATGCTTGGGGTTCCTGTAGACCTCGCGCACGGTGCCTGCCTCGACCAGCACGCCCTTTTCCATCACCACGACGCGATCGGCGATTTCGGCGACCACGCCGAGATCGTGGGTGATGATCAGCACGGCCATGCCGGTCTCTTCCTGCAACTCCTCCAGCAGGGCGAGTACCTCGGCCTGGACGGTCACGTCGAGCGCCGTTGTCGGCTCGTCGGCGATCAGCAGGTCCGGCCGCAGGGCGAGCGCCATGGCGATCATGACGCGCTGGCGCTGGCCGCCGGAGAACTCATGCGGGTATTTGTCGAGCGCACGTTCGGGATCGGGAATGCCGACCCGTGTCACCAAGCGCAGCGCCTCGGCCTGGGCCTCGGCGGAACCGGTCCCATGGGTCGTCAGCGCCTCGCGGATCTGCCAGCCGACAGTGTAGACCGGATTGAGGTGGCTCAGCGGATCCTGGAAGATCATCGCGATGCGACGGCCGTTCACGGCGCGGCGCTCGTGAGCCGGCATCGTCAACAGGTCGACGCCGTCCAGAAGGATTTCGCCCGAACTGATGCGGCCCGGCGGCATGTCGATCAGGTTCATGATCGCCGACGAGGAGACGGATTTTCCCGATCCGCTCTCGCCGAGGATGGCGAGCGTTTCGCCGCGGTCCAGGTGATAGGAGATGTCGCGCACCGCCTTGACCACACCCATGGCGGTGTGGAACTCGACCGAGAGATTGCGGACTTCCAGGAGATGGTCAGCCATTGTTTCGACCTTTCATTTCCAGGCGCCAGCGCTGCACGGGATCGAGCGCGATCCGCAGCCAGTTCGACAACAGGTTGAGCGACATGGTGGTCAGGATGATCGCGAGGCCCGGCCAGAAGGACAGCCACCAGGCATTGGTGAGATATTGCCGCCCTTGCGAGATCATCAGGCCCCAGGTGATTTCCGGCGGCTGGATGCCGATGCCAAGGAAGGAAAGGGCGCTTTCGGCGAGCATGACATAGGCGAAGTCGAGGGTTGCGAGCGTCGTCAGCGTGGGCAGCACGACGGGCAGGATATGGCGGAAGATGATGCGCTTGCTGGATGCACCCATGACCCGGGCTGCCTGGATGAACATGCGTTCGCGGATTTCCAGCACTTCGGCGCGGGTCGTTCTCAGATAGACCGGGATGCGGGTGATCGACAGCACCAGCATCAGGTTGAGGATGGACGAGCCCAGCACATAGAGGACGATCACGGCGATCAGCAGGGACGGGAAGGACATGATGACGTCGGCCAGGCGCATGATCACCTGGTTGACGCGCTTGGAGGAGAAGCCGGCGACGAGGCCGAGCACCGTGCCGACGACCGCGGAAATGGCGACCGCGCCGGCGGCGACCATCAGCGTGTTCTGGGTGGCGACGATGATGCGGGCAAGGAGAGGACGGCCAAGCGCATCGGCACCCATCCACCAGACCCAGCCGCGCTCCCAGTCGAAGGGGGCAGCGTTGCGTCCGCGCAGGTTCTGTTTGGTGGCGAGATCGCCGAGCCAGCTCGGGCCGATGATCGCCAAGAGCAGGATCACCACCAGGAAGATTGCTGCGCAAAGCGCGAATTTGTCGGCCCACAGCATGCGGGCCATGCGAACAACGAAGCAAGGCTCGTCGGTGATCGTGGTCTCTGTCGTCGGCAGGGTCACGGCGGGCCTCCTCAATGACGGATGCGCGGATCGAGCAGCGCATAGGCGAGGTCGATCAACAGGTTCATCAGGAAGATCGCCAGCGCCGTGACGAGGATGGCGGCCAGCACCACGTTGAAATCGCGCTGCAGGATGGAATCGATCATCAGCTTGCCGACGCCGGGAAAGCCGAAAATGGTCTCGACGATGACCGCGCCGTTCAGAAGGCTTGCCGCCTGGTCGCCGATCACGGTGATGACCGGCAGCATGGCGTTGCGTAGCGCATGGATGAAGATGATCGGGCCGGACCGGACGCCCTTGGCACGGGCTGTCTTCACGTAAGGGGACGAGAGTGCGCTTATCATCGAACCGCGCACGACCTGGACGATGATGCCGAAGGGCCTGACGAAGAGGACGCAGATCGGCAGGATCCAGTGCAGCAGGGAACCCGTGCCTGACGTCGGCAGCCAGGCGAGATTGACCGAAAACACCACGATCGCGACGATGGCGAGCCAGAAATCGGGTACGGAGGCGCCGATCAGCGAGACGATCGAGGAGAAGCGGTCGAAGAAACCGCCGGCGCGGAACGCGGCCAACGAGCCGACGACGATGGCGCCAGCGGTGACGAGGGCCATGGTGATGACGGCAAGCCACAGGGTCCAGACGAAGGCTTCGAGCACGACATCGAGGGCGGGGCGCGCCTTTCGCAGGGATTCGCCGAAGTCACCGGTCACGACATCGCCGACGTAGCGGCCAAACTGCACCAGAAGCGGATCGTTCAGGCCGTGGATCTCGCGGAACTGCGCCTTCAGCTCGGCAGAGGCTTCGACGGGCAGGAACAGGGCGGCGGGGTCGCCAGTGAGGCGCGAGAGAAAGAAGACCATGACGATCAGTCCGACGAGTGAGATCAGACTGGCCACGGCGCGTTTTCGGATGAAGCTCAGCATGGCGCCCTCTAGTGCATCGGGCGGCGGGATCATCCCGCCGCCTTGATTGCTTGTTCTGACTGGCGATGCCTGTGCCCGCCAGTACCGTTTACTTGATCTTGATCTCCGAAAGCTGGAGCATCGAGTTGGTCGCCATGGTGGGCTTGAACTCGAGGCGTTCGGAAACACGCGAGAAGCCGACCATGTGGAAGAGCAGGACGTCGGCGACGACTTCGTCATGCAGGTAGGCGATCAGTTCCGACCAGAGCTTCGGACGCTCGTCGCCGACCGCGGCCGAGGCACGCTTGATCAGATCGTCGACCTTCGGATCCGAGAAGCCGGACTGGGTGCCTTCCGATGCATATTTGAAGAACATCGAGAAGGACGGGTCGCCCTTGGAGTTGTCGTGCATGGCGGCAACGATCTGCGGTCCGCGACCGTCCTTGAACGGCTTGGAATAGTAGCCTTCATGTTCAGCCACATCGACGAACTTCAGATCGATCTTGAAGCCGACGTCCTGCAACTGGGCCTGGATGGCTTCCATGATCTCGGTGACGTTCGGGAAGTTCGCCGAGCGGGCGATGATGGTGATCGGCGTATCGACCTTGACGCCGTCGGCCTTCGCTTCTTCCAGGAGTTTCTTGGCACCCTCGACGTCAAAGGCCGGCACCTTGACGTCCGGGTTCCAGCCGAGCGTCGGCGGCGGCACGATCGCGGTGGCCAGCAGTGCGCTCTCCGGAACCAGCGTGCCGAGGAAGGCCTGGCGGTCGATCGCCATGTTGAGGGCGCGGCGAACGCGAATGTCACCCAGCGGTTCGATGTTGTGGTCGATACGCAGATAGACGGTCTCGCTGTCGAGATAGGAGAAGTCGGTGGCGGGGTTGGTCGCGTCGAGCTGCGAGATCGACGGCGAAAGGTCGGCCTCGCCTGCCTGGACCATGGCGGCGCGCACGGCCGGATCGGCACGGAACAGATAGGTCGCTTCGGTGACCTGCGGCTTTTCACCCCAATAGTCGTCACGGCCCGTCAGGACGATCTGCTGGCCCGGCGTCCAGTTGGTGAGCTTGTAGGGGCCGGTGCCGACCGGTTCGCGCACAAATTCGAGCGGCGTCTCTTCCGGCACGATGGTGACGAGGGACATCAGCAGCGGCAGGATCGGCTGGACCGGATCGGCCTTGAAGTCGACCGTGTGGTCGTCGACGATGCTGGCGGAAATGGTCATGCCGCCGAAATAGCGCCGCGACTCGCAGGCGTTCTTGTCGCTCATGATGCGGTCGAAGCTGTGCTTCACGTCCTTGGCGTCAAAGCCCGTGCCGTCAGAGAAGTTGACGCCCTGGCGAAGGTGAAAGCGCCAGCTGCCATCGGCGTTCTGTTCCCATTTCTCCGCAAGGCGCGGCATCAGTCCTTTGTTGTTGCGCACGTCCAGCTCGGTCAGCGTTTCGCTGACGTTCTGCATGATGACGCGACCGATATTGGATCGGGTCGCCATGCATGGTTCCAGCAGATCGGCTTCTTCCGCCAGGACGATTTTTACCGGACCCGATCCGGCATAGGCCGGCGACAGGGCCGATCCCAGCAACAGGGCGCTCAAGATCAGTGTATTTCTCATTGCATTCTCCTCCCTAGTAATCTTGTTCAGTTCGATGTGGATTGACAGCGCGTGCCTTTCGGGTCGCGGGGGGCGTCGTATTTGCGGTCATCACGGTCGCCGCTCAATCCGCCGACTGCGAAGTCTCCGCCGCGTTCCGACGGCTCCGGACGTCCTGCATGAGATCCTCCCTCCCTGGCATCCCCTGCCGTGTGGCAAAACCATCCAACTTTCGCTCAACTTTGTCAATTTGTTTTCTGATGTAAAATGTTTCTGGAATTTTACCGCAGATAAAATCATTTTAAAACAATATTTTAAGCTGAGATATGCTGGGTGTTGTGAATTTCAAGAACATCAAAAAACTTGACAACTTTGTTCGATTGGTGATTTTCGATGACTGACGAGGAGGATCCGATGCATCCCGATGATATTGCCCGCAACATGAATGGCGTGCTCCGTACCGTGTCCCTGGGCCGCGATGAAGCGTTGCTGCCTTCGCCCATGGTGCAGAACCATGCCGCCTTCCTGCATCTCTTTGAGGACGGCGCGCTTGCCTGCGCCTGGTTCGGCGGTACGCTCGAAGGCAAGTCCGACATCTCGATCTTCGCCTCGGTGCTGCCGAAGGACGCATCGATCTGGGGGGCTCCCCAGCAACTGAGCTTCGACCCCTTGCATTCCGAGCAGAACCCGGTGCTGTTCAGGGCGCCGGACGGCAGATTGTGGCTCTTCCACACTTCCCAACCGTCCGGCAACCAGGACGAATGCCGGATTCGCATGGCCGAGATCCGGCGCGATGGCGCCGATCCGACGAAGCTCACAGCCGAAGAAGGGCGCTATTTGGACCTGCCGCGCGGCTGTTTCGTCCGTGCACCGCTGGTGGTGCGTGACGACGGCGCCTGGCTGCTGCCGATCTTCCGCTGTGTGCAGCGCCCGGGCCAGAAATGGAACGGTAGCCACGATACCGCCGCCGTCGGAGTGTCCGAGGACGGCGGACAGACCTGGCGGCTGGCTGGACTCGATCACTCGATCGGCTGTGTGCATATGTCGCCGGCCCTGCTGGACGGCGATCACTATGCCGCTTTCTTCCGCCGGCGGCAGGCAGACTTCGTCTACCGCACGGAGAGCATGGACGGCGGACGCAGTTGGTCGGTGCCCCAGGCGACCGACGTCCCCACCAACAACTCGTCGATCGCCGTTACCCGTCTGCGCGACGGGCGGTTGGCGATGATCTGCAATCCGGTCAATGCGGCCCTGTCGCCCGACCGGCGCGCTTCGCTCTACGACGAGCTGGGGGAGGACGACGGGCGGCCCGATGCCAATCCGCAGGGCGGCTGCGTGCCCATCTGGGGTGTGCCGCGCGCGCCGGTCACGGTCTGTCTCTCGCAGGATGGCGGCAAGACCTTTCCGGTCCGCGTGTCGATCGAGGACGGACCGGGTACCTGTCTGTCGAACGATTCGACCGATGGTCGCAACAAGGAGATGTCCTATCCGTGGCTGCTGGAAGAGCCGGACGGAACCATGCATCTCGCCTATACCTATCATCGGCGCGCGATCAAATATGTCCGCCTGGCCCCGGGCTGGGACAGGGCGGCAGGACGGAGTGAGACATGAGCACTATCATCGGCATTACCATGGGCGACCCGTGTGGCGTGGGTCCGGAGATTTCCATCCGTGCTCTGGCGGAAAGGCCCGAGGCGGATCGTGCGCAGACGCGCATCTACGGCAACCTGGCGACGCTCGAGGCGGCCCGCGAAGCGCTGGGCATCGATATCGACCTCAAGCCTTACGTGATCGACCTGCCGGTCGAGGGCGCGCCGCTTCCCTGGGGGCAGCTCAGCCCCGTCGCCGGCGATGCGGCCTTCCGCTTCATCGAAAAGGCGGTGCGCGACGCCGAGGCGGGCGAGATCGGCTGCATCGTCACTGCGCCGATCAACAAGGAGGCGCTGAACCTCGCCGGTCATCACTATGACGGGCATACCGGCATGCTGCGCAGCCTCACGGGCTCGAAGGCCGCGTATATGCTGCTGGCTTCGGACCGGCTGAAGGTCATCCATGTGTCGACCCACGTGTCGTTGCAGGATGCGATCAGGCGTGCGACGACAGCGCGTGTCCTGGCGACGATCCGCGCCGGCAACGAGCATCTCAAGCGCATCGGTTTTGCCGCGCCGAGAATTGCGGTCGCCGGCATCAATCCCCATTGCGGCGAGAACGGTCTTTTCGGGACCGAGGACGACGAGCAGATCGCCCCGGCCATCGCCGCTGCCCGCGCCGAGGGCATCGATGTCCACGGGCCGATCTCGGCCGATACGGTCTTCTATCGCGCCTATTCGGGCGCCTTCGATCTAGTCGTCGCCCAGTATCACGACCAGGGCCATATCCCGATCAAGCTCGTCGCCTTCGATACGGCGGTCAATGTCTCGGTCGAACTGCCGATCGACCGGACGTCGGTCGATCACGGCACGGCCTTCGACATCGCCGGAAAGGGCATTGCCAACCACGGCAACATGAACGCCGCCATCGCCTATGCCCGCAAGCTCGTGGCCGGCCGCGCCAAGCAAGGATAACTCAGCCATGACCAATGCTTCGATCACGCTTCACCAGCCGCGCCGCCTGGCTGTCGGCGCCGGCACTGTCGGGCAGGTCGGCCTGTGGGCCGGCGATGCGGGCTCGGTCCTCGTCGTTGCCACGCCGTTCACGGCGGGCTTCGTCGATCGCCTCGGATTGCCCGGCCGGGTCACCGTCTTCGACCAGATCCCCGGCGAACCGGACATCGCCACGCTGGATGCAGCACTCGACGCGGCGCGTGGTTGCCGGCCGGACGTGATTGTCGGCCTCGGCGGCGGCTCGGTGCTCGACGTCGCCAAGCTCGTGGCCGTGTTGTGGGACGGGACGCAGACGCTTGCCGATGTCGCCGGGCCCAACCGGGTCGCGGGGCGCAACACCCGTCTGGTTCAGGTGGCGACCACGGCCGGAACCGGCTCCGAGGCCGGCATCCGCTCTCTGATCACCGATCCGGACAGGGGGATCAAGGTCGCCGTCGAAAGCCCGCATATGATTGCGGATCTTGCCGTGCTCGATCCGGAACTCACCTATTCGGTTCCCCCGGCAGTGACGGCTGCAACCGGCGTCGATGCCATGGCCCATTGCGTCGAGGCCTTCACCAATCGCCGCGCGCATCCGATGATCGACGGCTTTGCGCGCATGGGTTTCCGGCTGGTCGGCAAATATCTCGCCCGCGCCGTGCGCGACGGTTCGGATACCGAGGCTCGCGAAGGCATGATGCTCGCATCCTTCTATGGCGGTATCTGCCTCGGCCCGGTCAATACGGCGGCGGGCCATGCCATCGCCTATCCGCTCGGCACCCGGCTGCGGCTGCCGCATGGACTGGCCAACGCCATCATCTTTCCGCATGTCCTGGCCTTCAACCAGCCGGTCGCCGCGGGAAAGACGGATGAAGTGGCGGCGGCGCTCGGTCTCGGCGCCGGACTTTCGCAGCGGGACCTGTCGAGCATGGCGCATGGCTTCTGCCGCGATCTTGGCATCGAGATGTCGCTTGAAGCCCATGGAGCAACCGATGCCGACCTGTCGCTCTATGCGAGCGAGGCGCATGCCAACCGCCGGCTGATGGACAACAACCCGATCGACATGAGCGTCGAAGACGTGCACGCCATCTACAGGGCGGCGTTCTAGGAGCTTGCTTTTTCCCAAGACGACAACGACACCCCGGCCGCAACCGGGGTGTCGTTGCGTTTGAGAGCGCCTCTATCGTGTCGTCTGGAAAAGCCGTTCGCGCGAACCGGTCAGGTGGTCGAGCATCAGCTGCCGGGCCTTGGCCCCATCGCCGGCGGCAATGGCGTCGGCGATCGCTTCGTGTTCGGCGAAGACCCGCGTCAGCCCGGCCGTTTCGCGTTTCACCGAGGCGCCGTGGAACTTCATGCCGACCGCGATGTGGTCCTTCAGGGCCTCCATGGCGGTGGAGAAATAGCTGTTCTTCGCGGCGACGGCGATGGCCAGATGGAACTGGAAGTCGGCGTCCTCGCGGTGCGATTGCCGGTTGGTGGCGTCCCGCATGAGTTCGAGCGCGTGCCGAATGGCGGCCAGGCTTTCGGGCGTGTGGCGGGCAGCGGCCGCTGCTGCAGCCGCCGGCTCGAGCGTGAGACGAAACTCGTAGCAGTTCAAAAGGTCGGCGACGTTTTCCAGCTGGCCGAAGCCGAGCGGTTCCTTCATGCCGAGCGCGCGCACGAAACTGCCGGCTCCGCGGCGCGAATAGACCAGGCCCTGCTCGCGCAGGCGTCTCAGCGCCTCGCGGATGATCGGGCGCGACACTTCGAATTCGGCCGCGAGGTCGTGCTCGGTCGGCAGGCGCTCATCCGGCTGATAGGCGCCGGACTTGATCGCACGGTGCATGCGCTCGAAGACGACATCGGAAAGGCTCTTGCGCGTGCTCACGATCTCCTGGGCCATCGATCATCCCGTTTGTGCAGGATAAGCCCTGCGATTTCTTTCAAAGTGTGCGGCTGACCGAAGCCCCCGGATTTGGCGATGATGCAATGCCCCCGGGCATGGGCAAGACCCAGGCCCGGTACACATTCACCAGCCAGCCGGAAGTGGTTGATCCCCATCTTCTCTAGCACGGCTTCCGCCGTTGCGCCGCCGGAAAGCAGCAGGGTCCGCGCGGCCCCCGTCAATGCCGGGCACACACTTTCCGCCAGGCGATGCGCGACCTCGGAAGGCGTGGCCGGCTCATCCGCCGATACGGCCTGCACGAGCGTCAGCCTGCCTGCCTCAGGGAGCGCCCCTTCCACCAACTGACCATTCGGCGCGGGAAGGTGGCGAAGATCGCAGGCTTCCCGCAGCATTTCGATCTGGGCCAGGGTGATCGGGTCGCGCGAACCGACGACGAAGAGGCCCGGCCCCTCGGGTATGTCGGCAAAGCGGGCAGGGGCATTGCCGGTCCATTGACGGGCGAGCGCTTCGGCGAGCCCTCGTGCGCCGATGAGGATATCCACTCCGGACTGCTGGGCCGCTTCGAGGGCCGCCGCCATTTCCTCCTCGGACACGGTGTCCGGGATCGTCGCATGGGCGGCATGCCGGCCGAGAACTTCGGCAATGGAGAGCGGTGTGTCCACGCCGAAGCCTTGGACGTGGCCCTCTTTCACCACCCGGCCGAATGCCGGAATGGCAGGGGCGACCAGGGCGGAGCGAAAGGGCGTGGCGTCGAGTTCGGCCGCGATATGCCCTTTGAGGCGCGAGTCGATTTTCTTGAAGAGGATCGTGCCCGGCGGCATGCGTGCAAGTGCGGCCGCCATGGCGTCCTCAGCGGCGCGTGGATCCAGTTCCCGCGAACCGATGTCGATCGCCAGGACCGCCGGGTTGAGGCTCACGGCCTGCTCGATCGCATCGACCTTGAGGGCCACTTCGCAGTGAAGCCCCCGGCTGGCGAACGGCGCGGCGGTGTCCAGCGCACCCGTCAGATCGTCCGCAATGATTGCCAGCATGATGGGAAACCTGAAGCTAGTTGTTAGCTTTTATCTCCTCTTTATCTTTGAAATGTCAAGGGAGTTTTCGCCTTGCATGACAAGTTGTGAAGTGTCCGCAGGCTGAGTGGCATGGTTCCAAAGCGGGGTTCCTGGAAAGGACGGCCCCGATAGTGCATCTGCGCCGCGCAACGGCATGCTCACCGCCCAAACGGGGATCACACCGGCGTCGCGGCGGAGACTGTGATGACGAAGATGTCGACCGGCCGAACCGGATCGACGGTCAACTGCTCGTCGCGCTCAAGCTCCAGCGTATCGAAGCGATCGAGTTGCGACCAACGACCGTCAATCTCGACCCGGATGGCGGCAGTCGCAACGAGCAGCGTGTACTCGGCTGCCTGCAGGCTTTGCGAGGTCTGGAGGGTCCGACGGGTCATCGCATGCCGAAAGTGCCCGCGCCGCGTCATGACGTTGAGGTCGATGGTCGGGCCCTCGAGGTTGCGACCGGCGACGGGCCATTCGCCGGGGAAGCTGAACGGGTCGCCCGTGCCGGTCAGGGTGACGGTCCGATCTTCCGGCAGATCGAGCAGCAAACCGTTGCCCTCAAGGAGCGCGATGGTGCGGTCCACGCCGGGAAACAGCGAAAACGGTCCATCCGCGCCGACATGGGCGATCGAGAGACGCCAGTCGAACCGCACGGAGTCGCGGCCGACTGGAAAGCACAAGATTTCCTCGGTCATGCCCTGGCCGTTCTTCCAGGGCATGCGCCGATAGTCTTCGCGGCGGATGATGCGCATCTCCGCTTGCCTCAGTTGCCGAGAATGCCGGGCAGGCGGAGCCCCTTTTCCTCCGCGCAGTCGAGCGCGATGTCATAGCCGGCATCGGCGTGACGCATGACGCCGGTGGCCGGATCGTTCCACAGCACGCGCTCCAGCCGCCGGGCCGCATCGTCCGTGCCGTCGGCGCAGATCACCATGCCGGAATGCTGTGAGAAGCCCATGCCGACGCCGCCGCCGTGATGCAGCGACACCCAGGTGGCGCCCGATGCGCAGTTCAGCAACGCGTTGAGCAACGGCCAGTCCGACACGGCATCCGAGCCGTCCTTCATCGCTTCCGTCTCGCGGTTCGGCGAGGCGACCGAGCCGCTGTCCAGATGATCGCGGCCGATGACGACGGGTGCTTTTAGCTCGCCCGTCCGCACCATCTCGTTGAAGGCGAGACCGAGCTTATGCCGGTCGCCGAGGCCGACCCAGCAGATGCGGGCGGGAAGACCCTGGAAGGAGATGCGCTCGCGCGCCATGTCCAGCCAGTTGTGCAGGTGCGTGTTGTCGGGCAGCAGTTCCTTCACCTTGGTATCGGTCTTGTAGATATCCTCCGGATCGCCCGACAGGGCGGCCCAGCGGAACGGGCCGATGCCGCGGCAGAACAGCGGACGGATATAGGCCGGCACGAAGCCGGGGAAGGCGAAGGCGTTCTCCAGGCCCTCTTCCTTGGCGACTTGCCGGATATTGTTGCCGTAGTCGAGGGTCGGCACGCCCATGTTCCAGAAGTCGACCATTGCGGCGACATGGGTCTTCATCGAGGTACGGGCCGCGGCTTCGACGGCCTTTGGGTCGCTCTCCTGCTTGGCGCGCCATTCTGCGACCGTCCAGCCGAGCGGCAGGTAACCGTGGATCGGGTCATGGGCCGAGGTCTGGTCGGTGACGATGTCGGGCCTGACGCCGCGGCGCACGAGTTCCGGGAAGATCTCGGCCGCGTTGCCGATCAGGCCGACGGATTTGGCTTCGCCGGCCTTGGTCCACTGCTCGATCAGGGCGAGTGCCTCGTCCAGCGTGTGCGCCTTGGCATCGACATAACGGGTGCGCAGGCGGAAATCGACGCGGGTCTCGTCGCATTCGACAGCGAGGCAGCAGGCGCCGGCCATGACGGCCGCGAGCGGCTGGGCGCCGCCCATGCCGCCGAGGCCGCCGGTCAGGATCCACTTACCCTTCAGGTTGCCGCCATAGTGCTGGCGGCCGGCCTCGACGAAGGTCTCGTAGGTGCCCTGGACGATGCCCTGAGTGCCGATATAGATCCACGAGCCGGCGGTCATCTGGCCGTACATGGCGAGACCCTTGCGGTCGAGTTCGTTGAAGTGTTCCCAGGTCGCCCAGTGCGGCACGAGGTTGGAATTGGCGATCAGAACGCGCGGCGCGTCCTTGTGGGTGCGGAACACGCCGACCGGCTTGCCGGACTGGACGAGCAGGGTTTCCTCCTCGGTCAGGGTTTTCAGCGTCGCGACGATGCGGTCGAAATCCTCCCAGGTGCGGGCGGCGCGGCCGATGCCGCCATAGACCACCAGATCATGCGGCCGCTCGGCGACATCGGGATCGAGATTGTTCATCAGCATGCGCAGCGGCGCCTCGGTCATCCAGCTCAAGGCATTGAGTTCGGTGCCGCGCGGTGCGCGGACGTCGCGGGTGTTGTGACGTGGATCGGTCATGTGTCTGCTCCCTTTCTGGAAATGTCATTTGTGTGGTGCGGCCCCTCATCCGGCTGCCGCCACCTTCTCCCCGCACGCGGGGAGAAGGGACGTGCTGCGCCGTCAGGCTTCCCCCGCAAGGCCGGCTCTGGCCTCGTCCCCTCTCCGCGTTCGCGGGGAGAGGGTTAGGTGCATTGTGCTTTGGCCAGTTCCAGCACGATCGTCTCGATCCGTTGCAGAATGGCTTTCAGGTGTTTGCGCAGCCGCGCGGCCTTCTCGGCGTCATAGGCAAAAGGCGGCGCTTCGGTTGCCAGGTGTGAGATTTGCGCGAGTTCCATCTGGATCGCGTGCACGCCGTCCTCCGGCCGACCGTAATGGCGCGTGGTCCAGCCGCCCTTGAAGCGACCATTGACGATGGCGGTGTAGCCCTCGGCCGCCATGGCAACCTCGGCGGTGGCTGCCTCGATGCGGGCATCGCAGGTGCGGCCCATATCCGTGCCGATGTTGAAGTCCGGCAGCCGGCCCTTGAACAGGAAAGGAATCCGCGAGCGAATGGAGTGGCAGTCGTAGAGAATGGCCACGCCGTGGGTCGCCTTGATCCGCTCTATTTCGGCCAGGAGGGCGGCGTGATAGGGGGCGTGGAAGGTCGCCAGGCGATGGTCGATATCGGCTGCCGACGGTTCCTCTCCTGCTTTCCAGATCGCCTTGCCGTCGAAATCCGTTTCGGGGACCAGCCCCGTGGTGTTCTGCCCGGGATAGAGGCTCGCGCCCGTCGGATCGCGATTGGCGTCGATGACGTAGCGGTGGAAGGTCGCACGCACCGTCGTCGCACTGGGCAGGAGACCGGCATAGAGTTGGTGGATGTGCCAGTCGGTATCGGCCAGTAGCCTGCCGTTTTCGTTCAGGCGTTCCCAGATCTCGGCCGGGACCTCGGTGCCGGTGTGCGGGAAGGCAAGGATGACGGGGGACGTGCCCCGGGTGATCTCGAAGGGATGGGTCATGGAAGCCATCCTCCGCTGTGTCCTGCGACACCCCCCTCCGTCCTGCCGGACATCTCCCCCTCGAGGGGGGAGATCGGATGGAGCCACTGCCCCTCCCAGAGCGGATGTGTGGCCCGCAAAGGCAGATCGGTGTTCAACGCGCTCGGCGCGAAAGGTGTGCGGGTCGCCCGCCGCGGGTCGATCTCCCCCCTTGAGGGGGAGATGCCCGGCAGGGCAGAGGGGGGTGCGGCAGACACGAGCATCTTACCCCTCCAGTCCCGGAAGCAACCCATCCGACACGCTCGCCACCAGAGATCCGTCCGCGACCAGCCCACTCGCCGCGGCCAGGTCCGGTGCCATGAAGCGGTCTTCGTCGAGGGTCGCGACGACGCGGCGCAGCACGGCGATGGCCTTCTGCAACTCGGGGCTGGTGGTCAGGGGTGCGCGAAAATCGATGCCCTGCGCCGCCGTCAGCGCCTCGATGCCGATGATGGCGAAGAGGTTGTCCGTCATCAGCAGCAGCCGGCGTGCGCCGTGGCAGGCCATGGAGACGTGGTCCTCCTGATTGGCCGAGGTCGGCGTCGAGTCCACCGAGGCGGGATGGGCCATCTGCTTGTTTTCGCTCATCAGGGCCGCCGAGGTGACCTCGGCGATCATCAGACCGGAGTTCAGCCCGGGTTTCCTGGCGAGGAAGGCAGGCAGGCCGTAGGAGAGGGCGGGGTCGACCAGAAGGGCGATGCGGCGCTGGGCGATGGCGCCGATCTCGCAGACGGCAATGGCGATCTGGTCGGCAGCGAAGGCGACGGGCTCCGCGTGGAAATTGCCGCCGGAAACGACGCTGTCGTCGGGGAGTACCAGCGGATTGTCGGTCACCGCATTGGCTTCGATTTCCAGCGTCCTCCCGGCCATGCGCAGAAGATCGAGGCAGGCGCCGTCGACCTGCGGCTGGCAGCGAATGCAATAGGGATCCTGCACCCGCTCGTCGCCGTCGAGATGGCTGTCGCGGATCACCGAGCCGGCCAGCAGGCTGCGCAGCGCGGCCGCCGTGTCGATCTGGCCCCTGTGGCCGCGAAGCGTGTGAATACCCTCGGTGAAGGGCGCCGAAGAACCCATCGCCGCATCGGTCGACAGCGCGCCGGTGATCAGCGCGGCCTGGGCGGCCCGATGGGCGCGAAAGAGCCCCGCCAGGGCGAGCGCGGTGGAGGCCTGGGTACCGTTGATCAGCGCCAGGCCTTCCTTGGCCGCGAGGATCACCGGCGTCAGGCCCGCCCGCTTCAACGCCTCGCCACCAGGCAACCGTTCTCCCTCATAGAATGCTTCGGCCTCGCCCATCATCACGGCGGCCATATGGGCGAGCGGCGCGAGGTCGCCCGATGCGCCGACCGATCCCTTTTCCGGGATCAGCGGGGTCACGCCCTTTTCCAGCATGCCCTCGATCAGCCGGACGAGTTCCAGCCGAACACCCGAAGCGCCGCGGCCCATCGAAATCAGCTTCAGCGCCATGATCAGCCGCACGATGTTTTCCGCAAGCGGCTGACCCACGCCACAGCAATGCGACAGGATCAGGTTACGCTGCAGCGTCGCGGTGTCGGCCGCGTCGATCTTGATCGAGGCCAGTTTGCCGAAGCCGGTATTGACGCCGTAGACCGCTTCGTTGCCGGCGGCGATCGCGGCGATGCGGGCAGCGGCGCGTTCAATGCCCGCGTCAAAGTTGCGATCGAGCCGGACGCTCTCTGATTTCCAGTAGATGGTCGACAGTTCTACAAGTGAGACGCTGCCGGGGTGTAGCGTGATGGTCATGGATGGGTCCCTTCCGTAGATTCCCCGTTCCAGATCCGCTCGTGCAGCGGATTGAAGCCGATGCGATAGACGAGTTCGGCCGGGCTCTCGATGTTCCAGATGGCGAGATCCGCCTGTTTCCCGACCTCGATGGTGCCGATGCTGTCGAGCCGCCCAAGGGCGCGCGCGGCCTCGCGCGTCACGCCGGCCAGGCATTCCTCGACGGTCAGGTGGAACAGCGTCGCGCCCATGTTCATGGTGAGCAGCAGCGACGTCAGCGGCGAGGTGCCGGGATTGCAGTCGGTGGCGAGCGCCATCTTCGTTCCGTGCTTGCGAAACAGCTCGACCGGCGGTTTCTTCGTCTCGCGGATGAAGTAATAGGCGCCGGGCAGAAGCACCGCGACCGTGTCGGCGGCGGTCATGGCGGCGGCGCCCGCCTCGTCGGTGTGTTCCAGATGGTCGGCCGAAACTGCGCCGTATTCGGCCGCCAAGGCCGCTCCATGCAGATTGGACAGCTGGTCGGCATGCAGCTTGACCGGCAGGCCGAAGGCCCTGGCCGCATCGAAGACGATCCGCATCTCGTCGGGCGAAAAGGCGATGCCCTCGCAGAAGCCGTCCACGGCATCGACAAGCCCTTGGGCGTGGGCGGCCTTCAGCCCGGGCAGCACGACGTCGCGGATGAAGTCGGTATTGCGGCCCTTGTAGTCAGACGGCACCGCATGAGCGCCGAGATAGGTGGTGGCGAGGTTGAATGCCCGCGTCTCGGCCAAGGACCGGGCGGCGCGCAGCATCTTCAATTCGTCCTCGACCGTCAGGCCGTAGCCCGATTTGATCTCGACGGTGGTGACGCCCTCGGCGATGAGCGCGTCAAGACGCGGCAGGGTCTCGGCCACCAGTTCGCTTTCGCTCGCCTCCCGCACCTGCCGGACGGAGGAGACGATGCCGCCGCCGGCCCGGGCGATCTCCTCATAACTCGCGCCGGCCAGCCGCATCTCGAATTCCCTGGCGCGGTTGCCGGCATGAACGAGGTGCGTATGGCAATCGATCAGGCCCGGCGTGATCCACCGGCCCTCGCAGTCGACCACCTGCATGTCCGCCGTCGGCGAAAAGCCGGACTCCGCGCCGACATAGCCAATCCGGCCGTTTTCGATGGCGATGGCGCCCTTGTCGACGACACCCAAGCCCGGCCGGTCCGGCGCCATTGTGGCCAGCCGGGCATTCCGCAGCAGTGTGGAACTCGTTTGGTCAGGTCTGGCATTCGGCATCGGATTCCGCTTTCTTTGCTGACGGTTGACGCGGCCTTATGGGTCAGGCCAGCTTCAGGAGAACGTCGCGGAAGGCGCGATCGATCGCCTCCTCGTCCCTGTGGCGGCCGTCCTGCACCACCCATTCGCCCGCCGCCATGACATCAAGAACCACTTCGGCGCCGGTCGCAAACAGCCAGCGGCCGAGGATCTGGTCGCCGGATGCCGTGCCGATGAACGGATTGTTGCCGTCGAGAACGACGAGATCGGCCCGCGCACCGACGCGGATGCCGGCCTTGCCGATCCCGGCCGCCTGGGCGCCACCTTTCAATGCCGCATCGAACATGGCCCTCGCTACGGATGTGCCGGGGCCGGCGGCAAGCCGGTTGCGGCGGCGATCGCGCAGGCGCTGCCCATATTCGAGCAGGCGCAGTTCCTCGGCGACGGATGTCGCGACATGGCTGTCGGTGCCAATGCCGAAGGCGCCCCCGAGGCCGACAAAGTCGGTCACCGGGAAAATTCCGTCGCCGAGATTGGCCTCGGTGGCCGGGCAGAGGCCAGCCACCGCGCCCGAGCGCGAGAGCCTGGCGGTTTCGTCCGCTGTCATGTGCGTGGCATGGATGGCGCACCACCGCTCGTCGACAGGCATTTCATCGAGCAGGAATTCGACCGGCCGGCGGCCGCTCCAGGCAAGGCAGTCGTCCACCTCGCGCTCCTGTTCGGCCACGTGGATATGGATCGGGCCGCTCGTTCCTTCACCGGCGAGCACGGCGCGCATTTCGTCGGGTGTCGCGGCGCGCAGCGAATGGATAGCAAACCCCAGTGTGGTACCCGTCGCCGCGCAGGCCGGTTTCAGCATGTCGAGCAGGGTCAGGAACTGGTCGACGTCGTGGAGGAAAGGACGCTGCCCTTCGCTTGCCTGCGTTCCGCCAAAGCCGGCATGGGCGTAGAACACCGGAAGATGGGTGAGGCCTATGCCGGCCGTCCGGGCCGCCTCAAGGATACGCAGCGAAGTCTCGGACACATTGGTATAGCGGCGGCCGCCAGCGCCATGGTGAAGATAGTGGAATTCGACGACATGGCCGAAACCGCCCTTCAGTAGTTCACTATACAACTTTGTCGCAATAATTTCGATGTCATCCGGCGACATCCGGCCGACCAGCCTGTACATGGCCTCCCGCCAGGTCCAGAAGCTGTCCTCGGTGGATCCGGCGATTTCGGCGAGGCCGGCCGTGGCGCGCTGAAACGCATGGGAATGCAGGTTCGTCAGGGCTGGAACGACTGGGCCGCGGGCCTCGGGAAGCTGCGGCTGCCGACCGTCATGCTCTTCAATCGCAAGAATTCTGCCGTCGTCGCCGATCGTCAGGATCACGTCCGACATCCAGCCGTCCGGCAGCAATATCTGCCTGCAAAGGAGTTTCTGCGATGCGCCCATTTGCCGGACCTCGTGAAGTTGTATAGGGAAGATGCCAGAGATTTTGGAACCCGACAAGTGGGGCGCCAAAAAATTGCGCTTTATTTCCGAAGCGTATTTTGTATGCACGAGACAGCATCATCGAGGAGCAGCCAGCATGTCCGAGGCCGACTACGCCGTTCCGTCCTCCGGTCCACGCGACACACCGCTCTACGAGCGCCTGAAAGCGGACATCAAGCGTCGGATTGACAGCGGCGAGTGGCCGGCCGATCATCGGGTTCCCTCGGAGAACGAGCTGTCCGAGACGTTGAATGTCAGCCGCATGACGGCGAACCGCGCGCTCCGGGAACTTGCCACGGAAGGCGTCATCGTCCGCGTGAAGGGGCGCGGTTCGTTCGTCGCCAGCAAGAAGCGCAGTGCACCCTTCATGGGGGTTCGCAACATTGCCGACGAGATCGCCGAGCGGGGATCGCTCCATACGTCGCAGGTCATCCTGGCGCAGACCGAGATCTGCGGACACGAACTCGCCGAAGCACTCGGCGTCGAGGTCGGCAGTCCCGCCTTTCATTCCGTCATCCTGCATCATGAAGACGATCTGCCGATTCAGCTGGAGGACCGTTTCGTCAATGCAGCGGTGGCGCCGGGTTATCTCGATCAGGATTTTGCGACCACGACGCCGAATGCCTACCTCACTCAGGTCGCGCCGATCTCGCACACTGAGCAGTTCGTCGAGGCGGTGTTGCCGCAGTCCTGGGAGTGCAGGCACCTGGCGATCGCCCGGTCCGAGCCCTGCCTGCTGGTCCGTCGGCGCACATGGTCGGCGGACCGCATCGTCACCTCCGTCCGTCTTCTCTACCCCGGAAGCCGATACAGGCTGGAAAGCAGTTCGTAAGACGGCCGAGGGGCCATCGCGCCGCCGTTCCCGTCGGTGGCCACCGTTATTCCAGAATTGTCCCGGCGGGCGTTTTCAGGATCGCCGAGAAACGGGGATCGAAGGTCCGGCTGATCGGCTCGCTGGCCGCGCCGAGCGCCACCGACCATGGGCCGGTAATGCCCAGTTGCAGGCGAGGCAGCGTGCGCGAAGGACGGTCGGCAATGGAGGGCAGGAGAGGCTGCATGGTCTCGATCAGTCGCGTCGTCAGCGCCGCCGGCGCCCCACCACAGAGGATCACGGTCTGGGGATCGAAGACCGATTCGAGAAGCTGCACGGTCCAGCGCAGTTCGTCCGCGGCCTGGTCCATCCACGACGCCATGGCCGGACCGAATGCCAATGCCGCCTGTTCGATCTGGCCGTAGAGCTCGGGATCGCCGGGGTCGAGATCGAGGGCCCGGCACAAGGCGGCGAGCGAGGCATGGTGTTCAAGCCGCGCGCCGGCGCCGATCCTTCCATTGGCGGCATGGCACAGCATCATGCCGATCTCTCCCGCATTGCCGTTATGGCCGTTGTAGAGTTGGCCATCGAGGATGAGGCCCGCGCCGAGGCCGTATCCTAGGAAGATGCAAATAGCGTGGTCGATGCCGTGGGCCGCTCCCGTCATGCGTTCGGCCGTTGCCGCCGCGGCCGCGTCGTTCTGAAGGCCGACGTCGAGCCCGGTCCCCGCAGCAAGGGTTTCGAGCAGGGGAAAATTTTGCCATGCCGCCATCATCCAGGGATCGTCTTCGTCCGATTGCAGGCCGAACGGTCCGGGCATGGCAACGCCAAGCCCGACCAGCCGGCGTTCGGACTGCACCGCCACCCGGGCCAGCTCACGGCGTGCCTTTTCGACGATGCGAAGGACGACCTTCACGCCTTCCGCAGGCCCGCCGGGCGGCAGGTTTGCGTCCATGCTCACCCGAACCGTGCCCACCAGGTCCACGGCGACGGCGCGCACGACATGCCTGTCGATCTGCAGCCCGATGGCGAAGGCGCCTTCAGGAACGAGACTGTAAGGGGTCGACGGCTGCCCGCGCCCCTTCCTGACGGTGGCCCCGGAACTGACGAGCCCGTCGCGTTCCAGATCCTCGACGATGTTCGAAACGGTCTGCTTGGTGAGCTTCGTCGCGCGCGCCAGCTCGGCCCGGGAAAGGGCGCCGTTGCGTCGCAACGCGTCAATCATGACCCTGCGATTGTGCGCACTCGTGCCCTCCTGGTTTGTGCCGCTTCTGGCGCGAATGGGGCGAATGTCGTTCATCGGAAAATACTCGCTTGACTCGCGGAAATTATCGAACAAATATTTAGTCAAATCAATTGACTTAATTAAGGGGCCGCAAGAGCCTCGGGGGAATGCCGCGGTGCGGGGCATCGGTCTGTCATCCGTGGGAAAACTCCGTTCGAACGTCTGGCCTGCCCGCATTTGGCAGGTTTTCTGGGTCGGCGCCACCTGAAGGGGGCGCTGTGAAACGGCAAGAGTCAGTTACTGGAGGCAATGATGGATTCCATGCGCAATATACTTCTGAGCGCGACGCTGCTCGGTGCATCGCTCACCACGCCCGCTTACGCGGAAACGACGCTGAATGCTCTTTTCATGGCCCAGGCCGCCTATAGCGAGGCGGATGTTCGGGCGATGACCGATGCCTTCACCAAGGCCAATCCCGACGTGAAAGTCACGCTGGAGTTCGTTCCCTATGAGGGCCTGCACGACAAGACGGTGCTCGCCCAGGGTTCCGGCGGCGGCTATGACGTCGTCCTGTTCGACGTCATCTGGCCGGCCGAATACGCGGCCAACAAGGTGCTGGTCGATATTTCCGACCGCATCACGCCGGAGATGAAGAGCGGAGTTCTGCCGGGCGCCTGGACGACGGTCGAATATGACGGCAAGCAATATGGCATGCCGTGGATCCTCGACACCAAATATCTGTTCTACAACAAGGAAATCCTGGAGAAGGCGGGCATCAAGGCGCCGCCGAAGACCTGGGACGAGCTGGCATCGCAGGCAAAGACGATCAAGGACAAGGGTCTTTCGGATGCTCCGATCGTCTGGAGCTGGGCTCAGGCCGAAGCTGCCATCTGCGATTACACCACGCTGGTCAGCGCCTATGGCGGCAGTTTCCTGAAGGACGGCAAGCCGGCTTTCCAGACCGACGGCGGTCTCGACGCGCTGAAATACATGGTCGACAGCTACAATTCCGGCCTGACCAACAAGAACTCCAAGGAGTTCCTTGAAGAAGACGTTCGCCGCGTGTTCCAGAACGGTGAGGCGGCCTTCGCGCTCAACTGGACCTATATGTACAACCTCGCCAATGATCCCAAGGAGAGCAAGGTCGCCGGGAAGGTCGGCGTCGTGCCCGCACCCGGCATTGACGGCAAGAGCACCGTCTCCGCGGTCAACGGCTCCATGGGCCTCGGCGTGACCACCACCAGCAAGCATCCGGACGAAGCGTGGAACTACGTCGCCTTCATGACGTCCCAGCAGACGCAGAATGCCTATGCCAAGCTGAGCCTGCCGATCTGGGCATCGTCCTATGAGGATCCTGCCGTCACCGCCGGTCAGGAAGAGCTGATCGCTGCGGCAAAGTCGGGTCTGGCCGCCATGTATCCGCGTCCGACCACGCCGAAATACCAGGAACTGTCTGCCGCCCTGCAGCAGGCGATCCAGGAATCGTTGCTGGGCCAGGCCGACCCGGAACAGGCCCTGAAGACCGCCGCCGAGAACAGCGGTCTGTAATCTGATCCATGCGTGGCGGGTGGCGTTGGTTGCTGCCCGCCTGCCGCACGATCTCTCGTGCGGACGCTTCCGTCATCCGATTCGACTAGGTTCCTCGCATGTCCAGCACATGGATCACGACACGGGCATGGCTGCTCATGCTGCCGCTTCTGGCGGTGATGATCGCGGTCATCGGCTGGCCCATGGCGGATACGCTCCGTCTGTCCTTCACCGATGCCAAGCTTGTCGGCAGCCACGGCGATTTCGTCGGGCTGTCCAATTATTCAAGAATGCTCGGCGGCGCGAGCTTCCAGAATGCGCTGATCACGACCACCCTGTTCTCGGTAATCTCGGTGGCTGCGGAAATCGTGCTCGGCGTGCTCGCGGCGCTGCTGCTCAATCAGCAGTTTCGCGGACGCACGATCCTCAGAGCCTTGATGATCCTGCCCTGGGCGCTGCCGACGGTGGTCAACGCCACGCTCTGGCGGCTGATCTACAATCCGGAATATGGAGCGCTCAACTCCGCTCTCACCCAGATCGGCATGCTGGAAGCCTATCGCTCCTGGCTCGGAGAGCCCGCAACCGCCCTGACCGCGCTCATCGTCGCCGACTGCTGGAAGAATTTTCCCCTCGTTGCGCTGATCGCGCTTGCAGCACTCCAGGCCGTGCCGCGCGACATTACTGCTGCGGCAATGATGGACGGTGCCGGGGCATTTGCCCGGTTCCGCTTCGTCATCATGCCCTACCTGGCCGGTCCCCTGATGGTGGCGCTGGTGCTGCGGACCATCGAAGCCTTCAAGGTTTTCGACATCATCTGGGTGATGACGCGCGGCGGTCCGGCCAACAGCACGCGGACTTTATCGATTCTCGTCTATCAGGAGGCGTTCTCGTTCCAGAGGGCCGGGTCGGGCGCCTCGCTGGCGCTGATCGTCACCCTGCTCGTGACCGTGCTGTCGCTGGTCTACGTGCTGCTGATCCGCAAGAGTTCGGAGCTGGGCTGACATGGAACACAGAAGCCTTTCCTTCTCGATCTTCATCCATCTCAGCGCCCTGCTTCTGGCAGCGGTCATCCTCGCCCCCATGCTCTGGCTGTTCATCATGAGCATTTCTCCCTCGGCCGACCTGACGGCAAAGCCGCTTCACTGGTGGCCGACGGCAATCGACCTGTCGCGCTACAAGTTCCTGCTGTCGCGGGTCCCCAACAGCGCCGGTGCAGCCTTCACCGCGTCACTGATCAACAGCGTCGTGGTGGCGGGCATGGCGACCATTGCCGCGCTTGCCGTCGCGGTTCCTGCCGCCTGGGCCGTCTCGCGCACGCCGTCAGTCACCTGGTCCCTTTATGCGGTCATCGGCACCTACATGCTGCCGCCGGTCGCGCTGGCCGTTCCGCTCTACATGGGGCTCGCCGCACTCGACATGCTCAATTCGGTCTATGGTCTTGCCCTCGTCTATCTGACGATCCTCGCGCCGTTCACCACCTGGCTATTGAAGTCCGGCTTCGATTCCATCCCGCGCGAAATCGAGAACGCGGCGATGATCGAGGGTGCGCGCCTCGACCAGATCCTGCGGATGATCACCTTGCCGCTCGCCGCGCCGATCATGGCGACGGCTGCCCTGTTCGCTTTCCTGCTTGCCTGGGACGAGTTCTTCTACGCCCTGCTGTTCACCTCCGACCAGCACTCCAAGACCCTGACCGTGGCCATCGCCGATCTCGCCGGTGGGCGGGTTTCCGACTACGGGCTGATCGCGACCGCGGGCGTGCTTGCCGCCCTGCCGCCCGTGGTGATCGGTCTCGTCATGCAGCGTGCCCTGATTGCCGGGCTGACGAGTGGCGGCGTCAAAGGATGATCATGAACTCTTCACCGAACCGTCCCGCGGGACTGATTGCCATCGAACAGGAAATGGCGCGCCAGCACGCGGATGCGCTCGCCACCTTCGCCGCCGCGGCGTCGCAAGCCGGGGATATCGCGGCGTCGCTTCGGCGGACCGGAAGGCTGCTTCTGCTCGGCATGGGCGGTTCCCATGCCGTTGGGCGCGCCGTCGAGCCGCTCTATCGTGAACTCGGCATCGATGCGATCGCCTTGCCGCTCTCCGAGCAACTGGGCCAACCGCTGCCGATCGCTGGGCGCACCGTGCTCGTGACCTCCCAGTCCGGCGAGAGCGCCGAAGTGCTGCGGTGGTTTGCCCTGGTGGGCGACCGGCCGGACACTTTCGGACTGACCCTGGAGGCAGGGTCGTCGCTCGCCCGCACGGTACCGTGCCTGGTCGGCGCCGGCGGAACGGAACGCGCCTTCGCCGCCACGCGGAGCCTGACGGTGACCTTCGCGATGCACATGGCGATACTCGCGGCCCTGGGGGCGAACGCGGAGGCCGCTTTGGCGGTATTGAAGGCGCCCGAAGCGCCGATCGTCGGCTCGGCCGTTGACGCCATGTCGGGCGTGGCGACCATCGTCACCTCCGGCCGTCGCCTGCAAGGGGTGGCCGAGGCCATCGCGCTCGGGCTGACCGAACTTTCGCGTCTGCCCTGCTTCTCCCTCGAGGGCGGCCAGTTACGGCATGGGCCCATGGAAATGCTCGGCCCCTCGGTCGGGGTGGTGCTGTTCCGGGCGTGCGACGAGACCGCGTCCCTGGTGGCTGGAATGGCGGCCTCCGCATCCGACGCGGGTTCCCCGGTGATCGTTTTCGACACATCCGGCGAGCCGACGATCGACGATGTGGTGACCATCTGCCTCAAGCAGGCGAGCGGAATGGCCGCGATCCTTACCATGCTGCCTGTCGCGCAAAACTTCATGGTCGCCTTTGCGGCGAGCCGGGTCGCCGACGTCGGCACGCCGGTCCGCTCCACCAAGATCACGCGGAGCGAATGAGCGAATGCGGCCACTTGCAGTCATAGGCAATGTCAATGTCGACCTCATACTCGGTCCCACCGAGCCCTGGCCGGTCGCCGGTACCGAGGTCATTGTGGATCATGACGAGTTGCGTGTCGGCGGATCGGCCGGCAACGCAGCGCTCGCCTGGACGGCCCTCGGGGTCGATTTCCAGATCGCCGCGAGCGTCGGCAACGACCAGTTCGGCTTGTGGCTGCGCGACGCCTTTGCCGGGCATGCTGAAAATTGGCCGGTTGAACCGTCCAGCACGACGCTCAGTGTCGGGATCACCCATCCGAACGGCGAGCGCACATTCTTCACCACCCGGGGTCACCTCCCGCTCCTCAGCCTCGCGCAGGTGCAGGCGATGTTGGACACGAAACGTCTGCACGGGGGCTATGCCCTGCTCTGCGGCACGTTCCTCACGGATTCGCTGCGCGACGACTACGATGCCTTCTTTGACTGGGCGGATGCGAACGGGATCGACGTGGCGCTGGACACCGGCTGGCCGCTCGACGGCTGGACGGAGCGAAACCGCACCGCGGCGGCAGGCTGGCTCAAACGTAGCCGCTGTTCCCTGCTCAACGAAGTGGAATCCACCGCCGTGGCCGGGTGCAGCGATCCGGTCGAGGCGGCCCATCGGCTGAAAGCCATGATGCGGCCAGGCGCGATCGTCGTGGTGAAACGGGGGCCGGAGGATGTCATCGGGATCGATGCCGACGACACCCTGGTATCGGTCAAGACGCAGCAGGTGAAGGTCGTCGATACGATCGGCGCGGGCGATGTGTTCAACGCCGCCTTCCTCGCGGCCCTTTGTGCCGACCATTCATTGGAGGCTTGCCTGTCTGCCGGCGCCCGGGTGGCGTCGCGGACGATTTCCACCTCACCGCGCCGCTATGGCGAGCCGGATACGCTTTCCAAGCTGGAGACCCTTTCATGAGTGCGCTCGAAGTCCGGGATCTCTGCAAGCGCTTCGGCAAGGTCGAGACGCTGAAAGGCATCGACATCTCGCTCGACAACGGCGAGTTTCTCGTGCTTCTCGGTGCCTCGGGCTGCGGCAAGTCGACCCTGCTCAACATCATTGCCGGCCTCACCGAACCCTCGAGCGGCGATGTGCTGATCGGCGGACGCTCGGTCGTGGGCGTGCACCCCAAGAATCGCGACATCGCCATGGTCTTCCAGTCCTATGCGCTCTATCCCAATATGTCGGTCGCGCGAAACATCGGCTTCGGGCTGGAGATACGCAAAGTCCCGCAGGCAGAGCGCGAGAAGGCGATACACAATGCCGCCAGGCTGCTGCAGATCGAAGACCTGCTCGATCGCCGCCCCGCGGAACTGTCCGGCGGGCAACGCCAGCGCGTGGCGATCGGCAGGGCGCTGGTCAGGAACCCGCAGATCTTTCTTTTCGACGAGCCGCTGTCGAACCTCGATGCCAAGCTGCGTATGGAAATGCGCGTGGAGCTGAAGCGACTGCATGAGACGATGAAGACCACGGTGGTCTACGTGACGCACGACCAGATCGAAGCGATGACGCTTGCGACGCGTATCGCCGTCATGCGCGACGGCCGCATCGAGCAGATCGGCAGCCCGGAAGAAATCTACAATCGGCCGGCCACGCTCTACGTCGCCGGCTTTGTCGGCGCGCCGCCGATGAACCTGCTCGATGCCACGATGTCAGGCGGGCGGCTGCATATTGTCGGTTGCGGGGAGGCTATCGCCGTACCGACCCGGCTGCAGGGGAGCCTGGCGGAGAACCAGCCCGTCTGCATCGGCATCCGGCCCGAAAGGCTGAGGCTCGCAGATCCGGCGCGGCTTGGGCAGGCGATCAAGGCGCGCATCGAACTCATAGAGATGACCGGACCTGAACTGGTGGTTCTGGCCAAGGTCGGCAACCAGCGCCTTACGGCCTGTCTCCCACCCACCAGCCCGATCGCCAGCGGATCGGAGTACCTCTTCGCCTTCGACGAGGATGCGCTCCATCTTTTCGATCCGAAGAGCCAGAAGGCGCTCTAGGACCTGCCGTCGTCAGGCGGCGGCGGACAGGTGCTCGTGCACGGCGAGCCAGCGGCCGTCGGGCTGGCGGGCAAAGACGATCGTCTCGCGTTCGTTGTTGGTCATCGCCTCGCCGCCGATCGAAAGCTCGGTCTCGACCGCGTGAGTGAAGACGGCGACATCGCCGAAGAGCTGAACCTTGCGATTGGTCGAGCGGCAGCCGCGCACCTGGAAGCCGTCGCGAGCCTCCCAAAGCGCCCATTCCGCTTCGTACTCTCCCCGGTTTTCGAGCGTCCGGTCGAGATTGTAGAAGATGAAGGTCGCGGCCGGCGAAAAGGCGTCGAAATAGGCCTTGGCGTCATGGCGGCCAAACGCCGCGACCAGAGTGTCGGCGGCGGCGAGGACGGCGTTCGTGGTATCGGTCATGTCTGTCGTTTCTGCGTGATGTTCGGAATGGTTCAAACGGGTTTGACGCTGCTGATCAGCGCGGCGATCGGCCGGTGCTGTTCGGCGACGCGGGCTTTCAGCTCTTCGAGCGGCATGGCGTCGACCTTGCAGAACTCGATGAACATCAGGTTGAGGTTGTTGAAGAAGACCTCGCCCAACGCGCGGGTGTCGACGCCGGCGATGACGACGCCGCGGCGCTGCAGCGTTTCGATGAGCTGGACGACCTGGGCGCAGAGGCGCTGGTCGAGCTCGGTATAGCGCTTCGAGAGCGGCGTTTCCGGCTGCTGGATCGACGAGGCCATGGCCGTGCGCCACATTTCCTTGCTCAGATAGACGAGCGAGTGGTCGTAATACTGGTTGATCAGCGCGCCAAGCGCCTCGTTCACGTTCAGCGGCGGGTTGGCGACGATCATTTCGCCGGCCTCCAACACCTCGGTAACTTCCATCGAAACGGTGGCGACGAGGATGTCGCCCTTGTTCTGATAGTAGTTGTAGAGCGTGCCGACGGACACCTCCGCCATCTCGGCAATGTCCTCGATGCGCGCGCTGTCATAGCCCTGTTCGCGGAACAGGGTGGTGGCCGCTTCGAGGATGCGGCGGTTCCTGTCCGCCTTCTGTCTGGCGCGCAATCCGGTCATCGGAACCTCCCTTGGAATCTCTTCAAAAATGAGATTGACTTAAAAAATGAATTCATTCAATCTTTTTCTCAAGGCGCCGAAACGAGCGCCATTTGGATCAACGCGAGGGCTCGACGGGGGTCTTCGACAAGAGGGAAACGACATGAAGAAAACCGTTCTGGGCGGGCTCTCCCGCCGCATGCTTCTCGCCACCGCCGCCGTTTGCAGCCTTTCCGCCGGCGCCTCGGCACAGGAAGAGCTCAACGCGTTGGTCTGGTGCGACCACACCGACCCCGCGCTGATCGAGCCTTTCGAAAAGGCCAACAACGTCAAGGTCAATCTCAAGGAATACGAAGGCACTGGCGCCGGTCTGTCGATCGTCGAGCAGTCGCGTCCCGGCGACTGGGATGTCTTCGTCATCGACGGTGTCGACGTTCCGCGCGCGGTCGAGATGGACCTTCTAGCAGAGATCCCGGCCGACAAGCTACCGACCGCCGACATCTTCCCGGAAGTGCGGATGGAGGCCAACAACACCAAGGACGGCAAGAT
The DNA here is from genome assembly GCA_943370615.1 of Rhizobium sp. Q54. Lineage (GTDB taxonomy): Bacteria > Pseudomonadota > Alphaproteobacteria > Rhizobiales > Rhizobiaceae > Allorhizobium. The sequence goes on from CALRRQ020000003.1 coordinate 200,658, forward strand.
CTACGCCGTCACGGAAAAGTTCGGCTACAACACGATTTCCTACGACAAGACCAAGGTCGATCCGAAGGACATGGAAGACCTGTCGATCTTCTGGTCCGACAAATACAAGGGCCGCATCGCCCTCTATGACTATTACCTGCCGATGATCGGACTGACCGGTCTTGCCATCGGCAAGAACACCGCCGACCTGACGGCCGCCGACCTGCCGGCGATCAAGGAAAAGCTGTTCGAGATGAAGAAGGTGGCGCGCCAGGTGAGCGACGTGGTCGCCTCGCAGACGGCGCTGGTCAGCGGCGAGGTCGACATCATTCTCGGCGGCGGCGAATGGGTGACCGCCGGCCTCACCACCGAAAAGCCGAACCTCGACTGGACCGTGCCGAAGCAGGGTGCGCTCCGCTGGGCCCAGTCGATCGGCGTCTTCAAGAACTCGACCAAGCAGGACCTGGCGGTCAAGTTCGTCCAGTATATCCTCAGCCCCGAAGGCCAGTCCAAGCTCGCGACCTCGTCCTGCTACTGGGGCATGCCGGCGAACTCCAAGGCGGGTGAAAAGCTGAACGATCAGCAGAAAACCGCGCTGCGCTGGGACAAGCAGCCGGAATATCTGAAGAACACCCAGCTTTATCCGGTTGTCGATGCGGATCTCGACGCCGCGATGCAGGATGCCTGGACGGAAATGCTGCAACAGTAAGCTGCCCTGGGCGTGGATCCTCGGGGTAAGCCCGAGGATGACGACCGGGAGGTCGTTTCGCCACACTCAGGCCTCCTGTTCAGTGCGCTCCGCGAGGGGTTCTGCCTGCTCGGTATTTCCTCCACACTCCCTCATCCTCGGGCTTGACCCGAAGATGAGGGTCTCGCCGGCGACCTTTGAAACGTCGGATCGCCTCGGGAGACCGGGGCGAGATCAAGGGCCAGACATGCCGATGCGATTTTCTACCGGACCCAGAGCCGCGGCGGCCCCGAAGGCCCGCTTCCCGAAACACCAGCCTTCAGCGTGAACGGAGTGTCATGCCCATGACCGCCACTGCCCTTGAACGCGCGGAACGCCGCAAGGCCTGGGGATTTGCCCTGCCGGCGCTCATCTGGACCGTCGCGTTCTTCCTGCTGCCCTTTCTCTATATGGCCGCGATCAGCTTCTGGAAGCGCGAAGGCCGCATCATCGTCGCCAGTTGGACGCTCGACAACTATGCCGCCTTCTTCGGCAAGGCACATCTGCTGAAAGCACTGTTCAACTCGCTGGAGGTCACGGCGACCGTCACGATCATCTCCATCGTGCTTGCCTATCCGCTCGCCTGGATCATTGCCGAACGGGTGCCGCGGCGCTGGCAGCGCTTCGCGCTGATCATGGCGATCCTGCCCTTCTGGACCTCCTACGTCGTCCGCTCCTATTCCTGGCTTCTGGTGCTGTCGAAGGGCGGGGTGGTCAACCAGGCTCTGATGTGGACCGGACTGCTTGCCGAGCCGCTGGATCTCTCCGCCAACCGCACCGGCACGGTGATCGGCTTCGTGCATTTCTTCGTCATGCTGCTGACGCTGACGATCTATGCCAATCTCGTGCAGCTCTCGCCGAACTATCGCCGGGCCGCCGCCGATCTCGGGGCGAACGGCTTCCAGACCTTCTGGCACGTCATCCTGCCGCTCACGCTTCCGGGCATCATGGTCGGCGCCTTCCTGACCTTCGTGCTGTGCATCGGCGACTACATCACGCCGCAGATCCTCGGCGGCAACAACGAGCTCGTCCTGCCGCAGGTCATCATGCTGCAGCTTGGCCGCCGCGCCGATTTCCCGATGGCCGCGGCACTGTCGCTGGTGCTGATGGTGGTCGTCACGATCGCCTATCTCGCCTGCGCGCGCTGGCTGAAGATGGAGAGGACCTGACCATGCGGCACCTGCAAACAGCGCTCGCCATCCTCTATGCGAGCGCAATCTATGTGTTCATCTTCCTGCCGGTCGCCGTGCTGGTGCTGTTTTCCTTTCAGGACGGCACGCTGCCGGTGCCGCCGCTGCATGGGTTGACCCTGCGCTGGTACGGAGAGATCTTCGCCGACGCCAAGCTGATGCATGCGCTTTTCAATTCGCTGATCGTCGCGCTCGTCTCGTCGGCGGTGTCTTGTCTGCTCGGCTTCCTCGCAGCCTATGCCTTCGCTCGCTACAGGCTGCCTGGCTCCAATCTCCAGCGGGCGCTGATCGTCGCGCCGATGACGGTCAGCACCCTGATCATCGCGCTCGGCCTGCTGTCCGTCTTCAGCCGGCTCGATGTCCAGCTTTCTCTGTGGACTGTCGGTGTCGGTCATGTGGTGATCAACCTGCCGCTCTGCTTCGCCATCATCTATGCCTCGATGGGCGGACATCAGGTCAATATCGAGCGGGCAGCGCGCGACCTCGGTGCCAGGGACTGGCAGGTCATGGCGCTCGTCACCGCACCGATGCTGATGCCGTCGATCCTGGCCGCCTTCTTCCTGTCGGTCACCTTCAGCTGGGACGAGTTCATCATCGCCTTCCTGCTGTCGCGCTTCGATGTGACGTTGCCCGTCGAGATCTGGAGCATGCTGCGCTCCGGCCTCGACCCCAAGACCAATGCCATCGGCAGCGTCGTTTTCCTCATCTCGGTTGCGTTCCTGATCGTCATGGAACTCGCCGTGTTCAGAAAATCCGGGAAATCTTCATGACCGCCGACGTCTCGATCAGAAACGCCACAAAAGTCTTCGGCGTATTCCATGCGCTGGACAATGTATCGCTCGACATCGCTGCCGGCGAGTTCATCGTGCTGCTCGGACCCTCCGGCTGCGGCAAGACGACCCTGCTCTCCATCCTTGGCGGCTTCATCGAACCGACCTCCGGCACGATCGTCATCGGTGGCAAGGACATGACCCATGTCGCGCCGGCAAAACGCCCGACGACCACCATGTTCCAGGACTATGCGCTTTTCCCGCATATGCGCCTGCTCGACAATGTCGGGTTCGGCCTGCGCATGCGGGGCATGGCCAAGGCGGAGCGGGACGAAAAGGCCCTGGCGATGCTGGATCTCGTCGGGCTGAAGGCCTCCGCTTCGAAGAAACCGCATGAACTCTCCGGCGGCCAGCGCCAGCGTGTGGCCCTGGCGCGCGCGCTGGCCGTCGATCCCGACGTGCTGCTGCTCGACGAACCGCTCGGCGCGCTGGACCTCAAGCTGCGCCGCCAGATGCAGGACGAGCTGAAGGCGATCCAGAAGCGCGTCGGCACCACCTTCATCCACGTCACCCACGACCAGGAAGAGGCGATGGCGATCGCCGACCGGATCGTCGTGATGAACCACGGGCAAATCGAGGATGCCGGCGCGCCGTCGGAAATCTACATGCGGCCGCGCTCGCTGTTTGCCGCGGGCTTCATGGGCGAGGCGAATTTCCTGCCGGCCAGGGTGACCGGCATTACCGCCGGGGAAGCGCGGATCGAGACGGCGCTCGGCCGGGCGGTCATTCCCGTTTCCGCCTTCACGGGCGGCATGCCGACCGCGGACAACAAGGTGACGCTGTGCATCCGTCCTGAGCATTTCCGGTCGGCCGGCGAAGAGGGGGCAAGTGTCGCGCTCGGCCGGGCGCGCATCACCGACAGCGCCTTCTTCGGCGCCCACCATCGCTGCCACCTGCAGCCGGAAGGGGCGCCCGACACGGTCATCACCGCTCATCTTCCACAGACGGCGGAGCCGCGCATCGGCGACATGCTTGATCTGGCGGTACCCGCCGATAGCATCGTCGCGCTTGTCGAAGAGTGAGGAATCCCCAATGAAACCACGCATGCGCGCGGAAGACTGGTACAGCGTCCGCCGTCTCGACGACGACGTGACCTATATCTGCGAACCCCATATCCAGGAATTCTATCGCTGCAATATCTGGCATGTGCGCGGGCGTGACCGCGACATGCTGGTCGATAGCGGCATGGGCGTGGTGTCGCTTCGCGAATGGGTGCCGCTTGTGACGGAACGCGAACTGATCGCCGTCGCCAGCCACACCCATTTCGACCATATCGGTTGTCACCATGAATTCGAGTGCCGTGCGGTGCATTCGGCCGAGGCCGATCTCCTCGCCAATCCGACGCGCGAGAACACGCTGGCCGATCCGTACGTCACCGACGAGATCTTCGACGCCCTGCCGCCTGAGCCCTATTGCTCCAAGTGCTATGCGGTGAAGCGGGCACCGGCGACGCGTATTCTCGAAGATGGCGACGTCATTGATCTCGGCGACCGGCAGTTCGAAGTGGTCCACACGCCTGGGCATTCGCCCGGCGGCATCGCGCTCTACGAGAAGGCAACCGAGATCCTGTTTTCCGGCGACATCCTCTATGACGGTCCGCTGATCGAGGACACCTACCATTCCAATGCCGCCGACTATCTCGCATCGATGGAGCGCCTGCTGACGCTTCCGGTGCGGCTGGTGCATGGCGGCCATTTTCCGAGTTTCAGCGGCGAGCGCTACCGGGATCTCATCACCGGCTGGCTCGACACCAAACACAAGACAATCTGACGGGAGTGACGCATGCTCGACAAGCGCAAGTTTTACATCAACGGCGAATGGGTCGATCCGATCGTGCCCAACGACCTTGAGGTCATCAACCCGGCGACGGAAAAGCCGATCGCCGTCATCTCGATGGGGACCGCCGCCGATATCGACCGCGCCGTCGCCGCCGCCAAGACGGCGTTTCGAAGCTACAGCCGGACCAGCCTCGACGAGCGCATCGCGCTGCTCGAAAAGCTGCTAGCCATCTACAAGCGCCGTTATGACGAGATGGCCCGCACCATCACGCTCGAACTCGGCGCGCCGATCAGCATGAGCACCGAGCAGCAGGCCCATGTCGGCGTCGGCCATCTCAAGGGCTTCATCGATGCCCTGAAGCGCATCAAGATGCGCGAGGAACTGCCCAACGGCGATATCGTGCTGCGCGAGCCGATCGGCGTTTGCGGCCTCATCACGCCGTGGAACTGGCCGATCAACCAGATCGCGCTGAAGGTCATCCCGGCGCTCGCGACCGGTTCGACCTGCGTGCTCAAGCCCAGCGAATTCACGCCGCTCAACGCCCTTCTGTATGCCGAGATGGTGCATGAGGCCGGCTTCCCTGCCGGCACCTTCAATCTGGTCAATGGCGACGGTCCGAATGTCGGGGCCGCCCTGTCGAAACACAGGGACGTCGACATGATGTCGTTCACCGGCTCGACCCGGGCCGGTACTGCCGTCAGCAAGGATGCGGCCGATACGGTCAAGCGCGTCACGCTCGAACTCGGCGGCAAGTCGCCGAACCTCGTGTTCGAGGATGCCGATCTCGAAGATCGCGTTACCGGCAGCGTGCTCGAATGCTTCAACAATTCCGGCCAGTCCTGCGATGCGCCGACACGGCTTCTGGTGCAGCGTTCCGTCTACGAGCAGGCGGTCGAGATTGCGAAACGCGTGGGCCAAGAGGCCCGTGTCGGCAATCCGGAGGAGGCCGGCGAGCACATCGGGCCGCTGGTCAGCGACATCCAGTATGGTCGCGTGCAGGCGCTGATCGAGGCGGGTATCGCCGAAGGCGCCGAGCTTCTCGTCGGCGGTCCCGGTAAGCCGGAAGGTTTCGAGACGGGCTACTACGCCAAGCCGACGATCTTTGCCGGGGTCAACAACCAGATGCGGATCGCGCGCGAAGAGGTTTTTGGTCCGGTGCTCGTCATCATCCCCTTCGACACCGAGGAGCAGGCGATCGAGATCGCCAACGACACGAATTACGGCCTCGCCGCCTACATCCAGTCCGGCGATCTCGACCGGGCCGAGCGTGTCGCCGGACGCCTGCGCGCCGGCATGGTGCATATCAACGGCGCGCCGCACCGCTATGGCAGCCCCTTTGGCGGCTACAAGCAGTCCGGCATTGGCCGTGAGGGCGGAATTTTCGGGCTCGAGGACTTTCTCGAAGTCAAGACGGTCCATCGGCCGCGTGCAGATTGAGAGTGATGTGAGATGATCCCAAAGACCATGAAAGCCGCGGTGGCCGAAGCCGCCGGCGCGCCGCTCGTCATCCGTGATCTGCCGGTCCCCCAGCCGGGCCGCGGCCAGTTCCTGGTGAAGCTCGAAAGCTGTGGCGTCTGCCATTCCGACCTGCACCTGCGCAACGGCGACGAGGGACTGCCGGAAGAGATGTATCCGCTCGTCTTCGGCCACGAGGGCATCGGCCGGATCGTGGCGGTGGGCGAGGGGACGGAGACGTCCCTTTCGCTCGGCGACCGCGTCGGCCTGCCATGGCTCTACGACACCTGCCTCGATTGCAGCCCGTGCCTCACCGGCGCGGAAACCTTCTGCACCCATCAGCATGCGCGCGGCATCCACCATCACGGCGCCTTTGCCGAATATGCCATTCTCGAATCCCGCTTTGCCTGCACGATCCCGGACGCCATCGGTCCGCTGCAGGGCGCACCTTTGCTGTGCGCCGGCCTGACGGCCTGGAGTGCGCTTCGCAAAACCTCTCTTCGTCCGGGCAAGACCGTGATGGTCATCGGCTGCGGCGGTCTTGGGCAATATGCGATCATGATCGCCAAGGCGCATGGCGCAACCGTCGTGGCGGTGGACCGCGATCCGGCAAAGCTCGAGGAAGCGCGTCAGCGCGGCGCCGACCATCTGGTCGAGGCGGGACCCGGCGCGGGCCTGCAGGTCAAGGAGCTGGGCGGCGCAGATGTCGCCGTCAACTTTGCGCCATCGCCGGCGGTGTGGAAGACGATCGAGCAGGCGGTCAATCCGATGAGCGATATCATCGCCATTGCGCTGGTCCACGATCCGGTGCCACTGTCGATGATGTGGCTGATCGATGGCGGCCACCGCGTCTTTGGTTCGTCGGTCGGCTCACGTCAGGACCTGCGCGATTTCCTCGCCTTTGCCGCGCGCAGCAAGCTCGAGATCGACATCGAGACCATCCCGCTTTCGGGCGTCAATGCGGCCCTCGACCAGTTGCAGGCCGGCAAGGTGGCCGGCCGTATCTGCATCGATTTTTCGCTGTAGTCGGGTGTCGATGCGGCTGTGAACGTGCAGCCGGTGCGGTGTCGGCATCTCCTGCCGTCACCGTCTAGAACTATAGGTTTTCCTTCAGCAGTACCTCGATGCGGATCTTTTCCTGGGAGGCGAGCGGTTCGCGGAGATCCGTGCGTGCCCGCATGATGCGGATGGCGCTACGCACGGCGTGCCCTGGATCCTGGGCGATGATCGCATCGATCCGCTCGTCGCGGAGGGCTTCCTCGGTGAAGGGGGTGCGCTCGTGCACGACGACGGTCAGGGCGCCGAGGTCTCCGTTTTTTTCGATGGCCGCCACGGGAATGCGGGCTTCGGCGCTCAGTACATAGGCGGCCCTGATGTCCGGATTGTTCTCCAGCGTTCTCTGGATGATCGTCTGCGCCCGGCGCTCGTCGCCATAGGTCTCGAGCGAAGGCAGGCTCTTGAGGTGCGGGAACTGGCTGTTGATGATGCTGTCGAAACCGAGCCGGCGCTCGATGCTGTCCTGCGCCATCATGGTTTCCGCCACGACCATGATCTTGCCCGGCTCGTTGCGCAGGAAGCGGCCGATGATCCGGCCGGCGGTGGCGCCGGCGGCGAAGTTGTCAACACCGACGAAATCGGTGTTTTCCAGCTTCTCCTGGCCGGAAAGAAACTGAACCACCTTGATGCCCCGCTCGAAAAGCCGGGCCATCGCATCGCGCACCTGGGGTGATTCCGGCGCCATGATGGCTACGCCGTCGACCGTGCTGCTGTCGATCGACGCGAGATATTTGGCGACGAAATGCGGATCGCCGATGGGGATCTGCTCGACGTCGACGACGGTCAGATCCGACTTCAGCGCTTCCCGGGCCTCCTCGACACGCTGAAGCAGTTCGCGCAGATACTGGTCGCCGGCGGTCGGCAGCACGAACAGGAAACGATAGGTCTTATTGCGCGCTAGATTGACCGCCGCCGGGTTTCGGACGAACCCGATCCGTTCGATCGCCTCGTTGACCTTTTTTGCCGCCGTCTTGCTGACGAAGGGCCGGTCGTTCAGCACGCGGTCCACCGTGGCGAGGCTCACACCGGCCGCTTCGGCAAGATCTTTCGCTGTGGGCCGCATGCCGTCTCCTGTCAGGCTTCACAAAAATACGCCATCCGACTTTTCCAACAGAATCAAGCAAAAAGCAAGAAACTGAGGTGCGCACCTCAAAAATCGCTTGCATTGAGGTGCGCACCTCAATTACTAACGCTGACGACATCAATTGCTAAGGGACCGATTGCGATCGGAGGAGCGCATTGTTGTTGAAGGGGCCAGGGAGGATGGCGGCCTATCGCACGTCCTCACTCTGCGCTGTTTGCCCTCGCGGGGCGGTTTTCGTTTCCCGATGGAGGTCGGGATGCACAAAGGGAGGTTCTCAACCATGAAGTCCAGGCTATTGAATTCCGTAGTGGCTGTCGGCGCACTCGTCGGTGCCAGCGCCGTTGGCGCGACATCCGCCCAAGCCGATGAATTGACCCTTTGCTGGGCGGCGTGGGATCCTGCCAATGCTCTTGTCGAGCTCAGCAAGGATTTTGAGGCCAAGTCCGGCCACAAGATGAAATTCGAATTCGTGCCGTGGCCGAACTTCGCCGACCGCATGCTCAACGAGCTGAATTCGGGCGGCAAGCTTTGCGACCTGATGATCGGCGACAGCCAGTGGATCGGCGGCGCGGCGGAGAACGGCCAGTACATCAAGCTCAATGATTTCTTCGACAAGGAAGGCATCAAGATGAGCGACTTCATCCCGGCGACCGTGACCGGCTATTCGGAATGGCCGAAGAACACGCCGAACTACTGGGCGCTGCCGGCCTTCGGCGACGTTGTCGGCTGGACCTACCGCAAGGACTGGTTCTCGCGCCCCGAGCTGCAGGCCGAATTCAAGACCAAATACGGCCGTGACCTTGCCGTGCCGAAGACCTTTGCCGAGCTCAAGGACATCGCGGAGTTCTTCCAGGGTCGCGAGATCGACGGCACCAAGGTCTATGGCGCGGCGATCTATTCCGAGCGCGGCTCGGAAGGCATTACCATGGGCGCGATGGACGTGCTCTACAGCTACGGCTTCCAGTACGACAACCCGGCCAAGCCCTATGAGCTGGAAGGTTTCGTCAATTCGGCCGATTCCGTCGCCGGCCTGGAATTCTACAAGGCGCTATACGATTGCTGCACGCCGCCCGGCTCCTCGGACGCCTACATGTCCGAGAACATTGACGCCTACAAGTCCGGCCAGGTGGCGCTCCAGATGAACTTCGCCTTCATCTGGCCCGGCATCCATGCCGACGCCAAGGTGGGCGGGGACAAGTCCGGCTACTTCCCCAACCCCGCCGGCCCGGGCGGCAAGCAGTTCGCCCAGCTCGGCGGCCAGGGGATCTCGGTGGTGTCGGCCTCCGAAAAGCAGGCGGCCGCGCTTGAATATATCAAGTGGTTCGCCCAGCCTGACATTCAGGCCAAGTGGTGGAGCCTCGGCGGCTACTCGGCGCTGCGCGCCGTGGTCGAGGATCCGGGTTTCGCCACCAGCCAGCCCTATGCGCAGACCTTCCTCGACTCCATGGCGATCGTGAAGGATTTCTGGGCCGAGCCGTCCTACGCGTCGCTGCTGCAGGCCTCGCAGAAGCGGTTCCACGACTATGTCGTCGCCGGTCAGGGCACCGCCAAGGAAGCGCTCGACGGCCTGGTCAAGGATTGGACCGACGTGTTCGAGGACGAAGGCAAGTACTGAGGTTACGCTGCCGCGTCAGCGCTTGACCGCGTCAATGCAGGGCCGGCCTCACTTCCGGCCCTGCCATTCCAGACCCATTCCTTGAAGGGGGTATCATGTCCGATACACCGATAGATCGCGTCGTACGCGCCACGCCGCCGGCGGTGGCGAAGCGGATCCGGGGCCTCTCCGACCGCGCCATAGCCTGGCTGTTCGTCGCGCCCTCGATCGCCCTGCTGCTGGCGGTCAACATATTCCCGCTGATCTGGACCGTCCGCCTGAGCTTCACCAATTTCCGCGTCAATCGGCCCAATGCCGAGGTCGAGTTCATCGGCCTGCAGAATTACCGGCGCATCCTGACGGATGGCGACATCTGGCTGACCATGCAAGCGACGGCCCACTTTCTCATCTGGACGATCCTCCTGCAGGTGCTGATCGGCTTCTCGCTCGCCTACCTGATCAACAAGAAGTTTCGCGGCAACGATCTTTGGACGACCATCATCGTCCTGCCGATGATGCTGAGCCCGGCCGTGGTCGGCAATTTCTGGACCTTCCTCTACCAGCCGCAGATCGGCCTGTTCAACTATGCGGTCGGTTTCCTGACCGGCGCCGACCCGTCCAGCTTCTCGATGATCGGCAGCGTCAACCTCGCGCCCTGGGCGATCATCATCGTCGATACCTGGATGTGGACGCCGTTCGTCATGCTGATCTGCCTGGCAGGGCTGCGCTCCATCCCCGACAGTATCTACGAGGCTGCCGAATGTGACCGGGCGAGCAAGTGGCGCCAGTTCTGGACTATCACCATTCCGATGGTCCTGCCTTTCCTCATGCTCGCGATCCTGTTCCGCGGCATCGAGAACTTCAAGATGTTCGACCTCGTCGTGCAACTGACGGGCGGCGGTCCAGGCTCGATCACGGAACTCACCTCGATCAACCTCAAGCGCGAGGCGTTCGAGAAATGGCGGACCGGATATGCCTCGGCCTATGCGGTCATCCTGTTCGTCACCGTCTTCGGCCTTGCGTCGATCTACGTCAAAGCGCTTAACAAGGTGAAGCAGCGATGAGCAGCTATTCCGTCACGGAGCCCTCGGCCCGCCAGAAATGGTTCGCCGGCATCCTCGTCGTCTTCTATGCGGTCGTGACCATCCTGCCGCTCCTGTGGATCATCGCCACGGGCTTCAAGTCGCCGTCCGATGCGATCGCCTATCCGCCCAAGGTCTTCTTCGAGCCCACGCTCGAAGGCTATGTGAACCTGTTCACCACCCGCACGCGCGTTTCGGAGGAAACCCTGCAGCAGATGGGCGAACCAACGTCGTGGTACGAGCGCTTGGTCCGCAAGGACGGACTGGTGATCGCCGGTCCCTCGCGCTTCGGCGAACGGTTCACCAATTCGGTGATCATCGGCTTCGGCTCGACCGTGCTCTGCATCGTGCTGGGAACGGCCGCTGCCTACGCCTTCTCGCGCTTCAAGGTGCCGCTCAGGGACGACCTTCTGTTCTTCATCCTGTCGACCCGCATGATGCCGCCGATCGCGGTTGCCATCCCGATCTTCCTGATGTTCCGGCAACTTGGCCTGAGCGACACCCATGCCGGCATGATCTTGCTCTACACGGCCGTCAATCTGTCGCTGTCGGTGTGGCTGCTCAAAGGCTTCATCGACGAGATCCCGGTCGAATACGAGGAGGCGGCGCTGATCGACGGGTACACGCGCTTCCAGGCCTTCTACAAGGTCGTCCTGCCACAGGCGGTGACCGGGATCGCCTCGACCGCGATCTTCTGCCTGATCTTCGCCTGGAACGAATATGCCTTTGCCGTTCTCCTGACCTCGGGCACCGCCCAGACGGCGCCGCCCTTCATTCCGACGATCATCGGGGTGGGCGGCCAGGACTGGCCGGCGGTGGCTGCCGGCGCCACCCTGTTCCTGGTCCCCGTGATGGTCTTCACCATTGTCCTGCGCAAGCATCTGCTGCGTGGCATCACCTTCGGAGCGGTCCGCAAATGAGCGAATTCTTCAACGGCCTGTTCCGCCTGCGCCGCGGCGCCTGGGAACTGGTCGCCTCCTTCCTGATCGCCGCGGGCGTGGTCATGCTGATGCAGCCCTTCGCTCTCTGGATGTTCTCCTACTCCTTCGTCGTCACTTTGGTGGGCACGGTGATGTTCATCGTCGTCAGCCACTTTCCGGAGTAATCCATGGCACAGATCAGAATTGAAAATGTGCGTAAGGAGTTCGGAAGCTTCACGGCCGTCCAGTCTTCCACATTCACCGTCGAGGACGGCGAATTCTTCATGCTGCTCGGCCCTTCGGGCTGCGGCAAGACGACGACGCTGCGCATGATGGCCGGCCTCGAACTGCCAACGAGCGGGGAGATCTATATCGACGGCGAGGAAGTGGGCATGAAGCCCGCGAGCCAGCGCGACATCGCCTTCGTCTTCCAGATGTTCGCCCTCTATCCGCACATGAATGTCCGCCGCAACATCTCCTATCCGCTGCTGAGCCAGGGCGTGCCCAAGGCCGAGGTGAAAAGCCGCGTCGCCGAAGTGGCGCGCATCCTCAAGATCGAGGACATTCTCGAAAAACCGGTCGGCGGCCTTTCCGGCGGGGACCGGCAACGCGTCGCGCTTGGCCGGGCGATCGTCCGGCGGCCCAAGGCCTTTTTCATGGACGAGCCGCTCGGTGCGCTCGATGCGGAGTTCCGCGAGCACATGGCCGAAGAACTGCGGGCGTTGCATGATCGCATGGGGGCGACGACGGTCTATGTGACCCATGACCAGCTCGAAGCCATGCAGATGGGCGACAAGATCGTGGTGATGAACCACGGCGTCGTCGAGCAGTTCGGCAAGCCGCAGCAGATCTACGACTGGCCGGCGACCAAGTTCGTCGCAAAGTTCATCGGTTCGCCGCCGATGAACTTTCTGGAATTCGACGGCATGATCGGCATTGGCGGAAACCATGTCGATCTGTCGGGGACGACGGTGCAGGTTCCGGTCTCCCGTCAGGGCGCCAAGGGAAAGCTGACGCTGGGTGTCCGGCCCGAGCACATCCACTTCTCGGACCGATCGGACTTCCGTGGCCGGGTCATCGCGACCGAATATCTCGGCACGAGCCAGATCGTTACGATGGCGACGGCCAATGGGGTAGTGAAGGCCCGCATTTCTTCCAATCAGGCAATTGCGCCCGGAGAAATAATCGGCCTGGAATTCGATGCGCGCACGCTGACCGTCTTTACCGAGGAAAGAGGGCAGGCGCTCCTGTCGGAAGCAAACGAGGGAGTGCTGCGTCATGGCTGAAGTCGTCCTCGAAAACGTGACCAAGTCGTTTGGTGCCCAGGTGGCGCTCGACAATGTGTCGCTGACCATCCCGCATGGCTCCTTCGTGGTGCTGCTCGGACCGACCGGCGCCGGCAAGACGACGGCCTTGCGCATGGTGTCCGGTCTCGACCATCCCGACAGCGGCGAGGTCTTTATCGACGGCCAGCCGATGCGCGGGCTGACGCCGGCCCAGCGCAACGTCGCCATGGTCTTCCAGCAGTACTCGCTCTATCCGCATCTGACCGTCCGGCAGAATCTGGAGTTTCCGTTGAAGTCGCCGCTGCTGAAGACGCCGCCCGACGAGATCGAGCGCAAGGTGAAGGCGATCGCCGAGGTCCTGCAGATTTCCCACAAGCTCGACAACAAAGCGACGGCGCTGTCGGGCGGGGAGATGCAGCGCGTGTCGATCGGCCGCGCGCTTGTCAGAAATCCGCGGATCTATCTGATGGACGAGCCCCTGAGTTCGCTCGATGCCAAGCTGCGGGCTGACCTTCGCATCGAGCTGAAGCGCATCCAGGCCGATTCCGGAGCGACGCTGCTCTATGTGACGCATGACCAGATCGAGGCGATGACGATGGCGACCCATGTCGGCGTGTTGCACCACGGCAAGCTGGTGCAGTTCGGCTCACCGCGCGAGGTCTACGAGAACCCGGTCAGCGTCTATGCCGCCACCCGGCTTGGCCAGCCGCGCATCAACTTCCTGCCTGCGGATGTCTTCCCCGCGGCGCCGCGTGGTGCCGTCACCATCGGGCTCAGGCCCGAGCATATTGCCCAGGGCGTGGGGGAAGACAGCCTGGTGACCCGGGTGGAACATCTGGGCGACCAGACTCGCCTGCACCTTTCGTTCAGGAACCATGATCTCGTGACCGTAACCGATGCCCATACCGGGTTGCGGAGTGGCGATATCGTCAAAATTCAGCCAGACAAGCCGCTCTACTTCGATGCGGACGGCCTGCGCCTCGTTTAAGGGAGTTCTCCATGGCACATTTCATCAACAAGAAAGAAGACGTCGTCATCGAAGCGATCGACGGCTTGCTGGCAACCTCCCGCAGCCCGCTGGCGCGCCTTGACGGCTATCCGCATATCCGCGTCGTCGTCCGCAGCGACTGGGACAAGTCCAAGGTCGCTTTGGTCTCCGGTGGCGGTTCCGGCCATGAGCCGGCCCATGCCGGCTTCGTCGGCGCGGGTATGCTGACGGCAGCCGTGTGCGGCGATGTCTTTGCCTCGCCGAGCGTCGATGCTGTGCTGGCCGGCATCCTTGCCGTCACCGGGCCGTCGGGCTGCCTGCTGATCGTCAAGAACTATACCGGCGACCGGCTGAACTTCGGCCTGGCGGCCGAGCGAGCGCGCGCATTCGGACTGAACGTCAACATGGTGATCGTCGACGACGATATTGCCTTGCCCGATCTGCCCCAGGCGCGCGGCGTGGCCGGCACCCTGTTCGTGCACAAGATCGCCGGTGCGCTGGCGGAGTCCGGCGCGGATCTCGATACGGTGACCGCGGCGGCGAAGCGGGTGGTCGCCGGTACAAAGAGCATCGGCATGTCGCTCGATACCTGCACCGTTCCGGGCTCGCCGAAGGAGGACCGAATTCCCGAGGGCATGGCCGAGCTTGGCCTCGGCATTCATGGCGAAGCCGGCGTCGAGCAGGTCGACTTCTCCGACGCCCGTTCCGCCATGGCGGCCGTCGCGGCCAAGCTGGCGCCGACCATCGACGACCGGCCGCACGTCGCCCTGATCAACAATCTCGGCGGCACGTCGGTGCTGGAAATGTCGGTGCTGACCTACGAACTTATCAATTCGGACGTCGGCCGGCACATTTCCCATGTCGTCGGGCCGGCGCCGATGATGACCTCGCTCGACATGCGCGGCTTCTCGATCTCGCTTTATCCGGCCGACAAGGCGGATCTGGCGGCGCTTGGCCAGTCGGTGGCGCTTGCCGCGTGGCCCGGCCTCGCAGCGGTGCGACCGGTCGCCGTTGCCGCCCTGCCGGATGGGCTGACGCCGATCACGCCCCTGCCGTCCGACCACAAGGAGACGCGGGAGTTCCTGATCAACTGCTGCAACGTGATGATCGCCGCCGAGCAGGACCTGAACGCGCTCGATGCCAAGTCGGGGGACGGTGACACGGGCTCGACGCTCGCGGGGGCGGCGCGGGCGCTGATCAAGGCGATGGATCGCCTGCCCCTGTCGGACCATACCCAGCTCTACCGCGCCATCGGTCTGGAACTCAGCCAGACCATGGGCGGCTCGTCCGGCGTGCTGCTCGCCATCTTCTTTGCCGCGGCCGGTGACGGGGCATCGAGCGGCCTGCCGATGCGCGACGCTTTGAAAGCCGGGCTTGCCCGCATGCAGGAGATCGGCGGCGCGCAGGTCGGTGACCGGACCATGGTCGATGCGCTGGCACCCGCTCTGGACGCGCTTGGGGAGAGCATCGGGGCTGCGGCGACTGCCGCCCGCGCCGGCGCCGACATGACCGCCAAGCTGCTGCGCGCCAAGGCTGGACGTGCCGCCTATATCAACGCCAAGCAGCTGGAAGGCCACGTCGATCCAGGCGCCGAAGCCGTGGCGCGGCTGTTCGAGCATCTGGCCGGGTGACGGCTACCACGTTTTGGAGGCTGTCTGGGCGCGACCGGCGTTGATCGCCGGTCGCTTCGTTTGGAGCAGTGGCTGCGCTACTTGATGTACCAGCCCCAGGGTTCGTCGCTGTTGAACGCGGTGATCTGCTTCACCTCGAGGTAGTTGGAAAGGCCCCACTTACCGAGTTCGCGGCCGATGCCGGATTGCTTGTAGCCGCCCCAGGGCGCTTCGGTGAAGGTCGGCTGCGAGCAGTTGATCCAGACGATGCCGGCGCGGAAGGCGCGGGCCACGCGCTCGCAGCGCGCCTTGTCCTTCGACATGACGGCGGCGGCCAGGCCGAACTTGCTGTCATTGGCCATGCGGATCGCGTCGGCCTCGTCCCTGAACGTCTTGACGCAGACGACCGGACCAAAGATTTCCTCACGCCAGACGAAGTTATCCTCGCCCATGTCGGTGAGGATGGTGGGCTCGAGGAAGTAGCCGGTATCGAGTCCTTCCGGGCGCTTGCCGCCATGGGCAATGGTCGCGCCCTCGGCGCGACCGCGCTCGATCATTGCCAGCACCTTGTCGTGCTGTCCCTTGGAGACGAGCGGGCCGAGCAGTGTACCGTCCTTTAGGCCATCGCCGATCCTGATCTTCGCCGCCTCGGCGACCAGCCGCTCCAGCAGTGCCGGATAGAGGCTTTCCTCGACCAGCACGCGGGAGGTGGCCGAGCACACCTGGCCCTGGTTCCAGAAGATGCCGAACATGATCCATTCGACGGCCTTCTCAATGTCGCTGTCGGCGAAGACGACGAAGGGCGACTTGCCGCCGAGTTCCAGACTGACATTCTTGATGTCGCGGGCGGCCGCCGCCATGATCTTCGCGCCAGTGGGCACCGAACCGGTAAAGGCAAGCTTGTCGACGCCTGGATGCTCGGACAGCGGCTGGCCGGCATCGGGGCCGAGGCCGGTCACGACGTTCAGCACGCCGGCCGGCAGCCCCACTTCCTCGGCGATGGCGGCCAGTTCGAGTGCCGTCAGCGGGGTGAGCTCGGAAGGCTTCAGCACCATGGTGCAGCCTGCGGCAAGTGCCGGCGCGACCTTCCATGAGGCCATCAGCATCGGGTAGTTCCACGGAATGATGGCGCCGGCGACGCCGATCGGCTCGCGCACCACCTTCGAGGAAAAGCGCGGCTCGGAGAGCGCGATCGGCTCCTCCGGGTTTTCATCCAGCTCTTCCGCCAGATTGGCATAGAAGGAGAAGCAGCCGGCGGTATCCTCCATGTCCCACACGGCTTCCGGCAGCGGCTTGCCGTTATCGAGCACTTCGAGCCGGCCCAGTTCCTGCTTGCGCTCGAGGATCTTGTCGGCGATGGCGCGCAGGTAGACAGCGCGCTCACGCCCGCTCATCCTCGGCCACGGACCGGTATCGAAGGCACGCCTGGCGGCCTTGACCGCCAGATCGATGTCTTCGGCGGTGCCGGCCGGCGCCTGGTGAATGACTTCTTCCGTCGCCGGATTGACGACCGGGAAGGTGCCGCCCTTGACGGGCGCCAGCCACTGACCGTCGATGAAAAGCTTGTGCTTCATTTTTTCCCCTTCTTGGCTTTTGGTTTTTGCGCAGGCGACGGGGCAAACCCGGTCAGCCGGTAACCTTGAGGATCGCCTCGGCGGCGCGCGTCGCTCCGGCAAAGGCCTGCATCTTGCGGGCATTGTCCTTCAGGCGGGCCTGCATGGCGCGGTCGGACAGAAGCCCGCCGATGACGTCTGCCAGTTCGTCGGGCGACCAGTCGTAGCGATGGAGCATCCTGCCGACGCCGGTTTCCTCGGCGCGGCGCGCATTGTCGTGCCCGTCCCAGCAATAGGGCATCACCAGCGAGGGCACGCCGTAGTAAAGCGCTTCGCAGAAGCTGTTATTGCCGCCGTGGTGGATGAACAGGCTCGACTGTTCGACCACCGAAGGCTGCGGGAACCAGCTGTCGATGAAGACATTGTCCGGCACTTGCACATATTCGTCGCGCCAATGGCCGGCATTGACGAGGAAACGATAGGGCAGGGTGGCAAAGACGTCGATCATCCGCCGCAGCATGTCGACATCCATGGCGCCGAGCGAGCCGAAGCTGGTCAGCACCAGTTCCGCATCATTGTGGCTGGCAAACCGCGGCACCTGGTAGGGCGTTTCGCGCCGCACGCAGCCGTCCAGGAAGACGAAGCGCTCGGGGTCGAGCGGCTCGGCGCGGCGATGCCGGATGATCTCCGGCGCGAGCAGCAGGTTGAGGTCCGGCGAGACGTCGAGGAAGAGGGGGGCCGCAGGCGGCTTCAAGCCGCACTCGCTCATGAAGGCGGAGAGCCGCTTGTGGGAGGCGGCCGTCACCTTGTCATAGGCAGCGGAAAAGGCCTTCCAGTCCGCGCCGGGCGTTTCGCCGAGACCGGAGAGATAGGGCGGCACCAGCGGGTCGGGGATTTCAGTCTCGGCACAGGACACCACGCGGATCCACGGTACTCCGGCCGTCGCGATCGCCGGAAACATCACCACGTTGTCGAGCACGATCGCATCGGGCTTCAGCCTTGCCAGCAATTGGCGCAGCGGATCCTCGACGCCGATCGCGGTTTCGACGATGGCATCCCAGGTGGGTCCGACATAGGAGGTGAGCTGTTCGAAGGGCGATTGCCGGAAGGCGTCCTGATGGCGGCTGATGAAGTCGTTCCAGTCGGTCGTCTGGGCCGGCCCGCTCTCGCCCAGCTGGTATTCGGCAAAGCCATATTCGGAAAAGACACCGCTGAAACCCGGGTGACAGATGAAGACGGGCCGGGCGCCGAGCCGGCGCAGCTCCTGGGCGATGCCGACGCAGTTGAGGGCGGCGCCGTAGCTTGCTTCGGGGAACAGGGCGATGGTCTTTTGTGCTGTCATGGATTTGTTTTTGCTGGCCTTATCGCGAAACGAGCTTGAAGGCGGGAGGGACGCCGCGGCCGGCGAGGCGGGGCCTCAGTGATTGCGACAGCTGTATATGCACACGCATCAGATCGGCGGCAAGCTCCATCTGGCCGCGCTCGATCTGCTCGAGAATCTGGATATGTTCGAGGTTGGACTGCATCAGCCGGTAGGTGTTCACGTGTCCCGCCGCGGCATTGGCGCGGCGCCGGCGATGGTGGTTGGTCAGGGCTTCGGCCATGAAGGGATTGCCGCAGCCGCGCGCTACCAACATGTGAAAGTCGAAATCGGTGCGTTCGAACAGCTTGCGGTCGAAATCCGCCTCGCTCATGCTCCTGAGGATCAGCATGGATTGCCGGAGCGAGGTCAGCGCCGGCAGGTCGCGGCGGAATTCGGGCAGGGTCAGCGCCAGCGGTTCGGTCGCCAGCCGGAACTCGTAGGACTTGGCGACCGCATCGGCGCCAAGGGCAAACTGCTTCAGCAGCCATTGCTGCCCGGCACCGCGTTCGGCGAGATTATCCTCTGAAAGTTTTTGTAGCGCGTTTTGTACCGTCTGGCGGGAGACGTCATAGCGTCGCTGCAGTCCGGCAACCGTCTGCGCCTCGGCAATGCGACCAGCGGAGAGGTCGCGCAGGATGGCGCTGTAGATCTCTGTTTCTCCATCGCTTTCGCCGACGTCGTCGAGCCGTGCGATGGCCACCGGATCGACGGCGAGCAGGAAGCCACCATCGGCATCGGCGGTCACCAGTTCGCGCTCCGCAAGGACCTGAAGCGCTTTGCGGACCGGTGTTCGCGAGACGTTGCAATGCGAGGCGAGCGCCTGTTCGGCCAGCCGTTCGCCGGGCGACATGCCGCGCTCGCTGGCGAAATCCAGTATTCTTTGCGCCAATTCCACATGGCGGTGATGAATGCGTCCCGGCTCTGTCGCCATGCCCCACCTGTCTCTGACAAAGGCCGTATGCTGACCTTTGCCGGCTCTTTTCGCAAGTCTTTCCATGGCAATTCTGGCAGCAGTTGAGAAAATGTAAATTCCCTATTGACGTATTTTTTTTATAAATAATACTGGCCACCAACGGCGACATGAGATCGGGACACCGACGCTTCGCCGACTGAGGTTGGAACAATCATCAAATAAGGGAGAGATCCGTGCGAACGAAAAGCGGATACGCCAGGACCAGCGCCTTTGCCGTCAAACTGCTCGCCGCAACCATGCTCGCCGGCAGCGCCGGTGTCGCCAACGCGGCCGATCTCGTCATCTCGAACTGGGATGGCTACATGGCGAAGGACATCGCCGAGAGCTTCAAGGCCGCGACCGGCCTCGAAATCGAAGTGGTGAACCACGCCACGAACGAAGAAATCATGGGCAAGCTGATGGCGAGCCAGGGCAAGGGCTATGACGTCGTCTTCGTCTCGTCGCCCTTCGCCGAGATCCTCAACCATCAGGGTCTGGTGGAGCCGCTCGATGCCGCCGCGATCCCGAACCTCGCCAATCTCTATCCGGAGGCGGTCAATCTCGCCTACGATCCGGGCAATGTCTATTCGGTGCCCTATACCTGGGGCACGACCGGCCTGTGCTATCGCTCTGACCTGGTGAAGACCGCGCCCGACAGTTGGATGAACCTGCTTGCACCCTCCGACGACATCAAGGGCAAGACCACGATGCTGGCGACCGATCGCTGGCTGATGGCGGCGGGCGAACTCGCCAAGGGCTATTCGGTCAACGAAGCGGATCCGGCGAAGATCGCCGAGGTCAAGGACCTGTTGATCCAGGCGAAGAAGACGCTTCTCGCCTATGACGACACGACCTTCTATTCCAAGCTCGTTTCGGGCGAAGCTTCGCTGGTCCATGCCTGGGACGGGTGGTGCAATTACGGCATCACCGAAAACAAGGACATCAAGTTCGTCGTGCCGAAGGAAGGCTCGGATCTCTGGGTCGACACCATCGTCGTGATGAAGAACTCGGAGAAGAAGGATGCTGCGATGAAGTTCATCAACTTCATCCTCGACGCCTCCAACCATGCCTGGGCTGCCGAAAACATCCTCTACAAGGTGCCGAACCGCGCTGCGATGGAGAGCCTCGACAAGGCACTGATCGAGCAGTACCCGAACATGGGCATGACGCCGGCTGAGCTGACCAAGTACGAGCTGCTGCGCGATCTCGGTGCGGCCCAGAAGGACTATTCTCGCGCCGTCAGCGAGATCAAGGCCGCGAACTAAGGCCTCAAGCAGAAAAGACCCGAACACTGCAAGACGATGGGGGAGATGTCGGTCTCCCTCATCGCCACCCCTTTGGCTGCCGCGCTCCGTAGCCGGCCGTCATGGAAATCCCTCATCTGGAACTCGTGCATGTCCTATCAGTCCACCCGATCGAACCTGCTCACCGCGCCGGCCGTCGCCTGGCTCGTGGCGTTCATGGTGGCGCCGTGCCTGCTGATCCTGTCCTATGCCTTCTTCCAGCGCGGCATGTGGGGTGGCATCGAATATGCCTTCACGCTTGAAAACTTCGCCCGCGTCGTCGATCCGCTCTATGCGAAGATCTTCCTCACCTCGGCGCGCAT
Source organism: Rhizobium sp. Q54 (assembly GCA_943370615.1). Lineage (GTDB taxonomy): Bacteria > Pseudomonadota > Alphaproteobacteria > Rhizobiales > Rhizobiaceae > Allorhizobium. The sequence goes on from CALRRQ020000003.1 coordinate 221,712, forward strand.
TGCCGGTCTCGCGACGCTGCTGGCCATCCTGATCGCCTATCCGGCAGCCTATGCGATCAGCCGGGCACCGCGATTGCGGCAGCCTATGCTCCTGTTTTTTGCCGTCCTGCCGTTCTGGAGCAATTACCTGATCCGCACCTATGCCTGGATGGTGCTGCTCAACCGCGAAGGCCTGATCAACAACCTTCTGCGCTGGTTCGGCTATCAGGGCGAGCCGCTGTCGCTGCTCTATACGGAGGGCGCGGTCATCGTCGGCCTCGTTTATAATTACCTGCCCTTCGTGATCCTGGCGATCTATTCGACGCTCTCGCGCCTCAATCCGGAACTGATGGAAGCCTCCCGTGATCTCGGCGGCGGGCCGATCCGGACCTTCTGGCGCGTCACCCTGCCGCTCACCCTGCCGGGCGTGGCTGCGGGCGGGGTCTTCGTCTTCGTCCTGTCGATCGGCAATTTCGTCACGCCCGCTCTGCTTGGTGGTGGCCGCTTCCAGATGATCGGCAACGTGGTCTACGACCAGTTCCTGACCGCCAATGACTGGCCCTTCGGCGCCGCCCTCGGACTCGTGCTGATCGGGATCATGATCCTCCTCCTGATGCTACAGGCCCGGGCAACCGCGCGTGCCAGCGGCGAGCGCGCGAGGGCGGAGGCATGAGAATGGCAAATTCTTCGCGCCTGCCCGGCCGTCTCGTACTGCTTGCCGTCTTCGGCTTTCTCTACCTGCCGATCGCGGTCCTGGTTGCCCTCTCCTTCAACGAGGCGGGCCTGCCGACAAGCTGGTCTGGCTTCTCGTTCAAATGGTACGCGGCGCTTGCCGGCAATGGCGAGATCCTCGGGGCGGCCTGGAACACGCTGGTCGTCGCCGTCTTCGCGACGCTGATCTCGACGGCGCTCGGCACGCTTCTGGCGCTCGGCATGGAAACGCGGCGCCGCAAGAGCACGGGGCTCGAGGCGCTGGCGTTTGCGCCCATGGTCATTCCCGACATCGTACTTGCGGTCGCGCTCCTCACCTTCTTCTCGCTGCTCAACGTGACGCTTGGCCTGCACACGATCATCATCAGCCACGTGATCTTCGACCTTGCCTTCGTCAGTTCGGTGGTTCGGGCGCGGCTCAAGCATTTCGACTATTCGATCGTCGAGGCCTCGCGCGATCTCGGCGCTTCCGGCTGGACGACCTTCTGGCGGGTCACCTTCCCGGTGCTCCTGCCGGCGATCATTGCCGGCGGCCTGCTCGCCTTCACGCTCTCCGTCGACGAGTTCATCATCGCCTTCTTCACCGCCGGCGCCGGCCGTTCGTCGATCACCCTGCCGATCCAGATCTACTCGATGATCCGTTTCGGCATCACGCCGGAAATCAACGCCCTTGCCACGATCGTCATGGGGGTGAGCGCGCTTGCGCTGCTGATCTCCCAATGGCTCAACAAAGAACAGATGCAATGACCGACGCACCCCATTCCCACGAGCCGATCCTGACGATCGACGGCCTGCACAAGAGCTTCGGCCCGGTGAACGCGGTGGACCACGTGTCGCTGGAGATCCGCAAGAACGAATTCTTCGCGCTGCTCGGCCCCTCCGGTTGCGGCAAGACCACGCTTCTGCGCATGCTGGCGGGTTTCGAGACGCCGACCGGCGGCCGCATCCTGCTGGAAGGCAAGGACATCTCAGCGCTTCCGCCGGAAAAGCGACCGCTAAACCTGATGTTCCAGTCCTACGCGCTCTTCCCGCACATGACGGTCGCCAAGAACCTCGCCTACGGGCTGGAGATGGACCGGTTGCCGAAGGCGGAGATAGCCCGGCGCGTCGAGGAAATCATGGCGGTGACCGACCTTGGCCAGTTCGCCGGCCGCAAGCCCGACCAGCTTTCGGGCGGACAGAAGCAGCGCGTGGCGCTTGCCCGCGCGCTGGTCAAACGGCCCAAGGTGCTGCTGCTGGACGAACCGCTTGGCGCGCTCGACAAGAAACTGCGTGAACGCATGCAGCTCGAACTGAAGCGCCTGCAGCATGAGGTCGGCATCACCTTCATCATCGTCACCCACGACCAGGAAGAAGCCCTGGTCATGGCGGACCGGATGGCGATCCTGAAGGACGGCAAGCTGCTGCAATGCGGATCGCCGGAGGACGTCTACGAGACACCGGCCGATCGCTTCGTCGCCAATTTCATCGGCGTGATGAACTTCATCGAAGGTATCGTCGGTAGCGACGGCATATTCAACGCCGATGGGCTGAAGCTGGCGACGGGCACCGAGATCCGTGGCGCGGCCACGCTTGCCGTCCGGCCGGAAAACATCACGGTGACAAGCGGCAGCTTCGGCATCGGCGGCAAGATCGTCGACATGGCCTATCACGGTCTCGACCGCGTGCTGCATGTCCGGATCGCCGCCAGCGAAACGCCGCTGCAGGTCAGGGTCCCGGCCAATGCCGCGGTGCCTCACTCGATCGGCGGCACCATTCACGTCGCGATCGATCCCGATCGCACCCGCCTGTTCAAGAACTAAAAAACCAAGGGGAACCCCATGTCGCAAAAGACAATCGCATTCTTTCCGGAAGCCGCTTTCGGTCCGGCGCTGAATTCCGTCGGCATCGCACAGGCCGTCGAGGCGCTCGGCCACAAGGCCGTTTTCCTGTCCGATCCGGGCTTCGTGTCCGTCTATCAGGGCTACGGATTCGAGGCCCATCCGGTGAACCTCTCCGAGCCGATGCCGCCGGAGCAGATGGCGAAGTTCTGGGAGGACTTCATCAACGGCCACATCCCGAACTTCCGCAAGAGCCCCTACGACCAGATCGACAACTATGTGAAGGACTGCTGGACCGCGATCGTCGACAGCGCCAAGTGGGCCGAGAAGGACCTTCCCGGCGTGCTTGCCAGGATCAAGCCGGACCTGATCTGCGTCGACAACGTCATCCTGTTCCCCGCCATCAAGCATTTCGGCAAGCCGTGGGTGCGCATCATCTCCTGCTCGGAAAACGAGATCGAGGACCCCAAGATCCCGCCGCATCTCTCCGGCTGCGGCGCCAAGGATTATGCCGGCCATGCGGCCTATCGCGATCATTTCAACGAAGTCATCAAGCCGATCCATGACGATTTCAACGCATTCCTGACATCGACCGGCGAGGAGGCCTATCCGATCGGCCAGTTCTTCGAGGCCTCGCCGTTCATGAACCTGCTGCTCTATCCCGAGCCGGTGAAGTTCGAGCGCGAACACCCGCTGAGCCCCAGCCAGTTCCAGTATCTCGAAGGTTGCGTGCGCTCGGAGAAGCCCTACGAGGTGCCGGTCTTCAAGGCCAACAACGACAAGCCGCTGCTCTATGTCAGCTTCGGCAGCCTCGGCGCCGGTGACACGGATCTCTTGAAGCGGATCATCGCGACGGTCGGCAAGCTGCCCTACCGGGCACTGGTCAATGTCGGCGACTACAAGGACCAATACGAAAACCTTCCGGACAATGTCATCATCGACAGCTGGTTTCCGCAGCCGTCGGTCATTCCGCTGGTCGACGCTGTCATCCACCACGGTGGCAACAACTCGTTCACCGAGTGCCTCTACTTCGGCAAGCCGGCGATCATCATGCCCTATGTCTGGGACGGCCACGACAATGCGACGCGCGTCGACGAAACCGGCCACGGCTTCAAGATGCCGCGCTACGACTGGACCGACGAGGAACTCGCCGCCAAGCTCGACCATATGATCAACGATCCGGCGATGAAGGCCAAGCTCGCTGCCGCCGCCAAGCACATGCAGAGCCAGAACGGACCGCAGAAGGCGGCCGGCATTCTCGACGAACTGGTGAAGACCGGGAAATACAATGGTTGAGACGCTGAATACGACGGCCCCGCACATCCATGGCGCCACGACCTTCGACGACCTGGTCGACTGGGGCGCGCAATCGGATGCGATCGAGGGCGCTTCGCAATCGACCGGCCGTCTGCTGTTCAAGGGGCCGAACAACCAGCCCGAGACCGGCATCTGGGTCTGCACGCCCGGCCGCTGGCGGCTGTCGATCCCGCGCGACGAGTTCTGCCATTTCGTTGCCGGGCGGGCGACCTACCGGTCGGACGACGGCGAGGTGGTCGACGTCACTCCCGGCACGGCCGTGATGTTCAAGGCCGGCTGGACCGGCGAATGCACGGTCCACGAGACCATGCGCAATATTTACATGCTGGCCTGAGCCGGCCACTCGAAAGGACATGACCATGACCACCGCACCTTTGATGCGCAATCCGCTCGAACAGACCGATCTCGTCGACTGGGGCATCATCCCGACCATGATCGAGGGCGAGAGCCATGTCTCCGGCCGGCTGATCCACAAGGGCCCGAACGGCGAGAGCGAATGCGGGCTCTGGGTCTGCACGCCGGGTAAATGGGAGTGCCACGTGACCCGTGACGAGTTCTGCCATTTCCTCGAAGGCCGCAGCACCTATGTGCACGAGTCCGGCGAGGTGATCGAGATCACCCCGGATACGGCCGCCTTCTTCCCCAAGGACTGGAAAGGCGTCTGCACCGTCCATGAGACGATCAAGAAAGTCTACATGATCCGCTGAGCCGCGGAGCGAAGCGCCGCCTGGACGGCCGCTCGAAGCAAGAGATTGACCATGCTGCAAAGCCAAACGCTGCCCGACGCGCGCCGGGAGTTCATTGCCGCGCATTTCGACGCGACACCGGAGGCGAAGGCACTTCCGGCGGATGCCTCGCCGCGCCGCTATTACCGGATCGAGGTCGCGCCGAAGCTGTTGATGGAGGTCGAGCCCGGCGCGCCGGACTTCGAGGCCTTTGTCCGCATCAGCCGGCATCTCAATGCGCTCGGGCTGTCGGCGCCGAGGATTTTCTCGGTGGATTTCGAGCGCGGGCTGGCGCTGATCGAGGATTTTGGCCACGGAACCTTCACCCGGCTTCTTGGCGCCGGGCATTCGGAAGAGGAGCTCTACGGCCTGGCCGTCGATGCGCTGATCCACCTGCACGAGGCACCCGACGCGACCCGGATCGACGTGCCGGCCTATGACCATGGCCCTCTGTTCGAAGAACTCGCCATGTTCACCGACTGGTTCGTGCCGCAATGCGCGCCGGGCTGCGACGTGGCAGTCTTCAAGGGCCAATTCCTTGGCCTTTGGAAGTCCGCGCTTACCGATGTTGCGACGCGCCGCGATGCGCTGGTGCTGCGCGACTATCACGTGGATAATCTGATGGTGATCGAAGGCCGCGACGGCGTGGCCGCCTGCGGGCTGCTCGATTTCCAGGATGCGCTGATCGGGTCCGCTGCCTATGATCTCGTGTCGCTGACCCAGGACGCCCGACGCGACATCGATCCTGCGCTGGAGGAGCGACTGATCGAACGGTATCTCGCCGGACGGCCGCGCCTCGATCGGCAGCGCTTCCTCACCGAGTACTGGCTGCTCGCCGCACACCGGCACACGAAGATCCTCGGCAATTTCGAGCGGCTGTCGAAACGCGACGGCAAGCATGGCTATCTCGTGCATCTGCCGCGCGTCGCGCGACTGCTGGACAAGGCGCTGACGCGTGCCGGGCTCGACGACATCCGCGCCGCCATGGACGCGGCACTTCCCTCCTGGCGCGACCATGCACCGGTCGCGCCGAATTCCTCTCCGACTTCCGAAGCAGGCAGGACGCCATGAGCGCTTATGATATTTCCAGACCCACCTACTTCTCGGAAGGCCGCTACAGGGAAAGCAGTGGCCGTCTGATCGACGTCATCGATCCCGCGCGGCTCGAGAAGGTCGGGGTGATCACCGAGGTCACCGAGGACGAGCTTTCCGCCACGCTGGATGCCGCAACGGCCGCCCAGCGCAAGTGGAAGGTTCTCGACGCCAAGACCCGCGCCTCCATCCTGCACAAGGTCGCCAACCGCATCGAGGCGACCGATATGCGGCGCTGTGCCGAGATCATGTCGCGCGAAATGGGCAAGCCCTATCCCGAAGCGATCGGCGAGGTGGCCAACTGCGCCGGCGCCTTCCGCTATTTCGCCGAAATGGCGCGCGACGACGCGGGCAAGATCGCCGGCACCACGCAGACAGGCTCCTTCCAGTTCGCCCGCTACGAGCCGCTGGGTTTGTCCGTCCACATCATGCCGTTCAACTTTCCGATCCTGCTGATGTGCTGGACGGTTGCCGCCTCGCTTGCCTCCGGCAACGGTTGCATCATCAAGCCGGCTCCGGCGACGACGCTCTCTACCCTGGAATTCATGCAGATCTTCGCCGACGTGCCGGAGGGGCTGATCGCCTGCCTGCCGGGTGGCGTGGCGCTGGCCGAGGCGCTGATCGCCTCGCCGAAGACCCATGCTGTGGCGTTCACCGGCTCGGTTGCCGCCGGGCGGGCGGTCGCCATGGCCGCCGCCGGCCAGATGAAGCCGGCCGTGATCGAGGCCGGCGGCTCCGACCCGATGATTATCACCGCCCATGCGCCCCTCGACGTTGCCGCCGCCGGCGCGGTCACTGCCGCCTTCCACATGTCCGGCCAGGTCTGCACCTCGGCCGAGCGCTTCTTCGTGGTCAATGCGGTTCACGACGAATTCATCGCGAAGTTCGTCGCCGAAACGAAGCGCCTGCGCATCGGCAACGGCCTGACCAAGTCCGAGATCGGCCCGCTGGTCTCCGAGGCGGCTCGCGCCAAGGTGATCCGGCTGGTCGAGGACGCCGTGGCAAAGGGCGCCAAGGTCGAGATCGGCGGGCGCATGCCGCCGTCCGAGCCGGTCGGCTGGTTCTACGAGCCGACCATTCTTACCGGCTGCACGGCCGACATGGCGATCATGCAGGAGGAGTGCTTCGGACCCGTCGCCGCCGTCATGAGGGTCGCGGATTTCGATCAGGCGATCGAGAAGGCGAACGACAGCGAATTCGGCCTTGGCGCCTCGGTCTTCACCACCTCGCTGGAAGAGGCGATGGAAGCGGCGGAGCGGCTGGAGGCCGGGATGGTCTGGGTCAACAATCCGCTGATCGACAATGACGCGCTGCCCTTCGGCGGCTGGAAGAAATCCGGCATCGGCCGCGAGCTATCCAAGCTCGGGCTCGACACGTTCCGGCGATCGAAGATGGTGATCATCGATCACAAGCCGGTGCGCCAGGAGTGGTGGTACCCCTATCCGGACGCGTGGTTCTACGAAACGGGCGGCCGCAAGCACGCGTGAGCGGCGCTTCGGCCCCGAACAGATTTCATGACAAGAGGACTTTCGAAATGATCATCACCCTTCTCGGCGGCGCCGGCTTCATGGGCGCCGGCATTGTCCGCGACCTCGTCTCCGACCGCGCGATCGTCGACATCACGAAGATCCGCGTCTGCGACGCGGCGCGCGACAAGATGGAAGCGCTCAAGGAAGAACTTGCCGACGCGCGCCTGGAACTCGTCGACCTGAACGTCACCGATCCGGCTGCGCTCAATGCCGCGATCGCCGGCGCCGACATCTGCATCAATTGCGTGCCGACCCTGCTCGGCTTCCAGATGGCGATCTTCGAGGCGGCGCTAGCGGCCAAGGTTCCCTATATCGACCTCGGCGGGCTTGGCACCTTCACGGTCAAGCAACTGGCCGAACATGACCGCTTCAAGGCCGCCGGCGTGACGGCGGTCATCGGTGTCGGCGCCGATCCGGGCATGTCGAACGTCATTTGCCGCGCCGTCGCCGACGAGCTCGACGAGATCGACAAGATCAACCTCTACTGGGCAGCCGAACTGGTCGGCGACGAGAACCCGGTTCTCATTCCGCCCTACAGTGTCTCGACCGTGCTCGCCGAATATGCTCATGAGAGCACGCAGTTCTATGACGGCAAGCATGTGACCTGCCCGCCGATGAGCGGCAGCGAGTTCCTCGACCTGCCGGAACCCTGGGGTCGCTGCGAGTTCATGCACTCGCCACATTCCGAACAGCTGACCGTGCCGCTGGCCGACGGCATCAAGGAAAAGGGCATCAAGGAGTTCTCCTGGAAGCTGCACCTGCCGCATCGCGAACATGAGGCCTGGGTCGGTCTGGTCAAGGCGGGTTTCGGCGACTTCAACGATGCGGTCGAGGTCGGCGGCGTCAAGGTCCGTCCGCTCGACGTGCTCAACAAGGTGATCGAGCGCAATATCAAGAAGAATGCCGACAAGATCCCCGCGCAGGACAGCCACGAGATCCATTTCGCCATCGGCAAGGGTCGCAAGAACGGCGTCGAAACGACGGTAACGGTCGAGGTTGTGGTCAAGCCGGACGCGATGTACGCGCCTTACGTCGACGCCTGCACCTCGATGAACGGTTCGATCGCCGCGCAGCTGATCCTCGCCAATCCGAAGAAGCCGGGCGTCTGGGCACCGGAAGAGTATTTCGACGTGGCGGCCTATTTCAAGGAACTGGAAAAGCGCAAGTTCATCATCAGCAAGCGGGTCGACGCATAAGGCGCGGATCGTCTGCATGGACGACACGCGCATTCCGGGGGACGGGGAGGCGGCGACGCCTCACCCGGCTCTCGCTTTGGAGATGGCGGTACTCGTGGTTACTCGGGGTGCCGAAGGCGGACGCGCTAGTTGCTCCGCTGCGGCTTGCGGGCCAGCCAGTGTTCGAGGTCGGCCTCGGCCCGTTCCAGCGCATTGTGATTGAGCAGCTTGCGCAGCAGCGCCACGGTGACGGCGCGGGCCCGCAGGTTGAAGCGGCCTTCTTCCGCCTCTTCGCCGACCGGCTGGTAGACGCCAAGCTTTTCGTAGAGCTGCTGCAGGCGGTTCTGGACGCTGCGAAGCGAGAGGTTGCGGCGCTTGGCGATGGCGCGGTCGGTGAGGCCGAGCGCGATGTCGACCAGGATCTCGTATTCGGAATCGCTGAAGCCGCGGGCATGGCCGAGACTCTTCTGCTGCAGGCCCCGCACCTCGCGGTCGATCACGCATTGCGCCTCGATGAAGATCGAGCGAAGTGCCAGCCTCAGCCGTTCGTCGGAGGCCGATTTCAGCACATAGCCATAGGCCGCCCCATCGGGCACGATGCGCGAAATGCCGCGGACATTGGCCTCGTCGGCATAGTTCGACCAGAACAGGATACGGGTGTCGGGACGTTCCTTCCAGATGGTGCGGGCCGCCTCGATGCCGTTGCGCGGGCTCATCTGCAGGTCCATGACGATGTGCTCCGAGCGGTGTTCGCGGGCCAGTTTCTCGCCGACCAGCCCGTTTTCGGCCTCGAACACGGTATCGCATTCCGGCAGGGCGGACCGCACGGCCTCGTTGAGATAGGCCCGATGCAGCGCGTCGTCCTCGACGATCAGAACCTTCATTCTGCGATCTCCTGTTCCGGCATGGGCAGAGTGACGCGCACAAAGGTCTCGCCATGCTCGCGGCCATAGGTGAACCCTGCCGAGATCAGCCGCGCGCGGGTGCGCATGTTCTCCAGCCCGCTGCCGGGGCGGCGGGCGACCTTGCCGATGCCGATGCCGTTGTCGCGGATTTCCAGCAGCATCTCGCCCGGCGGGCAGTCGAGGCGAACCGAGATCCGGTCGCCCTGGGCGTGGCGAATGGCGTTGTTGATCGCCTCCTGGGCGATGCGGAAGAGGGCGACGCGCACGGAATGGCCGAGCCGGTCGGTCGCTTCCTCAGTCTGGTCGAGGAGCTGGTGGTCTATGGTCAGCCCGCTGTCGCGCACGGATCGCTCAAGATGGTTCTCGATCGCATCGGCCAAGCCAAACAGCTGCAGCACGGAAGGGCGGGCCTCCTCGATGATCTGGCGCAGGTCCTGCATCGAGTGCTGCAGGCTGCGAAACAGCGGCTCCAGCGTCTCGCCGCTGATCGTCGGCATAAGGCTCAGCCGCTCGAGGCGCTTGGCAAAACGGGTAAGGTCGGCCAGCGTCTGGTCGTGCAGGTCCATGCCGATCCGCTGCCGCTCGGCTTCCAGCGCTTCGGTCAGCCGCAGCGCACCGAGACGCAACCCCTCCTCGCGCGCCCGGGCCTCCGCCTCGACGATCGCCGAACGCTTGGCCTGGTCGGCGGCCCTCAGCGCAAAGAAGTAGGGTGCGAGCAGGTCGGCGATCGAACGGGCCTTGGCGATGTCGGCAGGGGTGTAGAAGTCGGGCTGCAGGCTGGAGCAGGAGAGGGCGCCGATGGTTTCGCCCTGGACCTTGAGCGCGACATGCAGGCGGCTGCGCAAGCCGTGTTCGAAGATCGGTCGGGAGAAGGCGCCGGAGAAGTTGAAGGTCGGGTCGGTGCTGGCATCGGCGGTCAGCATCTCGTCGACCTCTCCCATGAGCAGGTCGCGGAGCGGGCTGTTGGCGATGAGCGCCGCCGACATCTTGCTCCAGGCGGTCTCGAAGCCGCTTTCATAGGCCGTGTGGTAGGTGCTGCCGGGCGTGATGATGCAGACGTCCATGTGATCGTTGGGAATGATCAGGTTGATTTCCTTGGCGACCGCGCGTATGGCGGAATGGAAATCGAGTTGGCCGGCAAGCAGGCGCGAAATCGCCAGGTACTGGCCGAACAACGAGGCCGAGGCGTCTTCCAGCATTGGCATTCCTCCCCGGCTTCGAGGCTCCCTCCCGAGCCGTGAAACCAACTCACTTCGCATCCATTAGCGCAAAAACCGCTCGTCGCGTCTTGCGAACATCCGCAAATCTCTTGCGGGATCCCGCAGTCTGCCTGCTCGTATCCGTCTATACAGCTTTTTCGATTTCCTCCATCCTGCATTTCACTGAGGCGCCAGTCCTCAGTGGAGGAACATTTCCGGGCCAGCCGTTGAGGAGCGGTCCCGGAGATCCGCCGGACCGCTCCGGCATTCAGGGAGAGAGACATGACCATCAGGAAACTACTCCTGGCGTCGGCTGCGATCGTGTGCGCGGCCATGCCAATTTCGGCCCATGCCGATACGTCGACCAAGAAGATCGCGCTTTCCAACAACTACGCCGGCAATTCCTGGCGTCAGGCCATGCTGACGAGCTGGGACAAGGTCACCAAGGAAGCGGTGAAGGCCGGCATCGTCGCCGCCGCCGATCCGTTCACCACCGCCGAAAACCAGGCGACCGAACAGGCCGCGCAGATCCAGAACATGATCTTGGAAGGCTATGACGCCATCGTCGTCAACGCGGCCTCCCCGACCGCGCTGAACGGCGCCGTCAAGGAAGCCTGCGATGCCGGCATCACCGTCGTTTCCTTCGACGGCATCGTCACCGAGCCTTGCGCCTGGCGCATTGCTGTCGACTTCAAGGAAATGGGCCGCAGCCAGGTCGAATACCTGTCGAAGAAGATCCCGAACGGCGGCAACCTGCTCGAAATCCGCGGCCTCGCAGGCGTCTTCGTCGACGACGAAATCTCCGCCGGCATCCATGAGGGCGTGAAGCAGTATCCGCAGTTCAAGATCGCCGGTTCGGTCCATGGCGACTGGGCCCAGGACGTCGCCCAGCGCGCTGTCGCCGGCATCCTGCCGAGCCTGCCGGAAATCGCCGCCGTCGTGACCCAGGGCGGTGACGGCTATGGCGCGGCGCAGGCCTTCGACGCGGCCAAGCGTCCGATCCCGACCATCGTCATGGGCAACCGCGAGGACGAACTGCAGTGGTGGAAGAAGCAGAAGGACGCGAGCGGCTATGAGACCATGTCGGTCTCGATCGCACCGGGCGTCTCGACGCTCGCCTTCTGGGTCGCCCAGCAGATCCTCGACGGCAAGGAAGTGAAGAAGGACCTCGTGGTTCCCTTCCTGCGCATCGATCAGGACAATCTCGAGAAGAACCTCGAGACCACCGAAAAGGGCGGCGTGGCCAACGTCGAATACTCGCTCGAGGACGCCCAGGCGGTCATCGCCGGCAAGTGACGGTATCGTCACGGCGGAGCTTCACGCCGCCGTGATCTCCCGCCACCCGGCGCCCCCAAACCTGGCGCCGGGTGGTCATTCCATGAATTTTCGGACAGGCAGTGGCCAAGGCATGAGTATGGAAGCCGAACAGCAGGCGGTCGTCTCCGCGCGCGGGATCAGGGTCGAGTTCGGCGCAGTCAAGGCGCTCGACGGCGTCGATCTGACGATCCTGCCGGGCGAGGCGCTCGGTCTGGTCGGCCACAACGGCGCCGGCAAGTCGACCATCGTCAATGTCATCAATGGCGGTCTCCCGCCGCACCAGGGCACGATTTCCTATGGCGGCGTGGACGGCGCCGGCGGCATCGCCACGGCGCGCGCCGGAGGCGTGCGATGCGTCTTCCAGGAATTGTCGCTCTGCCCGAACCTTACCATCGTCGAGAACACGCGCGTCATGCATGCGGGGCTTTCCGGCTTCGGCTGGCGCAAGCGGGCGCTGTCGCTGATCCGCGCGAAACTCGACGAGATCTTTCCCGGCAACCACATCGACTGCACGGCGACCGTCGGAGAACTGTCGATCGCCGAGCGACAGATGGTGGAGATCGCCATCACCTTTGCCGCCGTCACCGACGCGCCGCGGCTGGTGATCCTGGACGAGCCGACATCGTCACTCGATGCGGGCCTGGCCGAGCAATTGCTCGCCCATGTCCGCCGTTTCGTCGCCTCCGGCGGTGCGGTGCTGCTGATCTCCCATATTCTCGGCGAGATCCTGTCGACCTCCAGCCGCATCGTGGTGATGAAGGATGGCCGGGTCGTGGCCTCGCGGCCGGCGGCCGAATTCAACGTGAACAGTCTCGTGGAAGCCATGGGCAGCGTCGTCAAGGAACGGACCCGCGGCGGCGCGAGGATCAGGACCGAAGCGGATTTTTCGATCGAGCGCGCGCCCCAGGCCGGATCGCCGATCGGCTTCAAGGCGCGCAAGGGCGAGATCATCGGGCTTGCCGGCCTTGGCGGTCATGGCCAGACCGACATGCTCCTCGATCTCTTCCGCGACCACAGCGGCAACTGGCTGCCCGGCCATGGCGATGCGATCGCCTTCGTTGCCGGCGACCGCGCGCTGAACGGCACTTTCCCGTTGTGGAGCATTCTGAAAAACCTGTCGATCGGCAGCCTGCCGCACCTTGCGCGGCTCTGGGCGATTGACGGCGCGCGCGAAACGGAGCTCGGCGCAGATTGGAAGACCCGCATGGAAATACGCACGCCCGACATGGGCAATCCCATTCTCTCGCTGTCGGGCGGCAATCAGCAAAAGGTGCTGTTCGCCCGGGCGCTCGCCACGAAGGCCGAGATCGTGCTGATGGACGACCCGATGCGCGGCGTCGACATCGGCACCAAGCAGGAGGTCTATGCGATCCTCAGGGCAGAGGCCGAGGCCGGCCGGACCTTCATCTGGTATTCCACCGAAATGGACGAAATCTGCCTGTGCGACCGGGTCTACGTGTTCCGGGACGGCGGGATCGTCGCCGAACTGACGGGCGACGAGATCGACGAGAGCCACGTGCTCGCAGCCTCCTTCTCGGGAGAGGCCGCATGAAGGGCATTTCCGTCAATACGCTGAGGCTGATCATACCTGCCGCCTCGCTGGCGATCCTGCTCGCGGCGGTGTTCTACATCCAGCCGCGCGCCATGAGCTATACCGGGCTCAACCTGCTGTTCAATCTCGCCGTGCCGATCGCGCTCGCGACCATCGCGCAGATGCTGATCATGGCGGTCAACGATCTCGATCTGTCGATCGGTACCTTCGTCAGCTTCGCCGCCTGCGTGACCGCCGTCTACATGCCGACGGACCCGGTGACGGCCATCGCCATTCTTGCCGCGGCCGTGCTCACCTATGCGGCGCTCGGCATGATCATCCACCTGCGCGACCTGCCGTCGATCGTCGTCACGCTCGGCATGAGCTTCGTCTGGGGCGGGCTTGCGGTCATCATCCTGCCGGCACCCGGCGGCGAGGCGCCTGTCTGGCTGCGCGCCATGATGGTGTCCAAGCCGCCCTTCGTGCCGATGGCGATCATCGCCAGCCTGCTGATCGCGCTCGCGGCCCACCTTCTCGTCATGCGCACCACCTTCGGCGTGCTGATGCGCGGCGTCGGCGGCAATGCCCGCTCGGTCGCCCGTGCCGGCTGGTCGGTGCTGTGGATCAAGGGGGCGACCTATGCCGCGGCCGGCTTCTTCGCCATCCTGTCCGGCATCGCGCTCGTCGGCCTCGCCACCTCGGCGGATGCCAACATCGCGCTTCGCTATACGCTCTTGTCGATCGCCGGCGTCATCCTCGGTGGCGGCGAGTTCGTCGGCGGCCGTGTCTCGCCGGTCGGTGCGGTCATCGGTGCGCTGACGCTGACGCTTGCCGGTTCATTCCTCTCCTTCATGCGCATTTCGCCCGACTGGCAGATCGGCGCGCAGGGAGCGATCCTCATCATCGTGCTCGGGCTCCGGCTGGTGCTCAACCGCCGCGGCCAGGAGGAGAAGCAGCCATGACTCGCGTTACCGCTCTCTTCGGCAAGGCCTGGATCTGGTCCTTCGTCGCCGCAATCGCCACCTGGATCGTCACCGTGCTGTTCACCGGCGGTGCCAGCTCGGCCGGGCTCTCGCAGGCTGCCTTCACCTTCGCCGCCTTCTCCGTCATCGTCGGTCTCGGGCAGATGCTGGTCATCACACTCGGACCGGGCAATGTCGACCTCTCGGTGCCGGCCACGATGACGCTGTCGGGCACGATCGCGCTGAAGCTGATGGACGGGCAGGATTCGCTGATCCTCGTCGGCTTTCTCGTCGCCATCCTGATCGGCATCGCCATCGGGGTGCTGAACTATGCGCTGATCAAGCTGCTGAGGATCCCGCCGATCATCGCAACGCTGTCGATGAGCTTCATCGTGCAGTCCTCGGCCATCTGGTACAATCGCGGTCTGAGGGTCAAACCGCCGGAAGTGCTGGCGCAGTTCACCACCTCGGCCAGTTTCGGCATTCCCAATATTGCGCTCGCCGCGCTGCTGCTTTCCGTCGCCGTGTGGTGGCTGCTGGATCGGGCGATCTTCGGCCGCTGGATCTCGGCGATCGGCCAGAGCCGGTTTGCCGCGCGCATGGCCGGCATCCCGGTCGACGGCTCGCGTCTCCTGACCTACGTGCTCTGCGCGGTGCTGGCGGCGGTCTGCGGCTATCTGCTCGCGAGCTTTTCCGGCGGGGCGGCGCTCAACATGGGTTCGGAATATCTGCTGATGTCGATCGCCGTGGTGGTCATCGGCGGGTCGGCGGTCGCCGGCGGCAATTCCAACGTGCCGGGCATCTGGGGCGCCTCGCTCTTCATGTTCCTCGTCGTCTCGATGCTTAACACCTACGGCTTCGGTGCCGGCATCCGTCTGATCCTGACCGGCCTCATCATCATCACCGTGATCCTGGTCGCGAGCCGGCCGCTGCGGGGAGCAAGATGAAGAACGCATTTCTTCCAATTCCACAGGTCCGCGGAACGACTGCCATGACGACTGCCCCTTCATCAATCTACGAGATCCACGACCCCCGCTTCCGCCACCTGGTCGTCGTCAGCGCCGAGCTGGAGGAACTCTATTCCGGCTGCCGCTGGGCAGAGGGGCCGGTCTGGTTCGCAGATCTCAACTGCTTGCTGTTCAGCGACATTCCCAATCAGCGCATGCTGCGCTATTCGCCCGGCCATGGCGTGTCGGTGTTCCGCGAGCCGTCGAACTTCGCCAACGGCAATACGCGTGACCGAGAGGGACGGCTTGTGACCTGCGAGCATGGCGGTCGGCGGGTAACGCGGACGGAAATCGACGGAAGCGTTACGGTGCTGGCCGACCAGTTCGGGGGCAAGCGGCTCAACGCACCGAACGACGTCGTGGTGAAGTCCGACGGCAGCGTGTGGTTCAGCGACCCCACCTACGGCATCCTGTCGGACTACGAAGGTTACAAGGCCGAACCGCAGCTGCCGAACCGCAACGTCTTCCGGCTTGATCCGCAGAGCGGTGCGCTTTCCGCCGTCGTCGACGATTTTCGCCAGCCCAACGGTCTTGCCTTTTCGCCGGACGAGAAGCGGCTCTATGTTGCCGATTCCGCGCAGAGCCATGACGAGACGGCGCCGAGCCACATCCGCGTCTTCGACGTCGTCGACGGGTCGCGGCTGACAAACGGGCGGGTCTTCTGCAATCTGGACAATGGCATCCCGGACGGCTTTCGCGTCGATACGCTGGGCAATGTCTGGACCAGCGCCGCCGACGGGGTGCATTGCTTTGCGCCGGACGGCACGCTGCTCGGAAAGATCCTGGTGCCGCAGACGGTGGCGAACCTGACCTTCGGCGGGCCGCGCCGCAACCGCCTGTTCATCACCGCCACACGTTCGCTCTATGCGGTCTATACAACGGCCAGCGGCGCCCAATATCCATGAGGCGAGCCCGTAATGGCGGGCGCCCGATCTGAACCTCCGCATCGCTTTCGCCAGGGAGCCCTCCCATGACCACTGCCGTTTCGCCGATCATCATCCTGAATTCCGCCGACGACGTGGGCGTCGCCCGCAAGGTGATCCCGGCCGGTGCACCGGCGGGGCCGGAAGGCCTGTTTGCCAAGGTCCAGATCGGCCGCGGCCACAAGATCGCGCTGCATGCCATCGCCAAGGGCAAGGAAGTCCTGAAGTTCGGCCAGGTCATCGGCGTCGCGTCGGAACCCATCGAAGCGGGCGATCATGTGCATCTGCACAACCTTCAAATGATCGATTCGCAGCACGCCTACGAGTTCGGCGGCGTGCCTGGTCCGGTCTTGCTGCCGGAGGCCGAGCGGCGCACTTTCCTGGGCTTCAATCGCGGCGCCGGCGGCATCGGCACCCGCAACTACATCGGCATCATCTCCTCGGTGAACTGTTCGGCGACCGTGTCGCGCTACGTGGCGGAGCATTTCAACCGGCATCACGGGCTCGAGGGTTTTCCCAATGTCGACGGGGTGGTCGCGCTGACCCATGGGGGCGGCTGCGCGATCAATACCAAGTCCGAAGGCTACGAGATCCTGACGCGTACCATCCAGGGCTATGCCCGCCATCCGAACTTCGGCGGCATCCTGATGATCGGGCTCGGCTGCGAGACCAACCAGATCGCGCCCATCCTCGAGCACTACAAGCTCGTCGAAGGCGCTTTGCTGAAGACCATGACGATCCAGCACACGGGCGGGACCCGCAAGACCATCGACGCGGCTTGCGAGGCGATCAAGGAAATGCTGCCGATCGTCAATGCGGTCGGCCGCACCGAGCAACCGCTGTCCGGCATCAAGCTGGCGCTCGAGTGCGGCGGCTCGGACGGCTATTCCGGCATTTCGGCCAATCCGGCACTCGGCGTGGCCTCCGACCTTCTGGTGCGTAACGGCGGAACCTCGGTGCTGGCCGAAACCCCGGAGATCTACGGCGCCGAACATCTGCTCACCCGCCGCGCGGTCAGCCCGGCCGTGGCGAAGAAACTGCTCGACCGCATCGAGTGGTGGCGCCAGTACACCGCCCGCAACGGCGACGAGCTCAACAACAATCCTTCCTTCGGCAACAAGCTCGGCGGGCTCACCACCATTCTGGAAAAGTCGCTGGGCGCCGTCGCCAAGGGCGGGTCGATGCCTCTCTCGGCCGTCTACGAATATGCCGAGATGGTGACCGAACCCGGTTTCGTCTTCATGGATACGCCCGGCTATGATCCGGTGGCCGTGACGGGCCAGGTGGCGGGCGGATGCAATGTCATCTGTTTCACCACCGGCCGCGGATCGGTCTCCGGGTTCAAGCCGGCGCCCTGCATCAAGATCGCCACCAATTCGGAAATGTATCGCCACATGGAGGAAGACATGGACCTCAACTGTGGCGACATCGTCTCGGGCGAGGATACGATCGAGGCAGCCGGCCGGCGGATCTTCGAGGAGGTGATCGCGGTGGCTTCCGGCAAGAAGACGCGCAGCGAGGAATTCGAATACGGCGACAACGAATTCGTGCCGTGGCAGGTCGGCGCCGTAACCTGAACAGCGGACATAAAGCGGTGCTCGTGACTGTCTCCGCGTTTTGCCTCCTCTATATACGGATGCTGGCCTCTGTCTGCCGTGCCGGGCGGAAATGCAGGCGCCCTAACAGAAATTGGGAGTGTAGGAATTGAAAAACCCGCTGTTCAGCCTTGAAGGCAAGACCGCCCTCGTGACCGGTTCGTCGCGCGGGCTGGGGCTGGCGATCGCCACGGGGCTCGCCGAAGCCGGTGCGCACCTCGTGCTGAACGGCATGGATGCCGACCGGTTGGCGAAGACAGCCGACACTCTGCGTTCGCAAGGCCATGTCGTTACCGTCGAGCCCTTCGACGTCACCGACGAAGCCGCCGTCGTCGCAGCGTTCCAGCGTCTCGACGCCGAAGGTGTCCCGATCGACATTCTCGTCAACAATGCCGGCATCCAGTTGCGCAAGCCACTTGTGGAACTCAAGGCCGAGGAGTGGCGGCGGGTGATCGACACGAACCTGGCCAGCGCCTTCTTCGTCGGCCGCGAGGCGGCCAAGCGCATGATCCCGCGCGGACAGGGCAAGATCGTCAATATCGGCTCGCTGATGAGTGCGTTTGCCCGCCCGACGGTTGCGCCCTATACGGCGGCGAAAGGCGGCATCAAGCTGTTGACCCAGTCGATGGCGGCCGAGTGGGCCGAGCATGGCATCCAGGCCAATGCCATCGGTCCGGGCTACATGCTGACCGACATGAACGAGGCGCTGACCAGCAATCCGCAGTTCGATGCCTGGGTGAAGGGGCGCACGCCGTCGCGGCGCTGGGGGCGTCCGGAGGAACTGGTGGGAGCCGCCGTCTTCCTTGCCTCGGCCGCTTCCGACTATGTCAACGGTCAGATCATCTATGTCGACGGCGGCATGAGCGCCGTGCTGTGAGACACAGAAACGCCGCCGAACCTGAGGTATCGGCGGCGTCGATGATGGTGTCGGCCTGACCTGTCAGGCGGCGCGGCGCGGCAGTTTCCAGTTCGGCCGCGCGAAATGGCAGGTATAGCCGTTCGGAATGCGCTCCAGGTAATCCTGGTGCTCTGGCTCCGCTTCCCAGAAATCGCCGACCGGCTCGACTTCGGTGACCACCTTGCCGGGCCACAGGCCTGACGCGTTGACGTCGGCGATGGTGTCCTCGGCCACACGCTTCTGCTCGTCACTGGTGTAATAGATCGCCGAACGATAGCTCATGCCGACGTCGTTGCCCTGACGGTTCGGCGTGGTCGGGTCATGGATCTGGAAGAAGAATTCCAGTAGGGCGCGGTAGTTGATCTTCGACGGATCGAAAGTGATCTCGATGCCTTCGGCATGGGTGCCGTGGTTGCGGTAGGTGGCGTTGGCCACGTCGCCGCCGGTATAGCCGACGCGGGTGGCGAGAACGCCGGGCATCCTGCGGATCAGTTGCTGCATGCCCCAGAAGCATCCGCCAGCCAGTACGGCGCGTTCGGTGTTTGTCGTCATGCCATCCTCCTTCGGTGTGGGTTCCGCCCTTAGATGGGGCGTGCGGCCCGCAACGTCAAACGCGCGGGCCGCAAGGCACGAGGATGTGATCGCGGAAAGGCTCCCGCGACCCGTTGGGCGTCAGTGGTTGTGACGCGGCGGCGTTTTGGCGATCTGGCGGAAGTCGTCCGCCCCCTTGATCGTCGCGCCCTCGGAGAGCTGCGTGACGGTCTGGCGATAGATCCGTTGCCACGGGGTCGCATCGGCCGGCACCTTGGGGATGCCTTCGCCCTTGCGGCGCTCGATTTCGGCCTCGTCCACCAGCATGTCGCAACGACCCTCGTTGAAGTCGATGCGAATGACGTCGCCGGTTCTCACCCATGCGAGACCGCCACCGGCCGCACTTTCCGGCGAGGCATTGAGGATCGACGGGCTGTCGGCGGTACCGGACTGGCGGCCGTCGCCGATCGTCGGCAGGCTCATGATGCCCTTCTTCAGCAGATGATCCGGCGGCTGCATGTTCACCACCTCGGCGGAACCCGGCCAGCCGAGCGGCCCGGCGCCGCGGATCACCAGGATGGTGTTCTCGTCGATGTCGAGTTCGGGATCGTTGATGCGCTTATGATAGTCCTCGGAACCGTCGAACACGACGGCCTTTCCGTCGAACACGCCTTCTTTGCCGGGCTCGCTCAGATAGCGTTCGCGGAAGCCTTCCGACACGACGCTCATCTTCATTATGGCGAAGTCGAAGAGATTGCCCTTCAGCACCAGGAAGCCTGCCCGTTCGCGCATGGGGGCATCATAGGGCTTGATGACCTCGCGATCGTCGGATTCCCTGCCTTGCAGGTTTTCGGCCATGGTCTTGCCGGTGACCGTCGGACAGGAGCCATCCAGCTTGCCGGCTTTCAGCAGTTCCCACATGATCGCCGGCACGCCGCCGGCGCGGTGGAAGCGTTCGCCGAGATAGGCGCCCGCCGGCTGGACATTGGCGAGCAGAGGAATGTCGAAACCGTGGACCTGCCAGTCGTCGGGGTGAAGCTCGACGCCGGCGTGCTTGGCCATGGCGGCCAGATGCGGCTGGGCATTGGTCGAGCCGCCGATCGCCGAATTGACCTTGATGGCGTTGAGGAAGGCGGCGCGGGTCAGGATGTCGGACGGCTTGATGTCCTGAAGCACCAGTTCGACGGCGCGGCGGCCGGTGCGGTAGGCCATCTGGCCGCGCTCGCGATAGGCGGCCGGAATGGCGGCGCAGCCGGTCAGCGACATGCCGAGCGCTTCGGCCATGGCGTTCATCGTCGACGCCGTGCCCATGGTGTTGCAATGGCCGACCGAGGGCGCCGAATCGAGTGCCGCCTCGAGGAATTCCTCGCGGGTAATCTCGCCCGCGGCAAGCTTACGGCGCGAGCGCCAGATCACGGTGCCGGAACCGACGAGGTCGCCGTCATGCCAGCCGTCGAGCATCGGGCCGCCGGAGAAGACGATGGCGGGCAGGTCGACGGTGGAGGCTGCCATCAACGCCGACGGCGTGGTCTTGTCGCAGCCGGTGGTCAGCACGACGCCGTCGAGCGGGTAGCCGTAGAGAATTTCGACCAGACCGAGATAGGCGAGGTTGCGGTCGAGCGCTGCGGTCGGCCGCTTGCAATTCTCGAACAGCGGATGGGTCGGAAATTCGATCGGGATGCCGCCTGCATCTCGAATGCCGTCGCGCAGACGCTTGGCGAGGTCGAGATGGTGGCGGTTGCAGGGGTTGAGGTCGCTGCCCGACTGGGCGATGCCAATGATCGGCTTGCCCGAGCGGAGCTCCTCCGGCGTCGTGCCGTAGTTCATGAAGCGCTCGAGATAGAGCGCGGTCAGATCGATATGGTCGGGATTGTCGAACCAGTTCTGTGAGCGCAGGCGTCGGCCGGTCTTGTTTCCTTCGCTCATTGGTTCTCCTCCCGCTGGCGATGATTGATCTTTTCGAGATGCAGAAGCAGCCCACTATGGTCTTTCTCACCGCCGCCGTCTGCGACGAATTCGCGGAACTCGTCGCGCACCTTGGCGGTGAGCGGCAGCTCGAGGCCGAACAGGTCCGCCATGGCGGCGACCGCGTCCAGGTCCTTCAGTTGCAGGCGCGACGGGCCGCCGGGCGCGAAGCTGCGGCTCACCATTCGGCCGCCATGCAGGTCGAGAATGCGGCTTTCGGCAAAACCGCCGCGGATTGCCTCCCGGAATTTCTCGCGGCTGGCGCCGCCGGCCTCGACGAGGATCATTGCTTCGGCGACGGCGCCGATGGTGATCGCGACGATCTGCTGGTTGGCGAGCTTGCAGATCTGACCGGCGCCGGAAGGACCGACATGCGTCACCCGTCCAAGCGCCGCGAAGACGTCTGCAAGGCTCTCGACAATGGCCGCATCGCCGCCGGCCATGATGGCCAGCGTTCCTGCTTCGGCGCCGACCACGCCACCGGACACGGGCGCATCGATATGGTGCACCTGACGCTTGACCAACGTTTCGGAATGTTCGCGGGCGATCGGCGGGGCGATCGACGAGGTGTCGACGACGATGGCGCCCGGCTTCAGGGCATCGGCGACGCCTTGGTCGAACAGAACATCCGTCACCGCCTTGCCGTCGCTGAGCATGGTGAAGACGATGTCGGCACCGCGCACGGCGTCGGAAGCCGTGGGGACAACGGTTGCGCCATCGGCGGACAGGGCATCTGCCTTGGACGGGTCCCGGTTCCAGACGGTGACGGCGAAGCCGGCCTTGAGAAGACGACGGGCCATCGGCGCGCCCATCAGGCCGGTGCCGAGAAAGGCGATCCGGCGCGAGTTCCTGCCTGTGCTGGCGGGGGAGCTCACAGCTTTCCCCCCAGTTCGTCTTCGATGTGCACGCGGATGATCTCGTCGAACGAGTTTTCGGCGGTGAAGCCGAGCTCACGGGCGCGTTTGGCCTCGAAGCCCGGCGCCCAGCCGGCGCACATGCGCATGATCATCTCGTCCGGCTCGCGGCGAATGAGGCTGACAGCCTTGTCGCCGGCAACGCGCCGCAGTGCCTCGATCTGCTCACCCACCGTTGCGCTGAGGCCCGGCATGGACAGGTTGCGGCGCGGGCCGACCTTGTCGACGTCGATGGTCGCGCCGTGGATCAGGAAACCGACGGCCGAGCGCGGCGAGGCATGCCAGTGACGCACGTCGTCGGAGACGGGAAGCACGGCCTCCTGGCCGACCAGCGGTTCGCGCAGGATGTTGGAGAAGAAGCCGGAGGCCGCCTTGTTCGGCTTGCCGGGGCGGATGCAGATCGTCGGCAGGCGGATGCCGATGCCGTCGAAGAAGCCGCGGCGGGAATAGTCCGACAGCAGAAGCTCGCAGATCGCTTTCTGGGTGCCGTAGCTGGTGAGCGGCGTGGTGTGGAATTCGTCCGGGATCGGATAGGGCAGGGGCGCGCCGAAGACGGCGATCGACGAAGTGAAGACGACCCGCGGCTTGTAGCCGTCCTGGCCGTTGGCGATGCGGATGGCGTCGAACAGGTAGCGCGTGCCGTCGAGGTTGATGCGATAGCCCTTCTCGAAATCCATCTCGGCCTCGCCGGAGACGATGGCAGCGAGATGGAAGATCGCGTCCGGCCGACCGGCAATCAGGCGCTCCGCTTCGCCGGGTGCCGAAAGATCGACGGTTTCCAGCGTCACCTTGCCGGTAAAACCGGCCGGAGCGTCGGGTGTCACCACGTCCACCAGGGTCATGGCGTCGATCGCCTTGCCGCCGAGCGCGCCGTCGCGTGCCAGGCGTTCGGCGAGTTTGCGGCCGACCATTCCCGCGGCGCCGATGATCAGGATATGCATGGATTTCCTCCTCCTGCAGGGCCTGTCGCTCCGATTTGACGAATGACAAGCCGCTCAAAACAAATATTGTAAGGTTGTCTGATAACCTTATATGATAGGTTTGAAAACAGAATTATTGGCAATCCCCATCGCCGACGCTAGCAGAGTTCGGCCTGGTGGGGGACTCGGAGAATGCGACCTTGATCGGACGGAGCGGAGCGGTAGCGGCGGCGGCGGATGACCAGCAGGAGGCGCTCGTCCGGGCGCTTGGCCCGGACATGGTTCTGGTCGGTGATGAGGTCGGGCGCTATTGCCGCGACTGGCACGGCGACGTGACGACCGGTGCGGTTGCCGTCCTCAGGCCCCGGACCACCGATGAGGTCGCGGCCGCCGTCAAGGCATGCGCGTCGCTCGGCCTCTCCATCGTTCCGCAGGGCGGCAATACCGGCCTGGTGCTCGGTGCCGTTCCAGGCCGTCCGGACAGCCAGGTGGTGCTGAGCCTCGAGCGCATGACGGCGATCCGGCGCATCGACGCGGATGATTTTTCCGCCGTGGTCGAGGCCGGCTGCATTCTCTCGGAATTCAAGGACGCGGTGGCGCGCGAGGGCATGTTCTTTCCGCTGGCGCTCGGTGCCCAGGGGTCTTGCCGGATCGGCGGCAATGTCTCCACCAATGCAGGCGGCATCAACGTGCTGCGCTACGGCATGACGCGGGAACTGGTGCTCGGCCTGGAGGTCGTGCTGCCCGACGGTACGATCTTCGACGGACTGTCGACGCTGCGCAAGGACAATCGCGGCGTCGATCTCAAGCAGCTCTTCATCGGCGCCGAAGGCACGCTCGGCATCATCACGGCCGTCTCCGTCAAGCTCATGCCGGAGCCCGATCAGGTGGCAACCGCGCTTGTCGGCCTCAACGCGCTCGACGATGCGATCGTGCTCTATCGCCGTGCGCGGCGCGATTGCTGCGATCTGCTGTCGGCCTTCGAGTTCATGCCCCCCTTGGCCTTCGTGCTCGCCCGCGAAGCGATCCCCGATCTTGCCATGCCGATGTCGGGCGACTACCCGGCCTATGTGCTGATGGAGATCTCCGGCTCGGGCCTCGTCGACATCGACGACCTGATGGAGCGCTTCCTCGGCGGGGTGATGGAGGAAGGGCTCGTGGCCGACGGGGTTATCGCCACGTCGAAGGGCCAGGCGCGGAATCTCTGGCTCTTCCGCGAAGGCATGAACGAGGGGCAGGCAAAGCGCGGCCCGCATCTGCGGACGGATATTTCTGTGCCGTTGTCGCGGCTTGCCGACTTTGTCCGCGACGCGGAGGCCGCCGTTGCCGCCGCGCTGCCCGATTGCGTCAGTGTGTCCTATGGCCATGTCGGCGACGGCAATGTGCATCTGAACGTACTGCCGCCTGCGGGGCTGTCGCCGGAGCAGTGCGCCGCGCAGATCTACCAGGCCAAGGCAGCCATCAATGTGGTGCTCGACGCCTATCACGGCTCGATCAGCGCCGAGCATGGCATCGGGCGCCTGAAAAAGCCGGATTTCGAGGCGCGGCTGCCGGCGGTTCAGCGCCAGCTGCTGACCGCGCTCAAGACCGCCATCGATCCTACCTTCGTCATGAATCCCGGTTGCCAATTGAATTTCGTGCAGAATTCCTAGAAAACCGCCGGGGGCGACAAGGAGACGGGGCAGCATGACGGTGGATTTCGGTCATATCAGGCGCAATGAGCATTTGCCGGCGCGCATCGCGGCGCAGATCGGACGCGACATTGCCGAGGGCCGCATCCTGCCCGGCGAGAAGCTGCCGACCGAGCATGTGCTCGCCAAGGGCTTCGGCGTGAGCCGCTCGGTGGTGCGCGAGGCGATTGCCCAGCTCCGCAACGAAGGGCTTGTCGAGACGCGGCAGGGGGTGGGCGCCTTCGTGACCGAACAGCGGGCCCGGCAATCGATCCGCATCGAGCAGGACGACCTCCACGACCGGGAGAGCTTCCGCGAGCTGTTCCAGCTGCGTCTGCCTCTGGAAATCGAGGCGGCGGGGCTGGCGGCCGTCCATCACGACCAGAGCGACCTCGACAAGCTCGACGAGACGCTCGCGGCCATGACCGGCACGGACAAGTGGACCGATCAGGGCATCGTCGCCGATCTCGCCTTTCATCGGATCCTCGCTGCGGCTACAAAAAATGAGTATTTCACGCTGTTCATCGGCTTCATTGCCGAGCGCATCAGCCTGGCCATCAACGCGGCGCGCGCCGCGGCCGTGCTGGAAGAGATCGTCGAAGTGACCATCAGCGAACATCTGGCAATCCGCGAGGCCGTCGCGAGCCGCGACCCGAAGCGGGCGCGCGAGGCCATGCGCCGCCATCTGCTTGGAGCCACCGGCCGCCTCGGCCTGCAGCTCGAGTCCTACTGAAGCAGGCCCTCGCCGCGGTCGGTCGGACCCGACACCGCACTTATGCATTGTTTCGGTAATTCGAATTCAATCGGGAAAGCTGTTTTCGGTGCTGGACAGCTGGAAAGAGTCCGACTAAAACGTTTCAGCATTGTTGTCAGACATCCTGACAATAGGGCAAGGTGAGCTGGAGGGCGCGCCTTCAGACATTGAACGGGGGAGGGTTGTCTTGAGTTCCACGCATTCGCTGAGCGCCGTGCAGATTTTGCCAGACGATGCCGCCGAGGCCTTGCTGGTCGGGCGCGTGTGGTCGAAATCCGTCGACGGACCGTGCCCGGTCCTCGTGCGCAATGGCCGCCTGCTGGATCTCTCGCCACTCGCCGCGACCGTTTCCTCGCTTCTCGATATCGACGACGTCGCGGCCCGTCTGAAGGCTGCGAGCGACCTTGCCGAACTCGGCTCTCTCGATGATTTCCTTTCCGGCGCTGCCGGCGAACTTCTGGCGCCGGTCGACCTTCAGTCGATCAAGGCCGCCGGGGTGACTTTTGCCGATAGCATGCTCGAGCGGGTGATCGAGGAGCAGGCCAAGGGCGACGCCTCGCGGGCCCTCGACATCCGCAAGCGTCTGGCGCCGGTTCTCGGCGACAGCCTGCGCGGTGTCGTCGCCGGCTCCGAGCAGGCGGCCCGCGTCAAGGCGCTGCTGCAGGACATGGGTCTCTGGTCGCAATATCTGGAAGTCGGCATCGGCCCCGATGCTGAGATCTTCACCAAGGCCCAGCCGATGTCGGCGGTCGGCTGCGGCGCGCTGGTCGGCATCCACCCGATTTCCGAATGGAACAATCCGGAGCCGGAAGTCGTGCTCGTGCTGCGCTCGACCGGCGAGATCGTCGGCGCGACGCTCGGCAACGACGTCAATCTGCGCGACGTCGAAGGTCGCTCGGCCCTGCTGCTCGGCAAGGCCAAGGACAACAATGCCTCCTGCTCGATCGGCCCCTTCATCCGTCTGTTCGACACGACCTTCGGGCTCGACGAGCTTGGCCGCGTGCGGGTCTCGCTCAAGGTCGAAGGCAAGGACGGTTTCGAGATGACCGGCGAAAGCCCGATGGAGGCGATCAGCCGCACGCCGGCCGATCTCGCCCGCCAGCTCATCAACCGCAATCATCAATATCCGGACGGCGCGGTGCTGTTCCTCGGCACCATGTTCGCCCCGGTCAAGGACCGCCGCGGTGCTGGCCAGGGCTTCACCCACGAGCTCGGCGATCGCGTGGAGATCGCCACGCCCCGGCTCGGGCGTCTCGTCAACTGGGTGGAGCGCACCGACGCCTGCCCGCCCTGGACCTTCGGCACGAAGGCACTGATCCGCAACCTGGCCGCTCGCGGCCTGCTCGACAAGGTGTGAGGGGACTGACCATGCAAAGGGCAATCGACACGTTCTATCGCATCCTCGAGATACTGCTGATCTTCTTTCTGTCGGCGATGGCCGTGATGGTCTTCATCAACGTCATCATGCGCTACGGTTTCAATTCGGGTCTCAACGTCTCTGACGAGCTCTCGCGCTATTTCTTCGTCTGGTTGACGTTCATCGGCGCGGTCGTCGCGTTCCGTGAACACGCGCATGTCGGCGTGGAGACGCTGGTCATGCTGTTCGGCCGCAAGGGCCGGATCATCTGCATGATCCTGTCGAACATCATCATCATCGCGGTCTCGGCGATCTTCTTCTGGGGCACGTGGAATCAGGCTCCGATCAATGCCAGCATGGCCGCACCGGTCACCAAGCTGCCGATGATCTGGGTCTATGGCATCGGCTTCTTCACTGGCGCGGGCGTCGTCCTGATTGCGATCGAACGCCTCATCCGCCTGTTGACCGGGCGGGTCACCGAGGAAGAAATCGCCGCCTTCGCCGGCGAAAACATGTCCCTCGAGCATCTCTCGGAGCGTGCCTGATGACTCTCGTCGTATTCATCGTCTCCCT
The DNA here is from genome assembly GCA_943370615.1 of Rhizobium sp. Q54. GTDB lineage: Bacteria > Pseudomonadota > Alphaproteobacteria > Rhizobiales > Rhizobiaceae > Allorhizobium. Next base: position 249,081 of record CALRRQ020000003.1, read on the forward strand.
GCTGGGCGCCATGGCGATCGGCGTGCCGGTCGCCTTCGCGCTGATGTTCTGTGGCGTCACGCTCATGTGGTACATGGGCATGTTCAACACCCAGATCATCGCCCAGAACATGATCGCCGGTGCCGACACATTCACGCTGCTCGCCATTCCCTTCTTCATCCTCGCTGGTGAGTTGATGAATGCCGGTGGCCTGTCGCGTCGCATCATCGATTTCGCCATCGCCTGTGTCGGTCATATTCGTGGCGGCCTTGGCATTGTCGCCATCATGGCGGCGGTCATCATGGCCAGCATTTCCGGCTCTGCCGCTGCCGATACGGCGGCGCTCGCCGCCATTCTCATCCCGATGATGGCGAAGGCCGGCTATAACGTGCCGCGCTCCGCCGGCCTGATCGCCGCGGGTGGCGTCATCGCGCCGGTCATCCCGCCGTCCATGGCCTTCATCGTCTTCGGTGTCGCCGCCAATGTCTCGATTACCCAGCTTTTCATGGCCGGCATCGCGCCGGGCCTGTTCATGGGCGTCGCGCTGATCGCCACCTGGCTGATCGTGGTGCGCAAGGACAAGGTCGAGGCCTTGCCGCGCACGCCGATGAATGAACGCATGCGGGTGACCGGGCGTGCACTTTGGGCACTCGGCATGCCGGTGATCATTCTCGGCGGCATCAAGGCCGGCGTGGTGACGCCGACGGAAGCTGCCGTCGTGGCCGCGGCCTATGCTCTTTTCGTTGGCATGTTCATCTATCGGGAACTTTCGCTGACACAGCTTCCACGCGTGATCCTGCAGGCGGCCAAGACGACATCCGTCGTCATGTTCCTGGTCTGCGCCGCGCTTGTATCAGCCTGGCTGATTACCGCCGCCAACATTCCGGCTGAGATCACCGGTTACATCGAACCGCTGATCAATCGTCCGACGCTGTTGATGCTGGCCATCATGCTGCTCGTGCTGATCGTCGGAACTGCACTCGACCTGACGCCGACCATCCTGATCCTTACCCCCGTGCTGATGCCGATCATCAAGCAGGCGGGCATCGATCCGGTCTATTTCGGCGTCCTGTTCATCATGAATACCTGCATCGGCCTGCTGACTCCGCCGGTGGGCGTCGTCCTCAACGTCGTCAGCGGCGTCGGCCGTGTCCCGCTTGGCAAGGTGACGGTGGGTGTCCTGCCTTTCCTTGTTGCACAGGTCCTCGTGCTTTTTATCCTGGTCCTGTTCCCGGACCTGGTTCTCGTCCCCGCCCGCTGGCTGCGCTGACAGCCCGGGGCCCGACTTCTCGCTCAACCATCCATGGGAGGATAATATGAGAAAACTGCTTCTGACCACCACTGCCATCGCCTTCGCCTGCTCGGCGGCTGCACCGGCTTTTGCCGAGTTCTCCGAGCGCAACATCCGCGTTTCGAACGGCATCAATGCGGACCATCCGGTCGGCAACGGCATCAAGGCCATGCAGGCCTGCCTGGACGAGAAGTCCGGCGGCAAGCTCAAGCTCACCGCCTTCTGGGGCGGCGCGCTCGGCGGCGACCTTCAGGCGACCCAGGCACTGCGCTCGGGCGTCCAGGAAGCCGTCGTCACCTCGTCCTCGCCGCTGGTCGGCATCGTGCCGGCACTCGGCGTGTTCGACCTGCCGTTCCTGTTTGCCAGCGCCGACGAAGCATACAAGGTCCTCGACGGTGACTTCGGCGACCAGATGAACAAGAAGCTCGAGGAAGCCGGCCTCGTGAACCTCGCCTACTGGGAAAACGGCTTCCGCAACCTGTCGAACTCGGTTCGCCCGGTCAACAAGTGGGAAGATTTCGAGGGCATGAAGGTTCGCGTCATGCAGAACAACATCTTCCTCGATACCTTCCAGAATCTCGGTGCCAATGCCACCCCGATGGCCTTCGGCGAAGTGTTCTCGGCGCTGGAAACCAAGGCGATCGACGCACAGGAAAACCCCTATGTGACGATCGACACCTCGAAGTTCTACGAAGTGCAGAAATACGTCACGGAAACCAATCACGCTTACACGCCGTTCCTGTTCCTGTTCTCCAAGGCGATCTTCGACACCTACGCGCCGGAAGAACAGGCAGCCCTTCGTGATTGCGCCAAGGTCGGCCGTGACGAAGAGCGCAAGGTCATCCAGGATCTGAACAAGAAGTCGCTTGAGAAGATCAAGGCTGCCGGCATCGAGGTCAACACCCTGTCTGCCGAAGAACAGGCGCGTATCCGCGAGAAGTCGATGGTGGTCTACGACAAGCACAAGGCCGAGATCGGCGCCGACGTCGTCGACGGCATCCTCGCCAAGCTGGCCGAGATCCGCAAGTAAGCGGATAGCCGACCGACGGAGAGGCGGCCGTGCTCCTTCACGGCCCCTCTCGAACCTGGAAAGCCCGCGACGTTTGTCGCGGGCTTTTTCATGGGCGCGGCTCGGGCGGCGCAACGTGCAAACGGAAAAGGGCCACTTCATCTAAGCGGCCCTTTGTCATTTTCACCAGGGTTGGTCGTGGGACTCAGGGCACGTCGAGCGGGCGGTCCGGCTGGCGGCGCTTCAGCTGCTGTTCGCGGAAGAAGATGAACATGCCGGAACCGACGATCAGGGTTGCGCCCAGCATCATGGTGAGACGCGGTACGTCGCCGAAGAACATCCAGCCGAACAGGATCGCCCAGAGCAGCAGGGTATATTGCAGTGGCGCGACGGTCGCCGCATCCGAGATCTTCAGCGCGCGGTTGACCAGCATGTGAGCACCCATGGCGACGACACCGAGCAGTCCGAGCAGGGCCAGTTCGGAGGCCGAAGTCAGGGGCGTCCAGTCGAAGGGTGCAAAGACCAGCCCGGCAAGGCCGGCCCCGCCGACCTGGAACAGGACCAGCGTCTTGTCCGGCGTGCCGCGCAGGCTGCGGCCCGAGAGCAGCATGAAGGCGAAGGCGAAGGTGCCGAGGATGGAGATGATCGCCGGCATGGTGAACATGGCGCTCGACGGCTCGAGCGTGATGATTACGCCGACGAAGCCGACAAAAATCGCGCTCCAGCGGCGCCAGCCGACCTTTTCGCCGAGCAGGAGCGGCGAGGCGGCGGCGACGTAGATCGGCGCGGCCAGCCAGTAGGTCATGACGTCGGCGAGCGGCAGATACATGACCGCGTAGTAGAAGCAGAAGACTTCAAGGGTCGAGAAGACGACGCGGGCGAACTGCATCAGCGGCCGCTCGGCCTCGAAGACCGGCTTCTTCCCGGCTAGCCAGAGGAAAGGCGACAGGATCAGCAGGGCGGCGATGCTGCGGATCAGGATGACCTGGCCGAGACCGTAATTGGCGACGAGCCATTTGCCCATGGCGTCGTTCAGCGCGAACATCAGCATGCCGAGCAGCATGACCGCCGGACCCGCCATGGCCCGGTAGCGGCTGCCGCCAAGGGCTGTTTCAGTGGTATTGGACATCGATGTCTTCTTCCGTCGGATAAGTGCGGCGTTCAGAGGCTGGACGCGTCGGAGATGCGGCGCGAGACCGTGAAGGCCCGCTCGAGCTCGGGGTTGAGTTCCATGCCGAGGCCTGGACCGGGCGGCACCGTTATCATGCCGTTCTTCACCTCGGGAAGGGCGGTCACCAGATCGCGGTACCAGGTGCGGTAGAAGGCGCGCACGCTTTCCTGGACAAGCGCGTTCGGCGCGTTGAGCGAAAGATGCGTCGAGGCGCAGAGCACCACCGGACCGGTGCAGTCATGCGGCGCGACCGGCAGATGCCAGGCCTCGGCCATGGCGGCGATCTTGCGGGCTTCCGACAGGCCGCCGCACCAGGAAATATCCAGCATGACCACGCCGGCGGCCCCGGTTTCCAGATAGTCGCGGAAGGCCCAGCGGGAGCCGAGTGTCTCCGAGGCGGAGATCGGGGCTGGAGAAACATCGGCATAACGCTTGAGGCTCGACAGGCTGTCCATCTTGATCGGATCTTCGTGCCAGAAGGTCTGGTAGGGGGTGAGCGCCTTGGCGATCTGCATGGCCGGCAGCAGCTGCCACATGGAGTGGAACTCGACCATGATGTCCATCTTGTCGCCGACGGCGGCACGGATCTTCTCGAAGGGCTGAAGCGCCTGCTTCAGATCCGGCATGGAGATGTATTGGCCCCGGGTCTTCTCGGCGGCGGCGTCGAACGGCCAGATCTTCATCGCCGTGATACCTTCTTCGAGAAGGGACTGGGCGAGTTCGTCGGCGTGATGAAGGAAGCCGTTCAGGTCGTCATAGTCGCGGCCTTCGGAAAGCCCGTAATTGGCGGTCGTCTGACCGGTCGCCTTCTTGATGTATTCTGTGCCGGCGCAGGTATTGTAGGTGCGGATCTCGCGGCGGGTGAAGCCGCCGAGCAGCTGAGCGATCGGCTGGCCGGTCGCCTTGCCGAACAGGTCCCACAGCGCGATGTCGAAGGCCGAATTGCCGCGCACCTCGGCACCCGACGAGCGAAAGCCGAGATAGCCGACGAGATCGGCGGACAGCCGGTCGATCTCCAGCGGATCGCGGCCGATCACGCGAGGCGCGATATATTCGTGCACATAAGCTTCGACGGTTTCCGCGCCGAAGAAGGTTTCGCCAAGCCCCGTCAGTCCTTCATCCGTATGGACAAGCAGCCAGAGCAGATTGGCGCGCTCGGCGACGCGCACCGTTTCGAGGCGGGTGATTTTCATGGGGCTCCTCCGGGGCTTGCCGCCCTGTCTGTCTAGGCGCCGGATCGCATCTCCTCCGGATCCGGCGCCTTTCAGGTCAATCTGGGTTCAAACGTCGGCCTTGAAGGTCTGCTTCTGTGAGCCGAGGTTTTCGATGCCGAGTTCGACGACGTCGCCGGGCTTGAGGTAGCGGGGCGGTTTCATGCCCATGCCGACGCCGGGGGGCGTGCCGGTGGAGATGACGTCGCCGGGATGCAGGCTCATGAACTGGCTGAGATAGGAGACGAGGAAGGCGACGCCGTAGACCATGGTGGCCGAGGTGCCGTTCTGCATCTTCTCTCCGTTGACGCTCAGCCACATGGACAGGTTCTGCGGATCGGCGATCTCGTCCTTCGTCACCAGCCAGGGGCCGATCGGGCCAAAGGTGTCGCAGGACTTGCCCTTGGTCCACTGGCCGGCGCGTTCCGTCTGGAAGGCGCGCTCGGAGACGTCATGCGAGACGCAGTAGCCGGCGACGTAGTCGAGGGCGTCTGCTTCCGAGACATACTTGGCCGTCTTGCCGATGACCACGCCGAGCTCGACCTCCCAGTCGGTCTTTTCCGAGCCGCGCGGGATGAGAACGTCGTCGTTCGGGCCGACGATGGCCGAGGTCGCCTTCATGAAGACCACCGGCTCGGGCGGAACCGCCATGCCGCTCTCGGCGGCGTGGTCGGAATAGTTGAGGCCGATGCAGATGAACTTGCCGGTGCCGGCAACGCAGGGACCGATGCGCTCGTTGCTGGACAGTTCCGGCAGAGACGCCGGATCGATGGCTGCGATCCTGGCCAGGCCTTCGGGAGAGATCGCAGCGCCGCCGATGTCGCTGACATGGGCGGAGAGGTCACGGATCCGGCCGTCCTTGTCGAGAATGGCGGGCTTTTCCTGGCCGGGCTGGCCGACGCGCATCAGTTTCATGGGGGTGTCCTTTCCAGAAGAATTAGATGGTCCAGCCGCCGTCGATGGCGAAGGCCTGGCCGGAGGTATAGGTTGCACCGGCAATGTAGACGGCGAGATCGGCGATCTCTTCCGGCGTGCCGAGGCGGCCCATGGGCTGGCGGGCGATGAAGGCGGCGCGGGCGGCGTCATAGTCGCCCTGGGCGCGCATGCGGTCCTGCAGCGACGGGCTTTCGACCGTGCCGGGGCAGATGGCGTTGACGCGGATGCCTTGCGTCACATAGTCGGCGGCGACCGATTTGGTCAGCCCGATCACGGCGGCCTTGGTGACGGTATAGGCGCAGCGGTTGGGCACGCCCTTCACCGACGAGGCGACCGAGGCCATGTTGATGATCGAGCCGTCTCCGCGCTCCAGCATGGCCGGCAGGACGGCACGGATGGTGCGGATCATGGCGCGCACATTGAGGTCGAAGGCGAAGTCGAGATCGGCCGTGGTCATGTCCATGACGGTGCCGCCGTGGACGACGCCGGCGCAGTTGAACAGGATGTCGAAGGGGCCGGTCTCGGCGACGATCGCCTCCACCGCCGCATCCTTCAGCACGTCGAGCACGCGGGTCTCGATCACTAGCCCCTCGGCCTTCGCCTCGGCCGCCAGGCCGTCCAGCGCTTCCGCATTGATGTCGGTCGCGACCACGCTTGCACCGGCGCGGGCAAAGGCCAGCGCACTCGCCCGACCAATCCCCTGGCCCGAGGCCGTGATCAGCGCTTTCTTGTCGTTCAGCGACGCCATGATGAACGTCTCCTCCGTGTTGTCATGTTGTCAGACCTCCTTGTCCGACGGTCGACAATGTGACTGCGAACGGTCGCAAGCACAACCTTTTTTCGCGGTGATTCGCCTGCTTTTTCATCAGGCTTTACCGACGGCCAACAGGGACTGCCCTTGGCCGCCGGCGGGGCGACGGCTCGCCGCGCGCTCAGGCAAGCGAAGCCAGCATGGCCTTCAGTTCATCGAGCAGGGAGGTCTGCACCGGAATGCCACGGCTTTCGTTCCGGGCGCGGGCCTCGTAGCGACGCTGCGACGGCAGGCGGGCGCCCTGGGCCGTGATGGCCGTGAACATGTCTTCCGCCCGGCGCATGTGTTCTTCCATGCCGCCGCCGAGGAAGACCTTCGGATCGAGCGCGAGGATCAGTTCGCCGTGGCACGGGGCAACGCCGGCGCCATTGTCGAAGGCCATGGATTCGGCGCTCGTCATGTCGGCGATCAGCGGGCCTGCCATCAGTTCGATCATCGCCGAAAGCGCCGAGCCCTTGTGCCCGCCGAAGGTGAGCATGGCCCCCTCCATCGCCTTCGCCGCATCGGTCGTGTCATTGCCGTCACTGTCGATCGCCCAGCCGAGCGGGATGGGCTTGCCGGCGCGGCGATGCAGTTCGATCTCGCCGCGGGCGGCGGCGCTGGTGGCGAAGTCGAAGACGAAGGGATGGGAGGCGGCGCGCGGCCAACCGAAGGCGATCGGATTGGTGCCGAAGACCGGCTTCGTGCCGCCGGCTGGCGCGACCCAGCTGTGACTCGGCGTCATGGCGAGCGCCACCAGACCGGCTTCGGCGATCTGCTCGACCTCCGGCCACAGCGCCGAGAAATGGTAGCAATGATTGATCGCCATGGCGGCGATGCCGAGGCGGCTGGCCTTGCCGATCAGTTCGGGCAGGCCATCCCGGAAGGCGAGCAGCGAATAACCGAACCTGGCATCAACCTTGACGATGCCGGGTGCCGAGGCATCGACCGTGGGCACGGCCTGCGGGTCGACCTTGCCCTTGCGCACCGTCGCCACGCAGCCGAGCAGGCGCCAGAGACCGTGGGAATAGCACTCGTCGCGCTGGGCGGAGACGACGGACTTGGCGATCGTTTCGGCATGGCCCTCGGAAAGCCCGGCCGCGACGAGGATGTCGGTTGCGAGGCGCCTGGCGTCTTCGAACGGGATGTAGTCGAGATCCTGGGACATGGGATGCTTCCTGTCGGGTTGGAAAAGAAAAGGCCGCCAGCGCTTTGCGGCTGGCGGCCCGGAGTTCTGCAGGACGGGCCGACTGAGGCTCAGGCAGCCTTTGCCGTCTTCGACGGACGGGTGGCGGCTGCCTTCTCGACCATAGCGGTGATCTCGGCGCGGCGAGAGCCCTGGAGGATCATGCGCGGCATGCGGACGCGCTCGGAACCGCGGCCCATGATCTGTTCGGCGAGCTTGATGGTCTGGACCAGGTCGTGCTCGGCGTCGAGATGGAGGAGCGGCATGAACCAGCGATAGATGCGGCGGGCTTCTTCCCAGTCGCCGCGATCGATGGCGGCGACGAGCGCGACCGATTCCTGCGGGAAGGCGCTGGTGAGACCGGAAACCCAACCCTTGGCGCCGAGCATCATGCCTTCGAGCGCCACGTCGTCGAGACCGGCGAAGATGTCGAAGCGATCGCCGAATTCATTGATGAGGTCGGTGAAGCGGCGGGTATCGGGCGCGCTTTCCTTGACGGCCTTGATGTTCGACACGCCTTCGAGCGCGCGCAGCACGTCCGTGCCGATGTTGACGCGGTAGGCCGGCGGATTGTTGTAGAGCATGATCGGCAGCGAGGTCGCCTCGGCCACCGTCTTGAAATGGGCGACCAGTTCTTCCGGCTTCGGCACATAGACCATGGCGGGCAGCAGCATCAGGCCGTCGGCGCCGGCTTTTTCCGCGTCGCGGGCATAGGCGACGGCGCGGCGGGTGTCGAATTCGGAGACGCCGGTGATGACCGGAACGCGGCCGGCGACGACTTCGACGGCGCCCTTGAGGATGGCGCGCTTCTCATCCGGGTCGAGCGAATTGTTCTCGCCGCAGGTGCCCATGACGATCAGGCCATGCACGCCGTCATTGACCAGTGCGTCCTGCACCCGGCGGGTGTTTTCGAAATCGATCGACAGGTCTTCGTTGAATTGGGTCGTTACAGCGGGAATGACGCCGCGCCAGCCAGTGGTCATCGCAATCTCCTTGGGTTGATGTGATATATCAGTATACAATTTGTCGACAGGAGGCAAGGCGGGGCTGCGGGTATTTTTGCGAGGAAGGGTAGCTTCACCGTGCTGGGAAAAGATTTCGCCAGACGGGGCGTGCACATGGCTCGCCCTGTCATGCTATCGATCAGGCGAAAGGCTCAGTCGGACCCTTTGCGGGCGTGGTGAACCACTCAGGTCCGGTCTCGGTCATGTGGATGTGGTCTTCGAGGCGAATGCCGAAGTGGCCGGGCACGACGATCATCGGTTCGTTGGAAAAGCACATGCCCGCTTCGAGAGGGGAACTGTTGCCGCGGACGATATAGGGCTCCTCGTGGATCTCCAGCCCGAGACCGTGGCCGGCACGGTGGGGCAGGCCGGGCAATGCATAGTCCGGCCCGAGACCGTGGCGGACGAGAACGGCGCGGGCGGCGGCGTCGAGGCTTTCGCAAGGGGTGCCGAGCCGCGCTGCGTCGAACACGGCCTGTTGCGCCTCCCGCTCGATCGCCCAGATCCGCGCGAAGTCGGCAGACGGTTCGTCGAGCATGTAGGTGCGGGTGAGGTCGGAATGGTACCCGTCGATCCGGCATCCGGTATCGACCAGGATGACGTCGCCCCGCTTGTAGGTCTGGTCGCCATCGGCGCCGTGCGGCAGAGAAGTTGCCTCACCAAACGACACAATACAGAAACTCGAGCCGCCCTCGGCACCCAGCGCGCGATGCTGGTCGTCGATGTAGCGGACGACTTCCGAAGCGCGGATGCCCGGCTTGATCAGGGCGTGGGTGCGCCTGTGGACCTCGAGCGTGAGGTTCATGGCGTATTGAATGATGGCAATTTCGCTCTCTGCTTTGCGCAGCCGCTGGCGGCGGATGATCGGTCCGCCGTCGATCAGGCGCTCTGGGCCGAACTGGCGGGCCAGCGCGTGATAGACGAAGAGCGGCAGTGCGTCGTCTAGTGCCAGTTGCTGGTCTGGACCAAGCAGGGCAGCGACGAGCGCGGCGCTGCTCTCCTCTTCCTGCCAGACATGGATTTCGCCCGGCAGGTGGGGAATGCTTTCGACGCGGCTGAGCTCGAAGCCCGGAACGATGTAGTGCAGGGCGGTCGGAGTGATCACGGCGCCGACGAGGCGCTCGCTCTGATGCCAGACGAGCCCGGTATAGTAGCGCAGGCTTTCGGTCGAGCCGAGCAGGACCGCACCGATCCCCTCTTCGACCATCACCGCCCGCAGTCGGATCAACCGCTGGGAGCGTTCCTCATTCGAGATCGGAGCCGGGGAAGAGTGGTCAGTCATCGTGTTTTCCTCTTCGATGAAGATGGTGGGGGCGGTCCATCGAAACCGCTGGGTCGCTCACCGCATCTGCGGCGCGCGTCAGCGGAAACGGCCAGGCCTGAAGGGTTCGATGGACAGGCTGGTGGCGCGGCCTGCGGCGAGGTCGGAAACGAGCCTGCCGGTCGCGGCCGACTGTGTGAGGCCGAGATGGCCGTGGCCGAAGGCATAGAGGATCGAAGGGCTGGCGCAGGAGCGTCCGATGACCGGCAGGCAATCGGGCATGGACGGGCGGAAGCCCATCCATTCGCGTCCGCCCTCGGTCTTTAGCCCGGGCAGGAAGCGCGAAGCCTTGGCCAGCAGTGCCTTCGAGCGACGATAATTGGGGGCGAGTTCCAGCCCGCCCAGTTCCACGGCACCGCCGACACGGATGCCCTCGGCCAGCGGGGTGACGACGAAGGCGTGGTCGTTGAAATAGAGCTGGCGCTGCAGCTGGAAGGCTTGCGCCGGAAGCGTCGTGTTGTAGCCGCGTTCGGTTTCGAGCGGTACGGGATCGCCCAGCCGGGCGGCCAGCGGTTTCGACCAGGCACCGCCGGCGACCACGACCGTGCGTGCGACGATCGTCGTCCCGTCGCCAAGCGTGATCGTCGCCCCCTCCGCATGCGGGACGATGTCCCAAACCTCGCCCTTCTGCAGGGAGCCGCCTCGGGCGACGACGAGATCGGCCACCGCGCGAGTTAGGCCTTTCGGGTCGTTCACCTGGACGCCGGCCGGCGTGTACATGGCGTGACGGAACTGGGGTGCCAGACCCGGTTGCAGTCGCTCGATGTCCGCCCTTCCGACGCTGGTGAACTGGAAGCCGGCCTTTTCCTTCTCCAGCCAGTCCGGGGTTGCGGCACTGAAACTGGCCTCGCTGTCATAGAGATCGAGCGTGCCGGTCTGGGTGAAGAAGGGCGAAAGCTCGGCAATCGCCCTGACGCGTTCCATTTCGCTGGCGGCCAAATGCATCATGCCTGTCTGCACGGCGATGCCGTGCGCGAATGCCTTTCGCGAGCTTGCACGCCAGAAGCGCCAGAGCCATGGCAGCATGTTCAGCGCGTAGGCCGGCGGCAGGCTGAGAGGCCCCAGAGGGTCGAGCAGCCATTTCGGCGCCTTGAACATGATGCCGGGCGAGGGGATCGGGATGATCTCGGGAAAGGCCAGGATGCCGGCATTGCCGGCGCTGGCACCGGCCGCGACTTCGTCGCGCTCGACCAGCAGAACCTTGCGACCGTCGTTCTGCAGGTAGTGGGCCGCCATCACGCCTACGATTCCGGCCCCGATGACGACGACGTCAGCATTCGATTGGGCAGTCATATCATCTCTTCCGGTTGGTCTGTCTGTGGGTTTGGGTCGCCGATCGGGCGTGATCAAAGGTTGCCGATCGCCACGGCCTTGTGCATGTCGCGCGCGACATAGTCCTGGATCTGCCGGACGATCTGGCCGGCATGGGCGATCGCCAGCCGGTCGGCCTCCTCGACGTCGCCGCCCTCGATCGCCGCGATCATGTGCTCGTGTTCCTGGACATATTGCAGCGGCAGCCGGTCGTCGAAGGTGGAATAGTAGAGCCGCAGGATGCGCCGGCCTTCATCCAGCAGGCGGGCAAAGAAGCTCGTATAATAGGGATTGCCGCCCAGTTCTGCGATCGCGACATGGAACTCGCGATTGGCCTCGATCATCGCAAAAGCGTCCTGCGCCTTGACCGCCGCTTCGAACTCGCCCTGCCGGCGGCGGATGGTCGCCATGAGCGCCGGGTTGCGCTGTCCCGCCGCGGCGCGGGTGGTCACCCGGTACATCAATGTCAGCGCATCGAAATAGGTCGGCAGGGTGGCGAAATCGATCGTCGAGACGATCGTGTTGCGGTTGGGCAGCGTGGTCACCAGGCCGTCCGATGCGAGCCTTAGCAGAGCCTCTCGGACCGGCGTGCGCGACATGCCGAACCGTTCCGACAGCCGCACTTCATCCAGCGCGCTTCCCGGTGCCAGGGTCATCGCCAGGATTTCCTGCCGCAGCTTGGTGTAGACCGTCTGGGTGCCCGAGCCTCTGGAACGCGGGGTTTCGGTCTGGAGATCGTCTGCCGTCATGTCTGTCACGGTTGATTTCGCGCCTGATCGCCAAGGGAATGATTATGCCTGCATGCATATTGTCGACAGGAAGTCTGTGCAACTGTTTTGTGCGCACGCGTGGCTTTGCCGCACACCAAACGGACGGCGGACGGAAACGGCTGCTGTCGGCGGTGCGGGTGGCGATACTGACATGCGTGCAGAGGAAGGTGATGTCCTCGACCGTTGCCGGCAGAGCCGTTTCCGCCTTTTGGTCGAGAGGGACAGGCGCCGGCCTCAGCATCGACCGGCCGTCCGTCTTGTGCGCACAACTGCGTCGGTATTGCGGTCTACCAAAAATGATGGGCTGCAGGTGTCCTGTTGGAAGCCTCTGACGTGGGCCGCAGCTTTCGAACCGCCTGTCCTTGCGCGCGGCAAAGAAGGTCGTGGCGGCTCAGGCGAATTCGCCGCTCATGACCTTGAGTTCATGCCACAGGCTCTCGGCAAATCCGCGCAGTACCAGAAGCTCGAATTCGTCTTCTCCGGTTCGGCTGAGGTTGGCGCCGATATGGCCGATCAGCGTCATGGTCGCATGGCCGATCGCAAAGGCTTGCCTGTGCAGGTCAACGGCTGTGCCCTTGGCAAGCACCTGCCGGACTTGGGGGCCACGCAGGCGCAGCCGGGTGCGGCCATGGGTCTGGTCCACCGCATGGGCGATGCCGGCGAGCCGTGCGGCGACCTGTCCGATGTCGGTCGCCTCGTCCAAGACGAGCAACCACTGTGACGGCCCGGCTGCGCGAAGGGCATTCGGAGCAAGGGGGCCGAGTGCTGCACCTGCCGAGGCAGCATCGAATTTTCCCGGCTGGCCGAGCAGTTGCAGGACCGAACCCTCGGTGACGATCTCGAGCGTCAGGGCGCCGAAGCGGATCGGCTCGGCGGCATCCACCGCCGGGCGGCGGGTCAGCGGAAAATCGGACATGAGCGCGTCAGACATGGAGCTTCTCGTTTTCAGGATCGAAAAAGACCGGGCTGGTCAGGCGAGCGGGGGTGAACTCGTTGCGCAGGCCGTTCCAGGCGAGAACCTCTTCGCCATGGCGGGAGGCGCCGCCCTTGACCAGGGCGAGGCCGATGGTCGAGCCGAGATGCGGCGAGAAGCAGCTGGAGGTGACGTAACCCTGATCGTTCTCCAGGGTGGCAGCCGCATCCTTGGCGAGGATGTGGGATCCTGTGCGGAACGACGTCGCCGGATCGAGCGGCACGACGCCGACCAGCTGCGGGCGATCCGGATCGGTCAGGCCCTCGCGCGACAGCATGTGCTTACCGATGAAATCGGCCTTCGCCGCCGACACCATCTTGGTGAAGCCGAGATCGGCCGGCACGACGGTGCCGTTGATCTCGTTGTGGGTCACATGGCCCTTCTCGATGCGCAGCACGGCCAGCGCCTCGATGCCGTAGGCGCAGATGCCGTACTCCTTGCCGGCTTCCATCAATGCGTCGGCGACGCTTTCGCCGAAGTCCGCCGGCACGGCCAGTTCATAGGCAAGTTCGCCGGAGAAGGAAATGCGGAAGAGCCGGCCCTGCAGGCGTCCGCCGAACAGGGAGACTTCCTTTGCCGCCAGATAGGGGAAGGCCTCGTTGGAGATGTCCTCGTCGACGATCGCTTGCAGGATCAAACGGGCCTTCGGTCCGGCAAGAGCCATCTGCGCCCATTGGTCGGTGACCGAAGCGAGCCGCACGTCGAGTTCCGGCCACAGCGCCTGGGCGCAGAACTCAAGATGGTTCATCACGCCGGCCGCATAGGCCGTGGTCGTGGTCATGAAATAGCGGTCTTCGGTAAGCCGGCTGGTCGTTCCGTCATCATAGGTGAAGCCGTCTTCCCGCAGCATCAGGCCGTAACGCGCCCTGCCGACGGGAAGCTTCAGGAAGCCGTTGCAGTAGACGCGGTTGAGAAACTCCGCCGCATCCGGTCCGCAGACCTCGATCTTGCCGAGCATGGACACGTCGCAGAGGCCAGCATTGGCGCGTACGTTGAGCACTTCGCGATCGACGCTTTCGCGCCAGCCGATCTCTCCTGCGCGCGGGAACCAGGCCGAGCGATACCACAGGCCCGTCTCGACGAAGGTCGCGCCGTTCTTTGCCGCCCAGCCGTGCAGCGGCGACTTACGCACCGGCTGGAAGTCCTTGCCATGCGAGGTGCCGGCCAGCGCGCCGAAGGAGACCGGCGTATAGAACGGACGGAAGGTCGTCGTGCCGACCTCGGCCGGCGAAATGCGCCGGGCTTCGGCGAGCAGGCCGATGGCGTTGACGTTGGACAGCTTGCCCTGGTCGGTCGCCATGCCGTTGGTGGTGTAGCGCTTGGCAAGCTCGACATGGCCGTAGCCTTCCTGAACGGCAAGGCCCAGGTCCTTGAGATGCACGTCGTTCTGGTAATCGACGAAGGCCTTGCTCTTGATGCCCGGGATGGACCAGAGCGGTTTGGTTGGCGTGGGGGCGATGTCGTTCTCGATTGCCGGGAGGTCTAGGGACGCCCGGCCCATGCCGAGATCGGCCAGCGCAGCATTGGCCGTATTCTGCGCGGATAAGAACGCAGCACTCAGGCCGACGATGCCGGCTGCCGAGCCGGCGAGCGCCAGATCTTTGAGCCCGTCCGGCGCGAGGAAGGCGGAATGGGTGTCCGACCATTGCGGCTTGGCGCCGCGGTGGCAGGCGAGATGGATGATGGGGCTGAAGCCGCCGGACATGGCGAGGCTGTCGACGTCCAGCTTCTCGGTCTGGCCTTCGCGCCAGACTTCGATCCCGTGCAGGGACTTGCCGCCCTCGGCATTGGCGACGAACCCGCCGCGCACCAGCCGGGCCTTGCCGGCATAGGCGATGGCTGCGTCGCGCCGGCTGTCGATCAGGGCCGCCACTTCGATGCCGGCCGCTTCGAGATCGGCGGCAAGCGCGTAGCCGCTGTCATTGGTGGTGAAGACCGCGGTCTTCTTGCCCGGGGCGACGCCGTAGCGGTTCAGATAGCTGCGCATGGCGCCGGCCATCATCACGCCGGGAATGTCGTTGCCGCCGAAGACCAGCGGCCGTTCCTCGGCGCCGGTGGCAAGGATCGCCTTCTTCGCGGCGATGCGCCACAGCCGCTCGACCGGGCGGTTGGATGCGGGCAACGCCACATGCTTCTGAACCCGCTCGACCGCGCCGAAGACATTGCCATCGTACCAGCCGAAGGCCGTGGTGCGCGGCAGCAGTTCGACATTCGGCAGGCTCTCAAGCTCGGCGATGATGCCCGCGGCGAAGTCGGCGGCGGCCTGACCGTTGATAAGGGCGCTGTCGCTCAGCAGGTAACCGCCGAGCCCGGCATTCTCGTCGACGAGCATGACACGCGCGCCGGTGCGGCCGGCGGCCAGCGCTGCGGTGAGCCCGGTCAGGCCCGCGCCGACGACCAGCAGGTCGCAATGCGCCCAGCATTTCTCGTAGGCGTCCGGATCGGCTTCGTAGGTTGCCTTGCCAAGGCCCGCCGCCTTGCGGATGACCGGCTCGTAGAACTTCTCCCAGAGCGCGCCCGGCCACATGAAGGTCTTGTAGTAGAAGCCGGCCGAGAGGAAGGGCGACAGCAGGCCGTTGATCGCGCCGATATCGTGTTGCAGTGACGGCCAGCGGTTCTGGCTGCTCGCTTCCAGGCCCTCATAGAGTTCCTGCATCGTGGCGCGGGTGTTCGGTTCGGTTCGTCCGCCCCGGCCGATGGTCATCAGCGCATTGGGTTCGGCCGCGCCCGCCGTCAGGATGCCGCGCGGACGGTGATACTTGAAGCTGCGGCCCACCAGCCCCTGGCCGTTGGCGAGCAGGGCAGACGCCAGCGTGTCGCCTTCCAGACCCTGCATCGACCTGCCGTCGAAGGTGAAGGAAAGCGGTCTTGCCCGGTCGATCAGGCCACCCTTTGCCAGACGATAGGAGGTCATGCGCTCACCTCGGCCTTGTCGGCGGCGTCGCGGCTGCCGAAAATTTCATGGGTTGCGGTGTCGCGGGACACCACGAGCCAGCGGCGGCAGCCCGAGCTGTGGTGCCAGAACTCCTGATAGGCGCCACGCGGGTTGTCGCGCAGGTAGACGTAGTCGTACCAGACGTCGGCGCCGGCATCGGGCGATGGGCGGGCAAGGGCCTCCCCCCTGACGGTGAATTCTTCCTTGGGTCGAAGCCCGCAATGGGGGCAGGGGATGCAGCTTGCCATGGCACTCGTCCTTCAATGCAGGTTCGGCTGGGCGCCCTGGCCCTTTTCGTCAATTACATAACCGCGGCGGAACCGGTCGAGGCGGAAGGCCCGGGCGGTCTCGTGCGGTTCTTCGCGGGCGATCAGGTGGGCAAAGCAATAACCCGATGCGGGCGTCGCCTTGAACCCTCCATAGCACCAGCCGGAGTTCAGATAGAGATTGTCGAGATGGACCCTGTCGATGATCGGAGAGCCGTCCATGCTCATGTCCATGATGCCGCCCCAGGAGCGCAGCACGCGGATGCGCGACAGCGCCGGGATCATCGCCTTGCCGGCTTCCGCGACGTGCTCGACGGTCGCGAGATTGCCGCGCTGGGCATAGGAATTGTAGCCGTCGATGTCGCCGCCGAAGACGAGGCCGCCCTTGTCCGACTGCGAGACGTAGAAGTGTCCGGCACCGAAGGTGACGACGCAGTCGATGAAGGGCTTCAGCCCTTCGGAGACGAAGGCCTGAAGCACATGGCTTTCGATCGGCAGCTTGAGGTCGACCATCTCGGCGACGCGCGAGGAGTTGCCGGCGGCGGCGAGCGCGAGCTTGTTGCAGCCGATGAAGCCGCGGGTGGTTTCCACGCCGACCGCCTTGCCGTTCTCGCGGCGGATGCCGGTCACTTCGCAGTTCTGGATGATGTCGACGCCGTGGGCGTCCGCTCCGCGGGCATAACCCCAGGCCACGGCATCGTGGCGCACCGTGCCGCCGCGCTGTTGCAGGAGGCCGCCCTGAATCGGGAAGCGGGCATTGTCATAGTCGAGGAAGGGCAGCTTCGCCTTGACCGCTTCGCGGTCCAGCAGCTCGGCGTCCACCCCATGCAGCCGCATGGCATTGCCGCGCCGCGTATAGGCGTCGCGCTGGGCGTCGGAATGGTAGAGGTTCAGCACGCCGCGCTGCGACACCATGGCGTTGAAGTTGAAGTCCTGCTCCAGCCCTTCCCAGAGCTTCATCGACAGCTCGTAGAACGGGTTGTTGCCTGGCAGCAGGTAGTTCGAGCGGATGATCGTCGTGTTGCGGCCGACATTGCCGGAGCCGATGTAACCCTTCTCGACCACGGCGATGTTTTTGATCCCGAAGACCTTGGAAAGATAATAGGCGGTCGACAGCCCGTGTCCGCCGCCGCCGACGATCACCACGTCGTAATGCGGCTTCGGGTCCGGCTGGCGCCAATGGGCGGCCCAGTTCCTGTTGCCGCGCAGGCCGTTGAGGAAGATCGATAGAGCGGAATAGCGCATCAGTGCCGCCTGCTGATTGGAGGAGACCGGCAGCATACGTCCAACGCCCAAAATATGAATTGCACAGAAGAGCCGGGTACGGATAAAAACGGGCCATGATCGATGTCCCGTCACAGTCAACACACACCTACGGCTTCGTGCTCACGCCGAATTTCGCGCTGATGTCCTTTGCATCCGCGACCGAGCCGTTGCGGGCGGCCAATCTGATCGCCCAGACCCCCCTCTATGAGGTCGTCCCGCTGTCGATCGGGGGGCGGCCCGTCGTATCCTCCGCGGGCTTTGCCATCCCCTGCCGGGACATAGCTGCTGTCGGCGGCGACTATCACACGATCTTCGTCGTCGCCGGTGGCAATCCGGAAGACTGGAGAGAGGCGGCAGGCCTGCATCCGGCCTTGCGGCGGCTTTCCCGCCAGGGTGTCCGGATCGGCGGCATTTCCAGCGGCTCCTACCTGCTTGCCGCCTCTGGCCTGCTGGACGGACGTGACTTCACCATCCACTGGGAGCACGCGCCGGCTCTCGCCGAGGCCTTTCCACAGCTTGCCCCGCGTCAGGCGCGCTATGTGCTCGACGGTGATCGCATCACCTGCGGTGGCGGCGTCGCACCGCTCGACATGATGCATGCGCTGATCGCCGGACGCATGGGCCAGGCCTTCGCGCGGCGGGTCAGCGACTGGTATCTGCACACCGCCGTCGCCGACCCCGGCGGGCCGCAAAGGGGCTCGTCGGTGGAACGCTTCGGCACGCATCACCAGGCGCTCGTCACGGTGCTCGAAACGATGGAAACGACGATCGAAAACCCGCTTTCCCGCCGCGACATGGCGCGCCTGGTGGGCATCAGTCCACGTCATCTCGACCGCCTGTTTGCCGAACAGATGGCGGCCGGTTTCCTGGAAAGCTATCGCAATATCCGGCTCGATCATGCCCGCAAGCTTCTCGAGCAGAGCCCGCTCGCCATTTCGGAAGTCGCCTTTGCCACCGGCTTTTCGAGCGCCTCGCACTTTTCGCGGGCCTACAAACAGCGTTTTGGCATCCAGCCGAAATCCGTTAGAGCGTAGATGAGACAAAGGCGGTTCGGCGCGCGATCCGGGAGTGAGGGAGAGATGACGGTGGACAGGAAGAATGCGGCAAAGGCGGCGAAGGTTGCCAAGGCGGTTCTGGCGCAGAATCCCCATGCCGTGCGCGAACCGAGGGCCAACACGCTGGAAATGGCGATCGGCCACGAGGTGCGCACCTATCGCAAGAAGCTCGGACTGACGGTCGCCGACCTGGCCTCCGCCACCGGCATGTCGGTCGGCATGCTGTCGAAGATCGAGAACGGCAACATCTCGTCCTCGCTCAACACGCTGCAGTCGTTGTCGACAGCGCTGAGCGTGCCGATCACCGCCTTCTTTCGCGGCTACGAGGAGCCGAAGAGCGCCAGCTTCGTCAAGGCGGGCGAGGGCGTGAACATCGAGCGGCGCGGCACGCGCGCCGGCCACCACTACAGCCTGCTCGGCCATATCGAGAACAACACGTCGGGCGTGGCGGTGGAGCCTTACCTCATCACGCTCAACGCGGAATCGGACATCTTCCCGACCTTCCAGCACGAGGGCATGGAGTTCCTCTACATGATCGAGGGCGAGGTGGTGTATCGCCACGGGGAGAGCCTCTACCGGATGCAGCCGGGCGACAGCCTGTTCTTCGACGCGGATGCGCCGCATGGGCCGGAGGAACTGGTCAAGCTGCCGGCCCGCTACCTCTCGATCATATCCTATCCGCAGCAGGGCTAGCTCGCCTTAGGGTGCAGCCGACCCTTGCGATCGGGTCAGACCACGGCCTCACCGCCGTCGACCACCAGGATCTGGCCGGTCATGTAGGACGAGCGGGGCGACACCAGGAAGAGGATGGATTCGGCGATCTCCTCGACGCTTGCCCAGCGGCCCATCGGTACCTTTTCGCGCACATAGGCCTCGATCGCCGCCCGGCCGCCCATCTGGGTGATGAAGGGGGCGTTGAAGGGCGTGTCGACCCAGCCGGGGCAGAGCGCGTTAACCCGGATGCCGAACCGCGCATAGTCGCCGGCCATCTGCCGGGTCATGGCGATGACGGCGTGCTTGGTCGTGGTGTAGGCGATCATCTCGCGGTCGTAGAGCACGCCCGACGAGGAGGAGGTGTTGAGGATGACGCCGGATCCCTGGCGTTTCATCATCGGCATGACGAGGCGGGCGGCCATGAAATGCGCCCGGACATTGAGGTTCCACGAGCGGTCGAAACCCTCGATCGCGACCTGCTCCAGGTCGCCTGCGACCTGTGCGCCGGCATGGTTGTGCAGGATGTCGATGCGGCCGTGGCGGGCCATGAGCGCCGACAGGCCGGCTTCGAGGGCGGCATCGTCGGTCACGTCGAGGCCGAGCGCTTCGGCGCTGCCGCCGGAGGCGCTGATCTCCGCCGCGACCGTCTGGGCTGCCTCGACATTGCGGTCGATGATGGCCACATGGGCGCCCTCGCGGGCGATGATGGCGGCGCCCGCCTGGCCGATGCCGGAGCCGGCGCCGGTGACGATCGCGATCCGGTCCTTCAGGATCATGGTCTACTCTCCGGCATGCGTGTTTTTGCTCCGGTCGCGCATCAGCGTGCGGGCGATCAGGATCAGGAAGATCGAGGCCACCAGAACCAGCGTGGCGATCGCGTTGATCTCCGGCGTGACGCCCCGGCGGATCGACGCGAAGACGTAGATCGGTAGCGTGGTCTTGGAGCCGGCGACGAAAAAGGCGACGATGAAATCGTCGAAGGAAAAGGTGAAGGCGAGCAGGAAGCCGGCGAGAATCGAGGGCAGGATCTGCGGCAGGACGATCTCGCGGAAGGTGGTGAACGGCGTGGCGTAGAGATCGCTGGATGCCTCGACGATGTCGCGCCCGAGGCTGGCGATCCGCGCCTTGACGATCATGGTCACCAGCGCCAGCGAGAACAGGCCATGCGCGGCGATGATCGAGCCGTAGCCGAGGCCCAGTTGCGGCGGCTTGTCGCCCGGCCAGATCGAGGCGAGCGCCGGGTTGAGGAACGAGAAGACCTCGACCAGGGCCACCAGGGTGGCGATGCCGATCACCACGCCCGGCACGACGATGGCCGCGGCGAACAGCCCGTCGAAGATGGCCCGACCGCGGGGACCGAGCCGCTCCATGCCGAGTGCCGCCATGGTGCCGAAGACCGCGGCGAGCCCGGCGCTGGTGAATGCGATCATCAGGCTGTTCTGCAAGGCGGTGATCAGGAAGGTGTTGGTGAGCGCCTTGCCGTACCACAGGGTCGAGAAGCCGGTGAATTCGGAGGCGCTGCGGCCGGCATTGAACGAGAACAGCACGACCAGCGCGATCGGCGCATAGAGGAACAGGTAGACGGAGGTGACGAGCGCGCGCATTAGACGAGATCCACCTGTCTGGAGCCGGAAATCCTGAAGGCGATGCGCATCGCGACGCTCAGCACAATGACGACGACCACGACCAGGGTGACGGCGATCGCCGAGCCGAAGGGCCAGTTGCGCGATTGCAGGAAGAGGTCGACTAGGGCATTGCCGATGAAGAACACCTTGCCGCCGCCGAGAAGCTGCGGGATCAGATATTCGCCGAGAAGCAGGATGGTGACCAGCGCCACGCCGGTCATGACGCCCGGGAGCGAGAGCGGCAGGGTGACGCCGAAGAAGGTCGAGACGGGCTTCGCGCCGAGATCGGCAGAGGCTTCGAGCAGCCGGCGGTCGAGTTTTTCCAGGCTGACATAGATCGGCATGATCATCAGCGGCAGGTAGCCGTAGACGATGCCGAGCAGCACTGCGCCCGGGGTGTTCAAGAGCCGCACGTCCTCGATGCCGATCATCGACAGGAGGTTCGGGATGCCGCGCGAGCCCAGGATGTACATCCAGGCATAGGTGCGCACCAGAAGGCTCGTCCAGAAGGGCACTACGACCAGCGAGACGAGCAGCAGCCGATACTGGGGGCTGGCCTTGATGGCCAGGTAGTAGGCGACCGGATAGGCGACGATCAGGCAGAGGAAGGCGCCGAGCGGGGCAATCAGCATGGTGTTGCGGAAGGCCGCGGCGCGCGAGCCGAGATTGGCGAACTGGGCGAAGGTGAAGGCCGCCTGATAGCCGCCCTCGGGCGCCCGCTCGCCGACCGAAAAGACGACGATGGCCATGAAGGGCAGGACGAGGAAGACGAATAGCCAGATCGCCGCCGGCGCTACCAGCGTGGCGGTGACCAGTCTCTTTCGTGTGTCCGTTGTGAAGGCCATGCGGTGGTCCCGTTGTGGTGATTAGGTCATGTCGAGCAAGGCTTGCCCCTCACCCTGGCCCTCTCCCCGCAGGCGGGGAGAGGGGACTTTGAAGCTTCGCGCCCGTTCCTTGATCAGGAACGAGCGGGCGCCGATGTCTTCCTTCTCCCCGCCTGCGGGGAGAAGGTGGCGGCAGCCGGATGAGGGGCTTTCGCTCCAATCCGGCCGAGACCGTCAAGCAGACTTGAAGCGCGCCATCAGTTCGGCACGGGCCGGATCGGTCAGCGTCACGGCTGCGCCGAATTCCAGCGGGGTGAGCGATGCCTCGTCCGGATAGACGATCTTGTTCGACGTGACGTCGGCCGGCAGCAGGGCCATGACACGGCTGTCGGTGGTCGGGGCGCCGTTGGCGATGTGCTCCTTGACGGCGTTTTCCGGCGTCATCAGGAAGTCGAGCAGCGCGTAGCCGGCCGGCTTGTTTGCGGCGCTCTTCGGGATCGCGTAGAAGTCGGTCCAGATCTCGCCGCCGTCGGAGCCGAGGATGTAGGCGATTTCCGGCATGTCGCGATTGAGCTGCGCGCCGTCATTGGTCCAGCACATGGTCATCCAGGCGTCCGTGCCGCGCATGCCCGGCTGGTAGTCGCTGTTGATGCCGTAGAGATGCGGCTTGACCTTGATCAGCAGTTCTTCGGCCTTCGCCAGTTCCTCGGGCTTGATCGAGTTGAAGGAGTAGCCGAGCGAGACCAGCGCGCTGCCGATCGTGGTCAGCTGGTAGTCGTGGACCATGGCACGGCCGTCGGCCTCGGTCTGGGCGACCTCGAAGAAGTCCTTCCACGAGGTGATCTTGGTCTTGATCTTGGCCGTGTTGACGGCCATGCCGGTCGTGCCCCAGTTCTTCGGCAGGGCGTAGGTGACGCCGTCGACGGCGCCTTCCGAGGTGAAGCGCGGCGACTGGCTGCCTTGAGAGAAGGCCGGCAGCTTCGACATGTCGAGCGGATCGATCAGGCCGAGCTTCACATAGGTCGAAATCGTATAATTGGTGGGCACGAAGAGGTCCCAGCCGGTGCCGCCGGCCTGCAGCTTGGCGAGCATTTCCTCGTTGGAGCCGAAGACGTTGACTTCGACGGCGACGCCGGTCGCGGCGGTGAAGGCCTCGAAGGTTGCCGGATCATGATAGTTCGGCCAGGTGGCGAGCGACATGGTGGTGCCGAGGTCGCCGGCATAGGCATTGGCGTTGAAGGCGCCGGGCTGGCGGCCGAGCACCGCTGCGGCGAGGCCGAGGCCGGTAACGCCGAGGAAGTGACGGCGCGAAACGGATCCGCGCTTCAGGCGCATCCATTCGTCGCTCAATTGTTCGGCGGTCACCGGGGCATTTTCTCTGTACCACTTTGTCATGACGCTGTTCCCTTTTTTTGTCTTGACGAGTACGGCCGTTCCTCAGGCCGGAAAAACATGCATTTTGCCGGGATCGAATTTCAGAACGACCCGTTCGCCCGGTTCGACGAGGTCGCTTTCCTGCAAGCTGCGCCGGTCGGCCGTGACGAGGAAATCGCCCAGTCCGTCGACGTTGATCTGATATTCGGCGGTCGAGCCCAGGAAGATGCGGTGGGTGACCGTGCCGGCAAGCCCACCGCCCTGTGTCGGCTGCTGCCGGACGAGGTCGATCGCCTCGGGACGCAGCGCGACCGTCACGGCGCCGGGTGCCAGCATGCCTTTGCCTTCGCGTCCGAGCGCCATGCCGTTGGAGAGCCGGATCGTCGTTCCGTCGGCCTCCAGCGTGGCGGCGATGCGATTGGTCTTGCCGACGAAATCGGCGACGAAGAGGTCGGTCGGGTGGTCGTAGATCGCCTGGGGCTTGTCCATCTGGACGATACGGCCGGCGTTCATCACGCAGACCATGTCGCTCATCGACAGCGCCTCTTCCTGGTCATGGGTGACGAGCACGAAGGTGATGCCGAGTTCGCGCTGCAGGGTCTGCAGCTCGATCTGCATGGCGGTGCGCAGCTTCTTGTCGAGGGCCGCCAGGGGCTCGTCGAGCAGCAGCACGGAGGGCTTGTTGACGATGGCGCGGGCGAGCGCCACGCGCTGCTGCTGGCCGCCGGACATTTCGTGCACCCGGCGCTTTTCGAAGCCGCCGAGCCGAACCATTTCCAGCGCCTCGCGCGCCCGGGCGGCGATCTCGGCGGCGCCGAGCCTCGGCCGCTGCTGCCGCAGCCCGTAGGCGACGTTCTGCTCGACGTTGAAATGCGGAAACAGCGCGTAGTGCTGGAAGACCATGTTGACGGGGCGGCGATAGGGCGGCACGCCGTTCATCTCGCGGCCGTTGATCAGCACCGTGCCTTCGCTCGGCTGCTCGAAACCGCCGATCATCCTGAGGCATGTGGTCTTGCCGCCACCCGACGGTCCGAGCAGAGCCACGAACGCACCCTTCGGCACGGCCAGATTGATGTCCGATACGGCCGTCACGCTGCCATAGCGTTTGGCGACCGAACGGAACTCGATGTCGTTCGTCGAAGGCGCTGTCACGTCATATTCCCCGCGGTCGTTTTTCTGAATGCCGGGTCCTCTTGCGATCGCCCTGCTTCACACCGTCTGGCCCAAACCTATTCAAGCCGGTCGATTGCGGTATATACCCCGAAAGAGGTATTCCAAGCCGTTTCGCAATGTGGAGGGTGTATACCCCGGGAGCATCTGCTGCTCTTTTTTGCAATCGGGTGGATGTCGGCATGGATCTCGAAGCCTTGTTCAAAGTCATGGGGCGGCTGGTGGGCGAGGGCGCGCCGGGAGAGGATGCGGCAGGGGCCGCCTTCCATGCGCTGATGAAGAGCCTGCTGCGCTCCGACTATATCGTCGTCTTCGCCTATCGTGGACCCGAACGCCCCATCGATCTCTACAGCACCTTCACGCCCGAGGAGCACGTCGTCTTCGTCAGCATGTACCAGGCCGGGCCGTATCTGCTCGACCCGTTCTACAGCGCGGCGCAGGAGCCGAAACCCGGCGTCTGGCGCATGCGGGAGCTGGCGCCCGACCGGTTCTTCTCCAGCGAATATTTCCGCAGCTACTATACCCAGACCGGACTGGCCGAAGAAGTCGGCTTCTTCGTCGCGCTCGACAACGGAATCACGGTCGTTCTGTCGCTGATGCGGCGGGAGCAGTCGGGGGTCTTTTCCGCGGCAGAATTCGCGCTGCTGAAGAAGGCGGAGCCGGTGGTGGTCGCCCTTGTCCGCCATGCCTGGCGCGATCTCGGCCGCCGCTTCGACCAGGCGATCGCCAAGCGTGGCAGAAGCGGGCGAAAGGCCGCCCCGCCTGCCGCGGAACGGGTGTGGCGCGATCTCAATCTGACCGACCGCGAGGCCGCCATCGTCGAGCTCGTCCTGCAGGGACATTCGTCGGAATCGGTCGGCCTCCGGCTCGGCATCTCGACCGGGACCGTCAAGGTCCACCGCCGCAACGTCTATCGCAAACTTGGCATATCATCGCAGACACAGCTCCTGTCGATCTATCTCAAGAGCCTCGGACAATAGTCGTCGACAACGAAACCCGCTCCGCGAGGAGACTGCGGCTATCTGGCGACCGCAAGGGGCAGCAGGACGGAAACCTTCACGCCGCCTTCGGTCTCAGAGAGCGGTGACGTGACGGTGATCTTCGCGCCGGCGCGGTCCGCGATTGCCTTGACGATGGCGAGGCCAAGCCCGCTGCCTTCCGTGGTGGCGGAACCACGTTCGAACCGCTGCATCAGCCGGTCGATGGCTTCGGGCGGCAGAGCCGGCCCCTCGTTGCAGACCGAAAGCAGGCCGTCGGCTTCGAGCGTCACCGTGATGGGGCGGTCTTGTGCCCCGTGGCGCAATGCGTTCTCGATCAGGTTGCGGCACAGGATGCCGAAAGCATCCGGGTCGAGGGTGGACAGGACCGGCACGTCCGGCAGGACGACGTCCAGGCGCCCGACGCCGGAGCCGGAGCGGGTGAAGTCCTCTGCAACCAGACGGACGACGATGCGCAGATCCGAGGGCTCGTCCAGCTCGAGGCGGCTCCCTTCGGCACGGGCAAGCTGCATCAGCTTTTCCGACATGCGCATCAGACGCTTGAGGGTCGTTTCGATGTCGGTCGCGCGTTGCCTGGCCTGCACGTCGTCGGTTTCCGAGCGCAGGCGCTGAGCCTGGGCGATGGCGCCCGCGACCGGCGTGCGCAGCTCATGGGCGGCGCTGGCGGCGAAGGCGCGCTCAGCCTCGAAAGCGGCGCGCAGGCGGTCGAGCAGCTGGTTGACCGCGCCGATGATCGGTTCGAGTTCCGTCGGAAGACCGCCGTCGGGCAGGGCCGAGAGATCCTGGGCGCCGCGCTTTGCCAGATCCTGGCGCAGCGTGCGTACGGGACGGAACCCGCGTCGGACCGCGACGACGATGGCGAGCAGGCTGAGCGGAATGACCACGATCAGCGGAAGGATCAGCGCGATCAGCATTCCGCGCGACGTTTGCTGGCGATGGTCGAGCGCCTCGGCGACCGCGATGGTCAGGCCGCCGTCGAGTGCTGCGTCATAATACAGACGGTGAGTCTCGGTTTGGTGGAATCCGCGGCCGTCATAGGGCGGAAACACCGCATCCGAGGCACCCGCCGCCCTGAGAAGCACGCGGCCCTCCCTGTTTCTAACCACATAGGTGACGGCCTCGTCCTCGGTGCGCAGCCGGCCGATATGTTCGTCCCGGTCGTCATCCTCATCGTCGTGACCGCTGTCGTCGCGCCGCTCGCGGCGCAGGTCGTGGATGGCGAGCGGCAGGATCCGTTCCGCCGTTGCCTGAAGACCCTTGTCGAAGACCTCCTCCATCTCGTGGCCGAGGCGATGCGCGGTGACCGAGGCGGCGGCGAGCCAGAGCACGGTGATCGGCAATCCGACGGCCAGGGCCAGTCTTGCCTGAAGGGAGCGGGGAAGTCTCATGGCCGGCCCAGACGGTAGCCGAGGCCCCGTTCCGTTTCGATGACATGCGCGCCGAGCTTCTTGCGCAGCCGGCTGACATGGACCTCGATCGCATTGCTGTCGATTTCGGTGTCGAAGGAGTAGAGCCGCTCCTCGAGCTGGGCCTTGGAAAGCAGTTGCCCCGGCCGCTGCAGGAAGGCTTCAAACAGTACCCATTCGCGCGCCGTCAGCACGATGGATTTGCCGTTGGCGACGACGCTGCGTGCCGCGAGGTCGATCTGCAGCGGGCCGAGCGTGATGATCGGATTGGGATTGCCGGTGTAGCGCCGGGCGACCGAGCCGATGCGCGCCGAGAGCTCGGCGAGGTCGAAGGGCTTCACCAGATAGTCGTCGGCGCCGGCATTCAGGCCACCGATCCGATCGGACACCTGGTCGAGTGCCGTCAGGATGATGACCGGCGTTACGTCGCCGCGGCCGCGCAGGGTCTTCAGGAAGGGAATGCCACGGCCGTCGGGCAGCATCAGGTCGAGCAGGATCAGGTCATAGGCGGCCGCGGCCAGTGCGTCGCCCGCCGCGTCCAGACGCATCACCCAATCGACGGAATGGCCGTCGGCGGCGATCTGGTCGCGCACGGCAGCCCCCAGCACGGTGTCGTCCTCGATCAGCAGGATTCGCATGTCTGGCTCTCGCCCCCCTCGTTCATTCGATCACTAATCCATTGCCGACCTGACGGGAAGCTGAAGCAACGTCGCCCTGACCTTCAGGCGCCTGTCAGCTTGCGGCGCGACACAGGACACCATAGCCGACAAGGAGGCAGACAATGACAGCCCGTACCGTCGCGACAGCGGCGCTCATCGCACTCGCGGCCAGCACCGCCCTGGCCGGCGACGACTGCAACATTCCCATGGCCAACTGGCAACCGCGCGAAGCGGTGCGCGCCATGGTCGAGGCCCGCGGCTGGCGGCTCGATCGCATCAAGATCGACGACGGTTGCTACGAAGTCCATGTGACCGATGCCGAGGGCAAGCGCTTCGAGGCGATGATCGACCCCGCGACGCTCGAGATCATCGAAATCGAGGCCAACCATCATCATCGGTGAGCACGGCGAATGCTGACGCCAAGCTGAAGCGGATTTCAGGACGGCGTCAGCAAGCGATCAGCGAAACCCTCTATTTCTTCCCCACCACCGGCCCGGCGTCGACGCCAGGCCAAGCATCCAAACCGAAAACCCCAAGGAGTTCATCATGAAACACCTGCGCATCCTACTTCTGGCCACGGTCGCCACCGGCGGCGTTCTCGCCGCCTTCGCGAGTGGGGCCGGCCCCCTCGGTCGTCTGTCGAATGCTGCGGCCGGGGTCACCGGAGCAAACGCTCCCCTCGTGCTGGTCGACGATGACGAGGACGAAGACGAAGGCGGTTACTTCCAGTGGAAGAAGTCCGGCCACGGACATGACCGTCATGATGGTGGTCATCATGGCGATGACGATGATGACGATGGCGAGGACGACGACGACGACGACGGGCAGCGCCAGGGCGGCCGGAACAATCCGGGCCAGGTCGGCACGACAATGCCGCCGAAGAACGGCCTGATCCTCGAGGGCAGCGCCCCGAAGGTCCAGGTCAACTGATCCCTCTTCCAGATCCATACGGAGCCAGACGATGAAATCCCTTCTTGCCGTTCTTTCCATCACCTCCGCGCTGACCCTGCCGGGCCTTGCCATGGCGCGCGAGGTGACCCTCACCACGAACCTGAAGAACTATAGCGGTGACGGCGCCTATCTCGCCTATTACGTCACCGACGCCAACGGCGCCTATGTCGGCAGCCTGTGGCTGGCGGGCGGAAAGGCGCGCTACTACGAGCATCTGAGCGGCTGGTACCGCGCTACCGGCGGTAACACGGCAGAGATCAGCGGCATCACCGGCGCAAGCGTCGGCGCCGGTCGTTCCCTCAGCGTCACGCTCGACCTCGCCGACACGCTTTTCGATGCGGGCTACGAGCTGCACATCGACGCCGCCGTCGAGGACATGCGCGACAGCCCCTCGGAAATCGTCGTTCCGCTGACGGTGAACGGCTCCGGCCAGGCGGTCAAGGGCAGCCGCTACATCGCCGACTTCAATTACAAGCTTTAACAGGGAAGGTTCCGCCATGATCCGGTCGCTCCACCGTTGGCCCGGGCTGATCGCCGCCCTGCTGCTTTGCGTCATTGCGCTCAGTGGAACGGCACTCTCGATCTTTCCCGCGCTCGAATCCGCAAGTTCGCCGGCCGCCCCGGCGATCAGCGTGGCGGAACTGGCTGCGCGCGTTCAGGCCGTGGAGCCGACGGTGGAGCAGATCCGGCAGGCGCCCTCCGGCCGGATCACCGCCTACTATTACGAGGGCGACCAGCCGGCGGCGGCTGTTATCGATCCCTCGACCGGGGCTGCCATCGGTAGTGCCGATACGCCGGCCGTCCAGCGCTGGCTGACCAATCTTCACCGTTCGCTCTTTCTCGACGATGCCGGGCGGATCGTCGCTGCGCTCGGTGCGGCCGCCATGCTGGCGCTGTCGGTTTCCGGGCTTGCGCTTCTTGCACGGCGTGCCGGCGGCTGGCGTCACATATTCGCATCGCCGCGCGGCCGGGGCGACGGCAGGGTGCACGCCTCGATCGCCCGGTTCTCGGTCGCCGGCCTGATGCTGTCTTCGCTCACCGCCCTGTGGATGACGGCGTCGACCTTCGGTTTCGTCCCGGAAGGCGCCGGCGCGCCGGCCTTCCCCGCCGATGTCAGCGGGCGGACCGGGCTTGCTCCGGCCTCCATCGAACTCCTGCAGCAGACGCCGGTCGCCGAATTGCGAAAGCTGACCTTCCCGGTTGCCGGCGACAAGAACGACGTCTTCACGCTGAAGACAACGGCCGGCGAGGGCTATATCGATCAGGGCAACGGCGCATTGCTCGCCTGGTCGGATGCCGGTGCATGGGCGTCGGTCTCCGAGTTCATCATGATGCTGCATACGGGGCAGGGTGCATCCCTGCTCGGTCTTCTGCTCGGCCTGTCGGCGCTCGGAGTGCCGGTCATGAGCTGGTCGGGGATACGTCTCTGGCTTGGCGGACGAAAGGATCGCAAGAGCGCGTCCGTAGCCGCAGACATAGCCGACACGATCGTGCTCGTCGGCAGCGAAGGCGGCAGCACCTGGGGTTTTGCCGAAACGCTGCGCGCCGCCCTGACCTCCGCCGGCGAAAAGGTCCATGTCGGTCCCATGTCGGCCTTCGAACCCGCGCGCTGGCCTCAGGCGAAACGGATCGTCCTGCTCGCCGCCACCTATGGCGATGGCGAAGCGCCATCTTCGGCCAGTGGTTTCCTCCAGCGGCTTGCCGCCCTGCCGGCGGCGCCCAAGGCTCCGCTTGCCGTCCTCGGTTTCGGCGACCGTTCGTTTCCCGCCTTCTGCGCCTACGCGGAGGAGATCGCCGCAGCGGCAGAGGCCAAGGGGTGGAGCCAGCTTCTGACGATGGACACCGTCGACCGCCAGTCGCCGCAGGATTTCGCCCGCTGGGGCAGGGATCTGGCACAGGTCCTCGGGCTTGCATTCGAACTCAATCACCAGGCCGTGCCGCCGAAGACCATGGATCTGCGGCTCCTGTCACGACGCGACTACGGAGCCGAGGTCCAGGCTTCGACCGCGATCCTGCGCTTCGCCCTGCCGAAGGTCTCGTTCTGGCAGAAGCTGAGAGGCCAGGGGTTTCCGTCTTTCGAAGCGGGTGATCTCGTCGGCATTGTTCCCGAAGGTTCCGACCTGCCGCGTCTCTATTCGCTCGCCTCGGGAAGCCGCGACGGTTTTCTCGAGATCTGCGTCAGGCGACATCCGGGTGGCCTGTGCTCGAGCCAGCTGACCATGCTCGAGCCGGGGGAAGCAATCCATGCCTTCCTGCGGCGCAATCCCGGCTTCCGGCCGAAACGTGGCAAGGCTCCGGTCCTGCTGATCGGTGCCGGCACCGGCATCGGCCCGCTTGCAGGTTTTGCCCGCGCCAACCGTTCCCGTCGTTCCATGCACCTCTATTTCGGTGCGAGACATCCGTCGAGCGATGCGCTCTATTCGGAGGAACTCGCCGGCTGGCAGCAGGATGGTCGCCTTGCTTCAGTCACCAATGCCTATTCCCGCGGTTCGAAGCCGATCTACGTGCAGGACGCCTTGCGCAAGGATGCATCGCGGGTGGCGGAACTGGTGATGGCCGGGGCGCAGATCATGGTCTGTGGCGGCCGCGAGATGGCGGCCGGTGTTGCCGGTGCGCTGAGCGATATCCTGGCGCCGCGGGGACTGAGCCTTGCAACGCTGAAAGCGGAGGGACGTTATGCGGAAGACGTTTACTGATCTGGTACGCCACAGCCTGAACGGGCCGACCATGGGGACGCGTTGGTCCGCGCTCTTCCATGCTCTCGCCGACTTCGACCCCAGGCCTGTCGAGGCGGCTATGGCGGCTGCGGTGGCGGAGGTGGACAGCCAGATGTCCACATGGAAGCTGGACAGCGACATCAACAGGCTCAGCCGTGCCGCACCGGGCGAATGGGTCGACCTGCCGCCGCGCCTGATCCAGGTGCTGGAAGCCGGCCTATCCATCGGCCGGGCTTCGGGCGGGGCCTTCGACATCGGCATGGGCGATGCCGTCACGGCCTGGGGGTTCGGGGCAGAGGCTGCCGATCCGGACCGCATTCGCGGCGCTCGCGAGCGGGTGCGGCGCCCGGCCCACGAGATTGTCGAACTCGACCGGTCGCAGTCTCGTGCCCGCAAGCACGAGCCGATGGCGTTCGACCTGAACGGGATCGCCAAGGGCTACGGCGTCGATCGCCTCTGCGAGACCGCCCGTGCCTTCGGCATACAGGGGGCCTTGCTCGCCATCGACGGCGAGCTGCGGGCGCTCGGCCACCAGCCGGACGGCTCGCCCTGGACGGTCGCGGTCGAGGCGCCCGATCCGGAACGACGCGCCGCGCATTCGGTGCTTGCGCTCTCTGATGCCGCCGTGGCCACTTCGGGCGACTATCGGCACTGGGTTGAGGTCGGCAACCGACGGCTGTCCCACACCATGGACCCGCGCCGCGGCATGCCGCTTGCAGCCTCGCCGGCCTCGGTCACGGTGCTCGCCGAGCGCTGCATGGATGCCGATGCCTGGGCGACGGCCATGATGGTGCTGGGCGCGGAACGCGGGTTGCCGCTCGCCCGGACCCTGCAGCTGTCCGTCCTGTTTCTCGACCGCAACGGACAGGGAACCGGCACCGGACATTTTTGCCCGGCAGAGCAGAAGATCCCGGCCTGAGCGTTGCGGCCGGGCGAAAGGTCGATCTCCGCCCGGCATCGTCTCTGCGGCAGGCCCGCGGAGACGATGGTTTCGCGCCTCAGCCGATGAAGCGGTAGCGGGCGATCGACTCCGGCTTCATCTCGATCGAGAAGCCGGGCAGAGTGGGCGGCATGTAGGCGGCATTCTCGATCCGGCAGGGATCGATGAAGTGTTCGTGCAGGTGGTCGACATATTCGATCACGCGGCCGTCCTTGGTGCCGGACACGGCGACGTAGTCGATCATTGACAGATGCTGGACATATTCGCAAAGGCCGACCCCGCCGGCATGCGGCCAGACCGGCAGGCCGTATTTCGCCGCCATCAGCAGCACCGCCAGCACTTCGTTCAAGCCACCCATGCGGCAGGAATCGATCTGCACGATGTCGATCGCGCCGCCGGCGATCATCTGCTTGAAGACGATGCGGTTCTGGCACATTTCGCCGGTCGCGACCTTGACCGGCGCGACCGCCTGGCGGATCGCCCTGTGCCCGGCGATATCGTCGGGGCTCGTCGGCTCCTCGATGAAGAAGGGCTTGTAGACCGATAGCTCCTTTACCCAGTCGATCGCTTCGCCGACTTCCCAGACCTGGTTGGCGTCGATCATGAGGTAGCGGTCGTGACCGATCACCTCGCGGGCGATCCTGAGACGTCGCTTGTCGTCCTCGAGGTCGCGACCAACCTTCATCTTGATGTGGGTGAAGCCTTCATCGACAGCCTCCTGGCACAGGCGGCGAAGCTTGTCGTCATCATAGCCGAGCCAGCCAGCCGAGGTCGTGTAGCAGGCATAACCCTCCTTCTCGAGCAGGGCGATACGCGCTGCCTTGCCGGGCTCGGCTTTCGTCAGGATCGCCAGCGCTTCCTCCGGCGTCAACGCGTCGGTCAGGTAGCGGAAATCGACGATCGAGACGATCTCCTCCGGCGTCATTTCGGCGACGAGGCGCCAGACCGGCTTGCCGGCCTGCTTGGCCAGAAGGTCCCATACTGCATTGACCACGGCGCCGGTCGCCAGGTGCATCGCGCCCTTGTCGGGGCCGATCCAGCGCAGCTGGCTGTCGCTGGTGACATAGCGCCAGAACCGCCCCGGATTGGCCCTGATCCAGTCGAGCTCCAGACCCACGACCAGATGTTTCAGTGCCTCGATCGCCGCGCAGCAGATCTCGTTGCCACGGCCGATGGTGAAGGTCAGGCCATGACCTTCGAGGCCCGGCGCGTCGGTGCCGAGCACGACATAGGCGGCGGAGTAGTCCGGATCCGGGTTCATGGCGTCGGACCCGTCGAGGCTCTGCGAGGTGGGGAAGCGCAGGTCTATCGAGCGCAGGCTGGTGATCTTGGTCATGGAGCGATGCCTTGGTTCTGCGATGGGATTTATACGTCGGCCTTGAAGGTCTGCTTCTGGGAGCCGAGGTTTTCGATTCCGAGTTCGACGACATCGCCGGCCTTCAGGTAGCGGGGTGGCTTCATGCCCATGCCGACGCCGGGGGGCGTGCCGGTGGAGATGACGTCGCCGGGATGGAGCGACATGAACTGGCTGAGATAGGAGACGAGGTGGGCGATGCCGTAGACCATGGTCGAGGACGTGCCGTCCTGCATGGTCTCGCCATTGACCTTCAGCCACATCGAAAGGTTCTGCGGGTCGGCGATCTCGTCCTTCGTCACCAGCCAGGGGCCGATCGGGCCAAAGGTGTCGCAGGACTTGCCCTTGGTCCACTGGCCGGCGCGCTCGGTCTGGAAGGCGCGTTCGGAGACGTCATGCGAGACGCAGTAGCCGGCGACGTAGTCGAGGGCGTCTGCTTCCGAGACATACTTGGCCGTCTTGCCGATGACCACGCCGAGCTCGACCTCCCAGTCGGTCTTTTCCGAGCCGCGCGGGAT
>CALRRQ020000004.1:0-180530 GCA_943370615.1 Rhizobium sp. Q54
TCTTCTCGGCGGCGGCGAGCCCCTTTTCACAACCCGCGAATGTCGTCGGCGGCCATCTGGTCTCGACGCTGATCGGCCTTGTCCTGCGCGCCGCCCTCCCCAATGAGTGGTGGGCCGTTGCGCTCGCCGTCGGCCTGGCGATCGCCGCCATGTCGGCGCTGAGGATCACCCATCCTCCGGCCGGTGCCGATCCGATCGTCGTCTTCGCCGCCGATCCGGGTTTCGATTACCTGCTCTTCCCCGTGCTGTCCGGATCGCTGTGCCTCGTCGCGGTCGGCGCGCTGTTTCACCGCGCCACCCGCACGCCCTATCCGCTGAAGGCAGGTTGAGCATGGCCCGTCTCGTCGCCGAACGTCACGACGTCATTCCGCAGCTCGCCGAGATCTTCCGCGAACAGGGCTACGAAGGAACGAGCCTGAAGATCATCACCGAGCGCACCGGGCTTGGAAAAGGAAGCCTCTATCACTTCTTCCCCGGCGGCAAGCAGGAGATGGCGGAGGCTGTGCTCGACGATGTCGACGGCTGGTTCCGCACGCATATCTTCACCCCGCTTCGCGAGACGACGGATGCGAACGCGGCGATCGAGACGATGTTCGCCAGCGTCGAGACCTATTTCCGCTCCGGCCACCGGGCCTGCCTGGTGGGCGTCATCGCCTCGAGCGGGGCGATCGACATCTTCTCCGAGCGTGTCCAGGACTATTTTGCGGCATGGAAACGCGACCTCGCCGCCACCCTGGCGCGCGCCGGATTTGCCGGTAACGAGGCCGGCGCACTCGCCGAAGAAGTCCTGGCCGGCATCCAGGGCGGGCTGATCCTCGCCCGCGGGCTGGAAGACGCGCCGGCTTTCACCCGCGTTCTGGAACGGCTGAAAACCCGGTGCCGCCCGCCCCGCCGCAATAGCGGCGAGGATTAAGCCGCCTCTTCGCCCGGGACCGCCGGCACGTAGTTGAGCACCGGCCCGAGCCAGCGCTCGATCTCCCGGATCGTCATGCCCTTGCGCGCCGCATAGTCTTCCACCTGGTCGCGCTCGACCTTGGCCACGCCGAAATAATAGCTGTCGGGATGGCCGATATAGAGACCGGAGACGGACGAGCCGGGCCACATGGCATAGCTCTCGGTGAGCTTGACGCCGGTCGCCTTCTCCGCGTCCAGCAGGGCAAACAACGTGGTCTTCTCGGTGTGGTCGGGCTGGGCCGGATAGCCGGGCGCCGGGCGGATGCCGGCATAGGGTTCTGCCGCCAGTTCGTCCGGCGTGAAGGCTTCAGCCGGCGCATAGCCCCAGAATTCGCGCCGCACCCGCTCGTGCATGCGCTCGGCAAAGGCCTCGGCGAAACGGTCGGCCAGCGCCTTCACCAGGATCGAGGAATAGTCGTCATTGGCCCGCTCGAACCGCTCGGCAATGGCAATCTCCTCGAAACCGGCCGTGACGACGAAACCGCCGACATAGTCCTCGACACCGCTCTCCTTTGGTGCAACGAAATCGGACAGCGCCACGTTGGGCCGCCCGTCACGCTTCGACAGCTGCTGGCGCAGCGTGAAGAAGGTCGCAAGCTCTTCGCTGCGTCCTTCCTCGGAATAGAGCCGGATGTCGTCGTCCACCGCATTGGCCGGCCAGAAGCCGACCACCGCCCGCGGCCGGAACCATTTTTCCGCGATGATCTTGGACAGCATGGCCTGCGCGTCGGCGAACAGCTGGCGTGCCGCCTCGCCCTGCTTCTCGTCCTCGAGGATCGCCGGATAGCGGCCTTTCAGCTCCCAGGTCTGGAAGAACGGCGTCCAGTCGATATAGCGGGCGAGCTCCTCGAGATCGTAGTCGTCGAAGACCTTGGTCCCGAGGAAGCTCGGCTTGACCGGCCTGTAGCTCGACCAGTCGAGCTTCACGGCATTCTCCCGGGCCCGCGCCAATGGCAGGCGCTGCTTTTCCGCTTCGGCGCGGGCATGGGCCTCCGCCACCTTGGCATATTCGGCACGGATGCCGTCGCTGTAGGCCTTTTTGGTGTCCGGCGACAGCAGCGCCGAGACGACGCCGACGGCGCGGCTGGCGTCTGTCACATAGACCGCCTGCCCGGCCTTGTACTGCGGCGCCACCTTGACCGCCGTGTGCACGCGGCTCGTCGTCGCCCCGCCGATCAAAAGCGGGATGGAAAAGCCCTGCCGCTCCATCTCGGCCGCGACATGCACCATTTCGTCGAGCGACGGCGTGATCAGGCCCGAGAGGCCGATGATGTCGACCTTCTGCTCGCGCGCCACCTCGAAGATCTTCGTCGCCGGCACCATGACGCCGAGATCGATGATCTCGTAATTGTTGCAGGCCAGCACGACACCGACGATGTTCTTGCCGATGTCGTGCACGTCGCCCTTCACGGTCGCCATCAGCACCTTGCCGGCGGCCTCGCGCTCGCCGGTCCCGCCGTTGGCGCGCTTTTCCTCTTCCATGTAGGGCAGCAGAACCGCGACCGCCTGCTTCATCACGCGGGCCGACTTCACCACCTGCGGCAAGAACATCTTGCCGGCGCCAAAGAGGTCGCCGACCACGTTCATGCCGGCCATCAGCGGACCTTCGATGACATGCAGCGGACGCTCCGCTTTGTGCCGCGCCTCTTCTGTATCCTCGTCGATGAACTCCGTAATGCCGTTGACCAGGGCGTGCTCCAGCCGCTTCTCGACGGGAAGCTCGCGCCAGCTCATGTCCTGGGTGCGGGCCTGTTTCTCGCCCGTGCCGCGATAGCGCTCGGCGATCTCCAGCAGCCGCTCTGTGCCGTCAGCGCGGCGGTTGAGCACCACGTCCTCGCAGGCCTCGCGCAGTTCGGCGTCGATGCTTTCATAGACCGCCAGCTGGCCGGCATTGACGATGCCCATGTCCATGCCCGCCTGGATGGCGTGGTAGAGGAAGACGGCATGCATCGCCTCGCGCACGGGCTCGTTGCCGCGGAAGGAGAAGGACAGGTTGGAGACGCCGCCGGAAATATGCACCAGCGGCATCTTCTGGCGGATCGTGCGGGCCGCCTCGATGAAGTCGACGCCGTAATTGTTGTGCTCTTCGATCCCGGTCGCCACGGCAAAGACGTTGGGGTCGAAGATGATGTCTTCCGGGGCAAAGCCGGCCTGTTCCGTCAACAGCTTGTAGGCCCGCTCGCAGATCTCGACCTTGCGTTCATAGGTGTCGGCCTGGCCCTTTTCGTCGAAGGCCATGACGACGACGGCGGCGCCGTAGTTGCGCACCAGCTTGGCCTGTTTGACGAAGGCCTCCTCGCCCTCCTTCATCGAGATCGAATTGACGATCGCCTTGCCCTGCACGCATTTCAGCCCCGCCTCGATGATCGGGAACTTCGAGCTGTCGATCATGACAGGCACGCGGGCGATGTCCGGCTCGGCGGCGATCAGGTTGAGGAACTCGACCATCGCCTTTTCACTGTCGATCAGGCCCTCGTCCATGTTGATGTCGATGATCTGCGCACCGTTCTCCACCTGGTCGCGGGCGACGACCAAGGCCGCCGAATAGTCGCCGGCGGTGATCAGCTTGCGGAACTTGGCCGAGCCGGTGACATTGGTGCGCTCGCCGACATTGACGAAGGGAATGTCCCTGGTGAGCACGAAGGGCTCCAGGCCCGACAGCGACATGAACGGCCGGTGCTCGGCGGGTTTGCGCGGCGCCTTGCCGGCCACGGCTTCAGCAATCGCCCGGATATGCTCCGGTGTCGAGCCGCAGCAGCCGCCGACGACGTTGACGAGTCCTTCCTCCGCAAAGCCCGAAATCTGGCGCGCCATGTCCTCAGGGCTTTCGTCATACTGGCCGAATTCATTGGGCAGGCCAGCATTCGGATAGGCGCAGATGAAGGTGTCGGCGACGCCCGACAGTTCCTGCAGATGCGGCCGCATGGCATCGGCACCGAGCGCGCAGTTCAGCCCGATGGTGAACGGGTTGGCGTGGCGCACCGAGTACCAGAAGGCCGACGGCGTCTGGCCCGACAGCGTGCGGCCGGAAAGATCGGTTATCGTGCCGGAGATCATCACCGGCAAATGGATGCCCTTGGCAAGGAAACGTTCCTCGCAGGCAAAGATCGCCGCCTTGGCGTTAAGCGTGTCGAAGATCGTCTCGATCAGGATGATGTCGGCGCCGCCATCGATCAGCCCGTCGATCTGCTCGCCATAGGCGATGCGCAGGTCGTCGAAGGAGACCGCGCGGTAACCGGGATTGTTGACGTCCGGCGAAATCGACGCGGTTCGGTTGGTCGGGCCGATGGCCCCGGCGACGAAACGGCGCCGGCCGTCCTCGCGCTCGGCCCGGATCGCGGCGCGGCGGGCGACCAGCGCCCCGTCGCGGTTGAGGTCGTAGACCGCCTCTTCCATCTGGTAATCGGCCTGGGCGATGCGGGTGGACGAAAACGTGTTGGTCTCGATGATGTCGGCACCGGCCATCGCATAACGGAAGTGGATGTCCTCGATCGCGTCCGGCTGGCTGAGGATCAGCAGGTCGTTATTGCCCTGCTGGTGACAGGCGCAGCCGATGAAGCGCTGCCCGCGAAAGGCCTCCTCATTGAGGCCGAGCCCCTGGATCTGCGTGCCCATGGCGCCGTCGAGAATGAGGATGCGTTCGCTGGCCGCTAGCTTGAGCGCGCGCATGACCTCCGCCCCATCCCGCTTCGTTGCGTCAGAACCGAACAGCGTGTCGAGCATGGAGAACCCTTCCTTACAAATGCCAATAAGTCGAAATCACATAAAGATATGTTTATGTCAACATACGATTTCCCTTTGCCGGATATTTACCCTGCCCGGCGGCGGCGGTGGAGAAGCGTCGCTGCGCCGTGACAAGCGGGCGAAATGCCGGTAAGAAATTCAACCGATTGAAATGCATTCCGGGAGGATCGCCATGACCGCGCACGCAGCCGCTTCGGGGCTCGCCGCCAGCTGGGCCGAACGGCCCTACCATCGCAAATGGCTGATGGACCAGGCAAACGGCCTGTTCGACTTCTTCCAGTATGGCAGCATCAACCCGAAGGGCGGATTCTTCGACCTCTCGCGCGACGGCAAGCCGCTCTCCGCCGACAATCCGGTGCGCGGCATCCATGCCAGCGCCCGCATGGTGCATTGCTTCGCCATCGGCGACCTGCTCGGCCGGCCGGGTGCTGCCGACATCGTCGACCACGGCATGCAGTTCCTGTGGAACCGCCATCGCGACGAGACCCATGGCGGTTATTTCTGGCAGGTGGACGACAATGGCGCGGCCGACGCCTCGAAGCAGGGCTACGGCCACGCCTTCGTGCTGCTGGCTGCCTCCTCCGCCAAGACCGTTGGCCATCCGCTCGCCGACCGGATGCTGGCGGACATCACCGAGATCCTGGAGACCCGTTTCTGGGAGGACCGCCACGGCGCGATCGCCGAGGAGTTTTCCGCCGACTGGCAGCCCGTGCCCGGCTATCGCGGCCAGAAC
The DNA here is from genome assembly GCA_943370615.1 of Rhizobium sp. Q54. Lineage (GTDB taxonomy): Bacteria > Pseudomonadota > Alphaproteobacteria > Rhizobiales > Rhizobiaceae > Allorhizobium. Next base: position 5,432 of record CALRRQ020000004.1, read on the forward strand.
TCCAACATGCATTTGACCGAAGCGCTGATGGCGGCCTTCGAGGCGACCGGCGAAAGCCACTATCTCGACAAGGCGACGAGCATCGCCGACCTGCTGATCCGCCGCCGCGCCGCCGAACAGGGCTACCGCGTGCCGGAACATTTCGACGAGGGCTGGACGCTCGACCGCATCTACTATCACCCCAACGAGATGTTCCGGCCGGCCGGCACGACGCCCGGCCACTGGCTGGAATGGGCCCGCCTGGTGCTGCAACTCTGGGTGCTCGGCGGCAAGACGCACGACTGGATGCCGGAAGCGGCCCGCGGCCTGTTCTTCCAGTCGATGTCGCTCGGCTGGGACAAGGACCGCGGCGGTTTCTTCTACACGCTCGACTGGGAAAACGTGCCCGACAAGAAGATGAAGCTGTGGTGGCCGCTCTGCGAGGGTGCCGCCGCCGCGCATTTCCTCAACCAGCACCTGCCCAGCGACTTCCACGAGGAAAGCTATCGCAGGATCTGGAGCTTCATCGCCAACAACAGCCTCGACCATGCCTTCGGCGGCTGGCACGAGGAGCTGACCGAGGACCTGAAACCCTCCAACTCGCTTTTCCCCGGCAAGGGCGACATCTACCACGCCCTGCAGGCCTGCCTCATCCCGCTCTTTCCGGCGACGGGCAGCCTGACACGCGTGATCGGCGAGACCGGCGGAACCTTCTAGGCATAGACCAGATACCTCGGCTTCTGGGCAAAGGCCGCCCTCCCGACGGCCTTTGCTATTCCTGGCGCTCCGCCACCAGCGTTCCGTCGCTGATCACGTCGCTCGGATGCAGGATCACCTGGTCGCCCTCGGCCAGCCCGCCGATGAGTTCGGCGGTCTCGTCGTTCATATGGCCGATGTCGACGGCGACCTGCCTGGCCCGGCTGTCGCGAATCGCGAACAGGCTCCACTGGCGACCGTCGCGGAACAGCGCGCTGATCGGCACTTGCAGCGTCTCGCCGCTCTGCCAGAGCGTGAGCCGTGCATAGACCCTGAACCCGTGGCCGAGGCGCGGATCCTTGTCTTCCAGGTCGAGCACCAGATTGACCCGCTGCTCCTCGATGCCGAGCGCCGAGACCTTGGTGAAGCCGGCCGGATCGATGCGCCGGACCGTGGCCGAAAGCGGCCTGTCTCCGCCCCAGTCGAAGATCTCGGCCTTGGACCCGGGCGCGATGCGCACCGCATCCGAGGACAGGAGATCGACCGTCACCTCGATATCCGTCGGATCACCGATCTCGGCGATCTTGGTGCCGATCGCCACCGGCTGCTCGCTCTTGGCGAAAACAGACAGGACCACCCCGTCGACCGGCGCGGTCAGATAGACGCAGCAACTGGCCTCGGGTTTGCGGTTGGGGTCGCTCGGCGGAATGAGCCGCGCCTCGGCGCTGGCAAGCTCCGCCTTGCGCAATTCGATCGCCGCCGCGGCCGAACCGATCTGCGCCTCCAATACCTCAACTTCGGTCCTGGCCTTTTCCAGCGCGCTCTTCGCCAGGAAATTGGTGCGGGCGAGCGCTTGCGCCCGCTGCAGGTTGTCGCGCGAGAATTGCAGGTCGGACTGCAGGCGCTTCAGGTCGATCTCCGCCATCGAGACGGCAGCCCGCGCCGCATCGCGCGCGGCAATCAGCTCGGCCTGACTGCGGCTGTCGATCAGCGGCGGATCGAGCGGATGGATCGCGGCCACCAGCGTCACGCCGGCCTTCACCGCGTCGCCCTCGTCGAGCACGGTGCGGGCGAGATGCCCGGCGATCGGCGACGAGACGGCATAGACCTCACGCACCCGCGTCACGCCCTCCTGCGACACCGTGACCCGCATTGGTCCGCGCGTCACCGCGCCGGCATCGACCATCTGCGGCTTTTCCCGGAGTGCATAGGCAAAGCCGGCAATGATCGCGCCGACCGCGACGGCACCGATGACACGCTTGATCCACTTTCCCTGCATGGGGCTACTCCCTCGATTTCAGAACGGCGATGAGGTCAAGCTCGTCGATGCGCCGGCGCACGATCAGCGCCGAGGCCAGCGACGCCCCGAGGACCACAAGGCTCGCAATGGCAAATGTCGATGCATTGATGAAGAAGGGTATGCGGAAGAGGTCGCTCTCGATCCCCTCCACCACCAGCTTGGCAAAGCCGTAGCCGAGCAGCCAGCCGAGCGGCTGGGCCGCGACGATCACCACGGCAAGTTCGGTCATCAACACGTTGGAGACCTCCCCCGGGGTGAAGCCCAGCACCCGCAGGCTGGCCAGTTCGCGCGCCCGCTCCGACAGCTGGATGCGCGCAGAATTGTAGATCAGGCCGAAGGCGACGATCACGGCCAGCGTCGTATAGACGATCTGCATCATCAGGATGTTCTCCTCGATGGTCGCCCGGAAACGCTCGCGCGACAGGCCGATCAGCATGACGAAGGCCAGCGCCGGCGTGTTCTTGATCTCGGCGAAGAGCGCGTCCTTCTGCAGCGTGTCGAGCGCGACGCGCGCGCCGGAGACACGCCGCCCGTCGCCGACCAGCCGGTGCAGCGCCTCGATCTGCATGTAGGCGTCGATGCCGACCAGGCTCTGGCTGATCCCGGTCACCGGAACGCTCACCTTGCGGTGGTCGCGTTCGACCAGTTCCACCTCGACAGTGTCGCCGACGCGCACGCCCAGCGCCTCGGCGACGCGCCCGATCAGCAGGATGCCGGTGGGCGGCGGCGGAATGGGCCGCATGTCGGCATCCATGATGCGCCCGAGATCGGTTTCGCTGTCGACGCCGAAGATCGTCAGGTCCTTTTCGTTGTGGCGGTTGCGCAGCGTCACCGAGATGGCGCGAAACGGCTCAGCCCGCATGACGCCCGGCAATTGCCGCACGGAGTCAAGGGCCGCCATTGGCCGGTCCTGGTCGAAATAGAGGCTCGCATCCTGCCGCTCCATGCGGAAGAATATCTCATCGACCATGTAGCCGACGGAATCCGCCGAGAACATCGACACCACCAGCAACGCCACGGAGAAGGACACGCCGAGCGAGGTGAGGAACGAACGGACCGGCGCCCTGATAATCTGCCTAAAGGCCATGATGGTCAGCTGAGACAGGAATTTCGGCCGATGTCCGTGGCCCTTGAACAGCGCGCGGAAGCGCAGCGGTGCCGGCGGCTGCATGGCGACGGCGGCCGGCAGCACGACCACGACCCAGATCGCCCGGATCGCTCCGGCGAAGGCCGCCGCGACGCAGATCCCCGCGGAAATCGCATAGAGGTCGAAGCTCTCGCGGAAGATCAGGAAGGGGAAGGAGAAGAAGCGCGCATAGAGCCGGGTCATCCCCCGCCCGGTCCAGTTTCCCGCCAGAAAGCCGATCGCCACGCCGATCAGCGCGATGACGATCGTCAGCTTGAGATAGTGCCAGGCGACTTCGGTCTCGCGGTAGCCGAGCGCCTTCAGCAGCCCGATCTGCTCGCGCTCCAGGGTGATCAGCCGCGTCAGGATCATGTTCACCAGGAAGGCGGCGACGAACAGGAAGATCGGCGGGATGACCGCCGCCATCGCCCTCAGCTGATCCAGTTCGTTGGCGAGAAAGGTGTCCGAGATCTGGTCCTTGCGGCCATAGGCGCCGCGTCCGCCATATTGTTCGAGCAGGTCGTCGATGGCGGCCGTGGCGACGTCCAGATTCGTGCCGCGCAGCGTCGACAGCACGACATTGTTGAAGGCGTCGCCCATGTCGAAAATGCCTTCAAGGGCCTTGCGCGACATGTAGAAGACGCCGAAGCGCCGCGGATCGGGGACCATGTCGCCGGGGCCGATCGTATAGATATATTCCGGCGACAGCACGATGCCGGTCACGGTCAGAACCTGCTTGCGGCCGTTCATCACGGCGGCAAACTGGCTCCCCTCCCGCAGGCGATGCGCCTTGGCGAAGCTGTCGAGCACCGCGGCCTCGTTGGCGCGGCCGGGCTCAGGCAGCCGGCCGCTGCGGATATAGAGGCGGTTGACGCCCGGCTGGCCGCCGTCCGGCAGCGACACGGCCACGCCGGTCGCCGGTTCGGCCATGCCCTCGATGTCGAGCAGCACGTATTTGACGATGCGAAGCTCCAGCCCGCCGATCCCTTCGATCGCGGCGATCCGGTCACGCAGGTGCAGCGGCGCGCGGTTGGCCTCGGCGAAGAGATTGGCAAAGCGGTAGCGCTCGTAGAAGACGTCGCGGGTCTCCTCCAGCGAACGGTAGGAGCCAATGGCGATGATGATCGTCGCCACCCCGCAGGCCATCACCAGCGCCACGGCGAGCACCTGGGCCCAGAGCCTGAGCACGTCGCGGTAGAGCTTGCGGTCGAGCATCGACATGGCGCTACCAGCTCACGGCAGAAGGCGGCAGCCTGACCGCATTGGTGGAGGATTCCTCGATCCGACCGTCGCGGAAGGAGAAGACGCGGTGGGAAATCTGACGGATGGCGGCATTGTGGGTGATGATCGCCATCGTGGTGTTGAACTCGGCGTTGACGCGGCACAGGACTTCGAGGACCAGCACACCGGTCTTGGAATCGAGCGCGCCCGTGGGCTCGTCGCAGAGCAGCACATCCGGCCGCTTGACGATGGCGCGGGCGATCGCCACGCGCTGCTGCTCGCCGCCGGAGAGCTGCGCCGGGAAATGGTCCATGCGGTCCTTCAGACCGACCATTTCCAGAGCCTCGCCCGGGTCCATCGGGTTGCTGGCGATTTCCGTGACGAGGGCGACATTCTCATAGGCCGTGAGGCTCGGGATGAGATTGTAGAACTGGAAGACGAAGCCGATATGGTCGCGGCGGAATTGCGTGAGCTGCCGCTCGCTGAAGCCGGTCAGCTCATGGTCGGCGCAGCGGACGGTTCCCGCCGTCGCCCGGTCGAGCCCACCCATGATGTTGAGCAGGGTCGACTTGCCGCTGCCCGAAGGGCCGAGCAGCACCGCCATCTCGCCGCGCTCGAGGCTGAGGTCGACACCGCGCAAGGCCCAGACCTCGACATCGCCGGTGCGATAGGTCTTCGTAACGCCCTGAACCTGGAAGAGAGGCTCTGCCATCCTGCACCCTTGTCGAACTGGGCTGACGATAGAGAACGTTTTCGGTTCCGGCTTTGACCATTGTCAAAGCGCGGAAGTCCGCAACCGCCTCGCCGGCGAAACGAGGCGGGCCGCGTTATCGAGTAACGTCAGGCGATGTGTCGAGCCGGCCGGAGAGCCGGAAGGTCAGTCCTGTCGGCTCGAAGCCCATGCGTCCCTCGCCGGAGAAGATGGCAGAGATGATCCGCTCGGTGAGCCGCGAGCCGAAGCCGCGCCGCTCGGGCGCCGTCACCGGCGGACCGCCGGTTTCGACCCATTCGAAGGAGAACGCGCCGTTTTCGCCGACCGACCAGCGGATCTCGATCCGCCCTTCCGGCAGCGACAGGGCACCGTATTTGGTGGCGTTGGTCGCCAGTTCGTGAATGGCGAGCGAAAGACCGAGCGCCTGCTGGGCCGTGAGGTAGATCGGCACGCCGGAGATGACGAAACGGTCGTCCCTGTCGCGATGCGGCACCAGTGCCGCCGAGACGATCTCCTCGAAGCCGGCTGCCGAGCGCAGCGAGCCGGTGAGAATGTCCTGCGCCTTGGACAGGGCGCCGATCCGCGCCGTCACGGTGGCGATCGCATCGGCGATCGATTCCGACCCGCGCAGGGACTGGGTGACGATCGACTGCGTCATCGCCAGGGTGTTCTTCATACGATGGGCAAGCTCCTGGTTCAGCAGCTTCAGTTCATTCTCGTGGCTCGCACGCTCGCGGATATGCTCCTGCGCCCGCTCATAGGCCACCAGCAGGGCGGCGCGGTCGGCGACCGCCTGGGTCGTCTCCGTCACGATGTTGAGCAGGCCCCCGATGGCGCCGTCGTCCCCATAGAGGGGGCTGTAGGAGAAGGTCCAGTAGGTCTCTTCCGGATAGCCGTTGCGCTGCATGGTAAGCGGCATGTCCTCCATCCAGGTCGCTTCGCCGGAGAGCGCGCTGCGCACGAAAGGCAGTACGTCATCCCAGACATCCGCCCAGACCTCCTGGAACGGCCGCCCGAGTGCCTTGCCGGCACGCTGGCCAAGCATCGGCACATAGGCGTCGTTGTAGAACTTCAGCAATTCGGGGCCCCACCAGAAGCACATCGGCTGCCTGGAAGAAAGCACGAGGCTGACCGTGGTCTTGAGCGAGATGGGCCAGCCCTCGATCGGTCCGAGGCTTGTCGCACCCCAGTCGAAGCGACGGATTTCCTCGCCGCTCGCGCCGCAACCGGTAAGAAAATCGCCGGAGGGAACGGCCCGGGGTGACGTCGGCCAGGCCTCACTCGCATTCGAATACGCCATACCGCCGAAACTCCAATCCTCGTGGCGCAACTATTTCAGAACGGGACAGGCGTTGCAATTGGCGCTAGACTGAACCTGCAAGGGAACAATCTTCCCTGCCGAAGCCTTTGGTGGATCTCAGTCTGTTGCCCTCGGAGGGACTATGAAGCCCATTTTGTTTGCCGCCGTCCTGCTTGCCGCCCCGACCCTCGCCTATGCCCAATCGCCCGGTCTCGAAGACACCTGCGCCCTTGTTGCGCGCAACTTCGAGATGGTCAAGGCGGTCAAGGTGGGCATCGTGCAGACCTTTCCCGACCTGAAACCGCCGGGCGTTCGCATGACCTATTCGACCAAGATGGACGCCGCGGAGGGCGATATCCAGGACACGATCGAATGCCAGTTCGAAACGGCATCCGCCCCCTTCAAGCTCGTCAAGTTCTGCCTCGGCAGCACATGCTACTCAGCCGACGAGAAGAACGCGGATAGACTGCGCCGTTTCCATGAGGCCCAGTCCATGCTCGCCAAGCCGAACTGAGGCAAGGCGGCAGAAGACCGCCATCGGCCCAGCGGCCGGTGGCTCCGGCTGGACGCCTCATTCGCACCAGGCATTCATTTCAGCGGCGGAAAAGACCTTCTTGCGGCTCCTGTTCCAGGTGACGCCGCGCTTGGCAATCCTCGCGGGTACCCCGACGATGACGACCCCTTCCTCGTCGAACGCCGCGTTGACGAAGGCCATGGCGCCGACGATGCTGTCCGAGGCAATGCTTGACCCCTTGTTGATCACCGCGCCGACGCCCACCCACACATGATCGCCGATCGTGATCGACGCCGGCGTGTTGAGGCGCTTGCCCGTCCGCCGGTCGATCACCGAATGCGCATCGGTCGTGCGGATCTCGATGTCACGCGAGAGCATGCACCAGCGCCCGATCCTGACACTGGCGCCTTCCTGACACAGGATATAGACGCTGTTGCTGGTCGAATGGTCGCCGAACATCACGGTCTGGCCGTGATCCTTGACGACGATCTTTCCGCGGAAGTGGCAGTGCTCGCCGATCACCACCGTGTTCCGGGTGCCCTGGATCTCGATCGAGCCGTCGAAACGGGTTCCCCGGCCGATCGTGACCGTATTGCCGGTGCCCCGCTTGACGACCACGCGCCCCTTGAGCGCGGCGGCCCCCTTGTCCTCGAAACCGTTTCCCTCCGGCATGTCGAGCAGGAAAAACCAGCGCGCCCGGATATAGCGGATGGCCCGCGAGACGTATGGCAGCTTCATTTGACCCCTCCCCCGGCAGCCTTGTCTTCCGGCTCATTCCTCCCGCATGGCGCGGGCGGCATGGTCGGTGATCGGCTTGAGGAGCCAGGACAGCACGTTGCGCGCGCCGGTGCGCACGAAAGCCTCCGCCGGCATGCCGGGCACCAGTTCCAGGCCGGCATGCTGGGCGACGTCCGCCTTGTCGACGGCGATATCGGCCCGGTAGAAGGCAGCCCCGGTGCGCTCGTCGACTTCGAGGTCCGCGGAGATGCGGATCAGCTTGCCGTCGAATTCCGGCGTCGTGTTGCGGTTGAAGGCGGTAAAGCGCACGGTCGCGGGCTGACCGATCACCAACTGGTCGACATCGTCCGGCCGCACCTGCGCCTGCACCACGAGGTCGGCCTCGCGCGGAACGATCTCCATCAGCGCCTCGGCCGGCGACACCACGCCGCCGGTGGTGTGGACCATGAGCTTGTGGACAACGCCCGCTACCGGCGCGCGGATGTCGACCCGCTGCAGGTCCTCGACCAGCGCGATTTCCTCGCTGCGCATCTCGCCCTCCCGGGTTTCGAGGTCGCGCAGCTCCGTCGAGACCTCGGCCCGCATGGCCTGGTCGATCTGGATCTTCTGTAGGCCGATCTCTTCGATGCGGGCCTTGGTCGCGGCGATCTGTGCCTTGAGCTGGCCGAACTCGCCGTTCAGCCGCACGGCCTCGCGCTTCAGCGCCAGGACCTGGCTGAGCGAGGTCAGGTTCTTGGCGTAGAGCGCATCCTGGGCCACCGCCTCCTCGGCGATGAGGGCGATCTCGTCCTCCTTCGCCTTGACCTGCACGGCAAGCCCTTCGACCTGCTCGTCGAGCTGCGTCACCTGGCCGTCGAGGCGTTCCTTCTGGCCCTTGCGCTCTGCGAGGCGGTCGGCGAAGAGCCGACGCTCCGCCTGCATGATCGCGTCGCGGCCTTCCGGCGGCAGGCGCTCGACAAGGGCTTGCGGCACGTCGACCTGACGCGCGTCGCCGAGCTCGGCCAAGAGCCGCGCCTTTCGGGCATAGAGTTGGTCGAGTGCCGCCTTGGTGGCGTCGAGCCTGGCGCGGGTGACCGTGTCGTCGAGCTTGATGAGGATCTGCCCCGCCTCGACGGCGCGTCCCTCGGCCACCAGCAATTCGCCGACCACGCCGCCCTTGGGATGCTGGACCTTCTTGACGCTGCCCTCGACGACGAGGTGACCGGAGGCGATAACCGCACCCGACAGGCTGGTGGTCATGGCCCAGCCGCCGGCAGCGGTAAGGAACAGCACTGTGGCCAGCAGGCCGGCGGCAAGATGGCGGTCGAGCGACAGGCCAAGGACCTTCTGGCGCGGAACGGACATCATGCCTGACCCTCGTTCTCGATCACGGTGAGCGCGCGCGGCGTCGCCGGCGGCCGTTGGGGCGTCGGCGGTGCCTGGCGCGCCTGCGCCAGGGCTTTCAGGATCTCATCGCGCGGCCCGAAGGCCTTGACCGCCCCCTGGTCCATGATCAGCAGGCGGTCGAGCACGGCCAGCACGCTGTCGCGGTGGGCGACGACGACGGCAATGCCGCCGCGGGCCTTGACGCCGCGCAGCGCCGCGGCCAGCGCCTGCTCTCCCTCGGCGTCGAGATTGGAATTGGGCTCGTCGAGCACGACGAGGAAGGGATCGCCATAGAGCGCCCGGGCAAGCGCGACGCGCTGTCGCTGGCCGGCAGACAGCGTCTCGCCGCCTGCGCCGAGCCGCGTCTCGTAACCGTCGGGCAGGCCAACGATCATGTCATGGGCGCCGGCCGCTTTCGCCGCGGCGACGATCGCCTCATGGTCGGCGTCGCGATCGAGCCGGGCGATATTCTCGGCGATCGTGCCGGTGAAGAAGTCCGACTGCTGCGGCATGTAGCCGACATGCCGGCTGCGCGCCTCCGCCGACCACTGGTCGAGGCTCGCCCCGTCGAGGCAGACCTTGCCGCGCAGCACCGGCCAGGCGCCGGTGAGGGCCCGCACCAGCGAGGACTTGCCCGAGGCGCTCGGGCCGATGATGCCGAGCACAGTCCCCGCCTCCAGGCGGAAGGAGACGTTCTGCACTGTAATCCGCTGCCCGCCGCCCGGGGGGCCGACATAGACCCCCTCGACGCTGAGGCTACGGCTCGGGGCCGGAAGCGCGGTTCTTGCCTCTTCGGCCGGAAAGGCGGCAAACGCCCGGTTGAGGCGCTTCCACGCCTGCTGCGCCGACAACAGCCCGCGCCAGTTGGCGACCAGCTGTTCGACCGGGGCGAGCGCCCGGGCGACGATGATCGACCCGGCGATGATGGCGCCGCCGCTGAGGCTCCCCTCGACCACGAGATAGGCGCCGAGCCCGAGCGAGGCCGACTGCACCACCTGGCGGATCGTCTTGGAAAGACCGGAATAGAGCCCGGCAATGTCGCCGGTGCGGCGCTGCGCTTCCGAGGCGGCGTCGGCCGTTTCGTTCCAGCGCGCGGCGGCCCGCGAATGCATGCCGAGCGCCACGAGGATTTCGGCATTGCGGCTGGCGTCCTCGCCGACCGCATTTCGGTTGGAAAGCTGGGCCGCCTGGTCGGAAGTCGGCTTGCGGGTCTGCCAGCTGGCGGCGAAGTTGAGCAGCAGAAGCAGGACGAGCGTGCCGGTCGCCAGCCAGCCGATGGCCGGATGCAGGAAGAAGCAGGCGACCAGATAGACCGGCAGCCACGGCAGGTCGAAGAAGGTGACGGGCCCCGGCCCGGCGAGGAACAGGCGGATCTGGTCGAGATCCTGGGCGGGTTTCAGAATGTCGCCGCCGAGCTTCAGTTTCAGCGGCCCGCCGGCGATGACGGCAAAGACACGGTCGGTCAGATTGGCATCGACGACGCCGGCGAAGCGCGCGAGAATGCGCGTGCGCAGCACGTCGAGCAGGCCGGAGAAGACGAACAGCAAAAGGGCGAACACGGAAAGCGCAATGAGCGTCGGTACGCTCCTCGACGGGATGACCCGGTCATAGACCTGCAGCATGAAGAACGGGCCGGTCAAACCCAGCACGTTGAGCACAAGGCTGATGATGGCCGTACCGATTAGCGCTCGGCGCATGAAAACTCCGTGGTTCAAGGCGGCCCGCCACATCCGACGAACCACCGACCTTAGTCAATCCCATGTTGGTGCGGCAGGCGATTTTTTGCAACCGTTCGCCCCTTCCGGACGGGATCGCGAAGGGTGCTGCCCGTCTTGCGGCAAAGTCCGGGCGCAATCTGACGGTTTTTTCCGGACACGTCTCACAGGCGCTGCGGTTGACGGACGAAATGCGCCGAAGGATTAGGCACCCCGGGCAATTGCGGCTATGATCTCCTGCGATATCACGGGAGGCGGCCACAAGAGCCGGTGATTTGATGGGTTTTGCAGATCACGTGAAGGAAATCGAGCGGGTCGGACAGGGCAGCAACACCGGTCGCGACGCCATCGTCGTGGAATCCTGGCGGCGATGCCTCGACACCTACCAGCTCGATCCGGCAAAGGCGCGCGAGGCGGTCATCGTCTCGCAGACGCGACTGCGCGAACATCGCCAGCAGGCGGAAGACCTCGTGCACATCGCCCGCTCCGGTCTGGAGCGGCTCTACCGCCAGGTTGCCGAGCAGAACTATGTGCTGCTGCTCTCCGACCGTCAGGGCGTCACCGTCGAATTCCTCGGCGATCCCTCCTTCAACAACAACCTGCGCAAGGCAGGCCTCTATCTCGGCTCCGAATGGGCCGAGCCCCGCGCCGGTACCTGCGCCGTCGGCGCCTGCATCGCCACCGGCGAGGCGCTGACCATCCACCAGACCGATCATTTCGATATCACCCATACGCCGCTCTCCTGCACCGCCGCGCCGATCTACGACACGCAAGGGGCTCTCGCCGCCGTGCTGGACATCTCGCTGCTGAGTTCGCCGATCCTGAAGACGAGCCAGAACATGGCGCGCCATCTCGTCTCCTCCACGGTGCGGCGCATCGAGCTTGCCAACCTCATGGCCAACAGCCGCCACGATCTGGTGCTGCGGTTTGCCGGCGCCCCGGAGTTCCTCGACGTCGACCCGGAAGCGGCGATTTCCGTCGACGGCGCCGGCCGCATCACCGGCATGACCCATGGCGGCGCGCGGCTTCTTGCTGCCTCGCGCGGGCTCGACTGGCGCAGGCCCGAGCTTTTGATCGCACAACCGGTCACCGACTTCTTCGAAGCGGGGCTCGACGAACTCGCATCGCTTACCCGCGCCAGCCTGCCGCAGGACCGGCGGATCGCCGTGCGCGACGGGTCCACGCTCTTTGCCCATGCCATCGAACCGCAGCAGCGCACGGTGAGCGTGCCCGTTGCGCGCCCGTCCCGCCAACCGCCGGCGATGAACAGTCTGGGCGGCAATGTCCCGGCCGTCGACGAACTGCGGCGCAAGGTGACGAAACTCGCACCGAGCCGTCTGCCGATCCTCATCCAGGGCGAGACCGGGACCGGCAAGGAATATCTGGCCCGCATCGTTCACACGGTGAGCGGGCTTCCCGGCCGCTTCGTTGCGGTCAATTGCGCAGCCATCCCCGAACAGCTGATCGAGAGCGAGTTGTTTGGCCATGCGCCCGGAGCCTTTACCGGCGCGCTCGCCAAGGGCCGCAAGGGGCTGGTCGAGGAGGCGCAGGGCGGAACCCTGTTCCTCGACGAGATCGGCGACATGCCCTATGCCGCACAAAGCCGGCTGCTCCGGGTTCTGGCCGAAGGCGAAGTCCTGCCGGTGGGCGGCTCGGTTGCCCGAAGGGTCGATTTCCGCGTGCTTTCGGCGTCGCACCGGTCGCTTAACGACATGGTCGCGGCCGGCACGTTCCGCGAAGACCTCTATTACCGACTGAATGCCGCGGTGCTTTCCCTGCCGCCGCTTTGCGAGCGCGAGGACCTGCCCTGGCTGATCGAACGGCTGCTCGAAAAGCATGGCACGGAGGGCCGGCCCCTCAGGCTCTCGAGCGCCGCCAGACTGCTCGTCCTCAACTATGCCTGGCCGGGCAATATCCGCGAGCTGGACAATGCCATCGCCTTTGCCGCGGCGCTGTGTGACGACGGTCTGGTCGAAGTGGCGGACCTGCCGGACCAGCTGTCAGGCATGACGTCGAGCCTCGCCGACGACAGCGATCAAGCCGACCTCAGGGCAGTGCTTATGGCCTGCAAGGGCAATGTGTCCGAAGCCGCCCGCCGGCTTGGGATCGATCGCACGACCTTACATCGCCGCATGAGACGTCTCGGCATGGACCGTCCGCACTGAGCGCCACGCTGAGGCATCCGCCACATCTGTTGCGCCACAGCTGTGGCATGGAACGGCGTCGGCGGCGCGAAAAGCTGAAGGATATCAGTCATCGCGCCGGCGCGCGCCGCTGGCATGGGCATTGCTCCCCTCCTGCTGTCAAAGGCAGCCAATGGAGGAAACATGCGCGCACTCAGATTTCACGCAGCCAAAGACTTGCGGCTCGACGACATCCCCGAGCCGAAGCAGCCGGGGCCGGGACAGGTTCTCGTGCGCAACCGCTTCGTCGGCATCTGCGGAACGGATCTTCACGAATACAGCTACGGCCCGATCTTCATTCCCAAGGAACCGCATCCCTTCACCGGAGCCCACGGCCCGCAGGTCCTCGGCCATGAATTCGGCGGCGTCGTCGAGGCCGTTGGCGAAGGCGTGACATCCGTCGCCGTCGGCGACCGCGTCTCGATCCAGCCGCTCGTCATGCCGCGCTCCGGCGACTACTTCGCCGACCGCGGCCTTTTCCACCTGAGCACGCAGCTGGCACTGGTGGGCCTCAGCTGGGACGGCGGCGGCATGGCGGAAGCCGCCATGGTCAACGAGTACAATGTCCAGAAGATTCCCGACGAGATGACCGACGAGGAGGCCGCACTCGTCGAACCGACGGCGGTTGCCGTCTATGCCTGCGACCGCGGCGGCGTGACCGCCGGCAACAGCGTTCTGGTGACGGGCGCCGGACCGATCGGCATGCTGACGCTGCTTGCCGCCCGCGCTGCCGGCGCCGCCCAGCTCTTCGTCTCCGATCTCAACGATGCCCGGCTGGAGCTGGCCAGAAGCGTGCTGCCCGACGTCATCACGATCAACCCGAAGCGCGACAATGTCGGCGATGTCGTTCGCGCGCAGACGGAGGGACAGGTCGGTTGCGACGTGGCGATCGAATGCGTGGGCAACGAACATGCGCTCAAGGCCTGCGTCGATGCGGTACGCAAACAGGGCGTGGTCGTCCAGACCGGATTGCACCCGCACGAGAACCCGATCGACTGGTTCCAGGTGACCTTCCGCGACCTCGAGGTGAAGGGCTCCTGGGCCTATCCGACGCATTACTGGCCGCGGGTGATCCGCCTGATCGCCTCGGGCCTGCTGCCGGCGACCAAGATCGTGACCAAGCGCATCACGCTCGACACGGCGGTGAAGGAGGGCTTCGACGTCCTCCTCGATCCGGCCGGCACCCATCTGAAGATCCTGATCGATCTTTCGAAATAGGCATCTCTGCCGACGCCTGATCCGGGAGAGGAGCCCGGCAGGCGGAGGCTTTGACGCTTTCCGGAACGCCCCATGCGGGCGTTCCATGACCACCCCCAAGCATCCATGGAGGAGAGAAAATGCTTGATATCAGCCCCGGAACCAAGATCGACACGATGCTCTCAAAGCTCGGGCAGGCGCTGGAAAGCGGCGACATCGACGCCGCCGTCAACCTGTTTCAGGCCGATTGCTACTGGCGCGACCTGGTGACATTCACCTGGAACCTGAAGACGCTGGAAGGCCATGAGCAGATCCGCGACATGCTGACCAGCCAGCTTGCCGCCGCCAAGCCCTCGAACTTCGCGCAGGACACGAAGGAGGCTGCTTCCGAGGCCGGCGGCGTCACCGACGGCTGGTTCGAATTCGAGACCGGCGTCGCCCGCGGCTATGGCCATATCCGCCTCAAGGACGGCCTGATCTGGACGCTGCTCACCACCATGACGGAGCTGAAGGGCCACGAGGAGCCCAAGGGTTTTCGCCGTCCGATGGGGGCCGAACACGGCCATGACCGGGATCGCAGGACCTGGAAGGAAAAGCGCGAGATCGAGGCCGCTGAACTCGGCTATTCGGTCCAGCCCGAGGTCGTCATCATCGGCGGCGGCCAGGGCGGCATCGCGCTCGGCGCGCGCCTTCGCCAGCTCGGCGTGCCGACGATCATCATCGAGAAGAACGAACGGCCCGGCGACAGCTGGCGCAAACGCTACAAGTCGCTCTGCCTGCACGATCCCGTCTGGTACGATCACCTGCCCTACATCCCTTTCCCGGAGAACTGGCCGGTCTTCACGCCCAAGGACAAGGTGGGCGACTGGCTGGAAATGTACACGAAGGTCATGGAGCTGAACTACTGGGGCTCCACCACGGCCAAGTCGGCGCAGTATGATGAAACCACCGGCGAATGGACGGTCATCGTCGAGCGGGACGGCAAGGAAGTGGTGCTGCGGCCGAAACAGCTGGTGCTGGCGACCGGCATGTCGGGCAAGGCCAATGTGCCGAAATTCGAAGGCCAGGACGTCTTCAAGGGCGAGCAGCAGCATTCCTCGCAGCATCCCGGCCCGGACGCCTATGCCGGCAAAAAGGTTGTCGTCATCGGCTCCAACAATTCAGCGCATGATATCTGCGCGGCACTCTGGGAAGCGGGCGCCGATGTCACCATGCTTCAGCGCTCCTCCACCCATATCGTCAAGTCCGACTCGCTGATGGAGATCGGGCTTGGCGATCTCTATTCCGAGCGGGCGGTCCAGGGCGGTATGACGACGCGCAAGGCGGACCTGATCTTCGCCTCCCTGCCCTACCGGATCATGCATGAGTTCCAGACCCCGATTTACGACAAGATCCGCGAAAAGGATGCGGACTTCTACGCGGCACTCGAAAAGGCCGGCTTCATGCTCGACTTCGGCGACGACGATTCGGGCCTGTTCATGAAGTACCTCCGCCGCGGATCGGGCTATTACATCGATGTCGGCGCCTGCGACCTCGTCATCGACGGCTCGATCAAGCTGAAGTCCGGCGTCGACGTCTCGCATCTGACGGAAGGCGCCGTGGTGCTGAAGGACGGCACCGAGCTGCCCGCCGACCTCGTGGTCTACGCCACCGGCTACGGTTCGATGAACGGCTGGGCCGCCGATCTCATCTCGCGCGCAGTGGCCGACAAGGTCGGAAAATGCTGGGGTCTCGGTTCCAACACGACCAAGGACCCCGGCCCCTGGGAAGGCGAGCAGCGCAACATGTGGAAACCGACGCAGCAGGAAGCGCTGTGGTTCCACGGCGGCAACCTGCACCAGTCGCGCCACTATTCGCAATATCTGTCGCTTCAGCTGAAAGCCCGCCAGGTCGGCATCGACACGCCGGTCTATGGAATGACGAAGCCGCAGCACCTGTCCTAAGACCCGCAAGGGCGCCGGTCGAGCCGGCGCCCTTGCTTCATCCGGTTGGCATCAACCCTAAGCTGGGCCCCGCGAGTAGTGCTGACCGCCTCGGGCAGGAATCGTTCGCCTGCATCGTGACGCGAAACACCCAACGGCCCTTCGCGTTACTTGCCTTCCACCACCGCCTCGGCCTCGATCTCAACCTCGTAGTCGCCGATCAGGGCGCCGGCCTGGATCAGCGTGTTGGCGGGCAGGACCTCGGAGAAGAAGCGGCCGTGAGCGCGGGACACGGGTTCCCATTGCGCGGCATCCTTGAGGTAGATGCGGGTGCGCACGACATCCGCCATGCTCCCGCCGAGCGCGGCGATCGAGGCGGCGATCTTGTCGAGGATGTAGGTGGCCTGGGCCCCGGGATCGCCGGGTGCGACGCAGCGGTCGCTGCCATGGGTCGCCGTTGTCCCCGAGACGAGGATTCGCTCGCCCACCCGCACCGCCCGGCTGTAACCCGCCAGCGGTTCCCAGATGCTGCCGGACGAGACCCGCATACGGTCTTCCCTGCCCGGCACGGCGACAGCCGTATAGACGGACGGGATCGCCGCCAGGTGATGGCTGAGATCGCCGGAAGCGGTGAGGAAGGGTGGCTTGCGGTATTCGTCGCCGCAATCGCCGGGAATGGGCGTGGAGGCGGCGAAGGCATTGCCGAGCAGCGTCTTGTCTTCCTCGTCCAGCTTGAAGGTGAAGACCTTCAGGTTGTCGTCCCGATGCTCGTTCTCGCCCAGCCGCGCGCCGATGATCGTGGCGGCGACGGCCGGATGTTCGAGGACCCAGCGGCTGGCGACATTTGAAACCGAAACGCCATGCTTGCGGGCGATCTCGGCAGCGGCACGGAGTATGCCCTGATAGACGGTCCAGCCGCCTGCCGTGTCGATGAAGCGCTTGTACTTGGACCGGCTCCAGTCGGGGATCGTTTCCGGCTCTTCCCTGCCCAGCCATTTCTCCGAGAGAAAGCCGCCGCATAGGGTGCCGTAGGCAAGAAGCTTCACACCCTTGTTCTGGCAAAGGGCGGACAGATCGCCCGCGGCGCGCCGGTCGATCAGGGAGAAGGACACCTGGTTGCTGGCGATCTCGATGCCGTCGGCGAGCGCCAGACCCAGATGGGCGGCGTCGAAATTGGTGAGTCCGAGCGCGCCGATCACGCCCTCCTCCTTCATCGCCTGCATCTCGTGCAGGGCGTCCAGCCAGGCCGGGTGCTCGAAGGTCCACCAGTGGAACTGCAAGAGATCGACCTTCTCGACGCCCAGCCGGACCAGCCGTTCCTCGACGCCGCGCCGCACCACATCGCGGGTCATCGGACCGGGCTCGGGGCACCATTTGGTGAAGGCGGCGGGCCGTTCGGATCCGGCGGGGTAGCGTTTCAGCAGGTGCCCGGTGATGATTTCCGCAGAGCCATAGTGGTCCGCCATGTCGAACGTATCGAAGCCGGCCTTGGCATAGGCCTGAAGTGCGTCGGCACCCTGCTCCGGATCCATCGTGCGGCCGTCCTTCTCGATGTCGGCGACCTGCCACAGGCCGCAGACGAGCCGACTGATCGACAGGCCCGGTGCAAGGGCAATACGTTCTGGAAACTGAGGCATGGAGATCACTCCTTGGGTCGTTGTTGTGCGTCGCGCAGGCGCGAAAGCGGGCTCTTCTCACCGAACAGGCCGCGAGGACGCAACAGAAGCATGAGGCAGAGACCGACGCCGATGGCGACGATCTGCAGGGCGGCGGCGCGGGCCTGTTCTTCCGGCGGCACGAAAGCGGAAACGAAAGCACCCGTCAGCGCCCAGAGCCCCCACACGAGGATGGCACCGGCAATGGCACCGCGATTGTTGCCGGAGCCGCCGACGATCAGCATGGCCCAGACCTGGAAGGTCAGGATCGGCATGTAGTTGTCGGGTGCGATGAAGCCGATGAAATGCGCCTGGGCGGCACCCGCAAGCCCCATGATGGCGCCACCGACGGTGAAGGCCTGGAGGCGAAATCGGATGGGCCGCTTGCCGAGCGCCTGAGCCGCCGCCTCATCCTCGCGGATCGCCCGCAGGACGCGGCCCCACGGGCTTCGCGACAGGTGCTGCAAGCCGAGATAGAGCACGAGGACGATGAGCGCCATCAGGCCGCAATTGGCAAGGCTGAACAGCAGCGCATCCCCCTGCAGTCCGGCAAAGGGCCGCGGGATGAAGCCGATGCCGAAGGCGCCGCCGGTCAGCGCCTGAAGATTGAGCATGCAGAGCTGCACGGTGACCGCGACCCCGAAGGTTGCGATGGCAAGATAGTCGGCCCTGAGACGGATGGTCAGCGCCCCCACGCCCCAGGAGAGAGCGCCCGAGACGATGGCGGCCCCCAGCCAGCCGATAGCGATCGGCATGTCGAAACCGCCGAAGCGGTCGGCCGTATCAGGCGTGGTGAGAATGGCCGATGTATAGGCCCCGACGGCGACGAAGGCGGCGACGCCGACATTGAACAGCCCCGTCATGCCCCATTGCACGTTCAGACCCAGGCAGATGATCGCATAGGTCAGCGCCATGGAGAGGAAGAAGGCGCCGTAGGCAACGAGATCGAGGGTCATTGCGCTTTTCCAAACAGACCGCGGGGGCGAACGAGAAGGACGGCGATCAGGATGGCGAAGGACACCGCCGCCCGCCATTCCGCCCCGACGATCTGCACCGCGAGGGCTTCGCAAAGCCCGATGATGAGGCCGGCGATCATGGCGCCCGGAACCGAACCGATGCCGCCGAGGATGGCGGCCGCGAACAGCGGCAGCAGAAGGTCGTGGCCGAGATAGGGGCGGATCTGAATGATGAGGCCGCTCATGATCCCCGCCACGCAGGCCAGCGCCGCCCCCAGGAACCAGACCGTGCGGATGACGCGGCGCACGTCGATGCCGGCAATGCCGGCCAGAGCGGAGTTTTCGCTGACGGCGCGCATGGCCCGGCCGATATCGGTGCGGGTCATCACGAGATGCACGGCGATGACCGAGACCAGCGCCACGGCCAGCATGGCCAACTGGTCCGGCGTGGCGCGCAGGCCGCCCCCGAGCTTCATCGCGATCTGCAGCGCCTGGGTGAAATAGGCGGGCTTCGAGGTGAACAGGAACTCCAGCAGGCTGCGCAACGCCAGCGAAGCGCCGAAGCTCGCCATGACCATGATGATGATGGCGCTGGCGCGTCTCCGGAAGCTGGCAAACAGGACGGCATCGACGGCAAGGGCCAGAAGCCCCGTCAGGATGATGGCCAGCACGGCGGCGATCGGCAGCGACCAGCCGAAGGAAAACGGACCGAGAGGCGTGGTGAAGCCCGCGCCCAGCACCCCGAGCGCACTGCTGATGCCGAGCGCCAGATAGGCGCCCCAGGACAGAAATTCGCCATGAGCGAAATTGGAGAAGCGCAGGATCGAATAGGTCAGCGTGACGCCGATGGCGCCAAGTCCGATGATCGCCCCGGCGATCAGCCCATCCATCAGGAATTGCGGATTCATCGGGTCAACTCGCCTGATGCATGCCGGGCCGACCCGAGATAGATCTTGCCGATCAGGGGATCGTCGGCGAGATCGGCGGGCCGGCCTTCATGGCGGATCTTTCCCTCCGCCAGGATGACGGCCCGATCGGCGATCGCCATCGCCGCCTTCACATTCTGTTCGACCAGGACGATGGTCACGCCATCGCCATTGATGCGTTTCAGCATGGCAAACACCTCTCCGACGATCTTCGGAGACAACCCGGCCGAGGGCTCGTCGAGGATCAGCACGGGCGGATCGAGCGCCAGCGCCCGCGCGACGGCCAGCATCTGCCGCTGTCCTCCGGATAGGGAACCCGCCGATCGCGTCGGCTTGACGGCAAGATCCGGAAAGCGCTGGAACAGCGCCGCGATCTTGGCGGCGCGCTCGGCCTTGGGGAGAAGCGCCACGGCGATCTGCAGGTTCTCCAGAATGCTCATGCTGGCAAAGACGTTTTCGGTCTGCGGCACGAAGGCCAGACCTTCCGCCAGCTTCCGGTGCGGGGCGACGGTGGTGATGTCGCGCCCGTCGAGATGGATCGTGCCGGAATGAACCGGCACCATGCCGGCAATCGCCTTGACGAAGGTGGACTTGCCGGCGCCGTTCGGCCCGAGGAGAATGACCAGCTCCCCCTTGCCCACTGAGAAATCCACGCCGCGGACGATCGGCAGGTCGGGCTCGTAGCCGGCCACCAGCGATGTCGTCGAAAGCACGGGACCGGTCACGCGCCGCCTCCCAGATAGGCTTCTATCACCGCGGGATTGGCCGCGACCTCCGCAGGCGTACCCTGCGCCAGCGGCTTGCCGAGCGCCATGGCGACGACGCGCGAGCAGAGCCGCGACACCATGTCCATGTTGTGCTCGATCAGCAGGATCGACTTTCCCTGCGCATTCAGTGCCACGACCCGTTCGATGATCACCTCGAGCAGCGCCGGGTTCACACCGGCCGCCGGTTCGTCGAGCAGGATCACTTGCGGATCGGCCATCAGCACGCGCGCCAGTTCCAGAAGCTTGCGCTGGCCGCCCGAAAGCACGCGCGCCGGCTCATGCGCAAGCCGCGACAGCGTGACGAACTCCAGAAGGCCAAGCGCCTTCTCCAGCGCTGCCTTCTCTTCGCGGCGCACGAGCCCCGGCGCGAGGAAATTGGCAAACAGCCGCTCGCCATGCTGTTTCTGGGCGCCGACCAGCAGGTTCTCGAGGACGCTCATCTCGGAAAACGGCCGCGGGATCTGGAAAGTACGGGCCACGCCATGGGCAATGCGCCGTTCGGGCGGTTCGCCCGATACTTCGCGGTCGCCGATCCAGATCTCGCCGGAACTGGGCTTGAGGCTGCCCGCCAGCAGATTGAACATGGTGGTCTTGCCGGCACCGTTCGGGCCGATCAGTCCCACCATTTCGCCTTGGGCCACGGCGAGCGACATGTCGGAGACGACCGTCAGGCCATCGAACCGCTTCGTCAGATGCCGTGCCTCGATGGCAGCCGGCGCTGCGGTCCTTAAGACCGGCGCGGGTAGATGGAGGGTTTCGGCATGCATCGTCAAAAGGGGCCTTGATCTGATCGGTGATGTTTGATCAAACTTTACCGCAGAACCAAAATCAACCGATATTTCCTGAAAGGCGCACCAGTGGCAGGAATGACGGAAACAGTCGGTCCGACGGATGACCTGCTCACCCCCGTCGGGCGCGAGACATTGCAGGACCGTGTCTACGACCAGCTGCGCCGGACGCTGATCAATGGCGGCTTTGCCGCGGGCGACATGCTGCGCATCGTCGATCTGGCGGACCGGCTGAAGACCAGCACCATGCCGGTGCGCGAGGCACTGGGCCGGCTCGTCTCCGAACAGGCGCTCGAAGCCCTCCCCAACCGCTCCGTTCGGGTGCCCCTGATCACCCGGGAACGGCTGGACGATCTGGAGCGCGCCCGCATCCTGATCGAAGGCCGGCTGGTGGCGCTGGCCTGCAAGCGGCTGACGGCCGACGATCTGGAAGGTTTGAAACAGCTCAACCGCGATTGCGAGGCCGCCTTTGCAAGGCACGGCCAGGATATCGGCCCCGTGACCTCGGAAATCAACCAGCGCTTCCATTTCCAGATCTACCGGGCCGCCGGCTCCCAGGTGCTGATCCCCATGGTGGAAAGCCTGTGGCTGCAGTCCGGTCCGGTGGTGCGCCAGGCCGCCCATATTCACGACGAACAGGGCGGACTTGCCGCAACCAACCACCACTGGACGATGGTGGCAGCGCTCGAGGCCGGCGACGAGCCGGCCGCCGTCCAGGCGCTTGCCAACGACATCGGCCGATCCTTCGACCTGGTGCGCGGGCGTCTCGACGCCGGCGAAGAGGCGGCATGAGGACAGCGCCATGAACCATACCGACGACACGTTCGAGCTATTCGACCTGCGGGTCGACGTGGTGATACCGGAAAATGGCGCCGTCTATTGCGGTGCCAGGCCCGGCGATTATTTCGAGCTGCACGGCGAGATGCTGCATCTGCCGGAGGGCCAGGGAATATCGATCTATTCGCTCGCGTCCGTCCTGCCACTGCTCGCCGCCAAGCAGCGGCCCACTCATGCCCATGACTGGATGACGACGGACAGCGACATCGCCTGTCCCGATCCCAATTGTTCGACCCGGCTGAGGATCAGGCGGACCGGCCTTCGCCGCTTCAGCCATGCCGCGACCACGGCCGTCCCCCTTGAGGAAAAGTAGTGACCATGCAGCGCATCACCATCGCCCCCGGCTATGAAATCTCCCGTGTCATTCGCGGCGGCTGGCAGCTGGCCGGCGGACATGGCGCCGTCGACGGCGAGACGGCGATCGACGACATGGTGGCCTTCGCCGATGCCGGCATCACCACCTTCGACTGCGCCGACATCTATACCGGCGTCGAGGAACTGATCGGTCGCTTCCGCCTGCGCTACCGCGACCTGCGCGGACAGGCCGCCCTGGATCGCATCCGCGTGCACACCAAGTTCGTGCCCGACCTCGGCGTCTTGCCGACCATCGACAAGGCCTATGTCGAAAGCGTCATCGACACCTCGCGCAGGCGCCTCAACCTGGAGCGCCTCGATCTCGTGCAGTTCCACTGGTGGGACTATGACATGCCCGCCTGGCTCGACACGCTCGGCTGGCTGAACGAGTTGAAGGTGGACGGCCGGATCGACAAGATCAGCGGCACCAATTTCGACAGCGACCATGTGCTTGCGATCCTGGAGGCCGGGATCCCGTTCACATCGCTGCAGCTGCAATATTCGCTGCTCGACCGGCGGCCGGAAAAGCGCATGGTCGATCTGGCCGCCGAACATGATTTCGCGCTTTTCTGCTACGGCACGGTCGCAGGCGGCTTTCTCTCCGATCGCT
This sequence comes from Rhizobium sp. Q54, assembly GCA_943370615.1. Lineage (GTDB taxonomy): Bacteria > Pseudomonadota > Alphaproteobacteria > Rhizobiales > Rhizobiaceae > Allorhizobium. Next base: position 28,293 of record CALRRQ020000004.1, read on the forward strand.
GGCTGGGCAAGCCCGAACCGGAGCATCCGCTCGAGAACCGCTCGCTCACCAAATACAAGCTGATCATCGACGATCTCGGCGGCTGGGATCTATTCCAGGGGCTGCTTTCGGCGCTGCGCAAGATCGCTGATCGGCACCAAACCGACATCGCCACGATCGCCAGCGCCGCCATGCTGCGCCGACCGGGCGTGTCTGCCGTCATCGTCGGGGCGCGCAACCGCGAACACCTCGCCTCGAACCTGGCGATCGCCGACATCGTCCTGTCTGACGCCGATCTCGGGGAAATCGAAACCGCCCTGGTCGGGGCACGAGAGCTCGAAGGAGACGTCTACACGCTCGAGCGCGACCGCACGGGGCGTCACGGCAGCATCATGAAATACAATCTCAACAAAGGGGAATGAAATGGAAAAGGGGAACAACATGAAACGACTGGTACTTGCCTCGACAATGCTTGCCGGGCTGTCGCTCGCCGCCTCACCGGCCCTGTCGCAGGCCTGCGACATCACCGTCGGCGTGGTGATGGAACTGACCGGTCCTGCCGGCGAATACGGCAAGGCGGGGGCGAAATCCGTCGAAATGGCCTTCCGCGACTTCAACGAGGCGGGCGGCGTCGGTGGCTGCAAGCTCGTCATGGACACGCGCGACAGCCAGAGCCAGGGCAATGTCGCCGTCGACCAGGCGACCCAGCTCGTCAACATCAAGAAGGTGCCGGTCATCATCGGCGGCATCATTTCGTCGGTGTCGATCCCGATCCTCACCTCCGTCACGGCACCGGCCGGCGTGGTCCAGGTCTCGCCCGCATCCTCATCGCCGACGCTGACAGCGCTCGGCCGCGACGGCAAGACCAATGGCGTCTTCTTCCGCACCATCACCTCGGACGCGCTGCAGGGCACGGCAGCCGCCAAATACGCGCTCGACCAGGGCCTGAAGAAGATCGCCATCATTCACGTCAACAACGACTTCGGCAACAATCTGATGGCCGAGTTCACCGCCGCCTACACCAAGCTCGGCGGCACGATCACCTCGACCACGCCCTATAACGAGAAGCAGGCGAGCTATTCCTCCGAAGCCTCCGTGGCCATGGCCGGCGAACCGGATGCGCTCTACCTGATCTCCACACCGGTCGACGGCGCCACCATCGCCCGCGCCTGGATCTCCGGCGGCGGCGTGCAGAAATTCCTGCTGAATGACGGCATGAACTCCACGGATTTCATCACCAGCGTCGGCCCCCAGTATCTGAACGAAGCCTATGGCACGTCGTCGGGCACGACGCCGACGGCCTCGACCGAATATTTCAACGCCAATTACGAACAGTTCTCGGGCGGGATCGCGCCGTCCGCTCCGGCTGCCGACCGGTCCTATGACGCCGGCGCCATCGTCGCGCTCGCCATCGCCAAGGCCGGCAGCGCCGACAAGGCCGCCATCAAGGCCGCCATTTCCGAGGTGACGGCACCGGGCGGTACGCCGATCCATGCCGGAAAGGCGGAGTTCGAAAAGGCGCTGGCGCTGATGAAGGACGGCAAGCCGGTCAAGTATGAAGGCGTCATCGGCCCGGTCAGCTTCGACCAGTACGGCGACATCACCGGTCCCTTCCGCCTGTGGAAGATCACCAATGGCGAGGTGACCACGGTCGGCGAGATGCCGGCGGAAGACGTCTCCAAGATCAAGGAATCGCTCGCCAAGTAAGCGGGTTTCCAAGAGACGACAAAGCGGGCGGCCTGAAAAAGGCCGCCCGCTTTCGTATCGGTCCTATCCTCGATTGTCAGAACGCCTGCACCGACCCGGTCAGCGGAATGCGGCGTGGAGCGCGCCGTGAATTGCCATCCGGGCGCGACCCCGGTCTAGCAAAGCATCCACCTCCCCTGCCCGCTGCGCCGGATCGTCGCGAAAGCGAACGACCGCCCGGTGCGTCTCGCGCCCCGGGAGGAGCGCCACCCGCGGGCGTGACGCAAGGCGATCTGGCCTTTCGCCAGGGCGACGACTTGACCGACGCCCGTTCGCGCCGGCCGTCAGGATCGGCTGAACCGCAGCCTCAGGCCCCGACGGTCTCGCTCACATCATCCAGCAGGAAGTACACCACGACATACTTCGTCGAATACGGCCGGCCACTCTCCGACACGCTTTCCACGGTTCCACCGTCCGCCGGGTGCCATTGGCTGTAGTGCGGATTGTTGACGATCAGCGTCACGGCCTTGCCCGCGAACTTCCCCTGAAGCCGATGACGCGCCTCGGCGAATGGCCAGATCCGCTCGTAGTCCTCCTGGGTAAGGCGCACCTTCAGCGCCTTACGGTGGATCGCCTCACCGGCCGAACCGTCTTCGCGCTTCGTCGCAGGACTATCAAGCGTCACTTCCTCCGCCTCGTCGAAAATGAAGCGGAATTCATCAGGCCACATGCGTCTCATCAAATTGCTCCTCCCGAGCGTTTGCCGGTGAAGTGTACCGCGTCTGCCACCGGAAACAACGCATGAATCCATCGCCTTGCCTCGACCCACTGGAAATTCGCAGCCGCAGGCTCGGTTGTGCGATGGGCCGTGCTCCGGTCAGATCCGAGCACTCCGGGCGGCACAAGACTAATGATGGCCGTACCGGCTACCGCTCGGCACATGAAAACTCGGTAGTTCAAGTCAGCCCACCAAATCCGACGAAGCTACCGACCTTAGTCAATCCGATCTTGGCGTAACAGGCGGTTTTTCTGCCACCGTTGTCCCTGGGCGGGAGGGGATCGCGGAGGTGGAAGGCGCGCTGAGCAACTGGCGATCGGCACTGACCGCGCCACACCTGCCTTCGAGCAGTTGCTGAATCAGATGGGATATCAGTCCTTAAGCAAGCCAGCAGGCGGAGAACCAAGGGACACTTCCATGCTATCGCCCAACGGCGGAGCGTTGCGCAGGAAACATGGCCACGTCGGTGGAAGACATTTTGCGCCCACCGCTGTCAGCGGAGCCATGTCATGAACCGCTTGAGGAAGTGCATAGGCCACGCATAGCATAGAGAATGCCAGCGGCACCCAGAATCCCAACACGATTTTGTCCCACGTCAGTGCTTTCCCAAGGCTTCTGATCTGCTTTCGAATACGTTCGATCTCATTTTTGGCATCACGCGTATCCAGCTTTATCTGTTCTGCCTTTGCTGCAACTTCGGCCTGATATGCTTGAATTTGCTCATCTAAACCTCGCTGAAAGGAATCAACTGTCTTTGTAACTATCTCTAGGTGGGTGGATGCATACCTCTCAAGACGCAAAACATTGTTTTCGTACAGCTTATCGCTGTACTGCCTTGCCTCCGCAAGTGCGTGGCTATGAAAACGCAGAATCTGATTTCTATTTTGTTCGTCCATAACGATGCCGATCTCGGGAACGACGTCTTCGAAAAAAACCGGACGCATGCCGTGTGGCTTAGTATGCCACCGTTCCTTGAAGAACTGAGCCATGTTCTCAATCGGCGCAAACGCATCGTTCTTGTACTGCGTCATCGCCTGATTGAGGGTTTCCACATGTCGTGCGACATCATCGGCAAAGGGGCGCGATTGGAAGGAAAACAAGCGCTCGACTTTGCCGTGCAGGCCTGTATCCAATCGATCAAGTGTCTCGATGGGCAGGGTAACATCACCATGTTCAGCACGGAATTTCACACAGAATGCTATGGTGAAATAAACGAAGAAGCCAATGAGAAACAAAAGTACGGTCGCCTTCGGCGCGTGCGAGAGTTCGATTCCAAAGAATGGAATCTTTGTCACACCGAGATGAGTGACTGACAAAATGAAAACTGCTGTAGCAGTCATCTCGGTGCGAGCCCTCATGAACGAAGACGACCAGTTCGCCTTAGCTCTGCTCGGCGCTTCTTCTTCGCTCATCTATATCTTGCCCCCAACCTGATCGGTTGCAGCTGTATCAGAATTGCTCGTCGCATGAAATCATTACCCAATCTCCATATGCCGTTGCACAAGAAGTGTTGGAAATCTGCGCATCCGGATCCGCGTGTGTCCCTCAAAGGAAACCTCCGCCCAGTCCAAGCGCATCATTGATGCCGGTTTCGAGCGTCGGAAAACCTATGTGGCCCGCAAAAATGTCCCACTTTCATCGAGCCGGAATTCCGGTGAGACAAACGGAGGAAAAAACAATGGAAAAACAACTTCCGAAGACAGAAATGGTGGGCCCGGAGGGACTCGAACCCCCAACCAAGCGGTTATGAGCCGCCGGCTCTAACCATTGAGCTACAGGCCCAGCCCGGCGTCTGGCGCCGCAGGCGGCGGGCAATGGCACCCGTGCCTTGGCTGACGCTCTAGCCGAATTCGCCACAGGCGACAAGTCTCCGCCGCAATGGCTTCACAATCGCCCGTCATCAAGGCAAGTGTAAGGGACGCCAATCCGAGGAGACAAGAATGATCCACCTGAAGACAACGAGGCTCGCGCTTGCCGCCACCCTCTCCTGCGCCATGCTCATGCCGCTGTCGGCCCTCGCCGCGGAGCCGGAAATCCGCGAGGCGACGATCATCGTCTCGGGCGAAGGAGATGCGGCGATCGCACCCGACATGGCTGTGCTGAGCCTCAGCGTCGTGCGCGAGGCGGAAACCGCGGCCGAGGCGCTGAAGGCCAACAGCCAGGCCATGGCCGAGGTCATAGCCGACCTCAAGGCCAAGTCGATCGCCGACCGCGACATCCAGACCTCGGCCTTCTCCGTCGATCCGCTCTACCGCCAGGACAAGGCCGACGACGATACCTATGAGGCGCCGGTGATCGTCGGCTACCGCGTCACCAACGGGTTGACGCTGCGGGTGCGCGACCTCACCATGCTCGGCGGGCTGATCGATGCGGCCGTCAAGCTCGGCGTCAACCAGGGCGGCGGGATCACGTTTACCAACGACAATCCTGAGGCGGCGATCACCGAGGCCCGCAAGAAGGCCGTGGCCGAAGCCATGGAAAAGGCCAAGGTGCTGACCGAAGCCGCCGGCGTCAAGCTCGGCCGCGTCGTCGAGATCAGCGAAAACTTCGCCCGCCCGATGCCGCAGCCGATGTACCGCGCGGCCATGGCCAAGGAAATGGCCGATGCCGCCCCGATCGCCGCCGGCGAGAACGAATATACGGTGACCGTCAACATCACCTATGCCATCGCGCAATAACGGGGACCCGTCGCCCGCCCGGCAAGATGCCGGCGGGCGGACGCTCTTCAGGATATCGTGGAACAGCAAAAGGCCCGCCTTCCGGCGGGCCTTTCTCGTTCGAACTGCGGACGATCAGTAGGTGATGACGGGGCAGCCGCGCACATTGGCGAAGACCATCCGGTCGAACTCGCCATGGCGGAAGCCGGCGACGACGATCCGGCGCGGGGTCACATCCTGCACGCGGGCGCGACGCAGGCCGCTCCAGCGGGCTTCTTCCACCGCGCGGCGCGGCGAGCAGCCTTCGGGACGGTGGCGGCGCGGCTGGTAGCCCCAGCCCGGACGGGGGCCGTAGCGGTCGTGGTGGTTGTAGCCGGGTTCGCCGCCGCCGACATAAATGCCCCAGCCGAAATCCTGGCCGGCGGCGGCGGTCGACACGGTGCCGACGGTGGAAGCGAAGGTGACGAGGGCAACGAGGCCGAATTTTGCAAGCATGCCGGTCATGGGGTTCTCTCCTGTGGCTGTCCGGCCTTGGCCGGGGTGACGCTCCCGCTTTCCTCAGCGATTGGGAAGAGATTGCCCGATCATGCCTGAATGCGGTCCGAACCGCTTATTCAGCGATCGTTCATGCAGGAAAGGCGGTGATCGGCTCAGCCGGCGATGTGCAGGATCACCTCGCGCCGATGCGGCAGATCACGGTGCTCGAACAGATAGAGCCCCTGCCAGGTGCCGAGCAGCAGGCGCCCGGCGGAAAACGGGATGCCGATCGACACCTGCGTCAGCGCCGCCTTGATATGCGCCGGCATGTCGTCCGGCCCCTCCTGCCGGTGCTCGACCCAGTCCATCTCCGGATCGGAGGATGGCGGCACCAGACGTCGGAAAAAGGCATTCAGATCACGCTGGACCGACGGATCGGCATTCTCCTGGATCAGCAGGGAACAGGAGGTGTGGCGCACGAAGACCGTCAGCAGCCCCTCCCCCGCGTCCTCGGCCTCGAGAAAGGCCGCAGCCTCACGGGTGAACTCGTAGAGCCCCTGCCCTTCGGTCCGAATCACTGTCCGCCGCAAGGCCATGCTGTCCTCCATCGTGTTTCGTCGGCGCCGCCGCAATGGCTCTACATGGGCGCGATCGCCCCGGGGTCAAGCAAGACGCAGGGAAAAGGCCGGACGGGACGGTCCTGACGCGCGCTCATTCATCAGAAAGACATGATATAATTCCAGCTATATTGACGTTCGTCATAAACGCACGCGAAAGACACCAGAATTGGCCATGCTGCGAAAGTACTGCTTTAACTTTATGGAAAGGCGCCCATGATTGTCTTCGGAAATATACTGAATATCCTCGCACAGGTCATTTCATGCAAGCCGTTTTGGACCAGCTTCGCGACAGCGACAGACTAAGGGACCTCGAAAACTACAGCGTATTCGGAACGACAACCGAAGAGGACTATGATCACATCGTCCGGCTGACGGCCGAACTGTTCGACGCGCCGATCGCCCTGATCAACTTCGTCGGCGGCGAGGAGGTCTGGGTGAAGGCACGCGTCGGCCTCGACGTCCAGTCCGTGCCCTGCGATGTCGCCTTCTGCAGCTACACCGTGCTCGACGACAAGCCGCTGGTCGTGCCCGACCTGTCGCGCGACGACCGCTTCTCCGGCAATCCTCTGGTGACCGGGGAACCCGCTTTCCGTTTCTATGCCGGCGCGCCGTTGCGCTCGGCGAGCGGCTATGGCATCGGCACGCTCTGCATCATCGACAGCCGGGCGCGCGAGGCCTTCGACGAGCGCCAGTCGCGCCGCCTGCAGGATCTCGCCCAGCTGGTGACCGACAAGCTCGAGCAGCGCCGGCTTTCCCGTCTGGAAGTCATCGCGTCGAAGCTGATGTCGGCGACCGCCGATGCCGTGGTGATCACCGACAAGGACCGGCGCATCGCCGCCTGGAACCAGGCGGCGGAAACGGTGTTCGGCTACAGCGCCGAGGAGGTGCTCGGCAAGCCGCTCTCCACGGTCTTCCCGATGGGGTTCGACGAGGTAGACGCCGGCGGCCACACGGGCGAACCGGGTCTGAAGCACCGGCGCACCGAACTCACCGCCTATCACAAGCGCAATCACGAAATCACGCTCGAGGTATCGGCGATTTCCTGGAACGACGAACGCCTCAACCTGTCGGGGCTCGGCCTGATCATCCGCGACGTGACCGAGCAGCGCATTGCCGACCGCCAGATCGCCTTCCTCGCCCATCACGACGAACTGACCGGGCTCGCCAACCGCAACAGCCTGCACCAGAAGATTGAACACCTGCTGGAGCCGGGCTCGGACATCGCACCGGCCCTCGCGGTCGTGTGCATCGACCTCGACCGCTTCAAGCTGGTCAACGAAACCCTCGGCCACAAGGTCGGCGACGCGCTTCTGCGCCAGGCGGCGGAGCGACTGCGCGCCATCGCCGGCAAGGACGACATTCTCGCCCGGCTCGCCGGCGACGAATTCGCCATCGTGCGGCTCGGCGCCCAGGACGAGGAGGCCCTGTCGCTGTTTGCCGAGACCATCCTCGCCGCGATCAGCGATACGTTCGAGGTCGACGGCCATCTCGTCTCCACCAGCGCCAGCCTCGGCATCGCCCGCTATCCGCGCGACGGAGAGGACTGCGACACGCTGCTCAACCATGCCGACCTCGCCACCTATCGCACCAAGATCGAAGGCCGCAACGGCTATCATTTCTTCGCTCCGGATATGGATGGCCAGACCCTGGTCAAGCGCGGGCTGGAACGGGATCTGCGCGGCGCGCTGAAGCGGGACGAGTTCGAGATCCACTACCAGCTGCAGTTCGACATCGCGTCGGGCCGCCCGGTCGGCGCGGAAGCGCTGTTGCGCTGGAAACATCCGGTGCACGGCTATGTCAGCCCGGCCGACTTCATTCCGATCGCCGAGACCACCGGCCTGATGGTGTCGATCGGCCGCTGGGCCTTCCACAAGGCCTGCCACGACTTCGCCACCGCGGCGCCGGGGCTGAAACTCGCGGTCAATCTCTCGCCCGTTCAGTTCCGCCGCGACGATATCGTCGCCCTGGTGCGCGAGGCACTTGCCGCCTCCGGGCTGCCGAGCAACCGGCTGGAGATCGAGATCACCGAATCTCTGCTGATGGAGAAGGATGCCGGCACGCTGGACGCGCTCAATGCGCTGAAGGCCATGGGCGTGAGCATCGCGCTCGACGACTTCGGAACCGGCTATTCCTCGCTCAGCTACCTGCACAATTTCCCCTTCGACACGATCAAGATCGACCGCAGCTTCGTCAAGGAGGCCGAGACCAACAGCGACTGCGCCGCGATCCTGCAGGCGATCGCCGCCCTGGCCGCCGCGCTGAACCTGACGACGGTTGCCGAGGGCATCGAGACCGAACAGCAGCTCGCCCGCGTCAAGGCGCTCGGCTACCAGGTCTGTCAGGGCTATCTGCTGGCCCGGCCGCAGCCGATCAACGCGCTCAAGGAACTCGGCCAGGCGAGCCGCACCGCCGGCTGACACGCTGAAGACAAGGTCGCGGCCGAGGCCGGTGCATAACATGGGCACGGCCTTTGCGTGCCGCACGCGACGCGTTAATGTCCTGCCGACCCCGCAAGGAAGAGGAGACACCATGTCGAACGACAGAGACCTGCTCGACACCCTGGCCGGCCAGGAAGACGCCCTGGTCTTCAAGGCCTTCAACGAGATCACGGCTATCGAAGTGGGCGAACACCTGATGCGCGCCGCCCGCGCCGGCGATCTGCCGGTGGTGATCAACATCCGCACGGCCGACCGCGTGCTGTTCCACGCCGCTCTGCCCGGCTCGTCGCCGGACAATGACGAATGGGCGCGCCGCAAGAGCAATGTCGCGCTGCGCTTCCACCGCTCCTCGATGCGCGTCGGCGTAAACTACCGGCTCAAGGGCCGCGAAGTCTGCGTCGAACTGGGGCTCGATCCGATCGACTATGCGAGCCACGGCGGCAGCTTTCCCGTGCGCGTCGCCGGCACCGGCGTGGTGGCCGCCATCACCGTTTCGGGGCTGACCTCCGAAGACGATCACGGACTGATCGTGCGGGTGCTGGAAGACTATCTTTCGGAAGAACAATAGGCTCCCGAGGGCTGGACGATCGTCAAAGCGCGCTCGACAGGTAGATGCTGAGCCGGGTCAGGTGATCGTCTTCCGCTTCGAAGACCAGGACGCAGGGCAGCGAGAACCGCGCGCCCTCACCCGATCCGGACGTGCCTGCGCTGTCGGTGCCGTCGATCGTGCCGTCATAGGCGCCGCGCAGGCCGGCCTCGTCGGCCATGGCAACGCCATTGGCGAAACGCGCGTCGTGACGCAGAAGGTAGGCCGACAGCGTGTCGCGGATCGAATCGAAGCCGATCACCCGCTGGCCGTCCGGCATGTCGAGCACCGCATCGGCATCGAACAGGGCCTCGAGGGCGGCAAAATCGCGCTGGTTGAGCGCCTCGATGGCGCGCGACATCTGCTGTCGGATGGGCATGGACGAATTCCTCCGCTGAACTGGTCCAGTGCACTTAGGGCAGCTTACACGCCACGGCAATGGCGGCTCTAGCCGGCACACCCGCGCGGCGGTCGCAGCATGGCGCGCGCGGTTTCGCCGACTGCCTCGTTCAACGGCCTAAGCGCCGTGGCGACCGAACGGCTCCAGTGCCAGTAGAGCGGCACGTCATAGGCCGCGTCGGCCAGCAGCGGCACGAGCCCCCCCGCCGCGATCGCCTCCGAAACCAACCCTTCCGGATTGAGCCCCCAGCCGAGACCGGCAAGCGTCGCATCGACGAAGGCCTGCGACGAGGGTAGCCAGTGGGTCGGCGGCACAATGCCCTCGCCGACATGCGCCTCGATCCAGCGGGCCTGCAGCATGTCCTTGGTGTTGAAGGTCAAGGCCGGCGCCAGCGAAAGGGTCTGCGCACTCACCCCGTCGGCAAACCAGCGGCGAACGAAGGCCGGGCTCGCGGTCGCGATGTAGCGCAGCGCGCCGAGCGGCCGGCAGTCGCATCCCTGCACCGGCGCGTCGGAACCGCTGACCGCCGCGCGCACCTCGCCGCGGCGCAGCCATTCGGCGCTGTGTTCCTGGTCGTCGAGCAACAGATCGAACAGGCAATCGGGCACGCCGGCCATTGCCGCGACGAACCAGGTCGCCAGGCTGTCGGCATTCACCGCAATCCGGATTGTGGGCATCCGGCCGCCCAGCGCCCCGCGGCCGAGGTCGAGGGTCAGCGTGCGCTCGAGCAGCGCCACCTCATCCGCATGCCGCGCCAGCCGCAACCCCGCCTCGGTGCCCTTGCACGGCTGGCCGCGGATGACGAGCACCGCGCCGACGCGTTCCTCGAGCAGCTTGACGCGCTGCGAGATGGCAGACGGCGTGACGCCGATCTGCCGGGCGGCGCGCTCGAAGCTGCCTGTCCGCACGACGGAGGCAAGCGCGTCCAGAAGCGCATAGTCCAGCATGCCTAAGCAATCCTAATCTGAGAGTAGAAATATTAGCTTTTCTAATTCTCGGACCATCGCTAGTCAAGGCAACGTCTTGTCCGGAGCCTGCCATGCTGATTGCCGCCACCGCCGGCTTTTTCCTCGGCCTGAGCCTGATCATCGCAATCGGGGCGCAGAACGCCTTCGTGCTGCGCCAGGGTCTGCGGCGCAGCCACGTCTTCGCCATCTGCCTCACCTGCGCGGCCTCGGACGCGGCGCTGATCGCCGCCGGCGTCGGTGGGCTCGGCAAGGCGATCACCGCCCTGCCCTGGCTCACGCCCCTCATGCGCTATGGCGGGGCGGCTTTCCTTGCCTATTACGGGATTCGTAGCCTTCGGGCGGCGCTGAGCGGCAATGCTGCGCTGAAGCCGGAAGGAGAAGCGCAGGAAAGCCTTGCCGCAGCGCTCTTCACCTGCCTGGCGCTGACCTGGCTCAACCCCCATGTCTATCTCGACACCGTGGTCCTGCTCGGCTCCATCTCCACGCAATATCCGGGCAAAGGCCTGGCCTTCGGCCTGGGCGCGACGACCGCCTCCTTCCTCTTCTTCTTTTCGCTGGGCTTCGGTGCGCGCTATCTGCGCCCGCTTTTCGCCCGTCCCGCCGCCTGGCGCGTGCTCGATGGACTGATCGCGGTGGTGATGGGATCGATCGCCGTCAATCTGGTGTGGAGCAGCTGATCCGTTGCCGATCGGCGATGGGCTATCGTGGGCAACCGGTGTAGGTTCGCGGCAGTATCGTCTTGCACCGGATGCGCCTGATGTTCCTCACCAATCACGACATGGTCGATCTCATCGACTTCCGCCACGAACTCCACCGTCATCCGGAAATCTCCGGGGAGGAAGAGCAAACCGCGCGCCGCGTTGCGGACTTCCTCGGACCCATGAAGCCCGCCCGCATCCTGACCGGGCTGGGTGGCCATGGCGTCGCGGCCATGTTCGAAGGCGCCGAACCCGGCCCGACCCTGCTCTTCCGCTCCGAGATCGATGCCCTGCCGATCGAGGAGAAGACGCAGATCCCCCATGCCTCGACCATTCCCGGCAAGGGCCATCTGTGTGGCCATGACGGCCATTCGGCCACCCTGCTGGCCCTCGGGCTCGGACTTTCGCGCGCCGCACCCAAGCGTGGGCGGGTCGTTCTCTTGTTCCAGCCGGCGGAAGAGAACGGCGCGGGCGCCGCCGCCGTCATCGCCGATCCGCGCTTTGCCGAGATCCGGCCGGACTTCGCCTTTTCGCTGCACAACCTGCCGGGCCTTGCGCTCGGGCATGTCGCCCTGACCGACGGCCCAGTCAACTGCGCCTCGCGCGGCATGAAGATCAAGCTCTCCGGCAAGACGGCCCATGCCTCCCAGCCGGAAACCGGCCTCTCGCCAATGACGGCGATGGCGAGCCTCATGCCGGCCCTGACCGCCCTGTCCCGCAGCGCGCCGCCCGACCGCGGCTTCCGCCTGGCAACCGTCACCCATGCAGCACTTGGCGAACGGGCTTTCGGCATAGCTCCCGGTGACGGCGAGATCTGGGTCACGCTGCGTACTCTGGTGGATGACCGCATGGCCGAACTCTGCGCCGAGGCCGAAGCGCTCGCCAACGAGGCGGCGAAGGCGGGAGGGCTCGCTCTGGACATCACTTACGACGACATCTTCCTGCATTGCGAGAACGCGCCGGAAGCCGTCGCCCACCTCGTCCACGCGCTCGACGCCGAGGGCGTCAGCCACGACCGCGGCAATCTGCCGATGCGGGCTTCCGAAGATTTCGGCCGTTTCCGCGCTTTCGCGCCTTCCGCCATGTTCTTTCTCGGATCGGGCGAAAACCACCCCGCCCTGCACAATCCGGACTACGACTTCCCCGACGAACTGATTGCCATCGGCGCGCGGGTCTTCATGCGCGTGGTGCGCGACATGCTGGGCTAGGCCGGCTCGGCCGGAGGCTAGAAGTCGGGAAAACCGTATCGCTTCCACTCGGACTTCGGAATCGACCGGCCGACCTCGAAGGCGAAGGACAGGACGCGCGTGGCGTCCGTGTCGATCTCGCAGCGGAAACGCAGATCGAACCACTGGCCGGCGGCGCGAAATGCCGCCTTGTTGACCTCCAGCACATTGCCGTCCTGCAGGCGGAAAGACGGCAGAAGCTCCGGCCGGTAGGCCGGCGTCCCGTGCCGCAGCTGTTCCCGCAGTTCGGTGACGCACAGCTGGTCGGCCCGGTCGGGACGCGGAACGTCGCTCATCGCCGTCATCGCCGCCGCGTCGCCCGAAAGACTGGTCGAATAGAGGGTCTTCACCTCGTCGAGCTCCACCTTGGCCGGTGCCGCCTCGGTCGTCGGTTTCTCGGCCGCCTTCGGCTCGGCGGCCGGCGGATCGGGTTTCTCGGAAGGAGTCGAGCGGGCAAAGGCGATCGTCGTCTCCTCCGGCTTTTCCGCAGGCTTCGCCCCATCGGCCTCGGCGCCGTCCTGACCGGTGTCGACCTCGGGCAAGGCGATGTCGTCCGGCAGCGGCGTGCCCTCAGGCTCGTCCGCCTCGGCGGTCTTCTCTTGCTCGGCCGGCGCCGTTTCCGGCTTCTCGGCCGGCGGTTCGCTTGTCTCGGGCGGCGCTTCGGCGGGCTTGGCCGCTTCCTCGACCTCCTTGCCGCTCGTATCCTGGCGCGGCCCCGCATCCTTCTCGCCGAACTGAATCACGGGACGCAGTACCGGCATAGGCGGCGCCTGCCCTTCGCCCGCGGCCTCCTCCACCGGCGGCTGTTCGGCCGGCCTCTCTGGCGGCGTCGGCACACTCTCCGGCGGCGGCGGTTGCGGCGGCGGCGGCGGGGGTGGTGGCGCGGCGGCCTGCTCCTGCTTCGGCGGCGCAGGCTCCTCAGCCTTGGCCTGCTCCGGCTCCTTTTGCTCCGGCGGCGGCACGATCTCGACCGCGACGCTTTCCTCCGGCTCCGGCTGGGACATCGGCTCGGGCATTTCGACGAACAGGACCGCGAAGGCGACAAGATGCAGCAGGATGGAGACGACGAGCCCCCCGCCCAACTTTCCCCAACGCTTTGACGGTGTCTTTTCCATGCCGCTCGATAGCCTTTCCCAGGTCCCGGCTGATGTGGTCCCAAAAGGCGGCGCCATCAAGGGGCAAATGCTTGATGATGGCTCGACGTCGTTTACGGCCAAAAGAAAACCCGGCTGGATTGCTCCGGCCGGGTTGTCGTTTCGTCGGACCTGTTGTGCGGCTCAGCTGTCCAGGAACGAGCGCAGCTTGCGGCTCCGGCTCGGGTGCTTGAGCTTGCGCAGCGCCTTGGCCTCGATCTGGCGGATACGTTCGCGGGTGACCGAGAACTGCTGGCCGACCTCTTCGAGGGTGTGGTCGGTGTTCATGCCGATGCCGAAGCGCATGCGCAGCACGCGTTCCTCGCGCGGGGTGAGCGAGGCGAGGACGCGGGTCGTGGTTTCGCGCAGATTGGCCTGAATGGCCGCATCGATCGGCAGCAGCGCATTCTTGTCCTCGATGAAGTCGCCGAGATGGCTGTCTTCTTCATCGCCGACCGGCGTTTCGAGCGAAATCGGCTCCTTGGCGATTTTCAGCACCTTGCGCACTTTTTCAAGCGGCATGGCGAGCTTTTCGGCCAATTCTTCCGGCGTCGGCTCGCGGCCGATCTCGTGCAGCATCTGGCGGCTGGTGCGCACGATCTTGTTGATCGTCTCGATCATGTGCACCGGAATGCGGATGGTGCGCGCCTGGTCGGCGATCGAACGGGTGATCGCCTGCCGGATCCACCAGGTCGCATAGGTCGAGAACTTGTAGCCGCGGCGATACTCGAACTTGTCGACCGCCTTCATCAGGCCGATATTGCCTTCCTGAATGAGGTCGAGGAACTGCAGGCCGCGGTTCGTGTACTTCTTGGCGATGGAGATGACGAGACGCAGGTTGGCCTCGACCATTTCCTTCTTGGCGATGCGCGCCTCGCGCTCGCCCTTCTGCACCATGTGCACGATGCGGCGGAATTCCGTCACCGAAATGCCGGTCTCGGTCGCCAGGTTCTGGATCTCGCCGCGGATGTCGCGGATCGTCTGGTTTTCCTCGCGGGCAAAATCCTTCCAGCCACGGGCCGAAAGATTGCCGATCGACTTCATCCAGTTCGGATCGAGTTCCGCACCCTGATACTGCTCAAGGAACGAGTCTCGCTTGACGCCGTAGGATTCGGCGAGACGCAGCAGCTTGCCTTCGTTCTGAACGAGGCGCTTGTTGATGTCGTAGAGCTGCTCGACAAGGCTGTCGATGCGGTTCTGGTTGAGCGACAGCGACTTGACCGCCGTGATCAGCTGATCCTTGAGCTCCTTGTAGCGGCGCTCCTGACCGGACGACAGGGTGCCGGCGCAGGCAAGGCGCGCCTCGACCTGCTGGTCCTGCAGCTTGCGGAGCTTCTTGTAGGTGTCGGCGATCGTGTCGAGGGTTTCCATGACCTGCGGGCGCAGTTCCGCTTCCATGGCGGCCAGCGACAGGTTCGATTCGTCCTCGTCCTCTTCTTCCTCTTCCGGCGGAGCACCGTCGCCGCCGACATCTGTGATGTCGTCGTCGCCGCTCGGCGCACGGGCGCGGCGGGTCTTTTCCTTCTCTTCGGCCGCCTTGCGGTCGGCTTCGATCTTTTCCGGGCTCTGGAACTGCGGCGCAGCCTTGGCCTCGGGGCCGGAATAGGTGGTTTCGAGATCGATGATCTCGCGCAGGAGCGTCGTGCCTTCGTTGAGTTCGTCGCGCCAGATGATCAGCGCCTGGAAGGTCAGCGGGCTTTCGCACAGGCCTGAGATCATCGTCTCGCGGCCGGCCTCGATGCGCTTGGCGATGGCGATTTCGCCTTCGCGCGACAGAAGCTCGACCGAACCCATTTCGCGCAGATACATGCGCACCGGGTCGTCCGTGCGGTCGGTCGGCTCTTTCTTCTTGGCTGTCGCCAGCTGCGTGCCCTGCGACGGCGCAAGTTCGCTGCCCTCGCCGTCACCGTCGCTGTCGTCGTCGCTGTCCTCGGCCGGAGCCGCCTCTTCGGCGTCCTCGTCCTCGATGACGTTGATACCCATGTCGGACAACATGGCCATGGTGTCCTCGATCTGCTCGGAGGTGACTTCCTCCGACGGCAGGACCGAGTTCAGTTCGTCCATGGTGACATAGCCGCGCTTCTTGGCGGCCTTGATCATTTTTTTGACCGCGTCATCCGAAAGGTCGAGAAGCGGACCGTCGGTAGCGCCGTCGCGTTCGCTGTCTGCTTCTTCGTTTTCTTTGACTTTGGATGCCATCTATTTCGTCGCTTTCCTGACGTGTGATCTTGTCCGCACGATGCAAAGCGGAGAGCGGCCCCAAGGCCCCTGCCCGCTACGATTTCTGTCAATGACCTAACGGAATGGTGCTTAATTCCCGATTAACTAAGGACTGCATCGCCGCCGCGCAAAGCCCTCGTTCTTCCGAATGACCGGTCATGGTACTAGAGATTCGCCTGGACCCACTTCACCCTTGTGTGCCTGTATTGGTGATTCCCACAATTTTCCCTGCCGTCAAGCTTTTCCCGTACGATTGCCCGGGAAAACGGGAAAATTGTTAACACTGATGCCTGCCTTTGCTGCTGTTGGCAGATGTAGGTCCGAAAGCGCAGGAAACAAGGGGCAAGGCTTCGACAGGCCCCGGCCCGCCTGTCGCAGGCCGTCTGCCCGGCCGGCGAACGCGGTGCCTACGCCTACGCCTACGCCTTGCGGCCGTTGAGAAACCAGACACGCATCGACCCCTTGCCCTTGACCTCGATCTCACCGCGCAGTTCGAAGTCGAAACGGTCCTCCAGCATGCCCTTCAGGTGCTCCCCGACCTGGATGCGCCCGGCGACACCGTGGGATTCCATGCGCGCCGCGGTATTCACCGTATCGCCCCAGACGTCATAGAGCAGCTTGTTGGAGCCGATCACGCCGGCGACCACCGGACCGCTGTCGAGGCCGATGCGCACATCGACCGTCTCGCCGTATTCCGCCGAGATCTGCCGGCAGCATTCCAGTATGTCCAGCGCCATCAGCGCCACGCTCTCGGCATGGTCGGCGCGGGGCTCGGGAAGGCCGCCGGCCACCATATAGGCATCGCCGATGGTCTTGATCGTCTCTAGCCCGTGATTGGCCGCCAGATCGTCGAAACTGCGAAACACCCGGCCGAGAAAGGTCACCAGGTCCCTGGGCGGCCACCTGGCGGCCCGGGGGGTGAAGTCGACGATGTCGGCAAAGAGAATGGTGGCCGAATCGACGTGATCGGCGACTATGGCGGTTTCGCGATGCTTGAGGCGAAGGGCCACGGCACGCGGCAGGATGTTTTCCAGCAGGCGCGTCGAGAAACGATGCTCCTTTTCCAGCGCCACCTCCGCCAGGCTCGCCTCCTGGAAGGCGAAATAGACGGTGGTGAAGATCAGCACGAAGACCAGCGGCACGGTCAGCAGGAAGAGGATATCGAGCAGGGCCGGGTCGGCGGCAGTCAGCGCCGGGGTCGGAAAGAATATCGCGGTGCCCAGGAACGCCACGAGAGACAGCACCGTCACCAGGGCCGACAGAAGCACCCGCTCGGCACCGAAGACCAGCATCGCCGCGGCCGCGCCCGCCAGGAAATAGAGAGCCAGACCTGACTCGCGCCCAAAGAGAAAACAGTAGATGACGGCAAAGGCCAGCCAGATGACGCTGAAATAGAGCGCGGCGGCGGACGGCCCGAGCCGGTGAAAGCATGGCGTGATCGCATAGAGCACGATCTGCGGCGACAGAACCACGATCGCCGGCCACAGGCCCTGATAGTCATAGAGCGCATAGAGCAGGATGTACGGCACGGTCATCAGGCTGCAGAGCAGCGAGACGACATTGGTCACCGCCAACCGCCGGCGTACATGCGGTGGATAACCCGCAGTCCCGCAGCCGGCGAGCAGGCGCGACACCGGCAGAGACTGTCGGGAACCGGTGCGGCGCTCCCGACGTGATGGTATTTCTAGCTCTTGCGTCGACACAACTTGTTCCGCTTGGCCGTTTGCACAGCTGAATGAAGTATTCACCGCGTTACGGCAACCGTTTAAAGCGAAACGTTCTACGAATTGTGACCTGTGGCGGCTCCCTTGACACGCCCCGACATGACGCCGAAGCCGTCGATGATCGCCTCCTGGTTCTCCATGCGGGTGATTTCGAGCTGCACCTGATGCAGCGCGCCGATCACCTGGTCGATCCGTCCCCCGTCCTCGGCCTCCGTCGCCTCGGCGACCTCACGCTCGAGCTCGATCCGCTGGCGCCTCAGCGCCTTGGTCCGCTTGTGCAGCGAGAGCGCCTGACGATAGCCCTCCCCCGCATCCTCGGGGGCTGCGATCTCGGTCGCCGTCCACAGCCGCGCATTGCGGATCTGCTGGTCGAGGTTCTTGATCAGGCTGCCATGGCCCTGTTCTTCGAGGCGGGCGATCAGCGTCTCGCGCGTCAGCTGGGCGCCGGCACCGGCCGCGATCGTCAGCAGCGACGACCACAGCTTCTGCAATTCGCGGTTTTCGTAGTCGATCGAGGCGATCTCGTCATACTCGTCCTGCAGCAGCTGCGGGTGGTTGACGATGGTCAGCGCCAGCACGCTCTCCCTGAGGGCCGGCTGGTCCTGGTGTCCCTTGACGAGACCCGATCTGGCCAGCCGATCGGAGACACCGGCGCTCGTGGCCGAGAAGCCGGTGCCCGGCCGCCCCTGTTTGCCCTTGTCGCCACCGCGCCCGCCGCGATTGCCTCCCTCAAAGCTGCCGCGCCGTTCACCGCGATTGGCCGAGGCCGGCTGGAAGAAGGCGTTCAGCCGGTCGCGGACGTCCTGCTGGTAATGGCGGCGCACATTTTCGTCGGCAATCACCGCGACCACCTGCTTCATCCGGGCTTCGAGCTCGGCGCGCTTCTCCGGCGTGTCGAATTGGCCGGCGCCCAGTTCGCGGATCCACAGCATTTCCGCCAGCGGCCGCGCCTCAGAGAGCACCTTGTCGAACGGCGCGCGGCCGTCCTGCTTGACGAGGTCGTCCGGATCCTTGCCGTCGGGCAGCATGGCAAACCGGACCGAGCGACCGGGCTTCAGATGCGGCAGGGCCAGGTCCACGCCCCGGAAGGCCGCACGCTGGCCGGCGCCGTCGCCGTCGAAACAGAGCACCGGCACCGGCGTCATCTTCCACATCAGGTCGAGCTGGTTTTCGGTCAGCGCCGTGCCGAGCGGCGCGACCACGTTCTCGATGCCGGCCTGATAGAGCGCGATCACGTCCATATAGCCTTCGACGGCGATCAGCGTATCGGCCCCGTCGGCGCCCTGGAGAGAACGGCGCGCCCGGGAGAAATTGAAAAGCACATTGCCCTTGTGGAAGAGCTCGGTCTCGGGCGAGTTCATGTATTTCGCCATGGCATCCTGCGCCATGGCCCGGCCCCCGAAGGCAATCACCTTGTCGCGCGACGACAGGATCGGAAACATGATGCGGTCGCGGAAGTAATCGTAGGAGACCGGAATGTCGGGTCCGTGCCGCACGAGCCCGCAGGCCTCGATCTGCTCCTTCGGCACGCCCTTGCCCGCCAGATATTCCTTCAGCGCATTGCGGCTTTCGGGCGCATAGCCGAGCCGGAAGGTCTCGATCGTCCGGCCCGACAGCCCCCGCTCGCGCAGATAGGCCCTCGCCCTCGCGCCGCTCGCCGTCTGCAGCTGGTCCTGGAAGAACTGCGTCGCCATCTCCATGACGTCCTGCAGCGTCGTGCGTTCCTTCTCGCGCCGCTCGGCCTGCGGATCGGCCTTCGGCATGGCGATACCGGCCATGTCGGCGATCTGCTGCACGGCCTCGGGAAAGCTCAGCCCCTCGAGATCGGTCAAAAAGCGGAAATGGTCGCCCGACACGCCGCAGCCGAAGCAGTGGTAACGGCCCTTGCGATCCTCGCAGTGAAAGCTCGGGCTCTTCTCGCCGTGAAACGGGCAGCAGGCCCAGTAGTCGCCGCGCGACACATTGGTCTTCTTGCGATCCCACGCCACGCGCCGACCGACCACGGCCGAAATCGGCACGCGGTCGCGTATCTCGTCGAGAAAGTCGTTGGAAAAGCGCATGTCCGTCCTTTGATGGTTCCCTTCATATAGGCGGGTGCTCCGGCAAGCGCCAAGGGTTTTGCGGCTTGCACCCGCAATTCACAGGCTTGACGAAAATGACAACTGTATATACATTTTCACATCAGGCTGCGACACGGTCGGGAGACGGATGGTTTTGCGATGCCGAACGATCGATTGCCTGAACTCCTCACGTTCGAATGGGACGAGAGCAAGCTGCAAAGGAACCTCGTGAAGCACGGTATCGATTTCGAGGATGCTGTCCTGGCGCTTTCGACAGGGCGGGTCGAATCCGCCTCACCGAGGGAAGCGAAGACAGAACGATTGCGATCTGCCGGGATTCGGAAAGGCTCGTCGCCGTCATATACACCATGAGAGGAAGCGTTTGCCGGATTATCTCGGTACGCGCGGCAAGAGACAATGAGCGAAGAGAATATCACGCGCGTTACCCTGGATGAAATCCTCGCAAAGCGATCGCGCGGCGTTAAGAGCCAGACCGACTGGGCCCGCGTCGACGCGATGAGCGACGAGGACATCGAACGCGCCATGCGCGACGACCCCGACTGGAAGGACCTGATGGACATCGACTGGTCCAAGGCCGAGATCGTCATTCCGCAACAGAAGAAGGCGATCTCGATCCGTCTGGACGAGGATATCGTCGATTTCTTCAAGGCGTCCGGCAAGGGATACCAGACCCGGATCAATGCGGTGCTCCGCCATTTCATCACCGAGCAGAAGCGTTCGAAGGGTTGAACGCAAAACTCCGCCCGAAGGCGGAGTTCTGGTCGTCCATCGTAGAAGCGATCCTTACTTCAGCAGATCCTTCACCACGCCGGAGGCCTTGGCGAAATCGATCTGGCCGGGATAGCGCTCCTTCAGCGTGTTCATGCACCGGCCCATGTCGCGCAGCCCTTGCGCCCCGGTTTCGGTGATGACCGAAGCGCAAAGCTCGCGCACCTTCTCCTCGGGCAATTGCTCCGGCATGAAGCTCTTGATGATGCAGATTTCCTGCCGCTCCTGCTCGGCAAGCTCGGGCCTGCCGTTATCGGCATAGATTTGCGCCGATTCGTCACGCTGCTTGATCATCTTCATCAGGATCTGCATGATCTCGTCGTCGGTGACCGGATCCTTGCCTGCACCGCGATTGGCGATGTCTCGATCCTTGATCGCCGTCTGGATCAACCGCACGGTCGACGTGCGGCGCACATCCTTCGCTTTCAGCGATTCCTTCATAACGTCGGTAAGTCTGTCGCGCATCATCTCTTCATCTCCATGGAAAAGCCGGTTCGCGGGCTTCGCCAATTGTGGCTTTTCCTTGTCATTTTGGCCGGACTCTTAACCAGACCCGCGGGTCCACGCAAATCAATTAGACAACCCATTGAAATACATGGGTCTAAATTCCACGCTTTCCACAACGGCGAATTGACCTCGCGGATCGATCCGTCTATTTTCCGGCACCTGCACGAAAATTGTCATCAGGGGAAAAGCGCGCGCTTCGCTGCGCGACCTTGATCTGCGATCATAAATGGCGCGTGGGCTCCGGTTCTTCAAGGGATCGGCGGTCCTCGGCCGGACAAGGAACGAACATGACCTCGACAGCCCCATGGACCACCCGCAAGCCGACCGCGCTTCTCGTTCTCGCCGACGGCACCGTCATCGAAGGCCACGGGATCGGCGCCACCGGCAAGGTACAGGCGGAAGTCTGCTTCAACACGGCGCTGACCGGCTATGAGGAAATCCTGACCGACCCGTCCTATCTCGGCCAGATCGTCACCTTCACCTTCCCGCATATCGGCAATGTCGGCACCAATGACGAGGACATCGAAGACCTGACGCCGGCGGCCCGCCACGGCGCGGTCGGCGTGATCTTCAAGGCCGACATCACCGAGCCGTCGAACTATCGCGCGGCAAAGCATCTCGACGCCTGGCTGAAGGCCCGCGGCATCATCGGCCTGTGCGGCGTCGATACCCGCGCGCTCACCGCCTGGATCCGCGAACACGGCGCGCCGAACGCCGTCATCGCCCATGACCCGAACGGCGTCTTCGACATCGATACGCTGAAGGCCGAAGCCAAGGCCTGGAGCGGCCTCGTCGGCCTCGACCTCGCCAAGGTCGCGACATCCGGCCAGTCCTCGACCTGGGACGAAAAGCCCTGGGTGTGGAACGAAGGCTATTCGACGCTCGGCGCAGCGGATGCCAGGTATCACGTCGTCTGCGTCGACTTCGGCGTCAAGCGCAACATCCTGCGCCTCTTTGCCGGCCTCGACTGCAAGGTGACCGTTGTTCCGGCATCGACCAGCGCCGAAGACATCCTCGCCCTCAATCCGGACGGCATCTTCCTGTCGAACGGCCCGGGCGACCCGGCCGCGACCGGCGAATATGCCGTTCCGGTGATCCAGAACCTGATCAAGTCGGACAAGCCGCTGTTCGGCATCTGCCTCGGCCACCAGATGCTGGGCCTGGCGCTCGGCGGCAAGACCGAGAAGATGCACCAGGGCCACCATGGCGCCAACCATCCGGTCAAGGACTTCACCACCGGCAAGGTCGAGATCGTCTCGATGAACCACGGCTTCGCGGTCGATTCGAAGTCGCTGCCGGAAGGCGTTGAAGAGACTCACGTTTCCCTGTTCGACGGTTCGAACTGCGGCCTGCGCCTGGCCGGCAAGCCGGTCTTTTCGGTACAGCACCATCCGGAAGCCTCGCCCGGCCCGCAGGACAGCCACTATCTCTTCCGCCGCTTCATCAACATGGTGCGCGAGACGAAGGGTGAGCCGGCGCTCGCAGAGCGCTGATCCGACTCTCACATTAGAAATCGAAGAAGCGGCCCGGTCAGACCCGGGCCGTTTTCATTTCGTAGCGTACCTTGTGGAAGAAGCGCAGGCAGAGCAGCAGTGCCGCACTCATCAGGCCGATCAGGAAACCGATCCAGATGCCGATGCCGCCGAAACCGAGCGGAAAGGCCATGACCCAGGCGAGGAAGAAGCCGATCGGCCAGTAGGAGATCAGCGCCATCACCATCGGGATGCGCGCATCCTTCAGGCCGCGCAGCAGGCCGCTGGCGATTGCCTGCAGGCCGTCGACCAGCTGGAAGATGCCGGCGATCACCACCAGCGGCACGGCAAAGTCGAGGACGGCGGCCGCCTCGGGCGTATTGGCATCGATGAAGGCGCTGCTGAGTGCCCGCGGCATCAGGTAGAACAGCAGTCCACCGGCAATCGCGATGGCGCTGGCGATCCCGAGAACGGCGATCGCCGCCCGCATCAGGTCGGCATAGTCGCCCCGTCCATGGGCCACCCCGATCCGCACCGTCGCGGCCTGCGACAGGCCGAGCGGAATCATGAAGGCGATCGAGGCGAGCTGCAACGCGATGCCATGGGCCGCAAGCTCGATCGTGCCGATCTTGCCCATCATCAGCGAGGCGGCGGTAAACAGGCTGACCTCCGCGAGCACCGTGATGCTGATCGGCAGTCCGAGATGCACCACTTCCCACAGCGCGTGCCAGTCCGGCCGCCAGAAGCGGACGAACAACTCGTAGCGACGCGTCTCCGGTCGCGTCTGGATATAGGCGACCATGAACAGGAAGCTTGCCGTCTGAACGATGACCGCGACGATCGCCGCCCCGATCATGCCGAGCCGCGGCAGGCCGAAATGGCCAAGCACCAGCGAATAGGCGAGCACCGCGTTCATCAGGAGCACGGCGACCGTGACATAGAGGATGATCCCCGCCCGGCCGATCGCGCTGACGAGCGAACGCAGCACGGCAAAGAGCAGCGCCGGCAACAGGCCGAACTGCACGATCATCACGTAGTTGGCGGCCAGCGCTGCGACCGCCGGCTTCTGTCCGAGCGCCAGGAGAATGGTCTCGGCATTGAAGAACAGCGGCGCGGTCAGAAGCGTATAGGCGATCGCCACCCACATGCCCATGCGGATGGCCCGGCGCACCGAGACCACGTCGCCGCGGCCGAAGGCCTGTGCCACCATCGGCACGACGGCGATCGAGAAACCCGAGCCGAAGATGAAGATGGTGAAGAAGAACTGGCCCGACAGCACCATGGCGGCAAGCGACTGTGCGCCGAGCTGCCCGACGATCACCACGTCCGTCGTGTGAATGCCGAGCTGCGCCAGCTGCGCCCCGATCAGCGGAATGCCGAGCGCAAGCGTCGCACGGATATGCGAGGCCCAGCTATTGGCCGCCTTACCGGTTGCTGCGAATGCGATATGGCTAGACATGACCGTGATCCAAGACGAAAAAAGCCGCTTCCAGGTTTCTGGCGAGCGGCGCGTGTTGACTGGATAGAAGAAACCCGCTGCGGTAGCAACCCGCAGCGGCATAGTGCAAAAAATTTCGTCGATTGTTCACAAAGGCTGATGGACGATCGAAATTGCCTCAGATTGCGCCCGAAAACGTGTCGCAGGCCGTGAATTCGCCGCTGTCGAAGCCGCGCTTGAACCATTTCGCCCGCTGCGCGGAGGTGCCGTGGTTGAAGCTGTCGGGCACGACATAGCCCTGGCTGCGCTTCTGCAGTGTGTCGTCGCCGATCTGGTGGGCGGCATTCAGCGCCTCTTCGAGGTCACCGGCCTCGAGCAGGCCCTTCTGCTCGGTATACTTGCCCCAGATCCCGGCAAAGCAGTCGGCCTGCAACTCGACGCGGACCGACATCTGGTTGGCTTCGACTTCGCTCATCGACTGGCGCATCTGGTTGAACTTCGGCAGCACGCCGGTCAGGTTCTGCACGTGATGGCCGATCTCGTGGGCGATCACATAGGCTTCGGCGAAGTCGCCGGAGGCGCCGAACTGATCGCTGAGCTGCTGGAAGAAGGCCGTGTCGAGATAGACCTTGCGGTCGCCCGGGCAATAGAACGGCCCCGTCGCCGAGGATGCGAAACCGCAGGCCGAGCTGACCTGGCCGGAGAACAGCACCAGTGTGGGCTCTTCATAGGTCTCGCCTTCCGCCTTGAAGATGCCGTTCCAGGTATCCTCCGTCTCGGCGAGCACGGTGCGCACGAAGGCGGTCATCTCGTCGGCTGCGGGAGAGGTCGGGCGCTCGCCCACCGTCTGCTCGTAGCCGGGCTGCTGCGTCGAGCCGTCGTCCAGCATCTGCAGCATGTCGATGCCCATCATCTTCAGGACGAAGTAGATGACCACCAGGAAAATGATCGTGCCGATGCTCAAGCCGCCGCCGCGGCGACCGCTGCCCATCGGGATCTGGATGCCAGAACGACCGAACGGGTTGCGTCCGCCACCGGTGGGGCCGACAGAACTGCCGCGGCGATCCTCGATATTGTCCGACTGGCGTCGACCCTTCCATTCCATGATGTGCTTCCTCTCCGTCACGACTGCCTGCGGCTTGAAACACTTCATAAAGCAAAGCGTTCCCGCGAGCCACGCAATTTAGGGAACAATTGTGTAGCCCGCCGGTCGGCCGCTCAGGTCGCGGCGTAGCTGTAGGCGCCGCCGCGCGCCAGCGCGCGCTGGTAGGCCGGTCGGGAACGGATCGCCGCGAGATAGCGACGGACGGCGGTCAATGGCCGCTCCCTCCCCTTTTCGATCCGCGACATGGCGGCCTCCAGGGGAAAGCTCATCGCGATGTCGGCGGCCGAGAATTCGCTGCCGGCAAAATAGCCGTCACGGGCGAGTTCTTTTTCCCAGAAGGCGACGTGATCCTCGAGTTGCGGATCGATGAAGCTCTTCGCCGCGCCCTTGGCGATCAGCGTGACAAAGGGCCGGACGAAGAACGGCACCTGGCTCGGCAGCTTGGCGAAGATCAGTTTCATCACCAGCAATGGCATGGCCGAACCCTCGGCATAGTGCAGGAAATAGGTGTAACGCAGCCGCTCGTCGGTTCCGGCGGCCGGTCGCAGCGCTTCCCCGCCATAGGTCTCGATCAGGTATTCGATGATCGCGCCGCTTTCGGCGATCACCCTGCCGCCATCCTCGATCACCGGCGACTTGCCGAGCGGATGCACCGCCTTGAGGCTCTCCGGCGCCCGCATGTCGGCACCGCGACGATAGACGTTGATGTCGTAGGGAATGCCGAGTTCTTCGAGCAGCCAGAGGATGCGGTGGGCGCGGGAATTTTCGAGATAGTGGACGATGATCATCGGCGGCTCCGTGGGCAAGCCCGGCCGGAGATGCGGCGGGCGACATGGTACCAATACGCCTCCACCGCCCGCGCGGTTTCATCGCCCCGGCATTTTCGGCCGCCTCAGGTTTCACCCCTGCGGCTCGATGACCAGCAGTTCCTCGAAATGGTTCATGTCCTCAAAGCTGCAGAAAGCGGGCGGGCAAAGCGCTAGGACTTCGGCGCGTTGACGAATGTCTTCGGCGACCTCGGCCAGCATCTTCTGCCAATGGATGAGAACTTCATCGTCGAAGCGCTCGATGACGTAAGCAAAGGTAGTGTGGAACTCGTAGTCGTCGTGATCGGGATGGCGATAGCCGAACAGATCCGCCAGACGGTCGCGCCACGTCTTCAGGGTCAGCCGGTCCGTCTCCGATGCGCCCACCAGAACGAGACCGGTAGGCAGCGCCTCGGCCACGCGCATCCGGAAGGCGGGACTGCCGTGAAAGCCGGCGAGGCGCTGCTCGAGCACTGCCGTCATATCGTCGATCGGCGTGTCCAGCGGCAGTTCGGGCGGCCAGTATCCCGACGCGCGGCGGGTCTCGATCACGCCCTGGAACAGGGTCATGTGCAGGCTGGTGGTGGGTGTGAAGGCAAGCATTGCCGCTTCCGGCATGGCAAGAAAGCGTGCCCGCGCATCAACCAGTGCCTTTTGGGTCTCCGATCCCTCGACAAGATGGCAAACGACGGTATTGCCACGCTCCGGCAGGAAGCGGCCGCTCGCATCGTAGCGGCTGCCGAAATGCGACGGAACGCCTGGATTGCGCACCTTGGAATAGGGGAAGAGCTTCGGCGAGATCACAGCCGCGTCCATGGCGTCCATCTTTCGATCGAGGGGAGATGAACGCCGCTTTAGTTCGTCAATGACACCGTCATGTGACGGCTGCCCATACTCAGGCCGGCGGGCGCCGATCCTTCCAGGGCCGCGCCTGTTCGAGCTCTCCGGCCAAACTGAACAAGGTCTCCTCGTCGGCGAAGCGGCCGACGAAATGCATGCCGATCGGCAACCCTTCCGGCGACCAGTTCAGCGGCACGGACATGGCCGGCTGGCCGGTGACGTTGAACACCGGCGTCCACGGAATGAACTCGAAGGTCTGCGCCGCAAGCTGGTTGGCGATGCCGAGCTTCTTCAGCAGCGAACCGCCGTGGATATGGCCGATGAAGCGAATCAGCTTCTTCTCGATCGGTTTCGGCTGGAGCGCGCCGATCTTCACCGGCAGGCTGGAGAGAACCGGCGTCATCAGCACGTCGTGATCCTCGAAAAAACCGAGGACAGACCGTGCCGAAAGCTTCAGATAGCGCAGCGCCGCAGCCAGCTCGGCGGCGGAAAACGCCTGGCCGAGAAGGCCGAGGCCGAAGGACGACGCATCGAAATCCTCCGGCCGCACCCGGACACCGCTCAATTCGGCGATGAACTCGATGTCGGCGCGCAGTTCGGCGGCAAGGACGGTGAGGAAGGCGAGCGAGAACCGCTCACGCTCGACCGGGGGTGCTGCCTCCACGACCTGATGCCCCAATTCCTCGAGCAGGCGGACGGTCTCGGCAAAGGCGGCGCGAACCTCGGGCGCGACCGCCTTGCCGAGCATGGGCTCGCACGAGACCGCGATCCGCAGGCGCTTGGGCGGACGCCCGACGGCTTCCAGCCACGAGCCGCGAAACTCCGGCAGCGGATGCGGATTGCCGATGTCCGGTCCATGGGTCGCGTCCAGAATGGCGGCAGAATCGCGCACCGAGCGGGTCAGCACATGCTCGCCGGCAAAGCCCGACCAGGCCTCGCCGATGAAGGGGCCGACAGGCGTTCGGCCGCGCGTCGGCTTCATGCCGAACAGGCCGCAGGCCGAGGCCGGAATACGGATCGAGCCGCCGCCGTCGCCGCCGGAAGCGAGCGGCACCATGCCCGAGGCAACCGCCGCCGCCGAACCGCCGGACGAGCCGCCCGGCGTGCGCGTCATGTCCCAGGGGTTGCGGGTCGGGCCAAAGGCGTCGGGCTCGGTATAGGGCGTCAGGCCGAATTCCGGCGTATTGGTCTTGCCGAGGATGATCAGCCCCGCCCGCTTCCAGCGCTTGACCAGTTCGTTGTCGCCCGAGGCCGGGATCTTTGCCCAGAGGCGGTTGCCCTGCGAGGTCGGAATGCCCGCCACCTGCGAGAGCAGGTCCTTGAGCAGGAAGGGAACGCCGGCGAACGATCCGTCGCCGAGGGGCCCGGCCGCCGCCTTCCGCGCCTCGTCGAACATCGGCCGGATCACCGCATTGAGCGGTGGGTTCAGCCTTTCGATCGCGGCGATCGCGGTCTCGACCAGCTCCGCCGCACTGACCTCGCCACGCCTGACCAGGTCGGCAAGCCCCAATCCGTCATGCTCAAAATAGGAAGAATACATCCCATACCCCCGCTTTTTACCCAAACTAGCAGGTGAAACCCCGTCTACAACGCAATAATTCGAGTAAACCGCCGAAACGGCACGCAGATTGTCTGTGCTTAAACACCTGCTTAACCACGAAAAGTCTAATCTTGCCCAGCCGCGCTGACAAACCGCGCGGTCGCCTGCCGGTCCGCGCTTGGGACCGAGGGCTCAGTAACCTGCTCGGGAGGGGCATTCATGCTTTTCAAATCGGCCACAAGCCGCAACATATTCTCGGCGGTCGCGCTCGGCGTCGTGACGACGATCGGCGTGGCAGCCACGCTGGTGACGATCTCCTACGACAATATCCGCACCGCAAGCCTCAACGAAATGCGCGCAGCCGCGCAGCAAGCCGCAGCGGAAATCAATGCGGGTCTTCGCGACGGCCACAGAATGGTCAGCGGCCTCGAAGCGGCGATCACCTCGCTACGCGAATCCGGCTCGGCAACCCGCGACAATACCGTAGCCCTGATGCACAAGACGCTCGAGGGCTATCCGGGCGCGATCGGGCTTTCGACCGGCTGGGAACCGAACGCCTTCGACGGCAAGGATGCGGACTATGTCGGCAAGCCTTTCCATGATGCGAGCGGCCGCTTCGTGCCTTACGTCTTCCGCGCCGGCAGCGACATCAAGGTCGAGGTTCTGGTCGACTACGACAAGCCGGGTGCCGGCGACTATTACCAGTTGCCGGTGAAGACCGGCAAACCGGTCCTCATGGAGCCTTACGTCTATCCGGTGAACGGCAAGGACGTGCTGATGACCACCCTGTCGCTGCCGACACGCGCCAATGGTGCGGTCGTCGGTTATGTCGGCGCCGACATCGACCTCGACAAGACGGCCGCCGACCTCGCCGCCAAACGTCCCCTGGGTGACGGTTACATCGCGCTTCTCTCTTCCGCCAATGCTTTCGTCAGCCACCCGGACAAGGCTGTGATGGGCAAGGCGCTCAAGGAAAGCGGCGTCGACGCCGCAGCCTGGGAGCGCGCGCTTGCCAAGCCGGGTGAGGCCCAGACCATCGTCCGGCCCGACGGCACCGAGGACCTCGCCATGGCGCTGCCGATCGTGCCGTTTGAAGGTGCCGTCTGGAATGTCGTCGTCTCGGTCCCGAGCGCGACGGTCTATGCGAGCCTGACGAAGATCGTGTGGAATTCCGCAGCGATCATCGGCTTGGCCGCCGTTCTTCTGGTCGTCGCCGGCTGGCTGCTCGCCCGTGGCTTCATCGGCCGCATCAACCGCGTGATCCACCAGACCACGCAGATCGCCGAAGGCCGCCTCGACGTCGAGCTGACCGACCGCGAAAAGTCCGACGAACTGGGCGACCTTTCCCGCTCGCTGCAGATCCTGCTGGAGAACAACCGCCGCAAGGTTCAGCTCGAGAACGAAGCCGAAGCCCACCGCGTGCAGGAAGAAATCGAGCGGACCGAACGGTCCAAGGGCCACCAGGCACGCGAGGAGGAAATCCGCTTCGTCGTCAGCGAACTCGGCAACGGCCTTGCCCGCCTGTCCGACGGCGACATGACGGTTCGCTTGGAACAGCCGTTCAGCGGCGCCCTCGACTCGATCCGCGGCAACTTCAACGAATCGGTCGAGAAGCTCCAGGCCGCGATGCTCTCCTTCCGCGAGAACGCCTCGACTATCCAGAACGGTTCGAACGAGATCCGTTCCGCCGCCGACGACCTTGCCCGCCGCACCGAGCAGCAGGCAGCCTCAGTCGAGCAGACGGCTGCGGCCCTGGCCGAGATCACCCGCTCTGTCCACGAATCGACCCAGCGTGCCGAAGACGCCGGCCTCCAGGTCAGCCGCACCAAGGAAGGTGCCGAGCGCTCGGGCGAAGTGGTTCGCACCGCCGTCGACGCGATGAGCGCGATCGAGCAGTCGTCGCAGTCGATCTCCAACATCATCGGCGTGATCGACGAGATCGCCTTCCAGACCAACCTGCTGGCCCTGAACGCCGGGGTGGAAGCGGCCCGTGCCGGGGAAGCCGGCAAGGGATTTGCCGTCGTCGCCCAGGAAGTGCGCGAGCTCGCCCAGCGCTCGGCCAATGCCGCCAAGGAGATCAAGGCGCTGATCACCGCCTCGGGCGAGCAGGTACGCAACGGCGTCTCGCTGGTCGGCCAGACCGGCGAAGCCCTGCAGGCGATCGTCTCCGAGGTCCAGCAGATCAACACCAATGTCCAGGCGATCGTGCTGGCCGCCCGTGACCAGTCGACCGGACTGAGCGAGATCAACTCGGCCGTCAACATCATGGACCAGGGCACGCAGAAGAACGCGGCCATGGTTGAAGAGACCAACGCCGCCTCGCATACGCTGGTGTCGGAAGTCTCGGCGCTTTCGGCCCGCCTCGACCAGTTCAACCTCGGCAATGGCCGCGGCACCACCGCCCCGATGCGCACGGCACCCGCCGCAAGCGCCCCGGCCCGCCCGGTCGAGGCGAGCCCCGCCCGCTCCGTACCGGTCGCCTCCCCGGCCCGCGCCCTCGGCAACCGGCTTGCTGCCGCGATCGGTGCTAAGCCCGCCCCGGCCAGCAGCGACTGGGAAGAGTTCTGAGTCTCAGGGACGGAACACAGGAAACGTCGAATGGCGGGCCACGAGCCCGCCATTTTTCGTTGTGCCGGCCTGCCGTCAGCGGGCCTTGAAGGTCGGGAGCGGAAGAGCGACCGAAACCCTGCCGATCAGGGTGCTGCGCTGGATGCCAACCACGGCAAGCAGGGCGAGCAAGGCCAGCACCATGCCGGCGAGCACGTCGACCAAGTAGTGCCCGCCATGGGTCAGCGTCGAGACGACCATCAGCACGTTCAGCGCCAGGACCGGATAGCGCAGCAGGAGATGGCTCGAAGCCGCCGCCGCGCACAATATCGCGACCGCTGTGTGCAGCGAGGGAAAGGTCAGGATGCCCTGGGCGGTCGCCACGGACAGCACGAAGGTCGCCTGGTCTCTAACCGCGTGGAATTCGTTCAGGAAGGCATAGCCGAAATGGACGTTTACCGATGATAGCGCCTGCGACGCGATTCCGTAGGTCACGTGGGCGCCAAGCGCCGGGAACCACACCGAGATCGCGCTCGCGGCGAAACCCGCCATGCCGTAGCCAATGACGAGGGTGAAGGCAGGGCCAGGCCGGCCGAGCAGGATCAGCAAAATGGGAAGCACCAGCAACTGCGGCGCAAAGGACGCATAGGCATGCATGAGCATCCAGCTGAGCATCGGTACCCCGTCGACCCATTTGACGAGCGCGAGGCCGTCGAAGCCCAGCCAGCGATCCAGCCGGGCGAGAAACGGGTCGGCCAGAGGATAGTCGGTCGAGATGGCCAGGTAGGACGAAATCAGCACCAGCAGCGAAAGCGCGATCCCGCAGGCCAGGATCTCGATCAACAGCGACGCGGTCTTCAGGCCCCGCATTCTGGTGAACAGCGCACCGACGACCAGCAAAGCCAGCGTCACGGCTGCGGGCGCGAAAGAGCGGTCGTCGATCACGATCTTCGATGCGGCGAGCAACGCCAGAACGCCGGCGGCACCGATCAGGACCATGCCGATAAGGGCCAGCCGAAAATTGGTCAATCCGTCTGATGCCACCCTCGCCCCCTCACTGAGACACGCCATCCGACTCATGCCCGTTTTGCATTAAGATTCGGTTGGTCCGGCAGCCGGATCGGCGGCGCGCCGGCCCGTAAAGCCGGCCCCCGGAGGATCTCGGAATTTTCCTGCCCGAATGTGCAATTTCGGGGTTCCGCTTCGGTCAACATTTCCCTATAAGCCGCTTCTAGCCTTAAAAGACCTCGTTTGCGCCCCGGCCGGTGAATTCACCCTGGCCGGCCTTTCGCGCAACTGAAAATTGGAAGACGCCGATGCCCAAGCGCCAAGATATCAAGTCCATCCTCATCATTGGCGCGGGGCCGATCGTCATCGGTCAGGCTTGCGAATTCGACTATTCCGGCACCCAGGCCGTCAAGGCGCTGAAGGAGGAAGGCTACAGGGTCATCCTGGTCAACTCCAACCCGGCGACCATCATGACCGACCCGGGCCTCGCCGACGCAACTTACGTCGAGCCGATCACGCCGGAAGTCGTCGCCAAGATCATCGCCAAGGAACGCCCCGACGCGCTGCTGCCGACCATGGGCGGCCAGACGGCCCTCAACACCGCACTGTCGCTCAAGCGAATGGGCGTGCTTGACCGCTACAATGTCGAGATGATCGGCGCCAAGCCCGCCGCCATCGACAAGGCCGAGGACCGCGCACTGTTCCGCGAGGCCATGGCCAAGATCGGCCTCGAAACGCCGAAGTCGATGCTGGCCAATGCCACCGAGATCAAGGCCCGGCTCTCCGGCGCCGAACTCGACACCGCGCTCGACGCGCTGGAAAACCAGTGGAACCTCGGCGAGACCGACCGCAAGCAGCGCTACATGAACCACGCCATGGCGGTTGCCGCCCAGGCGCTCGACGTCGTCGGCCTGCCGGCGATCATTCGCCCGTCCTTCACCATGGGTGGCACCGGCGGCGGCATCGCCTACAACCGCTCGGAGTTCTTCGAGATCATCGGTTCCGGCCTCGACGCCTCGCCGACCACCGAAGTGCTGATCGAAGAATCGGTGCTCGGCTGGAAGGAATATGAAATGGAAGTCGTCCGCGACAAGGCGGACAACTGCATCATCATCTGCTCGATCGAGAACATCGATCCGATGGGCGTGCACACCGGCGACTCGATCACGGTGGCGCCGGCGCTGACCTTGACCGACAAGGAATACCAGATGATGCGCAACGCCTCGATCGCGGTGCTGCGCGAGATCGGGGTCGAGACCGGCGGCTCGAACGTTCAGTTCGCCGTCAACCCGGCCGACGGCCGCCTCGTCGTCATCGAAATGAACCCGCGCGTTTCGCGCTCCTCGGCGCTCGCGTCGAAGGCCACCGGCTTCCCGATCGCCCGGGTCGCCGCCAAGCTCGCCGTCGGCTACACGCTCGACGAACTGGAGAACGACATCACCGGCGGCGCCACCCCGGCCTCGTTCGAACCGTCGATCGACTATGTCGTCACCAAGATCCCGCGTTTCGCCTTCGAAAAATTCCCGGGCGCCGAGCCGACGCTCACCACCGCGATGAAGTCGGTCGGCGAGGTCATGGCGATCGGCCGCACCTTCGCCGAGAGCCTGCAGAAGGCCCTGCGCGGTTTGGAAACGGGTCTGACCGGCCTCGACGAGATCGAGATCCCCGGCCTTGGCCAGAGTGACGACAAGAACGCCATCCGCGCCGCCATCGGCACCCCGACCCCGGACCGCCTGCGCATGGTCGCCCAGGCGCTGCGCCTCGGCATGTCGCCGGAAGAGGTGCACGAAGGCTGCAAGATCGATCCGTGGTTCATCGCCCAGTTCAAGGCGATCACCGACATGGAAGCCCGCATCCGCGAGCACGGCCTGCCGGAAGACGCCGAAAACCTGCGCATGCTCAAAGCCATGGGCTTTTCCGACGCCCGCCTCGCCAGCCTCACCGGCAAGCGCCCGAAGGAAGTGGCCGAACTCAGGAACGGCCTCGGCGTCCGTCCGGTGTTCAAGCGCATCGACACCTGCGCGGCCGAGTTCGCCTCGCCGACGGCCTACATGTACTCGACCTACGAGACGCCCTTCGTCGGACAGACCCGCTCCGAAGCTGAAGTTTCCGACCGCAAGAAGGTCGTCATCCTCGGCGGCGGTCCGAACCGCATCGGCCAGGGCATCGAGTTCGACTATTGCTGCTGCCATGCCGCGTTTGCCCTGAAGGACGCCGGCTATGAAGCGATCATGGTCAACTGCAACCCGGAAACCGTCTCGACCGACTACGACACCTCGGATCGTCTCTACTTCGAGCCGCTGACGGCGGAAGACGTGATCGAGATCCTGCGCGCCGAACAGGAGAAGGGCGAACTGGTCGGCGTTATCGTCCAGTTCGGCGGCCAGACGCCGCTGAAGCTCGCCGAGGCTCTGGAAAAGAACGGCATCCCGATCCTCGGCACCGCGCCGGACATGATCGACCTCGCCGAGGACCGCGACCGCTTCCAGAAGTTGCTGATGAAGCTCGACCTCAACCAGCCGAACAACGGCATCGCCTATTCGGTCGAGCAGGCCCGCCTGGTCGCCTCCGAAATCGGCTTCCCGCTGGTCGTGCGCCCGTCCTACGTGCTGGGCGGCCGCGCCATGCAGATTATCCATAGCGAAAGCATGCTGCAATCCTATCTGCTCGACACCGTTCCGGGCCTCGTGCCTGAGGATATCAAGCAGCGCTATCCGAACGACAAGACCGGCCAGATCAACACCCTGCTCGGCAAGAACCCGCTTCTGTTCGACAGCTACCTGACCAACGCCATCGAGGTCGATGTCGATGCGCTGTGCGACGGCACCGACGTCTTCGTCTCGGGCATCATGGAGCATATCGAGGAAGCCGGCATCCACTCGGGCGACAGCGCCTGCTCGCTGCCGTCGCGTTCGCTCTCCAAGGAAACCCTCGACGAGCTGGAACGCCAGACCAAGGCCATGGCCAAGGCGCTCAATGTCGGCGGCCTGATGAACGTCCAGTACGCGATCAAGGATGGCGTGATCTACGTTCTCGAAGTCAATCCGCGCGCCTCGCGCACCGTGCCCTTCGTCGCCAAGACCATCGGCGCGCCGATCGCCAAGATCGCTGCCCGCATCATGACCGGCGAGAAGCTCGATGCGGCGATCGCCGCCTATGGCGCCAAGCCCGACCCGCGCAACCTCAAGCACATCGCCGTCAAGGAAGCCGTCTTCCCGTTTGCCCGCTTCCCCGGCGTCGACACGCTGCTTGGGCCCGAAATGCGCTCGACCGGCGAAGTCATCGGCCTCGACACCGATTTCGCCCTCGCCTTCGCCAAGAGCCAGCTCGGCGCCAGCGTCGAACTGCCGCGCGACGGAACGGTCTTCGTCTCGGTCCGCGACGAGGACAAGGTCCGCGTCCTTCCGGCCATCAAGCTTTTGACCGAGATCGGCTTCAAGGTCATGGCGACCGGCGGCACCCAGCGCTTCCTCGCCGAACAGGGCATCGAGGCGATCAAGATCAACAAGGTTCTGGAAGGCCGGCCGCATATCGAGGACGCCATCCGCAACCGGCAGGTCCAGCTGGTGATCAACACGACGGACTCGAACAAGGCGATCTCGGACTCCAAGTCGCTGCGCCGCGCCGCCCTGATGCAGAAGGTGCCCTACTACACCACCATGGCCGGCGCCCTCGCCGCGGCCGAAGCCATCCAGGCGCTGAAGAAGGGCCAGCTCGAGGTTCGTCCGCTGCAGAGCTATTTCTGAGACCTGGAGCGACCGGGCAAGGCAATTAGAACCCCCATAACGCATTGCGTTATGGGGGTTCTTTGTTATATTTGGGAAATGATCCGAAGCTTTGCCGACGAAGCAACGAGCCTGGTTTGGTCCGGTCTGCGAAGCCGGAAGCTTCCGCCCGACATACAGGCCGTCGCGTTGCGGAACTGCGTATGCTCAATCAGTCGCGCTCTATCACAGATTTGCGCGTGCCGCCGGGAAACCGGCTCGAAGCATTGAAAGGCAATCGCCAGGGGCAGCACAGCATCCGCGTGAACGACCAATGGCGGATTTGTTTCATTTGGAAGGATGGAGGAGCAGAGGATGTCGAAATCGTCGACTATCATGACTGAAGCGGAACACCTCCCAACTCCTTCGCCGGGCGAGATCTTGGCGGAGGAGTTCATGAAACCGCTTCATCTCAGCCAGAACGGCCTCGCCCGTGCGATCGGCGTGCCGCCTCGCCGCATCAACGAAATCGTCCTTGGAAAGAGATCGGTTTCAGCGGATACCGATCTCCGTCTGGCGCGGTACTTCGGCGTCAGCGAGGGGTATTTCCTCGGTCTCCAGGCGGATTTCGACCTGTTGCAGCGGCGGCGCGTCATCGCCGACGAATTGGCTGCCATCACGCCCCGCGCGGCCTGATTTCCAACTTCTCCACCCGTTGCCGTATCGCGAACGCGTTGGCGCAGAATTGCGATTGAAGTTATTCGCCATTCGATGTAATTAACCTATGAGTTAATTAACCGAAGAGCTAAACAATGTCTCTCGACCCCCTCTCCGATACGCTATCCGCGCTTGCCGACCCCACCCGCCGGGCGATCCTGGCGCGGCTGGCGCGCGGCGAGGCGACGGTCAACGAACTGGCCGAGCCGTTTGCCATGAGCCTTCCGGCCGTCTCCAAGCACCTCAAGGTGCTGGAGCGGGCCAAGCTGATCTCGCGGGGCCGCACCGCCCAGTGGCGCCCCTGCCGGCTGGAGCCGGAGCCGCTCAAGAAGCTCGACAGCTGGCTCGAGGAATACCGCGATCTCTGGGAGCACCGCTTCGACCGGCTGGAAACCTATCTCGAAACCATCAAGCAAGACGCTGACAAGAAAGGCGACGATCATGAGTGACAAGCTTGAAATCCTGAACACGCGTCTCATTCCGGCGAGCCGCCGGGCGGTGTTCGATGCCTTCGCCGAGCCCGACCAGTTGAAGCACTGGTGGGGTCCCCACGGCTTCACCAATACCGTCCCCGAATTCGACTTCAGGCCGGGCGGCAAGTGGCGGATCGTCATGACCGCCTCCAACGGCACGGATTTCGACAACCACGCCACGTTCGAGGAAATCGTCGTGCCGCAGCGGATCAGCTATGTGCACCATCTACCCATGCACGTCTTCACCATGATCATGACCTTCGACGAGGAGGCAGACGGCACGCGGCTGACCTGGCGCATGCTGTTCGAGCCCACCGAAGAGAACCTGCAGCTCGAGAAATTCCTGGCG
This sequence comes from Rhizobium sp. Q54, assembly GCA_943370615.1. Taxonomy (GTDB): domain Bacteria; phylum Pseudomonadota; class Alphaproteobacteria; order Rhizobiales; family Rhizobiaceae; genus Allorhizobium. The sequence continues at coordinate 65,238 of CALRRQ020000004.1, forward strand.
GCAGCCAACGAGCAGAATTTCGACCGCCTGGAAGACCACCTTCAAAACCAGACCGGAAAGGCTTGACCATGACAGTCCACGCAGATCCGAACAGAACCCTCTCCGTCTCGCGCCTCGTCGGCGCTCCTCCCGAACGCGTCTTCAGGATGTTTTCCGAGGCCCGGCATCTCGACGCCTGGTGGGGGCCGGACGGTTTCACCAACGAGACCCACGAAATGGATTTCTCCGTCGGCGGCCTGTGGCGCTACACGATGCATGGCCCCGACGGCAAGGCCTGGCCGAACTGGATCCGTTACCGCGAGATCAGCCCGCCGACACGCCTCTTCTATGATCACGGCGGCGAGATCGGCGAGCCCGCCCATTTCGAGGGCGAGATCCGCTTCGAGGCGGAAGGCGACAAGACCCGCGTGACGCTGACCCTTGTCTTCCCCACGCCCGAGGCGCGCAACGCGACGCTGAAGTTCGGCGCGGTAGATGGCGGCAACCAGACGCTCGCCAAGCTCGACGCCTATCTCAGGACCCAGGCCGGCTGAACCACCGGGAGTTGCCGCCGCACAAATCGACACTTGCCAAGGCGGAGAATTCGCGAAATTCTCCGCCGGAATTTTCAAGGACTCCAGGCCATGACCGAATCTTTGCCCCTCGCAGCGCGGGCGACCAGCCGCGAATGGATCGGACTGTTCGTCCTTTCCGTCGCCTGCCTGGTCTATTCCATGGACCTCTCCGTCCTGTTTCTCGCCATGCCCGCGATCACCGCCGATCTCGCGCCGTCGGCCGCCGAGCTTCTGTGGATCAACGACATCTACGGCTTCATGGTCGCCGGCTTCCTGGTGACGATGGGAACCCTTGGCGACCGGGTCGGGCGGCGCCGGATCCTGATGATCGGCGCAGCCGCCTTCGGTCTGGCCTCGCTCTTCGCCGCCTTTGCCACGACCGCGTCGATGCTCATCTTTGCCCGCGCCCTGCTCGGCATCGCGGGAGCCACGATCGCCCCCTCCACCCTCTCGCTGGTCGTCAACCTGTTCTCCGACGAATCCGAGCGCAACCGGGCCATCGGCATCTGGGGCACGGCCTTCGCCCTCGGCGGCCTGATCGGGCCGCTGCTCGGCGGCGTCCTGCTGGAATTCTTCCACTGGGGATCGGTGTTCCTGATCAACGTCCCGGTCATGCTGGCGCTGGTCGTCGCCTCCCCCTTCCTGCTGCCGGAATTCCGCAGCGAAGAGTCCGGCCGGATCGACGTCGCGAGCGTGTTTCTGTCGCTGGCGACCGTCCTGCCGGTTATCTACGGCCTCAAGCACATCGCTACGGACGGCTTCGAGCCGGTCCATCTGCTGCCGATCGCGATTGGCCTCGGTCTGGGCGTGGTGTTTCTCCGCCGCCAGATGCGGCTGCAAGACCCGCTGATCGACCTTTCGCTGTTCGCCATCCCGTCGTTTACCGCATCGCTGCTGGTGAACCTATTCGGCGTCTTCTTCGTCTTCGGCATCTTCCTCTTCCAGAACCAGTTCCTGCAGCTGGTGCTCGGGCTTTCGCCGCTGCAGGCCGCGCTCTGGTCGATTGCGCCGAGCCTGGTCTTTACCGTCATGTCGCTCCAGGCCTATCGCATCACCAACCGGCTGGGCCCGGTCCGCACCGTGCTGCTCGGACTTGCGGTCAATGCGATCGGTGCGGCCGTCATGGCTTTGGCGGCCCATGGCCAGAGCCTCTACGGGGTGCTGTTCGCCAGCATGCTGATCGGGCTCGGCTTCGTCCCGGTCGTCTTGACCACGACCGGCCTGATCGTCGGCTCCGCCCCACCGGAGCGTGCAGGTGCCGCCTCGGCGATCTCCGAGACCAGTGCGGAATTCGGCGGCGCCATGGGCGTTGCCCTGCTCGGCAGCCTCGCCAGCGTCATCTACCGGCTGGCCATGGCCACCACCGACCTCGGCGCCTTGCCGCCGCCGCTGGCCGACGCCAGCCGGTCGACGCTTGCCGCCGCCGTCGAGGTCGCGGGCGGCATGAAGGGCGAAGAGACGCCCTGGCTCGGCGCGGCGCGAGACAGTTTCTCGCTCGGCTTTGCCGTCTCCTGCGCCGTCGCCGCAATCACGCTGGTGGCGCTCGCCCTGCTCGCCCGCAAGGTCTACGGCACGAACCCGCCGGCAGCCGCCGCCCACTGAGGCAGCGACCGAACGAAGCACCGGACCAGACCTCATTACCGTAGGAGCGCGAAGGCGACCGCCGCGATAGGCGCCTCGCCCAGCCCTCCCCCTCAGACGGCGGGACCGGTGATCGTGGCGACCACGGGCGCATGGTCGGACGCGATGCCGCGTTCGGGGCCCTCGCGGAAATGGGCATCGAACACCTCGACCTTGCTGACCGTGCCGTGACGCCGCGGATTTTTCGGATTGAGGCCGTTCGACAGGATGACATAGTCGAGCACCGAGCCATGGCCGAAGCTGCTATGGGTGACCGGCCGGGTATTGAGCTGCGTCGGCACGAGATGCCAGGCGTCGTAGAGCTTGAAGACATGTTTCAGATAGGCGAATTCCTCCGGGATCGCGTCGCCGGCGACGCTGCCCCAGGAAAACACCCGCTCGCCCTGCGTCAGGATGCCGAGCGTGTGGGATTCGGGATCCTCGTTCATGTCGCCGAGCAGGATGACGGCGGCTTCCGGATCGACGTCCAGTGTGCGCCTGAAAGTGCGGTAGAGCGCACCGGCTTCCGCCGCCCGCTTGGCGACTTGGTCGACACCGGCCATGGTCCTCAGCGCATAGTAGCGCTTGATCTTGTCGGCCCAGTCGCCGATCGCGTCGATCTCGTCCGGATCGACGAAGGCACCCTGCGATTTCAGATGGCAGACATAGACCTTGATTTCGCCGATGCCCGGCGCCCGCACGACAGCCTCGACCGGAACGCGGGAGAAGCCGAAACCCTCGTCGATCACCGTATCGGCCGGGATGCCGGCGACACCGGCCAGGTCGTTCACCGCGGTGAAAGGCAGCCGCGAGGCGATCGCCACGGTGGCGTTGACATAAATCTCCGGATCGTCCGGATCGAAGATCGCCCGCGCCGCATTGTAGAAGTAGGGATAACCCGCTGCCTGGGTCAGCGCCCTCAAGGCCTCGTCGGACACCACTTCCTGGAACCCGACCACATCGGCGTTCATCTTGGTCAACATGCCGGAAATCCAGGCGAGCTTCGCCGCCCATTGCTCAGGCGTGTAGGTCGCGCTCGCCTTGCGCTCGTGCCAGAAGATGCCCGGCGCGGCAAAATGGTAGAGATTGAAGGTGGCCACTCTCAGATCAGGCATGTTCGTCCTCCCCTTGCCCGCAATCCTCGACAGGATGTCACAAGACTGCGACATCCACTTAAAATTGTAAACATGACGGGGTTGTGATAGCGTCGGCCCGTCACGGTGATGGGGCAGACCATGGGCAAGAACATCGTCCTTCTGTTCGACGGAACCTCGAACGAGATCGCCGCCGACCGCACCAATATCCTGCGCCTGTTCGGCACGCTCAGGCGCACCGGAGAGCAGATCGTCTACTACGATCCCGGCGTCGGCACTTTCGGCGCCGACAATGCCTGGTCGCGCTGGTGGCGCAAGGCGGTCGAGGTCTGGGGCCTTGCAACGGGCTGGGGCATCGACGCCAACGTCAAGCAGGCCTATCGCTTCATCGTCGAGAACTTTGAGGCCGCCCCACGCGACAAGGACGGCAAGAGGATCGGCGAGGACGACCGGATCTATCTCTTCGGCTTCAGCCGCGGCGCCTATACGGCACGGGTTCTCGCCGGCTTCATTCATAGTCTCGGTCTCGTCCGTCCCGAGCAGCTCAACCTGGTCGATTATGCCTACCGGACCTACAAGGGCATTTCCGAACACAAGACCACGGCCAACGGCGAGGACGAAGCCGACAATTCCGCCTTTGCCGACATGCGCCTCTACGAACGCACGCTCAAGGGCTACCGCCCGGCCATCGAACTGCTCGGCCTGTTCGACACCGTCGCCTCGGTGATCGAATCCGGCAGGGTCGGCCTGAAGTTCAAGACCCATCCCTTCACCCACCGCAATCCGAGCGTGAGGCGAGTGCGCCATGCCGTCGCCATCGACGAGAAGCGCACCATGTATCGCGCGGAACCCTGGATCCCCGACCAGCCCTTCTGGGGCAGTCCCTTCCGGCCGCCCAGGGACAAGCCGGTGGTGCCGCAGGACGTCAAGGAGGTCTGGTTCACCGGCGTGCACGGCGATGTCGGCGGCGGCTACCCCGAAAGCGAGAGCGCGCTCATCAAGCTGCCGCTCGCCTGGATGATCGAGGAAACCAAGGCCATGGGCCTTGATTATACGACGCTCACCGTCAACGAGGTCGTGCTCGGCAAGAACCCGAAGAAGGCCTATGTCGAGCCCGATCCGATGGCCCGGGCGCATGATTCGATGAACCTCGTCTGGCGGCTGGTCGAATGCCTGCCGCGGCGCGTGCCCTCGTCGTCCTTCCGCCATGGCGGCAAGGGCGGCGGCATCTACCTGCCGCTCTCGGATCCGCGCTTCATTCCCGAGGATGCCCTGATCCACCAGTCCGTGGTCGACCGCCTGAACGGCATGCCGGCCGACGGTTCCTACCGCCCGCGTAACCTGCCGAAGAACTACCGGATCGAACCCTGACCGGCGCCTGGCGGTGCTGAGCGCCGGAGGTTCCGCCGAAAGGAAAAATTAAATCTCTGGAAATTGCGCGATCCTATCTGCTATAGTTCCCTCATCGTTGATTTGAACTGGTTCCGTGGCTTCGCTTCGGGACCTGTTTTCTTTTATGTCCAGCGCCAAGCGGACATGAAATGCGAAGGAAAATGACATGGTAGAAAAGGTACCGATGACGCAGTCCGGCTTCACGAAGCTGAACGAGGAATTGCGTTGGCGCCAGCAGGAAGAACGCCCCCGCATCATCGAGGCGATCGCCGAAGCGCGCGCCCATGGCGACCTTTCCGAAAACGCCGAGTATCACGCCGCCAAGGAAGCCCAGAGCCACAATGAAGGCCGGATCGGCGAACTGGAAGACCTGATCGCGCGCGCCGAAGTCATCGACCTCGCCAAGATGTCCGGCTCGACCATCAAGTTCGGTGCGACCGTCAAGCTGGTCGATGAGGACACCGAGGAAGAAAAGACCTACCAGATCGTCGGCGACCAGGAAGCCGACGTGAAGGCCGGCCGCATCTCGATCTCCTCGCCCATCGCCCGTGCCCTGATCGGCAAGGAAGTCGGCGACAATATCGAAGTCGTCGCCCCCGGCGGCTCCAAGGCCTACGAGATCCTCGCGATCAACTGGGGCTGATCCCGCCCGGAAGGCCCATCCCTTGCCTCCCCTCGACGACATCACGGTGATCGCGCCGCATTTCAAGCGGCGCCTTTCCGGCGTGACCTCGACCGTCGTCCAGCTCATCCCCGAACAGCGCCGGCTCGGGCGTGGCATCGTCACGCTCGGCCCCGGCCTGCCGGACGATTTGCCGAAGATGTCGTGGGCGCAACTGCCGGCGCTCTGGCGCCGGCCGAAATCCGCGCGCAACCGGATCTGGCATGCGCGCCGCAACAACGAGATGCTGTTCGGCCTCCTGCTGCGTGACGTGCTGCGCATGCCGCTGAAGCTGCTGTTCACCTCGGCCGCCCAGCGTCACCATACCGGCTATACGCGCTGGCTGATTTCGAAGATGGACGCCGTGGTCGCCACCAGCGCCCGCTCCGGCTCGTTCCTCAAGCTACCCCATACGGTGATCCGCCACGGCGTCGACATCGACCGTTTCCATCCGGGAGACGGCACCGATGACACGATCGCCGCGACCGGCCTTCCCGGACAATATCTCGTCGGCTGTTTCGGCCGCGTGCGCCACCAGAAGGGCACCGACCTCTTCGTCCGCGCCATGATCGAGCTCCTGCCGCGCTTTCCCGACTGGACCGCGGTGATCAGCGGACGCGTGACCCCGGACAACAAGGCTTTCGCCGACCAACTGAAGGCCGATATCGCCGCTGCCGGACTGTCGTCGCGCATCGTCTTCCTCGGCGAGGTCGACGACATCAGGCCCTGGTACCGGCGCCTCACGCTCTATGTGGCTCCCTCGCGCAACGAGGGTTTTGGCCTCACCCCGCTCGAAGCCATGGCATCCTCGACCGCTTCCGTCGCCAGCGATGCCGGCGCCTATGCCGAACTGATCGCCGAAGGCGTAACCGGCAAGGTCGCGCCCGCCGGCGACTATGAGAGCCTGCGCGACGTGATCGCCGTCTATCTCGCCGACCCGGCCGAGGCGGTCGAAGCCGGCCGACGCGGACGGACCCATGTGGTCGAGAATTTCGCCCTGGTGCGGGAGGCGACTGCGCTGGAGATGGTCTATAACCGGCTCCTCCAGGAGAACTGACGGACAGCGCCATGGGCAACAAGGATTTCATCGTCTGCCGGACCAGCCATGTACGGGGCTTCGTCGCACGCTTTCAGGGCCGTGTCGCCGCATTGCCGTCCGACCTGAAGAGCGCCGTGAAGATCGTCCTGAAGCGCAAGGGCCTGTCCGGCCTGCTCAGCACGGTCTTCGTCAATGGCGGGCCGGTGCTCGACGAACTGGCCGAGCGCAACCTGAAGCGTCGGCAGATCCGTTTCCGCGCCTTGTTTTCCAATCCGCTGGTCGCCTGGATCTATCGCAAGGGCACGCGCGTTCAATGCCGGCTGATCGCCGCCGCCTTCGAGGCGCGGCTTGAGGAAAACCCGCAGGCGAGCGTCGTCGTGTTCAACGGCTATCTCATGCCCGATTCGATCCTCGCCGCCGTCGCGACCCGCAGGAAGCGCAACATGGTTTTCCTGGAGAAGGGTTTCTTTCCCGCCACACTCCAGTGCGACCCGCATGGCATCAACCACCAGAGTTCGCTGCCGCGCGATCCCGACTTCTACCGTGCCTTCGAACCCGCCGAACTGGGCGAAAAGCCGACCGCTTTGGTCAAGCGCCAGTCGAAGTTGAAGGACGACGGCCCGGCCGCCCTGCCCGGCCGCTATGTCTTCGTTCCCTTCCAGGTGCCGAGCGACATGCAGATCCTGGCACTGTCGCCGTGGATCCGCGACATGCGCCACCTCTATGACGAGATCCATCGGCTGGCGGAGGTAGAGGGCAAAAGCCATTTCGTCATCAAGGAGCATCCGAGCTTCCCGTTGTCGATCCGCGCCGAGGTCTTGCCGCATCCGCGCATCCACTTCGCCAATCACCACGACACCCAGGCGCTGATCGAGGGAGCCGAAGCGGTGATCACGGTCAACTCGACGGTCGGCCTGGAATCCGTGCTGCTGGAGAAGAAGGTCATCACCCTCGGTCTCGCGCCCTATGACATCGAAGGACTGGTGCTGAAGGCCGGCAATGCCGCGGAACTGCTCGCCGCGTTCCGCGCCCTCGACACCTGGTCACCCGATGCGGACCTGCGGGAACGCGTGATCCGCTACATCCAGAACGTCTTCCTGCTGCAGGGCGAGTTGAAGAACCCCGATCCCCGCCTGCCTGACATGATCGCCGCCCGCCTTGCCGGCGCGGATCGCCACAGTCAGGCGGTCGCGGCCTTTGCCGCGGCGAAGCGCGGATCATAAGGGAAACCCGCGCCGATCAGCGCGGAAACCGGCGAGAAATTCAGGATCTCGATCTTGTCCTCGGCGCAGACCCGGCGTGCCAGCGCGAAATGCGCGACGATCCGCCCCGCCGCCCCGGCAATGCCCGAACCCGCCGTATCACCGGCCTTCTCGTAGAAACGAGGCTCGCCGGCGTTTGAAATGTCGATGCCGAACAAGCCAATGATAGCCGGCCGGCAGAAGACGGCAAACTGCAGCGCCGACACGGCAACCGAGCCGCCCTGGAACACGCCGCGCGAAGTGTCGCGGGAGAATCCGGCGCCATCATCCGCGAGCACGGCGAAGTTCAGATGCCTGAGGTCGTCGTCCGAACGCCGTCGCAGGCGATACGGCTTGCGCACATCGTCGACCAGAATGACACGCTTGTCGGCGAGCCAGCCCCGATCCGTCTCGCAGATCGCCCGGACGACGCCGACGGACAGCAGGCAGATCGTCCCGGCGCCGATCTTCTCGCGCATCAGCGGAAAATGCCGCCAGACGAAGCGCTCGTCCTCAATGGCAACCGCCAAGGGCGCACCGATGCGCGTCCCGATGAGGTTGATCGCACCGTTGAGCAGGATCGCCTCATGAAGTGCGACCCGCGAGAAATCGACGCCCGCGATGGAAGGGCCCGAACCGACGATGTGAATCGTCTCATGCGCAGCCTTGCGCAGCAGATCCGCATGATGGAGTGCGGCGACCCGCTCTCCCTTGAACAGGATTTCTCCCTCATCCAGCGACGTCGCGGGTATCCGCAGTGTCAGCCCGGGAAGCCAGTTCTGCGCGTGCGCCCAGCCCTTGCCGAGGAAGACGGTCGCAGCGAGCTTGACGATCGAACGCGTGAGCGGGCGCTCCGATTTCAGTTTCAACGCTGTTCTCTCCTTCCCGGACCGCACCGGACAGTCACGCATCGGCGCCCTGCCAAGAAACTTGATTGTACCGTGCCTCTCGGCCTAAATGCTCGCCAATCCAGGCATGGCCTGCCACAGACGGCCATTCCGGCATACGCGAAAGATCGGTCCCTTGCCACTCAAAGCCGTCATATTGAACGACACCCGCGGCGACAACCATTTCGGCTGCATGCGGGTGATGCGGATCATCGAGCAGAACCTCACTGCCCGCGGCATCGAGATCGCCGCGACCAGCCTGGTGCGCAACGACTGGAAGCGGGACGAGGCCTTCCTGAACGCCATGCGCAAGGCCGACCTCATCGTCATCAATGGCGAGGGCACGCTGCACCACGGCAGCAAGCAGGGCTCAAGGCTTCTCGATGTGGTCGATTGCCCGGCCCGTGGGACGACCCCGGTGGCGCTGATCAACGCGGTCTACCAGGACAATCCACCGGCCTGGAACGAGCGCCTTGCCCGCATCGACCTGATCTCGACTCGCGATTCGTGGAGTGCAGCCGAAGTGGAGAAAGCGATCGGCCGGAAGGTCGGCTTCGTGCCCGATCTCTCGCTGGCTGAAGGCGCGATCGCAACACCCGGAACGACACGGCGCGACCGCCTTCTGGTCGGCGATTCCGTCAATCGCGAGATCGGCCGGCAGCTTCTGGCCTATGCCGACCAGCGAGACGATGCGCGCTACCTGCCGATCCTGACCTCGATCAAGCCGCCCAAGCCCCACTACCCGCCACCCCTGCGGGCGCTGCGACAGGCCTATATCGACCTGCACGCGACGCTCTTCGGCTGGCGTCACCGGCACACCGAGTTCAACCGCACCGAGGCCGGATTCCTCGAGAGCCTGCAATCCGGTTACCTGCACCTGACGGGCCGCTTCCACGCCGTCTGCCTTTGCCTCGCGACCGGCACGCCCTTCCTTGCGCTCGAATCGAATTCCTGGAAGATCGCCGCCCTGCTCCATGATTTCGGCCTCGGCGCCGAGCGCATCGTCACGCTCGATGAAGCCCGCCGCCGGATCGAAGCGAAGGAGCGCTTCGACTTCACCGCGGAAGAACGCCAGACGATTGCGACCGGCCTCGCCGCTGCAAGCAAGGGCGCCGACGACCTGTTCGACAGCCTGCTCGCCCTTGCGAGGTCCAAGACCGCCGGAGCCGCAAAGCCATGAAGAATGCCTATGCCCGGATCGCCGACATCCTTGCCCGCTCGCTCGGCGCCGGCCACCTGACGCTTCACGGCGAAGGCATCGCCGCCCGGCAGATCGCAGCACTGCCGATCACCCGCGCTACGGCCGGCACCCACCCGGCGCCCACGTCGCTGGTGGTTTCGGTGAACGAGCTGGAGAAGGCGGAGCCTACGGACCTCGACGCCCTGATCGAGAGCCGCAAGAAGGACGGCACGCACCAGATCTTCGTCGTCTCGACCATCTTCTCGCTGAAGCTTGACGACGACGGGGTCAACGTCAACCGCATCATCGAGCGGCCGGAATGGTGGCGCGATCGTCTGGCAATGCATTTCCCCGACGTCACGCGACTGCCCGAGGTCGAGCCACACGAGGCGGTGTTCCTCAGCTGGACGCCCGAGCCGGCAGTGCGCAAGCGTCTGGGCAAGGCACTAAAAACGCTCAAGCTCGCTAGCCGTATCCAGGCCCTGCCCGGCCGGCTGCTGCAGCGGTTTCGGGTCAGGCGCGCCGGCTTCATGTCCGAACGCCTGCTGTCGCACCTGCTCGACGGAAAGTCCGTCGCGCTGGTCGGCAATGCGGTCAGCCTGCGGGAAAAGGCCTATGGCGCGGCGATCGACGCGAATGACATCGTCATCCGCTGCAACCGCGCGCCGATCATCACCACCCGCTCGCATGGGACGCGCACCGACTGGATCGCCACCAGCATCGACATTCCCGAAGACGTGCCCCGCGAGCGCGGCGCCCGCCTCATTCTCTGGATGTCACCGAAACTCAAGCGCCTGCCGTCCTGGCTGTTCCGCTGGCCGCAGGTGTTCATGAACACCAGGGTCGGCAACCAGCGGCTCGCCGACCAGCTCGGCAGCCGTCCCTCGACGGGGGCCATGGTGATCGATCTGCTCGTGCGGTCCAACTGCCGCAGCGTCGAGCTTTACGGCTTCGATTTCTTCAGCGGCCTGTCGCTGTCGGGCGTGCACACCCGCGAAACGACACCGCACGACTTCGGCTCGGAAGAGGTGTGGGTCCAGCAGCTGCTCGAAATGGACGAACGCTTTTCATTGCACCGCTAGGCAGGGCGCTGCAGCGCCGGCTGCGCTCAGATTTCCACCAGCCCTGCCTTCTTCACCTGGCGGATGGTCAGCATGGTGCGCACGGTGTGGACGTGTTCGTTGGCGGTCAGCACCTCGATGACGAAGTCCTGGAACTTGGTCAGGTTCTCCGCCACGCAATGCAGCAGGAAATCGCTGTCGCCCGAAACCATCCAGGCCTGGCGGACCATCGGCCAGCCCTCGGTTGCGGCGGCAAAGGCCTTGAGATTGCTTTCCGACTGATGCTTGAGGCCGATCATGCAGAAGGCGACGAGGTCGAAGCCCAGCTTCGGGGCGTTGAGCATCGCGTGATAGCCCTCGATGATGCCCGCCTCTTCCAGCTTGCGCACCCTTCTGAGGCAAGGCGGCGCCGAAATGCCCACGCGCTCGGACAGTTCGACATTGGTCATGCGACCGTCACGCTGCAATTCCCGCAGGATCTTCAGATCAATAGCGTCCAGCTCGGCTCTCACCAGGGATCGACCTTTCATGGGAGGATGATCCCGATATCTAGCGGAAACGCGCGAATTAGCAAGAATCTGTCCGGACTGAGCACAAAAATTGCCGCCGACCCCATTGCCTTGTTGGTATTGCAAAGCTGACCTTGAATAAATGCATGGACCAATCATAAATGAGGCTACAAACGAGCGGCGCGCGGTCTTATATCGCCCCTCCCTTTGCTCCGCTTTGAAAGGACAAGCCATGACTGCCCGCCATACCAAGGTGCTGATCATCGGTTCCGGCCCGGCCGGTTATACCGCAGCGATCTACGCCGCCCGCGCAATGCTGAAGCCCGTCCTGATCGCCGGCATGGAACAGGGCGGCCAGCTGATGATCACTACGGACGTGGAGAACTATCCGGGCTTCGGCGATCCGATCCAGGGCCCGTGGCTGATGGAACAGATGCTGAATCAGGCGACGCATGTCGGCGCCGAGATCGTCAACGACCTGGTGACCGAGGTCGACCTGTCGCACCGTCCCTTCACCGCAAAGACGGATTCCGGCCAGGTCTGGACCGCCGACACGCTGATCATCGCCACGGGCGCCAAGGCCAAGTGGCTCGGCATCGAGAGCGAGCAGCATTTCCAGGGCTTCGGCGTCTCGGCCTGCGCCACCTGCGACGGCTTCTTCTATCGCAACAAGGACGTAATCGTCGTCGGCGGGGGCAATTCCGCGGTCGAAGAGGCACTCTATCTGTCGCACATCGCCAAGTCGGTCACCGTCGTGCACCGCCGCGATTCGTTCCGCTCGGAGAAGATCCTGCAGGAACGCCTGTTCGCCAAGGACAACATCCGCGTGATGTGGAACACCGAAGTCGCCGAGATCACCGGCGCGCCGGCCAAGCCGCCCATGCCCCCGTCGGTCAGCGGCGTCCGGCTGCGCGACACGCAGACCGGCGCGATCACCGACATGCCGATCGACGGCGTCTTCGTCGCCATCGGCCATGCGCCGGCCGTCGAACTGTTCAAGGGCAAGCTGAAGCTCAAGTCCAACGGCTATCTGTGGACCGCACCGGATTCGACCGCCACGGACATCGAGGGCGTCTTTGCCGCCGGCGACGTGACTGACGACATCTATCGCCAGGCGATCACCGCCGCCGGCATGGGCTGCATGGCAGCGCTTGAGGCAGAACGCTTCCTGTCAGCCGTTCCGGTGCGGGCCGAAGCGGCAGAATAACGATAAAGAGAGGGGGCGTAATGCCTTTGGATTGGGACAAGCTGCGCATTTTTCACGCGGCAGCGGAAGCGGGGTCATTCACCCACGCGGCCGACAGGTTGCATTTGTCCCAGTCGGCCATCAGCCGTCAGGTCAGCGCGCTGGAGCAGGAGATCGGCGTCAAGCTGTTCCACCGCCATGCGCGCGGCCTGATCCTGACCGAACAGGGCGAACTGCTCTATCGCACCGCCCATGACGTGCTGCTGAAGCTCGAAACGGTCAAGATGCAGCTGACCGAAACGACCGAAAAGCCGAGCGGCAAGCTGCGCGTCACCACCACGGTCGGCCTTGGCCAGGGCTGGCTCACCGACAAGATCCAGGAATTCCTCCAGCTCTATCCCGACATGTCGATCCAGCTGATCCTCGACAACGAGGAACTGGACGTCAACATGCGCCATGCCGACTGCGCCATCCGGCTCCGCCAGCCGCAGCAGTCAGATCTCATCCAGCGCAAGCTGTTCACCGTGCACATGCACGTCTACGCGGCCCCCTCCTACATCAACCGCTACGGCGAGCCGCAGTCGATCGAGGATCTCGACAACCACCGGATCATCACCTTCGGCGAACCCGCCCCCGGCTACCTACTCGACGTGAACTGGCTGGAAGTGGCCGGCCGTACCTCGGACAATCCGCGCATACCGCACCTGCAGATCAACAGCCTGACCTCGATCAAGCGCGCCGCCCTGCTCGGAATCGGTATCGCCATGCTGCCGGACTATATCGTCGGGCGCGATCCGGGGCTCCTGCAGCTGGTGACCAGCGCCGACGTGCCCTCGTTCGACACCTATTTCTGCTATCCGGACGAAATGAAGAATGCCGCGAAACTGAAAGCTTTCCGCGATTTCATCGTGGCAAAGGCCAGAAACTGGAACTTTTGACGGGAAACTGCGCGACCAAAGGTTAAGGCCTGCGGTCAGCGCATGCCTGCATTGCATAAAAAAGCATTGTTCACTGCACAAAAAACCACCATATCGCACTCAGTTGATGCACACGGTGGCTTTTTCCTCCCAGTTCCACCGCATCAGCTGTTCCCCTCTGGAGGTTTTTGACCTTCATAATTAAAGGGCCCTGGAGCAATCCGGCGGCCCTCTTTTTTTGTGCACGCGGCGAAAGAGCGCTTTTAGCCTGAGTCCGCGCCGCGAAATTTTGTGCAGCGGAGTGTACCAAAATTGGACACTTTTGCATGATCTTTCACGCGAGCGTGAGTTGACCCCCGCCATTCCTACCATATGTGAAACGGCATACACCGATACGGACGACGCCTGATGAACCTCGATGAAACCCTCAAAGCGCTTGCACACCCTGCACGCATCGAAATGCTGAACTGGCTCAAGGAGCCAGAACGCCATTTTGCCGCGCAGCTCCAGCCCCTGACGCTGGGGGTCAGTGCCGGCCAGTTCGAGCGTTGCGGCCTGTCGCAGTCGACCGTCTCCGCCCATCTCGCGACGCTGCAGCGCGCCGGCCTGATCTCCTCCACCCGTGTCGGCCAATGGGTCCTCTATCGCCGCAACGAAGATACCATCAGCGCCTTCCTCGCCGCCTTGAACAAGATGCTCTGAAGCACCAGATTTGATCGGCCGGCGCCCTCCTCCCATTCCGTCGGCCTTCTGGAGATCTTCATGACCAGCCTCTTTGATCCGATCCAAATCGGAAACATTGCCCTTTCCAACCGCATCGCCATGGCACCGCTCACCCGCAATCGCTCGCCGGGCGCCGTACCCAACGATCTCAACGTCACCTATTACGAACAGCGCGCCACGGCCGGCCTGCTGATCTCGGAAGGCACCCCGATCAGCCATCAGGGCCAGGGCTATGCGCAGGTGCCCGGCCTCTATCTTCCCGAGTCGATCGAAGGCTGGAAGCGCGTGACGTCCGCCGTGCATGCCGCCGGCGGCCACATCGCCGCCCAGCTCTGGCATGTCGGCCGTGTGTCGCACACCTCGCTGCAACCGAATGGCGGCCAGCCGGTCGCCCCGTCGGCGATCCGCGCCAAGTCCAAGACCTATATCGTCCACGAGGACGGCACCGTCGGCTTCGTCGAAACCTCCGAGCCGCGGGCGCTGGCGCTCGACGAGATACCGGGCATTCTCGAGGACTATCGCCGCGCTGCCCGCGCCGCGATCGACGCCGGTTTCGACGCGGTCGAAATCCACGCCGCGAACGGCTACCTGATCGACCAGTTCCTGCGGTCGAACTCCAATACCCGCACCGATGCCTATGGCGGCTCGATCGAGAACCGCACGCGTTTCGCCATTGAGGTGGTGGATGCGATCGCCAGGGAAATCGGTGCGGAGCGCACCGGCATCCGGCTTTCGCCCGTCACGCCGGCCAACGACGTCTCCGACCCCGATCCGCAGCCGTTGTTCAACCACCTGATCGAAAAGCTTGCGGCCTATGACCTCGCGTTCATCCATGTGATCGAAGGCGCCACCGGCGGACCGCGCGACAACATTCCCTTCGACTGGGCGGGCTTCAAGGCGGCCTATCGCGCCAAGGGCGGCAAGGCGGCCTGGATGGTCAACAACGGCTATGACCGCGCCATGGCGATCGAGGCGGTCGCGTCCGGCCGCGCCGACATGGTCTCCTTCGGCAAGGCCTTCATCGCCAATCCGGACCTGGTGCAGCGCCTGAAAGCCGATGCGCCGCTCAACGAGGCGGACCGCGCGACCTTCTACGGCGGCGGCGCCGACGGCTACACGAACTATCCGAAAATGGCTTAAGTCGGACGGCAGGAACCCCGGCCCATCGCCGGGGTTCCTCCTTTCAGGCCCGGCGGTCGCCCTGCCCGCCGAACGCCTCGTTCACCAGTCCGACAGCCGCCCCCATCATGAAGAGCCCGTTGACCGGATGCAGCGCCGAGACGAAGGCAAGGCCGAGCTCGCGTCCGAGGATCACCAGCAGGACCTGCAGGCAATAGAGGCTAAACAGCAGAACCGTGCTGCGGCGGTAGCGCCGCGCCGAGGGACTGGCCAGCGACAGCGCCACGAGAGCGATGACCGGCAGCGACAGCCCGCCGCCGACCGCGCCGTGCAGCGACCAGAGCGCCGCATCGGAGAAGATCGACAATCCGGCGAGAAAGAACTGCCCGCAGATCCCGATCACCAGCGCAGCTGACAACAGGCGAATGCCGGCGCCGGCGCGGGTCGGCTGGATGGCCGAAACGGAACTCATGCCGACCTCCCACGCGCCAGGTTCGGCGCAATCTGCACGGCCGACGGGGCAGCGGCAGGCTTGTCGAGACACCCCAGCGATGAAAGCGTCGCCCGCACGGCCTCGTCGATCGGCGTCCGCTGCTCGCTTCCGAGCGTCGCCACCAGATGGGCATTGCGCATGCGGATCGGCTGGCGCCACAGATAGCGCATTTCAGCCACTTCCCGGAACAGCGGCACGAACGGCGAAGCCAGCCGGACCACCACCCACGGAAAGCGCTTGACCTTCAGACCCGGCTTGCCGGTCACCCGGCGGATCGCCGCCGCCATCTCTGTCCCGTCGGCATCGAAGAAGCCGTCCATGTGGAACCGCGCGAAGGGCGGAAGCTTGTCGCCCCGCTCGATCAGCTGCATCATGGTTTCGGCGACATCCGGAAGATAGGCCCATTGATGGCCGACGCCGCGCTTGCCGGGATTGGTGACGAAGGCGACCGGCTTGCCCGGCTTGATCAGCCCCTGCGCAAACCAGTTGTTGCCGGCACCAGGACCGAAGAAGTCGCCGGCCCGGACGATCAGCACCGGTGTCCCGCGGCCGGCAGCCGCTTCGAGACGCTGCTCGAGGGCGACGCGGATCCTGCCCTTGGCGGTCTGCGGATTCTGCGGGCTGTCCTCGTCGATCAGAGGAAAGGCATCGGGGCCGAAATTATAGACGGTCCCCGGCATGACGATCCGCGCGCCGACGGCGCCGGCGGCAGCGATCGTATTGTCGATCATCGGCAGGACCAGTTCGCCCCAGTTGCGATAACCCGGCGGATTGACGGCATGGACGATCAGGCTGGCCCCTTGCGCCGCCTTGACGACGTCCTCGCGGCACATGGCATCCCCCGCCACCCATTCGAATTGCGAATGGCGCAGCGCCATCTCCCTGGCATTCCTGTGCATGGCGCGCACGCGGTAGCCGCGGGCGGCAAGCTTGTCAGCCATGGCGCCGCCGATCCCGCCGGTGGCTCCAAGCACGAGGGCAAGCGGCATTTGCATCAATTCCTGGGCCATGACGTGTCTCCTGTGTCCGGCATGTTTTCGATGACCGGAGTATCGCGCGCAGCGGCATTATACGGAATTGCCTATTTTTCTGGGTTCGCTATACATATTCGAATGACTGAGCCGAACGCGAACTGGGACTATTACCGCACCTTCCTCGCCGTACTGCGCGAGGGGTCGCTGTCGGCTGCCGCCCGGGACCTGGGCCTGACCCAGCCGACCGTCGGCCGGCATATCGATGCGCTGGAAGCGCTTTCCGGCGCACCGCTCTTCCTGCGCTCGCAGCAGGGCCTGCTGCCGACGGAAACCGCGCAGCAGATGAAACCCTATGCCGAGACCATGGCGGCCACGGCGGCGAGCCTCGCGCGGGCGGCAAGCGGCCAGCCCGGCAGCGTTACCGGTACGGTGCGCATCAGCGCCAGCGAGGTGATCGGCATCGAAGTCCTGCCGCCGATCATCGCCGAGCTTCAGGAACGCCACCCCGCCCTCAATGTCGAACTCTCCGTCTCGGACGCCGTCGAGGATCTGTTGCGCCAGGAGGCCGATATCGCCGTGCGCATGGTGCCGCCGTCGCAAGGCGCATTAATCAGCCGCCGGATTGCCGCCATCCCGCTCGGACTGCATGCGCACCGCCGCTATCTGGAGCGCCACGGCACGCCGACGGCGCTCGACCAGCTCTCATCCCACCGGCTGATCGGCTTCGACAGGCAACTCGCCTATATCCGGGCGATCCTCAAGGACAAGCCGAGGCTTGCCGACATCCACTTCTCGATGCGCACCGACAGCAATCTCGCCCAGATGGCGATGATCCGGGCAGCCGGTGGCATCGGCATGTGCCAGAACACCCTTGCCCGGCGCGATCCCGACCTCGTACCGGTCCTCGCGGAGGTGGTCGAACTGTCGCTGGAGACCTATGTCGTCATGCATGAGAACCTGAAGACGGCGGCCCGCTGCCGCGTCACTTTCGACGCATTGGTCGCCGGGCTGCTCGACTATGTTTCCCGATGAGGAGAATCTGATGACCGAACTTTCACGCGCCGAACGCGACGCGTCGGCGGGAACCGGCAGCGGTCCGACCGGCGGCTTTGCGCCGCTGGTGCCCGAACTCGACGTCACCAGCATCGCGGCGAGCCTCGCCTTCTGGTGCTACGGCCTCGGCTTTCGCGTCGCCCACGAGCGGCAGCAGGCGAAGTTCGCCTTTCTGGAGCGGCAGGGCGCGCAGGTCATGCTGTGTGAAATCAACGGCAACTGGCAGGTGGCGCCGCTTCAGCGGCCGTTTGGCCGCGGCATCAACTTCCAGATCGCCACGGACGACCTGGAGCCGATCCTCGAAGCCCTCCGCAAACTGGATTGGCCGCTCTTCGAAGAGCCGAGCGAAAGCTGGTATCGCATTGGCGCGAAGGAGGAAACCGGTTCGCGGGAGTTCCTCGTACAGGACCCGGACGGCTATCTGATCCGGTTTTCCCAGTCCATCGGCAGGCGCAGCATCGCCTAGGCCGGCGTTTCGCCCGATTCGTAGCGATCAACGATCTCGACCTCCGGCCGATCGCCGCCGTCGCTGTACTCGTAGTGCCACTTGCCCTTCTCGTCCTGATAGCTGATCTTGACGGGCTCGTCGCCGACCTGCTGTTCCTGCATGACGATACGCGCTGCCTCCAGGGCCTCGTCATGGCTGGCAAAGCTTTCGGAGAAGACGTCGCCGAGCTTGTACGCCCATCCCCCGTCGTGAGGAACGATCTCGTAGGCAACTTTGGTCATTCTGTCCTCCTTCCTTAAGCTTCGGCTTAGTATCGCATCAAGCGCTTCAATCCGCAAACCCGAAGCGGTACGGAACAGTTCCATCCGCTCGTCCGTTCCCGCCCATCGTACCTAGAGATCTGCACGCAATGCACAGGAGCCGCCCATGCTGAGACAGGAGAAAATCCTTCTCTTTCCGATCCTTATGGCCGTTCTCGGATTCAGTCTGGAACACGAGATCCTCGCCATGGGCACGGCCGTGTCGCTCGCCGCCGCCGGTGTGCTGATTGCCGCCATCATTGCCGCATCGCTGCGCGTCGCCCACCATGCGGAAGTGCTCGCCGTGAAGGTCGGCGACCCCTACGGCACCATGATCCTGACGCTCTCGGCCGTGGCCGTGGAGGTGCTGATCCTCGCCATCATGATGAACAACGAGGGCTCGCCGACCCTGGTGCGCGACACGATCTATTCGGCGGTCATGCTCGACATCAACGGCATTCTCGGCCTTGCCGCCCTCCTCGGCGGACTGAAGCACGGCGAGCAGCCGTACAACGACGATTCGGGCAAGACCTACGGCGTGATGATCTTGACCGCCATGGGCATCTCCATGGTCGTGCCGGAATTCGTGCCACGCGACAAATGGCAGTATTTCTCGGTCTTCACCATCTTCGCCATGGTAGCGCTCTACGGCCTGTTCCTGCGCATGCAGGTGGGAACTCACAGCTACTTCTTCAGCTACAGCTATCCGCGCGGAAAGAAGCGCGACACGGAAGAACATGATCCCGCCGACGCGGACGAACCGACGGCCCGCTCGATCGGCGTCATCCTCTTCGGCGTCGTGGTGATAGGCGTGCTGGCCGAGCTGATGTCGACCTTCATGAACACCGGCATGAAGGAAATCGGCGCGCCGGTCGCGCTGACCGCCATCCTCGTCGCCGGCATTTCCGCCGGTCCTGAGATCCTCACCGCGCTGCGCGCAGCCCTTGCAGACCGCATGCAGGCAACGGTCAACATCGCCATGGGCGCCTCGCTGTCGACCGTCATCCTGACCGTGCCGGTGATGGAGGCGATCGCCCTTTATACGGGCCAGCCTTTCATCATGGCGATGACGCCGGTGCAGACGGTGATGGTCGCCATCACGCTGATCGCCGCGGCCATCAACCTCAACGACGGCGAGACCAACGCGATCGAAGGCATGACCCATTTCATCCTGTTCGCCACCTTCATCATGCTGTCCTTCCTCGGCCTCTGACGGTTTTTCCTCACCCGAAAGGGCGGAACTTTTCCCGTCCTTTCCGCTTTCCCCGGTCATGGTCCCCGGCGTGACGAAGGGCTCGCCCCATTCTGACCAAGATGGCGGACCAGAAACTTCCCGCGGTCGCGGGGGGGCTAACTCGGGAGCCGAACCTTGAAGAGACTCGACGTTATCGACGGCATGCGCGGCTATTTCCTGGTCTTCATGCTGATCAACCACCTGGTCTTCACCGGCGGCCTCTGGCTCGTCCAGATCAACCACCGCAACCTGGCCTTCGTCGAGGATGCGCAGGGCTTCGTCTTCCTGTCGGGCCTTTTGACCGGCATGGTCTACGCCCGCAAGATGATGAAGGACGGCTATGCCGTGGCGCGTGACCGCATCTGGTCGCGGGTCTTCGAACTCTACCGCTACGCCATGGGCATTGTGCTGGTGATTCTCGCCCTGCAGCTCGTGCTGCCGGGTGCCGCTGCGATCTGGACCAACTGGCTCGGCGCTACCCGCATCGACGACCCGCTGCGCCTTGCCGCCATTGCCGGCTTCCTGTTCCAGCCGACCTTCATGGACATCCTGCCGCAATACATCATCTACATGTTCTTCGCTCCGGCCATCATCTGGCTCTGCCTTCAGGGCCGGTGGAAGACGGTGGCGATCATGTCCGTGCTGGCCTGGATGGCCGCCCAGCTCGGCCTGCAGCGCATCGTCACCTATCCGGTCAGCGACTGGCTGGCCGGCGGCGCAGATGCCGAGAAGGAAGGCATTCGCGCTTCGTTCAACCTGCTCGGCTGGCAGATCGTCTTCTTTGCCGGCCTGCTCGCGGGAACGCTGACCTCGATGAGAAAAGTCGAGTGGACCCGCATCTTCGATCCGCGCAAGGACTTCATCGCCAAGGCGGCGCTGGCCGTCTGCGTCTTCTTCCTGCCGCTGCGTATCCTCACCGCCCACGGCATGATGCCGGGCATCGTGCTGGAAAAATTCGGCCTGATGGAAGTGCGCGCCGATTTCGGTCCGGTCTATCTGCTGAACTTCGCCGCCGTCGCCTATGGCCTCGCCTGGCTTTTGATCGCCGGCCCGCGCCACGACAACGCGACGATCCGCAAGATCGCCTCGACGCTGATCGGCCTGTTCTCGCTGAGCTATCTCCAGCTGCTCGGCCGCCATTCGCTGCAGATTTATGTCTGGCACGTGCTGATCGTCTACGGCGTCTTCTATCTCGACGGCCGCTTCGGCGCCTTCTCCGACGCGACCAAGACCGTCATCACCTTCGGCTCGCTGGCATTGCTCAGCCTGCCCGCCCTCTGGCGCGAGCGCAACCGCACGCCCGCCGCTCCGGCGCCCGCACCGGCCAAGCTGCCGGCCAGCATGAAGATCGCCACCTGAGGGAAGGACATCACCGACCAAACGAAAAGGGCGGGACCGCGAGGCCCCGCCCTTTCTCATTCCGAATACGGCAGTGCTTACTTGCAGGCGGCGCAGAAACGCTGGATGCGCTTGCAGGCTTCTTCCAGCTGCTCTTCCGAGGTCGCATAGGAAATGCGGAAGTTCGGGCCGAGACCGAAGGCCGAACCGTGCACGACGGCCACGCCTTCCGATTCCAAGAGCTCGCTGACGAAATCCTCGTCCGTCTCCATGACCTTGCCCGACGGTGCGGTCTTGCCCATCAGGCCTGCGCAGGACGGATAGACGTAGAAGGCGCCTTCCGGCGACGGGCAGACGATGCCCTTGGCCTGGTTCAGCATCGAGACGACGAGGTCGCGGCGGCCTTCGAAGATCTTCTTGTTGGCCGGGATGAAGTCCTGCGGGCCGTTGAGCGCCTCGACGGCGGCCCACTGCGCGATCGAGCAGGCGCCGGACGTCTGCTGGCCCTGGATCATGTCCATCGCCTTGATCAGCTCGAGCGGACCGGCGGCATAGCCGATGCGCCAGCCGGTCATGGCATAGGCCTTCGACACGCCGTTCATCGTCAGCGTGCGGTCGTAGAGCTTCGGCTCGACCTCGACCGGGGTGACGAACTTGAAGTCGCCATAGGTCAGGTGCTCGTACATGTCGTCCGTCAGGATCCAGACCTGCGGATGCTTGACCAGCACGTCGGTCAGCGCCTTCAGCTCGTCATGGCTGTAGGCGGCACCCGACGGGTTGGACGGCGAGTTGAAGATGAACCACTTGGTCTTGGGCGTGATGACGCTTTCGAGCTCGGCCGCCGTCAGCTTGAAGTTGTCTTCCTGCTTGGTCGAGACGAACACCGGCGTGCCGCCGCACAGCGCCACCATTTCCGGGTAGGATACCCAGTAGGGTGCCGGCACGATGACTTCATCCCCCGGGTTCAGGGTCGCCATGAAGGCGTTGAAAAGAATCTGCTTTCCGCCGGTGCCGACGATCGTCTGCTCGGGCTTGTAGTCGAGACCGTTCTCGCGCTTGAACTTTTCGGCGATCGCCTTGCGCAGTTCCGGAATGCCTGAAACCGGCGTGTATTTCGTCTCGCCTCGGGTGATCGCGTCGATCGCGGCCTTCTTGATATTGTCAGGGGTATCGAAGTCCGGCTCGCCGGCGCCGAGGCCGATCACGTCGCGGCCCTTGGCCTTCAGCTCGCGGGCTTTCTGCGAGACTGCGATGGTTGCGGAGGGCTTTACACGGGAAAGAGCGTCGGCAATGAAGGCCATTGTGATTGTCCTGAAGCTGTTGATCGGCGGAACCTCGATCGGCCAAGGCCCCAGGTTCAAGTTCTATGTCGAAATCGTCCCCGCGTTTCAAGCGGAAAGCGGCCGCGCGCCGGCAATCGCCAAAGTTTTCATTTTTAAGTCTTTCTTAATCCGCAGGTAAGCCTTCGGCGATAGACTTGCGTGCACGGCACATTCGAAGCAATCACGACGCGAAACCGATGACCACGAACAGCATCTATGCCCAGCTCGTCAAGACAGGAGACGCCTGGTCGACGGCCTATGGCCCCTTCGTGCTGCGCTCCGCCCTGCAGCCGATCTTCAAGAGGGTAGCGGACGGCGTCTTCGACATTCATGCCTTCCAGGGACTGGTGCGGGCCGAGCGCAACGGTGAGGCCTATCCGCCCTCGCAGTTCTTCCCGCTGGTCGCCCCTGAGGACCTGCCCGCCGTCGACAGCCTGCTGCGCAGCATCCACATCCTCAACGCCGGCCTGTTGCAACGGGAACGCAGCCTGGTGCTGGTGAGCTTCCAGCCGCAGCTTTTCACCGACGGCGTCGAGTTGCGCCACGAGATCGACCGCATCCGTCTGGCGGCCCACGAGGCGCGGCTGGCGCCCGAGCGCATCATCTGCGACGTGTCGGCCGGCAGCGGCAATGGCAAGCTCATCGCCCGCACGATCGAGCAGCTGCGCCGGGCCGGCCTGCGCATCTCCATGTCGAACTACGAGGCGAGCGAACACGACATCCAGGACGTGCTCGCGCTGCGGCCCGACTTCGTCCGCTTCGACGGGGACTGGGTGCGGGACTACCTGCACAATTCCGCCGGCTCCGCCCTGCTGCGCGTCATCGTGCGGCAATTGCAGGACGAAGGGATCGAGCCGATCTTCGAGCGCCTCGAGGAGACCTGGCAGGTCGATCTCTGCCTCGAACTCGGCGTGACCCTGCTGCAGGGCTATGCGCTGGCCCGGCCGCAGATCGCCCCGACGGTTTTCAACGAGGAATATCCCGAAATGCTGCTGCCCCCGGCCGAGCCCGCAGCCGCGCCCACGCCGCCATCGGAGAGCCAGGCGGAGCCCCCGGCCGTCGCCTCACCGCGCGGCGAGCCTGTGATGCGCCCGACACGGGTCTTCGGCAAGCGCCGCTAGCGCGCCTGCCCTGCAGGCATCTTGCCCACGGACAAGGCACGCGTCGACCTCGCCACGATATCGCCATGATAAATGCCGGGTGACGCCGCAATTCGGTCCCGGTGAAGCCCTCAAACAGGGTTCTTCTCCTCGCATTGCACGAATTGAATTGCGAGGAATGACGAATGTTTCTGGAAGACGAGAATTCCGAAGCGCGTCCCTGGTTCCAACTTTTCCTTGAGCGCGGCCGAATGGCCTTTGTCGGCCTTTTTGCCTGTGCCGTCATGCTGGTCGGTCTGGCCGCCACGGCGAGGGCCGAGACCTTGCCGCCGCAGCCGGCCGGCGACGCCGCCATCGTCCTTCCCCTCGCCGCCGCCCCGGATGTCGAAGGCGAGGCCCAAGCCTCCAAACCCTCCCCCTCCGTCGCGGTCGATCCGATGCCGACCGCATCGACACCCCTCGCCGCCCCGCGGCTGGTGACCAACCCGACAGGCCAGACGCTGCCGCGGTCCGAAACGCTCTCCGACCGGTATATCCTGCTCGGCCTGATGATGGTCTGCTTCGCCGCGATGGCGGCCGGCAGCCTGGCGATCTGGCGTCGCAGCCTGAAGGAACTGTTCCGCGCCGAGACGGGCCGCCGTCGTGCCTGAGCACCCACCCCGAAGGCGCCCGCCCCTGTGGCGCCGGCTCGGCCCGGCCGAACGTGCCGTTGCCCTCGCCATTGTCGTCGTCACGATCGGCGGCCTGCTGCTCATCGCCGACGGCCTCTACATCAAGGCGAAGGCCGCCGACACCCTGCCGTCTCCGACCGCGACGTGCATCCGCTCAGCCATTCCGGCCATGCCTCACCGCGGCAGCTGCGCCGCAGACCGGACGATCACGTTCCCGCCATCTCCCCTTGCCAATCCGGCCTCGCTCCCCAGATAGATCACTGGATCACAGGGAGGCCGCCATATGACCTTGACCGCAGCAAGACGACGCCCGGGCAATCGCAAGCGCCTGACGACAGGCACGTCACTGGCTCTTCTGCTGCTGATAGCCCCGGCCATGGCAGCCGATCGCTTCACCTCGAAGAAGGCGGAACTGGACGTGACAGCCGTCGCGACCGGCCTCGAGCATCCGTGGTCGGTCGAAGTGCTGCCGGACGGCGCCTATATCGTCACCGAGCGTCCGGGACGTCTGCGCATCGTGCGGGACATGAAGCTCGGCGAACCGATCACCGGCCTGCCGGAACTCTTCGTCGGCGGACAGGGCGGCCTGCTCGACGTCGCCCTCTCCCCCGACTTTTCCAAAAGCCGCAAACTCTATTTCACCGCCTCGATACCAGGTGACGGTGGTCAGGGAACGGCGCTCTTCGCCGCCCGCCTGTCCGACGACGAAACGAAGCTGGAAGACGTCGAGAGACTGTTTGCGATGAACCGCTTTACCGACACCACCCAGCATTTCGGCTCGCGCATCGCTATCGCCAGGGACGGCAGCCTGTTTTTCGGTATCGGCGAGCGGGGCGAAATGGATCGGGCACAGGTTCCGCAGGATCATGCCGGCTCGATCCTCCATGTCGGTCCCGACGGCAAGCCAGCCGCGGGCAATCCCTTCGCCGATGGCGCCAAGGGCCTTCCCGAGATCTGGTCGATCGGCCATCGCAATCCGCAAGGCATCGTCATCGATCCCGCCGACGGCACGCTCTTCACCGTCGAACACGGCGCGCGTGGCGGCGACGAGATCAACACGCCGAAGGCCGGCAGCAATTACGGCTGGCCGGTCGTTTCCTACGGCAAGCACTATTCCGGCGCGGAAATCGGCATAGGCCAGTCGGCCGAAGGTTATGAACTGCCCGTCCACTATTGGGATCCGTCCATCGCACCGGGCGCCATCGACGTCTATCGCGGCGCGATGTTTCCCGAATGGGACGGCGACTTCCTCGTCGCCGCCCTCAAATACGAGCTTCTGGCCCGCATCGAACGCGACGAGAGCGGCGCAATCGTCGGCGAGGAACGTCTGCTGGCCGGCGAATACGGGCGCCTGCGCGACGTCAAGGTCGCGCGGGACGGTTCGGTGCTGCTGCTGACCGACGAGGAGGACGGCCAGTTGCTGCGCATCAGCCGCGCCGTCGCCCCCTAAGCCAGCGGCCGAACGGCTGGCGCTCGGCCGGCATATTGCGCGCAGCGGACCCGTACCGCGGCGCTCCGGCCCAGCCTTGCCGAACGCGGGATCAGCTGTTACCGCTCGCCTCCCGTAGTTCGCGCGCAATCCGGATTCCCATGTCTCGCATCCAGGCCAATCTCCTCCTCCTTCTCGCCGCCGCGATCTGGGGCGGAGGCTTCGTCGCCCAGTCGGAGGCGATGGAGTGGCTCGGGCCCAACTGGTTCAACGCGCTACGTTTTGCGCTGGCGACGCTCGCCGTCCTGCCCTTCGCGCTTCGCGAGGCCAAAGGCGCCGGCCGGCCCCTCTCCCTTCGCGACTATGGCTGGTTCCTGCTGGTCGGGCTCTCCCTGCTCGTCGCGCAGACCCTGCAGCAGATCGGCATCCAGTCGACCAGCGTCACCAATGCCAGCTTCCTCACCGGCCTCTACGTTGTACTCGTTCCTGTCATCGCCGTCGCCGTGCTCCGGCGCCGGCCGCACTGGGTCATCTGGCCGGCCGCATTGCTCACCGTGCTCGGCATCCTGTTGCTGAACGGCGGCTCGCTCTCGGCGCTTGGCGACGGCGACGTCCTCGTCATCCTGTGTGCCATCTTTCTCGCCGTGCAGATCACGCTGACGCCGATCGCGGTCGGGTTCAGCGAACGGCCGCTGGCGCTTGCCACGGTGCAGTTCGCCGTCTGCGCCGTGGGTGCCGGTGGCGCGGCGACGGCGCTCGAACCGATCAGCACCAGCGCCATCGTTTCGGCCCTGCCCGAGATCCTCTATGGCGGGCTGCTCTCCTCGGGCCTCGCCTTCGTGCTGCAGATCATTGGCCAACGCTATACGACCGCCCCGCAGGCGGCGATCTTCCTGTCGTCGGAGGCCCTGTTCGGCGCGCTTTTCGGCGCAGTGCTGCTGGCGGAAACGCTTCCCGGCATCGGCTATGTCGGCTGCGGCCTGATCTTTGCCGCCATGCTGCTGGTGGAACTCGTGCCGGAACTCACCCGGCGGCGGGCCGTGGCCGCCTAGCGATTATTTCACCACTTGCGAAAATACGCCAAGTTTTCCTAGTGAAGGAAGGTTTTGACCAAAAAAATGCATCGCTCGCGATGCATTCTGCGCCGGTCAAGCAAAATATTTCGCCGACAGGCTGGAAGACCGCAAAACACGGGCTTTCGGGGTCCCAACCACCGCCGCAGGTTGGAAAACTTTCGCTTGCCAATTTTTTATAAACCAAGCACTCTTTGCCGGTTCGGGCAATTTTGCGAGCACGGGAAGACCTTATAATACATGCGCGCCGGAGACGCTAAAAACTTCCGGGCAGGCCATGCACTATAGAAGCGAGTATACTTGCTTTTTTAGCGCCGGCTTGCGGTAACAGGGGTCCCTTTCCTCAAAAATCGAGAAATGCCTGTCGAGCACCCGGTTACGGGTAACATTGCAATGCTGCCCCGCCGACACAGGGCAGAGAGAAAAGGACCTGACGCATGGCCGAGACTGGCATCGTAAAATTCTTCAACACCGACAAGGGCTTTGGCTTCATCAAGCCTGACAATGGCGGCGCAGACATCTTCGTACACATTTCCGCCGTCCAGGCTTCCGGACTGCAGGGACTTTCTGAGAACCAGAAGGTCAGCTACGATACTGAACCTGATCGTCGCGGCAAGGGCCCGAAGGCCGTCAACCTGCATATCGCCGGCTGAGACTGACATTTTGCTTCGGCATTGGCTTTTCCGCCCGGCAGGTTTGCCGGGTTTTTTCGTTCAGCCTGCATTCAGCCTGCCGCCCCTATCCTGACTTCATCGTTCGCTATACGCGACGAAGCCAATTGCAGGTCACAGGAAGGCAGAGCCATGATGAACTTCGCGAAATATTCCCTGTTGTCGGCAGCGATCACCATCGTGCCGCTGGCCGCATCGTCCGAGGCCAATGCTGGCGACTACTACCGGCGCCATCACAACCAGGACGCCCTTGCCGCGGGCGCCATCGGCCTTGCCGCCGGCCTGGTCACCGGATCCCTGATCGCCAGCCAGCCGCGCACCGTCTATGTCGAGCCCGAACCGGTCTATATCGAACCGGCACCGCGCCACGTTTATGTCGAGCCGGAGCCGGTCTATGTCGACGAGTACCCGCCGGCCCCGGGCCCGGTCTATGGCGCAGCCGTCGAGCCGTGGTCGCCGGAATGGTATGACTACTGCTCCGCCCGTTACCGCAGCTTCAATGCCCGCTCGGGCACCTATGTCGGCTATGACGGCCGCTCGCATTTCTGCACCGCCGGCTGAGCCGACCGCCTTTGAAAATCCGAAAGAAATGCGCCGCATCGCCGGCGCATTTTTCGTTTCGACCCTTCCCGTGTGCGCTCAGATCCCGCGCAGGAAGGGATTGGTGCGGCGCTCCTCGCCGATCCGGCCACCGGGCCCGTGGCCGCAGATGAAACCGACATCGTCGCCGAGCGGCAGCACCTTGTCGCGGATCGAGGCGAGCAGCGTCTGATGGTCGCCGCCCGGCAGGTCCGTCCGGCCGATCGAGCCGGAAAACAGCACGTCGCCGACATGCGCGAAATTCTGCGCGCGGTTGAAGAAGATGACGTGGCCCGGCGCATGGCCGGGGCAGTGGAAGACCTCGAATTCATGCTCGCCGAACGACACCTTGTCGCCCTCCTCCAGCCAGCGGTCGGGCACGGTGTTGCGCACCTTCATCGGCACGTTGAACATCATCGCCTGCTGCTCGAGCTTCTGCAGCAGCGGCAGGTCGTCCTTGTGCGGACCGACAATTGCGATGCCGAGCGCTTCCTTGAGCTCCTCGGCCCCGCCGGCATGGTCGATATGGCCATGGGTGAGCCAGATCTCCTTGAGCGTGATGCCGTTTTCCTTGAGCGTCTGCAGGATCACGTCGACATCGCCGCCGGGATCGACGATCACGCCTTCATGCGTATCGCTGTCGAACAGGATCGTGCAGTTCTGCTGGAAGGGGGTCACCGGAATGATCCCGGCCTGCATTTGTCCCATGGGGCGGTTCCTTCTTTTTGTGCAGGCAGCGCATAACACGTCCTCGACAAAACTGAAATCCGCGCGCACCCGCCTGTAAACTGTGCGATCCCGGTAATTTCGTTGGAGTTTTTCCCCGTCTGCGCTTAGTTTTGCCGCAAAACGGGTGCCGGCCTGACGGTCGCAGCACCCGCATCGGGAATGACCGGCAGCCATTGCCGCGGCAGGTTCATGCGACCGCCGCCCAACAGGCGCCGCAAGAACAAGGAAGTGACAAAGTGGCTCGACAGTCTGCGGGTAAGGCTGCCAGGAAGGAACTGCCGGAAATGCCGGTGGTCGACGACAAGACCATCGATTTCGAGACGATCGAACTGCTGTTCTTCGCCTATCGCGATTTCGTCTCGGATCCCGACGCGATCCTCGCCAAGATCGGCTATGGCCGCGCCCATCACCGCGTCGTCTATTTCGTCAGCCGCCGGCCGGGCATGACGGTGGCCGACCTGCTCAACATCCTGCAGATCACCAAGCAGAGCCTCGCCCGCGTGCTGAAGGAACTGATCGATTCGGGCTATATCCGCCAGATGGCCGGCCCGGCCGACCGCCGCCAGCGCCGGCTCTATCCGACGCTGGCCGGCCGCGAGCTGGCGCTTGCCCTGTCCGAACCGCAGTCGCGTCGCATCGCCAAGGCGCTGGAGGGTTTCACCCCTGCCATGCGCGAGGGCGTGCACAAGTTCCTCGAAGGCATGAGCCGCCCGGACACGTCTCTGCCCGCGGACACGGCCGGAGTGGAATGACATGGCGCGCAAGATATTCATTGCCGATGATGCGCCCCACCTCCTCGTCGTCGACGACGACACGCGCATCCGCGACCTCCTGCAGCGCTATCTCTCGGAACAGGGTTTCCGCATCACCGTCGCCGCCGATGCCGGAGAGGCAAGGCGCAAGCTCGAAGGCCTGCACTTCGACCTTCTCGTGCTCGACGTGATGATGCCCGGCGAATCCGGCCTCTCCCTCACCCGCAGCATCGCCGCCGACAAGCAGATCCCGGTCATCCTGCTCACCGCCCGCTCGGAGGCGGAATCGCGCATCGCCGGTCTCGAGGCCGGCGCCGACGACTATCTCGCCAAGCCGTTCGATCCGCGCGAACTGGTGCTGCGCATCAACAATATCCTGAAGCGCAACCTGAACGCCGACCAGCCGAAGATCGAGCAGGTCATGTTCGGGCCGTATAGTTTCTCCATCCTGCGCAAGGAACTGAAGCGCGGCCCGGAAGTGATCAAGCTCACCGACCGCGAGCAGGACATCATGCTGCTGTTCGCCACCCGCGCCGGAGACACCATTCCGCGCCACGAACTGATCGGCAACGATACGGAAGTCGGCGAGCGCACGATCGACGTGCAGATCAACCGGCTGCGCCGCAAGATCGAGGACGATCCGGCCAATCCGGTCTGGCTGCAGACGGTCCGCGGCATCGGCTACCGGCTGAGCATGGACTAGCGCCGGTCGGCGCCGCAACGGAAGCGAAGGCAAGATGACGCTGTTCGACAGCATCCGCAGGGACAATGATCGCACGCCCGGCGGGCTCAAGGGCCTGTCGCGCTGGCTGAGGCACCAGTTGCCGACCGGCCTCTATGCGCGCTCGCTGCTGATCATCATCCTGCCCATGCTGATCCTGCAGACGGTTCTGGCCGCCGTCTTCATGGAACGCCACTGGCAGATGGTGACGGAACGCATGTCGAGCGCCGTCACGCGCGACATCGCCGCCATCATCGCACTGATCGAGACCTATCCGGCGGAGGCCGATTTCAAGAACGTCGTGCGCATCGCCCGCGACAAGCTGAACATGACGGTGTCGATGGAAGCGGGCGGACAACTGCCGGCGACGCGGCCGAAGCCGTTCTTCTCGATCCTCGACCAGATCCTCTCCGACCAGATCGAAAACCAGATCGCCCGGCCCTTCTGGATCGACACCGTCGGCGATTCCCGACTGGTCGAGATCCGCATCGCTCTCGATCAGGGCGTGCTTCGCATCTTCGCCCGCCGCAACTCGGCATATGCCTCCAACACCCACATCTTCCTCTTGTGGATGGTCGGCACGTCGCTGGTGCTGATCGTCATCTCCACACTCTTCCTGCGCGGCCAGATCCGGCCGATCCTGTCGCTCGCCAAAGCCGCCGAGAGCTTCGGCAAGGGTCAGCGCCCGCCGGAGGATTTCAGCCCCCGCGGCGCCGACGAGGTTCGCCGCGCCGGCCTCGCCTTTATCCTGATGCGCGAGCGCATCGAGCGGCAGATGGAGCAGCGCACCGCCATGCTGACCGGCGTCAGCCACGACCTGCGCACCATCCTCACCCGCTTCAAGCTGCAACTGGCGCTCGCCGGCGACAATCCCGACCTCCAGGGCCTCAACCAGGACGTCGACGACATGCAGACCATGCTCGAAGGCTACATGGCCTTTGCCCGCGGCGAAGCGGAAGAGGATGTCGGCAAGCTGAGGCTCGGAGAACTGTTCGACAAGCTGAAGGCGGACTTCGAGTTACACGGCAAGACGCTGACCTACCACATCGAAGGCGACGAGGAGGTGGCGGTGCGGCCGACCGCCTTCACCCGGCTCGTCAGCAACCTCGCCTCCAACAGCCGCCGCTATGCCGACCGCGTCGAGATCGAGGCGAAGCACAGCGCCAAATGGCTGACGATCGTGATCGACGACGATGGCCCGGGCATTCCCGCCGATTACCGTGACGACGTGTTCAAGCCGTTCTTCCGGCTGGACGAGGCGCGCAATCTCGATGCCTCGGGGACCGGCCTCGGGCTGGCCATCGCCCGCGACATCGCCCGCAGCCATGGCGGCAACGTGACGCTGAGCGACAGCCCGCTCGGCGGCCTGCGCGCCACCGTCCGCGTGCCGGCCTGATACCCGATCGAGGAGACCACGCATGTCGACCACCGACTGGAACAGCATGACCTGGCTCAACCCGCCCCCACGCACGCAGGTGGGTCCCGATGGGTTGCAGGTCGTCACCGGCGGCGAGACCGACTTCTGGCAGAAGACCTATTACAGCTTCCACCATGACAACGGGCATTTCCTCCATTTGCCCCGCTCCGGCGACTTCACCATCGGCACGCGTTTTACCGGCCGCTATGAAGCGCTCTACGACCAGGCGGGGCTGATGGTCCGGCAAGACGAGCGCAACTGGCTGAAATGCGGCATCGAGTTCACCGACGGCCTGTGCCACCTGAGCACCGTGGTCACCGTCGACGGCCGCTCCGACTGGTCGGCCTTTGCGCTGGCCGGCTTCTCCGGTGCGCTCGAGCTTCGCCTGAGCCGGCTCGGTGATGCCATGTTCGTGCAATACCGCGTGCAGCCCGAAGGGCTCTGGCGGATGGCGCGGCTCGCCTATTTTCCGCCCGGGCTGGAAAGTCTGGAAGTGGGAGTGATGACCTGCTCGCCGCAACGCGCCGGTTTCGAGGTGGTGTTCCACCATTTCCGGGTGAGCGACCCGGTCAGCCGCGACATCCACTGACGCCGCGGACGGCCTCACATCATCTTCATGCCGTTCGGCACCGGCTGCTCGACCGCGGCGAGCACGATCGCGCCGTTCTCGTCGGCAAAGCCGAGCGTCAAGACTTCGGAGCGGAACGGGCCGATCTGGCGTGGCGGGAAATTGACAACGCCCAGCACCTGCCGGCCGATCAGGCTCTCCGGCGTGTAGTGCACGGTGATCTGCGCCGACGATTTTTTGATGCCGATCTCAGGCCCGAAGTCGATCTTGATCTTGATCGCCGGCTTGCGCGCTTCCGGAAAAGGCTCGGCCTCGACGACCGTTCCGACGCGGATATCCACCTTCTCGAAATCGGCATAGCCGATCTCGGGCTGAATCTTGGTCGTCTCGCTCATCCGGCCAGTTCCTCGGCCCGCTTGCGCGCCGCCTCGATCGCCTCGTCGAACAGCGGCTGCATGCCGCCCTCGGCCATCAGGACCGAAAGGGCAGCGGCGGTGGTGCCGCCCGGCGAGGTCACGTTCTGCCGCAGTTTGGCGGCGGCGTCGGGGGACTGGTGAAGCAGTTCACCAGCCCCCGCGACCGTTTCCCGTGCAAGACGCATGGCCAGGTCCGCCTGCAGGCCGGCTTTGCGGCCTGCCTCAGCCATGCACTCGACGAGATAAAACACATAGGCCGGGCCGCTGCCCGACACGGCGGTCACCGCATTGATCTGCTCCTCGCCGTCCAGCCATTCGACCGGTCCGGAAACCTTGAGGAGACGATGCACCATGTCGCGCTGCTCGGCGCTGACGGCATCATTGGCGAAGGCGCCGGTCACGCCGCGACCGATCATCGCCGGCGTGTTCGGCATGGCGCGCACCATGGCGGCGGCGCCCAGATGATGTTCCATGAAGGCCAGCGTCTTGCCGGCGGCGACCGAGACCACCACGGTTTGCGGTCCGACGAGCGACTTGAGGGACGGCAGAACCGCCTCCATCACCTGCGGCTTGAGCGCGAGGAATAGGATCCCGGCGGCGAGCCCGGCGGGCACCTCCTTGGTATAGGTCGCTCCCGCGTCGGCGATCTGCTTCAGCATGGCCTCCGACGGACCGGGATCGATCACCGTGACGGATGAACCCGGCACGCCGCTCTTCAACCAGCCGGACAGCATGGCACCGCCCATATTGCCGGCGCCGACGAGTACGACGGATCCCATCGTCGAATAGGTCATGCTCAGGCTTCTCCGGCCGTTTCGAAAAGAACCGCTTCCATGGCGCTCTTGGCGTCCATGCCGGACCAGACCACGAACTGGAAGGCCTGGAAATAGGCTTCGCAGGCATCGACCGCGCTCGACAGCAGGACTTCCACCTGGCGATTGGTCGGCTCGGCACCGCCGGCGAGCAGCAGCGACTGGCGGAAGATCACCACGTCCTCGTGCCGCCAGATGTCGAAGTGACCCATCAGCACCTGGCCGTTGATATGCGAGAGCAGCCGGATGACTTCGTTGACGCGCGCTTCGGGAATCTTCAGGTCGAAGGCGGATGCGAGATGCAGCGCCTCGAACTCTTCCATCCACGAGAAGGACACGTGGTAGTCGGCCCAGCGGCCCGCAACCGTCATGGCGAGTTCGTCCTCGCCGGAGCGCTCGAACGACCAGTCGTTGTTCGAAGCGACGAATTCGATCATGTCGACCGGGTTGGACTGTCGTTCGAATTCAAATTCCATCAGGCTCATGCGGCACCTTCTTGACCGGGATGAATGCGATATTTCGAGTGGAGACACCGAAGGACACAGACAAATTAACCGGAAACAACACTAGGAATGATTACCTATGGACCCCAGGGTACAACACCCACCCTGTCCGAAACTTGCGAAGGTCCGTTTCGAATCATCATTTAAAATCAGTGTATAATGGCGAAGACCAAGTACCAGCCCCGAAACGGCGTTTTGCCCAACGGGTCTGTGGACAGCACTTGCGGCACAACCTGTGCAGTCGCCCTTAAACGACTCTGGCCATTGGCTTTTTTCCAGCCGCGAGCATGTGGAAAAATAACCTGTATGAACTCGTAGTCGGCGGACGAGAAACATACCCGGCCGAAAAAGAAAAAGCCCGGCGCGAGGCTTCGCGACAGGCTTCGAAAAACGATGGATCGGGGCCGCAAAGCCCCTCGGAGAGAGGTCTCCGGATGCGCGAAAAAGCGCTTACTGAGCCTTGGCGGCGAGCTGCGCCTCCAGCGCCTCGATGCGCTTCAGCAGCGCGTCGTTCTCGTCGCGGGCCTTGACCGCCATCTCGCGGACAGCCTCGAATTCCTCGCGCTTGACGACGTCCATGCTGTTCAGCCAGCGCTCGGCCTGCGAATGGAAGGCGGTTTCCATCTCCTTGCGCACGCCCTGGGCGGCGCCGGCGGCATCGGTCATCAGCTTGGCGAATTCGTCCATAATACGGTTCGGGCCCGTCGACATGGCAGTGGCTCCTCTAGCGTTCGATCCCTGGACGGTGTCCTCGGTAACAGCAGT
The DNA here is from genome assembly GCA_943370615.1 of Rhizobium sp. Q54. Lineage (GTDB taxonomy): Bacteria > Pseudomonadota > Alphaproteobacteria > Rhizobiales > Rhizobiaceae > Allorhizobium. The sequence continues at coordinate 99,788 of CALRRQ020000004.1, forward strand.
TGAGGTAGGCATTCGAAAGCGCCGTTGCAAGCAAATTTCGCGCCCGCGCCCGCGTGCGTTGACGACGCGGCAAGATTCCATCTTGACCGTGCCATAGCGGAACGCCATTTTCCGGCAACATTAGAGAAAGAGCACCCTTGCCGTCAGCCGCCGAACTTCTGTCCATCCTGACCTTCCCGGCGATCGATCCGGTGGCCTTCTCCCTCGGGCCCTTGGCGATCCACTGGTACGGTCTCGCCTATGTCGCCGGCATCATGCTGGGATGGGTCGTGGCGCGCGGCATGCTGCGCAACGAGAAACTCTGGCCGAACGACACTCCCCCGTGCACCGCCGCCCATCTCGACGATTTCCTCGTCTGGGTGGCGCTCGGCATCGTGCTCGGCGGTCGCATCGGCTACATCCTGTTTTACGATTTCGCCTCGATCGCCGCCGATCCCATCCGCGCGATCGAGATCTGGAACGGCGGCATGTCCTTCCATGGTGGCTTCCTCGGTGCGACGTTCGCCATGGTCTTCTTCGCGAGGCGCAATGCGATCCCGCTGTGGAGCCTGTTCGACATCGTCGCCAGCGTCGCCCCGCTCGGCATCCTGTTCGGCCGCATCGCCAATTTCGTCAATGGCGAACTCTGGGGACGCCCCTCGGACGTGCCCTGGGCCATGGTCTTTCCGACCGGCGGCCCCTTCCCGCGTCATCCGAGCCAGCTCTACGAAGCCCTGCTCGAAGGCCTGATGACCTTCCTCGTGCTGCAGGTCGTCGGCCGCCTGCTCGGCGGCTTCCGCCAGCCTGGCCTGGTCACCGGCTGTTTCGTCATTCTTTACGCCTTGTCGCGTATCACCGTCGAATTCTTCCGCGAACCGGATCCGCAACTCGGCTATCTCGCCGGCGGCTGGCTGACCATGGGCATGCTCCTGTCGCTGCCGATGCTTGCGGTCGGCGCCTGGGCGCTCCTGAGAGCCCGCCGCGCCGCCGGCCCGCGGTCGTGACGCGAACATGAGGCGCCCCGCATGACCACTGCCCTCGCCCAGAAGATCAAGTCCCTGATAACGGCCAGCGGCCCGATCAGCGTGACCGACTATTTCGCGCTCTGCCTCGCCGATCCCGAGCACGGCTACTACAAGACCCGCAATCCCTTCGGCCGGGCCGGCGACTTCGTCACAGCACCCGAGATCAGCCAGCTGTTCAGCGAGATGGTCGGCATCTTCCTCGTCGTCGCCTGGCAGCGTCATGGCGAGCCGCTCGATGCCCGGATCGTCGAGATCGGCCCCGGACGCGGCACGATGATGGCCGACATGCTGCGGGTCGTCGCAAGGCTCGCGCCCCGCCTCTACGAGACCGCCACCATCCACCTCGTCGAGACCAGCCCGGCGCTGCAGACCGTCCAGCGCGAGACGCTGTCTGCCCATGGCGACAAGATCGCCTGGCACACGAGCTTCGACGAAGTACCGGAAGGATTCTCGCTGATTGCGGCGAACGAGCTGTTCGACGCCATTCCGATCCGCCAGTTCGTCAAGACCCCCACGGGTTTTCGCGAGCGCATGGTCGGCCTCGATGCGGAAGGCGAGCTGTGTTTCGCCGCGGGCGTCGCCACGCTCGACCCGGCGCTCCTGCCGCCGCGTCAGATCGCCCCGCCGGACGGCGAGATCTTCGAGATAGCCCCCGCCCGTCAGGCGGTAATGACGACGCTCTGCGACCGGCTGCTGAAATGCCATGGCACCGCGCTCATCATCGACTACGGGCACATGGTCAGCGGCTTCGGCGACACGCTCCAGGCGGTGCTGGCGCATGAGTATGATCCGCCGCTCGCCCATCCGGGCATGGCGGACCTGACCAGCCATGTCGACTTCGAGAATCTCGCCCGCACGGCGCTTGGCGCCGGCGTGCACGTCAACGGCTGCATGTATCAGGGCGACTTCCTGGTCGGCCTCGGCATCGAGGACCGCGCGGCCTCGCTCGGGCGTGGCAAGGACGCCCAGACCCAGGCCGAAATCGTCAAGGCGGTCGAGCGTCTGGCCGGCGCCGGAGAGGGCCGCATGGGCGAGCTTTTCAAGGTCATGGCGGTCTCCAGCCCGGCCGTGGCCCTGCCGCCCTTCAAGGGAGCCAATTGACAGGGGCGGCGGCGATAAGCCAACATCGCGCCGACTGAAACTGCGGCGAGATCCTTGTTTCCCTAATGTTTTCAGGGGCAAGGCGTTCGAATCGATCGCCCGCGCGCCGCTTCGGAGGCTGCTTATGCAGAACCACCCTTTGCCCGACCCGATCACCAGCCCGCTGTTTGCCGAAGCCGAGAGCAAGGGCATCCGCCATGGCTATTTCACCCGCAGGGGCGGCGTGTCGGAGGGCATCTACCGCGGTCTGAATGTCGGTCTCGGCTCCCGCGACGAAAGGGAGAAGGTCGAGGAGAACCGCCGCCGTGTCAGCGGCTGGTTCGGCCTTGCGCCTGAAAGGCTGGCGACCGTGCACCAGGTCCACTCGCCCGACGTGGTCGTGGTCGACCGCACCTATGCCGGCGACCGGCCGACCGCCGATGCGCTGGTCACCGCCTCTCCCGGCGTCATCCTCGGCGTGCTCTCCGCCGATTGCGGCCCGGTGCTGTTTGCCGATGCCGAAGCGGGCGTCATCGGGGCTGCCCATGCCGGCTGGAAGGGCGCTCTCGGCGGGGTGCTGGAAAACACCATCCTCGCCATGCAGTCGCTCGGCGCGCGGCGCGAGGCGATCACCGCCTGCCTCGGCCCGTCGATCAGCGGCGCCAATTACGAGGTCGGACCGGAATTCGTCGATCGCTTCATTGCCGAAAACCCGGCATTTGCCCAGTTCTTCAGCCCCTCGGAAAAACCCGGCCATGCCATGTTCGACCTGCAGGGCCTGACGGTAAAGCGGCTGAGCGATGCCGGCGTGCGGGCCGAAAGCCTCGGCATCTGCACCTATGCCGATCCCGACGCCTTCTATTCCTACCGTCGCACCACCCATGCCGGCGAGCCGGACTATGGACGACAGATTTCCGCGATTGCCATAAGGGAGGACTGACATGGCCCTGCACTTCGACGCGAGCGAATATGCCGTCCGCCTGGAGCGGCTGACCGCCAGCATGGCCGAGCAGAAACTCGACGCGATCCTGCTCTTCGCCCAGGAAAGCATGTACTGGCTGACCGGTTACGACACGTTCGGCTACTGCTTCTTCCAGACGCTGATCGTCAAGGCGGACGGCACGATGACGCTGCTCACCCGCTCGGCCGACCTGCGCCAGGCGAAGCAGACCTCCAATATTGAAAACATCGTCATCTGGGTCGACCGGGTGAATGCCGATCCGACCATGGACCTCCGCAACCTTCTGAGCGAGATGGACCTGCTCGGCGCCCGGATTGGCATCGAATACGACACCCACGGCATGACCGGTCGCGTCGCCCGCCTTCTCGACAACCAGCTCACCAATTTCTGCGAGATCGTCGAGGCCTCCTATCTGGTCAGCGAACTCCGTCTGGTGAAGAGCGCAGCGGAGATTGCCCATGTGGAGCGGGCAGCAGCCCTTGCCGACGACGCGCTCGACGCCGCCCTCCCCCTGATCAGGGCTGGCGGCGACGAGGCGACGATTCTCGCCGCCATGCAGGGAGCGATCCTCGCCGGCGGCGGCGACTATCCGGCCAACGAGTTCATCATCGGCTCGGGCATGGACGCGCTTTTGTGCCGCTACAAGGCCGGACGCCGCACGCTCTCCGACAAGGACCAGCTGACGCTCGAATGGGCCGGTGTCAGCGCGCACTATCACGCCGCCATGATGCGCACGATCGTCATCGGCGAGCCGAGCGCCCGCCATCGCGAACTCTATGCCGCCTGCCACGAGACCATCAAGGCGATCGAGGAGGTGCTCCGCCCTGGCTTCACCTTCGGCGACGTCTTCGACACCCATGCGCGGATCATGGATGAACGCGGCCTTGCCCGCCATCGGCTCAATGCCTGCGGCTATTCGCTCGGCGCCCGTTTCTCGCCGTCCTGGATGGAGCACCAGATGTTCCACACCGGCAATGCTCAGCCGATCCTGGCCGACATGTCGCTCTTCGTGCACATGATCATCATGGACAGCGAGCGCGAAACGGCAATGACCCTCGGCCACACCTATCTGACCACGGCCGAGGCGCCGCGCGCGCTCTCCCGCCATCCCCTCGAACTGCTGGTGCGATAGCTGCGGCAACCCAGAGGCGCTGTTTCCGTCCTCTTCGCCGGGGCTCTAAGGAATTGATAGGATTTTAACGTTATCCTCGTCAAATCCACACGGAGGTGGCACGAGGACGGCAGCGACGATGAAACTCTCCCGAACGGCTACGGCCGGCCTGATCGCGGCGGCGGCACTCACAGCCTGCAACACGCCCGATGCCCTGGTGCCGCCGATGGAAATCGGCGACGGCGGCCAGCCCGTGAGCGAGAACGAACTGTCGCAAGGCCCGCAATCGGCCTATTCGGAACCCACCTATACCCAGAGCCCGGCGCTTGCCGAGCAGGGTTATACCCAGCAGCCGCAGAATTCGCTGGAAGCCCAGGCCGCCGCGCTCGCGTCGGGCCAGAGCAATCCGGTCGCCTCTCCGCCGATCTCGGGCCAGCTGAGCGAAGACGGCTATCCGCAGGCGCCAGCCCCGGCCGCCCAGCAGTTGGCACCCGCCGAGGGACCGTTGCAGCCGCCCTCCGAACCGGCCGAAACCGCCCAGGCACCTCAGCAGCCGGCCCAGCAGCAACCGGCACCCACGCAGCCGAACGTTGCCGCCCTCGCCCCGGCCGGCGCCGCCGGCACCATCCGCTTCCTGCCGATCATCGGCGCCCCGGTCCAGTCGATCACGCCGCTGTCGCGCCAGCTCGGCGCCGAGGCCCGCGGCAAGGGCCTGACGATCAAGAGCGCCAGCGATCCGGCCAGCGAACATATCCTGAAAGGCTATTTCTCCGCGTTCGGCGACGGCGGCACGGTGACGGTCGTCTATGTCTGGGACGTGCTGGACAGCGGCGGAAACCGCCTGCATCGCATCCAGGGCGAGGAGAAGGTCCCGTCCGCAGCGACCGATCCCTGGGCCGGCGTGCCGGCCTCGCTGATGCAGCAGATCGGCACAAAAACCATCGCCGAATACACGTCATGGCGGCAGGCGCGCGGCGGCTGAACGCCACCGCTTAGAATCTTTTCACGAAAAAGGCGGGCATTTCCGGCAAACCACTTGCATTCGGGGGGAAGGGCGCTAAAAAGCGCCCATCTCAGCATGACAACAGGCGGACCAACATGAAGGTTTTCGCAGGTAATTCGAACCGGCAACTCGCCGAGGCAATCTGCAATTATCTCAACGTACCACTCGGAAAAGCCAGTGTCAGGCGGTTCGCAGACCAGGAAATTTTCGTAGAAATTCAGGAAAATGTACGCGGTGAGGACGTTTTCGTCGTCCAGTCGACATCGTTTCCCACCAATGATCACCTGATGGAACTGCTGATCATGATCGATGCCTTCCGCCGCTCGTCGGCCAAGCGCATCACGGCAGTCCTTCCCTATTTCGGCTATGCCCGCCAGGACCGCAAACCCGGTCCCCGCACCCCGATCTCGGCCAAGCTGGTCGCCAATCTGATCACCGAGGCCGGCGCCGATCGCGTGCTGACCCTCGACCTGCATGCAGGCCAGATCCAGGGCTTCTTCGACATCCCGACCGACAACCTCTACGCCGTGCCGCTGCTCGCCCGCGACGTGAAGGAACGCTACGACACCAAGAACGTGACCGTCGTGTCACCCGACGTCGGCGGCGTGGTCCGTGCCCGCTCGCTCGCCAAGCGCCTCGACTGTCTTCTGGCCATCGTCGACAAGCGCCGCGACCGTCCGGGTGAATCCGAAGTCATGAACGTCATCGGCGACGTTTCCGGCAAGGACTGCATCCTGATCGACGACATCGTCGACAGCGGTGGCACGCTCTGCAATGCGGCCGAAGCGCTGCTGAAGAACGGCGCGACCAGCGTCACCGCCTATATCACCCACGGCGTTCTGTCCGGCGGCGCGGTTGCCCGCGTCACCTCCTCCAAGCTGCGCGAGTTGGTCATCACCGACTCGATCCAGCCGACCACGGCGGTCCAGTCGGCCCACAATATCCGCGTGCTGACGACGGCCAACCTGCTCGGCGAAGCGATCAACCGCACCAGCGCCGAAGAATCCGTCTCGAGCCTGTTCGACTGATCATTGGCGGCGCCGACCAGCGCGCCGCCACTCCCAGATCAACCAGCGGTCGCTTAACCCCTCCGTAAGCAATTCTCTTGAAACTTCCCGCGGGTTCAACGCCCGTGGGAGGGAATTCATGTCACGTAACCATTTGGGCGGCGCCAAGCCAGGTGCCCTGTCATCCGTAAAAGCGAAATTTGCCACACTCGTCGTCGGTGCAACGCTCGTATCCTGCCTGTCGGTCGGCATACTGAGCTACCAGGTCGGCAAGAGCGGCCTGATCGAGGCCAGCAAGCTGCGGCTCGAATCCGTCGCCAGTACCCAGTCGAAGGATCTCAACGCCTATATCAAGCGGATCGAGCAGTCGCTCTCCGATCTGGCGCAGAACACGGCGATCGGCGAAGCCACCGACATGATGGTCAACATCATTCCCATCGAAGCCAAGGACATCAAGCAGGTCTTCCAGCCCACCGGCGCCAGCATCGACGACCGCGTCGCCATTGACGGCGCCAAGCTCAAGCTGCTCTACGGCGTGCGCCATGCGAGCTTCCACGGCACGGCGGCAAGCGCGTGGAAGAACACCAATGCCAGCGACATCATCATCATCGATAACGCCGGCACGCTGGTCTACACGGTCGCCAAGGGCAAGGAATTCCTCTCCACCGTCGCCGACCCGGAAAATGCGGCGATCAAGGAAATCTACGACCGCGCCAATGCCGGCAAGCTCGACGAGACGCACGTCTCCGGCTTTGCCGACTATCCGCAGGGCGAGGACGGCCCCTCTGCATTGATCGCCAAGCCGCTCGCCGTCTCCGTCTGGGGCGAGACGGTGAAGAAGGGCGTGGTGATCATCCGCGTCTCCGCGAGCAAGCTTTCCGCCATGCTGGCACCCGACGGGCTCGGCACCAGCATCGATGACGCCTTCCTTCTGAGCGCCGACGGCACGGTGCGCGGCGGAACGGTCAGCGGCGGCAAGGATGCCGAGATCGCTGGCGAACTGAAGACCGCCGCATCGGCGAGCCAGACCGGCTCGACCTTCGCCGCTTCGGGCGACCATTCGTCCTTCTACTCCTATCTGCCGGTCACCCTGTTCGGCCAGAAGCATCTTCTGGTCGTCGGCCAGGACGAGGCCAAGGTCCTCGCCTCTGCCAACGAACTCGCCGGCTGGGCGGGCTTGACCACCCTTGCCGTCCTCGTCGCCATGGGCGGGGTCGGCGTCCTCGTCTCCTCCGGCCTCACCCGGCCGCTCACCGACCTCGCCGGCCTGATGAACCGGCTGAACGAAGGCGACAAGAACATCGACATCACCGCCACCGGCCGCGCCGACGAGATCGGAGTGATGGCGCGTGCGCTCGAATCCTTCCGCCAGAATGCGGTCGAGAAGGAACGCATGGAAACGGATGCCGTGGAGCGCAGCGCCCAGATCGACGACGAGCGGCGCCAGCGCGAGGCGGAGAAGACCCGCAGCGCCAAGGAACTGGAGGATGCCGTCTCCGCCCTCGCCGCCGGCCTGCAAAACTTGTCGAGCGGCCGCCTCAACTTGCGCATCGAGCGACCCTTCGTGCCGTCGCTGGATCACCTGCGCGTCGACTTCAACAACTCGGTCCAGCGCCTGGAAGACACGATCCGCACCATCAGCGAAAGCGCCGACACGATCCGCGCGGGGTCCGCGGACCTGAAGAGCGCCTCGGAGGATCTCTCCCGCCGCACCGAGCGCCAGGCAGCCTCGCTGGAAGAGGCGGCCGCGGCCCTCGGCGAAATGACAGGCTCGGTCAACGACGCGCTCAAGCGCTGCGAGACCGCCGTCCGGGTGACCGCCGACACGCTCTCGGATGCACGAACCTCTTCGACCGTCGTCAATGACGCGATCGTCGCCATGGAGCGCATCGAAAGCTCCTCGGCCAAGATCCGCCAGATCATCGACGTGATCGACCAGATCGCGTTCCAGACCAACCTGCTGGCGCTCAATGCCGGCGTGGAGGCCGCCCGCGCCGGTGAAGCCGGCAAGGGCTTTGCCGTCGTCGCCCAGGAAGTGCGTGAACTCGCGCAGAAGTCTTCGGGTGCCGCCCGCGACATCAGCCAGTTGATCAACACCTCGACCACCGACGTCGCCGACGGCGTGGCCCTGGTGCTGAAGACGGGCGAGAGCCTGCACAAGATCGAGGGCAATATCGAGACGATCAACAGCCATATCGGCTCGATCGCCGATGCGTCGCGCGAGCAGTCGCAGCGGCTCGGCGAAATCAACGCCTCGGTCAACGATCTCGATCAGGTGACCCAGCAGAACGCCGCCATGGTCGAGGAAACCACTGCCTCCGCCTTCGCGCTGGCAAGCGAAGCCGACGGGCTGACCGAGCAGGTCAGCAGCTTTGCCATCGATCACGCCGCGCGCACGCCGGCCCGCCGCGCCGCCTGACCAAGGTCTGCGACATCCGAAAGGCCCCGCGAAGCGCCAGCTCCGCGGGGCTTTTCATTTCCGGCCTCAATCCATGGGCTTTGCCGCGACGGACGGGATCGCGCAGGCCTCGCCGCCGGCGAACAAGCGCGAGCGGGTGAGGAAGCGCCGCTCGCGTCCGTTGTCGAGCGAGAACATGCCCCCTCGCCCGGGCACCACGTCGATGATCAGCTGCGTGTGCTTCCACACCGCATACTGCGAGCCGCTGATATAGACCGGGACGCCGCCGATCTCCCCGAGCTTCACGTCGGTCTCGCCGACCCGGTACTCGGCCGCCGGGTAGCACATCGGCGACGAGCCGTCGCAGCAGCCCCCGGACTGGTGAAACAGGATGTCAGGATGATCCGCCTGGATCTCCCGGATGAAGTCGAGCGCGGCCTGCGTGGCCACCACGCGTGGCTCTGCCGCATTGGTCTCGTCGATCATGGATTCTTCCTCCTACCCGAAACGACAATCCCTCCCCCTGCCAGGGCAGGGAGAGGGACGGCAAGAGGCTGAAGCGGGGGCAACAAGCCTCTTGCCTGTGGAGATGGTCGGATCAGAAGAAGCCGAGCGCCTTCGGGCTGTAGGAAACCAGCATGTTCTTGGTCTGCTGGTAGTGGTCGAGCATCATCTTGTGGGTTTCGCGGCCGATGCCCGACTGCTTGTAGCCACCGAAGGCGGCATGCGCCGGATAGGCATGGTAGCAGTTGGTCCACACACGGCCGGCCTGGATGTCGCGGCCGAAATTGTAGCAGCGATTGGCATCGCGGCTCCACACGCCCGAGCCGAGGCCGTAGAGCGTGTCATTGGCGATCGCGAGCGCTTCGGCGTCGTCCTTGAAGGTCGTGACCGACACCACCGGTCCGAAGATCTCCTCCTGGAAGACGCGCATCTTGTTGTGGCCCTTGAACACCGTCGGCTTGACGTAGTAGCCACCGGCCAGATCGCCCGACAGGTTGTTGCGCTCGCCGCCGATCAGCACCTCGGCGCCTTCCTGGCGGCCGATATCCATGTAGGACAGGATCTTCTCCAGCTGTTCGCTGGAAGCCTGGGCGCCGATCATCGTCGACATGTCGAGCGGATCGCCCTGCTTGATGGCGGCAACGCGCGCAAGCGCCTTCTCCATGAAGCGGTCGTAGATCTTCTCATGCACCAGCGCACGGCTCGGGCAGGTGCAGACCTCGCCCTGGTTGAGCGCGAACATGGCAAAGCCTTCGAGCGCCTTGTCGAGATAGTCGTCGTCCTCGCGCATAACGTCTTCGAAGAAGATGTTGGGCGACTTGCCGCCCAGTTCGAGCGTGACCGGGATGAGGTTCTGGCTGGCATACTGCATGATCAGCCGGCCGGTCGAGGTCTCGCCGGTAAACGCGATCTTGGCGATGCGCGGGCTGGTGGCCAGCGGCTTGCCGGCCTCGAGGCCGAAACCGTTGACGATGTTCAAGACGCCCGGCGGCAGCAGGTCGGCGATCAGCTCGGCGAGCACCAGGATCGAGGCCGGGGTCTGCTCGGCCGGCTTCAGCACGACGCAATTGCCGGCGGCGAGTGCCGGTGCGACCTTCCAGGCCGCCATCAGGATCGGGAAGTTCCACGGAATGATCTGGCCGACGACGCCGAGCGGCTCATGGAAGTGATAGGCGATCGTGTCGTGGTCGACTTCGCCGATCGTGCCTTCCTGGGCGCGAATGCAGGCGGCGAAATAGCGGAAATGGTCGATGGCGAGCGGAATGTCGGCCGCCATGGTTTCGCGCAGCGGCTTGCCGTTATCCCAGGTCTCGGCGCGGGCGAGCAGCTCGAGATTGTCCTCCATCCGCTGCGCCACCTTCATCAGGATGTTGGAGCGTTCGGTGGTCGAGGTCCGGCCCCACTTGTCCTTGGCGGCATGGGCGGCGTCGAGCGCCAGGTTGACGTCGTGTTCGTCGGAGCGGGCAACCTCGCAGAGCTTGCCGCCGGTCACCGGCGTGGTGTTGTCGAAGTAGCGGCCATTGACCGGCTCGACCCACTGGCCGCCGATGAAATTGCCGTAGCGGAGCTTGAACGGCGTCTTGCTCGTGGTCTGCACCTGAATATTCATGCTGTCATCCTCCCTGGGAAAGGTCCCTCCAGCGGACCTGTGCGAGGATGATTGCGGGGAACGGCCGGCGGCGATAGAGAGGCTAAATCATACCGCAGCGCACACTGTTTCAGGAATGCGACAGATAAGGGCAAGCGCCCTATTGCAGGGAAAAACGCTTGATCTTGCGATGCAGGGTCGCCCGGCTGATACCGAGAATTTGCGCGGCTTGCGAGACATTGCCGCTGGTTCGCGACAACGCGCGCCGCAGCGCCGCCCGCTCCGCATCGTCCAGATCGGAACTCGCGTCGCCCCGGCTCTCGAGCAGGGCGTCGGCCGCCGGCAGCCCCTGGGCGATCCGCTGGTCGTCGAGCTTGAGGGCCGCACGCGCCGCCTTCGTCGCTCCGAGGATCAGGTCATCATGGTCCACGGCGATGAGGGCCGCTGTCGCCAAATGGGCGGTCGGCACCATGATGATGCGCGCGCCCGGAAAGGCCTGGCGGAAAAGGGTCGCCTCGACCCGCGAGGCGACGTCGCGTACCGCCTGCGACAGGATCGCGAGCGTCATGTCGGTCACGTCGCTGCGGCAGGTGGAAATATCGAGGGCGGCGGCCACCCGGCCCATATGGTCGCGGATCGGCGCGGTGGCGCAGCTGAGCTCGATATTGGAACTGAGAAAATGCTGGTCGCGGTGGATGATGACGGCACGCTCGTCGGCCAGCGCCGTGCCGATGCCGTTGGTGCCGACGCTCGCCTCGCTCCACACATTCTGCTGCCAGAGCCCGAGCTCGCGGAAATCGGCGTCGTCCCCGGCCGATCCCCGCCGGTCGAGCACGATCCCGTCGCGGTCGGACAGCACGATGCAGCAACCGGAGCGTCCGATCGTCTGATGCAGGCGGTCAACCTCGTCGCTGCAGGCGAGCACGAGATGCTCCATCCGTTCGCGCGCCGAGCGGAATACCGCATCCTCGACCTGAACCGGCTTGCGCCCCTCTTCGGGGGCCAGCTGGTGGAGGTTGAGGCAGCGCCGCCATGACGCGGCGATCGGCGAGCTTGCGGCCGCGGAACTCTGCGACGCAGTCGCGTAAACGAGGTCAGAATGGCTGGATGGCTGGCGCATCGGCTCCTCCCAAAGCGATAATGCCTACGTCGCGGGACTCTTTCAATCACGATGAACTAAAACAAGCACTGCCGCTTTGTCGTGGCGCAAACTGTCGCAGATCTGCGACACCTTGACGAGCCACCTGCCCGCCCGTCCGGAAAACGGCGCTGGCGCCAGGGCCGAAAGGTGGCATGCTCCTCCCTTGGCGAGGAAAACGCCCGGCAAAGCTTGCCTTTCCGGCACTTCTGTTCTATAGCGCGCCCGTCCGTGTAGACACCCTTGGAGGCAACGCGGATGAGGTTCTCTATGAGGCCTCCGGTTTCAGCAGGCGACGATATGGTACGCCGGCGAGACTCTCCAAACAACCTCGAAAGGTAAAACCATGAGCCACTCTTCTTACGAGCTCAAGGCCGAGGCGCGCGAACGGGTAGGTAAGGGGTCCTCCCGTGAACTTCGCCGCAACGGTTTGATTCCCGCTGTCATCTACGGTGACAAGCAGGCCCCCATCGCGATCTCGCTCAACACCAACGAAGTGACGAAGCGTATCCACGCCGGCGGTTTCATGACCACCGTCGCCACGATCGACGTCAACGGCGAGAAGATCAGCGTCCTGCCGAAGGACTACCAGCTCGATCCGGTCCGCGACTTCACCATGCACGTCGACTTCCTGCGCGTCTCTGCTGACAGCAAGGTCACCGTGGAAGTTCCGGTTCACTTCATCAACGAAGACAAGTCGGCCATCAAGATCGGTGGCGTTCTGAACGTCGTTCGTCACGAAGTCGAGCTGCACTGCCCGGCCAACGACATCCCGGAATTCATCACCGTCGACCTCGCCGGCCACAAGATCGGCGACAGCCTGCACATCTCGCATGTCAAGCTGCCGGCTGGCGTGACCCCGGTCATCACCGACCGCGACTTCACGATCGCCACGATTGTCGCTCCGGCTGGCGGTGTTTCCGAAGAAGGCGAAGCAGAAGCCTGATAATATCTGGCAACATCATTGCCGCATGATCATCCCGCCTCCCCTTCGGAGGCGGGATTTTTTATGGCCGGGACACGCAGTTAAATACAACTTGCGCGAAATCTGGGACCGTTGCTTTAGCGAGATTTAATCAATTCGTGAAACCGTTCGAGTTCGATTCATGGGGCATCGGGGAGCATATCGTCTTGGCTTTGATCAAGGACCGTCACATTTCTGATGGGACCGCCGCGGCATGACCCGGTCGATCGAAAGCCGATTCCTCGCCATCGTGGCGACCACCGTCTTCATTCTGGTGGTTCCGCTGTTCGCGCTGTTCCTGACGCTGTCGTCCGACCGCGCCGCCAAGGAACTCCAGGATCACGTGGAAATCCTGCTGGCCACCAATTCCCAGGCCCTCGCCAAGCCGATGTGGGACTTCGACCGCGAAGGCGTCGAACAGATCGCTGCGACCATCATTTCCGCCAACGGCGTGAGCAAGGTCCAGGTCCGCGACCTGTCGGGCGGCATCAACATTTCCATGCCGCCCCTGCCCGCCTGGCCGAAGAGCGGCGTGGAATCGAAGTCGCGCGAGATCTTCTACGAGGGCGTGGAAGGCCGGAAGCCGGTCGGAACGATCACCATCTACTATGGCCGCTTCGACGCGCTGTCCTCGCTGCGCGATGCCGAAGCGATCCTGATCGGCATCTTCGTCGTCGCCGTGCTCGGCGTCGTGCTGGCCGCCATCTTCGGCAACCGCCTGATGATCATCCAGCCGCTGATGAAGCTGACAGCGGCGATCGAGGCGACCCGCCAGCTCGGTTCGCGCCATCACGTCGACTGGCAGTCGAACGACGAGATCGGCCGCCTGGCGAAGAGCTTCAACGCCATGCAGATCCAGCTCGAGCAGGAAGAGCGCGAGCTGAAGATCGCCCATCGCCGCGCCACCGACATCTACAACCTGACCCCGGCCATGCTGTTCTCGCTCGACGAACAGGACCGCATCACCGGCGTCAGCGACTACTGGCTGCTGGCCACCGGCTACGAGCGCAGCGACGTGCTGGGCAAGCGCTTCGCCGATCTGGTGCACGAGGATGCCCGCGAGAGCTATCTCGAGCGCAAGCGCCAGAAGCACCGCGACCATGCCGTGGTGGAGAGCACGACCAAATTCGTCTGCGCCGACGGCAACCTGATGGACGTGCTGATCGTCGAGGCGAGCAAGGAAGGCAAGACGGGCGAGAACGGGCTGTCGCTGAGCGTCATGACCGACGTGACCGCGCTCAAGCAGTCCGAGGCCCGCAACCACCGCCAGGCCATCACCGACCACCTGACCGGCCTGATGAACCGCCAGGGCTTCGAGAACGCGCTGGATGCCGAGATCCGCCAGACCGACGCGATGGGCGGCGAACTCGCCTGCATCTTCGTCGACCTCGACCGTTTCAAGTGGATCAACGACAATCTCGGCCACCAGGCGGGCGATACCGTGCTGCGCATGCTGGTCGACCTGATGCGCCCGCTCCTGCCCTCCGGCGCCGTGGCCGCCCGTCTCGGCGGCGACGAGTTCGCCGTCCTCTTGCGCTCAGCCCGTGTCGAACATGACGCGCTGGAGCTCAGCCACCGCCTGTGCGCCATCTTCGACGAGCCCCTGCTGGTGCACGGCGCCACCGTGCGCCTCAGCGCCAGCATCGGCGTGGCGCTCTATCCGCGCCATGCCAGCAATGCCGCCGAACTGCTGCAGAAATCCGACATGGCCATGTACAGCAAGAAGCGCGACGGCAAGAACGGCGCCCTGCTCTACGATCCGCTGATCCAGGACACCACCCGCCAGCGCGCCGCGATCGAGCGCGACATCGAGGCTGGCCTCGAGGAGGACTGGTTCGAGGCATATTTCCAGCCGATCGTCGACCTCGCCAGCGATGAGGTCGTCGGCTACGAGGCGCTGCTGCGCCTTGAGCATCCGACCAAGGGCACCCTTCCGCCAAGCGACATCATCAAGGTCGCGGAAGAGACCGGCGCGATCACCCGCATCGGCAACCGCGTCCTGGAAAAGGCCCTCGCCAACCTGGTGAAGATCTCCCGGGCGACCGAAGACGACGAAGCCTATGTCGCCATCAACTTCTCGCCGCTGCAGTTCGACCAGAGCCTGCCGATCCGGCTCGCGGCGCTGAGCTCGCGCTACGGCATCGCGCCGCACCGCCTGGTGATCGAGATCACCGAGGCGACCCTGCTGCACGACAACCCGCAGATCCGCACCATTCTCGACGAATTCAACCGCTTCGGCTGCCGCATCGCGCTCGACGACTTCGGTACCGGCTATTCGTCGCTGAGCTATCTCAACCGCTTCCCCGTCGACATCGTCAAGATCGACCAGTCGTTCATCCGCTCGCTCTCGGTCGAGGAACCGGAACTGCAGCACAAAAGCCGCATGCTGGTCGAGGGCATTACGGCGATCTCGCACAAGATGGAGTGCTCGGTCGTGGCCGAGGGCATCGAGACCGAGGGACAGCGCGACATCCTGCGCCAGTTCGGCGTCGATCGCGGCCAGGGCTA
Organism: Rhizobium sp. Q54; assembly: GCA_943370615.1. Classification (GTDB taxonomy): domain Bacteria; phylum Pseudomonadota; class Alphaproteobacteria; order Rhizobiales; family Rhizobiaceae; genus Allorhizobium. The sequence goes on from CALRRQ020000004.1 coordinate 115,054, forward strand.
TCTGTTCGCCCGGCCGCAGCCGGTGAGCCAGCTGATCGAGACAATGGCAGAGAAACGAAACCGCAGGAGCTCGGTCGCCTGAGCATCCCCTGATATCGAGAAGGAAAGTGCCTATGAGGATCGCCGCATTTCTTCTGTCGATGGGACTGGCAAGCGCCGCCGCCGCCGAAACCATCCATTTCACCACCGAGGACTACCCGCCCTATAATTTCCGCGAGGGCGGCGAATACAAGGGCGTCGGCTACGAACAGACGGTCGCCCTGATGAAATACGTCAATGCGGATCACACGATCGAGATGATGCCCTGGGCCCGGGCGCTGTCGCTGGCCGAGACCGACCGCACGCACTGTGTCTTCACCACCGCCCACATCGCCGAACGTGACAAGCGCTTCAAATGGGTCGAGCCGCTCGCCATCGACCGCAACGTGATGATCGCCAACAAGGCGTCCGGCATCAAGCCGCGCTCGATCGAGGAAGCCCGCCAGTATACCGTCGGCACGCAGCGCAACGACTACACCCAGGACCTCTTGGAGCGGAACGGCTTCCCGAAGATCGACCTCGCCACCGACCTGAAGCTCACCTTCAAGAAGCTGATGAGCGGGCGCATCGACCTGATGCCGATCTCGGAAAAGTACTTCGAGGATCTGAAGGCCGAGGGCAATGCCATCGAGGCCCTGTTCGTCCTGTCCGAGCAGAAATTCGCCATCGCCTGCAACATCGATTTCCCCGATGCGCTGATTGCCGAAATGCAGGCGGGGCTGGACAAGCTGATCGCCGACGGCACGCAGAAGACGATCTTCCAGAAGTACAAGATGCCGCTTGGCGAGTGACCGGGACGCGTCGGCCCTCAAACCGGGTTGACAAGGCGGCCGTTTCGCGGTGCTGAGAGGTGACCTTTCATCATCGACGGACACGGCTCATGATCATCATAGCGGGGCTCGGCAATCCCGGCGCGAAGTACGGCGACAACCGCCACAATATCGGCTTCATGGCGGTCGACGCCATCCACCGGCGCCATGCCTTTTCGCCCTGGGCGAAGAAGTTCAGGGCCGAGATATCCGAGGGCGAGATCGCCGGCGAGAAGGTGCTGCTGATGAAGCCACAGACCTTCATGAACCTGTCGGGCGAATCGGTCGGCGAAGCCATGCGCTTCTACAAGCTCGGCCCCGGCGACATCGTCGCCGTGCATGACGAACTCGACCTTTTGCCCGGCAAGGTGCGCATCAAGACCGGCGGCGGCCATGGCGGCCATAACGGGCTGAAATCCCTCGACGCCCATTGCGGCAAGGACTACCGGCGCCTGCGCCTCGGCATCGGCCATCCGGGCGACAAGGACCGCGTGCACGGCCATGTGCTCGGCGACTTCGCCAAGATCGACCGCGTCTGGCTGGAACCGCTCATCGACGCGATCGCCGACAATGCCGACCTACTGGTCAAGGGCGAGGACGGCAAGCTGATGAACAAGCTGGCGCTCGCCACCGGAGGCAAAGAGGAGGCCCTCGCCCCGGCCAAGGCGGAAAAGACCGCCAAACCGGCCGGCCAGTCGCATATCCGTCAGGCCCGCAACAATGTCCAGCCGAAGAAGCTGCCGGAATCGGGGCCAATGGCGGAAATGCTCAAGCGCATGTTCGGCAAGAAGGACGATTGACCCGATGTCGAATCCCGTCGAGGTCCGGCCGCTACAGAAAGGCGATCTGGCGGGCCTGCTCGCGCTCTATGCGCAGTTGATCGAGAACGACCTGCCGCTTGCTCCTGCCTTGGCCGAGACACGATTCGATGAAATGCTCAAACGTGACGGCCTCACCGTGTTCGGTGGTTTCGCCGACGGCATTCTCGCCAGCACATGCGTCCTCATCGTGGTGCCCAATCTCACCCGTGGCGGCATGCCCTATGCCTTCATCGAGAACGTCGTCACCGACGGAGCGCATCGCCGCACCGGCCTTGGACGCCAGACGGTCAAGACCGCCATCGATGCGGCCTTTGACGCCGGTTGCTATACGGTTCGCCTGCAGACGGGCGGAAAGCGGCCGGGCACGCTCGACTTCTACAGGAGCTGCGGCTTCGACCTGACGAAACACGGGCTGGAGGTACGCCGGATCCCACCCCGCTAGGTTTCGCCCGCTCACCCGGGCGGAACAAGGACGGCCGCTGCTGCATTGACCAGCCCTGGAGGCCCCCTTATGCAACTCGCCCTATCGCCCCTGCCCCTGCCCGGTCCCTTGAGCCGCAGACTGGATCTCTTCGCCCTCAAGCTGTCCCAGCCCAGGGGCATGACCTTCGACTTTTCCACGCCCCAGGGCGAACCGGCGCTGGTGCCGGCCGACTCGATCTCCTGGCAGGTGTTCAAGAACCCGGTCACCGTCTTCATCGGCGGCATTACCGCGGTGCTGCTGGAGCTCGCCGAGCCGCATGTGCGCGACGGGGTCTGGCAGCACAGCAGCTTTCGCACCGACGCGCTCACCCGCATGCAACGCACCGGGCTTGCCGCGATGATCACCGTCTACGGCGCCGCCGGCCGCGCCGCGGCGATGATCGAGGGCGTCAACCGCCGGCACGAATCGGTGACCGGCCTGACGGCCGAGGGCAAGCCTTACCGCGCGGACGATCCGATCCTGCTCGACTGGGTTCAGGCAACCGCTGCTTTCGGCTTCATGGAGGCCTATCACCGCTACGCCCGGCCGCTGTCCGACGACGCCCGCAACCGCTTCCTGGCAGAGGGCAAGGCCGCGGCCAAACTCTATGGCGCCAGCAACGCACCGGTCTCCGTCTCCGAGATGAACATGCTTTTCGACGTGATGCGCTCGAGACTGGTGAAGACCGAGGTCGTCTTCGAATTCCTCGACATCGTCGGCAAGGTTCCTGCCCTGCCGGCGGCACTCCGTCCCCTCCAGAAGCTGCTCATCACCGCCGCAGTCGAGCTTCTGCCCGGCTGGGTGCGCGACCGGATGGGGCTCAGGCAATCCTGGTCGCTGACACCGATGCAGCGTGCCCTGGTCAAGGCCGCAGCCTTCGGGGCCGAGCGCATCATGCTGCCCTCGTCCGCCCCGGTCCAGGCCTGTCGCCGCCTGGGGCTTCCCGACACCTATCTCTACCGCCGGCGCCCCTGATCAGGACGGGGCAGCCTATTCCTCGGGTTCGCTGGTGAACATCAACGGAAAGCCGGCCTCCTTGCCGAGATCGGTCGCCTCCTTGGCCTTGGTCTCGGCAATGTCGCGGGTGCAGACGACGACCACGGCCGAGCCGAACTTGTGGGCCGTCATCATCACCCTGTATCCGGTCTCCTCGCTCATGCGGAACACCGCCTTCAGCACCATGGTGACGAATTCGCGCGGCGTATAGTCGTCGTTGAGCAGCAGGACCTTGTAGAGCTTCGGCCGTTCCGGCTTCGGCTTGGTCACTGTCTTCGGCTTGAGGGCGACATCGTCTCCCGTCATCGGAACCTCTCCAGCGAGGACATCAGGCCCGGACCTTCGGCGGTCGGCCCCACACGTGCATTCTACCGCATGGCGGCGCGACCGTCGACCTTGAGCCCGGAAGGCTCGGTACCGCTCCAGAGACTTGACCGCACCCTTCCTTTATCCCATAGGCGTGGGCAAAGATCATTCCAAGCTAAGCAGGTACTCTGGCCATGGGCTTCAAATGCGGTATCGTCGGCTTGCCCAATGTCGGCAAGTCCACCCTCTTCAACGCGCTGACCAAGACGGCGGCGGCACAGGCCGCCAACTATCCGTTCTGCACGATCGAGCCCAACACCGGCGAAGTGGCCGTTCCGGACCCGCGCATGCAGAAGCTCGCAGCCGTCGCCGGCTCGAAGGAAATCATCCCGACCCGCATCTCCTTCGTCGACATCGCCGGCCTGGTGCGCGGCGCGTCGAAGGGTGAAGGCCTCGGCAACAAGTTCCTCGCCAACATCCGCGAAGTCGATGCCGTCGTGCACGTGCTGCGCTGCTTCGAGGACGACGACATCACCCATGTCGAAGGCCGCATCAACCCGGTCGGCGACGCGGAGACCATCGAGACCGAGCTGATGCTCGCCGACCTCGAAAGCCTGGAACGCCGCGTCGAGCAGACCCGCAAGCGCGCCGCCTCCAAGGACAAGGAATCGCTCGCCCAGCTGCCGGTCATGGAAGCCGTGATCAAGCTGCTGAACGAAGGCAAGCCGGCCCGCCTGCTGCTGAAGACGCTTGCCGCCGACGATATCGAGATCCTCAAGAGCCTGAACCTCCTGACCTCGCATCCGGTCCTTTATGTCTGCAATGTCGCCGAGGCCGATGCTGTGAGCGGCAATGCCCATACCGAGGCCGTGGCCAAGATGGCGGCCGAACAGGGCGCGGAATGCGTGATCATCTCCGCGGCGATCGAATCGGAAGTGGCCCAGCTTCCGGAAGAAGAAGCCAAGGAATTCCTCTCCGCGCTTGGCCTGGAGGAAGCCGGCCTCGACCGCCTGATCCGTGCCGGTTACCACCTGCTGGACCTCATCACCTATTTTACTGTCGGCCCGAAGGAATGCCGCGCCTGGACCATCGTGCGCGGCACCAAGGCCCCGGCCGCCGCCGGCGTCATCCACACCGACTTCGAACGCGGCTTCATCCGCGCCTTCACCATCGCCTATGACGACTACATCGCCTACAAGGGCGAAGTCGGCGCCAAGGAAGCCGGCAAGGGCCGCGACGAAGGCAAGGAATATGTCGTCCACGACGGCGACGTGATCCACTTCCGTTTCAACACCTGAGACGAACCGCCTCCGACATTGCCGTGGGACTTCAAGCTGCCGCCCTTTTTATCGAAGGGGCGGCAGTTTTGTCTGGAGTGACGGCGGAAGCGTCGAGACCACGCCGCGGCGAAACCACGGCCAGCCGACGCCGATGGTCAGCACCACAAGCCCGACGATCAGCAAGGTCACGAAGACATAGACGCCGACTTCCATCTCAGCCTTCTCGAACAGCTTGTAGATGGCAAAGCCGAGCGACAGCAGACCGGAAGTGACGAAGGCGCGGCGGTCGATGACCAGTCCGACACCCATGAACATCGCGACGATCACGACCACGAGGAAGGCCTCGAGACTGCCCGCGTTCTCGGAAAAGACGGTGAAACCGGCGGCATCGCCGATGAAGACGAAGGACAGCATCGCGTAGAGCAAGGCCGGCGCTGCCCCCAGATGCATCCAGAACGCCACGTCGGAATTGCGCGTCGTCCTTGCCGGATCCTTGAGATCGAAGCTGAGCGCCAGGGCAAACAGCGCCAGCGCCGCCGCCAGCAGGATGACCGAGGTCGCCGTGCGGTGGTTGAGGATGAAGCTCGGATCGCCGCTCGCCGCGATGATCCCGTTGAAGAGGGCCACCAGCCCCAGACCACAGGCCGTCATCAGCAGGAGCGCCAGCGACAGAGGCACCCGGTAGCGCCAGTAGAAGGGCGCGAGCAGGACCGGGAAAGGCAGGACATAGAGCAGCGCATAGACGGCCGGGCTGATCGCTTCCTCGTCCGTATCGAGCACGAGGGCCGCGACGACGGCGATCCACTGCACGAAGGCGACGGTCAGCGCGACGGCCGGCAGGGCCAGCCGCTGGCGGCGCACCAGCACTTCGGCGAGGATCAGGATCGCCGGCAGCGCACCATAGACCGTGCTCACGCCCCAGATCCCGGCCAGGACGATGACGATGCCGATGGTGATCAGCACATCGTGAAAGCCGCGCACGAAACGCGGCGTCTCGGTGTCGCCGACCGGGCTTTCCGCCTCGGCCGCGTCCATGTCCGGCGGGATCGCCGCGCTGGCCTTGCGGGCTATGTAGGACTGCAACTGCTCGGCCTGGCTGTCGCTGATGATACCTTCAGCGGCCGCATCGGCCAGAATGGCCTTCATATTGGGAACCACGAAACCGTCCTTCGGTGAATTCTGTGACGCCCTAGATACAGAGCCGCCGACCGGCAGGCCAGAGCCAGGCGACCGAATTTCCGAATTGCTTGCGACCAACGCTCGCATGCGATCGCGCCGGACTTGCTGTCGCCAAATGAAGAAGGACCCGCCGGCAGCCGGCCGGCGGGTCCCCTGATCGCGACGAGAGTGATCCCAGGATCAGACCTTCTTCATCGGGCAGGTCGAGATGCCGAGGATCGAATAGAGCGGGCAGGTCGACAGAAACCCGGTCAGCAGCGGCACGATGCCGAGGAGAGCGAGATAGCGCCACGAGGCATCGGGATAGATGAAGAACAGCGACAGCACGATGAGACCGACGACGATGCGCAGGATACGGTCGATCGATCCGACATTCTTGGCGAACATGGCAAAATCCTTTTCGGGGCTGGGCGTCTTGCACAGGACCATCACTATAGCGTCCGGCGACGATGCGTCGGTGACTAAGTCACGCTTTCGACGACTTGGCCATGCGGGCAAGTTCGGTGGGGTCCAGCACACGGATCAGGCCCCGCTCGTTGGCGATGACGCCCTTCGAGCCCAGCGCTTCGAGCCGGCGCGACACGACCTCGCGGGCCGAGCCGATCATCACGGCCAGTTCCTGATGCGTCACCTCGATCACGTCGTGGCCGGCTGCCCTCTCGACCAGCGCATGGGCGAGCCGCTGCTCGACCTTGACGAAGGCGACCTGCTCCAGCACGAACATCAGGTCGTTGAGGCGCGCGGCGAAGGCGCGGAACACGAAGGCGCGAAAGGTGGCCGACGTCGCCATCAGCGTCTCGAACACCGCCTGCGGCACCATGACCGCGACAAGATCGGTCTCGGCGATCGCCTCCCCCGTATACACGGCGCCGCCGAGCACTCCGAGCGTGGTCTGCACGCAGGTCTCGCCGGGCGTCACCGCATAGAGCAGAAGCTCGCGGCCGCTGCGGCCCGTCAGGTAGACGCCGATGCGCCCGGAAACGAGGATGACGAAGGCATCCGCCTGGTCGCCGGGGCGAAACAGCGTGGTGCGATCGGGAATGTGCTGCGGCCGCAATCCCTCGAGATGACCCAGAGCCTCGCGGTCGAGTTCCGAAAGGAACGACGCCTGTTCGATCCATCCCGCCATCGGCACTCCTTGTAATTGCTTTCCGAGGCGGCCATTCTGCACAGAAACGCCCACAAGGAAACGTCGCATGCCATCCCCGAAACTGCATTTCGAAGACTTCCCTATCGGAAGGGTGTTCGAGCTCGGACCGAAGACCGTCGATGCCGCCGAGATCATTGAATTTGCGAGTGAATTCGACCCTCAACCGATGCATCTGTCGGAAGAAGCCGGCAAGGCCAGCATCCTTGGCGGCCTCAGCGCATCGGGCTGGCACACGAGCAGCATGTTCATGCGGATGATGATCGATTCCTACCTGCTTTCGTCCGTCTCGGAGGGCGCGCCGGGCATCGACGTGATGGAGTGGAAGAAGCCGGTTCTTGCCGGCGACACCCTGAAGGGCAGCTCCACGGTGACGGCCGCACGCACCATGCGCTCGCGCCCGCATATCGGCATCGTCACCTTCAGCCATGCGCTGGAGAACCAGCGCGGCGAGACGGTGCTGCGCTCCGAGAATTCCATCATGTTCCGCATCCGCGGCGAGGAGAATGCCGCGTGAAGATGACCGAACTCTACCCCGCCGGTCACAAGGTCGAGACCGGTTCGAAGCTCTTCACCGCCGAATACATCATCCGCTTCGCCAAAAAATTCGACCCGCAACCCTTCCACACCGATGCCGAGGCGGCGAAATCCTATGTCTTCGGCGCACTCTGCGCCTCGGGCTGGCACACCTGCGCCGGCTGGATGCGCTGCTTCATCGATTTCTGGAGCGCCGAGACGAAGCGACTGAGGGCCGAAGGCATCGCGCCGCCGAAGCTCGGCCCCTCGCCCGGCTTCGAGCAGCTGCAGTGGCTGAAGCCGGTCTATGCCGGCGACACGATCACCTATAGCCTGACCAGCGTGGAAAGCCGGCCGCTTGCGTCGCGCCCCGGCCTGATCCTCAACATCGGCCTTGGCGAAGGGGTCAACCAGAACGGGGAAACGGTCCTGCGCTTCAGGACCAAGATCCTCGAATTCGAATAGGAGAAGAGCCCCATGGACCTGCACGATTTCCACGCCGTCGACATCGACGGCAAGGACCGCCCGCTCAGGGACTTCGCCGGCAAGCTGGTCCTGGTCGTCAACACGGCGAGCGCCTGTGGCTACACCCCGCAATATGCCGGCCTGCAGCACCTGCAGGAAAGCTTCGGCGACGATCTCGTCGTCCTCGGCTTCCCCTGCAACCAGTTCGGCGGCCAGGAGCCCGGCAGCGAAGCGGAGATCAAGGCCTTCTGCGACATCAACTACAAGGTCGGCTTCCCGCTGTTCGCCAAGGTCGAGGTCAATGGCGAAGGCGCCCATCCGCTGTTCAAGTATCTGACGCATGAAGTGCCGGGCATCCTCGGCACGGAGGCGATCAAATGGAACTTCACCAAGTTCCTGGTTGGCCGCGACGGCGAGCCGATTGCGCGCTACGCCCCGGGCACCAAGCCGGAAGACATTGCCGGCGACATCCGCAAGGCGATCGGGGGCTGAGCCGATGCGGGGGCGCACGAGCGAGTTTCGGCTGCTCCCGACCGGACACCCAGGACTGTCCGCCGTCGTCGCCCGCTCGGCCCACAGCTTTCCTCGCCACACCCATGACGAATTCGGCATCGGCCTGATTGCCCGCGGTGGCCAGATGTCCGCCTCCGGGCGCGGACAGGTGACCGCCGGCGCCGGCGACATCATCACGGTCAATCCCGGCGAGGTGCATGACGGCGAGCCCCTGCGCGGCGAGGCCCGCGAGTGGCACATGCTCTATCTTTCACCGGAACGCATGCAGGAGGTCTCGCTCGGCTTCGAGCCGGCCGGCGCGTTCGAGTTCACCGCTCCGGTCTACCGGAACGGCGAACTGGCCCGGACCTTCGCGGCCGCCTTCACACGGCTGGCGGAGACCGATGCCGCACAGCCGGCACTCGCCGCCGACGAGACCCTGCTGAAGCTCTTCGCCTCACTGGTGAGAAGGACGGATCGCCAGTCACCGGATCGCCTTCACACTGGCCTCAGACGCGCACGGTCGCGGCTCGATGACGACCCGGCAAGCAATCATACGCTCGGTGACCTCGCCGCCGAGGCGGGCCTCAGCCGCTTCCAGCTGCTCCGCGCCTTCGTCTCCTGGACCGGGCTCACCCCGCATGCCTATCTGATGCAGAGGCGGGCAAGCCATGCAAGATGCCTGATCGCCACCGGCCACGGCCTTGCCGCCGCCGCCTTCGATGCCGGCTATGCCGACCAGAGCCACATGACCCGCGACTTCCGCCGCCGCTATGGGCTGACCCCGTCCGCCTTCGCCGACAGCCGCTGATAGGCTGCAATTCCGTTCAAGACCGGTCGCGACCGTCGCTCTAGGCTCTCCGGAACGCAATCCGAACGGAAGAGATCATGCTGCTGGAATTCACCCTCACTTCCCTGATCGTCATCGCCACGCCGGGCACCGGCGCCCTCTATACGATCGCCATGGGGCTCTCGCACGGCCGGGCCACAGCCCTCATTGCGGCGCTCGGCTGCACGCTCGGCATCGTGCCGCACATCGTCGCCGCCATGCTCGGTCTGGCGGCGGTCCTGTCGACCAACGAGACGGCCTTCAACCTTCTGAAATTCGCCGGAGCGCTCTATCTGATCTGGATGGCGATCAGCGTCTGGCGCGATACAAGCCTGCTCATGCCGTCGGCCGACGACCGGCCGCGATCCGGCCACGAGATCGTCCGCCATGCGGTCCTGATCAACCTGCTCAATCCGAAACTGTCGATCTTCTTCCTGGCGTTGCTGCCGCAGTTCGTGCACCCGGACGAGCCGAACGCGCTGTTGGCCATGAGCGGCTACAGCATCGCCTTCATGCTGATGACGCTGGTGGTCTTTGCTCTCTACGGCTGGTTCGCCGCCCTTGCCCGCGACCGTGTGCTGTCAAGCCGGGCGCTCACCAACGCCATCCGCCGGGTCTTTGCCGCAGGCTTCCTGATGCTCGGCGTGAGGCTCGCCCTCGCCGAGCGTTGACAAGCCAGGCTCAGTGACCGGAGAATTCGACCAGCGTGCGCACCTCGACGCCCAGCGCCTCGAGCTTCTGTCGGCCGCCGAGATCCGGCAGATCGATGACGAAGCAGGCCGAAACCACGTCAGCGCCGAGCTTGCGCAGCAGCTGAACGGCGCCGACCGCCGTGCCGCCGGTGGCGATCAGGTCGTCGCACAGGATCACCTTCTCGCCCGGCTCGACGGCGTCGATATGCATCTCCATCTCGTCGACCCCGTATTCCAGGCTATAGGCGATGCTGACCGTCTCGTGCGGCAGCTTGCCCTTCTTGCGGATCGGCACGAAACCGGCCGAGAGCTGATGCGCAAGCGCGCCGCCGAGAATGAAGCCGCGCGCTTCCATGCCCGCAACCTTGCCGACCTTCAGACCGGCATAGGGCTGCACCAGTTCGTCGACGGCGCGGCGGAAGGCGCGCGGATTGCCGAGCAGCGTGGTGATGTCGCGGAAGATGATGCCCGGCTTCGGATAGTCGGGGATGGAGCGGATCGAGGAAGCGAGCTCCAGCGCAAAATTGCTCATGTTGGGTCCATTGTCTGGTCGGTGGGGAGGATGACGCCGGACACTATCAATTCGGCAAATCCAGACCAACAAAAAAGGCGACCCGAAGGCCGCCTTTTCCGCTCAAACTCCGAAACCCGAAGGCTCAGTGTTCCTTGTTGGCATAGACCGACTTCTTCGTCAGGTAGACGAGCGCGGTGAAGATCGCCAGGAACACCATGACCATGAAGCCGGTGCGCTTGCGCTCTTCGAGATGCGGCTCGGCAGCCCACATCAGGAAGGCCGAGATGTCCTGGGCATACTGGTCGAGCGTCTGCGGGGTGCCGTCGTCATAGGTCACCTGATCGTCGGCGATCGGCGGTGCCATGGCGAGCGCGGCAGCGCCGGCGAAATACGGGTTGAAATACGTACCTTCGGCGACGGTGACGCCTTCCGGCGGCTCCTGGTAACCGGTCAGCAGCGAGTAGATATAATCCGGGCCGCCTTCCTGGTACTGCGTGAAGATGTCGAACACGAAGGTCGGGAAGCCACGCTCAACGCCGCGTGCCTTGGCCAGCAGCGACATGTCCGGCGGAGCCGCACCGCCGTTGGCAGCAGCAGCCGCTTCGTTGTTCGGGAACGGCGACGGGAAGTAGTCGGACGGAACGGCCTTGCGGGTGAACATCTCACCATCGCCGTTCGGACCGTCCTGCACTTCATACTCGGCGGCGAAGGCCTTGACCTGTTCCTCGGAGTAGCCGAGCTCTTCCAGATTACGGAAGGGCACCATCTTCATCGAGTGACAGGCGGAGCAGACTTCCTTGTAGATCTTCAGGCCGCGCTGCAGCTGCGCCTTGTCGTACTTGCCGAACGGGCCGGCAAACGACCAGCCGAGATTGTGCGGCTTGAGGATCGGATAGTGGCTGGCAGCCGCGGCATGTTCGACGGCAGCCGCCAGATCATGGCCTTCTTCCGCTGCCGAGGCGCTGGAAACGAAACCAGCCATGGCGGCGATCAGCGCGATGCTTGTAACAAGCTTTTTCATGTTGTTGATCCCTCTCTCGCGCACTCAGGCCTGGGTCGCGGACTTGCCGCTCTTTTCGAGAACCGCCTCGGTGATCGAGTTCGGAATGCGCCGCGGGGTTTCCAAGAGACCCAGAAGCGGCATGATCACCAGGAAGAAGCCGAAGTAGTAGGCCGTTCCGATCTGCGACAGGATGACGTAGAGGCTGTCCGCAGGACGCGAACCAAGCCAACCAAGCATGATCGAGTTGGCAACGAAGATCCAGAAGAACAGCTTGTACCACGGACGGTAGACGGCCGAGCGGACCTTCGAGGTGTCGAGCCAGGGCAAGAAGAACAGGATGATGATCGAACCGAACATCACCAGAACGCCGCCAAGCTTGGAGTCGATCGGGCCGACGTTGAAGGTGATGGCGCGCAGCATTGCGTAGAACGGCAGGTAGTACCATTCCGGAACGATGTGAGCCGGCGTCTTCAGCGGGTTGGCCATCGTGTAGTTGTCGGGGTGGCCGAGATAGTTCGGCATGTAGAAGATGAACCAGGCGAAGACGATCAGGAAGACCGATACGCCGAAGGCATCCTTGAGGGTCGCGTAAGGCGTGAACGGCACGGTGTCCGTCTTCGACTTGACTTCGACGCCGGTCGGGTTGGTCTGACCGGTAACGTGCAGCGCCCAGACGTGCAGGACGACGACGCCGGCGATCATGAAGGGCAGCAGGTAGTGCAGCGAGAAGAAGCGGTTCAGCGTCGGCTGATCGACGGCGAAGCCGCCGAGCAGGAACTGCTGGATCCACTCGCCGACCAGCGGGAAGGCGGTGAAGAAGCCGGTGATGACGGTCGCGCCCCAGAAGGACATCTGACCCCAGGGCAGAACATAGCCCATGAAGCCGGTTGCCATCATCAGGAGGTAGATGACCACGCCGAGGATCCAGAGGATTTCGCGCGGCGCCTTGTACGAGCCGTAGTAGAGGCCACGGGCGATGTGCAGGTAGACGGCGATGAAGAAGAAGGATGCGCCGTTGGCATGCATGTAGCGCAGCAGCCAGCCGTGGTTCACGTCGCGCATGATCTTCTCGACCGAGAAGAAGGCGATGCTGGTGTCGGCGGCATAATGCATGGCCAGAACGACGCCGGTCAGGATCTGCACGATCAGCATCACCGACAGCATGGCGCCGAAGGTATAGGCATAGTTCAGGTTGCGGGGAACCGGATAGGCCACGAAGCTGTCGTAGATCATGCGCGGCAGCGGCAGCCGCGAGTCGATCCACTTCTCAAGGCCGGTCGACGGCTGGTAACTGGAATGATCACTCATATTTCTGAATCCCCTCAGCCGATCTTGATCACAGTATCGGAAACGAATGCAAATGTCGGAACGGGCAGGTTCTGCGGCGCCGGGCCTTTGCGGATACGGCCAGCGGTATCGTAGTGCGAGCCGTGGCAGGGACAGAACCAGCCACCGAAATCGCCGGCCTGACCGAGCGGCACGCAGCCGAGATGGGTGCAGACGCCGATCATCACCAGCCAGTTTTCCTTGCCTTCGCCGGCAGAGCGGGCGAGGTCGGTGGCTTCGGCTGCGGCATCGCCATTGGCGTTGCGGGCGACCGGGTCCTTGAGGTCGGCGAGCGCGACGGCCTTGGCCTCTTCGACTTCCTTGTCGGTGCGGTTGCGGATGAACACCGGCTTGCCGCGCCACTTGACCGTCAGCGACATGCCGGGCTCGAGTGCTGCGACATCCACTTCGATCGCGCCGAGGGCGAGCGTGGAGGCGTCGGGGCGCATCTGGTCGATGAACGGCCAGGCAACCGCAACGGCGCCGACCGCACCGGCCATGCCCGTGGTCAGGTAAAGGAAGTCGCGGCGAGTAGGCTCGCCCAAGGTTTCGCTATTCATCTCGTGCTCGCTCACGGTCAAACCATCCTCTTCGCAAATTCTGCGACACACCGCATTGCCAGGCGACGGCGAATCCGCGCGCGGACACGATTGCGCCACAGATTCCCCGCCAATTTGGCGCGTTCTAAGCTTGATATCGGATTATGTCCAGTCTTCACAGGGGGATGGGGGCACAATGTCGCGGATTTATTCACGCCTCTCTGCGCGTTGTTCCAGGCGTCGCCGGGCATGTTGCAATGCGGTGTAAATTGCGGCATGGTCGCGCCTTTCAGACCCCGTCCGGGCCTACGGATTTGCACCTTTGACAAGAGATCGAATTTCCTCCGCTCTGGGCGTGCTCATCGCGTTCGGCCTTCTTGTCGTCAGCCTTCGTTACGTCACCGACTTCTGGCTGCTGGCCTTCTTCTTTAGTCTGCAGCCGCAGCTCGGCGTCGTGGCGGCGCTCGGCGCCCTCGCCTGCCTGGCGCTCCACCGCAGCAGCTTCGGCTATGCGCTTCTGGTCGTGTCGCTGCTGCTGTGCGGGCATGCCTTCTGGATGCAGCGCGAGTTCCTTCCGCCGTCCGGCGTCGAGGCGCCAGCCGACGCGACGCGCTTCCGGCTTCTGTCCTTCAACATTCTGGGCAATAATTTCGCCAATGTCGGCCGCATCATCGACATGGTCAACGCCTCGGGCGCGGACGTCGCCTACCTCTTCGAATCCGGCCCGCTCCTGCATCACCTTTCGGACCTCGAGGCCGTCTATCCCTACCGCATCGGCTGCGGCGTCGAGGTCGAAACCTGCGACCTGATGATCCTGTCGAAATACCCGATCGAGGCGCCGAGGGTGGTCAGTCTCAGCGACATCCGCGCCAACCGTTTCGCCGTGGCGACGATCCGCATCGGCGGCCGGCCGATCGAGTTCGCCGCGATCCACCTGACCAAGCCGTATTTCGACGACTACCATACGACAGAGCTTCGCCGTGCCGGCGCCATCCTGCGCAAGCGCGGCGGGACGCTGATCATCGGCGGCGACTTCAATTCCGACACCATCGCCCCCGACATGCAGCGTTTCCTCAGGCGCTCCGACCTGCAGACGGCGGGTGTGGAGCCGGCCACCTGGCCGGTCGAGGCGGGCATTTTCGGCATTCCGATCGATCACATCTACACATCGAAGGCCATCATCCCGCTGTCGCTCAGGCGCCTTGCGGACGACTACGGCTCAAACCACTACGGCCTGGTCGCCGATCTGGCTATTCCGCCCCTGCCCTGACCAGCGGAAGATCATGCTCGTCAGACGGTCGCGGACGCGTTCGCATCCGCCTCCTCGTCGCCGTCATGCGTATGCAAGAAGCCGCCGGACTGGCGCGCCCACAGGTCGGCATAGAGGCCGCCCCTCTCGACGAGCTCGGCATGGGTCCCCTCCTCGATGATCCGGCCCTTGTCCATCACCACGAGACGGTCGAGGGCGGCGATGGTCGACAGCCGGTGGGCGATGGCGAGCACCGTCTTGCCCTGCATCAGCTTGTCGAGATTGGACTGGATCGCCGCCTCGACTTCCGAATCGAGCGCCGAGGTCGCTTCGTCGAGCACCAGGATCGGCGCGTCCTTGAGCATGACGCGGGCGATGGCGATACGCTGCCGCTGGCCGCCCGAAAGCTTCACGCCGCGCTCGCCGACATGGGCGTCGAAGCCCTTGCGTCCGCGCTGGTCTTCCAGCCGCTCTATGAACTCGAGCGCCTCGGCGCGGTCGGCGGCCTTTCTCAGCATCTCCTCCGTCGCATCCTCGCGGCCGAAGACGATATTGTCGCGGATCGAGCGATGCAGCAGCGCCGTGTCCTGCGTCACCATGCCGATCTGCGACCTGAGGCTCTCCTGGGTGACCGTGGATATATCCTGCCCGTCGATCAGGATCCGCCCGCCTTCGACGTCGTAGAAGCGCAAAAGCAGGTTGACCAGCGTCGACTTGCCCGCACCCGAACGGCCGACGATGCCGACCTTTTCGCCGGGACGGATGGTGAGCGTCAGGTGATCGATCGCCCCCTTCTTGCGGCCATAGTGGAAGGACACATCCTCGTAGCGGATCTCCGGGCTCCGGACCTCGAGCTCGGCGGCATCAGGTCTGTCGGTCAGCTCGATCGGCTTCGAGATCAATTCCGCCGAGTTCTGGATCGTGCCGATATTGCGCATGATGCCGTTGAGCTGCGTCATCATCCGGCCGAGCAGCATGTTGAGCCTGAGCACCAGGCCGAGCGTGAAGGCGACGCCGCCGGCGGTGATCGCGCCGGAAAACCAGAGATCGACAGAAAGGGTCGCGATCATCAGGATCATCGCCCCCGACAGCATGGCAAGCGACGAACGCACCCCGGTCAAGAGCCGGGCGAACGGCGTCAGCGTCGCCTGGAACCGGTCGAAGCCAGCGCGGATATAGTGGTCGTTCTGCTGCTCGCGGCCGAACAGTTTGAGCGTCTGGATGTTGGAATAGGAATCGACCATCCGGCCGTTCAACATCGAGGCCGCTTCCGCCGTATCCTTGGCGTGGCGACGGATGCGCGGCACGAAGATGCGCGCCAGAACGAGGAACACGGCGATCCACAGGCCGATGATGCCGGCGAGCCGCCAGTCCAGTTGCGCCACCAGCGCCATGGTCGAGGCCGTATAGATCACCATGAACCACACAACCTGCAGCAGCGAGGTCAGGAGGTCGCCGGTGGACTGCCCGGCCGACCAGACCTTGGTGACGATGCGGCCGGAGAAATCGTTCTGGAAGAAGGAGAGCGACTGGCGCGCCACATGGGCATAGGCCTGCCAGCGCACCAGGTTGAAGAAGTTGAGGACGATCACCTGCTCCTCGACCAGCGCGCCGATCGTGACGACGACAAAGCGGCCGGCGAGCACGATCAGCGCCATGACGAGCAGTTCGCCGCCATGGGCCGCGAGCAGGCCGTCCCAGCCCGCCTCCTTCGGCACGGTGTCGAGCAGGTCGACCAGCCGGCCGACGAACCAGAACAGCGCCGCCTCGAGCATGGCGACCGCACCGCCGAACAGCGCCATCATGACGAAGGGCATCTTCGCCTGGCTCACATAGAACCAGACAAAGGCCCAGGTTCCGGACGGCGGCCTGAGGTCGTCCGCGCGGGAGAAGGGAGAGATCCAGTTTTCGAACAGGCGGGCGACGGAGCGGAAGATCATGCCAAGCGATATAGGCGGATTCCATGGCGGGGCAAAGAAAATGCGGACGGAAACGTACTACAATTGCGTCATGCGGCCGAACTGCTCCGATGCCTTCCTCTGTTCCGTCACTTCGAAAAGCGCGTGAGATAGATGCCGAACAGGATGAGCGCCACACCGGCCGGCTGGCCGACATGGAAGGTGGCGGTGCCGCGCAGATAGTCGATCGCCAGCCCCGCGATCATCTGCCCGCCGATGATCAGCAGGGCCGAGCGGGCAGCGCCGATGCGCGGGAAGACATAGGACGAGATGGCGACGAAGACCGCGCCGATCATGCCGCCGGTGAAGGCCCAGCCCGGCACCTGTCCAAGCATCGCCAGACCCTGCCGCTCGAAAAAGACGACGAAGACGGTGAGCAGGGCAAAGCCGATGAAATGATTCCAGAACGAGGCGCGAAACGCCCCGCGGTCCATGGTGAGGCGCCCGTTGATCGAACGGCTCATGCCGACGGCCGCCCCGCCTGCAAGGGCGATGAAAACAGAGGTCAGCATCACGCGCCTCCCGAATAGATGATGAGCGCGCTGCCGGCGATCACACAGGCAGCCGCCATCAGGTCGAACCGGTTGAGCAAGCGCTTCGGCGTGCCGAACAGGCCCCAGAGATCGGAAATCAGGCCGAACAGGATTTGCCCCACCAGCAGAAGCGAAAGGCCGCCGGCGAGCGCCAGCTCGGAATTGACCGCGATGGACGAGAGCGCCACGGCAAAGGCACCTGGCGCGCCGCCGAGATAGGACCAGAGCGGCGGCTTCGAGGCCCCCTGCCCTGCAGCGCCCGCCCGTTTCGACACCAAAAGCAGGTTGATGCGCAGCAGGAAGAAGGCGGCAACCGCCCCGACCCCATGCACAACCCATGAGGCGACGAACGGCGTCGAATGCGCGGCCAGCCCGCTGTTGATGGTGATCATCACCGCCAGCAGGCCGCCGGCCAGCCCTGCCCAGACCCAATCGAGATAGTGTCGCATGGAGAAATCCCGGCCAACCGCCTGTCCGCATCGTGCGGAACGAAGGGCTGCATAGCCTCGGCCCGGCGTGACGGCAATCGATTTATCGACGAGGCGCGTACAGGAAAACTGCATCAGGAATGGAAGATAACCCACCCCGCGCCGCCCCTCGGGGACATTCGGCTGAAATGCGAAACGGGGCCTTCGGCCCCGTTTCTGGATGTGATTGCGGGTCGCTTGGCGCGAATCAGAACTCCGTCCAGCTCTCCTGGACGACCGCCGCATTGCCCCGGAAGGCGCCGGCGAGCTTCTGGCCGAGCGCACGGGCCGGCGAAGGCGCCGGACGCGAGGCGGTCGTTGCCGTCCTCACCGTCTGCGGCGCGCCATGGGTCTGGCCGTCACCCAGCTTGAACTGGCCAAGCAGGGCCGTCAGCGCCGATGCCTGCTGGGCAAGGCTGTGGCTCGCGGCGGTCGACTGCTCGACCATCGCCGCATTCTGCTGGGTCCCCTGGTCCATGGTGTTGACCGCGGTGTTGATCTCCAGGAGGCCGGTCGACTGTTCCCGGGCCGAGGTGACGATGTGGCCGACATTGCGGTTGATCTCCTGCACCTCGGAGACGATCTTCTCCAGCGCCTTGCCGGTCTCGTCGACGAGAGCAACGCCGTTGCGCACCTGCTCGCCCGAGGTGGTGATCAGCGCCTTGATCTCCTTGGCGGCATTGGCCGAGCGCTGGGCAAGCTCGCGCACCTCCTGGGCGACGACGGCAAAACCCTTGCCGGCTTCCCCGGCACGGGCTGCTTCCACCCCGGCGTTGAGGGCCAAGAGGTTGGTCTGGAAGGCTATGTCGTCGATCACGCCGATGATGTTGCCGATCTCGCCCGAGGACTTCTCGATCGCCTGCATCGCGCTGACGGCACGGCGGACGATCTCGCCGGATGTTTCGGCCCCCTCCCGGGTCCGGGCAACCAGCTGGCCGGCCTCCTCGGCACGGATCGAGGAATCCTTGACGGCGGTCGTCACTTCCTCGAGCGCGGCTGCCGTCTCCTCCACGGAGGCTGCCTGCTGTTCGGTGCGCTTGGACAGGTCGTCGGCCGCCGACAGGATCTCGCGGGCGCCGGCATCGATGGCAAGGGCATTCTCGCCGACGGCGCGCATCGCATCCTGCAACTTGCTGACCGATTGGTTGAAATTGACGCGCAATCCGTCGAGATGATCGGCGAAGGTTGAGTCGATCTTCGCGGCAAGGTCGCCGTCCGACAGGCGTTGGAGACCGCCCGCCAGCTGGTCGACGGCAAACTGCACCTCGGCCGCTTCGCGGGCCTTCTGCTCTTCGCGGGCGATGCGCTCCTGCTCGGTCAGGCTGCGGCTCTGCTCCGCCTGGCGCTCGAGGTTTGCCCGTTCGATCGCATTGTGGCGGAATACGCCGACGGCGGCGGCCATCTCGCCGATCTCGTCCTTGCGGGTCTCGAACGGAATGGGGTGCGCGGTATCACCGGCCGCCAGGTTGTTCATCGCATGTGTGATCTCGGTGATCGGCCGTGCGATCCTGAGAAAGCTCAGGATTGCAGCAGCCGCAGCGATGATCGCCGTGATCATCACGGACGCGATCGTGGCAATGATCGAGAAGGCCGACACGGAATCCGCATGGGCGATGGCGACGTCCGTGATGGATATGTTCAGCTCGACGATGTCGTTCATCCGGGCGGACGCCGCCTTGGCGACCTCGGTCATCTTGCCGGAGAACAGCGCCTTGGCGGCAGCGGTATCTGCCGCGGCCTTGTGGACGAGCAGTTCGGCGCCCAGTTTGTCGTAGTCGACCAGCGTGGCCTTCAGGCGATCGAACAGTTCGACCGCGACATTGCTGGTGATCATCGCGCCGAAGGCATCGAAGGCTGCGTCGCGAGCCGCGACTGCATGATTGAGCGACTCTGTCTGTTTTGCCAGTTCCGCGGCATCGTCGGCGCTGAGAATGATTGCATAGTTGCGGCGGACCTCGGCGAACTGCGCGTTCATTTTCGCGACCGCCAGCGTGCGGGGCATCCGCTCGCGACCGATCACCTCGACTTCGCCTTTGACGTCTTCGATGAACTTGACCGCCATCGCACCCTGAATGATGCCGAGCAGAACGATGACGGCAAAGAGCAGCGGCAACATGACTTTGATTTTAATATTGGACATTGGACTTGTTCCGGGAGGGGAAGGACATCCCAACAACCAGGGCAAACGCCCAGGAAAAATCATTTTTCGATCAAAATACGTCGGGTACTTATTAAGTTAAATTGAAACAATTAAACGAAACCTTGCACGTGCGCCGTTTTGGCACGTGGATTCTTGCGGGTAACCTTTCGCAGTTGCGAAGGGCGGAATTTCTGTCGTTCCGCCCTTGCGCATGTTCTTGCACAACTAAAGTCTTATTCCGCTGCTTCTTCAGTGGCTTGGTCCACCTGGTCGGCGAGGAAGCCGCCCGACTGGCGGTTCCACAGATCGGCATAGACGCCGCCCTCGGCCACCAGTTCGCCATGCGTGCCGGTCTCGATGATCCGGCCCTTGTCGAGAACGACCAGCCGGTCCATCTGGGTCAGCGTCGACAGGCGGTGGGCGATCGCGATGACAGTCTTGCCCTCCATCAGCGAGAACAGGCTCTCCTGGATTGCCGCTTCGACCTCGGAATCGAGCGCCGACGTCGCCTCGTCCAGCACCAGGATCGGCGCGTTCTTGAGGAACACCCGGGCAATCGCGATGCGCTGGCGCTGGCCGCCGGAGAGCTTCACGCCGCGCTCGCCGACCTGTGCGTCGAGCCCCTTGCGGCCCTGCATGTCGACCAGGCCCTCGATGAACTCGAGGGCGTTGGCGCGCCTCGCCGCCTCCAGCACCTCGGCATCGCTCGCCTCCGGCCGCCCGTAGGCGATGTTGTCGCGGATCGAGCGGTGCAGAAGCGAGGTATCCTGGGTGACGACGCCGATCAGCGCCCGCAGGCTGTCCTGCGACACCGCGGAAATGTCCTGGCCGTCGATCACGATGTGCCCCTTCTCGAGATCGTAGAAACGCAGCAGCAGGTTCATCAGCGTCGTCTTGCCGGCGCCGGAGCGTCCGACCAGGCCCACCTTCTCGCCGGCCTTGATGGTCAGCGAGAAGTCCTCGATCACGCCCTTGTCCTTGCCGTAGTGGAACCGGACATGGTCGTAGACGATCTCGCCCTTCGGAACCTGCAGGGCCTTGGCACCGCCAGCATCGACGATGTCGTGCGGCTTCGTCATCATGCCCATGCCGTCATAGACCGTGCCGATGTTTTCGAAGAGCGCCGAGACCTCCCACATGATCCACTGCGACATGCCGTTGATGCGCATGGCAAGGCCGATGGCGACCGCGATCGCACCGACCGAAACCGTGCCGCCCAGCCAGAACCAGATGCTGAGCCCGGATATGGCGAAGAGCACGATGGCATTGTTGATGTCGACGAAGACGTTGAGCAGCGTGATCTGCCGCATCTGCCGATGCACGGTATCGAGGAAGGCGTTCATGCCGTCCTTGGCATAGGCTTCCTCGCGCCCGGCATGGGAGAACAGCTTCACGGTGGCGATGTTGGTGTAGCTGTCGACGATCCGACCCGTCATCATCGAGCGCGCATCGGCCTGCTCGCTGGAGAGCCGGCGCAGGCGCGGGACGAAGAAGGTGAGGATCAACGTGTAGACGACGATCCAGATGATCAGCGGTGCGACCAGCCGCCAGTCGGCGGCAAACACCAGCGCCAGCATCGAGACGAAGAAGCTGACCGCATAGACGAAGACGTCGATGATCTTCATCACTGCTTCGCGCACGGCAAGCGAGGTCTGCATCACCTTGGTCGACACCCGGCCGGCGAACTCGTTGGCGAAGAACGTCATCGAATGGCGAAGCAGGAAACGGTGCATCTGCCAGCGGGCGATCATCGGGAAATTGCCGGCCAGCACCTGGTGCATGGTCAGCGTATGGATGAAGCCGACGACAGGCAGGCCGATCAGAAGCAGCGCCGCCATCCAGATCAGCCGGCCCTTCTCCGTCTCGAGGAAGGTGGCGCGGTCGGCGACCGACAGCCAGTCGACGATATTGCCGAGGAACTGGTAGAGCAGCACCTCGCCGACGGCGATCAGCATCGAGCACAGCCCGAGCAGCAGCAGCCAGGGGGCGGCCGGCTTGGTGTAGTGCCAGCAGAAGGCCACGAGACCCTTCGGCGGCAGCACGGGGGCTTGCGGCGGATAGGGATTGAGGCGGTTCTCGAACCACGAAAACATGCGGAATTCTCCAGAAAATCAGGGCCCGGTTCAAAGCCGGAATCCGCAGGCGGAACCGGTGGGCTAAAAAATCAGACAATGAGGCCGCAGACGGCCGCAAGGTGATTCAAATGGAAAAGTCTTGGAAGATGGGCGACCGGGTCGCCGTCACGCAGCCTGCAAGTAGTGCGGCACCGGAAGGCGCGTCATACCATGTGATATCATTGAGGCCTCCCTGTTGCGTGTTGAAGAGGACTGCTTTCTACCTGTCCAATGCCAAATTGAAAAG
The DNA here is from genome assembly GCA_943370615.1 of Rhizobium sp. Q54. Classification (GTDB taxonomy): domain Bacteria; phylum Pseudomonadota; class Alphaproteobacteria; order Rhizobiales; family Rhizobiaceae; genus Allorhizobium. The sequence goes on from CALRRQ020000004.1 coordinate 137,178, forward strand.
CATCAAACCTGCGGCCCTTGTTCGATCCCACCGACCTGTTGCCTGAAGACAACAGGCAATTGCGCCGCGCCACCCCTTGAGTGAAATGGCCGTACCGCGATAGGAGGAAGCCATGACCGGACTCCGCATCGCACTTTACCAGCCCGACATTCCCGGCAATACCGGCACGATCCTGAGGCTCGCCGCCTGCCTCGGCCTCGGCGTCGACATCATCGAGCCCGCCGGCTTCGACATTTCCGACCGCAACCTGAAGCGCGCCGGCATGGACTATCTGGCGAGCGTATCGCTTGCCCGCCACGTCAATTTCGAGCGCTTCGAGGAATGGCGGCGCGCAAGCGGGCGGCGCCTGATCCTCGCCTCGACCAAGGCGGCCGAGTGCTATACCGATTTCGCCTACCGCCCCGACGACATCCTGCTGTTCGGCCGCGAAAGCGCAGGCGTGCCGGAAACCGTGCACGACAGAGCCGATGCCCGCGTCATCATTCCCATGGTCGAAGGGCAACGCTCGATCAATGTCGCCATGTCCGCCGCGATGATCGCCGGCGAGGCGCTGCGCCAGACCCGCTGACGGCGGACCGGCCCGCGGCATCGGGCACGTCTCCTCCCCGCCCATCAATCAATCGTCGTGAAACCGCACTAGACTGGCCGCGCCCGCCAACGTGGGGACGCACCGGTTACATTTGCAACTGCGGCATGATGGCTCGTGGCCCTCGGAGAATTTGCTAATTCTACCGATGGATGATATATTGCAGCGCAGCATAAACCGGGAGACGATCGATGTTCGAGACCGCATTCGCCCTGAGTTTGACCCAGTTTGCCCGAAGCCTGAGCTTTCCTGAGAGGCTTCAGCATCGCCCCGCCCGCAATGCCGCGCTTGAGCCCTGGCGTCTGCGCAATACCGGGCTCGATGCGATCTTCTACGACGTGAAGTCGCTGACCGCCGAGGAAACCTTCTACATCAGCGATTCCCTCGCCTCCGAAGGCCTGATCATGATCGTGCCGCCGAGCGGCGGCGCCATGCTGACGATCTGCGACAGCGTGGCGGAATACAAGCTGCGCGGCGGGCGCGACGTGCACGCGCTCGCGGTCGCCGGCATCGGCGGCTCGGCAATCGGGGCTGCGGCTTTCGCCCGCAACGTCGCCGACGCGATCGGCGAGCCGGTCGCCGCCGTCGTATCGGGCTACGGCCTTGGCGACATCATCAACGAGACGATCGGCGGCTCGTTCTTCTTCGGCTGGCTGGGCCATATGCGCAACGATCTGGAAGTGATCGACGACGTCGTCGGCCGCCCGCATCTCGGCGCCTATGAGGACCGCCACAAGCTGGCGCTGAAACCGCATGCGAGCGCGCTCGACACTGACACCGTAGAAACGCTGCTCGCCGACCCCGCCCTCTCCTTCCACCTGCTTGCCGGCCATTCGCGCGGCAATCGCGTTCTGTCCGAGGCGCTCTATTCCATCCGCGAAGAGGACCCCTCGCGTATGCGCAGCATGGCCAGCGGCCTGCGCATCGTCACCTTCGGCGGCCGCATCACCATGCCACCGGATTGCCGCGACGTGGTGGACGTGATCGGCGAGCTCGACTGGTTCGGCGAGATCAATTCCCGTCCGCAGATCGCCAGCGACATCCGCGTGCCGCTCGCCGGCCATTCGACCAATACCGACTTTGCCGGCGCCCTGCAGGTCACCAGGATCCTCAAGGACATCATCGCCCGCAGCCTGCCGGCCGTCGTCGAGCCGGAGGAACCCGTCAGTCTCCCGCCGGTGAGTGCCGAACCGCCGGCCGCATCGCCAAGCCCCACAATCGAGGCCGAAGCGGCCATCGAGACTGCCACCGCAGAACCCGAACAGGTCGCCGAACCGGTCGCGGATGCCGTGATGGAACCGGTCGAAGCGCTGGCGTCGGAGAAGGCGGAAGAGCCGGCCGCCGTCATGGCGGAGCGGGATGAAACGGATGAGGCGATCGTCGAAGAAGCCCCCCAGGCCGTCGCGGGCGATGACGAGGAAATGCCTGCCACCCCGATCGAGGCGATCGCCGAGGAGCAACCCGTCGAAGCCGAAGCACTGCCGATCGTGCCCGCTCCTGAACCGGTCTCGGCCGCCGTCCCGCAGCGCCATGCACCGAGCAAGGCGACCCGTGCCACGCACAGGACCCCGAAATCGAAGGGTCCGACCCGCCGTTAACGGGCGTCGGGACCAGACCCTCCCCCAGACAAGTGAGCCCGGCACATCAGGACGATGTGCCGGGCTCTTCATGTAAAGCATGGGCGAAGCCTCTTCCGCCCTTCCTGTATCAATGCATCACCCTCAGGCGAACAGCTTGAGCGAGGCTCCCATCGAATTGTTGGCGATGTTGAGGCCGATGGTCTGCAACTGCTGCTGAACCTTCTGCGCCGAAAGCTTGGCCGCCTCCTCTTCCATGTCGGCATCCACCAGACGGCCGATGCCGATCTCGGTGATATCCTGCAGGTCCTGGAGGAACTCCGTGCTGGAGGCGATCCGGCTGCGGGTGGCCCCGAGATTGGCGCTGGCGTCGATCATGTTGGTCATCATCGCGTTCATCGCCGAGATCATGCCGTCGAACTCGTCGCTCGTCGTCGTGTCGGAAACCGAGATCTCCTTCGAGCTTGCGGCGACCGGAACGGCCGAATTGGCGTCGAGCAGGTGATAGTCATAGACCACGCCGCTCTTCGTCGTGCCGGCATAGGATTGCGTCAGCAATCCGTCCTGCGCGTCCTGGCCGCTGATCAGTGTCGACTTCGCCGTGTCAAAATCGATCACGTTGACCGACACGTCGCCGTCGCCATTGCTGGTGACGGAGGCGACCATGGACTGGACCTTGGGCTGTTGGCCGGCATCGAGATTGAGCCAGTTCTGGCCGTTGAACGAACTCGACTGGGCGATCGTGCCGAGTTGCGCCTTGAGCTGGGTGATCTCGGCATTGACCGCCGAGCGGTTTGTGCCGACCGCCTGGGCAAGGATCAGCTTCGACTGGATCTCTGCGACGATCGAGGTCGCCGCCTCCATGCCGAGCGCGGCCGTGTCGGTGATTGCGGCGGAAAGCCCGGTCGCATCCTCGGCACTGGACAGCGACATGGAATCGGCGCTCATCGTCGTCGCGATCGACCAGTAGGCGGCGTTGTCCGATGCCTCGTCGACCCTTTTGCCGGAGGCCACCCGTGTCTGCGTCGCTTCGAGCGCTCGGCTCGAACCGGTCAGCAGCGACAGTGCCGAGGCGGCCGTCGCATTGAAGGAAACACTTGTCATCAGTTGTCCTTGCTGTGAACCACGAGATATGCCGGGCCATGGCTTTGACGACGGGCCTCATGCCGGGTCCACGCGGAAAGGCGGAGACCGTCAACAAGGACGATCATGCCAAAGGCGCTTTGATATCCGCTTTAAGAAGTCCTTAGAAATTTAGCGATCGCCGCTAAAACCAGCAGAATGCGGGGGATGGATCAACGAACGGCCCCCGGCCCGCTCAATCGGCCGACGGCAGGCGGCGCATGGTGAACTCGATCTGGTCGCCGTCCAGCTGGCGCCAGCTCTCCACTTCCGTCCAGTAGGCGGCCTTCGGGAAGCTGTCGAACCATTCGCGCGCCTTGGCCCGGGCCTCGTCGCGCGTCAGGCAGAAGGTCTCGCGCACGAAATGCCCGCCATCGCTGCCGGCCTTGGCGAGCCGGTGGCTGGCAATGCGCTTTTTCAGGCCGTCGAGCGGCGGGGGACCGGGTATTCTGCTCATCAAACACCTCGCTGGCCGGTAAAATAATGCCCCCTTTCCACTTTTGCGAGTCGAATTTGGGGGACGTGGCCGCCGCGCCGCTGTTCGAGACCGGGCGGTCCTGTTAATTCCAGAGGTGTAATGGGCGACGAGTCGCCACGCATGGGCCGATGCCCAGGGGAAGCCATGCAAAGACCTGACCTGCCGAAAGGCCTGCCGCACGACATCGAGGACAAGAAGCTCGCCGCACGCGCCTGGTTCGAAAGCCTGCGCGACACGATCTGCGCCTCCTTCGAGGCGCTCGAGGACGAGCTTTCCGGTCCGCTGGCCGATCAGGCACCCGGCCGTTTCACGCCCAAGGACTGGCAACGTGACGGCGGCGCCGGTGGCGGCGGCCGCATGTCGATGATGGAAGGCCGCGTCTTCGAGAAGGTCGGGGTACATACCTCGACGGTCCACGGCGAATTCTCCCCGGAATTTCGCAAGACCATGCCGGGCGCCGAGGAAGATCCGCGATTCTGGGCCTCGGGCATCTCGCTGATCGCCCATCCGGTCAATCCGAACGTACCGGCCGTGCACATGAACACCCGTATGGTGGTGACCACCAGCCAGTGGTTCGGCGGCGGCGCGGACCTGACCCCGGTGCTCGACCGGCGCCGCACCCAGGAGGACCAGGACAGCCGCCTGTTCCACCGCGCCATGGAGATCACCTGCGGCCGCCACGCCGCCGTTGCCGACTATCCGGCCTACAAGGCGTGGTGCGACGAATACTTCTTTCTTCCCCATCGCAACGAGGCCCGCGGCATCGGCGGCATCTTCTTCGACTGGCTGCACTCGCCCGAGGAGCGGGGCGGCTGGGCCACGGACTTCGCCTTCGTCCAGGATGTCGGCCGAGCCTTCAATCTGGTCTATCCGAAGATCGTGCGGTCGAACTTCAACCAGCCCTGGACAGAAGAGGACCGCGACGAGCAACTGGTACGACGCGGCCGCTACGTCGAATTCAACCTGCTCTACGACCGCGGCACGATCTTCGGATTGAAGACCGGCGGCAATGTCGAATCGATCCTGTCCTCCATGCCGCCCGTGGTGCGCTGGCCCTGAACCCGTCCAACGCATGATCCAATAAGGCGCGCGCAGCCGGGCGCCTCTGTTTTTGGTCACATTTTCGGCAGCCCGGGCGTGCGACACTAAATTGCATTTGGAATAGGCTGCCACCGTGTTATCGTTTTCTCGGTTACATGGAGGAGATGTGCGATGGCCTACCCGAGCAGCATTCCACCCCAGCAATCCGCAACAACCGACCGGGCGCTCGACGCGCCCGAACTCATCGATCGCCTTGCCGAGCAGTTGCGGGCGACGAGCGGCGTCGACCTTCCCCACGCCTATTTCGTCGAACAGGTTCAACTGGGCCTCGGCGGTCGAGACCTGACCGATCTCGCCGCCGCCAACGACATCGAGGGCGCCTCGCGCCGTCGGCCCCCGCAGGCAAACGGCTCGGTCTTTCGCGCTTGGGCCATGCCCGAATAGGCAGTCCGGCCGGTTCTTCGAAAAGCGAGAGGGCGCCCGTCGGCGCCCCGTCTGCCCGCAGGACGTGTCCCGTCTTTGCCTGATTAGCGTTTCATGATATGCTCCGACGCGTTGAACCCAGTCGAAGAGGAGATGCGACATGAAGCAGTTTGAATGCGGTTCACTGGTTCCGGGCTGCCCCTGGCACACCCGCGCCGAAGAGGAAGCCGAAGTCGTCCGCCGCTCGGTCGAGCACATGCGGACCGCCCATGGCGAAACGATCATCCGCGAAACGATGGTCGATGCCATCAAGGCGAGGATCACCGATCAGGCGCAGGCCGCCTGACTGCCAAGGCCGCGACGGCCTCGCAAACGCTTGAATCAACACGCGAGGTCCACAGCGAAATCCGTTGAGTTTCAGTCCCTTGGACGGCCTGACGGAATCGCTTTCGCAAGGATTTGAATCAAGTTCTGATCAGATCGGCCAGCCGGGCGAGCAGCTTCGCCCGGTCGAAGGAGAAGTTGGACGAGATCCACTCCTGCTCCAGCGCTTTGAGCGCTTCCCCCACCTTGGGTCCCGGAGCAGCCCCGGCCGCCAGCACGTCGGCACCGCTCAGGGGAAAGACCGGCCGTTCGAATTTTTCCGCTCGCTTCAATAGCACCGACAGCCGCCCGGTCTTCGCCATGGCCTTCGGGTCGAGGGCAGCATTGCTGCGCGCGCTGGCGAGATCGATCCTCAGGGCCGCAATCACGCCGTCCTTGCCGAGGCGGTAGAGTTCCCGGTCGAAAGCCGCATCCGTCACCTCGCCGTTGGGCTTCGGCGCCCGCGCGAAACGGTCGAGGAAAGCCGCCTCGGCATTCGACAACCGCAGCCGCTGCGCAAGACCCGCCAGCCTATCGGCATCCTTCGGCACGATCGCCGCAAGCCGCAACATCGGATCCGGCTCCCAACCGAGTGCCTGCTCGGCGGCGACCAGCGCCGGGATCGCGTCGATGCCCCATTTTTCGGTTTCGGGCAGAATGGCTCCGAGCACGCCGGACTGGCGCATCCACAGCAGCGCCCGGCCCGGATCGCGGGCCGACAGCAGCTTCTTCGTCTCCGCCCAGACCCGCTCCGCCGAGAGCGACGAAAGCTTGTCCTTGGCCCGCGAACAGGCCTTCACGCCCGCCGGATCCGGTCGCCCGCCGCCATAATGGGCGAAGAAGCGGAAGAAGCGCAGGATTCGCAGATAGTCCTCGGCGATCCGCGTATCGGCATCGCCGATGAAGCGCACCGTCTTCGTCTCGATGTCCGGCAGGCCGCCGATGAGGTCGATCACCTCGCCATCGGCGCCGACATAGAGGGCATTGATCGTCAGGTCACGCCGCTCGGCATCCTCCTGCCAGTCGCTCCCGAAGGCCACCTTGGCGCGCCGCCCGTCAGTTTCGACGTCGCGGCGAAGCGTGGTCACCTCGAAGGGCGAGCCGTCGATGACAAGCGTCACCGTGCCATGGTCGATCCCGGTCGGCACGGCCTTGATCCCGGCAGCCTTGGCCCGCTCCATCACCGTTTCGGGCGCAAGCGTCGTCGCGAGATCGATATCGGCAACCGGCAGGCCCATCAGGCTGTTGCGCACCGCCCCGCCGGCCACGCGCGCCTCGCCGCCGTCGGCATTGAGCAGCGCGAACAGCCGCTTAAGCGCCGGATCGGCGAACCAGGTCTCGTTCGACAGGTTGGTCATGCATAGAGCCTTTCATAGAGCGTCCGGATGATGCCGGCGGTAATGCCCCAGATATGGCGCTCGCCATAGGGCATCACATAGAAATGCCGGACGATCCCCTGCCAGGTACGGCTGTCGCGCTGGTGATTGTCCGGGTTCATCAGGAAGGACAGCGGCACTTCGAACACCGCATCGACCTCGTCGGGATTGGGCTTGATGACGAAGCCACGCCGGACGACGGAAAGCACGGGCACGATGCGAAAGCCCGTGCCGGAAAGATATTGCGGCAGCCGGCCGACCGTTTCGACGAAGGACGGATCGAGCCCGATCTCCTCCTCCGCCTCGCGCAGCGCCGCGACTTCCGGCGAAAGGTCGCCCTCGTCGATGCCGCCGCCGGGAAAGGCGACCTGGCCGGAATGTTTGCGCAACGTCGCCGTGCGCTGGGTGAGGATCACCTTCGCCCCGTCGGGATCGTCGACCACCGGAACCAGAACGGCGGCATCCTTGAGCTTCAACCCCTCGACCTCAAGCAGGGTCTCAGGATTGAGTACATGGTCGCCGTGATCGCGCCAGGCATGCTCGAGCGGCGCGCCGATCTGGTTGAGCGCCCGGTGGCGGAAGTCGGCGGCGGAATAGATGTCGAAACTCATTTCGACAGCCGGTCGAGTTCTGCCGCCGGCATCACCGGAAAGATCGTCCCGCCCGAGCGGACGGCGAACATCTCGACCCCGTCGATCTCCACCGTCTCGCCCTGTTCCACCAGGTCATACATGACGGCGCGCGACACCAGCGCCTCCAGCCGCCCGCGCACATGCAGGTAAGGCTTGAGCTCATGGTTCTCGCCATGCACGACGAAGCGCAGCGCATGGTCCGGCCCGGCCTCGACCAGGTCGCCGACATTGGTGCGGAAGGTCAGAAGCTTGTTGCCGTCCCGCTCGCTCTCGCTCATCTCGACGGCGAGGAACGGCGCGTCTTCGACCCGGATGCCGACTTTCTCCACAGGTGTTACGAGATAGGTCTTGCCGTCCTCGTCCTTGCGCAGCACCGTCGAAAACAGCCGTACCAGCGGCGCGCGGCCGATCGGCGTGCCCATGTAGAACCAGGTCCCGTCGGCGCGGATTTCCATGTCGATGTCGCCGCAAAACGGCGGTTCCCAGCGCTCCACGGGCGGCAGGCTCGGCTTGCCGCCGGCCGTCTGCGCCGCCGCGCGCGAAATCATCGCCGCAAGGCCTGCCGCATCCGTCGTCGCCTTCAGCGTATCGCCTGCCATCTTTGCGTCCCGGTTGGTGCCTAATCAGTGTTATGTCACGAGATAGTCATTCGAAACGCGCTTGTCAGCCGCCCGTTGGGGAATAAGTTAGTTTCATGTGCCGCTGTCGGGAAGACCGCTCCGATTCGGCCGCGCCGGCAAAACCAGATGGAGAAGACCATGGGCCTGATGCCAACCCCGGATGCCGCCCTCGACGAAAAGGCCATCATCGAGGCCGCCGAGAAGGCGCTCGCCGACATCGCCGCCGTGCGCCTGGCCGTGTCGAAGGTCATTTTCGGCCAGGAAAAAGTGGTCGAGAACACCCTGCTCGCCATCCTCTCGGGCGGCCATGCGCTGCTGGTCGGCGTGCCGGGCCTTGCCAAGACCAAGCTCGTCACCACGCTCGGCACCGTGCTCGGCCTCGACGCCAACCGCATCCAGTTCACCCCCGACCTGATGCCCTCCGACATTCTCGGCACCGAGGTCATGGACCAGGACGAGAACGGCCGGCGCTCCTTCCGCTTCATCAAGGGCCCGGTTTTCGCCCAGCTGCTGATGGCCGACGAGATCAACCGCGCCAGCCCGCGCACCCAGTCCGCGCTGCTGCAGTCGATGCAGGAATACCAGGTGACGATCGCCGGCCGGCCCTATGACCTGCCAGCCCCCTTCCATGTGCTCGCCACCCAGAACCCGCTGGAGCAGGAAGGCACCTATCCGCTGCCCGAAGCCCAGCTCGACCGCTTCCTGCTGCAGGTCGACGTGGGCTATCCGGAACTGGCGGCCGAGCGGCAGATCCTCTTGGAAACCACCGGCATCAGCGACCAGAAGGCGGCCGGCGTCCTGACCGCCCCCCGCCTGATCGAGATCCAGAAGCTGATCCGCCAGATGCCGGTCTCCGACAGCGTCGTCGACGGCATCCTCTCGCTCGTTCGTTCCGCCCGCCCCGGCCACGGCAATGCCGAGACCGACAAGGCGGTCGCCTGGGGTCCTGGCCCCCGCGCCGGCCAGGCGCTGATGCTCTGCGCCCGCGCCCGCGCGCTCTATGAGGGCCGCCTGGCGCCTTCGCTCGACGACGTCCGCGCGCTGGCCGAACCCGTTCTCGAACACCGCATGGCGCTCACCTTCGCCGCCCGCGCCGAGGGCATGTCGGTGCGCGACGTGATCGCCGGACTGGTAAAGCAGGCGCGCAGCTAGAAACCCTGAAGGATCGCGGACACGTGGCAGCCATCGGCCAGATCGTCGAGCAGACCCCCGCCGGGGACGCGCTGACCCGCGCCCGCCAGCGCGCCAGCCTCGTGCCCGACTGCATGGTCGAGGCCCGGCGCATCGCCAACACGGTGATCGCCGGCTGGCACGGACGTCGCAAGCGCGGCATCGGCGAGAACTTCTGGCAGTTCCGGCCCTATGCGGAAGGCGAAAGCTTCGCCCGCATCGACTGGCGCCGCTCGGCCCGCGACGACCACACCTATATCCGTGATCGCGAGTGGGAGGCCGCCCACACCGTCTGGCTCTGGGCCGATCTTTCGCCGTCGATGATGTACAAGTCGACGCTCGCCTCGGTCTCCAAGGAAAGCCGCGCGCTGGTGCTGATGCTGGCGCTTGCCGAAATCCTCGCCCGCTCCGGCGAGCGCATCGGCTGCCCCGGCGTGATGGAACCGGCCTCGGCCCGCAACGCCGCCGAACGGCTGGCAACCGCGATCATCCACACCCCGCTGTCCGGCGGCCTGCCGGACACGGCGATGATCCGCGGCGCGAGCGACATCGTGCTGATCGGCGACTTCCTCGACGACGCCGACGCGATCATGGAGAAGATCGCGCCGCTCGCCCGCCGCGGCCTGCGCGGCCATGTGGTCGAAATCGCCGATCCGGCGGAGGAAAGCTTCCCCTATACCGGCCGCACCGAATTCACCGATCCGGAAACCGGGCAGAAGCTCGTCTCCGGCCGCGCCGAGGGGCTGCGCGACGACTATCGCCGCGCCTACCTCGCCCGCCGCGAGAACCTCGGCGAACAGCTGCGCCGTCTCGGCTGGAGCTTCGTCCATCACGGTACCGACCGCCTTGCCTCCGAGGCGCTGGTCGCGGTCCACATGTATCTCTCCGGCACGCCGCCGCTCACCAGCCGGAGCGTTGCGCCATGAACGCCCTGCCGCTCGCCTTCGCCACCCCGGCCGTGCTGATCGCGCTTGCCGCCCTGCCGCTGATCTGGTGGCTGCTGAAGCTCACCCCGCCGCGCCCGAAGACCGAAGTTTTCCCGCCACTACGTATCCTCGCCGGCGTGCTGAAACGCGACGAAACGCCATCCAAGAGCCCGTGGTGGCTGACGCTGCTGCGCATGCTGCTCGCGGCTCTGGTGATCTTCGCGCTGGCCGATCCGGTGCTCAATCCGCGCAATGCCTCGCTGTCGACCGACGGCCCGCTGGTGCTCGTCGTCGACAATGCCTGGGCGACCGTCTCCGACTGGGATCGCCGTGTTGCGACCGCCGAGGCGCTGATCGGCGATGCGGGTGACCGCGACCTGCCGGTGTCGATCGTCTTCACCGCCGATGCCAGCCACGACGCCGTGCCGGCCGGCGCCGCAGCTGCGCTGGAAAAACTGCGCGCCGCAAGCCCGAAGCCGCTGCGCCCCGACCGCGTCCGCGCACTCGACGCCCTTCGCGCAGCGCTTGACGGCACGAGGCCCGGCACACTAGCCGTGCTCTCCGACGGCATCGCCGCCGACGACAAGGAAGAACTGATGGCCGACTTGGCCGCCCTTTCGCCGACGCAGCTCCGCCTGATCGAGGGTGACAATTCCGCCGCGACCGCCATCACCGGCGCATCGAACGGCGCCGACGCGCTGACCGTCACCCTGTCGCGCCTCGACGGCAGCGCCGCCCGGAGCCTGATCGTCGACGCCCAGGACCGCCAGGGCCGCGTCATCGCCTCGGGCAATGTCGACTTCGCCGCCGGCGTCACGGTGGCCAGCGGCCAGATCGCCGCCCCGTTCGAACTGCGCAACGACTTTGCCCGCCTGTCGGTCGCAGGTCTCGCAACCGCCGGGGCGACCCATCTGCTCGACGACGGTTTCCGCCGCCGCCGCGTGGCCCTCATCTCCGGCGATACCGGCGACGATTTCCAGCCATTGCTCTCGCCGCTCTACTATATCGAGCGGGCGCTGGCGCCCTATGCCGACCTGATCAAGCCCGGCGTCGCCGATCTCGCCGTCTCCGTGCCGGAGATTCTGGCGCAGAAGCCTTCGGCCATCGTGCTGGCCGACATCGGCCGCCTGCCGGAATCGGTCTACGAACCGCTTCAGGCCTGGATCGCGGGAGGCGGCACACTGATCCGCTTTGCCGGACCCCGCCTTGCCGCAGCACCTATCGGCGACCCGCTGGTGCCGGTCATCCTGCGCCAGGGCGAACGCGAGCTCGGCGGTGCGCTCTCCTGGGCCGAGCCGCAGCCGCTCGCCGATTTCCCGAAATTCGGCCCCTTTGCCGGCATGCCGAGGCCGGACGGCGTGCTGATCAAGCGCCAGGTGCTGGCCGAACCGACGCCGGACCTTGCCGAGCGCACCTGGGCGAGCCTCGCCGACGGTACGCCGCTCGTCACCGTCCGGGAAACCGGCGCCGGTCGCACCGTGCTCTTTCATGTCAGCGCCGAGGCCACCTGGTCGGATCTGCCGATCTCCGGCGAATTCGTCGAAATGCTGCGCCGCGTCGTCCAGCTGTCGCGCGCCGGCACGGCCGCGGCCAATGCCGATCCGGCTGCAAGGGCGACGCTTGCGCCCTTCCGCCTGCTCACCGAACGCGGGGCTCTGACCGCGGACACCGGCAATGCCCGTCCCCTCGATCTCGGCGAAGCGCGGCCGACGTCGGCGACCTTCGACAACCCACCCGGCCTCTACGGCACCGAGGACGGCTTTGCCGCATTGAACCTCCTGCCCGCCGGCGCCGAGCTGAAGCCGCTCAAGGTCGATGCTTCACTTGTCGTGACCCGCGAACCGCTGGCCGGCTCCGCTGCCATGCCGCTGAAGCCGATCCTGCTGACGCTGGCCTTTGCGCTTCTTGTCATCGACAGCCTCGTCGTCCTGTTCATGGGTGGCGCCTTGTCCCGCCTGCCGCGCCGCGCTGCGGCCGCGTCCGTCCTGGCGCTGGCTTCGGTAGTCTTCTTCACACCAGGCGACGGTGCCTCTGCCGATGACGCCAAGCCCGGCGACGAGGTGATCCTCGAGCGTCTCGACAACACCCATCTCGCCTATGTCGTCACCGGCGAGGCCGAGGTCGACCAGTTGTCGGAGAACGGCCTGCGCGGCCTCACCGACTTCCTCACCTACCGCACGACGCTGGAACCGGCCCCGCCGGTCGGCCTCGATATCACCAAGGACGAACTGTCCTTCTACCCGATCATCTTCTGGCCGATCTCGGCGACTGCGCCCATGCCGTCGGCCGCCGCCATCAGCCGGATCGACGCCTATATGCGTGCCGGCGGCACCGTGCTTTTCGACACCCGCGACCAGTTCTCCGCCCTTGGCGACGAAAGCGGCCCGAGCGCCAACGGCGAGCGGCTGCAGGCGATCCTCGCGAACATCGACATTCCGCCGCTGGAGCCGGTGCCCTCGGACCACGTGCTGACGCGGTCCTTCTATCTCTTGACCAATTTTCCCGGCCGCTACACCGGCAGCCCGCTCTGGGTCGAGGCGCGCCAGGAGGCCAGGACCTCCAACAGCGGCGTCGCCTCCACCGGCGACGGCGTCTCGCCGATCCTGATCACCGGCAACGACATGCTCGGCGCCTGGGCGATCGACGCCAACGGCGCCTCGGTGCTTCCGACCGTGCCGCCGGATGAGATGCAGCGGGAAATGTCCTTCCGCTCCGGCGTCAACATCATGATGTACATGCTGACCGGCAACTACAAGGCCGACCAGGTGCATGTTCCCGCCCTCCTCGAACGGCTGGGGCAGTAACATGACGCTCCAGTTCGCTCCCTTCATTCCCTGGTTCATCCTTCTGGCGCTCGCCGTGCTGGCGCTGATCCTCGCCACGGCGGGCTTTGCCCGCGGCGTGCGCGGCACCGGCATTCGCCTGCTCGCCTCGGCGGCCGTGCTCGCGGCACTCGCCAATCCGCTTCTCATGCAGGAGGACCGCGAGGCGCTGTCGACCGTCGTGCCCGTCATTGTCGACCGCAGCCAGAGCCAGGAGACGCCGGAACGCATCGCCATGACCGATGCGGCGCTCGAAGGCCTGAAGGACCGGCTGTCGCGCTTTGCCCGCATCGAGCCGCGCATCGTCGAGGTGCGCGACCCCGCCACCTCCGACGCGCCCTCGACGCGGCTGTTCGAGGCGCTCGCCTCGGCCATTTCCGACGTGCCCCCGGCCCGCGTCGGGGCCGCCATCTTCATCACCGACGGACAGGTGCACGACGTGCCGGCTGCAGCCGACGCGCTCGGCTTCGACGCCCCCGTCCACGGCCTTGTCACCGGCAAGGCCGACGAATTCGACCGCCGCATCGAGGTGCTGCGCGCGCCGCGCTTCGGCATTGTCGACGAGGAGCAGGAACTCACCCTTCGCGTCTTCGACGACGGCCGCCGCACCGATACGGCCGCCACCGTCACCGTGCGTTTGAACGGCGAGGAGATCGCCACGCTCAACGCCACGCCCGGCGTCGAGACGCCGTTTTCGTTCAAGGTGCCGCGCGGCGGCAACAACGTGCTCGAATTCACCGTCGCCGCCACGCCCGGCGAGGTTACCGAGGTCAACAACAAGGCGATCCACCTGATCGAGGGCATCCGCGAGAACCTGCGCGTGCTGCTGGTCTCGGGCGAGCCCCATGCCGGCGAGCGCGCCTGGCGCAACCTTTTGAAATCCGACGCCGCCGTCGACCTGGTGCATTTCACCATTCTGCGCCCGCCGGAAAAGCAGGACGGCACGCCGATCAACGAGCTGTCGCTGATCGCCTTCCCGACGCGCGAACTCTTCGTCGAGAAGATCAACGATTTCGACCTGATCATCTTCGACCGCTACCAGCACCGCGGCGTGCTGCCGATCCTCTATTACGACTACATCGCCGAATACGTGAAAAAGGGCGGCGCCCTGCTGATCGCCGCAGGCCCCGAACATGCCGGCGAGGATTCGATCGCGATCACCCCGCTCGCCTCGGTGCTGCCCGCCGCCCCGACCGGCAACATGCACGAGGCGGCCTTCTATCCGCGCCTCTCCGACCAGGGCAAGCGCCACCCCGTTACCCGCGGGCTGGACGGCTCGGCCATCGAGCCGCCGCAATGGGGCCGCTGGTTCCGCAGCGTCGACGTCGATCCGCCGCGCGGCGAAACCGTGATGACCGCCGCCGACGGTCGCCCGCTGCTGGTGCTCGACCGCGCCGAGCAAGGCCGCGTCGCCATGCTGCTCTCCGACCAGGGCTGGCTCTGGGCCCGAGGCTTCGAAGGCGGCGGCCCGCATGTCTCGCTCTATCGCCGCATCGCCCATTGGCTGATGAAGGAACCGGAACTCGAGGAAGAGGCGCTGAAAGCCCGCGCGCTCGGCCGCACGCTGGAAGTGACCCGCCAGACGATCGCCGGCGATCCCGGTTCGGCCACCATCCGCACGCCGTCGGGCAAGACCGAGACGCTGGCGCTGACCGAAACCGCACCCGGCCTCTATCGCGGCGAAAAGCGCATGGACGAAACAGGCCTCTTCACTATCGCCAACGGCGAATTCTCCACCCTCGTCCATGTCGGCGCAGTCGACGCGCCCGAATTCAAGGCCATGGTCTCGACGCTCGACACGCTGAAACCGATCGGCACCGAAACCCGCGGCAGGATCGCCCGCCTCGACGACGGCAACGGCGGTCTTCGCCTCCCCGACATCCTGCCCGTCCGCGGCGACGTCCGCATCGCCGACGACCGCCGCCTTCTGGTGCGGATGACCGACGAAACGGTGCTGAAGGGCGTCAATACGCTTCCTCTGTTTGCCGGCTTTGCCGGGCTCGCCGTGCTGCTGCTGGCGATGTCGGCGACCTGGTGGCGTGAGGGGCGGTAGGGAAATCGCGGCTTCGGAAGCGCAGGGCCCGACGGAGTTTCCCCAGTTCCTTCCCGCCGGTTCGCCTCAGCCAGCCTTTGCCGGCATGACTGAGCGGAAATCGCCGTCGAGCAGGTGCTGGAAGGGGCGCGGCTGCAGTTTGCCCGGATTGGCGTAAGGGTTCGCGAAGGCAAAGATGAAGAACAGGATCACCCCGGAATAGGCGCCGAAAAGGCCGAGCAGCACCAGATGCGTCCGTGAGGGCCGATAGACGTAGAAGGCGGCCGACACGATGACCAGCCCGATGAGCGCGGGCGCCCAGAACAGCCCGGAAAAGTGGTTCGACGACGGCGCCTCGCGCAATTGCCGGTATTTCGCGATCGCCGACACCCTGTCCTTCAACCGCGCGCTGAGATAGCGCTCCCGCTCGGTCACCGGGGCAAGGTCGAGAATCGTGTCGTAGACACCCTCCCATTCCTGCCATGCCCTGGGAGACAATCGCTCGTGCCGGGCGAGCCGTTCCCACTCTTCGTCAACCACGACCGCGACATAGCGGGCAAGGCCTTGCTGCACCTCGAGAGTGGCTGGCCCGCCGTAGCGTCGCACATCGTTGAAGACGTCCGAGATCGCCACGGCCTCGTCGATCAGGTTGGATCGGACCGCCTTGTAGTCGTCGAGCTCCTGGGCATAGACGAGGCCGAGGATCAGGCTGTGCAGGGTCGCCACCCGAACGGCGACGTTCCCCGCGACCTCCAGCGTGCGATCCTCGCCGCTGCCCGGATGAAGCAGCCGTCGCGCCACGAAGTAGCTTGCAAGGACGATGCCGATGGTGACGACAACGAACCCGGCGCCGCTGGCCACCGACGTGAGATAGTCGGACAATGTTTCCATGGTCGTCACCTTATCGAAAGCCGATGAAGGTTCAATGTGGGAGCGCAAAATCCCGCCTCGCCGTTGCGCCGGGAGAGTGGCAGCTGACACCCCCGCGCTCGAAACGTGGCCGCGACCTTGGCCGGGGCACGCCTCGGCCGGCGGAGCAGTGGTCTTCGCTTTCGACCTCAACCTCTAAGGCGAAGGACGCGACTTCCGCATCGCCGAGACGCGCCGCTTGCCGATGCGCCTCACCGACGAAACGGTGTTGAAGGGCGTCGATGCGCTGCCGTTGTCTGCCGGGTTTGCCGGGCTCGCAGTGTTGTTGCTGGCGATGTCGGCGACGTGGTGGCGCGAGGGACGGTAGGGGAACCAAGTGCGACAGAAGCCGCTCCGGTATTGATTGATTATTGTCGCGCATAACTACGGTTTCAAAATTCGAAAACGTCTTTTTCCAGCTTAGACTGAAATTTGGGAACTAGATTCGGTCAGCTTGACTCTCGAGGACACACGCCCTCTTGAGTCTATCTGGAGATTGGCTATCTTTGATTGCAGGGGGGTAACCTTTGGTGTTCCAGATTCTAAGTCTATCCGGTGGTGGTTATCTCGGCCTCTATACTGCGTCGGTCCTGACGGAGATTGAGAAACGCACAGGGCGCGCACTTGCGGATTCGTTCGATCTGATCGCAGGCACGTCCGTTGGCGGAATCATCGGTCTCGGCTTATCCGCGGGTCGTAGCGCCAAGGAGATCAAGCAGGCGTTTTTGGACGAAGGCGACAAAGTCTTCTCACCTAAGCGGCCTGCGTCTAACTTTTTGAGCGCGGGGGCGCGTATCCTGTCTGGCCTTCCTAAGTCGCGGTACGATCCCGCGCCACTCCGCCGCATCATCGAGCGAATCGTTGGCGCCGAGACCAAGATGTCGGAACTCAGACGGCCAACCGTGATCCCCGCCGTGAACCTTACGAAGGGCGGCCCTAAGGTATTCAAGACCGGGCACCATCCGCGCTTCATCGTCGACTGGCGACTAAAAGTTGTCGATGTAGCCTTGGCCACTTCGGCGGCACCGACGTATTTCCCACTCCATCAGATCGGCGCCGAACTGTATGCCGATGGCGGGATGTTCGCCAACTCGCCAGATCTGATTGCTCTGCATGAGGCTGAGACGTTCCTCGACGTCAAACGAGAGGATGTAAGGGTACTCAGCGTGGGCACCACCACGACAGCCTTCGCTTTCTCCGCGTCCGCCGGACGGAAGCTGGGGTCGTACGGATGGATGAAGAACCAGCGCCTGCCGACCGTGATGATCGGATCACAGCAAGCCCTCACAGATGACATGATGCGGCACGCCATCGCCGACCGGTACGTGCGGATCGACCGCGCCCAGCCGCCGGACCAGCAAGCCGAGTTGGCACTCGATTGTGCAAGCCCCATCGCCAAGCGCGATCTACAGTCTGCAGCGGCTAGCTCCATCGCCGACGCCTCATCGAATCAGATGCTGCGTGACATACTCAGCCACGAGGCACCGGAATTCACCTTCACCAACGCGACCCTCTAGGATCCCGATGTCCCAGTCAGCGAAGTTGTTCTACCTAGCCGGTAGCGAATCCGAGACCCTTCATCGGCGGATAACGCCAACGGCCGACCAGTTCACGAAGCAGAAAGATCGTTGGAACAACCTCGCCGAATTTCTCGTTGAGCGCCTTACAAAGGACAGCGGCTACTCCGTACGAACATGGCTTCAGGGATCCTACAAGTTTGGCACCCAAATCCGGCCTTGGGTGGTTGGTGCTGAGTTCGACATCGACCTAGGCATCTATTTCGAATGGCTTGGTGAGCCAGAAGATGGCGATCACACCCCGGAGGAGTTGAAGGCTTTCATTCAGAATGCGCTCGTCGACTATCAGGACGACGAGGACAATGAAGCGACCGGCGTCGCCGACCCGAAGGAGCGCTGCTGCCGGATCACCTTCGCACCAGATTTCCACATTGACGTGCCGTGTTACCATCTCGACAGCGAACGCGATGCCCGCACGCTCGCGACGGAGACCAAGGGCTGGGAGGTCAGCGACCCGAAGAAGATCTACGAGTGGTTCAAGAACTGTCAGGACGACCTTCCGCGCGCGAGACTGCGCCGACTTATTTGCTACCTGAAAATGTGGGCGGCACTGAGGATCGAGGAGGCCGAGCGTCCATCCTCCATATTGCTGACCGTACTGGCCGCAGAAGCGTTCGACGGCCTCGATCAGAACGCGGTCGTAGAAGACGACGACATACTCGAACAGGCGGCCACCCTAATCGCCGATCGACTTGATGACGACGTGACCATTCTGAACCCTGTAAATTCCCAGGAGGACTTGAACCGGTTGGAGGTCGATGCCGTCGTCAAACTGGTGGCGATGCTGCGCGACTTAGCCTTGATCGGCAAGCGGGCGCGTCTCGCTACCGACATATCCGCGGCGGCCGATATCTGGAGCGAGGCCTTCGACCAGTTCTTCCCAATGCCGGAAGACACAGAGGAAGGTGCGCAGGCGCTGGCGAAGAGCCAAGCTATTGCCCTGTACGACTACACCCCCGACATTGTCGTCACGGCGACGCCGCGCGACAATCGCGACATCAGGCCGTTTCAGGGTCTTAACGAAATCCGGCCGGTACCCAAGAACTGTGACATCAAGTTCACGATCGCAGCACCGGAACTGCTACCTGCTGGATGCACGCTGAAGTGGACAGTGCGCAACCATGGTCGGGAGGCCGCGATGGAGAACGACATGGGCCACGTCGCAGGGACAGGAACTTCGGTCGAGCGTCACACCGCTTACAATGGCGACCACGCGATGGATCTGACGATCTTCCTTGGCGGTCTCCCGGTAGGGCGACGGCGGATCATCGTGAAGGTTCGCGGCCCGGCAATACCGCCACGCAACCCGCCAAAGCGCCGATATGGTCGCTGATCCAAACGGTTCCTCTCGGCACAAGTAGGATGCACGTTGGGCCAGTACTCTATCTTTACGAGCGAGTTTATTTAGGAAGTAATTGCCCGGTCTAGCCTACCCGAATTGCGCAGGCATCGTCGCTCCGAACAGCGAGGCGCGCGTCACCACACACCAATCCTATCTATTCAGAAATAGGACACGTCTTTGTTGGGATCAGTTCCGACCTGCCGGAGCGTGATTCGTCCCAGGGTCTCGCGCTCCGTATAGTAGAATCCGCTCAGTTCGAGAGTTGCCGTCCCGTTGGCATCAACCGTGCGCACGTCGAAAATTGTTGATCCCGCATATGCGCTCCATCCGATCTGCTTCGGTTTAGCTTGATATGTGTAGTACAGCTTATACTGTCCTGCGGACATTACCGGGGTAGCTTCAAGGGTCAGTGATTTCGTCGTCGGCGTGTGGAGATCGATCTCTGTACTTATCAGCGCCTGTCTAATCACCGCGGCCGCTTCGATGGGAGAACCCGTCTTCGGTTGGATCTCCCCCACCCATACGCCGTTGAGATCTGGGTAAAGCGAGCCGGAGAAGAACCTTGCGCCAGCCCAAATCGCGCGCGAGGTCAATCTGGAGGTAATGGCAAGCGTCAGGATCAATGCCACCCAAGGGCCGATACTGAAAACGCGAATGCTCGGGGCGATCTGAGGCAACCATCGCTCGATTGCGGCGTAGATCAGAAGTGTAAGGATTGTTGTTGCGATAGCGACGGAGCGAATGAGTGCTGTGAAATTGATGATACGGAACATCTCACCCGATATCCTTGTAACAGCGTAGCCGTGCCTTCCCCTCGCTCTTCGCGGCCAGGAGCGCCACGTAACACTCTCGAAGGGTGTCTCCTACGCCGGCTGAGAAGGTTAGTTTAGGAGCGCCGGCATCAGCAATCTTTCGATAAAGCTCTTTCGTATCGATATCCCCGACGATTTCCGCGACGACACCATCCGCCGCGCTAAATATGATCTCGTGACCAGCGTTTTCCAGAATATCAGTAATCATCTGCACGCTCTCATGAACGCTTCCCACGAACGACGTGAGGCCCTCCCGATCATTCGACAGGTACAATGCCGTTATGCGTCGACCGATGTCATCACCGTCTATTGAAATAAACGCCACACTATCTCCTGCCGCTATTTGGTTTGCTTTTGAGGACGTAGCATGACGCCTTCCTGCACGCCATGTCGGCTTACGCAAGAAGCTAAAAGATGTCCATGATACGGCAATCAAGTCCCTTGGAGAATTCAGGAACAGTCTCACAAGCTCGATCGGTCTAGCTCCGAATAGTGCCCAGAAACTATCTCGGCCGAAGAAGGCGGATAAGGTCTGCTTTCAGACAGGCGTGAGCTCCCGCGATGACCGAAATGATGGCGCAATGGCGCCGCCAATCATACTGCCCTCTGATACCACCCATCGACACCCGCCGAGTTTCCTCCTACCCTCCTCCCATGCCCGACACCCTTCCCCTTTCCGACACCGTCCCCGACGACGCCCGAAAAACCATCCTCGCGGGGATCAAGGCGTACAACAATGTCCTGCTCGGGCCGACCGATCGGCGCGACCTGTTTATTCCGCTGACCGATGCGGAAGGACGGGTCGAGGGCGGGCTGGTCGGTTATACCGGGCGCGGCTGGCTCTATGTGGAAATGCTGTTCGTGCCGGAGAGCCGACGCGGACAGGGGCTGGCAGGCGCGCTGCTGCAAAGGGCGGAGGAAGAAGCGAAGCTGCGCGGCTGCAAGGGCGCCTATATCGACACGATCAATCCCGACGCCCGCCGCGCCTATGAGCGGCAGGGCTATTCGGTCTTCGGCACGCTCGACAATTTCACCGGCGATTTTGCCATCACCTGGCTCAGGAAGCTCTTCTGAGCGCTGCTGCGGTGGCCTCGGCCGTGTCGTCCATCGGCCGCCAGGCGATCAGGCCGTTCAGCCGCTCGTGCACGTCCGCGCCGAGCGGCACGACCAGCACCCGTGCCGGGTCGACCGGGCCCGGGAAATCCAGTGCCTTCCAGGCCACCTTCTCGAAGCCGAGCGGCATGTAATACGGCGGATCGCCGATCAGGATGACGGCTTCGGAGCCGGCGCGGCGGGCCGCCTCGATGGCGATGCGCACCAGTTCCCGGCCGATCCCCCGGTTCTTGTGCGAGGGCCGGACGGCGAGCGGTCCGAGCAGATGACCCTTGACCGAGCCTGCAAGGACCGGCGTCATGCGCACGGAGGCGATGGTCTCGCCGTCATCGGCGCAGATGAAGGAGAGATGCCGGTCATGCGGCCCCTGCTCGCGGATGCGGGCAGCCGCGCGCGTGTGCCGACCGGGGCCAAAAGCTTCTTCGTTTATATGCTCGATGACCGCGTCATGCGACGCATCCTCGGTGAGGTAGACAAGGTCGTGATTTTTCATGGATGAACGAACCAGCAGAAAAGACGGAGATATGGGTTCTCGTTAACGCCGAAGGGGCGTTCGGGAAGCATCAGCGTCGTCGCAGGGTCCGTGGTGCGGTCATGGAAAATGGGTCATCCGTTTTGCGAAATCCCGGATAGCAGCAAATTTTCCGCCCGTCCAATGGAAAAACGCAGTGTTCACCCCTTGGCCTCTCCCAATCGACGCGGCGAAGCGTATCTATGAAGGCAGATACGAACAACAAACAGGAGAGCGCCGATGGGCATGCTCGTTGACGGCGTCTGGCACGACGTCTGGTATGACACGAAATCCACCGCCGGCCATTTCGAGCGCTCCAAGGCACAGTTCCGCAACTGGGTGACCGCCGACGGCGCGGCCGGTCCGACGGGCCGCGCCGGCTTCAAGGCCGAGGCCGGGCGCTACCATCTCTATGTGTCGCTCGCCTGTCCCTGGGCCCACCGCACGCTGATCTTCCGCAAGCTGAAGGGCCTCGAAGGCCTCATCTCGCTGTCGATCGTCGATCCGCTGATGCTGGAAAACGGCTGGGAATTCCACGACCACGACGGCGCGACCGCCGATCATCTGTTCGGCTCGGACTTCCTCTACCAGGTCTACCTGAAGGCAGATCCGGCCTATTCCGGCCGCGTCACCGTTCCGGTGCTGTGGGACAAGCAGACGGGAACGATCGTCTCCAACGAGTCGGCCGACATCATCCGCATGTTCAACACCGCCTTCAACGACCTGACCGGATCGCAGACCGACTATTTCCCGAGCGACCTGCGCGACGACATCGACGCGATCAACGCCCGGATCTACGATTCGGTCAACAACGGCGTCTACAAGGCCGGCTTCGCCACAACGCAGGAAGCCTATGAGAGCGCAGTCACGCCGCTCTTCGCCATGCTGGACGAGCTGGAGGAGCGGCTTTCAACCGGCCGCTACCTGTTCGGCGCGCGCCTGACCGAAGCCGACTGGCGGCTGTTCACCACGCTCATCCGCTTCGATCCGGTCTATGTCGGCCACTTCAAGTGCAATATCCGCCGCATCGTCGACTATCCGAACCTCTCGGCCTATGTCCGCGACCTCTACCAGACCCCGGGCGTCGCAGAGACGGTGAACATTCGCCACATCAAGCACCACTACTACCGCAGCCACAAGACGATCAATCCGACCGGCATCGTGCCCGTCGGTCCCGCCCTCGACCTCGACCGCCCGCACGGGCGCGACGCGCTGTCGGAGGCGCCGGAGCTTACCAGATATCGGCGGGGCTGACCTCGCCGCTCAGTTCCGCGAGCCGCCTGAGCGTGGCGGACGTCACGTCCTTCGGCAGGTCGCGCGGATCGAAGAAGCCGGCCTCGACGATCTCGCGGTCGGCGAGCCGCGGCGCCGTCTGGGTGACTTCGGCGCGATAGAGCAGGACATGGTCGCGCGGGCTGATGCGCCGGTTGAAATAGACATGGAAGAGCTGCGGCGGCGCGGTGAGCTGAAGATTGCCCTCCTCGCGCAGTTCCTTCTCCAGCGCCTCGAAGGCCGTCTCGTGCCGCTCGACCCCGCCGCCCGGCATGTACCAGCCGGGAACATAGGAATGGCGCACGAGAAAGATCTCGCCCTGCGGGTTGAAACAGGCCGCCCGCACGCCGAGCGTCATGCCGCGCGACATGGCGAAATAACTGTGCAGCACCTTCAGCAGCAGGCGCCGGCGCAGCCCCGTGCCTTCATCCAGGCCCTTTTGCTGGTTCATTCTTCTTGCTCCCGTCGCGCCGCGTCTTTAAGAGTGGCGCCATGTTCAAGCTCGCGCATATATCCGATGTTCACCTGGGCCCGCTCCCGAACCTGACCATCCGCGAATTGGCCTCCAAGCGCATCACCGGCTATGTGAACTGGCACCGCAACCGGCGCAAGCATCTTTTCACCAATGCGCTCGATCTGGTCATGGAGGATCTGCGCCGCCACGAGCCCGACCATCTGGCCATCACCGGCGACCTGGTCAACCTCGCCTCCGGCATCGAGATCCGCCTTGTCGCCGAATGGCTGCGCCAGGCCGGCGCGCCGCTCGATACCTCCGTCGTGCCGGGCAATCACGACGCCTATGTGCCCGGCGCCCACGACAAGGCCGTGCAGGCCTGGTACGACTACATGCGCGGCGACGACGACCCGCTGATCTGGCGCGAAGGCTACAAGCTGTTTCCCTATATCCGCCGCCGCGGCCCCGTCGCGATGATCGGCTGTTCGACCTCGATCGCCACCCCGCCGTTTTCCGCCACCGGCTATTTCAGCGCCCGCCAGGCGCGCGAGACCGTGGCGCTGCTGAAGGCGGCCGGCGAGGAAGGCCTGTTCCGGGTGGTGATGATCCATCATCCGCCGATCCGCGGCGCCGCCGCCTCGCACAAGCGCATGATCGGCATCCGCCGCTTCGCCGCGGCCATCGCCATGGGCGGCGCCGAACTCGTGCTGCACGGCCATACCCATCTCAACACGCTCTACTGGCTGGAGCCGCACGGCAAGCGCGTGCCCGTCGTCGGCATCGCTTCCGCCTCGCAGGGACCCGGCGCCTCGAAGCCGCCCGCCGGCTACAATCTCTTCTCGATCGGCGGCGAACCCGGCGGCTGGAAACTCAAATGGGACCGCTACGGCCTGTTCGACGCGGCCGCGACCCTGCGCCACGAACACCACCAGATCCTGTTGGGCTGACGGCAACGCGCGGTCGCGCCCGGCGCCCTCCTCCAGCAATCACAGATGAAGCGAACCGCGGCGGAGCGCCCCGTTTTCGCGGGCCAATGCCGCCTGACGTCCCGTTTCCTCAGGGCCACCGGGGCAGGCTTTGCCGCCCAATCCAATCTTGATCCAAGTCAATGCTGGCAAGCCGGGCAAGGCGCCTAATACTATTAGTGATGCCTGCTGAAGCCTTGGCGCGGAGCGGTGCGGCATCGACAGTTTCCCAGACAGCGAAAGCCGTGAGCGGGGCGACGCATGACGTTTGGCCACGGCGACACAACACATGGAGAGGAGAAACATGGCGACCAAGAATACCCCCGACGTCACCGCGAAGAATGACACGAACACGGCCGGCGTCCTGCCGCCCGTCGTCGAGATCAGCCTGGCCGACGAGCGCAGCGAAGCGGCGCAGGAAGCCGAACTGTCCGCCATGCAGGAGATTGCCGGCGACGGCGCCGGCGGCGCGGAGCTCCAGGCCGGCATCGAGGCGATCATCGCCGGCGCCTCACCCGACGATGCCAACCGCCTGAGAAAGGGCCTTGGCCTCGCCAAGCCCTCGGGCCATCCGCGCGTCAGCAGCGACGAACTCGCCGACGACTGGCGCGACGGCGGCTATCCCTTCAAGTACAAGATGCTCCGCCGCGACTACGAGCATGAGAAATTCATCCTGCAGACCGAGCTGCTGAAGCTGCAGTCCTGGGTGAAGGAAGCCAATCAGCGGCTGATCATCCTGTTCGAGGGACGCGACGCGGCCGGCAAGGGCGGCGCCATCAAGCGCTTCATGGAACACCTCAATCCGCGCGGTGCCCGCGTCGTGGCGCTCGAAAAGCCGAGCGATGTCGAGCGTGGCCAGTGGTATTTCCAACGCTATGTCGAACACCTGCCGACCCGCGGCGAGATCGTACTCTTCGACCGCAGTTGGTATAATCGCGCCGGTGTCGAGCGCGTCATGGGTTTCTGCAGCGAGGAGGAATATCGCGAATTCCTGCGCCAGGCGCCGGAGTTCGAGCGCAATCTGGTGCGCAGCGGCATCCACCTGATCAAGTTCTGGTTCTCGGTCAGCCAGGACGAGCAGCGCCGCCGCTTCAAGGAACGCAAGGTCCACCCGCTCAAGCAATGGAAGCTGTCGCCGGTTGATCTCGCCTCGCTCGACAAGTGGGACGACTATACCCGGGCCAAGGAAGCCATGTTCTTCCACACCGACACGGCGGATTCGCCCTGGCTGGTGATCAAGTCGGACGACAAGAAGCGCGCCCGCCTCAACGCCATGCGCTACGTGCTGCATTCCCTGCCCTATACCGGAAAGAACCCGGATCGCATCGGTCGCGTCGACAGCCTGCTGGTCGGCCGCGCCAACACCATCCACGAACGCGGCGAGTATACGATCGGCGCCAACTAGGCCGGCCAGTCCGCCCTGCCCCTCAAAACGCCGTCGGCCCCTCATCGGGGCCGGCGGCGAAGTTTTGTTGCGCGGTCACGGTCAGGAGCCGGGACCAGGCGTATCGGTCAGGCCGTCATCTCGCGAAGCACGGTGGCCACGGCCTCCGGGCATTCGTCGATCAGCATGTGGCCGGCATTGGCGATCCTGGTCAGCGCTATGTTGCCTGGCAGCCGGTCCGCCTGCCAGGACGGCAGAACGCAATCCTCCCCGCCCCAGACCACCCGGATCGGCATGGTGAGCGCGGCCAGCGCGTCGAGCGGCAGCTCGCCCTGCAACCGCTCACCGCTCGGCGCCACGAAGGTGATCGCCTCGAAGATGTGCGTCAGGGCAGCCTGCGCGCCCGGCTGGTGACGGATCGCCAGCATGTCGTCGACCAGGTCGTCGTCGATCGTCGCATTGAAGCCGGACATGCCTTCCAGCGCCCAGATCAGGTCGAGATGGGTCTCGGCCTGGGCATAGTGCGACAGCAGGCGGTGGTTGATCGAGGGGCCGAAGCCGCCGGGCGCCAGAAGCGTCGCGCTCAAGACCCGCTTCTGCTCGCGCAGGGCCAGAAGTGCCGCCGTCGCGCCGCCGAGCGAATGCCCGGCGACATGGAAGGCGGTGACGCCGCGCAGGTCGAGATCGTTGCGGATGGCTTTCGCCATCTTGCCCGCCCCGCCGATCCCGTCGGCTTCGATCGAGCCGGCATGACCCGGCATGTCATAGGCGATCACCGGCACGGCGGGGCCTAGCCCCGCCATGACCTTTTTCCAGATGAAGGCGCCGCAGCCGAAACCGTGCAGCAGCACGAGCGGCGGTGCGCTTCTCACATCTCCGATCACCACCGCATGCAGCGCCATGGTTCAGCCCTTCGTCGCGCGTTCGTCGAGAACCCGGTTTGCCGCCGAGACGATCGCCTCGAGCGAAGCCGCGACGATATTGGTGTTGATACCGACACCGAACAGCTTGCCGTCCGGATGCACGACTTCGACATAGGCGATGGCCGAGGCGTTGGAGCCGTGCTGAAGCGAATGCTCGGAATAGTCGGCGACCGTCAGCTCGATGCCCAGATAGGTCGACAGCGCATTGATGAAGCCGTCGATCGGCCCGGTGCCCTGCCCTTCGATCCGCTTCGTCTCTCCGCCGTCGGTGATCTCGGCGGCGACGATGCGGCGGCCCTTCTGCTCCGGGTCGGCATAGGTGTGGTGATCGACATATTTCAGCCGCCCGCCGGGCTGCTCGACATAGCGTTCGATGAAGCGCTCGTAGATGCGCTTCGAGGGCAGTTCGACACCCTCCTCGTCGGTGATGCGCTGGATGTCCTCGCGGAACTCCACCTGCAGGGCACGCGGCATGTTGATGCCGTAGTCTTCCTGCAGGATGTAGGCGATGCCGCCCTTGCCCGACTGCGAGTTGATGCGGATGATCGCCTCATAGGTCCGGCCGACGTCCTGCGGGTCGATCGGCAGATAGGGCACTTCCCACAGCGGCGAGTTGGCCGTGCGCCGCGCCTTCATGCCCTTGTTGATCGCATCCTGGTGCGAGCCGGAAAACGCGGTGTAGACCAGCTCGCCGACGTAAGGATGGCGCTCCGGAATGGTCATCTGGTTCGAATATTCATAGACCGCCTTGATCCGCTCGATGTCGGAGCAATCCAGTTTCGGATCAACGCCTTGGGTGAACATGTTCAGGGCCAGCGTGACGATGTCGACATTGCCGGTGCGCTCGCCATTGCCGAACAGCGTGCCCTCGACACGGTCGGCGCCGGCCATCAGGCCGAGCTCGGTCGCGGCAATGCCGGTGCCGCGGTCGTTGTGCGGATGCAGCGAAACGATGACGTTCTCTCGGTTGTCGATGTTGCGGCACATCCACTCGATCTGGTCGGCATAGATGTTCGGCGTCGCCATCTCGACGGTGGACGGCAGGTTGAGAATCAGCTTGTTGTCCGGCGTCGGCTTGATGATGTCGATGACGGCATTGGAGATCTCCAGCGCCACGTCCAGCTCGGTACCGGTAAAGCTCTCCGGCGAATATTCGAAGCGGAAGCCGCCATTCGCTCCGGTGGCAGCCTTCGCCGCCATCTCGGTGATCATCTTCGCCGCATCGACGGCGATCTGCTTGATGCCGGCGACATCCTTGCCGAACACGACGCGGCGCTGCAATTCGCTGGTCGAGTTGTAGAAGTGGATGATCGGACGCTTGGCGCCTTCCAGCGCCTCGAAGGTCCGGGTGATCAGCTCCGGCCGGCACTGCACCAGCACCTGCAGCGACACATCGTCGGGCACATTGCCTTCCTCGACGCACCAGCGGGCGAAGTCGAAATCGGTCTGCGAGGCCGACGGAAAGCCGATCTCGATCTCCTTGAAGCCCATGTCCAGCAACAGCTGGAACATGCGGGCCTTGCGGTCGTGGCCCATCGGATTGACCAGCGACTGGTTGCCGTCACGCAGGTCCACCGAGCACCAGATCGGCGCCTTGGTGATGGTCTTCGACGGCCAGGTGCGGTCCTTGATGTCGATCTGCGGATAAGAGTGGTACTTGGTCGCCGCCTCGGGCATTCCCACAATGCCGGCTCCGGATTTCATCGTCATGTCGTTCATCTCTTCCTCTTCCGCATCTGCCCGGCTCTTAGCGCATCAAGCGCGGTTTTGCGACGGCAAATGCTGGCCTGAAGTCGGCCAAATAGTCTCAGTGTACGGGATTTGCTTCGAGGAGCTGAGCCATGCGGCTATCCGGCCGCCGGGCGCTCCTCAAAGGACCCGGCAACCGCGGATAAGGCTAAGAAGAAGCGAGTTTGGCACCGACGCGACGAAGCCGGCCGCGGGACGGGCAGCTTTCAGGGTCGCAGACATGGTCGGTTCGAAACAGGTCATGGTGACAGAGAGATAACGCGCGCCGTCAAATCGCGCAAGCCCGTTATTCGGATCGGCGACGGTCGTCATTCTCCAAGCGTCGCGAACCGACGGCTCGCGCCTGCCGCCGGGACCCCAGGGACAAGGATGCCCCCCAATCGAGAGAGTATCTCTTTTCGACCCGAATTTTCTGTTCGCACTTGAACAATCCCGCGGTCTCGGCTCATCTGCTGGGACAACGAAAACTGGGAGGCGGACGATGGAGGACAGCATGGACGGGCGGCAGACGGCGGCCGAGCGCATCGGGGCGATGCTGGCGCAGCAGAAGGCAGCCTATCTTACCGACATCAATCCGGATCTGGCGCTGCGGCGCGATCGGTTGGACCGGCTGGAGCGCCTGATCCTTGCCTGGCAGGAGCGCCTGGCTCAGGCGATCTCGGAGGATTTCGGCAACCGCTCGCCAGTGGTCACCACGCTTGCCGACATCGTGCCGACCCGGGCGGCGCTGCGTCATGCGCGGCGGCATCTGAAAGGCTGGATGCGGCCGCGCCGCGTATCGCTCGCCTGGACCGGGCAACCCGGTTCAGCACAGATCCTGCGCCAGCCGCTCGGCGTCGTCGGCATCATCGCGCCATGGAACTATCCGCTCAACCTGATGCTCTCGCCGCTCGTCGGGGCGCTTGCCGCCGGCAACCGGACGATGCTCAAGCCCTCCGAGCTGACGCCGAAATTTTCCGAAGTCCTCGACGCCGCGGTCAGGGAATTCTTCGCCCAAGACGAGGTTGCGGTGGTCGTCGGCGGGCCTGATGTCGCTGCGGCCTTCAGTGCCGCGCCCTTCGATCATCTGGTCTTCACCGGCTCGACCAGCGTCGGTCGGCGCGTGGCGGAAGCGGCGGCGCGGAACCTGACGCCCGTGACCCTCGAGCTGGGCGGCAAGTCGCCGGCGATCATCGACGCCTCCGCCGATCTCGACAGCGCCGTGCCGCGGCTGATCTGGGGCAAGCTCCTGAATTCCGGCCAGACCTGTGTGGCGCCCGACTACGCCCTGGTGCCGCGCGACCGCGTCGCGGCCTTTGTTACGGCGGCAAAGGCTGCGGCGGAGAAGCAGTATGCGAGCCTTGCCGGCAATCCCGACTATACGACGATCATCAGCACGCGCCATTTCGACCGGCTCGCCGGCCTGATCGACGAGGCCCGGGCCAAGGGGGCCGAGGTCATCGAACTTCTGCCGGGCACCGATCCGGCCCGCCGCATCCTCGCGCCAGTCATCGTCACCGGGGCAAACGACACGATGGCGCTGATGCACGAGGAGATTTTCGGACCGATTCTGCCGGTCATCCCCTATGACACGCTCGACGAGGCGCTCGCCTACATCAACGCTCACGACCGGCCGCTGGCGCTCTACTGGTTCGGCACCGACAGGAAAGCCGAGGCGCGCGTGCTGAACGGCACGATTTCCGGCGGCGTGACGATCAACGACACGATCCTGCACCTGGCCCAGGACAACCTGCCCTTCGGCGGCGTCGGCGCCTCGGGCTATGGCCACTATCACGGCGAGGCGGGCTTCGTGGCGATGAGCAAGGAAAAGCCGGTGCTACGCCAGTCGCGCCTCTCCGCCGTGGCGCTGCTCTACCCGCCCTATGGCAAGGTCGCGTCGCTGCTGTTGAAGATGCTGGCTAAATTTGGGTGAGAGGGTGGCGGCCAGCGTCTCGACCTAGAACGCCCCCCTCTGCCCTGCCGGGCATCTCCCCCACAAGGGGGGAGATCGACACGCGGCGGCGCTGCTGCGTCTCCTCGTGCGCTGAGTTGCTTGGCGGAGCGTCTATCGAAGGGCGAGGCCACGACGGTGGCGGCCTCTTCTCCCCGTCGGGGAGAAGGTGGCCCGGTAGAGCCGGATGAGGGGGGCGAAGCTCACTTGAGTTTCGCGCACTCGGCCCCCTCATCGCCTCGTCCTGAGCCCGTCGAAGGGGCGTTCGGCACTTCTCCCCGCTGGGGAGAAGAGGGAATGCCTCAGCCAACCTTGGCGAGTTTTGCCACTTCCGGGTCGTAGACGCGGCCGAAGCGGTTGGCGAGGAAGTCGGGAAGGCTCACTTCTTCCTGGCGGACAAAGCCCTTCTGCGGCAGCTTGCCGTCGGCGAGCAGGTCGAGCACGGTGCAGATGCCGGCAGCCGTGGTGATCTGGATGGCGCTCATCAGGCGGCCGCCGATCACTCCGGCATAGACCTTGTTGGCATAGGTTTCCTGCAGGAAACGGCCGTCCTTCACGCCGCAGACGGTGACGAAGACGACGACGACGTCCTGCATGGTTGCGGGAAGCGCGTTCTCGAACAGGTCCTTCAGCACGTCGCGGCGGTTCTTCAGGTTGAAGTCGTTCAAGAGCGCCTTCACGATCGCCTGGTGGCCAGGATAGCGGATGGTGCGGTAGTTCATGGTGCGCACCTTGCCTTCGAGCGTCTTCGCCAGCGTGCCGAGGCCGCCGGACGTGTTGAAGGCCTCGTAGGTCACGCCGTCGAGCGAGAATTCCTCGCGCTCTTCCATGGCAGGCACGTTGATCAGCTTGCCCTCGACGATCGCCTCGCAGGGCTCGATATATTCGTTGATCAGGCCGTCCGTGCTCCAGGTCAGGTTGTAGTTGAGCGCGTTGGACGGATATTGCGGCAGCGCGCCGACGCGCATGCGCACGCTGTCGAGCGTGTCGAAATGCTTGGTCAGGTCGTTGGCGACGATCGAGATGAAGCCGGGAGCGAGGCCGCACTGGGGGATGAAGGCGGTGCGGGCGTTCTTCGCCAGCTGCTCGACCTTGCGGGTGGTGGCGACGTCTTCGGTGAGGTCGAGATAGTGGGTGCCGGTGCGTGCCGCACTTTCGGCGATCGCGCCGGTCAGGTGGAAGGGGGCGGCCGAGAGCACGGCGAACTTGCCGGCCAGCACGGCGTCGAGTGCCTTGGCGTCGGTGATATCGACGACGGCCGTCGAAATCGCCGGATGGCGGTCGATGGCGGCAAGCTGCGCCTCGCTGCGGTCGGCGACCGCGATCCTGTAGGCGCCGCTGTCGGCCAGCATGAGTGCAATGGCGCTGCCGATCTTGCCGCCGCCGATGATGACTACGTCCTTCATAAATATCCCCTCTTGAATTTCGTCAGGTTTGAACAGGATGGCGATTGCGGCTTTCGATTCATAGCGACGAAATGTTCGTTTCGTGGTATCTGTTTCGGCATATCGCCGAAAGGAATGGACGAAATGCAAATCACCGACAAGGACAGCGAACTTCTGGCGCTGCTCGGCGAGAACGCCCGCATGCCGGTGGCGACGCTCGCGCGGCGACTCGGCCTGTCGCGCACCACGGTGCAGGCGCGGCTGGAACGGCTGGAGCGCGAAGGAGTGATCGCCGGTTATGGGGTGAGGCTGTCGGAGGCCTTCCAGAGCGGCCTGATCCGCGCCCATGTGCTGATCACCATCGCGCCGAAGTCGCTGCCCATGGTTTCCGCTGAACTCGACGCGATTCGCCAGGTGACCACGCTGCATTCGGTCAACGGTTCGTTCGACCTGATCGCCATCCTCGCCTCGAGCTCGATTGCCGAACTCGACGGCCTGATCGACCGCATCGGCGCAATCGCCGGCGTCGAGCGGACACTGTCCTCGATCATTCTGTCGACGCGGATTTCGCGCTAGGCTTTCGGTCTATCGGTCACGCACGGCGGCGCCGGCCGCCCGGAACGTATCGAAGCTGCCACCCGGCGCGGCCAGAGGCCGCTCTACCGTCACGCCGCCGCGAGTTTGGCCTTGGCCAGCGCCCGTTCCAGCGCCGCGATGCAGTCCGGATCATGGCTGGCGCCGGCGTTCTCCCAGAGGATGGCAAGCGCCTTGGCCACCGGCATGGCGGCCCGGTAGGGCCGGTCGGCGGTAAGCGCATCGAAGACGTCGGCGGTCGAGACGATGCGCACGTCGAGTGCGAGATCAGCGGCGCTCAGGCCGCGCGGATAACCCTTGCCGTCGAGCCGTTCGTGATGGGCGCCGCCGATGCGGGCGAGTTCGGCAAAGGCGCCGATGCGCGACAGGATCAGCTCGGAATATTCGGCATGGCGCTTCATCGCCAGCCACTCCTCGCCCTCCAGCTTGCCCGGCTTGTCGAGCACGGCATTGGACACGCCGAGCTTGCCGATGTCATGCAGCAGGGCGGCGCGCTTGAGACGGCGCCGTTCGGCCGGCGCCATGCCCATCTCCTCGGCGATCATGTCGGTGAACAGCGCCACCCGGTCGCTGTGACCGGACGTATAGGGGCTCTTCGCGTCGACCACCCGGGCAAAACCCGCGGCGATGTCGTCGAGATAGTCCTCGTCGGCATAGATGACCTGCCGCCCGGGCTCGCCCTGCAGCACCAGCCGCTCGATGTCGGCGGAATTCAGCGTCGCCCAGAAGCCCTCGTCGGCGGCGAGGCGGGTGAAAGCGTCGACCATGTCGGGATCGAACCACCCGCCGGCGCGCTTCTGCACTTCGGCGACCGCCGCTTGCCGACCGGCGCTGACCTGGAACACGTCGATCACCTGCGACAGCAGCGCGATGCGGGCGAAGGGCGAAATGTCGGTTCCCTTGAGGCCACACGGCTGCCCGCCGCCGTCCCAATGCTCGTCGAGGTCGAGAATGCCGCGCGCCACGGCCTCGGAGAAGCGCATCTGCCTCGCGATCTCGGCGCCGCGCTGGCAGCGGGTCTGGATGAGGTCGGTGGCGATCGCGCCGCCGTTCCTGACGATGTTCATCAGGCTGCGAAAGCGTTCGGCAAGGCCCGCCTGCATGCCGGTGTGCGAGAGCACGAATCTGAGGATCTGCGGCAGCGAGCCGTCGACGATCTTGAAGTCCTGCTTGAAGGTCAGGTCGTCGGCCAGGTAGAGCTCGCAGATGCGGGCGGCATTGCTCGAGCAGCCGAGATCCTTGAGCAGCAGGGTGTAGTAGAGATCGTGCAGCGCCTCGTCGGAAAAGCCGAGTTCGCGGCCGATCGCCGTGCCGATCCAGCAGCAGCGGATGCAATGACCGGGCGGCTGGCCCTCGGTCATGTCGAGCGCCACGCTCAACGCCTCGATGATTTCCGCAAGTCTGATCCGTGTCGTCATGGCCGCCCCTGTGGCGGGACACTATAGGGCGGCGGCGTTAACGCCGCGTATGCGCAGGAGATGACCCACCCCTGCCCCGGCCGGCCGCGCTAACGCGCTGTTCACCGGTTCCGTGCTTCCCCTTTTTCCCGCATTGTTTTACGACATGAGTCGCACTATGTGCGGGTGACCGAATCCAAGTGGAGACTATCCGATGAATGAAGACGAAGACGACAAGAGCAAGGAACTGCCGCTCGGCAAGGAAACGGAAGCGAACCTCTTCAAGTCGCGTTCGATCTTCATCTATGGCGGGATCACCCAGGAACTGGCGCAGAAGGTCTGCACCCAGCTGGTGGCGCTTGCCGCCGCCTCCGACGACGACATTCGCGTCTATGTGAACTCGCCCGGCGGTCACGTGGAATCGGGTGACTCGATCCACGACATGATCAAGTTCATCAAGCCGAAGGTCATCATCATCGGCACGGGCTGGGTCGCCTCGGCCGGCGCGCTGATCTACGTATCGGTTCCGAAGGAACGGCGCATCTGCCTGCCCAACACCCGCTTCCTGCTGCACCAACCCTCGGGCGGCACCCGCGGCATGGCCTCCGACATCGAGATCCAGGCCAACGAAATCATCAAGATGAACAAGCGCCTGATCAAGATCTTCTCCAAGGCCACCGGCCAGTCGGAAGAGAAGGTCGCCAAGGACATCGACCGCGACTACTGGTTGTCGGCCGAAGAAGCCAAGGAATACGGCCTCGTCGGCAAGATCGCCGAGACGCAGTCGGAACTCTGAACCTCGACTGTCGACCGAATTGAAAAAGCCCCTGCCGGTGAAAGCCGGCGGGGGCTTTGCTTTTGGTGACCTGCGCCCGCCCCGCGCGGCTGCGCAGAAAGCATGGAAGCACCTCTCCACCATATTTTTCGCGCCTATTCCTGACGATCGTCAAGCTCAGACCCAGTTTCGCCCCCGGCCCGACGAAGGTCTAGCCGCGGGTGGTTTGACTCAGTCGAACGGGCTAATATGGTCGAGAAGGAAATGGGGAGGCGGAGACGATGGGGAATTTTGCCAGGGCTGTGGTCGGACGCCTGATTCTGCTCGGCTGTCTGGTACTTGTTGGATCCGCGCTTCCGGCGGGCGCGCAGGACACCGTGTTCAGGACCTACAAGGACAATTCCGGCTTCTCCTGCGAATTCCCCTCGGACTGGGACTTCCAGCAGGCGGAAAACACCGACCGGATCTTTTCCGGGCTGAGCGGCCCCGCCCGCGACGCGACGATCATCCTCCAGATGATCGACCGGGCGAAGACCAGCGAGAAGACGGCCAAGGCCCAGCTTGAGGTGCTCAAGGCGCAATTGCTCGACATTCGCGACGGCCGCATCCTCAAGGAAGGCGAAGCGCCGATCGCCGGCCAGCAGGCGCCCTTCGTCATCGCCAGCTACAAGACCACCGACACGGCCGGCAAGCTGCGGACCTTCAACCATATCCAGATGGTGGTGACCGCGCCGCGCCTGTTCCTGCTGATGTCCTATTCCGCCCCGGACGGGGTCTTCGAAGACTACATGAAGGTGTTCGAGAACTGCTCCGCGACGCTTGCGATCGGCGAGCCGACGCCGGCCGAGCCGGAAGCCGACGACGACGACCCTCAGACACAGTCACCGCCGGCTGTAAGCGAGGAGACGGAGGAGCCCGCCGGCAAGGCGCCCCCTGCAGAAGACGAGGAAACCATCGTCTGGCGCCGCAATTCGGACCGCGGCTTCTGGATCGCCGTGCCGCGCGTCTGGTCGAGCCAGATCGACGCCTCCGAACCCTACTCCCTCGACATGCGCCATCCGGACCGGGTGGAGGGCGTGATCGTCTGGGCGCTGGATCTCGACCAGGTGACCAAGGCCAAGGATTTCGCCGATGCCTGGGAGGAAAACCTTGCCGACAAGATCTTCTTCATGAACGAGCGGCTGGCCAAGCCCGCGGGCGAGCATCCGGGCGTCGGCCTGCCCAAGGTGCCGGTGGTGATGCGCCAGTACCAGGGCGAAGTGAGCGGCGCGACGGTGCAGAGCATCGCCGCCTATCTCGTCTACAAGAAGCGCGGCTACACCATTGTCGGCTACCACTTCCTCGGCGACAAGAAGGGCCAGAAGCACGTGCAGGACGCGGTCATGA
The DNA here is from genome assembly GCA_943370615.1 of Rhizobium sp. Q54. Taxonomy (GTDB): domain Bacteria; phylum Pseudomonadota; class Alphaproteobacteria; order Rhizobiales; family Rhizobiaceae; genus Allorhizobium. The sequence continues at coordinate 172,824 of CALRRQ020000004.1, forward strand.
GCTTCCGGCTGGCCGCACCGGACAACTGATCAAGGCACGCCCCGGCGCATCCGCCGGCGGGGTCTGCGTTTGCTGCAGAGGTCCTTTCGGCGCCTCGCCGGCACCGTGATCTTGTCACCGTAACAATTCTTCCCTTGTCGCCGTTTCGCGCCCGGATAGCCTCGCCCCCATTGATATCCCCTCTCGAAAGCGTCACCCGCATGTCCGCACCCAGGACCGGCACCGGCATAGGCCTTGCCATCGTCTGCCTCGGTATTCTCGGCATCATGCCGGTCCTGTCCAACAGCCGGCCGGCGGCGTTCGGTGCCCTCGGTTTCGCCTTCTGGCTCTCCGTCTGGCAGACCGCCTTTGCCATTCCCCTCGTCGTGCATGAGCGGCGAAGCGGCACCTCGAAGCTGCTCGCGGTGCAGGGCGACACGACATCCCGGCGGCGGGCGCTGGGCGTGGTGGTGGCGACCGGGGCCATGTTCGGCCTTTCGACCTTCCTCTACGTATTTGGGATCGAAAAGGCCGGCGCAATCAGCGCGGCGATCGCCATGCAGGCCTATCCGGTCTTTGCCATCCTGTGGGAAAGCCTCTTTCTCAATCGGCGAAAGTCGAGAATCGAGCTGTTGCTCACCGCCGTCCTGATCGTCGCGCTCTACTATCTGGGGACCGGCGGCAGCTGGCGCATTGACGGTTTCTCGCCGTGGTTTCTGCTGGCGCTTGGCGTGCCCTTCCTCTGGAGCGTCGCGCATGTGATCATCCGTGAGGAACTGGGCCGCACCCCGGTGACGCCGGCCGAGGTGACGCTGCTGCGGGTTGCCGTATCGACGCTCTTTCTCGGCGGCGTGCTCGCCGTCACCGAGCCACAGCAGTTTGCCCTCGGCCTTCTGCGCGGCGATTTTCTCCTCTTCGGCCTGGCGATGGGCTTCGTCTACTATCTCGAACTGATCGTCTGGTTCTATGCCATCCGCCATATCGACGTGTCGCTCGCAAGCTCGATCACGACGCCCTGGCCGGCACTGACCATGGTCCTGTCGGCGCTCCTGCTCGGTGACAGGGTCGAGCCCCATCAGATCGCCGCCTTCGTCCTGATCGCCGGCTGCATCTACGGGCTGATGATCGCCGGGCTGCGGAAGTCGAGGGGCGAGAGGCAGCCGGCCTAGCCGGACAGCGTACCCGACCGGCCCCGGGCGGCCTTGCCAAACGGCTGTTCATTGGTGTTGGTTGGCGCCTGCGCTTTCATTCATTGCCGAGTCCCGCCATGTTCAAAGACCTTTCGTTCCAAAGCTTTTTCATGGGCTGCCTGACCGCCTTCGTCGGTTTCGCCAGTTCCTTCGCCGTGGTGCTGCAGGGTCTCAAAGGCGTCGGCGCGACGGATTACGAGGCGGCGTCCGGCCTGATGGCGCTGTCGGTCGCCATGGGCCTCTGCGCCATCGTCCTGAGCGCCTGGACGAAACTGCCGGTGTCGATCGCCTGGTCGACGCCGGGCGCGGCACTGCTGGCGACCGCCGGCACGGTCGAGGGCGGCTTTGCCGCCGCCGTCGGCGCCTTCCTCGTCTGCGCGGTGCTGATCGTCATTGCCGGCCTGTTCCGCCCGCTCGGCCGGGCGGTCGCGGCGATCCCGGCGCCGCTAGCCAATGCCATGCTGTCGGGCGTCATCCTCGGCCTCTGCTTCGCCCCGTTCAAGGCGATCGCCTTCGATCCCAAGCTCGGCCTGCCGATCCTCCTCGCCTGGGCGGCGGTGCTCGCCTTCAAGCGGCTCTTCGCAGTGCCGGCGGCATTGTTGGCCTTCGTCATCGTCATGGTGTTCGGCGTCGAACTGCCGGAGGGGGCGATGGCAACGTGGGCGCAGTCGCTGGCACCACCGGTGGAACTCGTCGCCCCGGTCTTTACCCTGCCGGCGCTGGTCTCGATCGCACTGCCGCTGTTCATCGTCACCATGGCCTCGCAGAACATCCCCGGCATCGCCGTGCTGAAGGTCAACCACTACAATCCCAATCCGGGGCCGCTGTTTGCCGTGACCGGCCTGTTCTCCCTGCTCTCCGCCCCCTTCGGCGGCCATGCCGTCAACCTCGCGGCGATCACCGCGGCCATGTGCGCCGGTGAAGACGCCCATCCCGATCCGACAAGACGATACTGGGCGGCGATCATCGGCGGCGTCGGCTATATCGTGCTCGGCCTCCTCGCCGGCGCCGTCACAGCCTTCGTCTCGCTCGCGCCGCCGATCCTCATCCAGGCCGTCGCCGGCCTGGCGCTGATCGGCGCCTTCTCCGGCTCTGCCGTGGCTGCCTTCAAGGAGCCGGAGACCCGCGAGGCCGCAGCCGTCACCTTCCTCATCACCGCATCCGGCATATCGTTTGCCGGCATCTCCGGCGCCTTCTGGGGCCTGATCGCCGGCGCCCTGATGCTCGGTTTCCTGAAGCTGGCGGCCGCACGGCGGTAAAGGGGATGGAGGCGGGCGTGTAGTTGCGCCGCGATGGCGGCATGGACTTCGATGGCGCAGCCATGAGGTTCCGCTTGAGACGCCGCAAAGGGTCGTCCACCCTCGCCCTGTCCCGAGGATCCGCGCGCCCCGCCCCTACTCCTCGTGGCCCGCCGCCTTAAGGCGCTGAAGAAGCAACAGCTCCCTTAGCGCCAATCTCCCAACCCAGGGTCCACAACCCACTGACTCAGACGCGCCTACTTCAAATCCCCACCGCTTTCCGTAGCGCCGCGTTCACTCGTCCCTGCCAGCCTTTCCCTGTCTCGCGGAACTTGGCGATCACGTCTTCGTCGAGCCTCAGCGTGACCTGCTTCTTCGGGTGCGCCACGGCGGGACGGCCGCGCGCGCCGCGATGTTCGTCCATGGCTTTGAAGAACGCAGGCGGAAGGACTTCCCGCGCGGGGCGCATGCGTGCCAGTTCATCGTCGCTCAACTCGGGAGAATCGACAGCGTCCCAGTCCTCGCGGTCATAGTCGCGCCCGGGTTCAAAGTTTTTCAAGGTCTTGTTTTTGATGGCCATGGAAGCCTCCTTCTTTCTCTGTCGCTCGCCGGACGAAAGCTGATGATAGAGATTGCTTCGGTTCCGAGGAGGGCGAAGACGACGGCGGCCGTGCCGTCGCGAAAATAGGCGATTGCCTTCAGTCGCCGCCGACCCTCTGCATCCGGTTTGCCGTCTTCGACAACGGCATTGACCCAGTGGAGTTCGCTGACGTCGGCGAAGTCGAAACCGTGCTTTTCCAGATTGGCGCGCCGCTTGGGCTCATCCCAAACAATCTTCATGATTAAATGTAGCTACATTTAATGACGAGATCAAGGACAGCCACAACCATCGCGATGACGAAAAACCCGCCGGCCTCTCAGCCGACGGGTACAACTTGATGACAAACCGCTTACTCTTGCTCCACGTCATCCTCGGCCTTGTGCCGAGGATCTACGACGTCGGACAGTCAACCTACGGCAGATGCTCGGGACAAGCCCGAGCATGACGAAGTGGGAGTTGATCGCCTCAGCTCCGCGGCTTCAAATTCTCCGGATCGTACAGCGGCTTGTAGCCCACTGCCGCAACTTCGACCGGATAGGTCTCGGCGAAATACTCGACGTTCAGCTTGCGCCCCACCTGGCAATACTCCCAGGGCAGATAGGCGAGCGCGATGTTCTTGCCGATGGTCGGGCCGAAGGCGATCGAGGTGGTGTAGGAGCGGCGGCCGAGGCTGTCGACCAGGGTCTCGCCGGTTTCCGGGTCCATGACCGGCAGCGAGCCGACCGGATAACGGGCGACGCCCTTGGCGTCGACATTGTCGGTCATGACCAGCGTGCAGAGCATGGCCGGCTGGTGGTCACGCGCCTTGTATTCCAGATGCTTGGCCTTGCCGCGGAAGTCGGCTTCCTTGACCTTCGGGCGCGCCAAATCGGCCTCGATGAGGTTGTACTGGGTGAGAAGATCGCCGTTCTGCAGGCGCAGGCTCTTTTCCATGCGGCGCGAGTTCGCATAGGTCTCGACGCCGAACGCCATGACGCCGGTTGCGCGCAACGCATCCCAGACGGCGAGCCCGTCCTCGTACTTCATGTGCAGTTCCCAGCCCTGCTCGCCGACATAGGAGATGCGGAAGGCGGTGACGTGCTTGCCGGCGATCTCGATCGGCTTGATCGCGGCGAAGGCGAAATTCTCGATGTCGAGACCGGCCGGGTCGGCGACGACCTTCTTCAGGTTCTCCCGCGCGTTCGGGCCCCATATGCCGATGGTGATGAACTTTTCCGAAACATCGGTGATGGTGACGTCGAGGCCGCGATCCTCAGCCACACGCTTCATGTAATGGAAGTCGCGCGGGCCGGCGTCGGCGCCGTTCACCAGGCGGCAGCGATCGGCCATGCGGAAGACGGTGAAGTCGGCGCGCACCATGCCCTCGTCGTCGAGGAAGTGGGTGTAGATGCCCTTGCCGATATTCGCGTCACCGCCGATCTTGGCGGCGCAGAGCCACTCCAGAAGCTCGACATGGTCGGGGCCTTCGATGTCGACCATGTGGAAGTGGGAAAGGTTGACGATGCCGCAATCCTCGCTCATCGCCAGATGTTCGGCGTTCGAGACTCGCCAGAAGTGGCGGTTGTCCCATTCGTTGGCGCGGACAGGAACACGATCGCCGTATTTTTCCAGGAGGTGCTCGTTGGCGGCATAGCCGTGGGCGCGCTCCCAGCCGCCGAGCTCCATGAAGTAGCCGCCGAGTTCGACCTCGCGCTCATACATCGGCGAGCGCTTGACGTTGCGGCCGGAGCCATAGGGTTCGCGGGTGTGCACGGCCGGGAAGTAGATCTTCTGGGCGGCCTCGTAGCAGCGGCCCTCGATGAATTTCTCTTCCAGCTGATGCGGGTAGAAGCGGGCGTAGTCGATCGAGTTGTGGTCGATCTCGGTGCGGCCGTCGGTCATCCAGTCGGCGATCAGCTTGCCGTAACCGGGGCCGTCCTTGACCCAGATGGCGACGCAGTACCAGAGGCCGCGCACCTTCTGGCTCTCGCCGCAGGACGGGCCGCCGGCAGCCGAGACCTGCAACAGACCGTTGAACGAGTGGCTCTCGTTATAGCCGAGTTCGCCGAGGATCGGGGTGAGTTCCATGGCACGCTCGAGCGGCTCGAGGATCTGTTCCATCTCGAGGTCGCGCTGCGAGGGCGAAAGGCGCGCCTCGTGCTTTTCCAGAAGCTCGCGCGGATGGCACATGCGCGGATTGTCGGTCTCGTAATAGCCCCACTCGATCTGGCCACCTTCGGTGGTCTTCGGGTCGCCGGTGTCGCGCATGTAGGCGGAATTGCCCTGGTCGCGCAGCAGCGGATAGCCGATTTCCTTTCCGGTTCCTTCGAACTCGTTATACGGACCGAAGAAGGTGAGCGGATGGTCGACCGGCATGACGGGCAGGTCCTCACCGACCATTTCAGCGATCAGGCGGCCCCAGAGGCCGGCGCAGACGATGACGTGATCGGCCATGATCGTGCCGCGATGGGTGACGACACCCTTGATGCGTCCGCCTTCGACGATCAGCGACTTGGCCGGCGTATTGCCGAACATCTGCAGCTTGCCGGACTTCTCGGCGGCATCGACCAGCTTGCCGGCAACCGTCTGGCTGCGCGGGATGACGAGACCGGCGTCGGGGTCGAACAGGCCGCCTTGGACCATCTCCTCTTCGATCAGCGGGAACTTCGCCTTGATCTCGGAGGGGCTGACATAATGGGCGCGGGTGCCGAAGGCCTTGGCGGAAGAAAGCTTGCGCTTGATCTCCTCCATCCAGGTGTCGTCGCCAGTGCGGGCGACTTCCAGACCGCCGATGCGGGCGTAGTGGCCCATCTTCTCGTAGAAGTCGATCGAATACTGCGTCGTCCAGACCGAGAGGAAATCGTGGCTGGTTGTGTAGCAGAAGTCGGAGGCGTGAGCAGTGGAACCGATGTCGGTCGGAATGCCCGACTTGTCGATGCCGACGATGTCGTCCCAGCCGCGCTCGATCAGGTGATGGGCTATCGAAGCGCCCACAATGCCGCCCAGCCCGATGATGACGACCTTCGCCTTTTGCGGAAACTCTGCCATAGCCTCAAAATCCTGTTTGATGTTTGACACGGATTTTAGGGCGACCGGACGCGTCACCACATTCTCAATGCGACACGGTCGCCACGCTGTACGACCAGTGCAGACCGGCGCTTTCGCGGTCTCATGCCGATTTGCGACATCGGCTGGAGCAAAGGCTCAACGCTGTGGCCGACGCGATGCTACAGAGGGAGCGTGCCCGCGTCCTCGCCGTCCCAATAATGGGCAAGGTCCGCATGCACCTTTATCAGGACCACGCCGGGCGTATCGATCCCTTGAGGAAACCAGCGATCGAGACTGTCGTTCCAGTGGGCTTTGAAGGTTTCCTTGTCGTCTATCAGCGACGCCTTTCCCTCCAGCGCGATGAAGATGCCGGGTTTGCCAAGCAGACTCGGCGGGGCGGAGAAGGTGAGCGTGACCCGAGGATCGACAGCGATGTCCTTCACCTTGCGGGTATCCCTGTAGGAAAACAGCCAGGTGTCTCCGTCATACTCCACATCGCCATTATTGCTCATCGGCCGGGTAGAGATCGCCCCCGTCGAGCCAAGGGTACACATCATGCAGAAGTCGATCTTCTGCATTTTCTTCGACAGCTCTGGCAATGTCACGGTCGTCATCGTCGGTCCTCCGTCACGGGTTGCCGGGAGACAATCGCCACCCCCGCCATTTGTTCCGGTCGGGCGGCGCGCACCCTTGATCGGCGCGCGCCGGATGCCGTCGCCTCTCAGATCATGTAGCCGCCGGAGACCTCGATCGACTGCGCATTGACCCAGCCCGTTTCGTCCGACAGAAGGCCGGCGATGACGCGCCCCACATCGTCCGGCTCGCCGATCCGCCCGAGTGCCGTCTGCGATGCCAGCAGCGCCTCGAAGGCGTCGTCCAGCCCGCCGCCCAGTTCGGTGCGGATCGCGCCGGGCGAAACTGCATTGGCGCGGATGCGCCGCTCGCCGAACTCCTTCGCCATGTAGCGGGTCAGCACATCAAGTCCGCCCTTGAAGGCGGCATAGGGGGCGACGCCGGCGGTCGCGACGCGCGTCGTGGCGCTGGTCACGTTGACGATCTGCCCACCGTCGCGGATCAGCGGCAAGAGCGCCTGCGTCAGGAAGAAAGGTCCCTTCAGGTGGATGTTGAACAAGCCGTCGAACTGTTCTTCCGTCACGGTCGCGATCGGGTTGAACAGGCCGTAGCCGGCATTGTTGACCAGGCCGTCGAAGTCCGTGCGGCCCCAGACGGTTTGCAGAGCCACGCTGACTGCCTCCCGGAAGGCGGGAAAGGACGCGCTGTCCGTGACGTCGAGCTTCAGCGCCACGGCCTTGCCGCCCTCGAACTCGATGTCGCGGACCACCGTCCGGGCAGCGTCCGGCTGGCTGTTATAGGTGAGGATGACGCCCATGCCGCGCTTGGCGCATTGGGCGGCGGTGCTGGCGCCGATGCCGCGGCTTCCGCCGGTGATGATGACGATTTTCATGGAGATGCTCCGTTGCGTTGACGGCGCAGGTCTAGCCGGCGAGGCCCTGCCCCCGCGCGCCCGATCCTCTTCGAAACTTGCCTAATCGTGCTTTCGGCTTGCGGTCGCGCCAGGTCTCTGCAAGATCGTCGGGCATGGAAGAACAGCTGCAGGAACTGCGAAGACTGGCATCGCGCGCCGAGAACCGGCGGACGGAAACCGGCATAC
>CALRRQ020000005.1:0-151933 GCA_943370615.1 Rhizobium sp. Q54
CGCCGAGCGAAGAGGCGGACTGCGAAGCACCCGAGGCGCGGAAGCTGCGGATCAGGTTCAGCAGTTCTTCGGTGTCGCTGGCGAGCGCCTCGGCCGAAGCCGTGGTTTCCTCGGCCATGGCCGCATTGTGCTGGGTCGCCGCGTCGAGCTGGTTCATCGAAGACGAGATCGAGCGAAGCGTGGTGTCCTGTTCGGACGCAGAGTGGGCGATCTTGGTGACGATGTCGCTCGCCGCCTTGATCTGGTCGGAGATGCGCTTCAGCGCCTCGCCGGCTTCGCCGACCAGCTGCACGCCGTTCTGCACCTGCGAGGACGACTTGGAGATCTGTTCCTTGATCTCCTTGGCGGCTGCAGCCGAACGCTGGGCCAGTTCGCGCACTTCCTGGGCGACGACCGCAAAGCCCTTGCCGCTTTCGCCGGCGCGTGCCGCCTCGACGCCGGCATTGAGTGCCAGCAGGTTGGTCTGGAAGGCGATCTCGTCGATCACGCCGATGATCTTGGTGATCTCGGCCGAGGACTGCTCGATGCCGCTCATGGCGCCGATCGCCTGGGCGACGACGGCGTCGGAACGCGAGGCTTCGGTGCTGACCGAGGTGACGCGCTTGGCGGCTTCATGGGCGCCTTCCGCCGTCTGGCGGACTGCGACGGTCAGCTCGTCGAGAGCCGCCGAGGTTTCTTCCAGGTTGGCCGCCTGGCGCTCGGTGCGCTGCGACAGTTCGTTGGAGGCGCGGCGGATCTCTTCCTTCGAGCCCGAAATGTCGACGCCCTTGGCATTGACCTTGGCCATGGCGGCCTCGAGATGGGAAAGCGCATCGTTGAAGTTGTCGCGAAGTGCTGCGTATTTCGGGCCGAGTTCGCCGCAACGCACGGTCAGGTCGCCGCGGGCCAGTTCTTCGAGGGCGGCACCGATGGTGGTGACGACGCGGGCCTGCTGGGCGGCTTCGGCCTGCTGCATCTCGGCATTCTGGTTGCGCTCGGAATCGAGCTCGCGAGACTGTTCTTCCTGGCGGCGTGCCATGGCATGGCGTTCGCGCACCTTCTCCTGCAGCGCCTTGGTGGCCTTGGCCATCATGCCCACTTCGTTGCCCATGTCGGTGTGCGGAATGGCGATCGCCACGTTCTCTTCGGCGACTGCCTCGAGCGCGTCATGGATGGCGGTAAGCGGCTTGGTGATGCCGTTGATGATGAAGTAGGCGGCAATCAGGCCGAGCACGACGACGGCGCCGCCGATCATCACGGCCTTCCAGATCATCGCATTGATCTTCAGCTGCAGGTCGTCGATGTAGACGCCGGTGCCGACCACGATCTTCCAGGGTTCATAGGCCTGGCTGTAGGCTGCCTTGAGGAAGACGTCGCCGCCCGGATTGGTCGGCTTTTCCCAGTAATATTCGGTGATGCCGCCGCCCTTCTGGGCCTTTTCGATCATCTCTTCGCGGAAGAGGTTGCCCATCTTGTCGGGCTGGCCCTTCTGCGCAAGGCCGACCTGCTTCTGCACGGGGTGAAAGATCATGGTGACGTCATAGTCGAGTCCGAACAGATAGCCGTTCGGCTCGTACTTGATCGAGGTGAGCGTCTTGAAGGCCTGTGCCTTTGCCTCCTCCTGGCTCATCTCGCCCGCCTTCACACGTTCCTCATAGCCCTTGATGATGGCGATGCCGGATTCCACCTGCGAACGCAGCATGTCGTAGCGCTCGGCATAGATGGAGTCGGACGCGGTCTTGATCTGGAAGTAGGTGGCTACGCCGAAGGCGACCATCAAGGCGCCGATCAGCAGAAAGAGTTGGTGGGAAATTCGCAGATTCTTCATAGGTCCTCGCTCAATCGAATGATCCGGTCGGTGTCCTACCGATCCTGCGAGGTGGAGTTGCGCTCGCGAGCGTATGCATCATGCTGCTACCGGGGTTATATCGACACATTGCGATGAAACCCGTAAAATTTGATTTATTGACCGGCGACTACAAATGAACCCCAAGAATTTATAGTAAAATAGTATCAACTGGTACGACTAAGAAAGCCCTTAAGAACATGCGTATTTACGGATAAATCGCAGGGTTGCGGCGAATGCGCTCGGCAATCGATTTGATGCCCCGCTCGCACCCAATTTGCCGCTTTCTGTGCCCCTTCTTCGCGAATTTGCCCTTTCCAAACGCAAACGCCCCGGCATGGCCGAGGCGTTTGTCCCGCTTTCCAGCGGAAGGCCCGCGCAGCCCGGATCGTATGGCTGGGTTGGGGCAGGGAAGGGGCGAGCGTCCTCAGTTGAGGCGCAGTTCGTAGGTCGTCACGTCGAGCGGCTTGGCGGCGGTGGGGCCGGCCAGCGTCGCCTTGACCGGAGCGCCGGCGGTGCCGCCGGAGACCGCAGCCGTGGTGGCATGGACGTCGATGCCGTCGTCGGGCACGGTCGCTGCCGCGGCGATCACGCTGCCATCGGTGCTCCAGCCCTCGGCCTTGCTGATGAAGACGACCGGGGAGCCGCCGAGCCAGGATTCGGTCCGCCGCAACTTGCTTTCCCCGTCGATCTCGACGATCTCGGCGGCCTGGGTTCCCGGCGCGATCTGCGGCACCTTGTAGGCCCTCTTGTCCTCGACCACCTTGAGCGGCGGGCAGGTGGTGCAGTTCACGACGAGGATGCTGGCGCCCCTCGCCGGCGCGGAGCCGACGATCTCGATCGACGAGGCAAGAGCCGGGCCGGTCACGGCCAGAAATGCTGCAGTGAGAAAAAGGTGGCGCATCGCGAACTCTCCGAATTGCTTTCACGCAGAGTTTTACCCGCGGAGTCTTGCGATCCGGTCAGATCGATCGGTCAAATTTTACCGATCTCGGCCTTTTTTGTTGGTTTTCGGGACGTTTGCGCCGTCAACCGCGGCCGATGGCGCGCCAGCCGATGTCGCGGCGGCAGAAGCCGTTGTCCCATTCGATCTGGTCGACCAGCCGATAGGCGGCCGCCTGGGCTTCCGCCACGCTTGAACCGAGCGCGGTGGCGTTGAGCACGCGCCCGCCGGTCGCCACCAGCTGATGATCCGTCAGCGCCGTGCCTGCGTGGAAGACCTTGGCCTTGTCCGTCGCATCCGGCAGCGAACGGATCGGCGTGTTCTTCTCGTAGGCGCCGGGATAGCCCTTGGAGGCCAGCACCACGGTCAGCGCCGTCTCGTCGCGCCATTCCGCCGAAACGCGGTCCAGCGTGCCGGTCGCGGTCGCATGCAGCAGCGCCAGCAGGTCGCTTTCCAGCCGCATCATCAGCACCTGGCATTCCGGATCGCCGAAGCGGACATTGTATTCGATCAGTTCCGGACCCTTCTGGGTGATCATCAGCCCGGCGAAGAACACGCCGGAAAAGGGCGTGCCCATTTCCGCCATGCCGCGCATGGTCGGCTCGATGATCTCCTTCATCGTGCGCTCGACCAGTTCCGGGGTCATCACCGGGGCCGGCGAATAGGCGCCCATGCCGCCGGTGTTCGGCCCCGTATCGCCGTCGCCGACGCGCTTGTGGTCCTGGGCGGTCGCCAGCGGCAGAAGCGTCTTGCCGTCGCACAGGCAGAAGAAGCTCGCCTCCTCGCCGTCGAGAAAGGCCTCGACCACGACCTCGGCGCCGGCCTCGCCAAACGCGCCCTCGAAGCAGTCGTCGATGGCGGCAAAGGCTTCATCCAGCGTCATCGCCACGGTCACGCCCTTGCCGGCGGCAAGTCCGTCGGCCTTGATGACGATCGGCGCGCCCTGGGCCCGCACATAGGCCTTGGCCTTCGGCGCATTGTTGAAGCGCTGATAGGCGCCGGTCGGGATGTCGTAGCGGGCGCAAAGGTCCTTGGTGAAGCCCTTGGATCCCTCAAGCTGGGCGGCCGCCGCCGACGGGCCGAACACGGCAAAGCCCTCGGCGCGCAGCCGGTCGGCGAGGCCGGAGACGAGCGGCGCTTCCGGCCCGACGACGACGAATTCGATGTCGTGGCCGCGGCAAAACGCGAGGATCGCTTCGTGGTCGTCGCCGCTGATCGGAACGAGTTCGGCATGCTCGGCAATGCCGGGATTGCCCGGCGCGGCATAGAGCGTCGTCAGCCAGGGCGATTGGGCGATTTTCCAGGCCAGTGCGTGCTCGCGTCCGCCCGAACCGATCAACAGAACCTTCATAGCCCGACCTCCGAATGCCTTGGGGTTAGCTGCGCGGTTAAGGGCAGGGGCCGGAAAGGTCAAGAAAAAACCCGGAACCTCTGCATTCCTGTGGAGCGGTGGCGCGATTTCTTGCCTTCGGCGCAGCCGCCGCTATGGTCGCCGCTCGCAAATCTGGAGATTACCCATGGCCGACGACATCAAATCCATCGCCGCGATCATCGCCTCCGAGGTCAATGCCCGCCATGAGCAGGTGATCGCCGCCGTGGAACTGCTGGACGGCGGCGCGACCGTGCCCTTCATCGCCCGCTACCGCAAGGAAGTGACGGGCGGCCTCGACGACACGCAACTGCGCAATCTCGCCGAACGCCTGACCTATCTGCGCGAGCTCGGCGCCCGCCGCAAGGCGATCGTGGAGTCGATCACATCGCAGGGCAAGATGACCGATGAACTGATGGGCAAGATCTTCAAGGTCGCCACCAAGGCCGAGCTCGAAGACATCTACCTGCCGTTCAAGCCGAAGCGTCGCACCCGCGCCGAGATCGCCCGCGAAAAGGGGCTGCAGCCGCTGGCCGATGCGATCTGGGCCGACCGGACCGCCGATCCGACCAGGCTCGCCGAAGCCTATATCAGCGCCGAGGTGCCGGACGTGAAGGCAGCGCTCGAAGGCGCCCGCGATATCGTCGCCGAGGCGATCTCGGAAAATGCCGACCTGATCGGCCGCCTGCGCAACGACATGAAGGACCGCGCCATCCTCTATTCCAAGGTGGTCGACGGCAAGGAGCAGGCCGGCGAGAAGTTCGCCGACTATTTCGCTCATTCCGAACGCTGGGCGACCGTTCCCGGCCACCGGGCGCTGGCCATGCTGCGCGGCTGGAACGAGGAGATGCTGACGCTGTCGATCGAAGTCGACCGGGACGATCCGTCGCCAGTCAAGCCGGCCCAGCGCACCATCGCGCTCGCTTACGAAATCTCCGGCAAGGGACCTGCCGACCAGTGGCTGATGGAAGTCGCCGGCTGGACCTGGCGCGTCAAGCTTTCCGTCTCGCTGTCGCTCGACCTGATGCGCGACCTGCGCGAACGGGCGGAAGAAGAGGCGATCCACGTCTTTGCCCGCAATCTGAAGGACCTGCTGCTAGCCGCCCCCGCCGGCTCGCGCCCGACCATGGGCCTCGACCCCGGCATCCGCACCGGCGTGAAGGTCGCGGTCGTCGACGGCACCGGCAAGGTGCTGGAGACCACGACCGTCTATCCCTTCCCGCCGAAGAACGACATTCGCGGCACCCAGGCCGAGCTTGCCGCGCTGATCCGCAAGCACAAGGTCGAGCTGATCTCCATCGGCAACGGCACCGGCAGCCGCGAGACCGAACGGCTGGTCGCCGACATGCTGGCCCAGTTTCCGGCAACGGCACCGAAGCCGACCAAGGTCATCGTCTCGGAAGCCGGCGCCTCGGTCTATTCGGCCTCCGAAACCGCAGCCAAGGAGTTCCCCGGCCTCGATGTCTCGCTGCGCGGCGCCGTCTCCATTGCCCGCCGCCTGCAGGATCCGCTGGCTGAACTGGTCAAGATCGAACCGAAGTCGATCGGCGTCGGCCAGTACCAGCACGACGTCGACCAGGGCCGGCTCGGCCGCTCGCTCGATGCCGTGGTCGAAGACGCGGTGAACGCCGTCGGCGTCGATCTCAACACCGCTTCGGTCCCGCTTCTCGCCCGCGTCTCGGGTCTCGGCAGCTCGATCGCTGAAGCCATCGTCACGCACCGCGACGAGACCGGCCCCTTCCAGAGCCGCAAGGATCTCCTGAAGGTCCCACGCCTTGGCGCCCGCACCTTCGAACAATGCGCCGGCTTCCTGCGCATCCCCAACGGCAAGGAACCGCTCGACGCCTCCTCGGTCCACCCGGAAGCCTATGGCGTGGCGAAGAAGATCGTTGCCGCCTGCGGCCGCGACCTGCGGACCCTGATGGGCGACAGCGCCACCCTGAAGGGCCTCGATCCGAAGAAGTTCATCGACGAGCAGTTCGGCCTGCCGACCGTCAAGGACATTATCGCCGAGCTGGAAAAGCCCGGCCGCGACCCGCGCCCGAGCTTCAAGACCGCCACCTTCGCCGACGGCGTGGACGAAATCACCGACCTGAAGCCCGGCATGCTGCTCGAAGGCACGGTCACCAACGTCGCCGCCTTCGGCGCCTTCGTCGATATCGGCGTGCATCAGGACGGCCTCGTGCACGTCTCCCAGCTCGCCGATCGCTTCGTCAAGGATCCGCATGAAGTGGTGAAGGCCGGCGACGTGGTGAAGGTCCGCGTGGTCGAAGTCGACGTGAAGCGCAAGCGCATCGCGCTCACCATGCGCAAGGACGGCGGCGAGGCGCCCCAACCGTCGATGCGCGACGCGCGCGGCTCGGCGGGTGCCATGCGCCACGCCAATGCCAAGCCGCCGGCCAAGCCGGAAGCACCGGCCATGGGCGGGCTCGGGGCCGCATTGGCCGAGGCGATGCGCAAGAAATAAGGTCGCCGGGGAGCGGCCGCTCGGTCTCTCCCCGGGCCCATGCCTCAATAAATGTGAAGCTTCTATAACAAACTGGCGCTTGTCTTAGGTCAAGAACGCGTTAGATTTTGCCGCATTCGTGGAAGCTAGTCGTATTTCGGGGGTATGCATGACCTCTTCATTACGCAGTCTGCTCAAGAGAGTCGTGCGCAAGGGCACGCTGCAGATTACCGGCGCGGATGGCCGAAGCGAGGTTTTCGGCGACGGCAGCGGCGACATGATCGCCCTGCGGTTTACCGATGCGGAAGCCGAGCCGCAGCTCTATGCCGACCCCCAGCTCAAGCTCGCCGAGCTTTATATGGACGGGCGCATGGTCGTCGAGACCGGCGACATCTACCAGCTGCTGGCGCTGATCAAGTCGAACACGCTGTCCGAAGACCTGACCTTCGGCATGATCTGGCGCGGGCTTGCCCGTTATGCTGCGTCCGAGCTGCGCAAGCTCCTGCCGATCAACCGCAATCGCCAGAACGTCGCCCATCACTACGATCTGTCGGCCAAACTCTTCGATCTCTTCCTCGATGCCGACTGGCAATATTCCTGCGCCTATTTCTGTCCCGAAGGCATCTCGCTCGATGAGGCGCAGGCCGCCAAGAAGCGCCACATCGCCGCCAAGTTGCTGCTCAACGAGGGCCAGCGCGTGCTGGAAGTCGGCTCCGGCTGGGGCGGCATGGCGATGTACCTGGCGGAATCCTCCAAGGTTACGGTCGACGGCATCACGCTTTCGACCGAGCAGTTGCGGGTCTCGCGCGGACGCGTGGACAAGCGCGGGCTCGCCGATCGCGTCCGCTTCGAACTGCAGGACTACCGCACCATGAAGGCGGCTCCCTTTGACCGGATCGTCTCTGTCGGCATGTTCGAGCATGTCGGTCGCGGCAACTACGCCGCCTTCTTCCGCAAGGCCGCCGAACTGCTGAAGGACGACGGCGTGATGGTGCTGCATTCGATCGGACAGCCCTATCCCTCGCGCTTCAACAATCCCTTCATCGAGCGGTATATCTTCCCCGGCGGTTACATTCCCTCGCTCGCCGAAGTGTTGCCGGCGGTGGAGAAGGCTGGCCTCCTGGTGCGCGACATCGAGATCCTGCCGCATCACTATGCCCGCACGCTGCGTCTCTGGCGCGAGCGCTTCCTCGCCCGGCGGGCGGAGGCGGCGGCGCTCTACGACGAGCGGTTCGTGCGCATGTGGGAGTTCTACCTCGCCGGCTCGGAAATGGCCTTCACCCACGAGAACTTCTTCATCTTCCAGATGCAGCTGTCGAAGAGCAATCTGGCCGTACCCGACAACCGCGATTACATCGCGGAGCGGGAGAGGGCGCTCGCCGCCTTCGACGCCAACCGGCCGCCGCTGGAAAAGGTGATTTTCTGAGAGCCGCCGACCGGCCTTTGCGGGGAACCTGCCCATTCCCCCGGTTCCCTTGATCGCGACTTTGTTCTATCAATCCGCCCATGAACACCACCGCCGATCAGAACGGGCGCGTTGCCGACGCGCCATCCGACAACTGGGTCTACCGGGTCCTGCCACCCGCTGCCTGGCCCTATGCGCAACTGGCCCGCTGGGACCGGCCGATCGGCTGGCAATTGCTGATGTGGCCTTGCTTCTGGTCGTCGGCGCTGGCGGCCAATGTGATGGCCGAGCGCGGGCAGCTCAATGTCCTGCACTTCCTCTTCCATCTGTTCCTCTTCTTCGCCGGTTCGGTCGCCATGCGCGGCGCGGGCTGCACCTATAACGATCTCGTCGACGAGGAGATCGACATGGCCGTGGCGCGCACGCGCTCGCGCCCGCTGCCCTCCGGCCGCGTGACGCGGCGCGAGGCCAAGCTCTTCCTCGTCGCGCAGGCGCTGGTGGGCCTTGTGGTGCTTCTCTGCCTCAACCGCTTTGCCGTGGTTCTCGGCATCACCTCGCTGCTGATCGTCGCCATCTACCCGTTTGCCAAGCGCTTCACCGACTGGCCGCAATTCTTCCTCGGGTTGGCCTTTTCCTGGGGAGCATTGATGGGCTGGGCGGCGCTGGCCGGCTGGCTGTCGGTCGCCAGCCTGTTCCTTTATGCGGCGGCGGTCGCCTGGACGATCGGCTACGACACCATCTACGCCCACCAGGACAAGGAGGACGACGCGCTTGTCGGCGTGCGTTCCACCGCTCGCCTGTTCGGCGAGAATACCCGCCGCTGGCTGGTCGGCCTCTACGGACTGACGCTCTTCCTGCTGTTCGTCGCCTTTGCCTTCGCCGGCGTCGGTTTCCTCGCCTATGTCGGCCTGGCGATCGCCGGCGGCATGTTCGCCTACCAGATCCGCGTGCTGAACATCGATGATCCGGCCCAGTGCCTGGCGCTCTTCAAGTTCAACAACAAGGTCGGCGCGATCCTTTTCCTCGGCCTGCTGGCGGCGCTGCCCTTCGCCTGATCGCGCTGTCCCGATGTGAAACACGAAAACGGCCCGGATCTGCATCCGGGCCGTTTCTTCATCAGCTCAAATTAACGGGTCAGGTCGGCCGGCGCGGCCAGCCTCAATTGCGGGCGATGATTTCCTTGCCGGAAATCTTCATGGTCACGCCGAGCTTGCCGGTCGTGCGGCGCACCAGGAAGCGCGGGCGGCGCTCGGCGAAATAGGAGTGGCGGCGGCGCGGCTGCGTTTCGCGGGCCCGGACATCGCCGAGATGTTCTTCGAGCGGACGTGCGACGCCATCGGCCTCGACCATCAGCATGGGAATGCGGAAGGCATCCGACCAGCCGCGCCAGTCGGCGGCGATGTCGCAAAGGTCATGGGCGACAAGAAGCGGGATGCAGAGCTCCGGATCCTCGTGATGCAGTTCCAGCGTAACGGTCACTTCCCCGTCTCCATGATCGATCGCCCGTGCGGCCACACCCTTGAAGGCGCGCGCCGGCAAGGCGAATGAAAGGGGCAGGCCGCTCGAGGCCAGGATCTTGCGCAGCACGGCACCACGTTCGTCGATGGTTATCGTCACATCGCCGGAAGCACCCCGCGCTGCATAGGTGACCTGTTGCGGAAACCGAGTCGGATCCAGCCGCAACGTTGCGCCTGCCCATGCGGGTTTCATAACCGTGTTCGTCATCTTCATGCTACCCTTGTTTTACCCGAGAGCGCTTCATGCGTTCGTCTTTTCGGGACTTTGCGTCCTCTATGGCCGGAAGGTAGCGCCCGTGCCTAAGAGACAGCTTAAAAATCGCGGTTAAAAAAACTTTGCCGGCTCAAATGGTTAGCGTTTTCGAACGCGGCACGGTTTCGAAAACGTGAACTTGGCCCGCGCGTGTCAGGCCGGGACAAGCCTCGCTCGCCACACTCTGCGAAAATTGCAATGCCTCGTTCGCAAGAGAGCCGATTCCATGGTTTCGACCTATCTGAGCTACGACCTCGTCGTGCGCGATATCAAATCCAGCCTCAACCGTACCGCCAGCGACGCGCAGGTCGCGCGCGAATCGGCCTATTACGAAGAGAACATCGGCAAGGTGACGTCGGTCGACGAGTTCCTCGACGACTACCGTCTCTACTCCTTCGCCATGAAGGCGCATGGCCTGGAGGATATGACCTATGCCAAGGCCTTCATGCGCAAGGTCCTGGAAAGCGACCTGACCGACGACAACAGCTATGCCAACAAGCTGACCGACGACCGCTACCGCAATTTCGCCGCCGCCTTTTCGTTTTCCTCGTCGACCAAGATTCCGCAGACCGAAGCGCAGACCGACGAGGTGATCGGGCTCTACAACGCCACCATCGTCAACAGGGACGAGCGGCTCGCCGAGGATACCCGCTACTACGAGATCATGGTCGATCGCACGACCAATGTGGACGTCTTCCTGCACGACGACCGGCTGCGCGACTATGTGCTGACCGCCTACGGCATCGACCGCAAGAACTACAATTACGACATGGTCCGCGGCGCGATGTCGAGCAATGTCAGCGATCCGACCAGCTACTACAATACGGTGATCCTGCCGCAGGCGAATGCAGCCTCCACCCAGATCGCCAACAACAACACCATCCTCACCGCCGTCAACGGCCGCGTAACGGCCATGACGCTGGCCGCGACCATGCAGAGCGTGATCGACCAGCAACCGGTGATCCAGGGGCAGATCGACGACCTGGAACTCCAGAAGCTCGAACCGGCCGCCGACGTCCCGGCACTCGATGCGCAGATCGCCACGCTGCAGGCGCAGATCCAGGCCATGTACACCGCCGTCGGCGTCACAGACGTCAGCGAAGTGCCGCCGCTTCTCTCTGCCCAGCAGACCATCATCGACAATTACAACGCCATTCTGCCGCCGATCGGCACGGAGACGACGGCGCTGGTCAACAAGCTCAAGGCGGACAACAAGCGGCTGCAGAGCGTGGTTTCGGGCTTCTCCGCCTATGAACAGCTGGCCAATGCCTTCGGCTTCGCCAGCGATGGTACCGTGGCCGCCGGCTCGGCCCAGACCGCCGAAAACAAGAAGGCGACCACCAATCTCTATGTCTTCGGCCAGGACCGCCTCACCCGTACCGGCGCCATGCTGAACGACGAATACTACAAGTCGAAGATCGGCAGCATGACGACCGTCGATGACCTTCTCGCCGACAGCCGGCTGGTGTCGTACCTGCGGACCGCCTTCGGACTGACCAGTGCCGCCATCGTCTCCTCCACCCTGAAATTCGTCATCACCAGCGATCCCGATGATCCGGCGAGCTATCTCAATCAGCAGTACAAGACGAACAAGAACTACGACAATTTCGTCGCGTTGGCCCGGGCGACCAACTACCAGGCGGACGGCACGCTTGCCTCCGGTGACGTGCCGCAAACTGCGCAGCAGCTGTTGCAGACCTCGAGCCGCTACTTCTCGGGCTATGACGACACCTTCGAGGAAGCCGACGACCGGGCGATCAAGGCCTACAAGAATGCCCTGGCGGCGTTCAACACCGACAGCGGCAGCATCCGCACCGTCGACGAACTGGTGAACACCAAGGCCGTCTATACCTTCGCCATGCAGGCCGTCGGCCTTGATCCGGACGAGATCTCCAAGCGGACGATGAAGAAGGTCCTGATGAGCGACCTCGATGATCCGAAGAGCTTCGCCAATTCGCTGAAGGACGATCGCTACGTCAAGTTCTCGCGGCTGTTCAACTTCGACGAAAAGGGCGAGCTGAGCTGGCCTGCCATGGCCCAGGACGAAGGCACGATCAAGAAATACGCCAAGAACTACATCGTCCAGAAGACCCGTTTCGCCGACGAGGCGCAGAAGGAAAAGATCAAGAAGGACGCCGAGACCGAGGCCGAGTACTACCAGGACAAGATTTCCAGCCTGAAGACGCTCGACGAATTCCTCGGCGACAAGCGGCTGGTGGACGTGGCGCTCGTCGCCAAGGGGATCGCGCCGGAAAACGTCACCCCCGATTTCATGAAGAAGGTCTTCGCCTCCGATCTCGGCGATCCGAAGAGCTTCGTTCACCAGCAGCCGGACAGCCGCTTCGCCGAACTTCTGGCCTCGTTCAATTTCAACGAGAACGGCAAGGTCGCCAGCACGCCGAACGACGGCATCCAGACGCCGGGCGAAGTGCGCGAGGAGCTCAACCTGTTCCTGCGCCAGACGCTCGAGACCGAGGAAGGCAACAACAATGCCGGCGTCCGGCTCGCGCTCTATTTCGAGCGCATGGCCGGATCGATCACCTCGGCCTACGACATTCTCGGCGACACGGCGCTGCTCGAATTCTTCCGCACCACCTACAGCCTGCCGGCCGAGCTCTCGAGCATGGACATCGACCAGCAGGCGCGGATCGTAGAGAAGAACCTCAAGCTTTCCGATCTGGCCGATACCGAGAAGCTCTCCAAGCTCGTCCGGCGGTTCACCATCATGTACGACATGGAGAATGGCGGCGGCTCGTCGCCCTCCCTGTCGATCCTGATGGGCGGCGGCAGTGTCGGCATCAGTGCCGACCTCCTGATGTCGATTTCGCAGCTGCGCGCAGGTTGAAGGCCGCCGCCGCGGCCTCCCTGATCTCTGTCGGATACCGATAAGCCCGAAGCAGGTTTCGGGACGCATATTGATTGTCATATTTCATTCTATTTTCCGGAAGGACCCCGCATGGTCTCGACCTACCTCAGCTACGACCTCGTCGTGCGTGACATGAAGGCCAGTCTCGATCGCACCGCGTCCGACGCCCAGGTGGCGCGGGAGGCTGCCTATTACGAGGAGAATATCGGCAAGGTGACCTCGGTCGACGAGTTCCTCGACGACTACCGGCTCTATTCCTACGCGATGAAGGCCTACGGGCTGGAAGACATGACCTATGCCACCGCCTTCATGAAGAAGGTGCTGGAAAGCGACCTGACCGACGAGGACAGCTACGCCAACAAGCTGACCGACGATCGCTACCGCAACTTCGCCACCGCCTTCCAGTTCACTGCTGCCACCAAGGACGCCCAGTCGGACGCGCAGGAGACTGCGGTCTTCGATCTCTATGCGCAAGCCCAGCTCGACGAGACGGCGGACATCGAGGAGGCCACCGACTATTACGAGTCGGTGATCGACAACATCACCTCGGCCGAGGGCCTGGTCGCGACCAACAAGCTGTTCGGCTACATCCTCGACGCCTACGGGATCGACCGCACCTATTATACCGACGAGCATTTCATCAAGGTGCTGACCAGCGATCTCGACGACGAGAACAGTTATGTCAATCAACTGGTCGCCACCGACGAGGCGTCCGACAACGACTACAATTCGGCCGCCTTCCTGGCGCTCGCCCAGGCCTTCAGCTTCAACACCGACGGCTCGCTGTCGGGCGACAGCGCCCAGACGGATGCGCAGAAGGAAGCGACCGTCTCGGCCTATGTCGCAGCCAATGCGACCTATGCCTCGGAATACACGCTGGAACGCGAGCAGGCCTATTTCGAATCGAAGATCGCGACAATCACGACGGTCGACGAAATCACCGGCGACGAGCGGCTGTTCGAATATGTCAAGGCGGCCTTCCAGCTCGATTCCGACCTGCTGAAGTCCGAGTTCTACAACATCGTCACCAGCGACCTCGACGACGAGGACAATTACGCGGCGACCAATGGCGGTTCCGCCTGGACCAGCATCGCGGCGATGTTCAATTTCGGCGAGGACGGCAACGTCAAGGACGGCATGTCGGCCCAGGACGAGGACCAGCTGGCAACCACGCAGTCAGCCTATGAGAACCATTACGATGATGCCGATGCGGAGGACCTGCAGACGCTCCTCGACTACTATTCCGACGCGATGGCCGACATCACCTCGGTCGACGACCTGCTGGACGACAGCTCGCTCCGCGCCATCCTGTTCAAGGCCTTTGGCATTGAGGAGGGCGAATATACCGATGCGCAGCTGAAAAAGGCGCTGACCAGCGATCTCACCGATTCGAAGAGCTATGCCAACAAGACGCGCGACGAACGCCTGATCAATCTGGCCAGCGCCTTCAACTTCGATTCCGACGGCGAGTCGGAAGCGCCTCTGCTGGCGCAGAACGAGATCACCATCACGACGATGGCCAAGGCCTATATCGTCAACCAGGTGCGCTATCTGGAGGATGCCGAGCTGGAAACGGCACAAGCGGACGCCGAAGCCGAAGCCGAATACTATCAGGAGACGATCCTTGGCATCACCAGCGCCTCGGAACTCCTGGCGGACCGCCGCCTGGTCGACGTGGTGCTGGTCGCCAAGGGGTTCGACCCTGAGGAGGTGACCGACGACTTCCTCAAGCAGATCTTCCAGTCCGATCTCTCGGACGAGAAGAGCTTCGTCAACCAGCAGGAGGATGAATCCTGGGCCGAACTGCTCTCATCCTTCAATTTCGACGGTGACGGTCTCCTGACCCGCGATGCAGTAGGCACCGTCCAGCAGCGCGGCGCGGTGCTCGAAACGCAGAACCTCTACCTTCACCAGGTCCTCGAGGAGGATCAGGGCAACAGCAATGCCGGCGTGCGCCTGGCGCTCTATTTCGAGCGCGTCGCCCCGACCTTGACCGACGCCTACGACCTGCTCGGCGACGACGCCCTGCTCGAGACCTTCCGGGTCGCCTTCGGCTTCACCGAGGAATTCTCCAATATGGACATCGACATGCAGGCGGCGCTGGTCGACAAGAACCTCGATCTGTCGGACATGCAGGACCCGGAAAAGGTCAAGAAGTTCCTGCAGCGCTTCACCGCCATGTACGACACGGAAAACGCCGACTATTCATCCTCCGCGCTGTCCATCCTGTCAGGCAGCACCGGCGGCATCAGCGCCGATCTCCTCCTGTCGATCGCCACCCTCAAGAGCTGAACCGGAACCCTTCGGGGCTCCCTTGCCGGGGCTCCTGCTTTCAGCTATCGATATATCCATTCAGATATATCGATTCCCCTGGGAGGTTTTCATGCTTGTTTCATTTCGCTCGCTTCGTGGTCTGGCAAAGGCCGCCATCGTTGCCGCAGCAATTCTCGCGCAGCCGGCAGGGTCCGCCTTCGCCGACGACGGCGTGACGGTCTTTGCCGCCGCCAGCCTCAAGGACGTGCTGGGCGAGATCTCCACGGCCTGGAAGGCCGAAACGGGCAAGGAGACGACGCTGTCGTTTGCCGGCAGTTCGGCGCTCGCCAAGCAGATCGAGGAGGGCGCGCCGGCTGACCTCTTCATCTCCGCCGACCTGAAATGGATGGACCACCTCGCCAAGGCCGAACTGATCCGTGCCGAGAGCCGCGTCAATCTGCTCGGCAACCGCATCGTGCTCGTCGCGCCGAAGGATGCTGCCACGACGGCAACGATCGCCGACGGTTTCCCGCTGGCGGATCTGCTGGCCGGCGGTCATCTCGCCATGGCCAATACCGATTCCGTGCCGGCCGGCACCTATGGCAAGGCGGCGCTGCAGACGCTCGGCGTCTGGGACAGCGTCAAGGACCATGTGGCGCAGGCGGAAAACGTGCGCGCCGCGCTGCTGCTCGTGTCGCGGGGCGAAGCGCCGCTCGGCATCGTCTACGAGACCGACGCCAAGGCGGATGCCGGCGTCAAGGTCGTGGACCGTTTCCCCGAATCGAGCCATCCTGCCATCGTCTATCCCGCTGCCGTACTGAAGGAGGCGAAGAATGCCGATGACGCCGCCGCCTTCCTCGCCTATCTGCAGGGAGCCAAGGCGCATGCCATCTTCACCGCCGCCGGCTTCACCGTGCTTGCCAAGACCAACTAGGATCGATCAGGCGTGGCGCTGACCGCGGAAGAACTGACAGCCATGCTTCTCAGCCTGAAGGTCGCGGCAACCGCCGTGGCCTTCTCGCTGCCTTTCGGGATCGCCATGGCCTGGGCTCTGTCGCGCCGCGACTTCTGGGGCAAGACGCTGCTCAACGGCCTCGTGCACCTGCCCCTGATCATGCCGCCGGTGGTGACCGGCTATCTCCTGCTGCTGACCTTCGGCCGTCGCGGCGCCGTCGGCGCATTCCTCGATCAATGGTTCGGCCTGGTCTTTTCCTTCCGCTGGACCGGCGCGGCGCTGGCCGCCGCCGTCATGGGCTTTCCCCTGCTGGTGCGCTCGATCCGCCTGTCGCTCGACGCGGTCGACCGACGGCTGGAAACGGCGGCCTCCACCCTCGGCGCCAATCCGCCCTGGGTCTTCGCCACCGTCACCCTTCCACTCATTCTGCCGGGCATTGTCGCCGGTTCGGTTCTGGCCTTCGCCAAGGCTATGGGCGAGTTCGGCGCGACCATCACCTTCGTCTCCAATATTCCGGGCGAAACCCAGACGCTTGCTTCCGCAATCTACACCTATACCCAGGTGCCGGGCGGCGATCTCGCGGCCATGCGGCTGACGCTGATCTCCATCGTCATTTCGCTGGCCGCCGTCATCGCCTCCGAGGTGCTGTCGCGTCGCATGGCGGCAAGGATGGGTGCGGCATGACGCTGACGATCGATGTCGTGCACAGGCAGGGTACGTTCGACCTGACGGTCGATCTTGCCATCGGCGGTGGCCTGACGGCACTGTTCGGCCCCTCCGGTTCGGGCAAGACCACGCTGGTCAATCTGGTTGCGGGGCTCATCCGCCCGGACAGCGGCAGTATCGCCTTCGCCGGCGAGACCTGGGTGGATGGCCCGGGCCGGCACTTCGTGCCGCCGCATCGGCGGCGCATCGGTTACGTCTTCCAGGAGGCGCGGCTCTTCCCCCACATGACGGTGCGCGGCAACCTTCGCTACGGCGCCCGCTTTGCCCCGCGCGGCGAACCGGGCGAGACGCTGGAGAGGGTAGTCGAACTGCTTCGCATTGGACACCTGCTCGACCGCCGGCCGGCGCTTCTTTCCGGCGGCGAGAAGCAGCGCGTCGCCCTTGGGCGCGCCCTGATGGCCAAGCCGCGCCTGTTATTGATGGACGAACCTTTATCCGCCCTCGACAACGACCTCAAGGCCGCGATCCTGCCGGACATCGAGCGCATGCGCGACGAGGCCGGCATCCCGATCCTCTATGTCAGCCATTCCATCGAGGAGGTGACGCGGCTGGCGACGCGCGTGGTGGTCATGGCCGCCGGCAGGTCGGTCGCCATCGGCCGGCCGGACGAGGTGCTGAACGTGGTGCCGACGTCCGCGGGCGCGATGAAGGCGGGCAGTTTCCTGCATGCCGTGGTCACCGGTCACAGTTCGGACGAGGGCCTGACCTTCGCCGAATCCCGGGCCGGCCCGCTCTTCCTGCGCGCCACCGACATTCCTGTCGGCGCCCATATCCGGGCCTTCGTGCCGACCAGCGAAGTCGTGCTCGCGACATCCCTGCCGGATGGGATTTCGACGCTCAACCGGCTGCAGGGCAGGGTGGAGGAGATCGGCGAAAGCGGTACGGTCATCATGGTGTCGATCGACTGCAATGGCGACAGGGTGCTGGCCGAGATCACCCGGCGCTCCGCCGCCAATCTCGGCCTGGTGCAGGGCATGCCGATCAATCTTCTGTTCAAGACGGTCTCGATCGCCGCCGAGGGTATTTATCGCACGGCCTGAGACAGCCCGTTTCCGAGATCCGGGGGCTCAGTCTTCGTCGGCGGCTTTTGCCGTTGCCCTTTGTGCGACGAAGCCGGTGTCCGCCATCGATTCCAGCCAGTGGACATCGTGGGAGAGAAGCCGCCGGGCCTCCGCTTCCATCTGCCGGCAACGGGCCAGCAAGGCCTCGCCAAACGGGGTCAGTCCCGCGCCGCCGCCGCTCTTTCCCCCGTGCCGGGTAAAGATCGACGGCTCCTTGAACATCCGGTTGATCTCGTCGGCGAGCAGCCAGGCGCGGCGATAGGACATGCCCATGGTGGCGCCGGCCGCCCGGATCGAGCCGTGTTCGGCGATGCCCGACAACAGGCGGACCTTGCCGGGGCCGAGCCGCACGCCGTTGGCGAGGTCGATGCGCAGCGTCAGCCGTGCCGCCTTGTCACTCATCGGGTGGAGACCATCTTGCCGGGGTTCATGATGCCGGCCGGGTCGAAGGCCTGCTTGATGCGGTTCATCAGTTCGGTCTCGATCGCCGGGCGGCTGGCGATCAGTTCGTCGCGCTTCAGCTGGCCGACGCCGTGCTCGGCGGAGATCGAGCCGCCATGAGCATGCACGACCGCATGCACCACGGCATTGACCTCGCGCCAGCGGGCGATGAAGGCCGCCTTGTCGGCGCCCACCGGCTGGCTGATATTGTAGTGGATATTGCCGTCGCCGAGATGGCCGAAGGCGCAGATCCGGGCATCGGGGATGAGAGCCATCACCGCCGCATCGGCCTCGGCGAGGAAGCGCGGCACGCGCGACACCGGTACCGACACGTCATGCTTGATCGACCCGCCCTCGGGCTTCTGCGCCTCCGACATGCTCTCACGCAGGTGCCAGAAGGCCTTCTGCTGCGCGAGCGAAGAGGCGATCACGGCGTCGTCGATCAGCCCCGCCTCAAGGGCCTCCTCCAGCAGCGTGTCGATCATCCTCTCGGCGGTCGCAGCCGAATCCGAGGTGGAAATGTCGATCAGCGCATACCAGGGATGGGGCGCGGAGAGCGGATCGCGCACGCCGGGAATGTGGCGCGTGGTGAAGTCGATGCCGATGCGCGGCATCAGCTCGAAGCCGGTGAGCGCCGTGCCGCAAAGAAGCGAGGCGCGTTCGAACAGCGCCAGCGCGTCCTGCGGTGAGCTGATGGCGGCGAAGGCCACCTGCCGGCCGCGCGGCTGGGGGTGGAGCTTCAGCACCGCGCCGGTGATGATGCCGAGCGTGCCTTCCGCGCCGATGAACAGGTCGCGCAGGTCGTAGCCCGAATTGTCCTTCTTGAGCCGCCGCAGCCCGTCCCAGATCTCGCCGGTCGGCAGCACCACTTCCAGGCCGAGGCAGAGCTGGCGGACATTGCCATAGGCGAGCACGGCGGTTCCCCCGGCATTGGTCGACAGGTTGCCGCCGATCCGGCACGAACCTTCCGAACCGAGCGACAGCGGGAAGAGCCGGCCGTTCTCTTCGGCGGCCTTCTGGATGTCGGCAAGGATGGTGCCGCCATCGGCGACGATGACGTCGGCAATGGTGTCGATCTCGCGGATGCGATTCATGCGTTCGAGCGAGAGGACCACGTCCGACCCGCCTTCGCGTGGCACATGGCCCCCGACATGGCCGGTACGTCCGCCGGCCGGCACGATCGGCGTGCCGGTTTCGCTGGCGAGCTTCAGTATGGCGGAAACCTCCTGCGTCGAGCCGGGTTTCAGCACCAGCGGCGAGGTGCCGTGATAGAGGCCCCGGCTCTCGATCAGGTAGGGTGCGATGTCGGCGGCGGCCGTCAGCAAATTCGCCTCGCCGACGATCGCAACGAAGGCCTTCAACGTCTCGGGCAGGTTGTCGCTCACGGTCACCTTGAACCTCCTATGCATTCCTCGGGGCGGCGGCGCGCTTCAGCCGGTCGTTGATCGCCTCGCCAAGTCCATGGTCCGGGATCGGCGTGACCGCAATGCCGGCGGCGCCGGTCTGGTCGGCTTTCTTCAGCAAACCGAAGAGGTTGGCCGCGGCCTCGCCCAGATCGCCCGCCGGGCTGAGCTCGAACACGGCGGCGGCCTCAGCCATGCCGTCGACCGCCCGCTCGCCGAAGCGGATCAGCACCTCGCCGGGCATCACGCTCATTGCGTCGAGCCGCACGGGGGCGTTCGGTGCGTAATGCGAGGCGAGCATGCCCGGCGCCTCGATCGCAGCCGTGCCGGTCGCCTTGGTCCGCTCGACTAAAAGCCCGGTGGCTTCCTCGATCGCCTCGGCCGGCACGCCGCCCGGCCGCAACAGACGGATGCGGCCGTCCTCGACCTTGAGAATGGTCGATTCGACGCCGACCGGGCAGGGGCCACCGTCGATGATGAGATCGATGCGGGCACCGAGATCGGCCTCCACATGCTGTGCTGTCGTTGGGCTGATCCGGCCGGAGGAGTTGGCGCTCGGCGCCGCAAGCGGCCGGCCGAAGGCGCGGATCAGCTCGCCGGCAAAGCCTTTCGGCACGCGAATGCCGACCGTGTCGAGGCCGGCGGTCGCCAGCGGATGGATGGCGCTGTCGGGCCTGAGCGGCAGGACCAGCGTCAGCGGCCCGGGCCAGAAACGTTCGGCAAGGCGGCGCGAGATCGGGTCGAAGATCGCGTAGCGCTCGGCCATGTCCAGGTCGGACATGTGGCAGATCAGCGGATTGAAGCGCGGCCGGCCCTTGGTCTCGTAGATGCTGGTTATGGCCGCCGGATCGGTCGCATCGGCGGCAAGCCCGTAGACCGTTTCGGTCGGCATCGCCACGGGACGCGCCTTCGACAGGACGCCGATCGCGGCATCGACGGCCTCGCGTCTTTCGCCATCGATCGAAATGATCCGCGCCATGGGTGAAAGCCTTCCTGCTCTTTGTTTTCCGTCCATAGCGCGACAGCCCCGGGTCGATCAAATCCTCATTTGGCAGAGGTTCGGCGTTTTAGGGTGGGCTTAAGGAAGCCCTTGAATCTGCTGATCTTGGCATCGCTAAAACTTTATCTATCGGCGTAACCGAAAGAAAGAAATCTTGCGCCTATAGTCCCGCCACATCGAGCCTTTCGCCTTCTCTGTCGGGAAACGAACCATGCAGCAAGTCAAGAACCCAGCCTCGAGCATCGCACTCCGTGTCGCCACGGCCATGCATCAGATGGGTATAGAGGGCCTGCCGCGAAATTACGAACTGGTCTACGAGGCCTATGCCGGCAGCAATCCGGAACTGGTGCGTGAATTCATCGCGCTCGGCAAGAACAAGACCCAGGAAGCGCTCGACGCGCTCGGCCGCAAATATCTTCCGCACCACCACGAGGACGGCCTGCTCGGCCGGCAGAACGGCCAGGTTCGCGCCGAGATGAGCAATTTCATCAGCCTGCTGAACCAGGAAAAGGTCTCGCTGACCGACTACGGCCGCCTGATCGGCCACGCCTCCAAGGCGATCATGACCGAGGATATCGACCATGTCGAACTCGGCCATTCGATCAAGGCGCTGAAGGTCGCGACCGAGCAGCGCGCCAGCCAGAACAGCAATGTCGTGCGCGCCGTGGTCGACAAGACCGCCGCGCTGGCCGACCTGCAGCGCGAGGCCGAAGACGCGGAAGCCACGAAGTTCATCGATCCGCTGACCGGTCTGGCCAGCCGCCGCGCCTTCAACAAGGCGCTCGCCAAGGTCTATGCCAATCCGGAAATGCCGGTGCTGTGCAGCATGGTCATCGGCGAGATCGACGATTTCTCGCGCCTGTCCGAGCATATGGGCCCGGCCGTCGCCGAACGCTTCCTCAAGCAGGTGGCCAAGGTGGTGGAAGCCGTCGCCGGCACCGAGGACCTGGCCTGCCGCTTCGACGGCGGGCGCTTCGGCATCCTGCTCTACACCTCCGAACAGGACGAGGTGAGCCGTATCGTCGACCTGGTGCGCTCCAAGCTCAGCACGACGGTGGTCAATTTCGGCAATGGCCGCGCGCTCGGCCAGGTGCCGATGTCCTTCGGCATCTGCTTCTCGGAACAGGCGCCGAACGCCTTCGACTTCACCAATTTCACCGAAAAGGCGCTCGCCGCCTCCAAGGCCGCCGGCGGCAATACCGTCACCATCTACGGCGCCAACGACTACGCGCCGAAGGATTGGCTGATCTACAAGAAGCAGCCGGTCGGCGGCTTCTGAGACCGCGGACCTCCGGGCGCAGAACTCACAGCTTGGCGATGATCTTGCGCAGTTCCGCGTCGCGGGCGCCCAGCATCAGCACGTTCTTCAGCGCTTCCTTCGGATCATGGGTGCGGAACAGGAGCCCGTTCTCGCGGATCGTGCGATCGATCGCCATGGAGCGCGTCTCCTTGTCCGGATGGATCGCGACGGCGAAATACATGCGCGAGTAGTTCGGCCGGATGTGCTTGAAGAACTGGTCCGCGTCGCCCACCTCGGCAAAGAAGTTGGCGATGTAGAAGGCCCATTTGACGTCGGCATACTTGGCGAAATTGGTTCGTGCCGCGGTCACGTGGCAATAGCCCAGATGCGGGCTGTTCTCCAGCGTCTTGTGGAAGATCTGCTTGGGAAACTGGATCGAGCGATGGAAGCCGTTGATGTGCTTGTGGGTGGTTTCACCCGCCGCCTCGAGCTTGCGTCCGGTGCGCTCCGCCACTTCCTCATAGGTGAGATAGCGCTTCTCTTCCGCCAGCCAGTCCTCGCGATGGCGCGAAATGCGGCCAGTGCGCAGGAATTCGGTATGCACCGCCTTGCCCGGCAGGCCGGGCTTGGCGCCGGTCTTGGGGGCGGCGAAATATCTCAGCTTCTGCATATGGTGGCTCTGATCCTAAGGCCGATGCGCCGATGATACGGCACCGAGATTAATGACAATTTGCCGCATCCTGACGCCCTTCGGTTTCGCGAGGCTTGCGCGGGCGGTGTCGCAATCGGCGCAGGACTGTTTGCTTGTCTCTTTGCGCCACCGGAGCTGTCGGTGCGGCTAGGGGCGAATATTTCAATATTGAAAATTCAAGATATTTTACGCCTTTCGATTGACTGCCGTCAAATTTGTCGATGTCGCAAATTTCTGGGGCGGTGTCGTTTCGCAGTGCATCAACAAATCTGCGACTGTGGTTAGATGGGTCCGAACTCGAGGTGCCGCCCGGCTAGGGAAGGGTGGGAAATCGGGAAGCCGGTCGAATTCCGGCGCTGCCCCCGCAACGGTAGTGGAGAATGCGTGACGGCCAAAGACCACTGGGGCATCTGCCCTGGGAAGGTGCCGAACGCGGTCCGCAAGGATCATCTCCAGAGCCCGGAAACCAGCCTTTGAGAAGGAAATGGATTGACGGTCGCGGCGGGCGGCCCGAGACGGCTTTGTCCGGTGTCATGCGACGCCGCGGCCTTGCACGTTCTCGATCTCCGTCACGGCAGAACGGACACGAGGATGACAATGGACTTGCAGAGCACGGTATTGCGGCAGTTGAAGAACCGCCGGGAAGGCTTCAGCCTCGAGCAGGCCTTCTACATCGACCAGGATTATTTCAAGCTCGACATGGAGACGATCTGGTATCGCGACTGGCTGTTCGTCGGCCATGATTGCGAGATCCCGCGTGCCGGCAATTATTTCACCGCCCAGATCGGCGACTATCCGGTGGTGATCGTGCGCGGCAAGGATCAGGTGATCCGCGCCTTCCACAACACCTGCCGCCATCGCGGCCACCGCGTCTGCACCCAGGATCGCGGCGCCTCGGCCAAGCTGGTCTGCCCCTACCACCAGTGGACCTATGATCTCGACGGCTCGCTGGTCTTTGCCCGTCAGATGGGCGAGACCTTCGACAAGTCCGAATTCGGCCTGAAACCGGTGCATTGCGAGAGCGTCGCCGGCTATGTCTTCATCTGTCTCGCCAACGAAGCTGCCGATTTCGCCCCCGTGCGCGCGACGATCGAGCCCTTCATGGCGCCGCATCGCCTGTCGGAAGCCAAGGTCGCCCACCGCAACACCATCATCGAGAAGGGCAACTGGAAGCTCGTCTGGGAAAACAACCGCGAGTGCTATCACTGCGCCGGCAACCATCCTGAACTCTGCCGCACCTATCCGGAAGCGCCGTCTGCCACCGGCGTGCAGGGCGCCAAGGACGATCCTGTCATCACCGAGCACTGGGCACGCTGCGAGGCCGCCGGCCTGCCGTCGGAGTTCACCATGGACCCGTCCGGCCAGTTCCGCGTCGCCCGCATGCCGCTGATCCAGGATGCCGAAAGCTACACCATGTCGGGCAAGCCGGCAGTCAGGAAGCCGCTGTCGGGCGACGTCAACATCTCGCATATCGGCACCATGCTGCTGTTCCACTATCCGACCACCTGGAACCACATCCTCGGTGATCACGCGATTTCCTTCCGCGTCCTGCCGATCTCGGCCGAGGAAACCGCGGTCACCACCACCTGGCTGGTGCACAAGGATGCGGTCGAAGGCGTCGACTACAATCTCGACGAACTCACCCATGTGTGGAACATGACCAACGACCAGGACCGTTCGATCGTCGAGGAAAACGCCTTCGGCATCCGCTCGCCGGCCTATGAGCCCGGCCCCTATTCCGTCGACCACGAGGGCGGCGTGATGCAGTTCGTCGAATGGTATGCAAATTTCATGACGAGCCGTCTCCAGGGCGACAAGGCCCGTCTCTCGGCGGTGGCGTGAGATGAACATCGCACTCCCCAGCTACCGCCATGTCGACGAGATGCGCCCCTGGTCCGACCGGGAGCACAGGCTCGAATGCGTCGCCGTCACGCCCGAAGCCCCTGATGTGATGACCTTCACCTTCCGCCCGGACCGGCCGGGACATTGGTTCCGCTATCAGCCGGGCCAGTTCGTCACGCTGGAGATCCCGGTCGGGCCGGAGCCGGTGATGCGCACCTACACGCTGTCGTCCAGCCCCTCGCGCCCCTATACGGTGGCCGTCACCGTCAAGGCGCAGAAGGATTCGATCGGCACCCGCTGGATGTTCGATCACCTGAAGCCCGGCATGCAGCTGAAGGCGATCGGCCCGCTCGGCGACTTCTCCTATGCCCGCCATCCCGGCAGCAAATACCTGTTCGTTTCGGCCGGGTCGGGCATCACGCCGATGGTGTCGATGACGCGCGATCTCTCCGACCGCCAGCCGGATTCGGACATCGCCTTCCTGCACTGCGCCCGCTCGCCCGACGACATCATCTTCCGCTGGGAACTCGAGGCCAAGGCACGGGAGATGCCGAAATTCACCCTCGGCTTCATCATCGAGCAACTGGCGCACGGCCAGTTGTGGTCCGGCCTCAAGGGCCGGATCGACAAGGCGAAGATCGCGCTGCTCGCGCCCGATTTCCTCGATCGCACGGTGTTCTGCTGCGGACCCGAGCCGTTCATGGCGACGGTGCGGGAATCGCTTGCCAGCGCCGGCTTCGACATGGCGAACTATCACGAGGAAACCTTCCAGCCCGCCAAGCCGCAGCCGCCGGTGGTGGTCGCCGATCACGGCGGCGAGGCCAAGGCGACGAAGGTCGTCTTCGCCATGTCCGGCAAGGACGGTTTCTGCGAGCCCGGCCACACCGTCCTGCAGGCGGCCCGCGCCTCCGGCGTGCGCATCGGGGCTGCCTGCGAGTCCGGCCTGTGCGGCACCTGCAAGGTGATGAAGCTCTCCGGCGGGGTCGAGATGGACCACAATGGCGGCATCCTCGACGACGAGATCGACGAGGGCTACATCCTCGCCTGCTGTTCGCGGCCGAAGGGCGACGTCGAGATCGAGGCCTGACGTCGACAAAGCGCAGCGCGGCGTGCCGCGCTGCCATCATGCTGACAAATCCACTGGCGATTGTAGACGAACAGTCTTGGACCGGTCGAAAACTGTCGGGAGCATGGGATGAAAATCAGCTGGGCGCTTACATCTCTGTTGGCGGTGACGCTTGTGTCGTCGCACGCGCATGCGACCATGCCCGCGCTCGCTTCCCGACAGCCGGCTGGCGCAGTTCAACTGGTCAACGACACGAACAAACCGAAGCCCGTCTACCGCAAGTCGGCCCCGCGCGGGGCCACCTATCAGGGCTATCCCTGCTCGCAGACCCGCAAGACGGGCTACGTGATGTATAACGGTTGCTGGTATCCGCGCGACGTCATCCGCAATGGCCGTCTCGTGGTGCCGCAGGGCAACTGACCGCACCGCGCCTGCGCAACACGTTCTTGGGCTGCCGATGGAACCGAAGGGCCGCTTCAGCGTTGTCCGCCGAGGCTTCGGCGCGGGCGACGACTGATGGAGACGTCAACCGCTCCCCGAATTCGTTAATGCCCGGTTCAGGCAGATTTTTCTACTGTCATTCCAGGCTATCGCGTATCATGCCCGGGTCGGCCGAAGGCCGTGAGGACGATGAGTATGCGAAGCGCATTTCGGCAGAAGACTTGCCCGATCAACGCAAGGAGTGGAGAATCGAAATGACCAATATGATGAAGCGTTGGGGCGCGCTTGCCCTGGCCTCCGTGCTCGC
Organism: Rhizobium sp. Q54; assembly: GCA_943370615.1. GTDB lineage: Bacteria > Pseudomonadota > Alphaproteobacteria > Rhizobiales > Rhizobiaceae > Allorhizobium. The sequence goes on from CALRRQ020000005.1 coordinate 26,051, forward strand.
CATGGCGAGCTTCGTGCCGACCCAGGCGGCCATGCCGCTGCCGGCTCCGGTGATCAATGCACCGTCGGACGTAATCACGGTTCGCAGCGATCGCCCCTACTATTATCACGGCCACCGCGGTTACCGCTATCACCGCCCGGGCTATCGCTATCACAACGGTTACTGGTTCCCGCTGGCCGCCTTTGCGACCGGCGCCATCATCGGCGGCGCGATTGCCACGCAGCCCGCGCCGCGTCGTGCCGGCATCAATCCGAAGCACTATCAGTGGTGCGCCAACCGCTACCGGTCGTACGACTCCTACAGCAACACGTTCCAGCCGTATAACGGCCCGCGCCAGCGCTGCTACTCGCCGTACTATTGATCGGCTGAGACCATCGACAGACGAAAAATGCCCGGTCCACGACCGGGCATTCTTTGTTCGGGCCAAGCCTACAGAATGCCCGCGCGCCGCAGGAGCCACCATGCCGCCAGGATCGACAGCACGATTGCCGTCAGCGCATAGGCCGTGCCGCCAATGCCTTCGGCGAAGGGCAGCGACGAGGTGTTCATGCCGAAGAAGCCGGTCACCAGCGAGGGCGGTAGCAGGAAGGCGGTCATCAGCGACAGGATGTAGAGGTGGCGGTTGGTTTCCGACGACAGCTTCGAGTCGATTTCCTCGTGCAGCAGGCGCGCCCGTTCCTGCAGCGCATAGACGTCGTTGTCGGCCGCTTCCAACCGGTTGGTCAGCCGGTCGACGACTTCGTCGAAGCCGGCTGGCTTGTCCTCGTCGTCGGCCGCCGCCGCCCGGCGCATCAGCGCGAGCATGGTGCGCAGGTGCCGGTGCAGCCTGACCACCACCCGCCGCACCGGTGCCAGCCGCCGCCGCTCGTCGCGCAACTCGCTGTCGTAGACGAAATCCTCTATGACATTCAGCTCATCGGTCAGTTCGAGCACCGTCGACATGATGCCGCGCTGGAACTCGGCCACCAGCGCCTCGAAGATCTGCATCGGCCGGGCATAACGTGCGGCATTCTTCTCGATGGCGGCGCGGACCGGGTCGATGGAGCGGATCGGCTGCAATCGCGTGGTGATGATGATGCGGTCCGAGAGGGCGAAATGCAGCCAGCCTATGTCGCGCGTCGCCGCGTCGAACTCGCGCTGGAAGTCGACCAGCGTCCCGAACAACAGCCGGTCGTCGGCGGCGAGCGTCGCATGGGTGTCGTGCGTCGTGAGCGCGGCGCGCGCGGCGTCCGTGAGCCCGGGAAAGCCGTCGAGAAACCCCCTGACATGCACGTCCGCCAGGTTGAGATGCAGCCAGAGAAACCCTGGGCCATCCTTCAGCGCTGCCGGTGCGCAGTCCACCGGCAGCCGCTCCGCGCGCCCGGTCTCCGGCGTGATGCGATAGGCCCAGACGAGACCGGGAACGGCATTGATCAGCGGAAGCATGGGCAGATCCTCCTGCGGCAACGGTCCGGCGAACCCCTTAGGGCAGCCTCGGTCCGATCAGGCGGGAGCTTGATGACCATGGGCCGCGCGGAACTATGCGAAAAGGCGCCGGGCTGGCCGGCGCCTCGAGGTCGGTCGCGGTCGTTCGATCAGCCGATCATGGCATTGTCGTCGCGCTTGACGGCGACGACCGTCGAGCGCGGCAGCTTGCCTTCGCCGTCCGGGAACGGTGCGTCGGGATGCTGGATGCCGACGAAGTGGGTGCGCTTGTCGGCCGACCAGGTCTGGCCGGTGACTTCCGCGCCCTTGGGCGCAGTGAGGAAGCGCTCGATGCGGCCGGTAACGGGATCGCCTGCGAGCATCTGGTTGTTGCCCTGGCCGAGGAATTCACCCTCGTTGCTGTCCTCGCCATCGGTCTGGATCCACAGAAGACCGGTCGAATCGAACATCATGCCGTCCGGCGAGTTGAACATGTTGCCGGAGTTGATGTTGGACGAGCCGGCATAGGCGTCACCCTTGTGCACGTCCGGATTGCCGGCCATGACGAACAGGTCCCACTTGAACTTGCCATCGGCATGGTCGTCGTTTTCCGGATACCAGCGCACGATCTGGCCGTACTCGTTCTTTTCGCGCGGGTTGACGGCGCTCACTTCCATGACGTCGCCGCCGGCATTGGTGCGCATCTTGCCGTCCTTCAGGACGCCGCGATTGCTGTTGTTGGTCAGCGCGCAATAGGCTTCGATGGCGACCGGGTTGATGGCGACCCATTCCGGGCGGTCCATGGTGGTGGCGCCGACCTTGGAGGCGGCCTGGCGGGTGAAGACGCAGATCTCGTCCATCTTCATGCCGGTCGATTCCGGCGTCAGCGCGACCCATTCGCCGGTGCCGTCGTCGGAGAACTTGGCGACGAAGAGCGTGCCTTCGTCGAGCAGCTTCGAGGTGTCGCCGCCCGGTACGTAGATGCCGTTGGAGACGAACTTGTAGAGGAACTCGCCGCGTTCATCGTCGCCCATGTAGACGACCACGCGACCGTCGCGCGCGACCACCACGGCGGCGTTCTCGTGCTTGATGCGACCGAGCGCGGTGCGCTTGATCGGGGTCGAGGAGGCGTCAGACGGATCGATCTCGACCACATACCCTGCGCGACGCGGCTCGTTGGGGTTCTTGGCCACGTCGAAACGCTCGTCGAACTTCTCGTAGGCATAGCGCGTCTCTGCGACGATGCCGTAGCGCTTGTAGTCGTCGGGCAGCTTGAAGGCGGCGTCGGTCGTGCCGAAATAGCCGTTGAAGTTCTCTTCGCAGGTCAGATAGGTGCCCCACGGCGTCTTGCCGGCGCCGCAATTGTTGAAGGTACCGAGACAGTCGGTGCCGTTCGGGTCGGCGGCGGTCTTGATGAGATCCGAGCCGGCGGCCGGGCCGGAGAGCTTCATCGGCGTGTTGTGATGGATGCGGCGGTTGAACGGGCTGTCGAGCACGATCTCCCAGCCATTGTCGCCTTCGGCCACTTCCATGACGGTGACGCCCTGCATGTTCTGAAGGATCTTCACGTCGTCGGCGCTGGCCGGCACGCCCTTGTCGGTGTGCGGCAGGTTGATCTCGGGGTTCACATATTCATGGTTGATGGCGATGATCTGGTGCTCGCCGACCACGAACAGCTCCATGCCGTCGGTGTTTTCGCCGAAGACCTTGTCGGAATGCTCGACCGAAACGCCCTTGGCCGGATCGACGTCCGGGACGTTCGAGAACAGCGGCTGGCCCCATTTGGCAAGCGGCTTCCAGCTATAGCCTTCCGGAACATGCACGGTGTTGTCGGTGAAGACCGGGATCGGCTTGAAGGAGAAGCGCGAGGCGGCGGCCTCCTGCGCCTGGGCCGAGGTCGAGGACATCAGGTTGGCGGCGGTGCCGAGCGTGCCCATGGCGGTTGCGGCCGAACCGAGCGCCAGCACGCCACCGAGGAAGCCGCGGCGGGAAAGGGCGGTCTCGACGACGCGGTCGAAATCGGTTTCGGCCGGCGGCGGGTTCTGCAGTTCGTCCCATTCGTCCCAGGACAGTTTGCTCTTGTTCAGATCGGTCATCGCTGTGCTCCGCGGTTGGTCAGGGGTGGACTTTCCAACCTGCGGTTAGCGGGCCTGCGTTACAGCCCTATGACGGTCACGACCGTTTCCAAAGCCCGGTCAAAGGAGCGAGCGGGCCACCGAGCAGATGCAGATCAGCACGAAGCTGGTCGGCACGCTGTAACGGATATTGTCGCGAATGGCGGCTTCGAGATGCGGGTAACGAAGTTTGCCCGGGAAGTTCGAGTAGACCAGGATGATGTTCAGCAGCAGCACGAAGACGAGATAGAAATAGCCGAGCGAGACCATGAAGGCGACCGGCGAATTCATCGAGATCGATCCCGGAAAGCTCGATTCGTAGGTGAAGCTCAGCGCGGCGAGTGCGAGCAGTGCCGAGTAGGTCATCGGCGCCTTGTCGCCGAGAAGTTTTTCCGGCGCCCACAGGATGAACAGCGACACCGAGAGCACGGCGACGAAAGGAATGAAGATCGGCAGCAGGTAGTACGGCCATTGCCGTTCGATCACGGTCGAGGCCTTGATGCGCACGAAGGGCTTGGCGTTCCAGCCATGGAAGCGTTCCATGACGAACTGCAGCGATCGCGCCGTCCAGTTGGTGGCGGGCAGCTCTCTCGCGACCGACGACAGCTCCCGGTCGATGTCGTTCATCACGAAGATCACCTCGTCGGCCGAATGACGCGGCGTCACGAAGGACAGCGTCAGCTTCTGCCGGTCGAAGGGGAAGGTCGTCATGTCCACATCGACGCGGAAATCGGCGTCGAGCCGGCGAATGCGCGTGACGGTGCCGTCGGCGCGCAGCGATAGCGATACCGAGGCCGAGCGTGGCTCGCTGATCTGGTTCTCGATCTCGGTTCCCGGCGTCCACATATGGGCGAGCTTGGTCTCGGCATCGGCCCCGACATAGTCGAAGCGGCCGAACCCCGTTACCTTCGGGTCGAAGGCCTGACCGGGATCCGTCCAGCGTTCGGTGATCTCCACCATCATAGAGGCTTCCCCGGCGGTCTCGCTGAGCCTGGAGAGGCTGAGCACGCGCATGGAGAAATGCACGGGCAGGGGGAGATGGATGCCCGACGGCAGCGGCCGCACGGTCTCCTCGGCGCGAGCGGAACCCGCGACCGCCAGCCACCCGGACAGGAGAAGCAGGCCGAGCGCCCGGACGAGCCGCGCCGTCACGCGGCACCTCCGTCGGGCGTCGTTGACGATGTCCTGTCCGACAGCGCGCCGACGACGCGGCGCAGGCGCCTGTAATCGGCCAGTCCGTCCTCGGTAGCGGGTGAATCGACGCTTGCTCCCGTAGCCCGGGCCTCGGCATAGGCGGCGAGATCGCCAAGCGGACGGATGACCATGGCGCGAACGGCGATCGTCACCACGGAGAAGGCGGCGATCATGCCGACGAGCGTCACGATGGCGGCGGTGGCGACGGCGCGCCGGAAACCGCTGTCGAGATCGGAGAAGTCGCGCGCGATGAGGATCGTGCCGATCATGCGGCCGGAATAGTCGAGAAGCGGCTGGGCAAACGTGCCGAAACGCTTGCCCTCGACCTCAGCCATGCCCTGCACCGGTTCCCGCGACAGGCCGATCTCGCGCCGGTCATAGAGTGTCTGGAACAGGGCTGTGTCTGTCGCCGCCTCGATTGCAAGCCCAGCGAGGTCTTTCGACTGGGTCGCACCCTGCGGCGAAAGGCCGGTCATCGCCGGGCTGAGAAACAGCGCGAAATCGGCGCCGGATGCGGATTTCGCCAGCTCGATCAGCGATTTCAGTTCGACCCCGACTTCCACCGTGCCGATCAGGCTGTCGCCCTCGACGATCGGCGCGACGGCGCGCAGGCTGAGGCCAGCAAGCCCCACCTCCAGCCCCTTCTGCAGCACACGGCTGCGATTGGCGGCAAGGATCATCGGGCGGATGGACGACAGATCCTGGCCGAAATTGGTCGGGTCCTGCACGCGCAGGAAGCTCTTGATGTCGGCGGTGTGGAAATGCAGCATGTTGACGCCGGCTTCGCTGGCGAGTGCCGCATAGGCCGGCTTAAGCAGGCGCGTCAGGCCGTCCCGGTCCCCGGCCTTCATAAGGGAGATCACCAGCGGATCCCGCGCCATGCGGTCGGCATGGGTGGCCGACAGGCTGGCGGCCTGCGCCATGGACGAGGTGAGCAGCAGCGCGGTGGCCTGCATCTCGTTCATCTTGCTGGTGGACAATTGCCTGTTGCCGCCGCCGACCACCACCAGGGCGCCGGCCGACAGGATGAGGCCGAACAGCACCGCGATGACGAGGGCGAGCGATCTGTCGAGTGTCATGGATTTCCGTTCCGCATCAGCTTCGCTGGCGCCGTTCGTAAGCCAGATGCGCCGCGTGGGTAACGTCCAACTTTGGGAGTATCCGTGTCTGCCGGGCCTGTTCCCCGGCGAAGCGATGCGATAGCCTTTCGCGGTCGGCCCGATCCCGGTCGGATCGCAAAACGGTTTGACGTTTACGTAAAAATCAATTAGCCAAATCGACACGTTTCCGCCGCCGCCGCAAGGCCGGACGTGCGGCAAACCGCCAGTCGCAAGCAGGAGGAGCATGCCCATGTACAAGGCGCCGGTAGACGAAATCGCGTTCACCCTCAAGCATGTCGCCGGAATGGCCGAAGCGCTCGAACAGGGCCGGCTCGGCGATCTGAGCGACGATCTCGTCGATGCCATATTGGCGGAAGCCGGCCGTTTTGCCTCCGACGAAGTGGCGCCGCTCGCCGAGATCGGCGACAAGCAGGGTGCCCGCATGGTCGACGGCAAGGTGCTCGTGCCGGACGGCTGGGCCGACCTCTATCGCCACTGGGCCGAAGGCGGCTGGAATGCGCTGGTCGCGCCGGAAGAATTCGGCGGCCAGGCCCTGCCGCACATGCTCAACGTTGCAGCACTGGAAATGTGGAATTCCGGCTCCATGGCCTTCGCGCTGGGCCCGACGCTCACCATGGGCGCCTCGGAAGCCCTGGCCACGCACGGCAGCGCCGCGCTCAAGGAAAAATTCCTGCACAAGATGGTGTCCGGCGAGTGGACCGCCTCGATGAACCTGACCGAGCCGCATGCCGGCTCCGACCTCGGCGTGATGAAGTCGCGCGCCGAACGTCGCGACGACGGCAGCTACCGCATCTTCGGCCAGAAGATCTTCATCACCTGGGGCGAGCACGAGATCACCGACAACATCGTCCACCTGGTTCTCGCCCGCCTGCCCGATGCGCCGGCCGGCACGCGCGGCATCTCGCTGTTCCTCGTGCCCAAGTTCCTGGTGAACGACGACGGTTCGCTCGGCGCCCGCAACGACCTGCATTGCCATTCGCTCGAGCACAAGCTCGGCATCCACGGCTCGCCGACCTGCACGATGATCTACGGCGACGGCAAGTTCGGCGACGAGCCGGGCGCCATCGGTTACCTGATCGGCGAGGAGAACAAGGGTCTCGCCTGCATGTTCACCATGATGAACAATGCCCGGCTTGCGGTTGGCATGCAGGGCGTGGCGATCTGCGAAGCCGCCACCCAGAAGGCGGTCGAATATGCCAGGGAACGTACCCAGGGCAAGGCGCCCGGCTGGACCGGTTCGGGCATGAGCCCGATCATCGAGCATCCGGACGTTGCCCGCACGCTGATCACCATGAAGGCGTTGACCCAAGGCTCGCGCGCCATCTGCTATTCCTGCGCCCATGCGATCGACATGTCGCATCACACGGACGGCGCGGAGGCGAAGAAGTGGGCCGAGCGCGGCGCGCTTCTGACCCCGATCGCCAAGTCCTTCGCCACCGACGCCGGCGTCGACGTCGCCTCGATGGGTATCCAGGTGCATGGCGGCATGGGCTTCATCGAGGAGACAGGGGCGGCTCGCTACCTGCGCGACGCCCGCATCGCCCCGATCTATGAGGGCACCAACGGCATCCAGGCCGCCGACCTCGTCACCCGCAAGCTGCCGCTGTCGGATGGCGCCCAGGTGCGCGGCTTCATCGCCGAGTTGAAGGAGATCGCTGGCGCCGTGCGCGGCTCCAACCTCGAAGGCTTCGGCACCACCGCCGACCGCCTCGATGCGAGCCTCGCCGACCTCGAGGACACCACGGAATGGCTGCTCGCCCGCCTGTCTGAAGGCAATGCCGCCGCAGCCTTGGCCGGCGCCACCCCCTACCAGCGTCTGTTCGGCCTTGCGTTGACGGGAACCTATCTCGCCAAGGGCGCGCTCGCCGACGAAGACCACGGCCGCGACAACCGCATTGCGCTCTGCCGCTTCGCCGCGGAAAACCTGATCGCCGAAACCGCAGCGCTCAAGGACCGCGTCGTCAACGGCGAGGCGAGCCTGACGGCGGCGCGGGTGCTTTTCGCCTGAACACTCTGGCCGCGCGTCCTCTTCTCCCCGTCGGGGAGAAGGTGGCCGAAGGCCGGATGAGGGGGAGGCGAAGCCTCGCAATAGACCCCCTCATCGCCTCGCATTCGCTCGGCACTTCTCCCCGCTGGGGAGAAGAGACAAGGAGAGACACCCATGACCGACCATATCCTTATCGAACGGCCTGAGGCCCATCCCGGCGTGCTGGTGATCCGCTTCAACCGTCCGGAAAAGAAGAACGCCATCACCCAGGCCATGTATGGGCGCATGACCGAGGGCCTGCTGGAGGCCGAGGATGATGCGGGCATCCGCGCCGTCGCTTTCCTCGGCACCGAGGGCTGTTTCTCGGCCGGCAACGACATGGCGGATTTCCTCGCCTTCGCCATGGCCGGCGCCGTCGGCGAGCCCGCCGCCTTCGGTTTCCTCAAGGCCCTGTGGAGCGTGTCGAAGCCCGTCGTCTCCGGGGTCGACGGCCTGGCCATCGGCATCGGCACGACCATCCAGATGCATTGTGACCTGACGATCGCCTCCGACCGCAGCCTGTTCAAGACGCCCTTCGTCGATCTGGCGCTCGTCCCGGAAGCCGGCTCCAGCCTGCTGGCACCGAAGATGATGGGCCATCAGCGCGCCTTTGCCATGCTGGCCGCCAGCGAAGGATTTTCCGCCGAGCAGGCAAGGGAAGCCGGCCTGATCTGGAAGGTCGTTGCCTCGGCCGAGGTCGAGGCCGAGACGCTGAAGCTTGCCGCCTCACTCGCCGCCAAGCCGCCGGAAGCCATGCGCATCGCCCGCGACCTGATCCGCGGAGATCGCGGCGAACTCGCCGCCCGCATGGACGAGGAGCTGAAATTCTTCGTCGAGCGGCTGAAGAGCGCCGAGGCCCGCACCGCCTTCGAGGCCTTCATGACGAAGGGGCGCGGCTGACCACATTCTTGCCCTTTCGCGCTTCTTTAATGCTTTCGCGGTCTCTTGTTGGAAACCGACCGAGGAGAAGGAGCGGACGATGCGCAAAAGGATGAGGGGCCTTGCCCTGGTGCTGGTGGCCATTCTGGCGGGAGCGGCCGAGCCGGTACTGTCAGGCGCGGCGGTTGCGCTGGCCGACAGCGACGACGTGATCGTCGAGAGCCAGTCGAACCGTCTGCGACCCGCGCCCGGCGTCAGGCCGCAGCGTTTCTTCTGCGTCATCCAGCCGCCGGACAGCGCCGAGACCTCGATGATGTATTCCTGCCCTGCCAGCCCCGGCCGGGTCGGCGGCCGTTGCCGCTGCTCGGGCATGGTCGGCAGCGGCACGCTCTACGCGCGCTGAGACGGCCTAGCCTCAGCCCTTGACGAGGGTTGCCACCACTTCGACATGCGAGGTCCAGAGGAACTGGTCGATCGGCGTCACGGAGGTGACGCGGTAGCCGGCTGCGGTCAGGATCGACAGGTCGCGGGCTAGCGTCAGCGGATTGCAGCTGACGGCGACGATCTTCTTCACCACCGAGCGGGCCAGTTCCTTGCACTGTTCTTCGGCGCCTGCCCGCGGCGGGTCGAAGACGACGGCGTCGAAGGTCTTCAGTTCCGAAACCATCAGCGGACGGCGGAAGAGGTCGCGCCGCTCGACGGAGACAGGCTTCAGTCCCTGCGCATTGCGCGCCGCGTGGTCGAGCGCCTTGATCGCCTTCTCGTCGCTCTCGACCGCATGCACCTGGGCGACGCGTGCGAGCCTCAGCGCAAACGTGCCGACGCCGGCGAACAGGTCGGCGACCCGCTTGGCCTTGCCGATATGTTCGAGCGTCAGACGCACCATGGCCGCCTCGGCAGCGACCGTCGCCTGGGTGAACGCGCCGGGCGGCGGTGCGACGGCAACGCCCGCCATGTCGAGTTGCGGCTTGCGCGGCTCAATGACGATTTCGCCGTTGAAGGAAACGCGGGCGATACCGCGCAGGCCGAGCACCGTCTCGGTCAACCCGCGACGTTCCTTGTCTCCGAGGGACTTGATGCCGTCGATCGCCACGTCGAGGCCGGTGAGCGTTTCGATCACGGTCATCCGGAACGGATCGGCGTTGGTGGCAACGGCGCTGCCGATCTTCTTCAGCGCTTCAAGGCTGCCGACGATCACCGGAGACGCGATCGGACATTCCTCGATGGCGACGATATGGTGGCTTTCGGCCTGGTTGTAGCCGATCAGCAGTTCCTTTTCGGTCCGCCGCGCAGCAAACACCACCCGCCGACGCTCGCCGGGATGGGCCTCGATCAGATCGCCGACAGGCACGTCGATGCCCTTCGATTTCAGCGCCGCGATCACTAGCGACCGCTTGAAGGCGTTGTAGGCGGGTTTCGCCATGTGCTGCAGCGAACAGCCGCCGCAACTGCCGCCCTTGCCGTCCGGGCCGAAATGCCGGCAGGCAGGCGCGATGCGGTCCGGCGAGGTCTCGCCATAGGAGATGATCGTGCCGTGGTTCTTCACCCGCGCGATGGCGAGCGTTTCTCCCGGCAGGGAGAATGGCACGTAGACCGGGCCGTTCGAGGCATGGAAGATGCCGTCGCCCTGGGCGCCGAGCGTGTCGATGGTGACGGTTTCGGTGCTCATTCGCTATCCTCGGGCTTCTTCCCGGCAAGCAGGAATTCCTCGTTTCCGTCACCGCCGGCGATCGGCGAGGGGATGAGGCCGAGGCTTTCCCAGCCCATCTCCTCGGTGAGCCAGCGTTCAAGCTCGGCGGCGACGAGAGGTGCGGTTTCTGGCTCCTTCAACAGACCCGCCTTGCTGATCGCGTCGCGTCCCGCCTCGAATTGCGGCTTGACCAGCAGCAGGCAGTGGCTGCCGGGTTCGGCCATGTCGAGCGCCGGGACCAGGGCCAGCTTCAGCGAGATGAAGGAGACGTCGGAGACGATGAAATCGATCGGCCGGTCGTCGATGTCTTCGGGCTCGAGATAGCGGGCGTTCAGCCCCTCGATATTGGTGACGCGCGGATCGGCGGCGAGCCGCGGATGGAACTGGCCATGGCCGACGTCGATCGAGGTGACGTGCGCAGCCCCCCGCTTCAACAGAACTTCGGTGAAGCCGCCGGTCGAGGCGCCGACGTCGAGACACTCACGCCCCTCAGGGTTGAGTCCGAAATGGTCGAGCCCCGCCACGAGTTTCAGCGCCGCGCGCGAGACGTAGTCTTGCGCCGGATCGTCGATGGTGAAGGTGTGCTCGGCGGAAAAGACGAGGCTCGCCTTGGTGACGACCTTGCCGTCGACCTTGACGGTGCCGCGCTGGATCGCGTCGCGCGCGCGCGAGCGGCTGGCGAAAAGATCGAGGGCGACCAGGAGCTGGTCGAGACGCTGGGGTTCGGGATGTGATGACATAGCCTGTCAATGGCGGTCCAGGCGCACAAGTGCAAGCCTTTTGTTGGGTGAGGGCAGGGAGGGACGTGGCGCACCGCCGCCTTTAAATTGCGTATCGTTAAATTAGAAATTAGCAATGCTTTAACAAGCCTCAGCTAGAATTAGCCTCACAACTCCATGAAAGCCGCCATGAGAGCGGCATTCCAGCTGACACGAGGGCCATGAAGGCACGTCCGTGATGCACATGCCCATCTCGCGGGATGGCGAACCGAGGATCGAACGCCTATGCGGCGCCCAAGCATCAAGACATCTCTCATTGCCATCTTCGTGACCATTGCCGTCGTCTCGTCCGGCTATGCGTGGCTGACGATCCGCTCCCTCGGATCGATCGACCGCGCCGCCGGCGACGTGGCGCACAACTGGCTGCCGAGCGTGAATACGGTCAAGGATCTCGAGACGGAGATCTTCAACCTTCGCATTTCCTACCTCAATCACGTCACGGTCCGCACGCCGGAAGCGATCGCCGCCGCCGACAAGGCGGTTGCGGAAGAACAGGGCAAGGTCGAGGAAGCCGCCAAGCGCTACGAGCCGTTGATCTCCTCTCCCCGCGAGGCCGAACTGCTGAAGCAGATCGTCGACGGCGTGCACGCCTACGAGAAGCGCGGCGCGGACATGCTCGAACTCTCCCGCGTCAACCGCAATGAGGAAGCCGTCGTCATCCTGAACGAGATGCGCGACCTGATGAAGCCCGTGCTGGGCCTGGTCGACGAACTGGTCAAGGTCAATGTCGACGGCGCCGCCAAGTCCGTGACCTTTGCCGAGGGATCCTATCATTCGGCGCTGGCGCAGACCTATGTCACCGTCGCCGTCCTGATGCTGATCATCATCGGCGCGTCCATCTTCGCCATCATGGGCGTCGCTCAGCCGGTCCAGAAGATCACGGGCGCCATGCGCAGGCTTGCCGATGGCGACACCGCGTCGGACGTCCCCTTCGCCGGCCGCGAGGACGAGATTGGCGCCATGGCCGCCGCCGTCCAGGTGTTCCGCGATGCTGCCATCGCCAATATCCGCATGACCCAGGAAGCCGAGGAGAGCCGCCGTTCCAACGAGGAGCAGCGCATCGCGCTCCAGCGCCGCGCCGAGGAAGAGGCCCGCCGCAAGCTGATCGAGGCGACCAGCGCGCTTGCCGTCGGCATGAAGGCGCTCGCCGCCGGCGACCTGACCTACCAGATCAACGAGCCGGTTTCGGAAGACTTCGAGGCCCTGCGCGACGACTTCAACTCGGCCGTCAAGCAGCTCGGCGACACGCTCACCTCCGTTGCCGCCGCCACCCGCACGATCGACGGCGGCACGCGGGAGATTTCCGCCGGCACCGAGGACCTGTCGAAGCGCACGGAGCAGCAGGCGGCTTCGCTCGAGGAAACTGCCGCCGCGCTTGACCAGATCACGGTCAACGTCACCAATTCCACGCAGCGCGCCGAAGAGGCCCGCGAGATCGCGACACGGGCGAAGTCCAGCGCGACCAAGTCCGGCGAGGTCGTCGCCCAGGCGGTCGATGCCATGAGCCGCATCGAGGGATCTTCGAACCAGATCTCCAACATCATCGGCGTGATCGACGAGATCGCCTTCCAGACCAACCTCCTGGCGCTCAATGCCGGCGTCGAGGCGGCGCGCGCGGGCGAAGCCGGCAAGGGTTTTGCCGTCGTTGCCCAGGAAGTCCGCGAACTGGCGCAGCGCTCGGCACAGGCTGCCAAGGAGATCAAGGGCCTGATCCAGAATTCGGCCGGCGAGGTCGGAAACGGCGTGAAACTGGTGCGGGAAACCGGTGAGGCGCTGAAGGGCATCGAAAACCTCATCCTCTCGATCAACGACCACATGAACGCCATCGCCACCTCGGCGAGGGAACAGTCCAGCGGGCTGAGCGAGGTCAACACCGCCGTCAACCAGATGGATCAGGTGACCCAGCAGAATGCCGCGATGGTCGAGGAATCCAATGCCGCGAGCGCCAGCCTGGCGATGGAAAGCGAGCGTCTGAGCGACCTGATTGCCCGCTTCAAGCTCGCCAACGGTTGGGCACCGTCCGCAGCGACCCCGGCGCCGCGCACCGCCTCGCATGCCAGCGCGCCGCGGGCACCCGTGCCGGCACGCCGCGTCACGCCCGTGAGCCACGGCAATACGGCCCTGAAAACCGAGGAATGGACCGAGTTCTGAAGGCGGATCTGTCCTCCCGGATCCGCTGACAAGCAAAGGCCCTCCGGAAATCGGCGCCGGGGGGCTTTTGCTTGTCCGGACTACAGGATGACGGCGCGGCCGACCCGCCCAGATCAGGCCGTTTCGGCCGATTGACTTGCCGTGCCTTTGCCGCCTAACTGCGGCAAAGGCCGCTTCGGCCGTTCGTTCCTTCGGAGAAAGCGCGATGAAGAAAGCGATGCTTGGAGGGCTTGCCGCCCTGACGATGGCGGCCTCGGCCATGGCCAACGACACCTCCGCCGTGCTCGAGGCGGGCGGGCTCGTCTACACCCGCCAGGATTCCGTCGACATGCTGAGCGAGGACCTGTTCATCTCCCAGGAAGAGATCACGGTCGACTACGTCTTCAAGAACCAGGCGGACACCGATCTCGAGACGCTCGTCGCCTTTCCGATGCCGGCGATCGGCGGCTTCCTGGAATTCAACGCGGCGCTCGACGACTACGAGCACGACAATTTCATGGGCTTCACCGTCTCGCAGGACGGCCAGGCGATCGAGCCGCAGCTGCAGCAGCGGGTGACCGTCAACGGCATCGACATGACCGACGAGGTGAAGAACAAAGGCGTCTCGCTCCTGCCGCTCAGCGAAACCACTCGCGCCGCGATCGCCAAGCTGCCGGAAGACGTGCTGAAGGACTGGGAGACGCGGGGCCTGATCCTCAACACCGCCTATGATCCGGAAAAACCGGTGGCGCCGGACTATTACCCGCTGTGGAAGCTCGAAACCGTCTACTGGTGGCGCACGACTTTCCCGGCCGGCAAGGAGGTCAAGGTCCACCACAGCTACAAGCCGAGCGTCGGCGGAACGGTGGCGATGACCTTCGTGCGCGACGGCGCGCCGACCCCGGAACTGGAGGATTACCGCGAGCGCTATTGCGTCGACGATGCCTTCGTCAAGACGGCGATCAAACTCGAAAAGCAGCAGAACTACGATGCCGGCATCTATTTCTACGAGAAGTGGATGTCCTATATCCTGACCACCGGCGCCAACTGGGGCGGCACGATCGGCAAGTTCAAGCTGACCGTCGACAAGGGTGACACCAAGAACTACGTCTCGTTCTGCGGCCAGAACGTGCGCAAGGTCGGCCCGACCACCTTCGAGATGACCGCCACGGACTATTATCCGGAGAAGGATCTGCACATTCTGCTGGTGGTTCCGAGCCAGTAAACATCGGTGTGCGAATTCTTGCACTGCGCCATAACCGAAAACTAACATCATTTGTGCATGTTCGGTACGATTGTACGAACTCCGCGACCAAGGGCGCACCATGACGGGCAGCGCTGCGGCAGGACGCAATCATGCGTCAGTCCCCGCGTGCCCGCATGCTCGACCACGAATCCTTCGGGACGAGCGTCCGCGAGAGAGTAATCCCGCATGTCCCTCAAGAACATTTCCCTGAACAAGAAGCTGATCCTCACCTTCCTCGGCATCATGGCCAGCTGCTTTCTCGCGACGGCGGTTGTTTTCGTCGAGGCCTATCGCGCCAAGCTCGCCTCGGTGGAGCAGCAGCGCTCGGAAAAGATCCTCTATCTCTCCGACCGCGCGCTCGAATCCATGCTCGAACAGGCCGTGAACCAGCGCGGGTTCCTGTTGTTCCGCAGCGACAGCACCTACAAGGACGTCTTCGCCCAACGCGAAAAGATGCTCGCCTTCATCGAGGAAGCGAAGAAGGCCGCCGCCGGCGATGCCGCGATCGTCGCCTCGCTCGACGCGATGAAGGCCGCCGCCGACGTCTTCCACACCCAGCTGACCGAACCGCAGCTCGCCGCCCGCAAGAACACCGAGGCGCCGATCGCCGAGATCATCGAGATCGGCCGCAGCGCTTCGAAGGGACAGCTCGACGCCTTCCGCGAGGAAGCGACCAAGATCAAGGACCAGCTTGCCGCCATGTCGGCCAAGAACCAGGCAGCGCTGGCCAGTGCCCATCTCACGCTTGAACTCGCCCTCCTGATCGGCGGCTCGATCGCCGGCGTCGTTGCCGTTGCCCTGATCTGGCTTCTGTCCCGCTCGATCGTCACACCGATCGTTGGCATGACCAGTGCCATGTCGCGGCTGGCCGATGGCGATCATGACGTCGAAGTGCCGGCTCTCGACCGCCAGGACGAGGTCGGCCAGATGGCCAAGGCCGTCGTCGTGTTCAAGGATGCCGCCGTCGAAAAGCAGCGGCTTGCCGGCGAAACGGAAGCGATGCGCGCCAGCGCCGAGCAGGAACGCCGCCGCGCCGAGGCCGACAAGGCCCGCGAAGCCGAAGAGATCGCCTTCGCCGTCGAGCAGCTGGCGACCGGCCTGTCGGCGCTCGCCGACGGCAATGTCGCCCACCGCATCGATACCAGCTTTGCCGAGCGCCTCGACACGCTGAGGCTGAACTTCAACGCCTCGCTGGAAAAGCTGCAGGACGCCCTTCGTTCGGTCGGCGCCAATGCCGCCGCGATCAATGCCGGTGCCTCCGAAATCCGCGCCTCGGCCGACGATCTCGCCCGCCGCACCGAGCAGCAGGCAGCCTCCGTCGAGCAGACCGCAGCCGCTCTCGAGCAGGTGACCACCACCGTCAAGGACACCGCGCGCCGCGCCGAGGATGTCGGCCAGCTGGTCGCCAGCACCCGCACCGGCGCCGAGCGCTCCGGCCAGGTGGTCCGCAATGCCGTCACCGCCATGACCCAGATCGAGAAGTCGTCCGGCGAGATCGGCAGCATCATCGGCGTCATCGAGGACATCGCCTTCCAGACCAACCTCCTGGCGCTGAACGCAGGCGTCGAAGCGGCCCGCGCCGGCGAGGCCGGTAAGGGCTTTGCCGTCGTCGCCCAGGAAGTGCGCGAACTGGCGCAGCGCTCGGCCAATGCGGCCAAGGAGATCAAGGCGCTCATTTCGACTTCGTCGACCCAGGTCGGCAACGGCGTGGCGCTGGTCGGCGAAACCGGCTCGGAGCTGGAAAAGATCGTCTCTGCGGTCGAGGAAATCAGCGCGCATGTCTCGGCGATCGTCACCGCCAGCCGCGAACAGTCGACCGGCCTGCAGGAGATCAACACCGCGGTCAACACCATGGACCAGGGCACCCAGCAGAACGCCGCCATGGTGGAAGAGCAGACGGCAGCCAGCCATGCGCTGGCAACCGAAGCCGCATCGCTGAACGCGCTTCTGGCCCAGTTCCAGCTCGGCCAGGCTCAGCCGTCGGCGCCCGTGCGCACGACCCGCTCCGCCCCGCCGGCCGCAGCCGATCGCAACGCCAAGCCCGCTGCCTCGCCGGCCCGTGCGCTTGCCGGCCGTATCTCCCAAGCCTTCGCCGGGGGCAGTGCTGCGGTCAAGCAGGAATGGTCGGAATTCTGACCGCCATCTGCGGATAAGGACAACATGAAAACACCCGGCTCTCCTGCGAGGGCCGGGTGTCTTTTCGACTTCTGGACCTGCGTCCCGAGGGCTTAGAGCCAGCGGCGCGGCGAATAGCTCGGCGTCTGCGACGAGGTCGCGAGGAAATAGCCGATCAGGCCGCCGACGAAACCGGCGGTAAGAAGCGCGGTCGAGGTTGCCGTCGGGTGTTCGCGGGCAACGGCGCCGATGCTCACGACCTCGTCCTTGGCATAGCTCGCAACGTCCTGAGCCTTGCGGCCTGCACCGTTCAGCAGCGTCGCAGCCCGGCCGCGCGCCTCGCCGGCGACCTTTTCGCCTTCTTCCGAAAGCAGGTCCTTGAAGTGCATGACCTGGGCCTGGAGGCTGCGCAGTTCGTTCATCATGTCGCTGTTGTTGCTGGCCATGAGGGATCCTTTCCTGTTGAGGGCATTGTTCCCTGATGAAACGCGGTGCCGGGGGTAAGGTTCCGTGAAGCCCTGAGAAGCCCCGTGAGGTGCCTCAGGAAGGCAGGGTCGCCACCCGCTCCACGGCGGTGAAATTTGGCGGCGCCAGAGCCCCGCCGGAGGCCATGGTCCCGGGAACCTCCGGATCGGCGCGGAAGGCGACAAACGCCGCCTCGCTCGGCCAGTCGATCAGCACGAAGACACGACCGGGTTCAGCCGTGGCAAGCAAGCTTGCCCCCAGGCTGCCGTGCCTGGCGCGCATCTTCGCGCCGGCGGTGGCGAAGATGGATATGAACCGGCCGAGATCCTTGATCCGGACCTCTGCGAGTGTGGTGTACATGGCGGTTCTCCTCACAGCGGCGCGCGGGTGATCGCAGAGAGGTCGGCATTGACGGCGAAGGACCGCGCGACGATGCCGGTCACGCCAAAGCCTTCCAGCCTTGCCTTGTGCTTGTCCGCATAGCGGGCGGCCGAGGCCGGATCGGCAAACAGGTAGATGCCGCCGGCGCGGCGCTCCTCCTCGTTTTCGGTCCAGATCTTCCAGATCATGCCGTCCTCGGCGGCTATGTCGTGAGCCAGACCCGAAAGGGCGGCGGTCATCCCGGCGCCGAAGGGCCCGTCGAAAGGAAAATCGAACTGCAGCAATGTCGTCATTCTGGTCATCCGCGAAAGAGTTTGATGGAATGGCGTGGTTGTATCGGCCGGCATGGTGCGGCAGAAGCGCGCGGCGGGTAAACGCACCCGTTACTGCCAGTGAACGGTGGGGGGAGCATGGACACACTGGAGAGCATGCGGGTCTTCGTGCGGGTCGTGGAGCTTGGCAGCTTTGCGGCGGCGGCGCGGGGCTTTGATCTGTCGCCCGCCATGGTCAGCAAGCACATCGGACATCTGGAGAAGAGGACCGGTGCGCGGCTGTTGAACCGCACGACGCGGCAGGTGCGGCCAACCGAGGCCGGCGCCACCTATTTCGACCAATGCACCGCGATCCTGCGCAGCATCGATGCGGCCGAGGCTGAGGCGGGAGCCGATACGAGCACGCCGCGCGGCACGCTAAGGATCACGGCGCCGATCGAGTTCGGCAACCTGGGCCTTCCGCTGGTGATCGCGGCCTTTCTCGAACGGTACCCGGCCATCGACATCGCGCTCGATCTCACCAATCGCAGCGTCGACATCGTGCAGGAGGGCTATGACCTGGCGATCCGTATCGCCCGCGATCTCGACACCAGCCTCGTCGGCCGGCGCATTGCCCTGTCGCGCTTCCACATCGTCGCAAGCCCGGCCTATCTCGCGCGGGAGGGTTATCCGGTGGAGCCGGCGGAACTGGCCCGCCGGCATTGCCTGACCTTTGCCGTTCCCCAGCCCTGGACCACCTGGATTATCAAGCATGGCGGCGAGACGCGGCAGGTAAAGATCACCCCGCGCATGCTGTCCACCAGCGCCGAAGCCCTGCTTCAGGCCGCACGCGCCGGCGTCGGCATCGGCCTCCTGCCGACCTTCGTCTGCGGCGAGGCACTGGCGCGCGGCGAACTCGTGTCTCTCTTTCCTGATTGCGAATGCGGGGTGCTGGGAATCTACATCCTCTTTCCCCACCGCAGCTTGCTGCCGGCGCGCGTGCGCCTGTTCATCGATTTCCTCGTCCAGGCGATCGGTGGCGGTGCGGACCGCGATCCGTGGGAATTCAGGGCGGAGAGATGACGAGGCGAAGGCGGGCGCACCGACAGGCACGCCCCAGCCCCTCGGCCGTGACGTCAATACCAGCGGCGGTGCGGATGATGCGGGGCCTGCGAGGCACCGATGAGATAGCCGAGCAGTCCGCCGATCAGCCCGGCGGTCAAAAGCGCCGTCGAGGTCGCCGCCGGATGCTCGCGCACCATGCCGGCGACGCTTTCCGCCTCCGACCTGGCATAGTCCGCGACCTCCTCGGCGGTCCGAGACGCGTCGCGCATGGCGGCAGAGGTGCGCTTGCGCAGCCGTCCGGCCGCCGCGTCGCCCTGTTCCGCCAGGCTTTCCGTCAGCGCGGTCACCTGTGCCTGAAGTTCGCGCAATTGTGTCTGCAGGGAATTGTCGGCCATGGATGGCTCCTTTAGGTCTGGTGAAAATCCGAACCGTTCGGCAACCCCGACTGTTTCACTCAACCGCCGTCCCGGCAAGCGGCTTCCTGCCCGAAGAGCGGGGCGGGCGGATTGGCCGCACCAGGACAAACGACGTTGTCATGGTGCATCCTCAAACCACTCGTAAACGCCGTTCCCGGTTCCCAGGACCACACTCGGCCGCTCCCATACGCCGGGCACCATGCCTCCGATCGACTGGGATGGGAGATCGGCGCTGATCAGCTGCCATCGATTGCCCTCGCGCGCTCGCATGTAGACACCGCCCCGATACAGGCCGACGTAGAAATTACGTTCGGTGAATACGATGGCGCGAACGGCCCCGTCCCATGCCTTGCCGGTCGGAATATCGATCCCGTCATTGTCGGCGCGCCACGCATTGCCCCCGTCGCTGCTGCTGAACACCCCGCCATCGATGGAGCCGACCAATACGTTTTCCGGGTGGTGAGGATCGAAGCTGATCCGAAAGAGGCGTTTGGTGGGAATGGCGTCCGGATGCGCTTTCCAGCTCTCGCCGCCGTCAGCGCTTTCATGGAGACCGGCACCATCGGTGACGCAGAGAACGCGGCGCCCGTCGCGGGGATCGATGGCGAAGGCCTTGATGTTCTGGACAGCGAAACTGCCGGTGACGTGTTGCCAGCTCTTGCCGCCGTCCAGGGATCTGTACCCACCCTCTCCGGAGGCGAGATAGAGATCGTCCCGAAGCCCGATTTTCAGGTTGAGAACCTCGCGGCCCGCCAGACCCTGGTTGCTGTCTGTCCAGGTCTTTCCCTCGTCTTCGCTGCGCAGGAGCCCGAGCCCATCGAAGGCAAGCAGGTAGACGCCCGTGTCCATGACCACAGTTCCGCCATTCGTGCGCGAGCCTCCCGCCACCCTGGCGTCAATGATGGGCTGCCAGCTCTGGCCCCTGTCCGTTGAGCGATAGCAGCCGCCCCCGTAGGTTCCCGCCAGCAGCAATCCCCGCTTTGCATCGGCCCAGAGCGTGTTGTTGGCGACCTCGCCGAACTGGGGCAGGCCCTGGCGGGAAAACTGCCTTTCCCCGCCCCGTTCAATCCAGACGCCGGTCCAGGTGCCGACATATCGGGTGATCCCGCGCCCGCTCGCGACCGACGTCACGCAGCGCGGCAGTTCGTAACTCTCGTCGACCGTGGCCGTCATGGCCCTGCTGTCGAGGCGCATGACGGAGGCGCCGGAGGTGACCAGCTTCTCACTGCCGGACACGTCGATATCGAGAATGTTGCGACTGGCCCCGCTTTCGCGACCGGCCGCCAGCCGGGGTTGCGACCAGGTGGAAGATGATGGTCCCTTGACGAGGACGCCCTGTGTCGTCGCGGCATAGACGAAACGGTCGGCATCGACGGCCAAACGGTTGATGTAGAGCGGTCCGTCGCTCTGGTAGTCCACGGACCATGCCTCTCCGCTATCCTCGGAGCGGTAGATGAAACCCTGGCTGCCCCAGAAGCTGCCGCAATAGAGAACCGGGCTCTCATCCCCGACGCCACTCAGGCACCGGATGTACTTCGTCGACAGGCCAGACGACTTCGGGGTCCAGCTCTGTCCGTCATCGGTCGAGAGGAAGACGCCTTCGTTCGTCGCGACCCAGATCTGCCCCGTCGAGGACCGGTAGAAGTCCCAGCCAGTGTGAAAAGCCTGCTGACCAGGTTTCTCCCAGCTCGTCCCGCCGTCGCGGGATCGAAGGACGCCGTTGGTCCAGGTGCCGACGAGGATATCGTCGGGATCCGTCGGAGAAATCGACACTGCGATGGCGTCCGCAAGCTCGGGCTGGACGACCTGTCGCCACATGTCGCCGCCATTCTCGCTGACGAACAATCCGGCGCCGTCGCTCGTCAGGAAAACGCGTGAAGGTTCAAGCCCGCTGCCGGCGATGCGATCAATGCCGGGGCCGGGCGGCCCGCCGCGCGGCACCCATCGCCCCGTCGGCCCCTTGGCCTGCCCTTGGGCGGACCCCGGTTCGAAAGAAAACGGAACGAGCAGCGTTCCCATAAGTCCTGCCAGCCTGCGTCTTGTGATCAGTCCCATGTTTGTCATCGCAGCTGCCTCCCAGCACATACCGCAGCGGCAGGATCATACAACCTGAAGGTGATTGCAACAGCTATCCGAGCGCATGCGGGCCAGGCACGGCCCTCATCAGACCAAAAGAAAACCCGGCGCCTTTCGGCACCGGGTTTCCTGCTTGATCGAGACCGGACGAAGCTTACTTCGATGCGGCTTCGTACATTTCGAGCACGTAGTCCCAGTTGATCAGGCTGTCGACGAAGGCTTCGAGGTACTTCGGACGGGCATTGCGGTAGTCGATGTAGTAGGAGTGTTCCCACACGTCGACGCCGAGGATCGGCGAGGCGCCGTGAACCAGCGGGTTTTCGCCGTTCGGGGTCTTGGAGATGGCGAGCTTGCCGTCCTTGACCGAGAGCCAGGCCCAGCCGGAGCCGAACTGCGTGGTGCCGGCGGCGATGAAGTCGGCCTTGAACTTGTCGTAGCCGCCGAGATCCGAAGCGATCGCCGCTTCGAGCTTGCCCGGAAGCTTGGTGCCGCCGCCGTCCTTCTTCATCCACTTCCAGAAATGGATGTGGTTGTAGTGCTGGGCGGCGTTGTTGAACAGGCCCTGGTTGGTGCCGAAGGACTTCTTGACGACTTCCTCGACCGAGAGATCACCCAGGCCGGCTTCGGCAGCGAGCTTGTTGCCGTTGTCGACATAGGCCTTGTGGTGCTTGTCGTGGTGATACTCGAGAGTCTCCGCCGACATGAACGGCTGGAGCGAGTCGTAGGCGTAGGGAAGTTCGGGCAATTCGAAAGCCATGGTGAAATCTCCTTTTGGCAACTGAATGCGGAAATCGGTGATCGGGAACATAGGAGCGGAACCCTATCGAGGCAACCTGCCAAAGGTCAAAATCGTTCCCCTTGGGGGAAGATTTATCTTCTCCGGTGAACTAGAAAGGGATGCGTTTTCTGCGGTCGCGGACGCGGCCCCATCTCGTCGAAAGGATGTCTTCATGCCCCGTCTCGCTCCGGCCGTTCTCCTGCTCCTCGCTGCCGCCGTCCCGGCTTCGGCTTCGTCCGACGACGCATGGCAGGAATTCGCCAAGGAGGTCGGGAAGAAGTGCCTCGAAGCCGCAGCACCGATGATCGAGGGCGCCCGCGTCGCGGTCGATCCGTTCGGCAGCGAGCGCTTCGGGCTTGCCGTCCTGTCGGGCAAGGCGAAGGGCGCGGATGCGACGGTCTCCTATGTCTGCGTCATGGACAAGCAGACCCGCGCCGTCGAACTCGGCAGCGAACTGCCGGCCGAGACGCTGGGCGTCACCATCCCCTGACGAGGTCTAGAGAAAGCGGTCCGGGTCGGGCAGCGCCTCGGTGCTGAAGCCGAATTCGGCCCGCGCCATCCTGCACTCTTCGTCGCCCGGCATGCAGGTCCGGCAGACCTGTGGCCGGTCGGCATAGACCGCGCAGCCGACATGCTTGCCGACTTCGCCGGTGAGCGCCGCGCAGCGCCCGGCCTCGAACTTCATGCCCGACAGGTCGGCGGCGATGAATTTGTCGGGAATGCGGGCGATCTCCTCGTCGGTCTCCAGCGAGAAGCGCGGCCACTCGGCCGAATAGGCGCAGCAGGCGCCGCAGGTCTGGCAGTCGAAGATGTCGGGCGGCGAGGTTTCCAGCATGAGCAGGTCAAAGCAGATCGGGCCGGCAAAATCCAGCACGATCTCTAGTGTCGCTCAAGCGCGGGGCACCCGGCGCGTCAGGCCCGTGGCGAAGATGGCTGCGAAGACCAGCATGATCGCGCCGACGGAAATGGGCCCGGCGCTGAGCGACAGATCCATGATCACCCCGGTTGCGCCGGCGCCGGCCGCACTGCCGATCGCATAGGCCAGGCCATAGGCCGCGGCACCGGATACCAGCAGGCCGCCACGGAACTGGTCGCCCAGCAGGGTCAGCGCGCAGGTGTAGAGCGAGAAGCTCGCCGCCCCGAGCAGCGAAACGGTGGCCAGCAGCGCATATTCCGACGACAGGAAGGGCAAAAGCAGAAAGCTCGCGCCGCAGGCGAGCGCCGAGCCGACCGCGATCAGCGGGCGCGACGCATGGTCGAGCAGCCAGCCGACCAGCGGCTGGGCCAGCGCCGTCGGCAGAGCCACCATGGTGACCACCAGCGCGGCGAAGTTTTCCGAATATCCCCGCTCGACGAAATAGAGGGGAATGGTCGAGATGGCGGCAATGTCGGAAAAGCCGAACGCGACGACCATCAGCGCCAGAACCGGGGCGGCGCGGACGAACTGCATCAGGCCGCCGGCGCTGGAGGCTTCGGGCCGCGTCTTGGCAAAGCGACCGAGCATCACCGAGGCAAAGGCGACGAAGGCAACGTAGACGGCGATCAGCGCGAAGGCGAAACCGTCTTCCGTGCCGACGAAGGGAATGGCAAGCGGACCGGCGGCAAAGCCGGCGCACATGCTGGCGCCATAGATCCCGGAAACGCGACCGCGCAGGCGATCGGGGCAGGCCGTATTCAGCCATGCCTCGCTGACGGTGAAGATGATGCTGGTCGAAAAGCCGAGCAGGTAGCGTGCGACGAACCAGACGGCGAGATTGTCGAACAGGGCAAAGGCCGAAAGCGACAGCGAGGCGCCCACCAGCCCCGCGACGATCAGCCGGTCGCCGCGCAACATCGCCGTCAGCCGGGTGATCATCAGCGTCGAGGTGGCGAGGCCCGCGGCAAAGACGGAGGCGTTGAGGCCGGCAAGGCTCGACGAAACGCCCCGGCTGTCCATCACCAGCGCAATCAGCGGATAGGTAAGGCCTTGGCCGACGGAAAAGGCGGTGACGCCGAGAATGACCACGGCGATCGCCGCCCAGTCGGGCGCGAAATCCTCGGCGATGGCATGCGACGACATGAAAGCCTCCCTCAAGGCGCAGATGCCCTTTGGTTCGGGCTTTTGATCCGGTCTATCTGGGGGAGGGGCGGAAGTCCAGCGGGGGGATCATCCCATGCAGGACGCTTGCGCGGCCTACGCTCCGCGAGAGATTCGTTCTGCACAGCGCTTGATGTCGCTCAACTGTTCGTTTGAGAGCGCGCGCGTGGGAAGCATCTGGAAAATGTTCGGCCCCTGGTAAAACAGCAGCATCCGTTCATTCGAGACAAACCGATGATAATCGCGCCATGCGATCGTCCAGTGTCCTGCCGCTCCAATCGCAGCAAGGCCGTCTTCCGACCATTCATATGTGAGCGGGTGCTGCAGCGTCTTTTGCCTCTGGTACATAAAGCGGGCTCGAGACGGCGCTGTAACAAAATATACTGCAAGAGGACCGAAAATCAGGCCCACCGTGATAAGCAAAACAGAAAGTCTATATCCTTCCATAGAGGCGCCTCCAATCACTTGGATAACGAGAAGAAGGTAGAAAAAGGCAATTACTGCAGCTGCAAGTAGAAGGTGCCGCGGGCGTTTGAATTGACGCCATGCGTCAAGCTTCAGCGCCTGAGAGAAATCCTCAGCGGTAATTGTCAGCGTTGTCGAGCGTTCACCAGTCATCCTTCGGTCTCACCCCGCCGCATTCACCCCGACGCCCGCCTGGCCGAGCGCCTTGAACACGGTCTGGGTGATGCCGTGGCAGTCGAGCCCGGCCTTGGCATACATCGTTTCGGGCTTGGCCTGGTCCATCCAGAAATCAGGCAGCACCAGGGAGCGGAATTTCAGGCCGTTGTCGAGCAGCCCTTCGCTGGCGAGGAGTTGCACAACCTGACTGCCGAAGCCGCCGACGGCACCTTCCTCGACAGTCACCAGCACGGCGTGGTGGCGGGCGAGCTGACGGATAAGATCCGCATCGAGCGGCTTGGCGAAACGCGCATCGACGACCGTGGTCGAGAGACCGGCGGCATCGAGGTCTTCGGCTGCCAGCAGGCAGTCGGCGAGCCGCGTGCCGAAGGACAGAAGCGCCACCTTGGTGCCCTGCTTCATCACCCGGCCCTTGCCGATCTCGAGGATCTCGCCGCGTTCCGGCAATTGTACGCCCACACCCTCGCCGCGGGGATAGCGGAACGAGATCGGGCCGGCGTCATAGGCAGCGGCCGTGCGCACCATGTGCTTCAACTCCGCCTCGTCGGCGGCCGCCATGACGACGAAGCCGGGGAGCGAGGCGAGGAAACCGGTGTCGAACGATCCGGCATGGGTCGGGCCGTCGGCGCCGACGAAGCCGGCGCGGTCGATCGGGAAACGAACGGGCAGGCCCTGGATCGCCACGTCGTGGACCACCTGGTCATAACCGCGTTGCAGGAAGGTCGAATAGAGCGCGCAGAACGGCTTGAAGCCTTCCGCCGCAAGACCCGCCGCAAACGTGACGGCATGCTGTTCGGCAATGCCGACATCGAAGGTGCGCTTCGGGAAGATCTCGGCCAGCTTGTCGAGCCCGGTGCCGGACGGCATAGCCGCGGTGATACCGACGATCTTCTCGTCCAGCGTTGCTTCCTGCACCAGCGCCTCGCCGAACACGGCGGTATAGCTCGGCGCATTCGGCTTGGCCTTGGCCTGCGTGCCGGTGATGACGTCGAACTTGTTGACGCCGTGATACTTGTCGGCGGCAGCCTCGGCCGGGGCATAGCCCTTGCCCTTCTGCGTCACCACGTGGATCAGCACGGGGCCTTTGCCGTTGTCGCGCACGTTGCGCAGCACCGGCAGCAGGTGCTCGAACGAGTGCCCGTCGATCGGCCCGATATGGTAGAAGCCCATTTCCTCGAACATGGTGCCGCCGGTCACATAGCCCCGCGCATGCTCGACCGCCCGGGTAATCGCCCGGTCGATATTCTTGCCGAGATAGGCCGTCAGCTTCTTGCCGAGGTCGCGGAAGCCCATATAGGTGCGGCCCGAGGCGAGACGCGCCAGATAGGCGCTCATCGCCCCGGTGGGCGGGGCGATCGACATGTCGTTGTCGTTGAGGATGACGATGAGGCGCGCATCGAGTGCGCCGGCATTGTTGAGCGCCTCATAGGCCATGCCGGCCGACATCGCGCCGTCGCCGATGACCGCGATCACCTTGCGATCGCTGCCGGACAGATCGGCCGCGACCGCCATGCCGAGGCCGGCCGAGATCGAGGTCGAGGAATGCGCTGCGCCGAAGGGATCGTAGAGGCTCTCGGCGCGCTTGGTGAAGCCCGACAGCCCGCCTTCCTGGCGCAGCGTGCGGATGCGATCGCGCCGGCCGGTGAGAATCTTGTGCGGATAACACTGGTGCCCGACGTCGAAGATCAGCCGGTCGTTCGGCGTGTCGAACACCTTGTGGATGGCGATGGTGAGTTCCACGACGCCAAGCCCCGCGCCCAGATGTCCGCCGGTCTTCGATACTGCGTCGATCATCTCGTCGCGCACTTCGCGGGCGAGCTGCGGCAGATCGCGATCTTCAAGCTGGCGAAGGTCTGCGGGATAGCTGACCTTGTCCAGCAAGGGCGTCGGGGGCAGGGATGTCACGGGGCTCGAGCCTCTTGTCGTTGTCGTCTTTTCGGCGTGTCGCTCGCCTTATAGAGGATTTGCCGCTCCGGCAAAAGCTCGCGTCAAGGACAGATGGCCTACCCCTATATAGAGTTCAACTGCCCTGCGGCAAAGGCACAAACTCCTCCTCGTCACCCGGAACGATGTCGAAGCGGCCGGTTCTCCACTCTTCCTTGGCCTGTTCGATGCGCTCCTTGGAAGACGAGACGAAATTCCACCAGATATGCCGCTTCGAAGCCATGGCCGCGCCGCCGAACAGCATGACATGCGCGCCTTGAGGACCACCGACAAGCGTCAGCGCGTCGCCGGGGCGGAAAACCAGCAGTTGGTCGGGCGCAAACCGGTCGCCGGCGATCTCCAGTTCACCGGAGAGCAGATAGGCTGCGCGCTCCTCATGGTCGGCCTCGAAGTGGAACCGGCCGCCTGGCTGGAGTGTGACATCGACATAGAGCGTGTCGGAAAACACCCTGACGGGGGAGCTGAGCCCCGCGGTCGAGCCGATCACCACCCGGCCGAACGCACCGTCCGCCTCGAACTTCGGCATGGCGCTCTTTGAGGTATGGGCAAAGGCCGGGTCGATCTCCTCCATCTGGTCCGGCAGAGCCAGCCAGGTCTGCAGGCCCGAGATCGACAGCGGTTGTCCGCGCAGCTTTTCCGGCGTGCGCTCGGAATGCACGATGCCGCGCCCGGCCGTCATCAGGTTGATGTCGCCGGGTTCGATCACGAGTTCGGTGCCAAGGCTGTCGCGGTGCTTGATCTCGCCGTCGAACAGGTAGGTGACGGTGGAAAGGCCAACATGCGGATGCGGCTTGACGTCCAGCGCCTCGCCGGCCCGAAGCAGCGCCGGCCCCATGCGGTCGAAGAAGATGAACGGCCCGACCAGCCGCCGGCGCACCGTCGGCAGTGCGCGCCTCACCGCAAATCCGCCGATGTCGCTGGAACGCGGAATGATCAGCTGCTCGATCGCATCGCTGGCAAAGGCATCGCCGGGCAGGGGATCGGTGCCGGGAAAGAAGGACATGGGTGCCTCCGTTGACGTTGACATGTTGCGGAAGGTTACCGTCGGCCCGGTCTTGGCGATAGTAGCGAAAGAAGAACGCTGTGTCGCTGAACGCGCGAAGTCAGCCCTCAGAGATCGTCCTGGTCTTCCGGATAGCGGGAGAGGATTTGATCGACCTGTTCAAGAAGCGGCTCAAGCCGGTTCGAGATGAGTTCCCAAATGGTGACCAGCGAGATGTTGTTGTAATCGTGCCGAAGAACATTGCCGAGGTTCCGCAGGGCGCGCCAGTCCTCGCCGGGAATCAACTCCTCTGCGACAGGCCCCAGTTTCACTGCTGCTTCGGAAATCCTCGAAAGGCATCTTTCGCTGGCGTCGCGTATCAGCTTAATTTGAGAGAAACGCCGTTTCATCCATCGTTCCGACATATTCCCGAATGCTCAGAGCATTCTCCCGTATGTCACGAAGACGGGACAGAGGACGTTTAGAAGGCACTGATGAGATCCTTTTCGACGGATCTTCGCACGCGTTCCTTTTGGATGGGGTCTATCACCACGTCCACATCGGGGGCTCCAGTCAGTTCCTTCAATCGGATCGTCAAATCCTCGAGCAAGCTGAAGAAACTAAACCCACTCTTGAGCGTGGGTTCGGTAAAGCGGACCAGAAGGTCCAGATCTGAACTAGAGGTTTGTTCTCCCCGAGCGACCGAACCGAACAAGGCGATATGCTCCACCCCCAACGCCGCGAGCTCCTCGCGGTGTTCCCTCAGCTTGGCGATGACGGTTTCCTTGTCCATGACCGACAAGATAGGCGCTTTCGGCTCTTTGGTCGAGAGGCGCCGGTCCTTGGCGAGGGCCGGTTCAGGGCGCGCAGGGCGCAATTACCACATCCTCGCCGGCCTTGGCGCCCAGCTCCACGCATCCTCCGGCATGGCAGAAGGACCATCCGCCGCCGGTGGCGCCCGAGGCGGCGAGCCTGAGTTCGGGGATCGGGGGATTGGTCGGTTGCCATTCCCACCATCCGTCCTTCAGCACCGCGCCGTCGCCCGGCTCCATGCCGGCGCCCGAGCCCTTGACGCGGGCCTTCGTCAGGTGAAGGCCGGCCGGTGTCACCGCCCAGGCCTCCCGCCATTCGGTCTTTTCCACCGAATGCGTCCAGGAAAGAGAGAACAGCGAGATGGCGAAGCGCATCGCCGTGGCACCGGCGACGATGCAGACGCCGGCGCTCATGAGGCCTTTTCTTCGGACGGCGCGGCCCGCCTGGTTGCGGTCGTCTTGCGCCATATGACGACGGCAAACAGCAGGGCCAGCCCGAAGCCGATTTCGTCGGTCATCGGCACGGCGGCAACCAGGGTGAAGGCAGCCACCACCGCCAGCGCCCGCTCTAGGATGCCGAGCCGCACCCCAAGGAAGCCGATCACGGCCGCGCCCCACAAGCCAATGGAGATGGCGGTCTTGACGACGATATAGGCGACCGCCGCCGGGAAACCGATCGATTGCGCCAGCGCGCCGCCGTCCTGCAGCATCAGGGCCGGCGTATAGACGGCCATGAAGGGAATGACGAAGCCGGCAGCCGCCACCTTGATCGCCTCGATCGAAATCTTCAGCCCGCTCTCCTTGGCGATCGGGGCGGCCGCAAAGCAGGCGAGCGCCACCGGCGGCGTGAGATCGGCGAGAATGCCGAAGTAGAAGACGAACATATGGCTGACGATCAGCGGCACGCCGAGTTCGAGCAGCGCCGGACCGGCGATCGACGAGGTGATGATGTAGTTCGGGATGGTCGGAATGCCCATGCCGAGCACGATGCAGGTGATCATCGTCAGCACCAGCGACAGGAAGAGGCTGGTGCCGCCGACCGAGACGATGAACTGGCCGAACGTGTTGGCGGCCCCGGTCAGCGTCATGGTGCCGACGATCACGCCGACCACCGCGCAGGCAATGGCGACCGGCAGCGCGGTCTTGGCGCCGTCGGCGAGCGAATCGCGGCAGATCAGCAGCGTCTCGCGTCCGCCCTTGGAAAACGCGTTCCAGGCGATCAGCACGGCGACCCCGACAAGGACCACGCCCATGCCGAACTTGAAAAACGATGCGGCAAGCAGGCCGAGGCCGATCCAGAACATCACCCGCACCACCATGGACGGCAGGCCGAGCGCGATCGAGCTGCCGAGGATGAGCAGAAGGGTGAAGGCGAGGCCCACCGTGCCGGCAAACAGAGGCGTGTAGCCGGAGAACAGCAGCCAGACCAGGGCCGCAAGCGGCAGGATAAGGTACCACTGGGTGCTCAGCGCCTTCATCGCGGAAGGCAGTTCACTCTTCGGCAGGCCGTGCAGCGCATGCTTGCCGGCTTCCAGATGCACCATCCAGAAGGCCGAGCCGAAATAGAGCAGCGCCGGAATGATCGCCGCCTTGACGATCTCGTGATATTCCACGCCGAGCGTCTCGGCCATGATGAAGGCGACGGCGCCCATGACCGGCGGCATGATCTGCCCGCCCATCGAGGCGGTCGCCTCGACCCCGCCGGCGAAGGCGGCGCGATAGCCGAAGCGCTTCATCAGCGGAATGGTGAATTGCCCGGTCGTCACGACATTGGCGACCCCGGAGCCCGAGATCGTCCCCATCAGGGCCGATGAGATGATCGCCACCTTGGCCGCGCCGCCCTGCTTGTGGCCGACGAGGCCAAGCGAGATGTCGGTGAAGAGCCGGATCATGCCGGCCTTCTCGAGGAAGGCGCCGAACAGGATGAAGAGGAAGATATAGGTCGAGGAGACATAGATCGGGATGCCGTAGATCCCCTCCGTGCCATAGGCCATGTGTTCGATCACCTGGCCGAAGTCATAGCCGCGATGGTCGAAAGGGGCGGGCAGGTATTCGCCGAACAGGCAATAGGTGAGAAACAGGCCGGATATGATCGGAAGCGTCGGACCCATGGCGAACCACGCGGCGGCGAACACCGTGAACAGCGCGATCACGCCCATCACCAGGTCCATCGGCAGCGGATCGCCGGCCCGCACCAGCAGCGCCTCGTATTCGACCCATTGATAGCCGGCGACCGCAACCCCGAGCAGGGCGAGCCCCCAGGTGACGGCCCTGCCGAGCGGTCCGTAGCCGCGCGCCAAGGCGAGAAGCGGGAAGATCAGCGCGGTCACGAAACCGACATGCACGGCACGCACGACCTGGCTTGGAAAGTCGATGACATGTGCCGCGGTTGCCACCTGGAACAGCGAGAAGGCGATCGCGAGATAGAAGAGGAAACGCCCCTCCCGTCCCGGCGGAAAGCTCTCGGCGAGGGGGTCGTGCAGTCCGAGTTCGCGGCTGTCGGCAGGCATGTCGTGCTTGACCGTGTCATGCAGCATGAGACGCTCCTGATACCGGTGGCGCGCACCGGGCATGTCGTGTGAAAGGAATGCTTAGCAGGAAAGAGGGCGGCCCGGACGAGGGCCGGGCCGCGAAGGGCATCAGAGCATGCCCTTTTCCTTGTAATAGCGCTCGGCGCCCGGATGCAGCGGCACCGGCATGCCGGTCAGGGCATTCTCCAGCTTGATCTGGGCTGCGGCCTTGTGGGCGGCTTCCATCTCCGGAAGGTTTTCGAACAATTGCTTGGTCATCTGGTAGGCGGTCTCGTCCGAAACATCCGAATGGGTGATCAGAAAGTTGACCACGGCCACCGTCGGCACGTCGGCATCCTGTCCCTGATAGGTGCCGGCCGGGATGGTCGCGGCGACATAGGGCGCGCCGAGCTTCGTCACCACGTCTGCCGGCACGGCCACCATCTGGATTTCTACCGAGGTGGCGAGGTCCTTGATCGCGGAAACCCCGAGGCCGGCCGATTGCAGCGTCGCATCGAGCTGGCGGTTCTTCATCAGTTCGACGGATTCGGCGAACGGCAGATATTCGGTCTTGGCCAGATCCTCATAGCTCATGCCGGCGGCGGCGAAGATCGCCCGGGCATTGAGTTCGGTGCCCGACTTGGCGGCGCCGACCGAGAGGCTCTTGCCCTTCATGTCGGCGAGGTTGGTGATGCCGGATTCCTTGGCGGCGACGATCTGGATGTAGTTGGGATAGATGGCGGCAATGCCGCGAAGCTTGTCGAGCGGCGCCTTGAAGCCGGCATCGGCGTTTCCGTCCCAGGCGAGCTTGACGCTGTCGCCGAGCGCAAAACCGATTTCGCCCTTGCCCTGCTGCAACAGGTTGAGGTTCTCGACCGAGGCCTTGGTGGCCTGGACCTGGGTGCGGGCACCTTCGATCTTCTCGCCGTAGATCTTCGACAGCGCCGCGCCGAGCGGATAGTAGACGCCCGAGGTGCCGCCGGTCAGCACGTTGATGAACTCGTCCGCTCTGGCCGAAGCAGCCCCGAGCGCGGTGGACAGCGCAAGCGCGCCGGCAAGCATTCTGGCGATTTTGGTGATCTTCATAATGGTCCTCCCAAACCGTTTTGATGAGGGGCCATCATGGGGAGGCGGCATGCCCCCGTCAATCGTTAGCATGCTCTTTTGCAGTCCGGGCCTGATTGGACCCGGCCCACTGCACGGGAATTCGGGGCCTCGCCGCCCTGATCTGCCGGGCTATTGCGGGTCGAGCGGCTCGGTTCCAGCGGGTTTTCCAGCGCGGTCGAGGCGGATCTTCTCAATGCGGCTTTCGGCGGCATTGAGCAGCGTTTCGCAATGTTTCTTCAAGAGTTCGCCGCGCTCGTAGATCGAAATCGACTCGTCGAGCGCCACGTCGCCGCGCTCCAGCCGCGCCACGATGCTTTCGAGTTCGGCGACCGCCTTCTCGAAGGAATAGCCGGAAATCTCGGCGGAAACGGCGTTCTCGGTCATACTCAACCCTTCATCAGTCTCAGGATGTGCAGGCCGGCCGATTCGGCCAGACCTTCCAGATCATAGCCGCCTTCGAGAATGCTGACGACCCGGTTATGGGCAAAACGGTCGGCCACTTCCATCAGCCGCCCCGTCGCCCAGTCGAAATCCTCGCCGACCAGGTTGATTTGCGCCAGCGGATCGCGGTGGTGCGCATCGAAGCCCGCCGAGATCAGGATGATGTCGGGCGAGAAATCCTGGAGCGCCGGCAGCACGCGACTCTTGAACGCCTCGCGGAAATGATCCGAGCCGACATTGGGCGAGAGCGGCGCATTGACCACGTTGTTCTTCGTGCCCGTCTCGTCCCTCGCGCCGGTGCCGGGATAGAGCGGCATCTGGTGCGTCGAACAGAACAGCACGGACGGATCGTCCCAGAAGATGTCCTGCGTGCCATTGCCGTGGTGCACGTCCCAGTCGACGATCGCCACCCGCTCGGCGCCGAATTTCTTCTGCGCATGGCGCGCCGCGATCGCCACCGTGTTGAACAGGCAGAAACCCATGGCCTTGGATTTCTCCGCATGGTGACCCGGAGGGCGCCCGGCGACGAAGGCGTTGGCGATCTCGCCGGTCATCACCGCATCGACGGCGGCCATCGCCCCGCCGATTGCGGTGAGCGCCGCCTGCAGGCTCTTCGGCGAGGCATAGGTGTCGGCCTCGATCTGGTTGATCTCGCCTTCGTCCTCGGGGATCTGCCGCATGACGGCGAAGAGATGCTCCTCCGGATGGGCGAGCACGACGGCGTCCTCGTTGGCAATCTTCGCCTCGACGCGCTCGAGCGGCGCAAAATTCGGATGTTCCAGCGCAATGTTGAGCGAGCGCAGCCGGTCGGCCCGTTCCGGATGGCCGGCAGGGGTCTCGTGCTCGAGAAAGACGGCGTTCTCGTAGAGGCGTGTGGTCATCGCTCATTCTCCTCGAAGGTCGAGGTCAACATAGTGCGCCAGGCCGTCATGTTCCACCGGCGCGCGCGAGACCTGGGTCCTTGAGCTGTGGACAGCGCGGCGGAGGGCCGCAGATGCTGCCACACCGGTCGGCATGGCCATTTTTGACCGCGCCTTGTGATTGGCGGGAAAATGCCCTTGAATGTCAGGGGCGATTGTAATCGAGGGGAGATCCATGGATGACACCGAACGCGTCGAGGTGACGGACATCCGCGTGCCCTATCGCGACATCGACATGACCGGCCGGCTGCACAATGCCGCCTATCTCGCCTATGCCGAAACCGCGCTCTCGCATTTCTGGCGCTACCGTCCGCCGCTGGAAGACGAACCGTATTTCCATGCCACCAAGATCGAACTGCGCCTGCACGAGGCGCTGAGGCTGGACGACGAGGTGCGGCTCACCGTGCGCATCGACAAGATCGGCGGCAAGTCGATCGGCTTCAACGTGGCGATCGAGAGGGGCAGGACGCTGTGCGCCGAGGTCGAGATCATCTGGGTCGCCACCGACCGGGAAACCGCCGACCCGGTGGGGCTGCCGGAGGATATCCGCGATTGGCTGTATGGCTATCTGAAATAGGCACGGGGACGGGCCATGGCAGCCGGAGAGATCGCGGCCGCGGACAGCCAAGCTGCCGCGGACGCGGGGATCGATCAAAGGCTGATGCGACGGCCTTCCTTGTCGGCCGACTTGCGGTCCGCGCCGTGCCTTTCGATGATGGCCTTGGCATCCTCGACGGAGATGCGGTGCTTCTTGGCGAACTGAACGGGCTCGTAGGGTAGGTTCTTCGTCGACTCGGTGGTCTTGATATCGGACATGAAATGTCTCCTGTTGTGTCGGCCGCGGCGGGATGCCGGGGCCATGGGATGGGAATGAGGGTGAGAGGATAAGGACGCGCAGATCGTCTTGCGCTGTCCTCGTGGCCGTCAGTCGGCTTAAGCGGCGGTATCCGGTCCGAGAAGGACCGGTCAGTATTTGTTGCGGCGCACGACCTTGTTGCCGCGTGGTCCGGTCTTGACCGGCGTGCGGCTGCGGCTTTCCTCGATCAGGATGCGCCAGCGCCCCAGCCGGCTCGCATCGAGCTGTCCCGAGGCGACCGCCGCCTGCACGGCACAGCCCGGTTCGTGCACATGGGTACAGTCGCGGAACCGGCATTTTTCCGCCAGATCGGCGATGTCGCCGAACAGCGTGTCGATGCCGTCGGTCACGTCGCTGACATAGAGCGTCCGGATCCCCGGCGTGTCGATCACCCAGCCTCCGCCGGCAATGGCATGCAGCGAGCGCGCCGTGGTCGTGTGTCGACCCTGCGCGTCGTGTTCGCGGATCGTGCCTGTCTTCTGCACCTCTCCGGCCTCCGATGCGGCCAGGGTGTTGACCAGCGTCGATTTGCCGACCCCCGAGGAGCCGACCAGCGCCACGGTCTGCCCGGCGCCGCACCACGGCTTCAGGATGTCGATCGCGTCCGCCGAGCGCGCATTCAGGATCACCACCGGCAAGTCCCGTTGCAGGGCCATGGCCTGGCGAAAATAGTCTTCCGCGTCGGCGGTCGTGTCTGCCTTGGTCAGAACGATCACCGGCGAGGTTCCCGCCTGGTGGGCCATGATCAGGTAACGTTCCAGCCGGCCGGGGTTGAAGTCGGCATTGCAGGACGTCGTGATGAACAGCGTGTCGACATTGGCGGCCGCCAGCTGCTGGCCGTTGCGGGCCTCTGTGTGACGCTGCAGCAGGGTCTTTCGATCGAGACGACGCACCAGCATGTCGTTGAGTGGATCCGCCAGCACCCAGTCGCCGACGGCAAAGTCGGCCGTATTGGCATTGGCCGCAAGTTCGAGCCCGACCGGGCCGTTCGTATCGATCGCTTCGAGCCGTGCCCGGTGAACCGAGGCAATGCGCCGCGGTGCGAGATGGGTCTCGCCGGGCTCCACCTGAGCGGCAAAGAAATCCGACCAGCCGAGCCGCTCCAGCGATGAAGGCGTGTCCGACCCGCTCAAGCTTTGATCCGTCTTCTGGCAAGGTTGGTCATCGGTCAGCTTTCCGTCGGGTTGAGAAGATGCGTTGGTCGCCTGGCGATCTTGCCTCGACCGCCAAGCAACTGCTGCCCGTCGAACATCCGGCAGATCTGCCGCGCCGCTGAAGTCAGGCGCGGTCAAAGGTGAAGGACGTCAGCAGGCTGGTCACGAAGTTGCTGGCTTTTTCCTTCACCAGAACCTCCGTCCACTCGTTTGTACCGCGAAGCATCAGGCCGGTATAGATGCTGTCGACGGCTGCCTCTTCAATTCGCTTGATATGCGCCTTGAACTCGGCCTCGCTGCCGGTCCTGTAGATGTCGCGCACGACGATCCTCAGGATTTCCTGGATGGCGATCTGCCAGGCGGTGGTGGTCGCCTGGAGTTCCTTTTCCGCTGCTGTCATGGGTCACTCCGATCGCGCGGCCCGGACCATGTCGGCCGGCGGCAATCTTGCCCGGACAACCCTCAGACGAACCGAAAAGCATAAAAAAAGGCCAGGCAATTTGCCTGACCTCGCTTGGTAACTTGGCTTTCGACAGTGCCAGTACATCCGTGGTCAAAGGAAAGCCGTTACCGATTATACGGCCTGCAGGTTGCAGGCGGACATCTTGCCCGACTTGCTGTCGCGCTCCATGTCGTAGCCGATCTTCTGGCCTTCGACGATTTCGCGCATTCCGGCGCGTTCGACAGCCGAGATGTGGACGAAGGCGTCCTGGCCGCCGTCGTCAGGCTGGATGAAGCCGAAGCCCTTGGTGGAATTGAACCATTTAACTGTGCCAGTGGTCATGATGAACCCTTTCATAGCATATTGAATGACCACGGCGCTGATGCGCCGCGGATGGTGATAGCGATTTTTGAAAGGAAGGTTCGTTCAGGGCGCGGTGCCAGACGCGCGGTAACCAAAGCTCAGCAAGCAAATCTCGATGAGCTTCATATAGGGAGCCTCGCCCGGATTGTCAACTTTTAGTTTATCAATACTGTTAGATTCGAATTTTGGTTGTGTTGCGCCTCGAATGCAATCCGCCTGAAAGGCCCGGCGGGGCGATCCGCTTCAGAAGCTCCCTGGCGGGTTCTCGTCGCAGTCGTAGAGCACGCCTTCGGGCTTGGGACCGCCCATGGTGCAGAAGATGCCGCCCCAGTGATAGCCGGTGCCGGAGGCGGTCTTGACCTTGAACCACTGGTAGTCGTCGGTCCAGATGCCGGTCGCCTCGATGAGCTCGATTGGCTGGCCGAGCCTGATGCTGGCCTTCTTCTTCGAATCCATGCTCGGGCCGGAGCGCAGGATGCCGCCATAGGAAAGCGCCGAGAGATCCTCGATCGATGTGGCCGTCTGGCCGTCGGCGGGATCTGCACCGTCCGCGGCGGAATCGTTCTCCGCCTCGAACATGCTCTGCACGTCGCCGTGGCAGCGCTCCGGAATCTTGCTCCACTGGGCGTCGTCGGAGAAACACTGCATCACCGGCGTCTTGCCGCAGAGCTCTTCGACCGCCTGCATACAGGCCTCGTCATAGCCTTGCGCAAGAGACGGGGTGGACAGGCCGCCGGCGAGTAGGAGGGGGAAGAGGGCGAGGAGAAAAGTCGGTGTCTGACGCATGAAGGCCCCGGGACGCTGGATGCGGCGGGCATCGTGCCGGCCGCGACGGAGGTCCATGCTAACGGAGCGCGTCTCAGAAGCACGGGCCATTTTGGGGATTTGATTGCCGTTCGGCAAAGACCCCGCCGCCTTGCGCGGCGAGGTCGAATTGTCCGGGTGAGGCTCGGCGCGAGGCTCTACGCCCCGGCCCCGGTCACCCGCCAGATGACGTCGCCGACATCGTCCGCGACCAGCAGCGAGCCGTCCGGACCGATGGTCACGCCCACCGGGCGGCCGTAGGAGTATTTCTCGTCCGGGGCGAGGAAATCGGTGAGGATGTCGCGCGGCGGACCCGAAGGGCGGCCGTCCTCGAACGGCACGAAGATCACCTTGTAGCCGGCGAGGTTGGAGCGGTTCCACGAGCCGTGCTGGCCGATCACCATGCCGTCGGGGAAGCCCGGCAGCGTACCGGCCGGCAGCCAGCAGAGGCCGAGCGAGGCGGTGTGGCCGCCGAGCGCATAGTCGGGACGGATGGCGGTCGCGACCTTGGCCGGATCCTGCGGCACGCGGTCGTCGACCGTCTGGCCCCAGTAGCAGAACGGCCAGCCGTAGAAGCCGCCGTCCTTGACCGAGGTGAGATAATCGGGCGGCGTCTCGTCGCCGAGCCCGTCGCGCTCGTTGACCACGGTGAAGAGGTCGCCGGTCGTCGGCTCGAAGGCGAGGCCGACGGGATTGCGCAGGCCGCCGGCGAAGATCCGCTGCGTGCCGGTCTCGAGGTCCACCTCGTAGATGCAGGCACGGCCTTCCTCCTGGTCCATGACGTCTTCGCCGATATTGCTGAGCGAGCCGACGCCGACATAGAGCTTCTTGCCATCGCGACTCGGCAGGATGCTGCGCGTCCAGTGACCGGCCGGCTTGTAGTCGGCGATCTTGCGGCCCTGCGCCTGGATCTTCGTCGCGCCCTCGGCATAGGGAAAGGCCATGATGCCGTCGGTATTGCCGACATAGAAGGTGCCGTCGAGCATGGCCATGCCGAAGGGATGGTTGAGCCCCTCCATGAAGGTGTGGCGCACTTCGGCCACCCCGTCGCCGTCGGCATCGCGCAGCAGCGTGATGCGGTTCGGGCTGTTGCCGACGGCCGCCGCACGCTTCATCGTCGAATACATGGCATAGTCGAACGGGGTCCTGATCCGCCCGCCGTTGACGCCGAGCGCCTCGGCCGTCAGCACGTCGCCGTTCGGCAGCACATAAATCCAGCGCGGATGCTTGAGGCCCTTGGCAAAGGCATTGACCTTGAGGCCGGGGGCAGCGGTCGGCGCATGGCCGTCCTCCCAGCCCTTGGCGGTCGGCATCTTGAGCGTCGGGATGCGCTGCGGCCGGGCTTCGGGAATGATCGGCGCGCCGCCGAGAGCCGGCTTTTCCGGGCTCTTGCCCCAGCGCCGCATCAGGATCATCGCCGCGCCGATCATGGCGACAAGGCGAGCGAAAAGGGCGGTCATGTCAGTCTCCTTCAGAGTTTTGCCGGAACCATAGCCGAAGCCCGAAGCGCTTGGAACTGACGATCGGCAAAATCAGCGCAGATCCTCGATCAGCTCCGGATGCCAGTCGAGCAGGAGGAGGAGTTGACTGGTCGGGCCGATGTAGTCCGTCGTCAAAAGCGGGAGAGATGAAGCTCCGACTTCACCGTCCGCGATAAACGAACGGCCCTGGTTCGGCCTCGCCGTCCGCTTCGGCTGCGGCCACGAGTGCCGCATGTAGCGGCGAGCGGATGCAGACCGGGTCGGTGGCGGTGGCGTCGCCGGCGAGCGCCATGGCCTGGCAGCGGCAGCCGCCGAAGTCGATATGTTTGCGCTCGCAGCCGCGGCAGGGCTCGGCCATCCAGTCGTCGCCGCGATAGGCGTTGAAGGCCGCCCCCTCGAGCCAGATCTCGGCAAGCGGCGTCGCCCGCACATTGTCGAAGGTGAGCCCCGGTATGGTCTCGGCCGCATGACAGGGGAGGACGCGCCCCGCCGGATTGACGTTGAGCCCCGTGCGGCCCCAGCCGCCCATGCAGGCCTTCGGATAGCGCGAATGGTGGTCGGCCGGTACATAGTCGATTACCAGCGTGCCGGCGAGCCGCTTTCGCGCTTCGTTGACGAAGGCGGTGGTCGCTTCCACCTGCGCGCGGGTCGGCATCAGCGAGGCCCGGTTCCGCTCGGCCCAGCCGTGGAACTGCACGGTGGCGATCTCGATGCGCCGCGCGCCGAGCTCGATGGCAAGCCCCACCATGTCGTCGATCTCGTCCATGTTTTGCTTGTGGCAGACGGCATTGACGGTGAGCGGAATGCCGGCGGCATGGGTCCAGCCGGCGACCGCGATCTTGCGGGCATAGCCGCCCGCATAACCGCCGACCAGGTCGGCCTTTTCCGGCGTACCCCCCTGGATCGACAGCTGCAGATGATCGAGGCCGGCCTCCGAAAGCTCCTGAATGCGTGCCTCGGTCAGCCCGACGCCTGACGTGATGAGATTGGTGTAGAGGCCGAAGCCGGAGGCGGCCCTGGTCAGCGCCACCAGATCGCGGCGCGAGGCCGGCTCGCCGCCGGAGAGATGCAGGTGCAGCACGCCGAGGTCTGCCGCCTGGCGGAAGACGTCGATCCATTCCTCGGTCGAAAGTTCTTCCGAGGCGCGGGAAAGCTCCAGCGGGTTCGAGCAATAGGGACAGGCGAGCGGACAGCGATGGGTGAGTTCCGCCAGAAGCGCGATCGGCGGCGGCGGGCGCTGGGTGGCGAAACGCACGGGCGAGGGGTGTTCGTTCATCGGACGATCTCCAGCAGGCGCCGGTCGGAAAACTCGCGGATGAAGGCGATCACGTCGGCGAGCACCTGATCCTTGGGCGCCTCGAACTCACGGGCGAAATCCGCGGCGATCGTGTCGAGGTCGCGGGTGCCGTCCAGCGCCTTGACGATGGCGACCGCGATCTCGTCGAGCGCCAGCGCCCGCTCGGGCGCGAGCAGCACAGTCTGGCCGCGCACCGGGTCCTCGCGCAACCGCACGCCGCGCGCCAGCCGGGCCACGGTTGCACCGATGACGGAAACGCCCGGGGGGCCGGCGGCCGCGCTTTCTCCGCTCACTGGTGCCGTGCCTTCGCCGCTCATTCCGCCGCCCCGCGCAAGGGGCTCTCGTCGAGCGCACCGGTCACGCCTTCGCGTCCGTCCCAGCCGCTTGGCGGAATGCGCGCCGGCGCCACATAGGCCGAATGCAGCGTGTCGAGTTGCGACCACAGCACATCCGTCTTGAAGGTCAGCGCGGCTGCTGCCGCATCCTGCTTTTCCAGCGTGTCGGCATGGTCGAGCACGAAGGCCAGACCGAACCGGACGTCCTGCGGCGCCTCGTTCAGGCGCTGGCGGAAATAGGAGAGCGCGCTGTCGTCGGCGAAGGCATAGTGCTTGAGCAGCCCGGCAATGCGGTTTTCGTGAATGGCCGGGGCGAAGAGTTCGGTGAGCGACGAGGCGACCGCTTCGAGCAGCGGCTTTTCGCGGACGAAATGCACATAGGCATCGACGGCAAAGCGCGTGCCCGGCAGCACGCCGCGGGTCGAGGCGACGAAGTCCGGATCGAGCCCGACCGCTTCGGCCAGCTTCAGCCAGCGGCGGATGCCGCCGCCTTCGTTCACCCCGCCGTCATGGTCCTCGATGCGGCTGCGCCAGATGCGGCGCAATTGCGGATCCTCGCAGCGCGACAGGAAGGCCGCGTCCTTCATCGGGATGCGGCTCTGATAGTAATAGCGGTTGATCACCCAGGCGCGCACCTGGATCATCGAACAGCCGCCGCCATGCAGCATCTGGTGAAACGGATGTTTGTCGTGATAGCGCGACGCCCCGATCGCCCGCAGGCGCGCCTCGAACTGTTCTCTGTCAGGCGTGGGCAACAAGGGTGACCTCCATTCCGTCATGGCCGATTTCGAAACCCTGCGCCTCGACCTGATCGCGCTCCGGCCCGGCGCGCCAGATCGGGTTGGTATTGTTGATATGGACATAGACCTTGCGGCCGATCGACAGGGCCAACAGCGCCGCAAGGCTTCCGCTTTCGCTTTTGATCGGCATGTGCCCCATGCGCCGTCCGGTCTTTTGGCCGACGCCAGCGAGGATCATCTCGTCGTCCTCGAACACGGTACCGTCGAAGAAGACGAGGTCGGCGCCATCAAGCCGCTGCGCAAGCGCCGCCGGCATCGAGCCGCAGCCGGGAATGTAATAGGCGCGCTTGTCGCCGATCCTGAATTCGACGCCGACGGTGTCGTCGGTTTCCTGGCCGAGCTTCAGGTCCGCCGCTTCGAGATAGAGGGGAACCTTGCCGGGCACGGCGAACAACCGGATCTCGAGCCCGTCGAGCGGCGAGAACGGTATGTCTAGACCGACGGTCCGCTGCTCGACGAGCGCGGGATCGAGCACCTGGAAGACCGGGTTCTGCCCGAGCGTCTCCATCAACGCCGCCGTGGCGAAAAGCGTGAATGGCTGCTTTTCCCGTAGCGTCAAAAGCCCGGTGATATGGTCGATATCGCCATTGGTGATCACCACGCTTCTGATCGGGCTGTCGCGCAGCGCGCGCGGATGCAGGCAGGCATTGTTCTCGATCTGGGTGCGCATGTCGGGCGAGGCGTTGAACACCACCCATCGCTCGCCGTCCGGGCTGACTGCCAGCGACGACTGCGTCTGGGGCTTGAGGCCCGACGCCGGATCACGTGCCGCGCGACAGTTCGGGCAGCCGCAGTTCCACTGGGGCAGGCCTCCGCCGGCCGCGGCACCGAGCACGAGGAAACGAACTTGCGCCATCGCCTCGTGCCCCGTCACCGTTCAATCAGAACAGCACAGGCTCGTCGCCGTCCGCCGGCGCGTAACGGTTGATTTCCATGCCGCAGCTGACCTCGACGAATTTAGGGGCATTCCATTTCATGGCATTTCCTCCCAAGGTTGAAGAGCGCGCTTGTCGTCCTTTGCAGAAGCAAAACGCCGATTTCCGACGGATCGGAAGGCTGCCGGCTGGACACTCCTCCAAGCCTTGCGATCTTAAGTGGCCGGATCCGACGTCTGCAACACAGCGAAACGTATCGGTTTTGGGCAAGCGCCAGCCGCATCCTGTGGGGTCGCGCCAATGGGCGAGATCCGGCTCGCGCCGGGCGCCGATTTCGCTATGATCTGGTGTCGAACACTGCGACCGGACTTGCCGGTGGCGGCGCATGGCGAGGGGGCGGCGAAACGGCCGGGATCGCATGGCTTCAAGAATGCTGAAAACTGTGCTGGTCGCGCTTGCGGCTCTGGTGGCGGGATATCTCGCGGCCCTCGGTGTCGGGCTGGTCGCCTTCGACGCCTTAGAGGTGTCGCAACGGGAGGGGGCCGCCGCCATGGGGCTGGCCTTTGTCATCGCCCCCGCCGTGGCGATCGCCTGCGCGCTGGCGGCGGCAATCTGGTACTGGATCTTTTCCGGGCGGCGCAACCCCGAGGCGCGGGCGCCACGCGGATCGGCGGCTCGCCTGGTTTGGGCCGCCGTCGCAGCCCTTGGTGGCTGGCTCGCGGGGCTCCTGCTGCAATGGATGCTGGCGGGCCGGTCCTACGAGACCTTCATCGTCGCGCTCGCGGTTTCCGAGGCGCCGGTGATCGCGGCATTCCTGGCTGCCGTCGCAACAGGTCTTCTACTGCGGCGGCGCGAAAGCTGACCGGCTGCTCGTGCCGGGTTGCTGCGGCTCAGGCGGTGCGCGCCGGCAGCAGCGGATAG
The DNA here is from genome assembly GCA_943370615.1 of Rhizobium sp. Q54. Lineage (GTDB taxonomy): Bacteria > Pseudomonadota > Alphaproteobacteria > Rhizobiales > Rhizobiaceae > Allorhizobium. The sequence goes on from CALRRQ020000005.1 coordinate 68,944, forward strand.
CCGACCATGACCGCGCGGCCAGCAAGCGCCGCGATCGCGGCCTTCAAAAGGTCGCCCGGGATGAAGGCCATCGAGCCGAGGAAGGCCTTTTCGAGGCCAAGGCCGGCGCCGAAGGCGAGATAGCCGATGCCGAAGACATAGAGCACGACGACGCCGCCGAGTGCTGCGGCGGCAAAGAAGCCGAGCGTCTGCGAAAGAGCGGAAAGCCCTGGGCGGGCGAAGCGTTCGGCGATCAGGCCGGTGACGAAGGCCGCCGGTACCCAGCCGATCAGGAAGCCGACGGTCGGGCCCGCAAAGACCGCAAGACCGCCACGACCGCCGGACAGCACCGGCAGGCCGATCGCCACCAAGAGGATGACCAGCACGGCGGCGAGCGCCCCGCGCCTTGCGCCGAGAATGACGCCGGCCAGCATCACGCCGAGCGACTGCGCGGTGATCGGCACCGGAATGAAGCCGAGCGTGATCGGCGGAACGAAGCCGAGCGCGACGATGATCGCGGCAAACAGCGAGATGAGCACGAGGTCACGGGTCTGCATGATGTCTCCCTTGGGCCTGTCGGGCGGGGCGGCGAGCCGTTCCTGCGCCTGACGGATGTGAAACCGGAATTCCTAATTCTGTCCCCAGCGGGAACTTTCACTGCCCGCGAATGCCCCGGGCGTCAATGGCCTCGGCGATACTATCCGCGTCCTTCAGGGTGGCAATGATCAGCGGCCCGAGGATCGTCGCCAGTTTCGGCCGGATGCCGCGCGCCCGGTGCGCCTCGCGGATCGCCTCGTAGCGCGTGAGGATTTCCGGCACGAAGCGCACCACCAGCCCTACCGAAAGCCCGATGTCCGAAGCCTTGACGAGACCCAGCCGCTCGAGCGGCGAAGCGGCCCGGGTTATCGTCTCGATGAAGGCGGAGACCGTCGTCGTCGCAGTCACGGCTGCCCCGAGCAGCATCAGCGTCGACAGCCTGAGCACCGTCACCATCGCCTCCTCGGCACTGGTCAGCAGCAGATGGAACAGCCCGACAATGACGATGGTGAAAAACACGGGCTTGAGCGGCGACAGCGCGGCGCGCAGCGGCTGGCCGAGGCTGAAATAGAGGAGGCCCGCACCGACCAGCACCGGTACCAGCAGGCGCGGATCGCGGGTCAGGAAGATCAGCACGGCAATCAGCGCCAGCCCGGCGATCTTCACCGCCGGGCGCATCCGGTGCATCGGGCTGTCGCCGGCGACGTGCAGGCTTCTCATGACAGCGCGATCTCCCGGTAGCGGGCGACGGCCTCCGGCGCATCCCCGTCGAAGGCGATCCGCCCCTGGTGGAAGACCAGCACGCGTTCGAACCCGGCGACAAGGTCGAGATCGTGGCTGATGACGATCGCCTGCTGCGCGAGCCCCTCGATCGCCGCCTTCACCATGGCGCGGTTCTTCAGGTCCAGCTGGTTGGTCGGTTCGTCGAAGATCACCAGCTCCGGCTCGGTGACGACGACGGCGGCGAGCGCCGCCAGCTGCAATTCGCCGCCGGAAAGCTCGTGCGGCCGCCGGCCGGCGAGGTGGGTGATGCCGAAACGGTCCAGCACCGCATCGACCGCCCGGTCGAGCGCGCCGCCCTTCAGCCCCCGGCTCTTCGGCCCGAAGGCGATGTCGTCGCGGATGATCGGCAGGATGATCTGGTTGGCCGGGTTCTGGAAGATGAATCCGGCCTTCGACAGCACCGCCTTGTCGTCCTTGACCGTATCGAGCCCGTCGAGCGAAACCGTGCCGGCGGACGGCTTGACGAGGCCGTTGATCAGCCGGGCAAACGTCGTCTTGCCCGACCCGTTGAGTCCGATCACGCCGATGCGGCGCTCGGCGAGCGTGAGGCTTAGCGGATGCAGCGCCGTCTGCGTGCCATAGCGCACCTCTGCCTGGTCGAATGTGATCTGCAAGCGTAGTGGTCCCCGCCGATGTCCTGAGCGTCTCTATAGACCGAAGGGCAGGGCAGGGGAATATGCGCCGGGCTACGGGGCAATCGCCTATGAAGCCATGGGTCGGCAGGTGGAGCCCCTCCCCCTTGTGGGGAGGGGTTGGGGAGGGGTCTTCGCTCCGAGCAAAACCCCTCCCGCCTGCCGGCCACCCTCCCCACAAGGGGGAGGGTTAAGAATGCGGCGCCGCCGAAGGTTCCGTATCCCATCGCCCTGCTGCAGGTGGGGGAAGGAACTTGCTGCAACGTTTCGTCTCCCTCGCCCCACTTGCGGGGGTCTGAAGGTCGGGTCGAGACGCGCGGCTCGACCCCGGCAGGTTAGGGTGAGGGGCATTCTCCATCCGCCCCCGCCCTTCGAGGGTCGCTTGCGCTCCCACTTCAGGGTGAGGGGTACCCTTGTGCCGCTGCCTCGCGCTCATGACCTTGCCCCTCATCCGCCTGCCGGCACCTTCTCCCCGCAGGCGGGGAGAAGGGACAAGCGGCCACCCCGATCACCCCCTCATGCTGAGGTGCCCGAGCAAAGCGAGGGCCTCGAAGCATCCGGCCTCATGCTCAACCTCGCATCCCGGCCCGGCACCTTTGCCGGCCCTTCGCGTGGGCTCAAGCGCGTTCGCCATTCGAAACGATCCACTGGATCGTTTCGCCGGCTTCGCCGACCATTCCTCACCCCATTGAACATATCATGAACATCCTCTACCCTCCCTCCCCATGGCGATTCCTCTTTCCAACACCCAGGCGCGAAAAATCTTCCTCGAGCGGCAGGGGCTGTCCCGCCCGCCGCATCTGGCGCTCGGCAAGGCCGGGCTCTACGAGCTGATCCACGACCTCGGCTTCGTCCAGGTCGACAGCATCGCGACGGTGGAGCGCGCCCATCACCAGATCCTCTTTTCCCGCAACCAGACCTACCGGCCGGAACACCTGACCGCGCTTCTGGAAAAGGACCGGACGCTGTTCGAGCACTGGACGCACGACGCCTCGATCATCCCGTCCGCCTTCTTTCCCTACTGGAAGCACCGCTTCGTGCGGCGCGAGGCCCGCATACTGGAGAACTGGGCGAAATGGCAGGGCGAGGGTTTTGACCAGGCCTTCGACGAGACCTATGAGAAAATCCGCGAACGCGGCCCGATCATGGCGCGCGAGGTGAAGGCCGAGGACCACAAGTCGGGCGGCTGGTGGAACTGGCATCCGTCGAAGACCGCGCTCGAATTCCTCTGGCACACCGGCAAGCTGTCGATCGCCGGGCGCGACAATTTCCAGAAGGTCTACGACCTCGCCGAACGCGTCATCCCGCCCGAACATTTTGCCGCCGAGGTCGATCATAACACCTTCATCGACTGGGCCTGCCGGCAGGCGCTCACCCGTCTCGGCTTTGCCACCCATGGCGAAATCGCCGCCTTCTTCGATCTGGTCACCCCGCAGGAGGCAAAGGCCTGGGTAGACGGCCACCGCGACGAACTGGAGGAGGTCTTGATCGAAACCGTCGACGGCAAGCGCCGCGCCTCCTTTGCGCTCGCCGAAAGCCTGCCCGCGCTGATCGATCCGCCCGAGCCGCCGGCCCGCATCCGGACCTTGAGCCCCTTCGACCCGCTGATCCGCGACCGCAACCGCACCGAACGCCTGTTCGGCTTCTTCTACCGCATCGAAATCTTCGTGCCCGAACCGAAGCGCGAATACGGCTACTACGTTTTCCCGCTGCTCGAATCCGACCGCCTGATCGGCCGCATCGACATGAAGGCCGACCGCAAGGCCGGCATCCTCGACGTCAAACGGCTGTGGCTGGAAAAGGGCGTCAAACCGTCCGCCGGGCGGCTGGAGAGGCTGGAGGCGGAGCTGGTGCGGCTGGCGAAGTTCGCGGGTGTGGAGCGGGTGGAATACCGCGACGGGTGGTTGGGGTGAGAAGAGGAGTGGAAATGTCGGAGAAAAACAACGGCGACTATCGCATCGAGGCCCGCGTGCCGGGCATTGAGGACTACCTGCGCCTGCGCCGGGTCGCCGGCCTCGGCCCCTTTTCCCGCGAAGCGGCGGAGAAAGGCCTGCCGAACTCGGTCTTCGGCGTCTGCCTGATGCGGGGCGAGCAGGTGGTCGGCATGGGCCGGATCATCGGCGACGGCGGCTGCTTCTTCCAGGTGACCGACATCGCCATCGAGCCCGCCCATCAGGGCAGGGGGCTGGCGAAATGGATCATGCAGGCGCTCTCCGATTTCATCGCGACACTGCCGAAGTCCGCCTATGTCAGCCTGATCGCCGACGTGCCGGCGAACCGCCTCTATGCCCATTTCGGCTTCGAAGAGACCGCGCCCCGCTCCGTCGGCATGGCTCGCGAAGTGGTGTGAACCGCAGGCGGCTCGAAGAACTGTAAGTTGAACCCGCCCGCCTCGTCGGTGCGCAAACGGTGGTTCTGCTGGCTGGCTGGCGTGAATGAGGCGCGCCCTGTGCTCGACCGCCTTGCGCCAAATGCAGACATTGCGAAATCAATCATCCTTCGGTAATTCTCGGGCGCGATAAGTGAGGCTCCGATGCTGCGAAAACTGTTTCCGTTGTGCATAGCATTTGTCTCATCAGTGATGCCGGTGATGGGATCGACTGCAATGGCAAACGACTTCGAGAAGAATGAAGAAGTTCGTCAAGCACTGCGGAAACAGGGTGACGATAGTCGGACGGCAAGAGTTGTCCAGCACTACGCGTATTTTCAAACGTCCGGGGCGCGAGACCTCTATCGCGATTTTCTGTTTGCGCGCGGCTATAAAGTTGATCGCGAGAGTCATCAGGATCCATATTTCAATCCGTGGGGTATTGTATTCTCGAAGGTGCAAGTGCCGAACGATATTGACGTCGAGACGGAAGAACTCGACATCAATGCCGCCAAGTTTGGTGGTGAGTACGATGGCTGGGAATCTGGCATTGTTCGCAGCCCATGACTGCGATGGGCCAAAAGCAGACCCGCACAGGACCTTGAAGCATCGAAACGTCAGCCCCCCCATTCACTGGCTGACTTGCGCCGCCTCCCGGATCCCAGGTGTGTTTTTCGTAGCCCGGCCTGTATACTGATCGCCATCAAGTCAGGAGGAGGTAGTGCCAATGCCCCGATTTCTTGCCGTTTACACCATGAAGTCCGAAGACTTCGCGTCGTTTCGAAGCCTGCCCAAGGCCGAGCAGGATGCCATCAATGCGCAGGGCGTGCGACAATGGGCGGCGTGGGAGGAGCGCAATGCCGCATTCATCCTCGACCGCGGTGGCATGGTGGGCAAGACGACGCGCGTGACGAAGCACGGCGTGACCGAAGCCAGCAATCCGTTCTGCGGCTATCTGGTCGTGGAGGCAGAAACCGCCGATGCCGCCGCACGCCTGTTCCTCGACCACCCGCACCTCACCGTCTTTCCGGGTGACGGCGTGGACATTATGCCTTTCGTGACGTGAGTGCCGTCCATTGGTCCCATCCCGCTGCGGTCAGAGAGAGAGCCGATGAACGTAGTTCAATCATCCGAAGCAGACAGGATACTCTCTGTGGGGGTCTGGCTAGGTCCGGAACATCGAAACTGGGCCCTCAGCAAGGAGCAGGCCCTTATTGCGATTGATCGCTTACGTGACGCCGGCATCACAGTGCTTGGCGGAGACGTTCTCGGCGGGCCGGAGGACAAATATTGCCCAACATACGATAACTGGTATTTCGAGCCTCAAAGCTCTGGAGCTGAAAGCGATGCGGTGTCTTCCGGTGCTCTAAAGGCAAGCGCCTACGTGCGCGCCTATCCCGTCGCTGACGTTTACTTTGCGCTTGTTACGGCTGTCATGGATTGACCAAGAGACCGGCATACAGCAGCTTCCCTCTGCCACCTGTCCCATTCACCCCCGCATCGCCCTCTCGACCGCCGCAAACACCCGCGGATCGCTCGACTGGGCCACATTGAACCTCAAGAACCGCGCCGCCGTCTGCGAGACGCTGAAGACGTTGCCGGGGGCGAGCACGATCTTGTCGGTGAGTGCGCGGCGCGCGACGTCGGTGGCGTCGAGGCCGTCGGGCAGCTGGCACCAGAGGAACATGCCGCCGCGCGGTTCGAGGAAGGGTTTGAGGCCGAGGCCCAGAAGCTTCCTGTTGGCCTCGCCCATGGCGCGCGACAGGCGGTCGCGGAGGGTCGCGATGTGCTTGCGATAGGTCCCGTCCTTGAGGATGTTCAGCACCAGTTCGGCGGAGACCGGATTGCCGCCGAAACTCGTGGCGATCTTCAGGTCGATCAGCCCTTCGATCCAGTCGGGCCGCGCGGCGATGAAGCCGCAGCGCGCCGCCGCCGACAGCGTCTTGGAAAAGCTGCCGATATGGATCACCTGCTCCAGCCCGTCGAAGGCCGAAAGGCGCGGCGCCGGCTCGGGCTCGAAATCGGCAAAGATGTCGTCCTCGATGATGGTGAGGCCCGATTGCTCGGCGAGTTTGAGCAGCCGGTGGGCGGTCGCGGGTGAAAGCGTAGCACCCGTCGGGTTATGCAGCGCCGAATTGGTGATGTAGAGGCGCGGCCGGTGTTCGCTGAGCGCTTCGGCAAACAGCGCGACGTCCGGCCCGGTCGCGGTATAGGGCACGCCAACGACCTTGACGCGGTGGGCGCGCAAGAGCGCCAGGAAGTTGAAATAGCAGGGATCGTCGACCAGCACGGTGTCGCCCGGCTCGACCAGGAAGCGGCAGAGCAGGTCGATCGCCTGCGTGCCCGATTCCGTCAGCATGATCTGGTCGGGCGCCGCCTGGATGCCGCGCTCGGCCATGCGCCGCGACAGAAGCTGGCGCAGCGGCGGCAGCCCGAGCGGCGTGCCGTAGTCGGCCAGCACCGTGTCGTCGACCCGGGTCAGCTGGCGCAGCGACCGGCGCAGCTCGTCCTGCGGCATCCACGCCGCCGGCAGCCAGCCGCAGCCGGGCGTCAGCGTGTCGGCGCCGGCCTCCAGCGATTGCCGCGACACCCAGAAGGGATCGACGGCGCGATCGAGCCTCGGGCCGATCTCGGCCAGCACCAGCGGCGGCAGGTGGCCGGCGACATAAAAGCCCGAGCCCGGCCGCGACTGGATCAGCCCCTCGGCCGCCAGCCGGTCATAGGCCTCGACCACGGTCGAGGTGGAGACCGCCATGACCTTGGCAAAGCCGCGGATCGACGGCAGCTTCGCGCCCGGCGCCAGCGTGCGCCCGCCGATCCGCCGGCGGATGGCGCCCATGACGCGGCCGACGCGCGTGCCGTCTTCGCCGTCGCCTTCGTCGTCGCGTGTGATCCTGTCCAGCATCCGTACTGCTCTCGGTGTCATTACAGTTCGGTAAAACTGTAATGCACTGTCTCTGAAAGATCCATCCGCGATCGCCTATCCTCGTTGCCGATAGACAAGGATGGTTCTGATGGACAAGACGACTAGCGGCTGGATCAACGGCTTTCTCGGGGTGCTGATCTTCAGCGGCTCGCTTCCGGCAACGCGGGTGGCCGTGGCCGATTTCGACCCGGTCTTCCTGACCGTGGCGCGGGCCGCGATCGCCGGCGCGCTGGCGCTCGGTCTGCTGCTGCTCTTTCGGCAGAAATGGCCGAAGCCGGGCGAGATGGTGTCGCTGGTCGTCGTCGCGCTCGGCGTCGTCGTCGGCTTTCCGCTCCTGACCGCGCTGGCGCTGAAACACGTCACCTCGGCGCATTCGATCGTCTTCGTCGGGCTTTTGCCGCTCGCCACCGCCAGCTTCGCCGTGCTGCGCGGCGGAGAGCGGCCAAGGCCGGCCTTCTGGCTGTTTTCCGGCCTCGGCAGCCTGCTGGTCGCGGGCTTCGCCCTGATGCAGGGCATGACGGCCGCGCCGGTCGGCGACCTGCTGATGCTCGGCGCCATCATCGTCTGCGGGCTGGGTTATGCGGAAGGCGCCAAGCTGTCGCGCACGCTCGGCGGCTGGCAGGTCATCTCCTGGGCGCTCGTGTTTTCCCTGCCGGTCATGGTCGTGCTGGCACTCGCCACCATGCCGCCGTCCTTTGCCGGCACCGGCCAGCCGGCCTGGCTCGGCCTTGCCTATGTCTCGGTGTTCAGCATGCTGATCGGCTTCATCTTCTGGTATCGCGGCCTCGCCCAGGGCGGCATCGCCGCCGTCGGCCAGCTGCAGCTGCTCCAGCCCTTCTTCGGCCTCGTCCTGGCGGCAAGCCTGCTCGGCGAGGCGGTGAGCGGCTCCATGGTCGCCGTCACCGCCGCTGTGGTGGCCTGCGTCGCCGGGGCAAAACGCTTCGCCCGATAGCGTCTTTTCGCGGCGCGCGGTGCGGCGGCGGCTGACGCCAAATATGAAGCCAGCGAACCGGGGGCATCTTCAATCGCTCAAGGCCTGCGGATCAAACAATCTCCGTCGCGCTGATGCGGATGCCAAAGCCTTCGAGGCCGACATAGTGGCGTTCGCGCGAGGCAAAGAGCCTGATGGAGGTGACGCCGAGATCCTTGAGGATCTGCGCGCCGAGGCCGATTTCCAGCCATTCGCTGTCGCGGGCCTGCGCCTGTTCGTGCGCCTCGCGCTCGTGAATGCCGGCGCGCGCCGTGGTCGAGACGCCGACGCCGACCGAGCCTTCGCGCAGGTAGACGATGACGCCGCGGCCCTTGGCCGCGATCTTCTTCATGATGTCGTCGATCTGGCGGTCCTTGCCGAACACGTCCTTGCCGACATGCTCGAGATGCAGCCGCACCGGAATGTCGACGCCGTCGCGGATGTCGCCGAAGACGACGGCCAGATGCTGCATCGGGTCCCAGGGCAGCGAATAGGCATATGCCTTGGCCGGGCCGTAAGGGGTTTCGATGCTGAAGCTCGAGGCGAGCTGGATCAGGGTCTCCTTGCGCTGGCGGTAGGCGATGAGGTCGGCGACCGACACGCGCTTGAGGCCATGTTCCTCGGCAAAGGCAAAGACTTCAGGCCCGTGCTTGACGGTACCGTTGTCGTTGACCAGCTCGCCGATCACGCCGACCGGCGGAAGCCCTGCGAGCTTGCAGAGGTCGACGGCGGCCTCCGTGTGGCCGGAGCGCATGAGAACGCCGCCTTCGCGCGCCACCAGCGGGAAAATGTGACCGGGACGGACGAAATCGGCCGGGCCGACATTCGGGTTGGCGAGGTTGCGGACGGTGAGCGTGCGATCCTCGGCGGAAATGCCTGTTGTCGTGCCGTGCTTGAAGTCGACGGTCACGGTAAAGGCGGTGGTGTGGGCGCTGTCGTTTTCCGCCACCATGGCGTTGAGGTTGAGGCGCTTGGCCTCTTCCTTCGGCATCGGCGCGCAGACGATGCCGGAGGTGTGGCGCACGATGAAGGCCATCTTCTCGGCGGTGCAGTGGACGGCGGCGACGATCAGGTCGCCCTCGTTTTCGCGGTCGTCGTCATCGGTGACGACGACGATCTCGCCTGCTTCGAAAGCGCGTATGGCGTCGACGACGCGGCTCTGGTCATAACTCATGGAAAAGTCCTCGTCACTTCAGTCGGCCGGTCTGGCCGCGGTCTCGCAAATAATGATCGGCAATGGCGCAGGCGAGCATCGCCTCGCCGACAGGAACCGCCCGGATTCCGACGCAGGGGTCGTGGCGGCCCTTGGTGCGGACATCGACCTCGTTCATGTCGGCATCGATCGAGCGCCGTTCGGTGAGGATCGACGAGGTCGGCTTGATGGCAAAGCGCGCGACGATCGGTTCGCCGGTCGAAATGCCGCCGAGGATGCCGCCGGCATGGTTGGACAGGAACACCGGCTTGCCGTCCGGCCCGATGCGCATCTCGTCGGCATTCTCCTCGCCGGTGATCTCGGCCGCGCCAAAACCGTTGCCGATTTCGACGCCCTTGACCGCATTGATCGACATCAGCAGGCTGGCAATGTCCTGGTCGAGCTTGCCGTAGACCGGTGCGCCGATGCCGGCGGGCACGCCCTCGGCGACCACCTCGATGACAGCGCCGACCGAGGAACCGGCCTTGCGGATCTCGTCAAGATAGGCCTCCCAGACGGGAACGATTTCCGGATCGGGGGCGAAAAACGGGTTTTCGCTCACCTCAGCCCAGTCCCAGTTGGTCCGGTTGATCTTGTGCTTGCCGATCTGCACCAGCGCGCCGCGAATGGTGACGCCGGGCACGACGAGGCGGGCCAGCGCGCCTGCGGCAACCCGGGCCGCCGTTTCGCGGGCCGACGAGCGCCCGCCGCCGCGATAGTCGCGAATGCCGTATTTGACGTCGTATGTATAATCGGCATGGCCCGGCCGGTAGCGCTTGGCGATGTCGCCATAGTCCTTGGAGCGCTGGTCAGTGTTTTCGATCAAAAGCGAGATCGGCGTGCCGGTCGAAATCATCGAGCCGTCGTCCTGCGGCATCACGCCGGAGAGCACCTTGACGAGGTCCTCCTCGCGACGCTGGGTGACGAAGCGCGACTGGCCGGGCTTGCGCTTGTCGAGGAAGGACTGCAGGTCGTCGTGGGTGAAGCGGATGCCGGGCGGGCAGCCGTCGACCACCGCGCCGAGCGCCGGCCCGTGGCTTTCGCCCCAGGTGGTGACGCGGAACAGGTGACCGAAGGTATTGTGCGACATGGCTTAAGCACCGGAACGTTCGGGCGGCTCTGGGATCTCAGCATGCCGCCGCGGCTTTTGTTGGGGCTCACTCATAGTGGAAAAGGCCCAAGCGCGACAAGCCTTTCTTGGAAACGCTGCGTTCGGGATTTGTCGTCGCTTCACGACGCCTTGCGCTGGGAAAAACCCTTGGTAAAGCGGCTGAACTCGTCGAAGGGCAGGGGCTTGGCAAAGGCATAGCCCTGCAGGTAGTCGCAGCCGAGCTGGCGCAGAAGTCCCGCATGGTCGAGGCTTTCGACACCTTCGGCCACCGTCTCGACGCCGAGCGAGCGGGCGATCTCGATGATCGAGCGCACGAGGGCGCGTTCCTGCGGCGAGTTCAGGATCGGCATGACCAGCTGGCGGTCGATCTTCAGTCGCTTGGGTTTCAGCCGCAGCAGGCTCAAAATCGAGGTATGGCCGGTGCCGAAGTCGTCGATCTCGATGTCGATGCCGAGCGCCTTGATCTTCTCGATGTTCTCGGTGACGACGTCGTCACTCTCGTCGAGGAAGATCGATTCCACCAGTTCGAAACAGATGGCGCCGGGGTCGATCGCCAGGCCATGCAATTGGTCGACGAGGGTGGCGTCGTGCAGGCGCTTCGACGAGACGTTGACCGAGATGCGCGGTACCTTCACGCCGAGCGCCGTCCAGCGCATCTGGTCGCGCAGCGCCTTTTCGAGGACAAGCTGGTCTATCCGGGCCATGACGTTCAGCTCCTCGGCCACCTTCAGAAAGTGGCCGGAGGCGAGAACGCCCTTGTCGGGGTGGTTCCAGCGCACCAGCGCCTCGGCGCCCGACAGCTGCATGGTCGCGGTCTCGAACTGCGGCTGGTACCAGACGGTGAACTCGTCGCGTTCGAGACCCGTCAGGATCTCGTCCGCCATGCGCTTCTTGGAGACGATGTTGGCCTGAAGGTCCGGGGTGAAGAACTCGTAGCCGTTGCGGCCCTTTTCCTTGGCCTGGTAGAGCGCGATGTCGGCGTTGACGAGGATGCGGCGCGCGTCGGGAGAAATGCCGGAGGCCTGGGCGATGCCGATCGAGATGCCGCATCGGCAGGAAAAGCCCTCGAAGTCGACCGGCTTGTTCATCTCGAGGATGATGCGTTCGCACAGTTCCGAAATCTCGGCGGCCGGCACAGCCCTTCGGGCGAGAATGACGAATTCGTCGCCGCCGATGCGCGCCACGAGGTCGCCGCGCGGCACGTTGCGCGACAGCACCCGGGAGGCGTGCACCAGCATCGCATCGCCCGCCGCATGGCCGAGCGTGTCGTTGATTTCCTTGAAGCGGTCGAGGTCGAGATGCAGGATCGTGAACCGGGTGCGATGGTGCTGGCCGGCCTGGCTCAGCTCGTCGAGTTCCATGTCGAGCTTGCGGCGGTTGGCGAGCGCCGTCAGCGGATCGTGCAGGGCGTTGAACTCGATGCGGTTCTTGGCGAGTTCCAGTTCGAGGTTGCGGCTGTCGGCGTCCGACTTGGCGGCCCTCAGCTGCTCGGCGAGCAGGGCGTCGGCGGTTACGTCGAAGGCGATGCCGATGATCTTCTTCTTTCCGTCCTTGCCTACATGCACCTGGCCCACCGAGCGCACATAGCGCATCTCGTTGTTGGGCAACACGATGCGCTGCGTGGTGTTGACGGTCGTGCCGGACGCGATGGCCCGGTTGGTGGCCAGCTGCACCGGCTGCCGGTCGTCCTGGTGAATGGAGGAGAGCCACTCGTGCCGGCTCACCGGCCGGTTCCTGTTCGGCACGTTGTAGAGCTGGTGCATCCGGTCGTCCCAGATGGCGGTGGTCGTCACCGGGTCGCCTTCCCAGATGCCGCAATTATAGGAAGCGAGCGCCAGGTCCAGCTTGTGCGACAGTTCGGACAGCTCGTGCTCGCGGCTCGAAAGCTCGTCGAGCGCCAGCTCCAGCTCGGCATTCTTGATGTCGCTCGTCGCCTTGGCCTCGCGAAGCGCCTGGGTAAACAGCGTGTCGTTTGTAACGTCCCAGACGATGCCGGTCAGTCGCTTCGGCCCGTTTGCGCCGTTCGAATGCGCGCCGACCGAACGCAGATGACGCGTCGTGCCGTCGGGCAGCGCGATGCGGTAGCTGATATCCCAGCTTGCGTTCAGGTCGCCATGGAGCCGTTCGGAGAAGGCGGTCTCGACTCCCTGGGCGTCCTCGGGATGGATGATCTTGTACCAGTGTGCGATGCGGTTGCAGCCCTCATTGGGGGCAAAGCCGTGCAGGGCTGCGGCACGCGCGTCCCAGGACAGCATGTCGTCGACCTCGTCGATCTCCCATATGCCGATATTGGCTGTCTCCATGGCCAGGTCGAAGCGGCGCGACAGCTCGAGCAGCTTCTCTTCACGGGCCTTCAGCTGGGCAATGTTGCGGTTGCGCTCGCGCAGCAGGTGCAGGCTGAACAGAACCGGCACTATCATGGCCAGGCCGGCGACGATGCTGCTGCGCATGTCGAGCACGAGACCGGCGATGACGATCGTCAGGCCGATGAGCGCACCGCCGACGGGAAGGACGAGCGCACCGGGCGTCTGGTTCCCGTTGCGTTGCCGGAATCGATCTAAGAAACTCAATGCAGGATATTCCCCAGGTTTGTGAGGCAATCCTAAAGGGCGTCGGTTAATATAGAATTGAATCGCGGATAGTATTGGCGCGCCAATACGTTCGCGCCAAAGGTGGATGATTGCGGCAATGCCCGCCTCGGGCGAGGAATTCCGGAAAAATGGGGCAAAGCTTGCGATGCGCCTCGCAGGTGCTTGAACCGCGTCGTATTTCCGTTCATCAATCGCACGGAAAATGTCATTGTTACGGGCGATTTTTGCCACATTCTGGAGGCCTATTTTGAGACACATCCTCAATCCGTCGAGACTGGCAAAGGTAACCCGCATGCGTATGATGATTTCAGTGCTTCTGGCGACTGCGAGCTTCCTCTCGCCGCTCAGCGTGCTGGCGGGAAGCGACGATGTCGAAGCGACCATCAAGGCGGTCAATGTCGACGGCCTGAGCCTGGTGCTGGACGACGGGAAGACCTATTCGCTCCCCGAGGAATTCAACTTCGACGGGCTCGAAAGCGGCGTGAAGGTGATCGTGTTCTTCACCGAGGTTGACGGCAAGCGCGTGGTCGATGACCTGGAGATCGTGCAGTAGGGCTTGAGGAAGCTTTCGTCCGGCGGCTCTCAGAGCCAGCCGATAAGGCCGCCGTCGCGGTCGATCTTGAGAATGCGGTCCTGCGGCACGTTCATGTCGCAGGCCTTGTCGCCGCTCCAGCCGCCGACGATGCGAAAGACGCTGCGCACGATCCCGCCATGGCTGACGCAGACGGTCGGCCGGTCCACGGCGGTGAGCCAGGCGCCCACCCTCCAGGAAAGAATTTCATAGCTTTCGGCATCCTGGCCCGGCGGGATGAAATCCCATTTGTGCTGCGCGCGCGCCTCGACCCGGTCCGGCATGACACGCTGCAGTTCCGGAATGGTCGATCCCTCCCAGTCGCCGAAGGACAGCTCGATCAGTCGGGGATCGGTGCGATAGCCGTGCGGGTCGAGCCCCATGGCCGCGCGCACCCGTTCCATCGTCTCGCGGGTGCGCCCGAGAGGGGAGGCGACATAGTCGAAGGTAACGGCGCTGTCGCCAAGTTCCTCCGCCAGGCGTCGACCGTTGTCGCTCGCCTGGCGCCGTCCGTTCTCGTTGAGGCCGATGTCCTTCTGCCCTTGCAGCCGGCCCTCGGCGTTCCAGTCGGTCTGGCCGTGACGGATCAGATAGATGAGCACGGCATGCGACCTCGAACTGGAGACTATTCCTTGGCGACGGTGATGTCCGGCGCATCCACCGCCTTCATGCCGACGGTGTGATAGCCGGAGTCCACATGGTGGACCTCGCCGGTCACGCCGGTCGACAGATCCGACAGGAGATACATGCCAGACTTGCCGACTTCATCGGTCGTCACGTTGCGCTTCAGCGGCGAATTGTATTCGTTCCACTTCAGGATGTAGCGGAAGTCGCCGATGCCGGAGGCGGCCAGCGTCTTGATCGGGCCGGCCGAAATGGCGTTGACGCGGATGCCGCGGCCGCCCATGTCGACGGCGAGGTAGCGCACGGAAGCCTCGAGCGCGGCCTTGGCGACGCCCATGACGTTATAGTGCGGCATGACCTTCTCGGCGCCGTAGTAGGTAAGCGTCAGGATCGAGCCGCCGTCGTTCATGATCTTCTCGGCGCGGGCAGCGACCGCCGTGAACGAGTAGACCGAAATGTCCATCGTGCGGGTAAAGTTGTCGCGCGTCGTCTCGATGTAGCGGCCGGTCAGTTCGTCCTTGTCGGAAAACGCGATGGCATGCACCACGAAGTCGATCTTGCCCCACTTGTCTTCGAGGTTCTTGAACACGGCATCGATGCTGTCGAGATTGGTGACGTCGCAGTCGCCGGCCATGAAGGCGTCCAGTTCCTGGGCCAGCGGCTCGACGCGCTTCTTCAGCGCTTCGCCCTGCCAAGTGAAGGCGATTTCGGCTCCCTGTTCGTGACAGGCCTTGGCGATACCCCATGCGATCGAGCGGTTGTTTGCGACGCCCATGATGATGCCGCGCTTGCCTGCCATGAGGCCGGGACCTTGAACCATGTTCTGCTTCCTTGAGACTTTCGATTGAACCTGCCTATGGCATAGCCGGCATCACGGTTCAAGATTGCACCGGATCATCAACTGTAAGGCAGCGTAACAAAGGGTGTGGTCGTTACAAAAACTTCATAAAAACAGGCCTTCGCGCATGACACGCATCAAGTCGGTGACCTTGTCGTCCGGCTTTTCCCACAGCATCACACGCAGTTCGACGGCCAGTGCGCCGCGGCCGCCTTCGTCGTTGTAGAGGCCGAGATCGTCGAGGCGGATCACCTGGTCGGAGCTCGACCAGGCCGGAATGGTGACGGTGAGCGGCCCGTTCGGGGTCTCGACCTGAGCTTCGCAACCCAGCACGGCATTCTCGAGCGTAATCGGCAGGACGGTCTTGAGATCGTAGCCGTCGACGGTGAACTTCTCGTTCTTGGCGACGCGCACGGTGACCGCCACGTCGCCGCGGCCCATGCCCTGCAACTTGAGGCCCTGGCCCTTGAGCCGGACCACATGTCCCTGGGTGACGCCGCTTTCGAGCGGGACGCGCAGCTCGCGGCCGTCGGAGAGCGTGATCGGCACCGGCTTCTGCGCCAGCAGGTCGTCGATGGTGACTGTCGCCTCGACCACCAGGTCGGGCGCCTTTTCCGGCGGCGGCTGGATGCCGCGAATGCGGCGGACGAAGGAGCTCAGCAGCTCGATGGGCGCGAGGATGGAGACCGGCTTGGGCGCGCCGGAGGGCTCGCTGTTCTCGGCGCGTTCGGCTTCGGCCTCGGTTTCGCGCTTCAGCGTTTCGGCAGCGGCCGCCGCTTCCGGCGTGTCGCCGAAGATGCGCGAGACGACGGCCTCGGGGCTCTCGCCCACGCCGTCGGCCTTGGTCGGACCCTGCGCCTGTGTCTGGGCCTGTGCTTGCGGTTGCGCCTGAGACTGGGATTGCGTCTGCGAGCCGGCGGTTTGGGCCTGAGGCTTTTCCGGCTTCGCCTGAGCGGCCTGCGCCGCCTGTGTCGCCTGCGCCTGCTTGTCCGCTTTTGCCTTCTCGGCTTCGGCGCGCGCGAGTTCGGCGAGGATCCGCTCGGCATTCGCCTTGGCGATCTTGGCCTTCTCGGCTGCCTCGCGGGCCGCCTGGCGTTGCTGCATGATCGTCTGCTCCCGCTCGAGAGCTTCGACCTTGTCGCGCTGCTGGTCGTAGCGGCTGCGCTTGGCCGGGTCCTTCAGCACCTCGTAGGCGCGGCCGACTTCGGTGAAGCGGCGATTGGCGTCCGGGTCGTCGCGGTTCTGGTCGGGATGCACGCTTTTCGCCTTCGTCCGCCAGGCCGATTTGATCTCATCGGCTCCCGCATCGCGCTTTACGCCAAGCACTGAATAGAAATCGCGCATCTAGGCCACCAATTAAGAATAGACCGGCACTGCCATTCTTGGCCATCCGCCGGCAAGAAACACCTCCCGATCCGCAGTCTTCATGGCGGCCGGATTTACAATTGCCAGAGTATGGCAAGAAGATGCTAATCAGTGGTTACGTGGAAACCCCGGAGATCCGGGCCGGATCGTCGGCCAGGAGGGATGTCAGGGCTGTCGGCTAAAGCTCATCAGCTGCCACTGGCCGGAGCCCGCGGTGCAGGTCTTGCCGGAAAAATAGGCGATGCCTTCGTAGGAATGACGGGTGGTCGAGAAGTTGCGGCAGACCACGCCGTTCGACTTCTGCTCTTCGATCGCCGTGACCACGCCGGCGCTGCCGGTCGTCGCATTGGCCCAGGGCAGGGGGCTGGCGGTACGCGACAGATCGGCGGAGGAGACGGCGTTCTGCACGGTCAGCTCGTCGGAGCGGCCTTCCGCGGTGTTCTTCTTCGCCACGGTGCTGGTGGAAATCGATCGATCCACATCCGAGCCGAAGAGGTCCATGCTGCCACCGAAGCAACCGCTCATCGGCAGCGTCGCGGCAAGAACGATGAGTAAACTGCTTTTACCCAACGGCCCGCCCTTTTTGCGCTCGTTCGACTTTGCTATGTCTCTCAATGGGCGTCCTGTCCAGTGTTAAGACCCTGGGCAATGCTGATGAAATTCGGGAGCATTTGAATCAATATGTCAGAGACTGGGTTAACAAGCAGTGACTTTACCGAGGAAAACGAACCTTTCGCACTGTTCGGTGCGTGGCTTAAGGACGCAGAGGCCTCGGAAATCAACGATCCCAACGCCGTAGCGGTTGCAACCGTGGATGAGAACGGCTTGCCGAATGTGCGCATGGTCCTGCTCAAGGAATTCGATTCCCGGGGATTTGTCTTCTATACGAATTTCGAGAGCCAGAAGGGACAGGAAATTCTCGGCCAGAAAAAGGCAGCCATGTGCTTCCACTGGAAATCGCTGCGGCGTCAGGTCCGTCTGCGCGGCGAGGTCGAGGTCGTTTCCGACGAGGAAGCCGACGCCTACTACCGTTCCCGGCCGCTCGGCAGCCGCATCGGTGCCTGGGCGTCGAAGCAGTCGCGCCCGCTGGAAGGCCGGTTCGCGCTGGAAAAGGCCGTGGCCGAATATACCGCCCGCTATGCCTTCGGCGAGGTGCCGCGGCCGGCCCATTGGTCCGGCTTCCGCATCAAGCCGGTGTCGATCGAATTCTGGCACGATCGTAAGTTCCGCCTGCACGACCGCATCGAATTTCGCCGCGAGACGCCGGATGCGCCCTGGCACAAGGTGCGGATGTATCCCTGATCGTCATGTTTGGCCGGCGTCTTCCCGCCGGCCGTGCCGTCCGGGCAGTCAGCCCGTCAGGCGGAAGGGAATGCCGGAGGCGAGTGCCGCGACATAACGCGGCTTCTGGAAATAGCCGTTGAGCGAAATGCGCGGCAGAAGCATGGGCGCATCGAGCGCCGAAGCGTCGATCGTCGCGGCCCGAGTGGTCACGGCAAGGGTGAAACCGGCCTTGACGGCGAGATCCGCGATGCGCTTCGTGGCGCTGCGCGCATCGCCGTAGGGGTAGGCGAAGCTGGTTGGCCGCCGGCCCGTCAGCGTCTCGACATAGTCGGCGCTGCCTGAAAGCTCGTCGAGCGCTTCCGCATCGGTGAGAAAGTCCAGCGCGCGGTGGCTGAGCGTATGGGCGCCAAGACTGGCGAGCGGATGGCGGGCGAACGTCCGCAGCTCGTCGGCCGTCATCACCAGCTGCGCGACCATTGCCGCCGGGTCGACGCCGACGCTGCGTGCCGCCGCATCGAGCCGGGCGATCGCCAGGCTTTCCTCGGGTCCGCAGATCGCGTCGCAGATGAGATCGCAGACCGCCCGCTTTGCCGCGATCGACGTGACGACGTGGGTCTTCAAACCGCCGTCGGTATCGATGGTGAAACGGTCGGTGGCGTTGAGCAGGGCTTCCGCGGTTTCCCACCAGAGCGTGTGGCTGCGTTCGCTGAAACCCTTGGTGACGAAGACGGTGAAGGGCACGCCGTGCCGCTCGAAGACGGGCAGGGCATGTTCGGCATTGTCACGATAACCGTCGTCCAGCGTGAATACGGCGAAGGGCGGTCCGTCCGGCGCGGCTGCGAGCAGGCGCGGCACGTCGTCGAGTGCCACGAAGCGGTAGCCCTCGGCCTTCAGCTGGCGGATCGCTGCATCGAGGAAAACCGGCGTGATCTCGAGATGTCCATTCGCGTCGAGCGGCCGGGGCCGGTGCGGCCGCACGTGATGCAGGGTGAAGATCGCGCCGCGACCACGCGCCGCTCGCATGGCGCCGAGACGGCTGATAAGCCGGGACGCTTCCAGCCCGCCGGTGATCGCGGCCCTGCGCACGTAGCTTTTCAGGATGGCCTTCATTGTCCTTGCCCGGTTTGCGTCGCAACATTGCCCTCCAGACTATGCGGCCGGCGTTAAGCCTTGTTGAATGGCTTCTGCCTGTTTTTGGCGTGCTGGCGTTTCCGATGCCACCGCCGGTGGTCATCGCATCAGCGTCACCGCACGGCGCGCCGCCAGCGAGGCCGGGATCGCCCAGATGAGCGCGATGGCGAAGGTGAGCGTCAGCACGCCGCGCATGGCTTCGGCGGATTGCGCCACGGCCAGCCCCGCGCCATTGGCGCTGATGCCCGCAAGCGCGGCGCCGAGTGCGAAGCCGGCCGATTGGAGCGTCGGCAGCAGGGCCGAGGTCTTGTCGCGCTCATGACCCGGCGTCGCCTCCATCAGCATCTGGCTGAGATAGCCCCAGCTCAGGCCGAAGGCCGCGCCGATGGCGACCTGCGCGACCGCCAACATGGCGATGTTCACCGTCCCGATCGCGCCGGCAAGCGTGGCGAAACCGAGGACCAGCAGCAGGGGTCCGAGCCAGATCGCCGTCTGCCGCGACCGCTCCGTCCTGAGATTGGCGACGCCGATGGCGGTCAGGCTCCAGCTGATCGCCATCAGCGCACCGAGCGCACCGGCAAGCGTCGGGCGGTAGCCGAACAGATATTGCAGCGAATAGACGAGATAGACGCTGCTGGTTGCCTGCGACAGCGGCATGAGCAGGATGACCCAGAGTCCGAGACCGAGCGGCGAGCGGGTGGAGAACGCGCCCTGCGGCAGGATCGAATCTTCCGCGCGCCGGTCGAGGCGAACCGCGCCGAGCACCAGGACCAGGGCGCCGCCGATCATGGCCGTCGTGGCGACGACGGAACCTGCAAGCCCCGCCACCAGCATGGCGACGAGGCCGGCCGACAGCAGCGTGAGCCTGAGGGTCGGAAATTGCAGTCGCCGGCCGGCTTCCGAACCGGACGGCACGAGGATCAGCGCGAGCAGCAGGAAGAGGGCAATCAGCGGCGCATTGACGAGAAAGGCGACCCGCCAGGAAAAGGCTTCCGTGAGCGAGCCGGCCAGTACCGGTCCGCCGAAGGCGGCGATCGCCCAGACGCTCGCTTCGGCGCCAAAGACCTTCGGCACCAGCGCGGGCGGGAACATTTCGGGGATGAGTGCATAGCAGATGGCGGCAATGATGCCTTCGCCAATGCCCTGGCAGATCCGCCCGAAGAGCACGCTGTTCATGTCCGAGGCCAAGGCGGCCGCCAGCGTTCCGGCGAGGAAGAGCAGGGCGGCGGCGAAGAGAACCGTCCGTGCTCCGTAGCGCTGCTTGAGCAGCGCGGCGCTGGCGCCCGCGACGATCGAGGCGACGAGATAAAGCGTCATCGACCACGGCAGGAGTTCCGCACCACCGATCTCGCCGACCGCCGTCGGCAGAACCGTGCTGACCAGGAAGCCGTTGAAGGCATAGAGCGCCACGCCCATGCACAGCATCGTCGTCGTCGCCAGATGGCGCGGGGCGAGAAGCTCGGCCCAGCGCCCGCTTGGCTCTATCTCCGACGCAAGACCGGAGGCGGTGGCAGAAGGCGATTCCGCGGCGTTCGGCACTTCTGTCTCTGGCTGCATGAGTCCTGTTTCCTCGTCCTGGATTACGCGTCGGACCGGAACCTACAATCTCAACCTAGGTTGAGGTAAAGAGGCGATCTGAAAAATGTCGCGGAGGCTTGTCGACAGACAAGAGAACCAAGGGGCATCGCTCCCGTTCAATCCATGCACGTCTATAGCATGAGGATCGGGCCGCCACAGAACGGGCATCCATTCGCCTGCCATCCTGTGCGTCTTCCGACCGCCTCCCAACAAGCCTTCCCGAAAATTACTGGACTCAGTCAAGTAAATATCTAGACTGACGTCGCATACCACTGGAGATCCAACGAGCATGACGTCTGCGCGCCGCATGGATGGAAAGATCTGCCTCGTCACCGGCGGCGGAACGGGCATCGGCAGGGCCGCGGCGCTGCAGATGGCGCGCGAAGGGGCCAGGGCCGTGGTGGTCGCCGGCCGGCGCGAACAGGAAGGTCAGGCGGTTGCCGCCGCCTGCCGGGACCTGGGGTCGCAAGCGGTCTTCCTGAAGACCGACGTGACGCGCGAAGCGGAGGTCGAGGCGATGGTGTCCGGCACGCTGGACCGTTTCGGCCGGCTGGACGTGGCCTTCGACAATGCCGGCTTCCAGGAGCGCCGCGGACCGATCGAAGACCAGGACGACGCCACCTATGCCGCCGTCTTCGACACCAATGTGCGCGGCGTCTTCCATTGCCTGCGGTATCAGATCCCCGCCATGCGGCACACCGGCGGCGCGATCGTCATCAATGCTTCGGTCAGCGGCATCCGCAATCCCAATCCGGGTTTCGCTCTATACAATGCTTCGAAGGCCGCCGTGATTGCCATGGTGCGCACGGCCGCCATCGAGAATGCGGCGCTGGGCCTGCGCATCAACGCCGTGGCGCCCGGGAGGGTGGTCACCGACATGATGCTGGCGGCCGGCGTCGGCGATGTGGCGACCGTCGCCGCCGGCCTGCCGCTGCGCCGCATGGGTGAGCCCGAGGAAGTGGCGGAAGCCGTTCTGTGGCTTGCCTCCGACGCGGCCTCCTATATTGTCGGCCACGTTCTGGCTGCCGATGGCGGGTTTCTTGCCGCATGAGGCTTTCTTCCGTCGGCAGATCCAGCCTCGCGTCATTTACCCTTTGTTTACTCACTTCATGAAACTTTTAGTTAACTTTCGGACTGAGGGCGCTGCGCCGCAAAATTCTCGCCCCAATTCTGCTTTAGTGAGGCCGTCGTCTGTTGGGCGGCGAATATCGTCGTCGATTTTCGACCTTCCGCCAAATTAAGCCTGCCCCTGGAGGATTCATGAACAAGCTGTTGATCGCGTTGACGTTCCTTGTTGCGATCGCTTCATCGTCAACCTCCGCGACAGCCGGAAGCGCCCAGCTTCTCCTCGATGCCCGCACCGGCGAAGTCCTGGCCTCGGAAAACCCCGACAGCCTCAATCACCCGGCCTCGCTGACGAAAATGATGACCCTGTACATGACGTTCGAGGCGATTCGTCGCGGCGAATTGTCCTGGGACAGCAAGGTGCCGTTCTCGAAATATGCTGCCTCCCGTCCGCCGACCAAGCTTCGCGTCAAGGCAGGCGACTCGATTACCGTGAAGGAAGCCGTGCTCGGCATGATCGTGCAGTCGGCCAATGATGCCGCGGCCGCCATGGCGGAAAAGCTCGGCGGCACCGAAAGCCAGTTCTCGGCGATGATGACGGCAAAGGCGCGCTCGCTCGGCATGTCGAAGACCACCTTCGTCAATGCGTCGGGCCTTCCCGACGACCGACAGATCACCACGGCGCGCGACATGTCGACCCTCGGCATCGCGCTGCTGCGCGACTTCCCGCAGGAATACAAGCTGTTCAACACCAAGAGCTTTGCCTTCCGCGGCCGCACGATCAACGGCCACAACAATCTGATGTACCGCTACAAGGGCATGGACGGCATCAAGACCGGCTATACCAACGCGTCCGGCTTCAACCTCGTCAGCGCCGTGAAAGACGGCGACCGCCGGGTGATCGGCGTGGTCATGGGCGGCCGTTCGGCAGCAAGCCGCGACAAGGTCATGGAAAAGCTGATCGCCGGCAACATCGCCAAGGCCTCGCGCGGATCGCAGCTCCTGGCCAGCAACTCGACCCGCGTAGGCATGGACCTGGCGCGCCTGGGCGACGATGTCCCCGTTCCGGCACCCCGCCAGGATGCGGTGGCCGCCGTGATCGGCCTGGCAAACGCTACTCCGGCCGCTGCCTCCATGCTCGGCACCGCCTATGCCCAGCCGGTGGAAATGGCTTCCGCCGAGGTCTCGAGCGATGTCCCAGCCTTGACGCCTGAGGCGGAAATCCCGGTCGCAGCGCAGAAGGCTGCGGCCCAGAAGGTTGGCGGATGGCAGATCCAGATCGCCGCCGCCGCCAGCGCCAAGGCCGCCATGGAGCTTCTCGCCGACGCCAAGGCCAAGATCGGTGGCCCGCTGAACGATCGCGACACCTATACCGAGGCCGTGACCCGCGACGGCTCGACCTTCTACCGCGCCCGCTTCACCGGCTTTGCCAGCAAGACCGAGGCCCGCTCGGCCTGCGACAAGTTGGTCAAGAACCGCTATGATTGCGTGCTGATGCCGGCGAGGGGCTGAGAGGGTTCCCGATTTGATGTCTCAATGTGCGCTGGCCGCGTGGCGGGGGTAAGTGCCTGCGGTCAATCGAAACGGTCCGGCCATTTCCGTGCCGTGTGGAGAATCGTCAGAATTTCGATGGTCGCCTTTACACGGTAGACGATGATGTACGGCGTACCTGCGACAACGAGTTCGCGCGTCCCGGCGACCCGACCCAGCCGCCCGATTTCGGCGTGATAGGCAAGGAAGGCCGCAGCTTCCACCAGTCTTCGCACGATGGCCTCGGCCGAGCGTGGGCTGTCCCCGGCGATGTACGAGCCTATGTCGTCGAGATCCTGAACCGCAGTCTGCGTCCAGCGAAGCTCATCCATCCGAAACGAATTTGCGGATGACCGATTTCACCGTCTCGTGAGAAGCAAATCGACCTTCGTCGGCGTCCTTGAGACCGGCCTCGATCTTCTTGCGCTGCCAAGCCTCGACCTCTGCGCTCGCGGTCTCTTCGACCGGAAACGCCAGTTCGTCAAAGGGAATGTGCGGCGGCACGTGGTTCATGGTCTTATTATGCCAGATCCCGGAAAAGTTGCAATCCGACGCAAAGACGCCCGATCAGATGCCCGCCGCGGTCCCTTACGCCCGGGTTCCGCCCACCGTCACCTGGTCCATCCGCAGATGCGGCTGGCCGACGCCCACGGGAACCCATTGGCCGGCCTTGCCGCAATTGCCGATGCCCTTGTCGAGCGCCATGTCGTTGCCGACCATGGAAATGCGCTTCATCGCCTCCGGCCCGTTGCCGATCAGCATGGCGCCCTTGACCGGCGCGCCGATCTTGCCGTTCTCGATCATGTAGGCCTCGGTGCAGCCGAAGACGAACTTGCCGGACGTGATGTCGACCTGACCGCCGCCGAAGGAGACGGCGTAGATGCCGTTCTTGACGGACGAGATGATTTCTTCCGGGCTCTTGTCGCCGCCGAGCATGTAGGTGTTGGTCATGCGCGGCATGGGTTGGTGCGAATAACCCTGGCGGCGCCCGTTGCCGGTCGCCTTCATGCCCATCAGCCGGGCATTCTGCCGGTCCTGCATGTAGCCCACCAGCCGGCCGTTCTCGATCAGCACGTTATAGGCCGAGGGCGTGCCTTCGTCGTCGATGGTGATCGAGCCGCGCCGCGCGTCGATCGTCCCGTCGTCGACGACGGTGACGCCGGGGGCGGCGACCATTTCGCCCATCAGGCCGGCGAAGGCCGAGGTCTTCTTGCGGTTGAAGTCGCCCTCGAGCCCGTGGCCGACGGCCTCGTGCAGCATGACACCCGGCCAGCCGTTTCCGAGCACCACGTCCATGGTGCCGGCAGGCGCGTCGATCGCCTCGAGATTGACCAGCGCCTGGCGCAGCGCCTCGTCGGCGCCGTGCTGCCAGCTCTCTTGCGTGAGGAAGTCGGAAAAGGCCATGCGCCCGCCCGTGCCATAGGAGCCGCTTTCCTGCCGGTCGCCCTTGCCGGCGATGACGGAAATATTGATCCGGGTCATCGGCCGGATGTCGCGCACCCGGTGACCGTCGGCGCGCAGGATCTCCACCACCTGCCAGCTCGCGGCGATCGAGGCGGTGACCTGGCGCACGGTGTCGCCCTTGCCGCGCAGATAGGCGTCGATCTCGGCAAGCAGCTTGACCTTATCCTCGAAGGACGGCGCGCCGATCGGATTGCCTTCGCCATAGAGCTTGGCATTGGTGCGCTGGGGCGCGCTGGCATAGGAGCCGGAATAGCCATGGGTCACGGCGCCGACCGCATCGGCGGCGCGCGACAGTGCGGCGAGTGAAAGCTCTCCCGCATGGGCGTAACCGACGGCTTCGCCGGCGACGGCGCGCAGGCCGAAGCCCTGGTCGGTGTTGAAGCTGCCGCCCTTCAGGCGCCCGTTGTCGAAGGTCAGTGATTCTGCCTGGGCATGTTCGACGAACAACTCCCCGTCATCGGCGCCGGCGAGTGCTTTCGACACATGCTGACGCAGCGTCATTTCGTCGCAGTCGAAGAGGCCGAGAAGGTCGGTGGTCATGCATATCTCCTTGCAGTGCTCGCTCCGATGTAGGCGCAATGCGCCCTGCGAACAAGGTTCGACCGGAGCCATGGCCCCGGTCGCGCGTCACTTTATCATGATGAAGGCAGCGGATGTTCTCAGGGAAGCTTGTCGTAGCCTTCGCCGAAGCCGGCAAGCTCGATCGGAATGCCGACCCGGTCCTGGTCGGCCGACTCGCGCAGCGCGAACACGGCATTCTTGCCGGCCCGCAGGATCTTCATCAGTTCCTCGTCGATCTCGACTTCGACATAGCAGCCTTCGGAGAAGCAGCGGGTGAAATAGGCGCGGCCGATATTGTTGCCGTCGACATAGAGCTCCATGCCGTCCTTCAAGAGGACGCCGAGCGGGGCGAGGATGCGCAGGATCTTCGCCTTGCGGTCCGCGGTCTTCAGCACCACCACGGACAGGCCAACTTCGGGGCGGTCCTCGGCGATGACGTTCTGCATCAGCGCGCATTGTTCTGTGGAGGCGCCAGCCGGCGTGTCGCAGATCACCGACCATGCGCCGTGATTGGAACGGATCGTTCCGGGCTGCTGTTGCTGGGCCTCGACCGGAGCGACGAGCGCGGCAACGGCGATGGCGCTTGCGATCAGGCCGGACCGGTAAAGTCTAGGAAGACCCATGGGTACCTCTGGAAATCGAATCATCCCTGACATTCATGGCGTCCGGGCGGGCAAAATGAAAGCCCCGACCCGTGTTTTCCAAGGGAGTGAGGCTTAATTGCGACCGCTGTTGCAGCCGCATCGGCCGCCGCGGACGATGCGGACCGAATTGCCGGTGGATGGCTCGGGAGTGGAATTGATGAACAGCAAAAATGCAACGCTGGCATTTGGCCGGGCGTATTGCGAATGCGGCCAATCTGTGATTTTAAACGCTGATGATAGCATGAATTTTGCGTATTGATTTGATGTGGATCAAACGCTTGTGGGAGAGACATCGTGATGAAGAGAGCTTTTGCAGCATTGGCCGCCCTGGCCTGTCTGCTTTTCGCCTCCGGCAGCTTTGCAGACCAGCCGACCGAGTGGCAGATGGACTTGCAGCAGGCGGCGACGCCGATCATGGAGCAGATTCGCTGGTTTGAGAACTACACCCTGTGGTTCATCGTTCCGATCACGGTCTTCGTCCTCCTCCTTCTCATCGTGGTCGTCGTGCGCTTCCGCGCCTCCGCCAACCCGGTTCCCTCGAAGACCAGCCATAACACCGCGATCGAAATCGTCTGGACCGTCGGTCCGGTGCTGATCCTGCTGTTCTTCGCGATCCCGTCCTTCAATCTGCTTTCCGCCCAGCTCACCCAGCCGGAAAACCCGGACCTGACGGTCAAGGCGACCGCCACCCAGTGGCAGTGGAACTATGAATACCAGGGCGGCACGGAACTGGCCTTCGACAGCTACATGCTGAAGGAAGAAGACCGCGCCGCCGCCGGCAAGGAAGACAAGTCCGTCTATCCGCGCCTGCTCGCCGTCGACAACGAGATGGTCATCCCGGTCGGCAAGACCGTGCGCATGCTCGTCACCGCCGCGCCGACCGACGTCATCCATGCCTTCGCCATGCCCGCCTTCGGCGTCAAGATCGATGCCGTCCCGGGTCGTCTGAACGAAACCTGGTTCCGCGCCGATCGCGAAGGCCTCTATTACGGCCAGTGTTCGGAACTCTGCGGCAAGGACCATGCCTTCATGCCGATCGCCATCCGCGTCGTGTCGGATGACAAGTATGCCGCCTGGCTCCAGGCTGCTGCGTCGGATCTCGCCGGTGCCAACAAGGCGCTCATGGCTGCGGTAGACGGTGCGGACAAGTCCGTGCAGCTCGCCGATAACGTTTCGAATTAAGGAAGAGGAGTGCGGACAATGGCTGGACCTGTTGCCCACGACGATCACGCCCACGGTCACGGCGCGCATCACGACAATCATGACCACAAGCCCGGTTTCTTCACCCGTTGGTTCTTCTCGACCAACCACAAGGACATCGGCACCCTCTACCTGATCTTCGCGATCTGCGCCGGCCTCGTCGGCGGTGCGCTCTCGGTCGCCATGCGCATGGAGCTGCAGGAGCCCGGCATCCAGATCTTCCACGGTCTGGCCTCGATCGTTTACGGCTTCGAGGGCGATGCGGCCATCGACGGCGGCAAGCACATGTTCAACGTGTTCACCACCGCGCACGCGCTGATCATGATCTTCTTCATGGTCATGCCGGCCCTCATCGGCGGTTTTGCCAACTGGATGATCCCGATCATGATCGGCGCTCCGGACATGGCCTTCCCGCGCCTCAACAACATCTCCTTCTGGCTGGTCATCCCGGCCTTCCTGCTGCTGGTGCTGTCGATGTTCGTCGAAGGTCCGGCCGGCGCCTATGGTGTCGGTGGCGGCTGGACGCTCTATCCGCCGCTCGCGACCTCGGGCCAACCCGGTCCGGCCGTCGATCTGGCGATCTTCGCGATCCACATCTCGGGTGCCTCGTCGATCCTCGGTGCGATCAACTTCATCACCACCATCCTCAACATGCGCGCCCCGGGCATGACGCTGCACAAGATGCCGCTGTTCGCCTGGTCCGTTCTGGTCACCGCCTTCCTGCTGCTGCTCTCGCTGCCGGTTCTGGCAGGCGGCATCACCATGCTTCTGACCGACCGCAACTTCGGCACGACCTTCTTCGCGCCGGAAGGCGGCGGTGACCCGATCCTGTTCCAGCACCTGTTCTGGTTCTTCGGTCACCCGGAAGTGTACATCCTGATCCTGCCCGGCTTCGGCATCATCAGCCACATCGTTTCGACCTTCTCGAAGAAGCCGGTCTTCGGCTATCTCGGCATGGCCTACGCCATGGTCGCGATCGGCGCCGTCGGCTTCATCGTCTGGGCCCACCACATGTACACGGTCGGCCTGTCGCTGGCCGCACAGCGCTACTTCCTCTTCGCCACCATGGTCATCGCGGTGCCGACCGGCATCAAGATCTTCTCGTGGATCGCGACGATGTGGGGCGGTTCGCTGTCCTTCCGCACGCCCATGGTCTGGGCGATCGGCTTCATCTTCCTGTTCACCGTCGGTGGCGTCACCGGCGTACAGTTGGCCAATGCCGGTCTCGACCGCTCACTGCACGACACCTACTACGTGGTTGCCCACTTCCACTACGTTCTGTCGCTCGGCGCCGTGTTCGCCATCTTCGCCGCCTGGTACTACTGGTTCCCGAAGATGACCGGCTACATGTACTCGGAATTCCTCGGCAAGCTGCACTTCTGGGTGATGTTCGTCGGCGTCAACATGGTGTTCTTCCCGCAGCACTTCCTCGGCCTCGCCGGCATGCCGCGCCGTTACATCGACTATCCGGACGCATTCGCCGGCTGGAACTTTGTCTCGTCGATCGGCTCCTACATCTCGGCCTTCGCCGTGCTGATCTTCCTGGTCGGCGTCTTCGAAGCCTTTGCCAAGAAGCGCATCGCCGGCAACAATCCGTGGGGCGAGGGTGCGACCACGCTCGAGTGGCAGCTGTCGTCGCCGCCGCCGTTCCACCAGTGGGAACAGCTGCCGCGCATCAAGTAAGCGGCAGGCCAAGCTCTCAACGAACTTCGGGTGCCGCGCTCCTTAACGGCGCGGCACCCGACAAGAACAAAAACATGGGACGGAGACAATGACGGTAATTGATAGTCGCGACATTGCGGGGCTCGAAGGCGAAGTCCGCCTTTCCGAAGCCACTGCGCGCGATTTCTTCGCGCTTCTGAAGCCGCGCGTCATGTCGCTCGTCGTCTTCACCGCCTTTGCCGGCCTCGTGCTGGCACCGGGCGACATCAATCCCTTTCTCGGCTTCATCGCCATCCTGTGCATCGCCGTCGGTGCCGGCGCCTCCGGCGCGCTCAACATGTGGTACGACGCCGACATCGACGCCGTCATGACCCGGACCGCCTCACGGCCGATCCCGGCCGGCCGCATCGCACCCACCGAAGCGCTCGCCTTCGGCCTGATCCTGTCGGTGTTCTCGGTCTCGATCCTCGGTCTCACCGTCAACTGGTTCTCGGCAGGCCTGCTCGCCTTCACCATCTTCTTCTATGCCGTCGTCTATACGATGTGGCTGAAGCGCTCGACGCCGCAGAACATCGTCATCGGCGGTGCCGCCGGCGCTTTCCCGCCCATGGTCGGCTGGGCCTGCGTGACCGGCGGCGTGTCGCTCGACAGCATCGTGCTGTTCATGATCATCTTCCTCTGGACGCCGGCCCATTTCTGGGCGCTGGCGCTGTTCAAGATGCGCGATTACGGCTCCGTCGGCGTGCCGATGCTGCCGAACGTTTCGGGCGAACGGGTAACCAAGCACCAGATTGCTCTCTACGCCGTGCTGACCGCGGTGACCGCCGTCATCCCGACCTTCACCGGCCTGACCTCGCTCTATTACGGCCTGTTTGCCGGCGCTCTCGGCCTCTATCTCGTGATCTGTTCCATCGCCGTCTGGCGCATGCCGGACGGCGACGAGAAGATGATTCCGGCCAAGAAGCTGTTCGGCTACTCGATCGTCTATCTCTTCGCGATCTTCTCGGCCCTTTTGGTCGATCACTACGTCGCGACCCTCGCGACGCTTTTCGGAGGTGCCGCCTGATGGAAACCATCAAGCTCAACGATGCGCAGAAGAAGTCGCGCCGTGGACGCAATATTGCGCTCGGCATCGTGCTCGCCGCGCTTGTCGCCATTTTCTACGTCGTGACGCTGATCAAATTCGGCGCCGTCGGCAATTGAGAGCAGGGAGGCGCGCGTGGCGATGACAGGCAACGAACCAACGGCGACACCGCGCGGCAACGCGAGGATCCTGCTGGCATGCGTCGTCTTCGTCGGCTGCATGCTCGGCGTGTCCTTCGCGTCGGTTCCGCTCTATCGGCTGTTCTGTCAGGTGACCGGCTATAACGGCACGACGCAACGCGTCGAGCAGGTCTCCGATGTGATCCTCGACAAGTCGATCAAGGTGACCTTCGACGCCAACGTGTCCTCGGGCCTCAACTGGGAATTCAAGCCGGTCGACCGGTCGATCACGCCGAAGATCGGCGAGACGGTGCAGATCAACTATACCGCGACCAACCGCTCGCCGGTTGCGACCACGGGTCAGGCGATCTTCAACGTGACGCCGATGGAAGCAGCGGCCTATTTCAACAAGGTCGAATGCTTCTGCTTCACCGAAACCGAGCTGAAGCCGGGCGAGAGCCTGGAAATGCCGGTGGTCTTCTTCATCGATCCGGCCATCGTCGAGGCCGCCGAGACGAAGGACATCGGAACGATTACGCTGTCCTACACCTTCTATCCGCATGAGGGGGAGAAGCCCGTGGCATCGCTGCCGCAGCAGGGTGACAATGGACAGCCGAAACTTTGAGAGGAGGGGTCCGGTCCGCCGGACTCTAAGGAAATTTGACATTCGGGGATTGCTGACATGGCCGAAGCGCATCAGAAGAATCACGACTACCACATCATCGATCCGAGCCCCTGGCCGCTTTTGGCCTCGATCGGCGCCTTCATCCTTACCTTCGGCGGCGTGTCCTACATGCGCTATCTGTCGGGCGGATCGTTCAAGATGTTCGGTCTCGAACTGGCCAATCCTTGGCTGTTCTACATCGGCCTGGCCATCGTCCTCTACACGATGATCGGCTGGTGGTCGGACACCATCAAGGAAGCCCACGAAGGCGCCCATACCCGCGTCGTGTCGCTGCACCTGCGCTACGGCATGATCATGTTCATCGCTTCGGAAGTGATGTTCTTCGTCGCCTGGTTCTGGGCCTTCTTCGATGCCAGCCTGTTCGCCAACGAAGCGATCCAGGCGAGCCGCGTCGAGTTCACCGGTGGCCAGTGGCCGCCGCAGGGCATCGAAGTCCTCGATCCCTGGCACCTGCCGCTCTACAACACCATCATCCTGCTGCTGTCGGGCACGACGCTTACCTGGGCCCATCACGCCATGCTGCACAATGACCGCAAGGGTCTGGTGAGCGGTCTGGTGCTCACCGTTGTGCTCGGCGTGCTGTTCTCGGCCGTTCAGGCCTACGAATATGCCCACGCCCCGTTCGGCTTCAAGGAAAGCATCTATGGTGCGACCTTCTTCATGGCGACCGGTTTCCACGGTTTCCACGTGCTCGTCGGCACGATCTTCCTGACCGTCTGCCTGCTGCGCGCGATGAAGGGTGATTTCACCCCGAAGCAGCATTTCGGCCTCGAAGCGGCTGCCTGGTACTGGCACTTCGTCGACGTGGTCTGGCTCTTCCTGTTCTTCACCATCTATGTCTGGGGTGGCTGGGGCGCACCGCTCGCCCACGGCTGATCCGGCCGAGACGGCAAGAAACACAGGCGGCACCTGCGGGTGCCGCTTTTTTTGTAGCCGGCGGAGCCGGCCTCCGCGGCAAGGCAAAGGCGAGGCGCATTTGCGGTTTGTCTATCGGGGCGTATAAGCCAAGGTCGGATACCGTGGCCGGCAGCGGCAAGGCCGGCCCACGCGCAGCTGAAAGGAAGATCATGAACGAGGACAACGCCCATTTCGCACCGGTCGATCCGGTCAAGGCCGGGCTGACCGCATCCTGCCCGCGTTGCGGCCAGGGCCGGCTGTTTGACGGCTACTCCAAGGTCAAGCCACGCTGCAGCAATTGCGGTCTCGATTATTCCTTCGCCGATTCCGGTGACGGTCCGGCGATCTTCGTCATCCTGCTCGCCGATTTCCTCGTGGTCGGCCTCGCGGTCTGGACCGAGCTGACCTATCAGCCGCCGGTCTGGCTGCATTTCGTCCTGTTCGGGCCCCTGGCGATCATCGTCTCGCTCTGGCTCCTGCGCACGATCAAGGCGATGCTGATCGCCCTGCAGTACCGCAACAAGGCATCCCAGGGGACGATCGACCGTGGCTGAGACGACGCGCCGCGGCCCTGTCCGGCTCGTCTTCACCGTTGTGGCGGTCGCCGTCGCGATGGCGATCCTGCTGTCGCTCGGTACCTGGCAGGTGAGGCGGCTCCACTGGAAAGAGGCGCTGATCTCCGACATCGAGGCGCGCCGTAACGCAGCCCCCCTCGACCTGGCCGGCATCGAGGCGATCCTGACCAAGGGCGGCGATGTCGACTACCGGGCAGCCACGGCCGAAGGAACCTACCTCAACGACAAGGAACGGCATTTCCTCGCCACCTTCCGCGGCCGCGCCGGCTTCTACGTCTACACGCCGCTCCAGCTCGCCGACGGCCGCTACCTGTTCGTCAACCGCGGCTTCGTGCCCTATGAGCTGAAGGAGCCGGCAAAGCGTCCGTTAGGACTGCTGGTCGGCCCGCAATCGGTCGAGGGGCTGGCCCGCGCCCGGCTGAGCGAAAAACCGTCCTCGCTGGTGCCGGACAATGACGAGGGCAAGAACGTCTTCTACTGGAAGGATCTCGACCGCATGGCGGCGAGCACCGGGCTTGCGGCCGACAAGGTGCTGCCCTTCTTCCTCGATGCCGACGCGACCCCGGTGCCTGGCGGCATGCCGGAAGGCGGGGTCACCGAGATCGACCTGCCCAACAGCCACCTGCAATATGCGATCACCTGGTACGGCCTGGCGCTCGCGCTGGCCGGCGTCGTGATCTACGGCGTGTTTCGCCGCAAGACTTGAACCTGTAGGGCGGGCAGGGAAAATTCCTTGCCGGTCTGTCCTGATGTGCAACGCGCCCGACGCGCCGAGGAGGACTGATGAAACTCGTTGCCGATCTGCTGGTCGCCCTGGTGGCGCTTGAGCATGTCTATATCCTGGTGCTGGAAATGTTCCTGTGGACTAGGCCCGCGGGCTTGAAAGCCTTCGCCATGAAGCCGCAGCAGGCCGAGGCAACCAAGGTGCTCGCCGCCAATCAGGGCCTCTACAACGGCTTCCTGGCGCTCGGCCTTTTCTGGGCGCTTGCCCAGCCAGACCCCGATTTCGCTTTCCAGCTGAAGCTGTTTTTCCTTGGCTGCGTCTTCGTCGCCGGCCTATATGGGAGCATGACGGCATCGCGGAAGATCCTCTACATTCAGGCGCTTCCCGCCGTGCTCGCGCTGATCCTGGTATTGCTGGCTGGCTGATGATGAATGAGATTGTGTCCCGACCACCCCTGACGATCCGCCTGTGCGGCCCGCGCGGCTTCTGCGCCGGCGTCGACCGCGCCATCCAGATCGTCGTGCTGGCGCTCAAGGGTTTTGGTGCCCCGGTCTATGTGCGCCACGAGATCGTCCACAACCGCTATGTGGTCGAGGGGCTGGAGGCGAAGGGTGCGGTCTTCGTCGAGGAACTGGACGAGATCCCCGCCGAGCACCGCGAAAGGCCGGTGGTCTTCTCCGCCCATGGCGTGCCGAAATCCGTGCCGGCCGACGCCCAGGCACGCAATCTCTTCTACCTCGACGCGACCTGCCCGCTGGTCTCCAAGGTGCACAAGCAGGCCATGCGCCACCAGCGGCTCGGCCGCCACGTCGTGCTGATCGGCCATGCCGGCCACCCGGAAGTGATCGGCACCATGGGGCAGTTGCCGGAAGGCTCGGTCTCTCTGATCGAGACGATCGAGGACGCCGACCGCTACGAGCCGGTCGATGCCGACAATCTCGGTTACGTCACCCAGACGACGCTCTCGGTCGATGACACCGCCGGCGTCATCAAGCGGCTGCAGGAGCGCTTTCCCAACCTGACCGCACCATCGGCCGACAGCATCTGCTACGCCACGACCAACCGCCAGGAGGCAGTCAAGCAGGCAGCGCCCGGCTGCGACCTGTTCATCATCGTCGGTGCGCCCAACTCGTCCAACTCCAAGCGTCTGGTCGAAGTGGCGCTGAAGGCCGGCGCCAGGCGCTCGCTGCTGGTGCAGCGCGCCGCCGAGATCGACTGGGATGACATCGGCCCGATCGGCACGCTCGGCCTGTCCGCCGGCGCGTCTGCCCCGGAAGTGATCGTCAACGAGATCATCGAGGCCTTCAAGGCCCGCTACGCAGCGACCATCGAGCTTGCCGAATTCTCGATCGAAAACGAGCACTTCCTCGTCAATCGCGAACTGCGCGACATCGAACTCACCCACGACGACATGGCCTGGGTGAATGGGTGAGGAACGGTCGGGCGTGCAAGGCACGCCCGGGCAATCGATCCGGCGAATCGATTGCAGTGACGAACGCCCGGAGCCTGAAGCGACGGGCCGGCGCTGCGACGGCGGAGCCGGAAAACGATCCGGTGAATCGTTTTTAGCAACGAACGCGCTGAGCCTAAAGCGAAGCGCCGGCAGAACGGTCGAGGGCTTATAGGTGCTTCTCGGGCAGCATTCGCTCGTGGAGGATCCGGACGATAAATATGTCGGCGTGCCGCTTGCGGTAATACGCAATATGACTTCCGCATCGGTAGCGGCGGTAGATCCGGCCCGATCGGTCGTGCGTGAATTGCGCACCCATCTCGGGATGGGCGGCAAGCAGATGGAGCGTTTCCTCGATCCCCGCCATGTAGACAGTCGTTTGAGCGTCGCCGAACGCGGCGATGCTGCTTCTCACGATTGAGGTGATGTCTTGCTCCGCGGCGCGTGAAAAGACAAAGCTACCCGCCATGTCGAGGGGATCTCGCTCTCGCGACAATGTCACTGAGCGAACGCGAGCTTTCCCCGCTCCTTTCCCCTTCGTCCAGAGCATTCAGAAGAGCCTCATGCTTCGCCTCTTCCTGTTCTAGCAGCCGAAGCCCGGCTCGAACGGCTTCACTCGTCGTCTCATAGCGGCCACTGGCGGTCAGCTTTGAGAGGAACGCCGTGAAATGGTCACCAAGTTCGATGCCTACGGTATTGCTCATTGGCCTTTGGTCTCCGAATTCAATGCCTGATATTACTGCGTCTTAGTGACCGCAACAACAGGAACGCACGTGCTCGGCCTGCCGCCCATCTCCATTTCCTGTGCCATTTCTCCCTCGGCACTGGCACTCCGTTTTCCCCCGCTGTATGGCTTGCGCTATCATCATCGGCGGCACAGAGAACGCAGCGCGGGAATTTTTGACGTGGCAGTCTACACCGACATCAACGAAATCGACCTCAAGGCCTTTCTC
Source organism: Rhizobium sp. Q54 (assembly GCA_943370615.1). Lineage (GTDB taxonomy): Bacteria > Pseudomonadota > Alphaproteobacteria > Rhizobiales > Rhizobiaceae > Allorhizobium. The sequence continues at coordinate 104,037 of CALRRQ020000005.1, forward strand.
CAGCAGTATGACGCCGGTGAGCTTCTCTCCTATAAGGGCATTGCCGAAGGGGTCGAGAACTCGAACTTCCTGCTGCACACCTCGAAGGCGCCGCTGATCCTCACGCTTTACGAGAAGCGGGTGGATAAGAACGACCTGCCGTTCTTTCTCGGCCTCATGCACCACCTGGCCGACCGCGGCCTGTCCTGCCCGCTGCCGCTGCCGCGCAAGGACGGCGCACTGCTGGGTGAGCTGTCCGGCCGCCCGGCGGCGCTCATCTCCTTCCTGGAAGGCATGTGGCTGCGCAAGCCCGAGGCGAAGCATTGCCGCGAAGTCGGTCGCGCGCTGGCCGCCATGCATGTGGCTGGCGAAGGTTTTGACCTCAAGCGTCCCAACGCGTTGTCGCTCGACGGCTGGAAGACGCTGTGGGCGAAGTCCAAGGACCGCGCCGACGAGGTCGAGACCGGGCTCGAGGCCGAGATTGGCGACGAACTCACCTTCCTGGCGGCGCATTGGCCGGCGGACCTGCCTGAGGGCGTCATCCATGCCGATCTCTTTCCCGACAACGTCTTCTTCCTCGGTGATGAACTCTCGGGCCTCATCGACTTCTATTTCGCCTGCAACGATTTCCTCGTCTACGACCTGTCGATCTGCCTCAATGCTTGGTGTTTCGAGAAGGACGGCGCCTACAACATCACCAAGGGCATGGCGATGATCGAGGGCTACCAGTCCGTGCGTCCGCTCTCCGTGGCCGAGATCGAAGCCTTGCCTATCCTGTCGCGCGGCTCGGCGCTGCGCTTCTTCCTGACCCGGCTCTACGACTGGCTGACCACGCCGGCCGGCGCCCTGGTGGTCAAGAAGGACCCGCTCGAATATCTGAAGAAATTGCGCTTCCACCAGAAGGTGGCCTCAAGCGCCGAATACGGGCTCAAATCATGAAGCATGTCGATATTTTCACCGATGGCGCCTGTTCCGGAAATCCCGGCCCGGGCGGCTGGGGCGCCGTCCTGCGCTACGGCGAGACGGAAAAGGAGCTGTTCGGCGGCGAGGCCGACACGACCAACAACCGCATGGAACTGATGGCGGCGATCTCCGCGCTGTCGGCCCTCAAGACCCCGTGCGAGATCGACCTCTACACCGACAGCAAATATGTCATGGACGGTATCTCTAAGTGGATCTTCGGCTGGAAGAAAAACGGCTGGAGGACGGCCGACAAGAAGCCTGTCAAGAACGGTGAACTCTGGCAACAACTCGACGTCGCCAACCAGAGCCACAAGGTCAAGTGGCACTGGGTCAAGGGCCATGCCGGTCATCCGGAGAACGAGCGCGCCGACGAACTCGCCCGCAAGGGCATGGAACCCTTCAAGAAGCCCAATCTCGGGCGGGCGCTGCTGCAGGGCCGGTGAGGGCAGGCGGCGTCGCCTGGTCTTGAGGGACGAGCGGCTGCCTGGACTCGCGCCGTCTCCCGTGTTCGGACATGGCCTCGCTTTCCCGCCTTGCCATCTTGTCCGTTGGCCCTATCCTGCCTTGGCAAAAGACCACACAGGGAGAGACACATCATGATCCAGCACTGCGTGTTCCTGCGCTTCAAGGCGGCGACACAAGAGGCCGAGAAGCAGGCCATCTATGAGGGCATTGCGGCGCTGAAGGATGTCGTTCCGGGCATGCTGGACGTCAAGTTTGGCCCGAATGTCTCGCCGGAGGGCCTGAACGGCGGTTACCTCGACGGCTTCATCATCACTTTCGAGGACGCCGTGGTGCGGGACTATTACCTTAAGCACCCCGACCACGTCGTCGTCGGCGACCGCATCGTCAAGGCGACCGACGGCGGACTGTCCGGCGTTCTGGTTTTCGACATGGAAATCTGAAACGACGAAGGCGGCGGATTGCTTCGGGCGACCTACCGCTTCTCCCCGCCGGGGAGAAGTGCCGAGCGCATGCGAGGCGATGAGGGGGCCAAGTGCGCCGTCGGCGCCCCCCTCATCCGGCGCTACGCGCCACCTTCTCCCCGCTGGGGAGAAGACATGCGCAAACGCCCTGCCTGTCAGTCAGCCGGCTGCGGCTGAGGGACACGAACCGGCTGGGATGACCTCGTCCCAGTCCCTATACGGTAAACCTATTCGAGCCTCAGAGCTGCTCGATCATCGCCGCGGCCGCCGAGACGGTCGCCTGGCCGGGGTTTTCCTCGACGTTGAGCGACTTCACCACGCCGTCCTCGACCAGCATGGAATAGCGCTTGGAGCGCACGCCGAGGCTGCCGGCGGAGAGGTCGGCATCAAGGCCGAGCGCCTTGGTGAAGGCGGCGTTCCAGTCGGCGAGGAAGTGGATCTTGCCCATGCCGCCGCTCTGCTGCGCCCAGGCGCCCATGACGTGCCAGTCGTTGACCGAGATCACCGCGATGTCGTCGACGCCGCGGGCGAGGATCGCGTCGCGGTTTTCCAGGTAGCCCGGAAGGTGGTTGAGCGTGCAGGTGGGCGTGAACGCGCCCGGTACGGCGAACAGCACGACGCGCTTGCCCTTGAAGAGGTCGTCGGTCGAAAGCTCGACCGAGCCGTCTGCCGTCTTTTCCTTGAAGGTGGCCTGGGGCAGGCGATCGCCGATTGCGATGGTCATGGAATTCTCCTCGCTGGTTTCGGGCGGGCCGGGTTCGGCGCGCCGTTCGCCGCGAAATATAGATTGACGCTAGTCAAAGGCAAGCGTGGTTTCCATGGCCCGCCCGCCGGCCTTGACCAGCAGGCCCCAGTGCTTGCCGTGGATGTCGTATTTGCGCGGTAACCCGCTGATCGGCAGGGCGACGGTCAGCGCATTGCCTTCCAGCCGGCGCTCGCCGTCGCCGAAAAAGACATGCCCGCTCGGACCCGTGACGAAGATCTCGGCCTCGTCCGCCGCTGTCCCTTCGGGCACGGTCAGCATCAGCGACAGCTGCTTGTCGTCGGCCGACAGCTTATGCGACTTCACCGCCAGATCCGGGGAGGGGGGCTCGGGCAGGGTTTTGCGCGCCGCGGCCACGATCTCCGCCTCCTCGGCCTTTGCCGTTTCGCTGAGCGTCAGCGACAGCTGGAATTCGGCCTGGAAGGGAATGCAGATATTGCGGCAGAGGCCGATGAAGACGGAGGCCTTCAGATCGCCGGAGGACGAGCCGCCGGCGGGTCCGGAAAGCATCAGCGGCAGGGTCACCGGCGCGTCATAGCCGATGTCGCGCAGGTCGCCATTGTCGATCCGCTTCGGCACGGGATAGCCGATGTCGCTCAGCGTATAGCCGCTGTCCGGTGCAAGCGTGATCGAGGGCGGTATGCCGGCGTCGCCAGGCTCGCGCCAATAGGTGATCCAGCCGGGCGACGGTTCGATCTGCAGGGCGGCGGCGCGCTTGCCATCGGCATCCGCCGGCAGCACGACGAGACGCATGCGGCCGCCCTCATTTAGCGCCCATTCGCTGCTCTCGGCCTTTGCTGCAGCAACGAAGCCGAGCTGAATTCCGCTCAGTGCAATCAGGGCGAGGAAAGGTCGGCGCATTTTCGCAGGCTCGGGACACATCATGGACCAGCCGTTTAGCCCAAGGCTTGCCGCTCGACCAGTAACGCTTGCGGGACCGGGATCATTTTTAGTTGATTGATCCGCGTTCCTGCCCCATCTTCCTCTAATAGACGGGATCCGCGCAGGACCATCCGGTCTCGAACAAGCGCCCCGGCAGGGGCCAGTGGAGGGTGGAATATGGCTTTCTCGACGCTGAAGAAGGATCGCGAACGGGGCTTTCTCGACGGCCAGCTCCTGATCGCCATGCCCGGCATAGCCGACGGCAATTTCGCCCGTTCCGTCGTCTACATCTGCGCCCATTCGCCGGCCGGCGCCATGGGCTTCATCATCAACCGGGCCCAGCCGGTGACCTTTGCCGACGTGCTTCTGCATCTCGGCCTGATCGACAAGACCGATGCGATCATGCTGCCCCAGCACGCCCGCGATTTCCCCATCCAGAACGGCGGTCCGGTCGAGACCGGCCGCGGCTTCGTGCTGCACAGCGACGACTATACCAGCGACAGCAGCATTCCGGTGAGCGACGACATTTCGCTGACCGCCACGCTCGACATCGTCCGGGCGATCTCCGAGGGCCGCAGCCCGCGCCGCGCCACCATGCTGCTCGGCTATGCCGGCTGGGGTCCGGGCCAGCTCGAATTCGAACTGGCCAATAATGGCTGGCTGAATTGCGGCGCGACCGAGGACCTGATCTTCGACCGCTCGCTCGACAACAAATATGACCGCGCGCTCGCCCTGATGGGCGTCAGCCCCGCCATGCTGTCGATGGAAGCCGGACACGCCTGAGGGAAAAGGGCGGGCCTGCCGGGCCCTCAGGCCCGCTTGGTCAGCGGGAACCGTTCCTTGAGCAGCCGCTGCACCGATTCCGCGCCGAGCGGCGCGCCGAACAGGTAGCTCTGGCCGAAATCGCAGCCGAGCTTGGCGAGCTCCTCGGCATCCGCATCGCTCTCTATGCCTTCGGCAACCACCTGCATCTCCAGCCCGCAAGCCATGGCGATGACGGATTTCAGCAGCACGGCGCGCTTGTCCGAGCGGTCGTTGACCAGCGCCTTGTCGAGCTTGATGGTGTCGAAGGGGAAGCGGGTGAGGTAGGCGAGCGAGGAATAGCCGGTGCCGAAGTCGTCGAGCGCCAGCGAGATGCCGGTCTCCTTCAGCTTGGCGAGCACCAAGCGCGCCTGTTCCGGGTTCTCCATCACCACGCTTTCGGTGAGTTCCAGCTTGATGCGTTGCGGGTCGCACTGCGTCTTGGTCAGCATGGCGCGCACATCGGTGTAGAGTTCGCTCGACAGAAGCTGGGCGCTCGACAGGTTGACCGAGACGAAGACCGGAATCTCGCCCGTCTGCCGTTCCCAGTCCATCAGGTCGGTCGTCGCTCTTTCAAGCGCGAACATGCCGAGCGGCTCGATCAGATCCGACATTTCCGCAATGGGGATGAATTCCGACGGCGGCACGTTGCCGCGCTTGGGGTGGTCCCAGCGCATCAGCGCCTCGAAGCCTGCCACCTCGCCGTCGGCGAGACGTACGATCGGCTGGTAGACCATCGACAGTTCCTTGCGCTCGATGGCGCGGCGAAGGTCGGTCTCGAGCTGAAGCCGGTCGGTGCCGGCGCCGCGGAAGGCGGGGCGGAAGGGTTCGACCCGGTTTCCGCCCGACCGCTTGGCGCGGTACATGGCAAGCTCGGCGTCGGAGAGAAGGCCGGCGGCGTTCTCCTGCTGGTCGACCCAGGAGACCAGGCCGATCGAGGCGGTCAGGATGATCTCGCGATTGGCGAAGTTGATCGGCACCATGATCGCCTTCGATACGGCGTCGGCGAAGTCGGCGATCTTGGCCGGATCGCGTTCGGATACGAGGATCAGGCCGAACTCGTCGCCGGAGAGCCGCGCCAGCGTATCCTGCGGCTTCATCAGGCGGCGCAGCCGCCGCGTCAGTGCGATCAGGATATTGTCGCCGGCGGCGATGCCGAGGCTGTCATTGACCTGCTTGTAGCGGTCGATGTCGATCGCCATGACGGTCGGCCGCACGCTCTCCGCCCCGCCTGTCAGCGTCAGCACCGACTGCAGCCGGTCGAGGAAGACCTCGCGATTGGGCAGGCCGGTCAGGTTGTCGTGCATGGCATCGACCAGCAGCCGGTCGATCGAGTTCTTCTGCTCGGTCACGTCGATGATCGTGCCGACGCAGCGGATGACCTCGCCGTTCGAGCCGAGCACCGGCCGGGCGCGGATCTTCAGCCAGTGGAAATGGCCGTCCTCGGCGCGAATGCGAAATTCGTGGTTGAGGCGACCCTTGCGGTGTTCCAGCAACACGTCGAGCGTGGCGCGGAAGCGGTCGCGGTCGTCCGGGTGCAGCCTCGGCAGCCAGTTGCGCGCCGGGCCGTGCATGGTGCCCGGCTGCAGGCCGAGGCGGAAGGAGATGTCGGGGCTGGTGACGACCCGATCGCGGGCCACGTCCCAGTCCCAGACCGTATCGCCCGAACCGGTCAGCGCCAGCGACTGCCGTTCGAGGTCCGAGAACAGGCCCTGCTGGTAGGCGCCGCCGGCAAAGGCGTGCTGCATGACGGTGAACCCGATCAGCAGCACGATCAGCACCAGTCCGCCGCCGAGCGCCGGCTGGATGATGTCGTTGTCGAGCCGCCCGGTGACCGTCAGCCAGCCGCCGAACAGCCAGACGAGGATCAGCGCCCAGGTCGGGATCAGCAGGATCGCGCGGTCGTAGCGGTTGAAGCCGAGATAGAAGATCAGCACGATGCCGGCCGTCGCGGTCAGCGCGAAGGACAGGCGGGCGATGCCGGCGGCGATCGAGGGATCGTAGATCGCCACGCCGAACAGCAGGGCAAGGCCGAGGATCCAGGCGAAGGTCGCATAGCCGAGATGGACGTGCCAGCGGTTGAGGTTGAGATAGGTGAAGAGGAAGATGACGAGGCTCGAGGCGAGCGCCACCTCCGCGCCCGCGCGCCACATGCGCTGGTCGCTCGAGGTGATGCTGATCAGCTTTTCGAGGAAGCCGAAGTCGACGCAGATATAGGCGAGCACCGCCCAGGCGAGCGCCGCCGCGGCCGGCAGCATCGAGGTGCCCTTGACGACGAACAGGATGGTCAGGAACACCGCGAGCAGGCCTGCGATGCCGAGCACGATGCCGCGATAGAGGGTGAACGCGTTGACCGTGTCCTTGTAGGCGTCAGGCTCCCACAGATAGATCTGCGGCAGGTTGGGGGTCGCGAGCTCGGCGACGAAGGTGATGACGGAGCCCGGGTTGAGCGTGATGCGGAAGACGTCCGCGTCGGGGCTCGGCACCCGGTCGAGGGCAAAGCCTTCCGACGGCGTGATGGAGATGATGCGCTGCGAGCCGAGGTCCGGCCAGAACATGCGCGAGCCGGCCAGGCGGAAATGCGGGGCGACGATCACGCGTTCCAGCTGCTCTTCCGAGACGTTGGCCAGTGCGAAGACCGCCCAGTCGCCCTGGTGTTCGGGCGAGGAGGCGCGCACCTCGATGCGGCGGCGGATGCCGTCGGTGCCGGCCGCGGTCGAAACCTGGAAGGCATTGCCCTGGTTGGCATAGATTTCGGTCGTGGCGGTCAGGTCGAGCGCCGTGTCGTCGCGGGCGATCTTCACCGGCTCGGCGGCGAGCGCCAGCGACGAGAAGAGACCGACGAACGCAAGCATCGCCGTGGCCAATACGGCCGCCAGCCACTGGCCGGCCGCCGCTTGCCTGTTCCGGTCGGGCGTCATGAGTTCTCTTTGTTCCCGTTCCCCGAGGCACGGTCGCTCAACCGCGAAAACATCGCGTGGTCGCGCCACTGCCCGTTGATTTTCAGATATTCCCGCAAGAGACCTTCTCGCTCAAAGCCGGCCTTCTCGAGGAGCCGGATGCTTTTCTCGTTGTCTGGAATACAGGCTGCTTCGATCCGGTGCAACTCGAGCCCCCTGAAGATGTAGGGAATAGCCAATTGAAGTGCGGCAAACATATGACCTTTCCCGGCATGCCGCTCGCCCATCCAGTATCCGATCATGCAGCTCTGCGATGCGCCGCGGCGGATCAGCCCGATGGTCAGCCCGCCCAGCAGGGCGTGATCGGCCTGGGAAAACAGGAAGAAGGGGACGGCGAGACCGGAATGGTATTCCTGGCCGTTGCGCACCACCCGGGCGCGAAAGGCGCGCTCGGTCAGTTCGTCCGGCCGCCAGGTCGGTTCCCAGGGCTGCAGAAAGGCCCGGCTGTCGCGACGCAGCGCGTGCCATTGTTCGAAATCGTCGTAACGCGGCAGGCGCAGGCGATGCGATGCACTGTTGAGGTCCGGTGTTTCCGGCTGCCGCGACAGAAACCGAAAGACCGAACGTGTCATCGAACCTCCTGAAGCCTCAGCCGGCGGGACCTTGCCCGCTGGCGACAATTCTAGTGCAATCCCGGCCGGGCGTCAGCCGGCGGCTTTGAACGACGAGGTGCGGCCGGCGGAAAGCGCGCCGGAAATCTCGTGCATCGGCGCCAGATGTTCGAGCGGTCCGATGGCCGAAATCGTCGGTGCCGTCTCGAAGAACAGCCGGCCGGCGAGGTCGGTCAGCCGCTGCGGGGTGATGCCGGCGAGCCGTTCCATCATCTCCGGATTGGAGATCGGGCGGCCGTAGAGCATCATCTGGCGGGCGATCTGGCCGGCGCGGGCCGCCGGGCTTTCCTGGCCCATCAAGAGCTGGGCGCGCACCTGGGCACGCGAGCGGTCGATCTCCTGCATGTCGATCGACTGCGACGCCTTGCGCAGCTCCTCGATGATGACAGGCACCAGCTCCGGCAGGTTTTCCCCGCCGGTCGCGGCATGAATGCCGAAAATGCCGCTGTCGGAAAAGCCCCAGTGGAAGGCATAGATCGAATAGCAGAGGCCGCGGATCTCGCGCACTTCCTGGAACAGCCGCGAGGACATGCCGCCGCCGAGGATGTTGGCCAGGATCTGCGAGGCGTAGAAGTCGCGCGCATGATAGGCGCGGCCCTCGAAGCCGATCAGCACCTGCGCATCCATCAGGTCGCGTTCCTCGCGGGCTTCGCCGCCGGTATAGCGGGCCGCCTGCGTGACGGGGCTCACTTCCGGCTGGGTGCGGAGCGACGAGAAGCGGTCTTCGACTTGCTTGACGAAGGCGTCGTGGTCGACGGCACCGGCCGCGACGACGAACATGCGGTCGGTCGTGTAGTTGCGGTCGAGATAGGCGCGGATTTCCGCGCTGGTGAAGGACTGCACCGTGTCGGGCGTGCCGAGGATCGGCCGGCCGAGCGGCTGGCCGGCATAGGCCAGTTCGGAGAACCGGTCGAAGACCACGTCGTCCGGCGTGTCGTTCGCCGCGCCGATTTCCTGCAGGATGACATGCTTTTCGCGCGTCAATTCCTCTTCGTCGAAGACGGAATCGGTCAGGATGTCGGCGAGGATGTCGACGGCGAGCGGTACGTCGTCCTTGAGGATGCGGGCGTAGTAGGAGGTCGTCTCGGTCGAGGTGGCGGCATTGAGCTCGCCGCCGACATTCTCGATCTCCTCGGCGATCTGGCGCGCGCTGCGGCGGCTGGTGCCCTTGAACGCCATGTGCTCGAGCAGGTGGGCGATGCCATGCTCGCCCTCCGTCTCGTCGCGGGCTCCGGACTTGATCCAGGTCCCGAGCGCCACGCTCTCGAGGTGCGGCATGGTCTCGGTTACGACCGTCAACCCGGAGGGCAGCCGGGTACACTCAACATTCATAGGTTTGTCTTTCTGCACTTCTTAATTTTCCCGTCGGGCATGCTCGCCGACAAAGGTTTCGACGGCTTTAAGCTCGGCGTCCAGGATATCGAAGTGCTCCTCCCTGTCCATAAGGTCAGCAAGCCACGCCGGAAGCGCGGGGTCAATACCGCTCGCCGATTTTACCGCAGCGGGGAATTTCGCCGGATGGGCCGTGGCGAGCGTCACCATGGGGGTGGAAGGCTTCTCGAACTTCTGTGCGACGAACACGCCGACGGCGGTGTGAGGATCGAGCAGATAGCCGGTCTCGGCCAGCGTGTCGCGAATGGTCGAGGCGACCTGCTTTTCGCTGGCGCGGCCGGCGCGGAACTCCTTGCGGATCGCCTTCAGCGCGTCCGGCTTGATCTCGAAACCGCCGGATTGCTTCAGGCTTTCCATTGCCGCGCGGATGGCGCTGTCGTCGCGGTCATAGGCCTCGAACAGCAGGCGCTCGAAGTTGGACGAGATCTGGATGTCCATCGACGGCGAGGTGGTCGCCGACACGCCCTTCATCTCGTAGCGGCCGGTCTTCAGCGTGCGGGCGAGAATGTCGTTCTCGTTGGTGGCGATCACCAGCTTGTCGATCGGCAGGCCCATCTTCTTGGCGACGTAGCCGGCGAAGATGTCGCCGAAATTGCCGGTCGGCACGGTGAACGAGACCTTGCGGTCCGGGCTGCCGAGCGAGATCGCGGCGGTGAAATAATAGACCACCTGCGCCATGATGCGCGCCCAGTTGATCGAGTTGACGCCGGAAACCTTCAGCCGGTCACGGAATTCGATGTCGTTGAACATCGCCTTCACGAGGTTCTGGCAGTCGTCGAAATTGCCGCGGACGGCGATGGCGTGCACGTTCTCCGCCTTGGACGTCGTCATCTGCCGCTGCTGGACGGGCGAGACCTTCTCGTGTGGGAAGAGGATGAACACGTCGGTTCGGGCCCGGCCGGCAAAGGCGTCGATCGCCGCCCCGCCGGTATCGCCCGAGGTGGCGCCGACGATCGTCGCGCGTTCGCCGCGCTGCGCCAGCGCATGGTCCATCAGCCGTGCGAGCAGCTGCATGGCGACGTCCTTGAAGGCGAGCGTCGTGCCGTGGAACAGTTCCAGGATGAAGGAATTCGGCCCGGTCTGCACCAGCGGTGCGACGGCCGGGTGGCGGAAGGTGGCATAGGCCTCGTCGATCATGGCGCGGAACAGGTCGGCCTCGATCTCGCCGCCGGTGAACCGGTAGAGCACCTCGAAGGCGATGTCCTGGTAGCTCTTGCCGCGCAGCGCCCGGATTTCCTTCTTGCTCATATGCGGCCACTTGCGCGGCACGTAGAGGCCGCCGTCGCGGGCAAGCCCGGCGAGAAGCGCGTCACAGAAACCGAGGCTTTTTGCCTCTCCGCGGGTCGAGATGTAGTCCACGATGCTTGTCCTTGGTCTTGAAGAGGAGGGCCTGTTGCGGGCCGAAGACTACGCCGTTCCGGGCGCCGTCGGTCGTCTTTTGATGCCGGTCGTCATGGGTGATTGCTGGCTGTGCGCCGCTGAGGCCTGGGCACCGACCGGCAAGGCGGGGGCACTGCCATCCCGGAGGCGTTGAAAATTAAACCAAAACACCGGCGACCCAATCGATTTTTCGCTGCGCCGCTGGTATAGACCATCGACAAGGGGCATGAAAAGCCTCAATTCGAATGGCTTTTGGCTTCCTCGAAGCCAGCAATGCGGAAGGTGTGAGTATCGTGTCTGTAATGGTATCGCGCGGGGTCTTGGCCGCATCCTTGTTGATGGTTCTCTCAGGCTGCAATGCCGGCAATCCCGGAGGGGTGCTCGGCTCGGCCGCAGACAAGCCCACCGCCACCCCCGTTGCCGACCCTGCTGCAAACGCGGCTGCAGCCGTGCAGGGCTTCTGCCCGCCGATCACGCTGAGAGACGGCACCGCTTACCACCGCGTCTATGCCAAGGGCGCCAAGGACGATGCGACGAAGATCATCTACCAGGCGTCGCTCGCCGACACGACCCGCTCGTGCACGCGCTCCGAAACCGGCATGACGATCACCGCCATGGTCCAGGGTCGGCTGGTGGCCGGTCCCGAAGGCAAGGCCGGCCAGGTCATGCTGCCGATCCGCGTCGCGGTGACGGACGGCGACAAGGTCATCTATTCCGAACTGACGCAATTCCCCGTGACGCTGACCGACGTGGCCCAGGCAAGCCAGTTCGTCTTCACCAAGGATGTGCCGGTTCCGGGCGATGTCGGCGGCCTCACCAAGGTTCATGTCGGCTTCGACGAGGGGCCGGTCAAGAAGAAGAAGTAACAGCCAGGTCGGCGCAAAAAATTAGCAAAGGGACGACCGCCGGGCGCCGCGTTCCACAAGGATTGTCCTGGAACGTTGCCACTCGGTCGTTGATCTCACCAGATGCCGGGGGGCATGGGTGAAAATCGGAATCGTTAGAAATCCCGTCTCGGGTGGCCGGTCAGGCCACGCGCGATGGCGGGACATCAGCAAGGCTTTGGCCGAACACTTTCCCGGCTGCGAGGTTCGCGAAACCGCGCGCGCCGGCGATGCGGGGCCGCTCACGCTTGAGCTGATCGCTTCAGGCTGCGACCTGATCATCGCCGTCGGCGGCGACGGCACGATCGGCGAGGTGGTCGACGGGATCATGCGCTCGGCCCGGCCGCAGACCGCCTTTTCCTTCATGCCGACCGGCACTGGCTGCGACTTCGCCCGCAATTTTTTCCTGCCGAGCGAACCGGAGGCGCTGGTGCGCCGGATCGCCGAAGCACCTGTGCGGCAGATCGACATCGCCCGCATGAGCGGCGTGTCGGTGGACGGCGCCACGGTCGAACGCCACTTTGCCAATATCGCCAGCGTCGGCGTTTCCGGGCGCATCGTCCAGGCGGTGAACGGCCGCGGCCGGCGCGTGGCGAGCGGCTCGCTGCGTTTCCTCCTGTGCTCGGTGCGCGAGATCCTGCGCTACAGGCCGGAAGGCGTGCGGGTCGTGGTCGATGGCAGCGAGGTCTTCAAGGGCCCGGTCACCGTCGCGGCCGTGGCGAACGGCGCCTGGTTCGGCGGCGGCATGCATGTCGTGCCCTTCGCCGATCTGGCCGACGGCCTGCTCGACATCGGCATCCTGCGCGGCGCGAGCAAGACCGGAGTGCTCGGCATCCTGGCCCGGCTCTACTCCGCCTCGCATGTCGGCCACCCGCTGATCAGCTTTCACCGTGGGCGTGTCGTCGACGTGGAGCCGTATGGCGGGGCGACGCTTTCGATCGAGGCGGACGGCGAGACGCTGCCCTTCGACCGGCTGCATGTCGAGGTCATGCCTTCGGCGCTCAGCCTGAAGATTTGAGCTTCGCTCTCTTGGGGAAGGGGTCTTAGACGGGACCTTTTTGGCCCGGCGACCGGTTCAGAATGCGCCGGCCCATTCTTCCATGGCGGCGATCACTGCCGGCAGGTCGACCATGCGCGAGATCACCGTCTCTGCGCCGGCATCGGTCAGCCGGTCGGCATGCGAGGGATAGGTGTGCGAGGCGCCGGTAAAGCCGATCACCCGCATGCCGGCGGCACGCGCCGCATGCACGCCGTGCACGCTGTCCTCGATCACCACGACCTTCTCCGGCTTGACGCCGAACTGGGCGGCGCCATGCAGGAAGATGTCCGGCTTGGGTTTGACCCGGTCGGCGCCGAGATCCTTGGCCGAATAGATATGCGGCGCGAAGAACTCCTTGAGGCCGACCTTGGTCAGCATCATGTCGAGCCGTGCGATCGAGGAATTGGAGCAGATGCAGCGCGGTCCCTTGAGGCGTGCCAGCGCGAACTGCACGCCCTCGATGATCTTGACCTCGCGGGCGAGCCGCTGGTCGAGCAGCTTTTCCGACTTGTCGAGCAGGCTGGCTGAGAGGGGAATGTCGACTTCCTGTTCGACGGCGAGCAGGATGTTCTTCCAGGTCATGCCGGCGAAGCGCTCGCCCATTTCCTCGACCGAGATCGGATAGCCGGCCTCGTTGAGCAGCTTGGATTCGACCTTGGCCGCGATGATTTCGGAATCGACGAGCACGCCGTCGCAATCGAAGATGGTGAGGTCGAAGCCGCTCATGGGGGAGATCCGTCTAATCGTCTTGGGGAGGCGCCTCACCTACACGATGAACCGGCAAAGGACAATCCGCGAGTTGATTTCAGCACGCTTCAGCCGGGCGCACCGGGGGAGGCGAGCGCCAGCAATTGCGGCTCGAGAGCCGACAGGTCGCGCGGACTGGCGCGATCCTGCCCCATCATGTCGGCCATCCACACGCCGTCGGCGGCGAGCCGGACGATCTCCATCTGGGCGGTGCCGTCGGTCTCCCGATGCGCCTCCAGCCGGTCGTCGAGCCAGTCCGACCACAGCCGCCGCATGCCGGGATCGGCGACCATCGTCACCGAAAGTGCGGCCCAGGGGCTCCTCATGCCGAGCTTGTGGTCGGCGAAGGCGGCCCGCACATAAGCGCGGGTGAACCGTCCGACCGGTTCTCGATCCTCGGCCATGTAGCGGTCGATCTCGTCGCCGAGCTGTTGCAGCAGATCGGCGAACACCGCCTCGATCAGCGCCTGCTTGCTGGCAAAGTGATGCAGCAGCCCGCCCTTGGTCACGCCGGCCGCCTCCGCGACCGCCTGGATGGTGATCGCCGACGGACCCTGGTCGACGGCAAGCCGCGCGGTGCGGTCGAGCAGCGAGCGGCGGACCCTGTCCGGATCCTTCTTGCGCATGTGGGCGTTGGTCATCAGCCGTGCGAAACCGAATTGGAGAAGACATTCATCACGATCACGCCGCCGACGATCATGCCGATGCCGGCCATGGCGGGCAGGTCGAGCGATTGCTTGAGCAGCAGCACCGAAATCATCGCGGTGAGCACGATGCCGAGCCCGCCCCAGACCGCATAGGCGATGCCGAGCGGCACGCCCTTCAGCGCCTGCGACAGCAGGTAGAACGAGACGATGTAGAACAGCACCATCGCCGCCGTCGGCAGCGGTTTCGAAAACTGCTCCGATTTCTGCAACAGGGTGGTGGCGATCACTTCGCAGACAATGGCGCCGCCCAGCGAACCATAGGCAAGAAACAGAGGATTCATCGAAAATCTCACAACGGGGATGGTCAGGAGATAAACATACCGTCTGGACGGTTTCTTTGCAAGCGGCGCGAAATGCGGCAATGGCCAGCGCTTGGAAGACGGCAGCGGGGACGCACTTTGGGGGCGTCCGATGGAGAGCGATGGGCTGCTATCAGTGGGCGCTGTCCGGGAGGCTCTGGCCGATCGCTTCCCAGCCTGCGCCGCTCAGCCGGCTAGCGAGAACATCGCCGCAAAGCGCCGTTCGCCTTCGGGCGAAAATACGATAGCCCGGCTGCCTGGGGCCCGTCGCGCATGGCCATGGGCGAGGAAATGATCGAGCAGCGCCTTGCCGAGCGCGCCCGAAAGGTGAATCCGGCGCTCGCTCCAGTCGAGGCAGGCGCGGCAGAGCGGACGACGCTGCGCCTTCAGTCCTGCCAGGTCGATGCCGTTGTCGCAGATCAGTGTCTCGCCGGCGGGCGTCAGTTGCGGATGCTCCTCCTCGCCGGCGATGGCGCCGAGCGCCCGCAGGCTGTCGAGCATGCGCACGCCGTAATCGCCGGCCAGATGGTCGTAGCAGATCCGCGCCTTGCGCAGCGCCGGCTCCTTCGGTCCCGCCTTGTGGCGCACATGGCCGCGGGCGACGGCAAAGCCCATCAGGCCCTCGATCATGCGGCCCACCGCCGGGTCGGCCAGCGTGAAATAGCGGTGCCGACCCTGCTTGCGCTGGGCGAGAAGTCCGCCGTCTTCGAGCTTGGCGAGATGCGAACTGGCCGTCGGCAGGGTAATGCCCGCCACGCCGGCAAGCTCGGTGGCGGTCAGCGCGCGGCCGTCCATCAGCGCCAGCAGCATGTTGGCACGGGCGGGGTCGCCGATCAGGGCGGCGAGGCGGGCAATGTCGGGTCCTTCGCTCATGCTTCGATCGTAATCGAAGCATTGCCGTCAGGCAACATGCGAGGAGGGGGCATCGACAGGGTCAAAGCATGAAAGGAACATCCATGATCACCTGCGTCATCCGCTACGAGATCGATCCCTTCGCCAGGGACGCCTTCACCACCTATGCCCGCAACTGGGGCGAGGCGATCCCGCGCTGCGGGGCCGATCTCGTCGGCTATTTCGCCCCGCACGAGGGGTCCGCCACCACGGCCTACGGCATCTATCACGTCAAGGACCTCGCGGCCTACGAAGCCTATCGCGCCCGGCTCGCCGCCGATCCGCTCGGCAAGGCCAACTACGAATTTGCCCGCAACGCCCGCTTCATTCTCAAGGAGGACCGCCTATTCCTCAAATGCGTTTCTGAACTGCCAGCCCTCATGGTGCAGCCATGATCGCGGTGATCTTCGAGGTGACGCCCTTTGTCGGGGAGCGGCACCGCTATCTCGATCTGGCTGGAGAGCTTCGGGCAAAGCTGGAGATGATGGACGGCTTCATCTCCGTCGAGCGCTTCGAAAGCCTCACCGTGCGCGGCAAGCTCCTGTCCCTGTCCTTCTGGCGGGACGAGGAGGCGGTGCGCCGCTGGCGCGAGACCGAGGAGCACCGGGTGGCGCAGCAGGCCGGACGCGGCGGCGTCTTTGCCGATTATCGGCTGCGCGTCGCCCACGTGCTGCGCGATTACGGGCTTCATGAGCGTGAGGAGGCGCCGCCCGACAGCCGGGCCGTGCATGGATGACCTCCCGCCGGCGGCCGATGGGGTGTTCGTCTCGACAATCTCCCGGCTGCTGACTATGCAGGTGGCATGGAGAAAGAACACGACGACACCATCGCCAGCCGGATCAGCCGTGCGCTTGCCGAGCGCATCATCCATGGCGAACTGGCGCCCGGTGCGCGTCTCGCCCAGGACCATATCGCCGAGGAATTCGGTGCGAGCCACGTGCCGGTCCGCGAGGCTTTCCGGCGGCTCGAAGCGCAGGGTCTCGTTGTCAGCATTCCCCGCCGCGGCGTGCGCGTCGCCTCGTTCGATCTGCGTCAGGTGCGCGAGGTTGCCGAAATGCGCGCAGCCCTCGAGGTGCTGGCGCTCCGCCACGCCGCGCCCCACCTGACCGGCGCGGTGCTCGACGCGGCGGAGCAGGCGGCGACCGATGCCGACGATGCCAAGGATGTCCGCGCCTGGGAGGAGGCCAACCGTCGCTTCCATCGCCTGATCGTCTCGACCTGCGGCATGCCGCGCCTGCTGTCCGTCATCGACGACCTGCATGCCGTCAGCGCCCGCTTTCTCTTCGTCGCCTGGCGCGCCGCCTGGGAGGCCCGCACCGACCACGACCATCGCGCCATCCTCACGGCACTGCGGCAGGGGGACGTCGGCGAAGCCTGCCGTATCCTCGAACGTCACGTCCAGTGGATCGGCCGCGCGCCGGTGCCGCTTCCGGGGCGTCCGGAGACCGAAGGCTTTGCCATCGTCGGCTGATCGTCCGAAAATTATAGATAAAATTTGAGCGCGCGAGAACTCCTGCGAAACATGGATTCTTGTGTCCGTAGTCTCGACGGCTGCTCCGCAGTTTGACGCGGTTCTGCCCGTCAGAGCGCGTGCCTGGCTTGGCAAATCACTAAAAAATAGATAAAAGACTCATCGCAAATGAAATTATCTATAAAATGGAGATTGCAATGATGTCTGTCCTTTCGCTCGGCGCTCGCGGCTTCGACCCGCTCGGCATCGGCCACCGCTCGCTGGCCACTCAGTCCGTGCTTCTGGTCTTCGGCACGGCCATGCTGGCGCTTGCCTCGCAGGTGAGTGTACCCATGGTGCCGGTGCCGATCACCCTGCAGACCTTCGCTCTGACCATGATCGGCGTGCTCTACGGCTGGCGTCTTGGCGCCCTGACGGTTCTCGCCTGGCTCGGAGAGGCCATGATCGGCCTGCCGGTTCTCGCCAATGGCGGCGGCGGCCTGGCGCCCTTCGTCGGTCCCACCGCCGGCTATCTCGTCTCCTTCCCGATCATCGCCGCCCTTGCCGGCCTGCTGGCGGAAAAAGGCTGGACCGGAGAGCGGGTGGTCTTGAGCTTCTCGGCGCATCTGCTGTCCAACCTGCTGTGCCTGGCCATCGGCGGCGCTTGGCTCGCCTCCCTGCTGGGCGTGGAGAAGGGGCTCGCCCTCGGCGTCGTGCCGTTCATCCTCGGCGCCGTGATCAAGTCCGCGCTCGCCGCCGCCCTGCTGATGGCGCTCGACCGTCGGACCGGCAAGCCGCTCGACCTCTGAGGCAAGGCGTCGTCAACCCGTGACCGTCCGGCTCCGTGCCCACCATCTGCTCTGCATGCTGACCTATGTCGGCAAGGGCTATTCCCCCGCCTTCGTCGAGAACTACGAGGCAATCGCCGCCCGTCTTTCGGCCGGCGAGGAGATCGAACTGGTGGCCGGGCCGGACGACATCTGCGGGCCGCTCACCGTAGACCCCGATGCCCATTGCCATGGGACAAGCGTCGTGGAGCGGGATGAAGAGGCGGCGGAGGCCGTAGCCCGCCTGCTCGGCAGCCCCCTTGGCCCCGGCGCCCGCATCACGCCGGGCGCCGCACTCCTTTCCCGCCTGCGAAAAACCTTCGCGACCGGCGAGATCCGCACCGCCTGTTCCGGCTGTGAATGGGGCGGCCTTTGCGATCATGTCGCCGGTGACGGCTATTCCGGCGTGCGGATCGCGCCGTAAGCGGCCGTCCTTCTCCCCGCCGGCCGGAAGACGGTGGCGCGAAAGCGCCGGATGAGGGCGGCGCTCGAGGCGGATGACACATCCGGCGCCCTCTGGCAGACTGCCGGCACCGGGAGGACGCCATGATCACCCTCGACACCCTGCGCCAGATCATCCTCGCTCTGCCGACGACGGAGGAGACCACCTCCTGGGGCTCTCCCTCCTTCAAGGTCAACGGCAAGGCCCTGGTCTTCTGGAACCCGACCCATGACTGCCCCGTCTTCAAGGTTCCCTTCGAGGAGCGCGACCATCTGATCGACATGGACCCCGACACCTTCTTCACCACCGACCACCACCGCCCCCATTCGCTGGTGCTCGCCCGCCCGGACCGTATCGCCGTCGAATGGGTTCGCGCCAACCTCACCCGCGTCTGGCGCGCGCAGGCGAAGAAGGCCGTGGTCAAGGCCTGGGATGCGGAGCACCAGGTTTCGCGTCAGTGGGACGTTTGACGAGTTAAACGAAGTCAGGGCCGGAGGGCAGGGTGGCGGATCCATTAAACCCCCTCTGGCCTGCCGGCCATCTCCCCCACAAGGGGGGAGAAGAGGCGCGGCAGCGCCTTTGCTCATCGGGAGACGAGGGAGGAAAGCCCCTCCCCCTTGTGGGGAGGGGTTGGGGAGGGGATCTTCGTGCGGTGCCGGGGAGGGGGCTCCTCCTGATGGGCGGCTGTAGGTGACCTTCCAAAAGACGTTGGGTCAAATCTCCACCAGACGCAGACGGAGGCTTTTGGGCGCCGAGACCTACCCGCTCGCAATCAGATTTCGGCGCGCCAACGCTCAGCTGATCCTGTCGATGAACTCCACCTCGCCGGTGGTGATGTCGTAGACGGCGGCGACGATCTTCACATGGCCCTCGTCGACGAGATGCGACACGATGTGGCTTTCCTCGGCGATGCGCTTGGCACCCGACACCGCATTGTTGCGCACCGTCTGGCCGACGAAATCCTCCGACTTGAACAGGGCGGCGAGCGCGACCGGCAGGATCGGCTGCACCATCTTGCCGATCGAGCCTTCGAGTTCGACGCCCTTTTTCACCACGTCGCAGGCGGCCGAGACCGCGCCGCATTTCTTGTGCCCCATCACGACGATCAAGGGCGCATGCAGATGCTCGGCGCCGTATTCGATCGTGCCGAGCGCACCGGTGTCGAGCACATTGCCGGCATTGCGGATGACGAAGAGTTCGCCGAGCGAAACCCCGCCGAAAATCAGCTCCGGCGTCACCCGGCTGTCCGAACAGGTGAGCACGATCGCCCAGGGGTGCTGGCCGCCCGCCAGTTCCTCGCGGCGCTGGGCGAGGTCGGCGGCGCAGGCATTGGCATCCTCGACGAAGCGTCGGTTGCCTTCCTTGAGCTTGGCCAGCGCCTGCTTGGGCGAAAGGGCGGGCGCCTCCGCCGGATGCGGGTCGGCGGCATGGGCTTCGGTGGCAGGAGCTTCGGCGGTAGAAGCATGGGCGGCCGGCGCTTCAGCATGTGCATCCGCAGCCGCCGCGGGGGCAGCCTTCTTGTCGGAGGCGAGGGCCGGCAGGGCGACCGTCGAGGCGGCAAGGCCGATGCCGGCGAGTTTCATAAGGTTGCGGCGATTGAGGCGCTGGTTATCGCAGTCGAGGCACATCTGGCAGACTCATATCTATCGTTGGTACGCCGCCGCGATGGCGCAGGCCCGTCTTTGGGGATCCGGGTTCGCTTCGTCATGGCAATGGCGCTTGGCGGACCGACGATCGGGGATATTTGTAAATTAAGTTTTGCTGAAATGCGTGGCTTGCGAATGACCGCTGACTGTTTTTGGACTCTCGCGCCGACGGGCCATCGGAGAGGGGACGTCCCGCCGCCTGGAAAGCTCACCGCGCCGGAGCGAATGATGCAGTTGTAGCCCCGCCGTCGTCCTGCGCGCGTCGTGCCTCGATGACCTCTTTCGGCACGTTTGCACGGCGTCCAATGGAATTTCTCCGCCGCCCTTCAGTCTTTGGTAACCAAGATCAGTAACCATAAGCCTCGTTTTCCCGTGCTGCGTCAGCGTAAGAGTGAGTAACCGATGGCTTCCGTATTCCCGCTCGCCGATCTCCGCCGTTCCACTGACCCTTTCTCCTGGGTCAATTCGATCATCAAGGGCGACTGCGTCGCGGCGCTGGAAGCGCTGCCGGACAAGTCCGTCGATGCGATTTTCGCCGATCCGCCGTACAACCTGCAGCTCGGCGGCGCGCTGCACCGTCCCGATCAGAGCCTTGTCGATGCCTGCGACGACGAATGGGACCAGTTCGCCTCCTTCGAGGCCTATGATGCCTTCACCCGCGCCTGGCTTCTCGCCTGCCGCCGCGTGCTGAAGCCCACCGGCACGATCTGGGTGATCGGTTCCTACCACAACATCTTCCGCGTCGGCGCGACCTTGCAGGATCTCAACTTCTGGATCCTCAACGACATCGTCTGGCGCAAGACCAACCCCATGCCCAACTTCAAGGGCCGCCGCTTCCAGAACGCCCACGAGACGATGATCTGGGCCTCGCCCGACGCCAAGGCCAAGGGCTATACCTTCAACTACGATGCGCTGAAGGCCTCGAACGACGACGTGCAGATGCGCTCCGACTGGCTATTCCCGATCTGCTCGGGCGGCGAGCGCCTCAAGGGCGACGACGGCAAGAAGGTCCATCCGACCCAGAAGCCGGAAGCGCTTCTTGCCCGCGTCATCATGGCCTCGACCAAGCCGGGCGACATCGTGCTCGACCCGTTCTTCGGCTCCGGCACCACCGGCGCGGTGGCCAAGCGCCTCGGCCGCAATTTCGTCGGCATCGAGCGCGAGCAGGACTACATCGACGCGGCCTCGGCCCGCATCGCTTCGGTCACGCCGCTCGGCAAGACCGAACTCACCGTGCTGACCGGCAAGAAGGCCGAGCCGCGCGTCGCCTTCAACACCCTGGTGGAGAGCGGCATGGTCAATCCGGGCCAGGTTCTCACCTGCGCCAGGCGCCGCCACTCGGCGGTGGTGCGCGCCGACGGCACGCTCGCCTCGGGCAGCGAGGCCGGTTCGATTCACCGTCTGGGCGCCAAGGTGCAGGGCGTTGATGCATGTAACGGATGGACCTTCTGGCACATCGATGACGGGCACTCCCTGCGCCCGATCGATGAACTCAGGGCGGTCGTCCGCAGTGGGCTGGCAAAGCTGGACTGACGATCCGCCCAGCTTTGCCAGTCCGGAAATTCTCCGGCCGGTCTTGTACCTCTAGTCCCGGCGGGAGAGCCTTGACGCCCGGTGCGAAAGCACCGGGCGTCATCCTTTTTGGGCGGACCTCTTTCAGACCTTGTAGTCAGTGACCACGACCGAAACGATCTTGCCGTCGGCATTGAAGGTGATGGTCTCCTCGCCTAAGCGGATCAGCGGCTCGCCGGTCTCGGCATTCGTCGCCTTCAGCCGCCAGACGGAGCGGGCGGCGAGCGGCGAGACCGCCTCGATCAGTTCGTCGACCGCCTGCTGGTCGGGATAGGTTTGGAAATACTGGCGGAACGCCTCGAGGATCGCGTCGCGGCCCTCGAGCCCGCCGACCTTCACCGAGCCATAGACGGCATCTTCCGTGTAAAAATCCTCGATGACGGCGAAGTCGAGATCGTTGACGGCGTCGAGATAACGCTTGGCGGCGGCGACGGGATCGAAGGTCATGAAGGCTCCAGGAGGCGCGGGGAGAGTGTCAAAGGCAGCCGGCGGCTTGCCGCGGCCGGGCGCTACCTTCGCCCAGCCGACAGTTTCGGACAAGTCGGTCCACCTAACCATTGCGGCGAAACATGGGGATGAAGAAGACGTGACGGCATTGCTGGATCAGGCGAAGCAGCAGTTCAACGAGGGCGATCTCAAATCGGCCCTCGCGACGCTCTATTCGCTGTTCGAGACCGAGCGCGGCGACGCACAGCCAATGATTCTGGCCGCCACGATCCACGAGCGGCTGGGCGACCGGGCCATGGCCGCCACCTTCTATGCCGGCGCCATCGATCTCACCCCAAACCTCAAGCGCGAAGTCGCCTTCCGCGCCGCCTCCCACTATCTGGCCGTCGGTGACACCGACGCCGCGCTCTCCGCCATGATGATGCTGGAAAAGCATCTGCCGGACGATCTCGACCTGGTCCATTCGATCTGCAGCCTGCATCGCGAGGCCGGCCGCTATGCGGGCGCGCTGCCCTATGCACGCACGCTCGCCTCGAAGGGGCAGAATTTCGGCAACTTCCTCAATGCCGGCATCGTGCTCTCCGGCCTCGGCCTCTATGAAGAGGCCTATCCGCCGCTGCTTCAGGCCTATGCCGCGAAGCCGGACGAACGCCTCGCGCTGTCCGAGCTGTTCTGGTGTGCCGGAAACCTCTGTGACTTTTCGCTCGCCGATCGCTTGCAGGCCGAGCTTCAGGCGGCCTATGCCCGCGAGGGCGTGGCCGCCGACATCCGCGAAAACGCCTTCCGCGCGCTCGTCTGGTCCGGCGACGAGGAGTATCACGCCCGCTGCGCCCGCCGCACGGCCGAAGCGGTCTTTCCCTCCGTCGCACCGAAGTGGTCGCGCAGCGAGCGCGCGCCCGGCCCGATCCGCATCGGCTATCTCTCGTCCGATTTCTGCGACCACGCCACCATGGCGCTGTTTGCCGGCGTGCTGGAAGCCCATGACCGCGATCGGTTCCAGGTCTACGGAATTTGCCACACGGCGGAAGACCTGCGCAAAGGCCCGATGCGCGAGCGTTTCCTCGAAGCGATCGATTTCTACATCGACATCCTGTCCCTCGACGACGATGCCGCCGCCGAATTGGTGCGCTCGCTCGACCTCGACATTCTCGTCGACCTGAAAGGCTTCACCCAGGGCAACCGGCTTGGCATCTTCTGCCGCCGCCCGGCGCCGGTGCAGGTCACCTATCTCGGCTTTCCGGGCTCCGTCTCCGGTGTCGGCATCGACTATGCCGTCACCGACCGCATCGTCACGCCCGATCGCTCGATCCCCTTCTACCAGGAAAAGCTGCTGCGTCTCGACGGCAGCTACCAGGCGAACGACCGCAGCCGCGAGGCGGTGGAACGCGCGCCTGACCGCGCCGCCGCCCGCCGGGCCCATGGCCTGCCAGCGGACGGTGTCGTGTTCTGCTCCTTCAACCAGCCGCAGAAGATTCGCGGCACCGTCTTTGCCGCCTGGATGCAGGTGCTGGCTGCCGTCGACGGTTCGGTGCTGTGGCTCTCGGACCAGTCGCCGCTGATCCGGGCAAACCTGCAGAAGGCGGCGAAAGCCCATGGCATCGACCCGGCCCACCTGGTTTTTGCGCCGAAGAAGCCGCTGGCCGAGCATCTGCGCCGCTTGGTCGAGGCCGACATCGCTCTCGATACGGCACCCTATAACGGGCACACCACCACGTCGGACGCGCTCTGGTGCGGCGTGCCGGTGGTGACCGTCAAGGGCACGAGCTTTGCCAGCCGCGTGTCGGAAAGCCTGCTGTCCGCTGTCGGACAGCCGCTGCTCGTTGCCGGTAACCTTTCAGAATTCGTCCGCCTGGCGGTCGAACTGGCGCAGGACGGGGACCGCCATCTCCGCCTGCGCCAGAACTTGATCGAGGCGCGCACGTCAGCGCCGTTGTTCGACACGGAACTGTTCACCCGCCGGCTCGAGGAGAAGTTCCTCGAGATAGCCGCGGGCTGATCGGCCTCCGAGCTCAGACCTCGACGCCCAGATCCTTCAGATCCGCCCGCAGCTTGTCCGCTCCGAGGAACTGCACCGCCTGCCAGCCGGCGGCGCGGGCGCCTTCGACATTGACGGTCACGTCGTCGATGAACAGGCTGGCGGCCGGGTCGAGGCCGAAGTCGGCGGCGTGGCGCTGGTAGATCGCCACGTCCGGCTTCAACAAGCCGACCTCGCCGGACACGGTCACGCCGCGTGGCAGGTCGAGGAAGGGATAGATTTTCCGCGCCTCCTGGAACGTGTCGGCGGCGAAATTGGTCAGCATGGTGACGTCATGGCCGGCGTCGATCAGGCCGGTCATCAGCGCCACGCTGTCCTCATAGGCATGCGGCACCATCTCGCGCCAGTTCAGTCGGAAGGCACGGATCTGCTCCTCGCGCTCGGGATAACGGGCGATCACCTCGGCCTCGGCCTCGGCCCAGCCGCGTCCGCGGTCCTGTTCCATGTTCCAGTCATGGGTGCAGACATTGTCGAAGAACCAGCGACGCTCCGCCTCGTCGGGAATGATGCGGGAATAGGGCAGGTTGGGATCGTAGTGGATCAGTACCTTGCCGATGTCGAAGACGATAT
Source organism: Rhizobium sp. Q54 (assembly GCA_943370615.1). Classification (GTDB taxonomy): domain Bacteria; phylum Pseudomonadota; class Alphaproteobacteria; order Rhizobiales; family Rhizobiaceae; genus Allorhizobium. The sequence continues at coordinate 128,250 of CALRRQ020000005.1, forward strand.
GGCGGATGGGCGCGGGCATGTCTTATCCTTTGCTGATGGAAAACGCGGTCGGAATAGCGGCGGCAATCGCTTTTTTCATGACGGTCGGCAGTGCCTCCCCGTCAAGATTTGTGACCGGCGCCCAGAAGCCGTGAGCCGCGCCGGCGTCCGCGCGGGAAACCTGCACCCGGTAGACGCCGAGCCGCAGCTCGAAATGGGTGAACACATGGGTGACGGTGCCGCAGGCCTGCCAGCCGGCGGCAAAGGGCGCCGCTTCGATCCCCGTCTCGCCATCGACCCGCGACGTCCAGGCCGTGGTCGGCACCTCGGTCATGCCGCCGAGCAGGCCGCTGTCCGGCCGGCGCCTCAAGAGCAGGTGCCCGTCGGTATCCACCGCGACGAAGGCGGCCCCCAGCCGCACCGGCTTGTCCTTCTTCGCCGCTTTGACGGGAAAGCGCTCCGGATCGTCGGTGGCAAGGGCGATGCAGACATCGTTGAACGGACAGAGCGCGCAGGCCGGCCGCTTGGGCGTGCAGATCGTCGCGCCAAGGTCCATCATCGCCTGGGCGAAATCGCCCGGCCGGTCGTCCGGCGTCATGGCGGCCACGCGCGCCTTCATCGCCGGCTTCGAGCCAGGCAGGGGGGCGTCGATGGCGTAAAGCCGCGAGATCACCCGCTCCACATTGCCGTCCATCACCGCTGCATTGCGGTTGAAGGCGATCGCGGCCACCGCAGCCGAGGTATAGTCGCCGATGCCGGGAAGCGCCTTCAGGCCTTCCTCTGTTTCGGGAAAGCGGCCGCCATGCTCGAAAGCCACCGCCTCCGCGCATTTCTTGAGGTTGCGGGCGCGGGCGTAATAGCCAAGCCCCGCCCAGGCGACCATAACGTCCTCGGAGGGAGCTTCAGCCAGATCGGCGACGGTCGGCCAGAGGCCGACGAATTTGGCAAAATAGGCCTTCACCGCCGCAACCGTGGTCTGCTGCAGCATCACTTCCGAGAGCCAGATGTGATAGGGATCGGGCAGGATGCCGCGCCGGGCCATGGCCGGCGATATGCGCCAGGGCAGGTCGCGGTGATGGCGGTCATACCAGGCAAGCAGGGTCGCGGCCGCGGGTTTCTTCTGGATTGTCACGCTCGTCATTTGCCGCTGAAGGGAGAAGTGCCCTATATCTGGCCAAATCACCCGGCCGTTCAAGGGGTGATGTGAAAGGCTCAGTCGGTGTCCATGCGTGCTCCCCGAAAAGGCGTGATCCAGATTTCCGAGGTGGCGAACGGCATCATCGATCCGGTGCTCGCCCGTCGCGCCGGCATCAACACGGCGCTGCTCGGTTCCTGGGACGAGATTGCCGGCGAGAATTTCGCCGATTGCTCGCGGCCGGAAAAGATCGCCTGGCCGCGCCATGGCGATCCGGGAGACGAGGGCGGCCACAGGCCCGGCGTGCTGACGATTGCCTGCGAGGGCGCCCGCGCGCTCTTTCTCTCGCATGCCCAGGGCGAACTGATCGCCCGCATCAACGGCTTCTTCGGTTATCCGGCGATCGGCCAGATCCGCATCGTCCAGAAGCCCGTTTCCACCGCGACGCTGAAACGCCCGCGGCCGCGCAAGCTGGAAGGCGAAAAGGCCAGGAAGCTCGCCGGCCTGATGGAAGGCATCACCGACGACAAGCTTCGCCTGGCAATCGAGCGGCTGGGTACGGGTGTCATGTCGGCGCGGCGCAAATAGCACCGGGGTGTCTCCGCGACGAAGGACGTACGCGCCCCTTGTTCCGGTTCACCTTGTGCTGGAATTCCTCTCTCAAATCCTGAGTCTTCTGGTGGCCTCCAGGAAGGATCCACCAAAGAAGACCGCGAAGGGGAGCATGGGGACATAATACAAGTAGCTTTGGTCTTCGCTCTCTTTGATTGTCTGGAGGAAAATTTGGGAGCAAACCACCAAAGGAAACCAAATAGTCAAACCCCATTTTGGTTCTGTCTTGTTGTCTCTTGCTAAATCTTCATCAATAGGTCCGGCTATTCGCGTTATTGATTTCAGATTGAGGAATCTGAAATAGAAGAAAATAGCGTAGTGAAAGCTGACGTAAGTCGGGAAAAACAATCCGCGATATCCTGTCAGAAACATCATCAATATTGGGGCATTCGACAGGAGTAATATCTTTATATGTCTAATCATTTTTGTTGTGTATTCACTGAATTAAGATATGCGGGTCCATGAACTTCACGCCACGAGGCGCGGGCCGCCAGCTTCCATCGAAACGTGTTTTGCCTCAGCAACTGACCAGATCCAAGGGGTCAGCCGCAACAGCTGCGCAAAACTCCTGAAGCCGCCGGTCCGATTTTTCATCTTCGGTCGCTCGCGGCCGATCGAGACATCGCGGCCAATACCGACACTGTATCCGCCCAGCCGCGAACATGAAGAAGATTTAATGCGTTAGGCCTCCTGAAGTCACGATTCTTTGATGCTTCGGCCCGGTGCCCGCCTTGTTTGCTGCCGATTGCCGCGATAACGGTTGGCAACGTCAAAAACAGTCATCAGGGTGCATTGATGCCGAAACTCGATCCGATCCTCTCCAAGAGCCGCCTGCTCGGTGGCGCCGCCGTCATCGCCATGGCCGCCGTGCTCGCGTCCTGCAGCGACGACACCGACAAGAAGGCTGCCGAGGCGCCTAAGCCGGCTGAAACCAGCACGGCGGCGCCTGCTGCCCCGGCAACGCCCGCAGCCCCGGCCGAAACGGCAACGGCGCCGGCTGCCACGCCTGCACCGGCCGCCGCACCGGCTCCTGCCGCTACCGAGACCGCCCAGGCACCGGCACCCGCAGCCGAACCGGCCGCTCCGGCCGCCAAGGTCGAGGTGCCGACCTCCGATCGCGACATCGACATGGCCGAGGCGCTGAAGCCCGGCCCGATGAAGGAAATGGCGCTCGGCGATCCGAACGCTCCGGTCAAGATCATCGAATACATGTCGATGACTTGCTCGCACTGCGCCAATTTCCACACCAAGACCTTCGACGCGATCAAGGCCAAGTATGTCGACAGCGGCAAGGCCTATTTCATCGTCCGCGAATTCCCCTTCCCGGGCGACACCGCGTCGCTTGCCGCCTTCATGCTGGCGCGCTGCACGCCGGAAGAACGCTTCTTCCCCTTCGTCTCGATGTTCATGAAGCAGCAGGCCTCCTGGGCCGCCCCGGCCGACAACGATGTGCGCGGCGCTATGCTGCAATTGTCGAAACTCGGCGGTTTTACACAGGAGAGCTTCGACGCCTGCTTGACGAACCAGAAACTTGCCGGTGATGTGACGGCAGTCCGCGATCGCGGGGCCAAGGATTTCGGCGTTCAGTCGACGCCGACCTTCCTGATCAACGGCAAGAGCTATTCGGGGGACATGTCGGTTGATACCATGTCGGCGCTCATCGACAGCATGCTCTGATCGGCGCTCCGGCATTCTGGCGGGCGGCGGGCAAACCCGCACGCCCGTTTCTTACCTCCCCCTTGAGGGGGGAGGTCGCGCGCATGCGCGGGTGGGGGTGACATTCGTGACGATCACCCCACCCCGGAGCTTTGCTCCGACCCTCCCCCTCAAGGGGAGGGTGGAGTCATGAAGTTCAACCGCCTGCGCCTGCTCGGCTTCAAGTCCTTCGTCGAACCGACCGAATTTATCATCGAACGGGGCCTGACCGGCGTCGTCGGACCGAACGGTTGCGGCAAGTCGAACCTTGTCGAGGCGCTGCGCTGGGTGATGGGGGAGAACTCCTACAAGAACATGCGCGCGTCCGGCATGGACGACGTGATCTTCTCCGGCTCCGGCAACCGGCCCGCCCGCAACACGGCCGAAGTCGGCCTCTATCTCGACAATTCCGACCGCACCGCGCCCGCCGCCTTCAACGATGCCGACGAGATCCAGGTGACGCGCCGCATCGAGCGCGGCGAGGGCTCGGTCTATCGCATCAACGGCAAGGAGGCGCGCGCCAAGGACGTCCAGCTGCTGTTCGCCGATGCTTCGACCGGCGCCCGTTCGCCCTCCATGGTCGGCCAGGGCCGCATCGGCGAGCTGATCCAGGCCAAGCCCCAGGCCCGCCGCCAGCTGCTCGAAGAGGCGGCCGGCATTTCCGGCCTGCATTCGCGCCGCCACGAGGCGGAGTTGCGCCTGCGTGCCGCCGAAACCAATCTCGAGCGCCTGGAGGACATCACCGCCCAGCTCGAGACGCAGATCGAAAGCCTGAAGCGCCAGGCCCGCCAGGCCAACCGCTTCAAGATGCTCTCCGCCGACATCCGCGCGCATGAGGCGATGCTGCTGCACATTCGCTGGAGCCAGGCCAAGCAGGCCGAGGGCGAGGCGGAAAGCGCGCTCAACCAGGCGACCTCGATCGTCGCCGAGAAGGCGCAGGCGCAGATGGAGGCAGCCAAGGCGCAAGGCATCGCCAGCCTCAAGATGCCGGAACTGCGCGAGGAGGAGGCCCGTTGCGCCGCAGCACTCCAGCGCCTGCAAATCGCCCGCACCCAGCTCGACGAGGAGGCCGGCCGGCTGCTGCGCCGCCGCGACGAACTCACCCGCCGGCTTGCCCAGCTCTCCGAAGACATCCGCCGCGAGGAACGCCTGGTCGCCGAGAATGCCGAAGTGCTGGAGCGGCTGACGGCGGAAGAGGTGGAACTCGAGGACATCCTCGCCGATTCCGGCCGTACCGGCGAGGATGCGCGCATCGCCTTCGAGGCCGCCGGGGCGACCCTTTCCGACAGCGAGAAACGCTTTGCCGCGCTGACCGCCGAGCGCGCGGAAGCCGCTGCCGGCCGCAACCAGCTGGAACGCCTGATCCGCGACCTCGCCGACCGCCGCCAGCGGCTGGAGCGCCAGGTGGCGGAAGCCAATGGCGAGCTGGAACAGATCGCCGCCCGCATCGCGGCCCTTCCCGATCCGGACGAAAAGCGCGAGATGGTCGAGGCCGCCGAACAGGCGCTGGCCGATAGCGAGGGAGCAACCGCGGAGATCGAGGACCGCCTGGCCGAGGCCCGCCGCGCCGAGAGCCTGACGCGCGCGCCGCTCGAGGCCGCCCGCTCGAAACTCAATGCGCTCGAAACCGAAGCGCGCACCATTTCCCGCATGCTGGCCTCGGCCGTTTCGGGCGATTTCACCCCCGTGGCGGAAGAGCTGACGGTCACCCGCGGTTACGAGACGGCACTCGGTGCCGCCCTTGGCGACGATCTCGACAGCCCGCTCGATGCGGCGGCACCTGCCCACTGGATGCTGAACGGCGACGGTGCCGGCGATCCGGCCCTGCCGGCGGGCATTGCTTCGCTGGTCGATCATGTCCGCGCGCCGCCGGCGCTGACCCGGCGCCTGCGCCAGATCGGCATCGTCGACGAAGCGACTGCGCTTCGCCTGATGCGAGAGCTTCGCCCCGGCCAGCGCCTCGTCACCCGCGAAGGCGCCGTCTATCGCTGGGACGGCCATGTCGCCGGCTCCGAAGCCCCGAGCGCGGCCGCTTTGCGACTGGCCCAGAAGAACCGCCTGACCGAGATCGAGGCGGAGGCCGAAGAGGCGCAATATGCGCTGAACGAGGCCGAAGAGCGTCTCGCCGAGGCGCTCGATGGGATCCGCAGCGAGGAGTCCCGCCTGGCCGAGGCGCGCGACAGGCAGCGCCTGTCGATCCGCCATCTGGCCGAAGCGCGCGAGGCCCTGACCCAGGCGGAACGCGCCTCGGGCGATCTCATCCGCCGCCGCGTCGTCATCGAGGAGGCGGTGAACGGGCTGAAGGCGCAGATCGAGGAAACGCTCGAACAGGAGGAAAACGCCCGCATCGAGATCGAGGAGACGCCGGACCTGTCCGCCCTCGACGTTCGGCTGCGCGAAGCCGAGGCCGAAGTCGCCACCGACCGCGGCCGGCTCGCCGAGGCCCGCGCCCGTTTCGAAGGCCTGGCGCGCGAGGATGAAAACCGCCGCCGGCGCATCCTCGCCATCCGCCAGGAGCGCTCGACCTGGCAGGCACGGGCAAGAAACGCCGAGGAGCATATCGCCACGTTGCGCGACCGTGTCGCCGAGGCCGAGGACGAGATGATCGGGCTCGAAATGGCGCCCGACGAGGTCGAGGAAAAGCGCCGCGCCCTGATGAACGAGCTGGAAAAGGCCGAAGCCGCCCGCCGGGCCGCGGCCGACCGGCTGGTCGAGGCCGAGACGCGCCAGCGCGACGCCGACCAGAAGGCCGCCGCAGCGCTCGCCGAACTGGCCGAAAGCCGTGAAAAGCGCGGACGCGCCGAAGAACGCCTCGTCTCCGCCCGCGACTGGCGCAAGGAGGCGGAAACCCGCATCCACGAGGCGCTGGCCGTTCCGCCGCACGAGGCCTTCCGCCTCACGGGTCTCAAGGATCCCTCGGAAATCCCCGACCTGCGCGAGGTCGAGCGCGATCTCGACCGTCTACGCATCGAGCGCGAGCGTCTCGGCGCGGTCAACCTTCGGGCCGACGAGGAACAGAAGGAACTGTCGGAGCGGCTGGCCGCCCTCATCAAGGAGCGCGACGACATCATCGACGCGATCAAGAAGCTGCGCGGCGCGATCCAGAGCCTCAACCGCGAGGGCCGCGAGCGCCTGCTCGCCGCCTTCGACGTGGTCAACGCCCAGTTCCAGAGGCTTTTCACCCACCTGTTCAACGGCGGCACGGCCGAACTGCAGCTGATCGAGAGCGACGACCCGCTCGAAGCCGGCCTGGAAATTCTCGCCCGCCCGCCGGGCAAGAAGCCGCAGACCATGACGCTTCTGTCGGGCGGCGAGCAGGCCTTGACGGCCATGGCGCTGATCTTCGCCGTCTTCCTCACAAATCCGGCGCCGATCTGCGTGCTGGACGAAGTGGACGCGCCGCTCGACGACCACAATGTCGAGCGCTATTGCAACCTGATGGACGAAATGGCCGCCTCGACCGAGACGCGCTTCGTCATCATCACCCACAATCCGATCACCATGGCCCGCATGAACCGCCTGTTCGGCGTCACCATGGCCGAGCAGGGCGTCTCCCAACTGGTGTCGGTCGATCTGGAAACGGCGGAAGCGCTGCGCGAGCGCGACGCGGTCTAGATCGCCCCCATACGTCCACGGCTTTTCAGATGAAACGCGGTTTTACGCCGCCAGGGTCAGGCGGTCGCGGCCTTCGTGCTTGGCCTGGTAGAGCGCCTGGTCGGCCCGCGAATAGACGGCCTGCGCCGTGTCCCCGGCCCTGATCTCGGCGAGGCCCGCGGAAAACGTATAGGCGAAATCATCAGCGTTGGGCAGCGGCCGGCGCTCGTGGATGGCGCCGAACACCCGGTCGACGATCTTCTTGGCATGGAGGATCGAGGTGTCGGGCATGAGCAGCATGAATTCCTCGCCGCCGATCCGGCCGAAGCCGTCCCGCAGGCGGATATTGCCCTGAACAGTGCGGGCGAAGTCGACGAGCACCATGTCGCCGGCCTGGTGGCCGAAGCGGTCGTTGATCTGCTTGAAGAGGTCGAGATCGAACAGGCACAGACAACCCTGCTGCGTGCCGGACGGATGCGTGCCGCTGAGCACATTCTCCAGCAGCGCCCACATATGACGGCGATTGGAGATGTCGGTGAGCTCGTCGGTCTCGGAGGCGCGCGTGGCGAGGTCGCGCAACTGCCGCAGTTCGCGCTCCTCGCGCCGAAGCTCGGTGATGTCGGTGGCAATGAACAGCATCCAGCCGTCCGGCTGCACCGTCTCGACGATCCACAGCCAGCGCCCGTCGACGAGATCGCTTTCGAACGCGCGGCGCGGCACCTTGCCCCTGCGCGAAATGGCGGAGGCCAGCCAGGCGTCGATGTCGGGATGGGCGATGATCGCGCCGCAGCCGGTCTGCCAGTTGCGGCGCATCAGCTCCTGCCAGAGCGGCGTTTCGTGGGGTTCGACGGAATAGGTCTTGCGGAAGGCGGCATTGGCGTAACGCAGCCGGTCTTCCGGATCGTAGACGGCAATCAGCGCCGCGGATTCTTCGCGGAGTGAGGCCAGTTTTTCCGAAACCTGTTCTGCATACACGGGCGATCGGTTCCCATCGTTTACGCGAGTTCGACGGGCAGTATGAGCGGCAACTGTGAAATATGAATAAATAGCGGAATTCAAACGTGTTCGATTCCGCCGTTTGCGGTGAAAAGGGCGGAGGCCGAGACCTCCGGGTTTCACGCCTTCTTGACGGCCGAGATGGCGTAGCGGTGCTGCGTTGCCCGCTCCAGACCCTTGAGCAGCGAGAAGTTCCGGCGCTGCTGGCGATGGATGGCCTTCAGGTCGAAATCGACGCGGATGTCGGTGAAGCCGGCCTCGGTCAGCAGGCGCGCGACCTCCTCGGCGCGCGCGCCGTTGGAGAAATAGACGCGCGACAGGATGCTGCGGTGGGTTTCACCCAGCGCGCCGGGACCATGCCGCTTGTCCGGCGCCATCAGGCCGAGTTTCTGGGCAATCCCGGAAAGCCGGGAGAACAGGCGCGACAGCGGCCCCGGATTGACGAAATCGCCGTCGATGATCAAAAGCTTGCCGCCGGGCTTCAGGATGCGGTGCCATTCGCGAAAGGCCGCCGCCGGGTCGACCAGCGTCCACACCAGGTGTCGGTTGGTCACCACGTCGGCGGAATTGTCCGGCTCCATCGTCACTTCCGCATCGCCAAGCAGGAATTCGATCGGCCGCTTGCGCGCCGCGGCCTTGCGCCTTGCCCGCTCCAGCATGGGTTCGGCCCAGTCGATGCCGGTGACCCGGAAGCCGATATCGTCGAGCAGGTGGGAGACGACCGCCGTGCCGCAGGCAAGGTCGACGGCGCGCCGCCCTTCGCCACGGCCCAGATGCTTGAGAAACAGCGCCTGCCATGCGGCGCGTTCGCCCTCGGAAAAGATCTCGTGGCCGGGCTGCTCGTCGAAGGTCGCCGCGCGCTCCGACCAATAGGCCTTGATCTCGTCTTTCAGGCTGTAATTGCTCGCCAGGTTCATGCTCTCAGCTCCGACACGTCTCGAGTTTGGAAGCGTTATAAAAGATAAATCTTGACTGTAAAGATCATGAAAACTATTCCAACGATAAATTAGTGCTGGAGAGAAAAATGAATATCTTCAATAAGGTGGCATCCGCCGCCTTGGGCCTTGCTGTGCTTTTTTCCGGAGCGGCCTCGGCAAAGGACAAGGTCAAGCTCACAGATATCACCGGCCGTGAGGTCGAGGTAGCCGTACCTGTCGAGCACGTCATCCTCGGCGAGGGCCGGCAGATGTATTTCGTCGCCGCCCTCGATACGGAAGAGCCCTTCAAGCGCGTGGTGGGCTGGCGCGACGACTTCAAGAAGGCCGACCTCGACGGCTACAATGCCTATCTGGAAGAATTCCCGGAAATGGAAAAGCTGCCGACCTTCGGCGGCATGAAGGACGGCACCTTCGACATCGAGCAGGCGGTCGCACTGAAGCCTGACGTCATCATCATGAACATCGACGCCAAGACCGCGACCGAAGAGGCCGGCTATATCGAAAAGCTCGGCAAGGTCGGCATTCCGCTCGTCTACGTCGACTTCCGCGAAAAGCCGATGCTCCACACCGAACCGTCGATGCGCCTGATGGGCGAACTGTTCGGCAAGCAGGATCGCGCCGAGGACTTCATCGCCTTCCGCGCCGCGGAGATCGCCAGGGTCACCGACGTGCTCGCCAAGGTCGCCGATCTCAAGCGCCCGAACGTCTTCATGGAACGTGCCGGCGGCTATTCCGACGATTGCTGCATGTCCTTCGGCAATGAGAATTTCGGCCAGATGGTCGCGCTCGCCGGCGGCACCAACATGGCCTCGGACTTCATCCCCGGTACCTTCGGCACGGTCAATCCCGAGCAGATCATCGCCTCCAATCCCGACCAGGTCATCATCACCGGCGCCAACTGGGAGCTTTATGTCCCCGGCGGCGCATGGGTCGGCGTCGGCCCGGGTGCCGACAAGGCCAGGAGCGCCGAAAAGCTCGCCAAGCTGATGGAGCGTCCGGCCTTTACGGGCATCAAGGCGGTCAAGGACGGCAATGTCCACGCGATCTGGCACCAGTTCTACAACAACCCCTACCAGTTCGTCGCCGTGCAGCAGATCGCCAAGTGGCTGCATCCGGACCTGTTCAAGGATCTCGATCCGGACCAGACCTTCCGCACCCTGCACGAACGCTTCCTGCCCGTCGATTACCGGCCCGGTTACTGGGTCTCGCTGAACGCCGGAAACTGATATGGCCGCGGCTGTCGAAACCGTCACGACCAAGGAAGGGCGCGGTCTTTACCGCGCCCTGTCCTTCCGGCGCATCCTGCTGATCGCTGTCCTGTGCTGTCTGCTGTTCCTGTCGGTCGCCGCTGACATGGCGGTCGGGCCGGCCAACTACACCATCGCCGAAGTGCTGAAGACGCTGTTTTCCAAGGACAGCGTCGACGTCCAGCGGCAGGTGGTGATCTGGGACATCCGCATGCCGATCGCGCTGATGGCGGTCACCGTCGGTGCTTCGCTGTCGCTTGCCGGCGCGCAGATGCAGACCATCCTCGCCAATCCGCTGGCGAGCCCGTTCACGCTCGGCATTTCGGCCGCCGCAAGCTTCGGCGCCGCCCTCGGCCTCGTCGCCGGCGTCTCGCTCGTGCCGATCGCCGTCCACCTGATGGTGCCGATCAATGCCTTCATCATGGCCATGCTCGCAGCCCTCTTCATCCACTTCGCCTCGACGCTGCGCGGCGTGACCGTGGAGACCATCGTGCTGCTCGGCATCGCCCTGGTCTTCACCTTCAACGCCGCCCTGTCGCTGCTCGAATATCTCGCCTCCGAACAGGCGCTCGCCGCCGTCGTCTTCTGGACCATGGGCAGCCTGACCAAGGCGACCTGGGTCAAGGTCGCGGTCACCGGCGCCATGCTCGTCATCGCAATCCCGCTCTTTGCCCGCAATGCCTGGCAGCTGACCGCGCTCCGGATGGGCGACGAGAAAGCCGCAAGCCTCGGTGTCAACGTCAAAAGGCTGCGCCTGACCACGCTGATGGTGGTCGCGCTGCTGGCCGCCATTCCGGTCTCCTTCGTCGGCACCATCGGCTTCGTCGGTCTGGTTGGCCCGCATATCGCCCGCATGCTGGTCGGCGAGGATCAGCGCTTCTTCCTGCCGGCCTCGGTCGTCTGCGGCGCGCTGCTGCTATCGGCGACGTCGGTGGTCAGCAAGTCGATCATCCCGGGCGCCATCCTGCCGATCGGGGTGATCACCGCGCTGGTCGGCGTGCCCTTCTTCTTCGTCCTCATTTTCACCCAGCGGAGGCGCGCATGGTAGGCCTGGCAATGCAGGATCTCTCCGTCCGCTACGGACGCACCGAGATCGTCTCCGGCATCAGCGCCGAAATCCCATCCCCGGGCGGGCTGACCGCGGTCATCGGCCCGAACGCGGCCGGCAAGTCCAGCTTTCTGAAGCGCATCGCCGGGCTCGCCAAGGGCGCGGGCACCGTCGTCGTAGTGGACGGGCAGAAGGGCGATGCCGGCATTTCCTACATGCCGCAGGACACCGCCTGCAATGCCGTGCTCTCGGTCTACGAATCCGTGCTGATGGCGGCCAAGCAGGGCTCCGGCTGGCAGGTCGAGGACCATGAACTGGCCGATATCGACCGGGTGCTCGCCTCGCTGAAGATCACCCCCTGGGCCTTCCGCCATCTCGGCGAACTCTCCGGCGGACAGCGCCAGCTGGTGGCCATCGCCCAGGCGCTGATCCGCAAGCCGGAAATCCTGCTGATGGACGAGCCGACCTCGGCGCTCGACCTCTACCGCCAGATCGAGGTGCTGACCTATATGTCGGGGCTGGCCAGGCGCACCGGCATGGCGGTGGTGATCGCGCTGCATGATTTGAACCACGCCCTGCGCTACTGCGAGCGCACGCTGGTGATCGCCGAGGGCAGGCTGGTCGCCAGCGGCCCCTCGGAAGAGGTCATCACCCGCGACATGCTGCGCGACATCTACCGTGTCGACGCCCGCGTCGAGCGCTGCTCGCTCAGCCGTCCCATGGTGATCGTCGATAGCTCCATCCTCTGAACAGGGCCGCGCTCCGGCGCGGTCCGGACTGCCCCTATTGGCGCGCGTGCGCCGGTCTCCAACTCTGGCCTTCCCATCGGCCGCGCTTCGCGGAAGGATGCGGGCGCGCCGTGACCTGCGATTCGGGCGTGGGAGGATGGAGATCCATGGGAGGAAGAGTACGCGGAACGGCCGTTTCGGCTCTGCTGTTGGGCTTGAGCCTGGGCTTCGCCGGTTCTTCGGTTGCGGCGCCCGCCGACCCGTCCCTGTCCGGCAATTTCCTGCCCGCCGTGGTTGCCACCTCCGAACCGCATCGCAACGCGCTGGTCGACCTGATCCGCGGCAAGCCCGGCCTGCCGGCCTGGGTGCGCAACATGGTGAGCCGCGACCGGTATGTGGCGCTGGCATCCAGCCGCGTCGAGGTCGGGGGCAGGGCGATGCAGCTCTTTGCCGCCTGCCAGCCGGGCAACTGTGCCGAAAGCGCGATCCGTCTGCTCTTTTCCGAAGACGGCAAGCGGGTGATGATGCGGATCGCCGACCTCAAGCTCGGCACGGTCGTGCTTGGAGAACCGTCGCCGGAGGAGCTTGCAGTGCTGGCCGCGCAATGAGCCGGCGCCCAAGGCTCTTCGCATTAACTCTCTGCCGCAATTATGATGCAATGCAACATAATCATGTGCGCCCGGCGTTTTCATTCCGTCACATATGCTGTAAACCGTCGAGAAAAGCCTGTTCGGGTGGAGATGAGGCATGAGGAAATGGGTTTACACCTTCGGCAACGGAGCGGCCGAGGGTAGTGCTGCCGATCGCAACCATCTGGGTGGCAAGGGCGCCAATCTGGCCGAGATGGCCAGTCTCGGCCTGCCCGTTCCTCCCGGCCTCACCATCGTCACCGACGCCTGCTCCTTCTACTACGAGAATGCGAGAAGCCTTCCCGACGAGCTGAAGGAACAGGTGCTGGCGGGCATCAAGGGCATGGAGGCCGCCACCGGCCGCGGCTTCGGCGATACCTCTCTGCCGCTCCTTCTGTCCGTCCGCTCCGGCGCCCGCACCTCCATGCCGGGCATGATGGACACCGTCCTCAATCTCGGTCTGAACGACCGCACGGTCGAAGCGCTCGGCCATAATGCCGGCGATGCGCGCTTCGCCTGGGACAGCTACCGCCGCTTCATCCAGATGTATGGCGACGTCGTCATGGGCATCGACCATGAAGTCTTCGAGGAAATCCTCGAAGACGAGAAGGCACGCTTCGGCCATGAGCTCGACACCGATCTCTCGGCCGTCGAGTGGCAGCATGTCACCGGCCTCTACAAGGAGGTGATCGAGGAGTCGCTCGGCGAACCCTTCCCGCAGGACCCGCATGTCCAGCTCTGGGGCGCGATCGGCGCGGTCTTTGCCAGCTGGATGAACCCGCGCGCCGTCACCTACCGCATGCTGCACGCCATTCCCGCCGAATGGGGTACGGCGGTCACGGTCCAGGCCATGGTCTTCGGCAATCTCGGCTCGTCGTCGGCGACCGGCGTCGCCTTCACCCGCAATCCCTCGACCGGCGAAAAATCGCTCTACGGCGAGTTCCTGGTCAATGCGCAGGGCGAGGACGTGGTTGCCGGCATCCGCACGCCGCAGTCGATCACCGAGGCGGCCCGCATCGAGAGCGGATCCGACAAGCCGTCGCTGGAAAAGGTCATGCCCGAGGCCTTCGCCGAATTCGGCCGCATCTGCGATCGGCTGGAAGCGCATTACCGCGACATGCAGGACCTCGAATTCACCATCGAGCGCGGCAAGCTGTGGATGCTACAGGCCCGCTCCGGCAAGCGCACCACCAAGGCGGCGATGAAGATCGCCGTCGACATGGTCGCCGAAGGCCTGATCACCGAGGAAGAGGCCGTTCTGCGCATCGAGCCGTCTTCGCTCGACCAGCTGCTGCACCCGACGATCGATCCCAAGGTCCAGCGCCATGTGATCGGCTCCGGCCTGCCGGCATCGCCGGGCGCGGCCACCGGCGCCATCGTCTTCACCGCCGAAGAGGCTGTCATGGCGGAGGAAGAGGGCCGCAAGGTCATCCTGGTCCGCGTCGAAACCAGCCCAGAAGACATTCACGGCATGCACGCGGCCCAGGGCATCCTGACCACCCGCGGCGGCATGACCAGCCACGCCGCCGTCGTCGCGCGCGGCATGGGCATTCCCTGCGTTTCCGGCGCCGGCACCATGCGCGTCGATCTCAGGAGCGAACTGCTGATCGGCACGGGCGTCACGCTGAAGAAGGGCGACGTCATCACCATCGACGGCTCGACCGGACAGGTGCTGAAGGGCGAGGTGCCCATGCTCCAGCCCGAGCTTTCCGGCGATTTCGCCCAGCTGATGGAATGGGCCGACAAGGCGCGCCGCATGACGGTGCGCACCAATGCCGACACCCCCGTCGATGCGCGGGCCGCGCGCTCCTTCGGCGCCGAAGGCATCGGCCTTTGCCGCACCGAGCACATGTTCTTCGAGGGCGAGCGCATCCAGGTGATGCGCGAGATGATCCTCGCCGAGGACGAGACCGGCCGCCGCGCAGCCCTCGGCAAGCTGCTGCCGATGCAGCGCTCCGACTTCACCGAACTCTTCTCCATCATGCACGGCCTGCCGGTAACCATCCGCCTGCTCGATCCGCCGCTGCACGAATTCCTGCCGAAGACGGAAGAGGAGATCGCCGAGGTCGCGGCGGCGATGGGCATGGACGCCCAGCTGCTCAGCCAGCGGGTCGATGCACTGCACGAGTTCAACCCCATGCTCGGCCATCGCGGCTGCCGTCTCGCCATCTCCTATCCCGAGATCGCTGAGATGCAGGCCCGCGCCATCTTCGAGGCTGCCGTCGCCGCCGCCCGCGAGACGGGCGCTGCCGTCGTGCCGGAAATCATGGTGCCGCTGGTCGGCCTGAAAGCCGAGCTCGACTACGTCAAGGCGCTGATCGACCAGGTGGCGAAGGACGTCATGACCGAGGCGGGGCTGGATATTTCCTACCTCGTCGGCACGATGATCGAGCTGCCGCGTGCGGCACTGCGCGCCCATGTCATCGCCGAGGCCGCCGAATTCTTCTCCTTCGGCACCAACGACCTGACGCAGACCACCTTCGGCATCTCGCGCGACGATGCCTCCGCCTTCATCCCGACATACCAGCGCAAGGGCATCATCGAGCACGATCCCTTCATCTCGCTCGATTTCGACGGCGTGGGCGAGCTGATCCGCATTGCCGCCGAGCGTGGGCGCAAGACCCGGCCCGACATGAAGCTCGGCATCTGCGGCGAACATGGCGGCGACCCGGCCTCGATCCATTTCTGCGAGAGCGCCGGCCTCGACTACGTCTCCTGCTCGCCCTTCCGCGTGCCGATCGCAAGGCTGTCGGCGGCGCAAGCGGCGATCGGCAGTGCCGCGAAGGTCGATCCCTGAGGCGATCCGCCCATCCCTAACCGGGCACGGCCGGCACCTCGCGCTTCATGTCCGGCTCGTCGTGGATGAAGCTGATCTGCAGCGTCGCCATGCGCTCGGCCGCGGGGTCGGTGCCGGCGGGGTCCGTCCCGGGCTCATCGACCGCAATGCCGCCCTCGCGCAGCGCGGCGACCAGGGCAGGGTAGGCGCCGGCGGCGAGCGTCAGGCGGATGGTGTTCATCAGGTTGGAATACATCTGCACGTCGTCGATCCAGCCGCCGAGGCCGTTGACGGTGTCGAAGACGAAGCTCGTGGCGTCCTTGCGCTCCCGCCGCGTGACGGCGTTCAGCATCAAAATCCGCATCATGCCGCCATTCCCGTATCTGTTTGCCTAAGGGGGGATTCTCGTCACGGCGGATGACAAAGCAAGCCGTTTGTGGAATAGGCGGAGCTAAGCCTTTCAACGAGACAGCAGAAAGACCGGACGACCGATGAGCAAGCGCCGCCAGAGCCAGAGATCCCGTCCGAAGGCAAGGGTAAGGGCCGACGGCAGCACGGCGAATGGCCAGCGTCCCCGTCCGGAGGCGGCCGCGCCCGCATCGAAGGGACAGGCCGAAGCCAGGGGCAAGACCAGGGCCACAGCCAGCGCCGGTGGAAAGTCAGCGGCCGGTGCGGCCACGGCCTCCGCCCAGTCCGCCGCGTCGGCCGCAAGCGCGGTTCCCGCCGGCAACCGGCCGGACTTTGCCGCGATCTTCGCCAATCCGTCGTTTCGTCGCTCGCTCTGGCTGCTCAATGCCGGCGTGATCGGCCTCCTTCTGTCGCAGGGCATTCCACACGACTACGGCTTCCTCGAACTCGGTGCCCTGTTCACGCTGTCGGTCTATGATCTGGCTCTGGCCATGCTGGGCCTGGCCCTCGGCGCCGCCATGGTCGAGACCCGCCGCGACTTCGCCACCGTGATCGCCATCTTCCTCGGCGTGCTGGTGGTCATGCTGACCTTCTTCGATCCGATCTTCAGCCTCATCCTGTCTTCGCCGCTGGGCGAGGTGCTCTACCTGATCGCACCGACGGCCGTCATGCTGACCGGCGCCTCGCTCTGGCTGACGGGCCGCTACCGGCAATGGGCCGTCATGCTCGCCGCGGGCGTCGTCGCCTTTTCCTTCTCGCTGTTCGTCGGCCTCGACGACATCGGGGTCGGCCTCGTCGATTTCGCCTTCGGCACAGTTCTGAGCGCGCTCTGGCTGGTGCTGGCGCCGGCGTTCATGCTGCGCCATTTCCGCGGTCCCTGGCTGAAGATCCCGTCGCGCATCGTCGGCAGCTGGCTGGTGGTGATCGGCATCATCGTGCTGGTGTCGCTCTACGTGCCCTTGCCGTTGAAGACGCCGGCGCTGCCCGATCCGTCGCAGCCGGACGGCGGCGCGATCGAGCTGCAGATCCCCGAGGACGGCTCGGCCCCGACGCTGAACGGCGAGGTGCTGGATCTGGACGGCACCGGCGAGCCGGAAGAACCCGCGATCGATCCGGCTTCCCCCGAAACGCCGGCGGCAACGGAACCGGCTCCGGACACGGCCACGCCGCCCAAGCCCTGAGCGCACCGCAGCCAACGAGGAGGCACGGCCTCGGACCGATCCTCTCCCGGCGGGAGCGAGGGCCACCCTTCGGTGAACTCGGGCAGGGCAGGGGTGTACACCGCAGACGCTCTCGCGGGCATGTCCGCGACAATCTCCCCGCCCGCTTGTCGCCCCTGCGGCCAGACGATAAACAGGAAGGGACTGCTTCGCTTGTCCTCCCGCCTGACCCGGTGCCGCCCCCGATGACCATCCGCTACGACAGACCCGTTTCGCGCTCGGCCTTCCTCGCCCGGCGGCTGGGGTTCTTCGCCGCCGGCATGCTGGCGATCGTCATTCTCGCCCACCGCTTCGGTCCGCTGACCACGCCCGACTTCGTCGCGCTGGTGGCGATTTCCACCGTGCCGGCGGTGCTCGCCGTGCCGCTCGCCCTGATCGGCCTTGCCCGTCTCTGGCAGGTCGGCGCGCTCGGAGGCGTGGCCGCGGCCTGGGCGCTGTTCTATGCCACGCTGCCGCTCGGGCTGACCGGCTGGGCCGCCATGCGATATCTCGACCGCCCGCCGATCTACGACGTCTCCAGCGATCTCGTCGATCCGCCGCAATGGCTGCGGGCACCGGCCGCCAAACAGCAATGGATGGAGCGCCCGCCCGTCACGCAGGCGACCCGCGAGGCGCAGTACGGCGCCTATCCCGGGCTGACCGGGCGGCGCTACGAAGGCGCGCTCGACCGCGTCTACGAGGCGGTTCGCAAGGTCGCTGGCGCCAACGGGCTTACCATCATCGCCGAACGCGGCCAGGAATTTGCCGTGCCGGAGTTCCAGCCGCTGGCGCCTGCCGCGCCGGCCGGTACCGCCGACCCCAATGCGGAACCGCTCAGCGTGCCCGTGCCGTCGCCGCGCCCCGAGCCTGAGCTTGCGGCACCGTCGCTGCCACCCGAACCGGTGGGCACCGTACGCCTCCAGGCGACCACCCGCACCTTCGCGCTCGGCCTGCCCTTCGACGTCGTCATCCGCCTGCGCGAGGAGGCCGAGACGACGCTGGTCGACCTGCGCGTCGCCAGCCGCTACGGCCCGCACGACCTCGGCATCGGCGCGGAGATCGCCGAGCATTACATGCACGCGCTCGACGCCGAACTGCTGGGGATTGCCGGGGACTGATCGTTCAGGCGGGCCGGTAGACGCCGGACAGCCGGGCCGGGCCGTCGGTCGTCACCTGGCCCTTCTCGACAAGGTCTTCCAGATGCGCGAGCACGGACAGCGCGGCTGCGCCATGCAGGCGGGGATCAGTGCTGGCATAGATGACCTTGACCATGTCGGGGATTAGCCGGTCGCCGGCGCGGATGCGCTCCAGCACGGCCCGCTCGCGCATGCGCCGGTGGGTGCGAAGCCCGCGCAGGAAGGCCGCCGGCTCCTTCACCGGCCCGCCGTGGCCGGGAAGATAGATCCGGTCGTCGCGGGCCAGTAGCCGCTCCAGGGAGGCCATATAGTCGCCCATGGCGCCGTCCGGTGGCGCGACGATCGAGGTCGCCCAGGCCATGACATGGTCGGCGGAAAAGACGATGCCGTCCTCGTCGAGCGCGAAGGCGGCGTGGTTGGCCGTGTGTCCGGGGGTGAGGATGGTGGTCAGCCGCCAGCCGTCGCCTTCCACCAGGTCGCCGTCGGCAAGCGCGATGTCGGGCACGAAGTCGAGATCCGAGCTTTCGGCAAAGGGATTGGCCTCGCCCTCGTGCAGCGGTCGGGCCGGGCGATAGGGACCTTCCGCGACGATCAAGGCACCCGTTTCCGCCTTCAGCCGGCGGGCCAGCGGCGAGTGGTCCTTGTGAGTGTGGCTGACGGCGATGTGTGTCACCTCGCGGCCTGCAAGCGCTTTCATCAGCGCGGAGAAATGCGACTCGTCTTCGGGGCCCGGATCGATGACGCAGACGGAGGCACTGCCGACGATGTAGCTGTTGGTGCCGTGGAAGGTGAAGGGACCGGGATTATTGACCGTGATGCGCTGGACATGCTCGGCCACCGGCACGGCCTCGCCGTGGGCGGGCTGGAAGGCCAGGTCGAAGTCCGGGGTCTCCGGCGTATCGCTGCGTTCGCTCATTTATACTCGATCTCGATGAAGGACATCGGCTTCTTGCCGCCGTTGACGACATTGTGCTCGACACCCGCGTCGCGGCGATAGGCCTCGCCCATCGGTCGCGTCAGCCGATGTTCGCCGGTCGCATCCTCGATCAGGAAATCGCATTCCGTCATGGTGACGACGACATAACCCATCCCGTGCACGTGATGCCCGGTCGCCGCCCCCGGCTCGAAATCCCAGCGCGTGATGCGCACCACCTGGTCGTCGACCAGGATCGTGGGAATGGCGGGCGGGCGGGCGGAATATCCGGGCATGGTGGCTCCTGTTGGCAATGCGACACTTGGCCAGAGGTATCGCACCGCAAAAGGGTCGGCGTAAAGGGCGAAGACGATGTGCGCCTTCCGTGATCGCGCATTGTGGAGGTGGGCTGCGGGCGGGGGCGCGGGTACGGATCCTTGGGCCTGACCCGAGGATCCACGTCCAAGCCTCGGAGTCCGACGATTGACCGGCGCTGCGTGCTCCCAGCCGAGAGACGCCCCGTCCGCACCGCCGAGGCCAAAGAAAAACCCCGGCCCGTGTGAGGGGCCGGGGACAATGTCCAAGCTCGATTACGCCGCGCGGCGCTCGTGGCGGCCTTCCTCGACCTCCTCGACGATCTTCTTGACGAAGGCGTCGAGGTCGTTCGGGCTACGCGAAGTGACGATGCCCTGATCGGTCACCACCGCCTCGTCGCGCCATGCGGCGCCGGCATTCATCAGGTCGGTCTTGATCGAGGCATAGGACGTCGCCTTGCGACCCTTGAGCGCGCCGGCTTCGACCAGCAGCCACGGGCCGTGGCAGATTGCGGCGACCGGCTTGCCGGACTGGACGAAGCGCTTCACCAGGTCGACGGCGCCTGAATCGGCGCGCAGGATGTCGGGATTGATCTGGCCGCCGGGGATGACCAGTGCGTCATAATCCTCGACCGAGACGTCGGCGACGACGAGATCGACGTCGACCGTGTCGCCCCAGTTCTTTTCATCCCAGCTCTTGATCGGTGCCTTCTCGAGCGAAGCGATCTCGACCCTGGCGCCATGAGCCTTCAGCTTGTCGAGCGGAAACCTGAGTTCCGAGCGCTCATAGCCGTCGGTGGCGAGGATGAGGATACGTGCCGAATTGATGGAGGGCATGGAGATCTCCTTGTCTGTGCTTGGTTTCGCTTGGGGTGGATGCAACATAAAACCCGCGAAAACCGCGATCGTTCCCCGCAAGCCCTGCTTCCGGGGAAAAGAATGGCGGGCCGCGCTCCTTCTGTTCCTCGATCGCGCGATTGATGGCGTGATGCGCCCGGCCTGGCCGGCCGGAAAAAATCCGTCATTAGGTCATTGCCGCTCGGGCCGGCCTTTGCTAATCAGGCGGCCATCCGCGAGCGGCATCTTCGCCGCCGCTCTGTTGGGGCGTCGCCAAGCGGTAAGGCACCGGTTTTTGGTACCGGCATTCCCAGGTTCGAATCCTGGCGCCCCAGCCATTTTTCTCTTTCGTCTAAGCCTGCCCACCGCCGCATCCGCATCCGCGTTATCCGCCGCCCGCCCGCCGGCTGATACAAAACTCTACAAATCGCAACGCGCGGGAAAGACGCCAGCCAAGTCCGGCATGCACTCTCCAGCCATTCCCGCTGCTCCGGCGGGATTGGAGAAGAGGAGAGAAACATGCTGAAGAAACTGCTGTTGGCGCTTGCCATCCTGGCCGGCGCCTCGACGGTTGCAGCCGCGGCAACCGTCGCCGTGGCGACCGGAAACGTCAATCTGCGGGCCGGTCCCTCCACGGCCTATCCCGTCGTCACCGTGGTGCCGGTCGGCGCCCGTATCGTCACGCACGGCTGTGTCGCCGGCTATAGCTGGTGCGACATCGCCTATGGATCCTATCGCGGCTGGGTGGCCGCCAGCTATGTCCAGGTCGTCTATCAGGGTGCACCCGTGGTGCTGACGCCCGCGGTCGCCCCGGTCGTCGGCGTCACCGTCGTCACCTATAACCGGGTCTACTGGGACACCTATTATGCCGCCTATCCGTGGTACCGGAACTGGGGCGTCTATGCCCGCTATCCGGCCGGCCGGGTGACCAGCTACGACCGCTCGGTCGATTGCGCCGACGGGAGCTGCACGGCAAAGCGCTCGACCACCGGCGTCTATGGCGGTACGGCCAACCACACCCGCACCTGCTCCGGCGGCGAGTGCACGGCGACCCGCAACGTGGTCGGTCCGTCCGGCAACAGCGCGTCGCGGGTGCGCCATTGCAGCGCAAACGACCGCAGCTGCACGGTGACGAGGACCGGACCGCGCGGCGGCACCGGGACCGGCACCCGCGTCTTCCGGCCCTGATGGATCGAGGCGAAAACCATGCGGTCGACCACACGCACCACCTCGATGGCGTTTTGTGCCGCCCTCATCCTGCCCCTGTCCGCGCAGGCGCAGATGCCGACGGCCCCGGACCCCGACGATAGCGACGACTACCCGATGGCCGAGATCTGCCTCCTGCCGGACGGCATGGAAGGCAATACCTGCGCGGCCTTCTTCCTTGAGGAAAACGGCTACGAGATCTGCCTGCGCGACGATCTGAGCGGCCGGATGCGCTGCTCCAGCAGCCACAGCACCAGGGATCCCGGCCCGGAAGTGCCGGCGTCCAGCCCCTCGGGCATGTTCGGCATCTGAGTGTGCTATGGGCGGGCTTCACCTGGACGCTCCGCTGAGGCCGAGCCGGTCGTCGCGCGCTCTGGTACGACCCCGGCGGTGGCAGGCGGACATCATCCCCGGGCGAGGCGCATCCCGTCGTCTCGCCCCGGCGCGTCCTTACTCACACTTGCCGGGAATATCGAGCTTGTAGGTGGTCTTGCCGGGGCCGTCCGGCAGGACGGGGATCAGGTAGACCAGGAGGTCGCATTCCTGGGTGCGGACCTGCCATTCACTGGCGCCGTCCTTGCGGGTGCCGGTGTTGGAGACCGAGCCGACCGGCGCTTGGCGCACGGCATCCGCGACAGCGCCGCTGGCAAGGATCGTGGAGATCTTCTCCACGCTGTCGTAATAGCCCGAAAGGGCAGCAGTGGCCGGCGTGGCAAGAGCGGTGCAGGCGAGTATGGCGGCGACGAGGTGCTTCATGCGTTCTTTCCTTGAGAGTGCCCAAGCCTCCCACGGGTCGGTCGATTTCGCAAGACGCAGCGGGCCCCTACGGGTGCCGGACTTGACTTTGAATCCGCGTGGTTTAATCAGGCGTCTGCCGAAAAAATTCGAGACCGGTGTGGTTATTCCGGTCCCCGCCTTGCGGGATATGGTCGCGCTTCGCGAACCCACGGCACCAACCCCAATCCAGGGTGGTGCCGTGACAGTTTTTGGCTCCTGTCACGCACGACCCTCAGACAGTGAGCTTCCTATGTACGACAAGAAAACACTTCTGCTTGCCCAGGTCTTCATCACCTTCATGATGGCCGCCTCGATGTCCGGCATCATGTCCTTGCTGGTCCTCGGCCCCACTTCACAGTGGCTGCACGCCTGGCCCGGACAGTTCGTCATGGCCTGGCCGATCGCCTTCGTCCTGACCCTGTTTGTCAGCAGGCTCGGCTTCGGTCTGGCCGTCCGGATCTGCAGAAGAAAGCCGGTCGCCAGCGAGTAGCAAGCGGATTCGAGAGATCGCCCCCGCGGGGGGCGCCGAGAGGGAGCCCGCCGGTATCCGCCGGCGGATCCTTTCGTGGCTTGGCCGAAGGGCCGGATCGCGCCGGCGGGACGATGTCGACAGTCTCGCGGACCGCTCGCTTTCCGCTCAGATCACCGAGAAGTCGAGCGCGGTGAGCCCGAGGCCCGGATCGAGATCGGCGATCAGCACGCGGCCCCCGGCGGCGCTGCCATTGCTGTCATAATACAGCATGCCGGTATCGGTCTCGTAGATCACGCGGTCGCTGGCATCGGCCGCGAGCCCGCTCGTATTGGCGACGAAGGCCGTGGAGGCGAGCGCGCCGGTCGTCGTCAGCGCGGTGAAAATCGCGTTCTCCAGCCAGATCGTGTCGTCGGCCACGGAAAAATCGTCGATGACATCGACATTCGTGGTGGCGTTGAGGGCCGTGTTGAAGACGAAGATGTCGCGGCCGGCGCCGCCGATCAGCGTGTCGTTGCCGACCCCGCCGACGAGCCGGTCATTGCCCGCACCGCCGTCCAGTTGGTCATTCCCGGCCCGACCGTCGAGAATGTCATTGCCGCCGTCGCCGCGAAGGCGGTTCGCAACGGCACTGCCCGTCAGGCGGTCGACATTCTCCGTGCCGCGTACCGCTTCGATATTGATCAGGGTGTCGGTCCGGCCAAAACCGTCGACCGCCGTGCCGGCCGTCAGGTCGACGGTGACGCCGGCGAGTCCGCCCTGGCCGGCGTCGCGATGGAAGCGAACCTCGTCGAATCCGCCGCCGCCGTCGATCCGGTCGCGGCCGCCGAGCCCCATGAACTGTTCATCGATCGACGAGCCGGTCATCACGTCGGCAAACTGGGTGCCGCGGAACGACTCGAAGCTGGTGAAAGTCTCGGCATTGCCATAGGCGTCGGTCACCGTGCCGGCCGCGGCGTTCAGCACGATGCCGCGAAAGGCATTGGGGTCCTGGTAGGCCTTCGCAAAGCTCAGCTGGTCGAAACCGGCACCGCCGTTGAACACGTCG